>CP099652.1:4800000-6000000 GCA_024123955.1 Oxalobacteraceae bacterium OTU3CINTB1
CCGGCGCCCAGGCCGTACAGCAGGTGGCCGGCGGCGAGATCGATATCCGGCTTGCTGTAGGTGTAGCCCCACACCTCATAGCTGACCGCCGCGTCCATGTAACGCTTGGCCGCCTCGAGGTATTTGGCGTCACCTTCGATCTGGTAGGCCAGCGCCGCGCCGATGATGCCGATGGCGGTGTTGTTCTGCGCGCGGCGCTTTTGCGCGGGCGCGGCGGCCGGCGCGGTGCGCAGCGCGGTCAGGCCGGCCAGCGCCTTTTGCCACGTGGCGCGCCACTCGCCTTGCGCGCGCTTGCGCAACGCGTCCAGGCCGGCCTTGGTGGTGTACACGCGCGGATGAACGCCGCGCAGTTCGGCGCGCAACGCCGCCGGATGCGCCTTCATCAGCGTTTCCAGCGGATGCGGACCGGCGCCCGCCTTGCCCTGCATGGTGCCCAGCGATTCGAGCGCGTCCTGCGCCAGCGCGTCCGTCAACGAAAACGCGGGCAAAGAGAGGGCCGCGGCGCCGAGGAAACGGCGCCGTGAAAGGGTTTGGTTCATCGATTGCTCCGAAAGGAATCAGTAGAGGCCCAGGCCACCGTTGACCTGGACGATTTCGCCAGCCAGGAAGGCGGCGCGCTCGGACGCCAGGAACACGACCACGTTGGCCACGTCCTCGGGCGCGCCTTCGCGGCGGGCCGGCGTGCGCTCGGCGATGGCCTGACGGTTGGCCGGAGTGTTAAAGGTGTCGTGGAAGCGCGTGGCGATCAACCCCGGCGAGACGCCGTTGACGCGCACGCCCGCCGGGCCGACCTCCTTGGCCAGCGCGCGCGTGAAGGTGGCGACGGCCGCCTTGGACGCGGCGTAGTGCGCCGAACCGGGACCGCCGCCGTCGAACGCAGCCAGCGACGACATGGTGATGATCGCGCCGCGCCCGCGCGGCTCCATACGCTTGACCGCCGCCTGGCAGATCAGGAAGGTGCTGGTGAGGTTGAGGTTCATGGCCTCGTTCCACAAGGTCAGCGGCATCTCCGCCACGCGGCAGCGCTGGATCAAGCCGCCGATGTTGGCGAACAGGATGTCGATCTCGCCGATGGCGCCTTCGGCTTCGGCGAACACCCGTTCGGCGATGGCGCCGTCGGTCAGGTCGGCCTTGATGGCCTGGGCCTGGCGGCCGAGGGCGCGGATTTGCGCGACGACTTCCTGTGCTTCGTCGGCGCTGCTCCAATAGGTCAGCACGACGTCGGCGCCGGCCTGCGCCAGCGCCAGCGAGCTGGCTTTACCAATGCCCGAGGCGCCGCCCATGACGAGGGCGCGTTTTCCGATAAGTTCCATGGCGATGTTCTTTCTAATGAGTGGTTGGGGAATGAATTATTTGGGTGGCGCCGCCGTCGACGCCCGGACGATCAGCTCCGGCGCGAACAATTCGCCGCCGACGCCGGCCGCGCCCGGCGCCAGGATGCGCTGGACGGCCGCGTCGGCCATGGCTTGTATCGGCTGGCGCAACGTCGTCAATGGCGGATCGTTGGCGGCGGAGAAGAAAATATCGTCGATGCCGATCAGCGAAAAATCCTGCGGCAGCCGCTTGCCCAGCTGTTTGAGGCCGATGCCGATACCGATCGCCATCATGTCGTTGATGGCGATGGCCGCCGTCGGCTTGCTGCGCGCGGCCAGCAACAGCGACGCCGCGCTGCGTCCCAGCTCGAACAGCCGGGTGTCGCCGTGCAGGTCGGCCGGGGCGTCGGTGGCGTCGGCGATTACCAGCTCGCCGCTGATGCCGGCCGCCGCCACCGCCTGCTCGAAGCCCTTGACACGGTCCTGGCGATTCAGGGTGTACGGCGGAGGCGTCACCAGCGCGATCGCGCGGTGGCCCAGCGCCACCAGATGCTCGACCGCCATGGTGGTGGCGGCGACGTTGTCGACCGAGATCGTGGTGATGCGCTCATGGCTGTCGTCGGAGCGCTTGATGTCGAACGCCACCACCGGGCAGCGCGCCGTCATGCCGACCAGGTGGCCGGTGTCGTTGAGCGCGGAGCCGGTGATGATGCCCTGTGCGCCGTAGGCCAGCAGATCGGCCATGACGGCGCGCTCGCGCTCCGGATCGCGGAAGGTGCTGAAGGTCATCACGTGGCACTGGTGGCGCGCGGCGGCCGTCTCCACCGCGCAGGCCAGCGAACCGAAGAACTGATTGGCCAGCGACGGCACCAGCAGCCCGACCATGGAGGCGACCCCGGTCTTCAACTGGCGCGCGGCGTTGTTGGGCCGGTAGCCCAGCTGCTCGATCGCCTGCTGGATCTTGCGCTGGGTATCGGGCCGCATCTGCCCCATACGGTTGTTCAGGAAATTCGAGACGCTGGTGGTCGATACGCCGGCCAGTCTCGCTACGTCCTGAATCTTGGATTCGCTCATGATGTCCTTGTGAAGTGTTATGCGTTCAGAACGCCACATCCAGACGGATGGTGGCGTAGCGGAACGCGTCGCGGGCCGGCTTCCAGCCATAGGACCGGATGTCGGGGCCGCCGCCGGCCCGCTTGAAGTTGAGGAAGGAACCGCTGCTGCCCGATTCGTAATGGTGGTCGAACAGGTTTTTCACGCCGATCGACAGTTTATAGAGGCCTTTGACGTCCTTGAACGAGGCGCCGAGGTCGAAAATACCATAACCGGGCCGCACCAGCGACGGGTCCTGGCTGATCGCGCCCTGCACCGTCGACTGCGTGCGCCACTGGGCGTTGATCGCGGCCACCACCGGCAAGCCGGCCAGGCGCGGCAGCGTGTATTCGCCGCCCAGGTTCAATTTCCATTTGGGCGCGTTCGGCATCATGCCGCCGCTGGCGTCGCGCAGGAATGAGCCGGGCACCAGCTCATTGGGCACGGTGCAGTCAGTGGCGCCGCTGTAGCACGGACCCTGGTTCCAGTCACGCACCACGGCGCGCGTGTAGGCCATGCTGGCGTTGAGCAGCAGCGAGCGCGTCGCCAGCACCGTGGCGTCGGCCTCGAAGCCGCGCGTTTGCAGCGATGGAATGCTGTACAACACGCTGGCCTGGCTGCCGTCGGTGAAGCGCTCGGTGGCCGAGGTCTGGTAGTCGCGGAAGCGGGTCTGGAAGATGGCCGCGTTGAAGGTGGCGCGGTTGTTCCACAGGTTGGCCTTGAAGCCGGCCTCAAAACTGGTGGCCTTCTCCGGCGCCAGCGGCAGGCGGGAAAACACGTTGACGTTGTTGGCGCCGCTGGTCATGTCGTAGGCCACGCCCTTGTGGCCGGTGGAGGTGGTGCCGTACACCATCATCTCGTCGTTCAGATGGTAGGTGTAGCCGAGTTTTCCGGTGACGGCGTTTTCCTTGTTTTGCGGCGCGATGTACAGGTGCTCGCCGGTGTGCACGTTGTCCGGCGCGCTCGACGACAGGCTGTCGACGGTGTGGAACAGATAGTCGTTGGCCTCGCGGTTGAAGCGCAGGCCGGCGCTCAGGCTCTGCTTCGGCGCGAAATCCCAATTGGTGTTGGCGTAGATCGCGTGCGTCAGGCTGCCCGAGTTGGTGTCGTAGTTGGTGTAGTTGGTTTCCTTGACGAAGGCATTGCCGCGCAGGTAGGTGCGGTACAGCGAGTTACGCGCGATCCATACGCCGACCAGGTAGCGGAAGTCGCCGCCGTCCGGCGACGTCAGGCGGAACTCCTGGGTCGATGTCTTGCTGGCGATGGTGCCGTTGATCATCGGCGGCTCGGCGATGCCGGACGGCTTGCCGCTGGCGTCGACCTGGTAGAAGGTGGAGATCAGGTCGATGTTGTCGTTGTCGCGGAAGTCGTTGGACAGGTTGTTGTCGACCGACGTGATCGACGTCAGCGCGTGGCCGGCCAGCGGCGAGCTGTCCGGGAAGGCGTAGTTGACGCGCACGCCGATGGCGCGGTCGGTGGCGTCCAGGCCAGTCGGCGAGTCGTTGCGGATCTGGCGGTTCCAGCGGCTGACGTTGATGCCGCGCAGAATTTCCGTGTTCGACAGCGCGGTGTATTTGCGGTTGTACAGGTAACCGACGCCCTCGCCTATCGACGTGATGGCTTCCGTGTTGCCGGTGGCGCGGGAGTGATCGTAACGCGGCGTGATCAATACGTCGAGGTCCGGCGAGATCTTCCACTGCAGCTTGGCCATGAAGGTCTTGCCGCCGGAACCGTTTTGCATCGAATCGTCGGTCAGGTTGTGCAGCAAGCCGGGGAAATTGGTCTTGCTGGCGTAGAGGCGCAGGCCAACCGTGTCCGACAGGCGGCCGCTGAGCGAGGCGGAGGCGCGGTATTCCTGGTCGCTGGTGTGGTAGAGACTTACCTTGGTCTGCATCGGGCCTGCGCCGATCGGCTTGGTCGTCATCACCACCGCGCCGGCGATCGCGCTCTTGCCGAACAGCGTGCTTTGCGGGCCCTTGAGCACTTCGACGCGGGCCATGTCGGACATGTCGCGGAACGCTTGCTGGGTTTGGGCATAGGGGATGTCGTCGACCATGATGGCGACGTCGCCCTCGATACCCAGATTGTTCGAGGTGGTGCCGATGCCGCGCATGTTGATGCTGTTGGTGCCGACCTGGGTGCCGACCGACATCGACAGCGCCGGCGACAGGTTGATGATGTCGACCAGTTCGCGCACATTGTTGCGTTGCATGTATTCCTCGCCCAGCACCGAGATCGAGGCGGGTACGTCTTCGAGTTTTTCGACGCGGCGGTTGGCGGTCACGACCACCGATTCCAGTTTGGGCTGGGCGGCGGTGTCCGCGCTGGCCTGGCCGGCGGCTTGTTGCGCCTGCGCGGGCAAGGCGCCGATCCATAGCAGCGCCACGGCGGCGGCGATCGGGGTGGGCCGGCAGCGCGTCGCGCCGGGCAGGGTTGTTCCAGTCATCATTGTCTCCGTATCTTATATTTATCTTCTTGGTACTGCAACGGTTTACTGTAACGTTACAGTAAACCGCTAAAAATAATGGGGCGAACCCCGTTGCATGCTTGCTGCCGATATTTCTAAACCACGTAGGGCGGATTAGGCGAAGCCGTAATCCGCCATGAGCCGTCGATGGCGCATGCATGGCGGATTACGCTGCGCTAATCCGCCCTACGTGTCTTCAGCGAGTACTGTATCGATTTACTGTAACGATGCAGTAAGAATAAACGAACGGGCGGCGATGTCAACATTTTTTTGCCGAGCGTGTGCTCGGCGCTCGTTATCGTGACCCGACCGGCTTGGACAAATCGCGTCCGTACCATTCGACAATGCGCTGGTACTCGGGCCACATGTTGCCGGCGGCCGCGCCGGCGGGCAGCAGGTTGTGGCCGGCGTTGGGAATGCGCCGCAAGGTGACGTCGTGGCCGGCGCCCAGCAGTTCGGCGGCCATCGCCTCGCCCGACAGGATCGGCACGCTGGTGTCCTTCATGCCGCCGACGATGTAGACCCGCGCCTGCGATTTCAACAGCGATTGCGTCGACGACGCGCGGAAGAAACTGCTCCAACGCTTGTACGGGTGGCCCCAGGCCAGCATTTTGGCGTTATCCGGGTCGGCGGCGATTTTCTGGCGCGTCGCCTCCAGTTCATCGAGGCGCAGCTTGATCTGCTCGTCCCCGCCACCGGCGGCATAGGCGCCGGCGACGAAGTCGTAGTACTGCGACGGGCCGCTGCCGGAGACGATGGCGACGTCGGTCACGCGGCCCTCTTTTTCGGCCAGGCCGGCGGCGGCGGTGGCGCCTTCCGACACGCCCAGCACCAGCGACGAACCGGCGCGCACCCACGGCTGCTGCGCGGCGTGGTCGTAGGCGCGTCCCAGGTCGCGCACCCAGTTCTCCAGGGTGAAGTAGTCATTGAATTCGGTCGGACAGGCGATGATGCCGCCGCCGTTCGGCGCATCCTTCGGCGCGTACGGCTTGTTGACCACCATGACCGCGTATTTGCCCTGCTGCGCCAGATCGATGTAGCCGAACACGTTGGACGAGCGGCGCGAGGTATCCAGGCCGCTGAACACCGGCGCGCAGCCGGAGCCCTGGATCAGCAGCACCAGCGGCGCCGGTTCCTTGGTCTTGGAGATGAAGTACTCGACATCGGGCGCGCCCTCCTGGCTCAAACGGTAGCCCACCACCTCGGTCGTGCCGACCGTGAAGCTGCCGGTTTCCGTCACCTCGGCGGCGCCGGCCACCGCCGATACCAACCATGCTCCCAACAATAACGCTGTCCTCATCCAACTCTCCTATAACGTCAGCGGCAAGCTGCGCAAGCGCTTGCCGGTTAATTTGAATACGGCGTTGGCCACCGCCGGCGCGATCGGCGGCGTGGCCGGCTCGCCCATGCCTTCGGGGTGCTCCGCACTCGGCATGATAATCGTTTCGACGAGCGGGGCCTGGTTCATTCGTGCGACCGGGTAATCATGGAAGTTGGTTTGTTCGACCTTGCCGTCGTTGATCGTGACCGCGCCGTACAGCGCCGCCGACAGGCCGAACACCACGCCCGATTCGGCCTGCTGGGCGATGATGTTGGGGTTGACGGCGATGCCGCAGTCGATCGCGCACACCACGCGGTGCACGCGGATCTCCGTGCCCTCGACCGACACCTCGGCCACCTGCGCGACGATGGTGCCGAACGACTGGTGCAGCGCCACGCCGTGCGCGCGGCCCTCGGGCGCGGTGCCGGCCCGGGCCACGGCGGCGTCGAGCACCGCCAGGTGGCGCGGGTGGCGCTTCAACAGGCCGCGCCGGAACGCGACGCCGTCCTTGCCGGCGGCGTGCGCCAGTTCGTCGATGAAGCTCTCTTTGAAAAAGGCGTTGTGCGAGTGGCCGACCGAGCGCCAGTACCCCAGCGGCACCGGGCTGTCGACGATTACGTGGCGGATGCGCTGATTGGCAAACTCGTACTGCATATCGAATTCGCCTTCGGCGGTGGTTTTGTCCGGCCCACCGGCCGGCAGGCCCAGGTTGCGCTTGAAGAACTGGTGCGACACCGAGCCGCTGGCCGATTTGTTATCGTAGCCGAGCACATTGCCAGCCGCGTCGAGCGTGGCGACAAAACGCGCCAGCGCCGCCGGCCGATAGACGTCGTGCGTGGTATCGTCCTCGCGCGACCAGATCATCTGCACCGGCGCGCCGCCGCACTGGCGCGCCACCGCCACGCACTGCGCGACCATGTCGACGTCGAGCCGGCGTCCGAAGCCGCCGCCCAGCATCGTCACTTGCAGCACCACGTCCTCCACTTCCACGCCGCCGGCGGTGGCCGCCGCCCGCACCGCGAAGCCCGGCGACTGCGTCGGCGCCCACACGTACACCTTGCCGTCCTTGATCTGCGCGGTGCAGTTGACCGGCTCCATGGCGGCATGCGCCAGGTACGGGGCGCGGTACTCGGCGCTGATGGTCCTGGCGATGCCGGCAACCTGCCCTTGGACGGCGTCCATGTCGCCGCTCTGGTGGTAGGCGTAGCCGGATTCCTTGTCCAGCAGGGCCGCGAATTGGGCGTAGACGCCGGCGCTGGACAGGCCCGCGTTCTGGCCGCCGGCCCAGCGCACCGGCAAGGCTTGTGCCGCCGTTCTGGCTTGCCACCAGGTCTTGGCGACGACCGCCACGCCGGCGCCGGCGCCCGCGTGCGGTCCGAGCGCGCCGGAAAAATCGACCACGCGCAGCACGCCGGGCATCGTCAGCACGGCGTTCGTATCGACACCGGCGATCGTGCCGCCGATCACCGGCGACATGCGCACGGCGGCGTACAACAGGCCTTCGGGGCGCACGTCGATGCCGAACACCGCGCGCCCGTTGACCTTCGCAGGGGTGTCGCGGCGCGGTTGCGGGCGGCCGATCAGGCGGAATTCCTGTGGCGTCTTGAGGCGCACCTCGCCAGGCCGCGAGGTGGCTGCGGCGGCGGCCAGCGTGCCGTAGGCCACGCGCCGGCTGTCGGCGTGCACCACGTGGCCGTCCTCGGTGCGGCAGTCGGCCGCGCGCGCCTTCCATAGGTCGGCGGCGGCGGCCACCAGCATCGCGCGCGCGGTGGCGCCGGCCTCGCGCATCGGTCCCCAGGCGTCCTTGACGCTTGACGAACCGCCGGTGATGATGAGGCCAAGCTCGCGCGCGACTTTGCCGACGGTCCATTGCGCGACCGCCTTCAGGCGGCCGTCGTCGTCGGGGTGGAACGGCAGGCCGTCGCGCAGCATGGCGACGTTGCCGAAGATTTTATCCATCGGCGCCTGCACCAGACGAATGGCCGACAGCGGCACGTCCATCTCCTCGGCCACCAGCATCGGCAGCGCCGTGTGCACGCCCTGCCCCATCTCGCTGCGCGGCATGGCGACGGTCACCGTGCCGTCCGGCGCCAGCCCCACCCAGCCGTTGAGCGCCAGCGCGCCGCCCGTCAGCGGCAGCGGGTGCGCGCTGTCGAGGCGCTGGCGCGCCGGCAGCACGCCCCAGCCGACCACCAGCGCGCCGGCGGCGGCCACGCCGCCGAACAGGAAGCGGCGGCGCGAACTTTTTCTCTCTCCATGCATTGGAGGTCTCCGATTTTATGGGCGCCAGCGCGCCAGCATGTCGGCGGCGGCCAGCGGCTTGCTGTAGAAGTAGCCCTGCGCCAGGTGGCAGCCGTGGCGCAGCAGGAAGGCGGCCTGCTCCTCGGTCTCCACGCCCTCGGCGATGACCGACAAATTCATGCTCTTGCCCAGCTGGATGATGGCGATGGCGATCGCCTCGTCGTTGGCGTCGGTCGAGATGTCCTTGATGAAGGAGCGGTCGATCTTGAGCGTCTGCACCGGCAGCTGCTTCAGGTAGGCCAGCGACGAGTAGCCGGTGCCGAAATCGTCGATCGCCAGACCAACGCCGATCGAGTGCAGGTCGTTGATGAAGACCATGGCGTCGCCGGTGTTCATGATCACCGATTCGGTCACTTCCAGTTGCAGCCGCTGGGGCTCGAGCCCCGTCTCGCGCAGAATGTCGGCCACCATGTTGACGATGCTGCCGCGCTCGAACTGCTTGGCCGACAGGTTGACGGCGATCTTGGGCACGTGCAGCCCGGCCGCCTGCCAGCGCACCATCTGGCGGCAGGCCTCCTCCAGCACCCACTTGCCCAGCTGGTTGATGAAGCCCGTGTCCTCGGCCAGCGGGATGAAGCGGATCGGCGGAATCAGGCCCAGCTCCGGATGGTTCCAGCGCACCAGCGCCTCGACCCCGATCAGGCGCCCGCTGTCGATCTCCACCTGCGGCTGATAATTGAGGAAGACCTCGTCCTTTTCGATCGAGCGGCGCAGGAAGGTCTCCAGGCGCAGGCGCTCGACGCCCTCGCCCGTCATCGACGGCGCGTAGAAGCTGTAGCCGTTGCGCCCGCGCGCCTTGGCCTGGTACATCGCCACGTCGGCGTTGCGGATCAGCATATTGAGGTCGGTGGCGTCGTCCGGGAACAGGCTGATGCCCACGCTGCAGGTGACGAACAGTTCGTGGCCGGCCACCATGAACGGCTGGTCGAACATCTGCACCAGCTTTTCGGCCACCTGGCTGGCGCCGAACTGGTTGTCGATATCCTCGAGCAGCACGATGAATTCGTCGCCGCCCAGGCGCGCCAGGGTGTCGCCCTCGCGCAGGCGCTCGAGCAGCGCGTTGGCGACCTGCTTGAGCAGCTCGTCGCCGATGTGGTGGCCGAGGGTGTCGTTGACGTTCTTGAAGCGATCGAGGTCGATGAACAATAGCGCCAGCTGCTCGCCGTCGCGCGCCGCGCGCAGCAGCGCGTGCTGCAGGCGGTCGTGGAACAGCAGCCGGTTCGGCAGCGCCGTCAGCGGGTCGTGGTGGGCCAGGTGGTCGAGCTTTTCCTGCGATTCCTTGGCCTTCGTGATGTCGCTGAAGACGCCAACGTAGTGCGTGCCCACGCCACGGCTGTCGCGCACCGCGCTCACCGTCAGCCATTCCAGGTACATCTCGCCGTTCTTGCGCCGGCTCCACAACTCGCCGCGCCAGAAGCCGGTGTCGACCTGCTCCTGCCACATGGCGTCGTAGAACTGCTGCTCGTGGCGGCCCGAGCGCGTCAAGGTGTAGTGCCGGCCCAGCGCCTCGGCCTCGGAATAGCCGGTGATCTGGCTGAAGGCCGGGTTGATGGCGACGATCGTGCCGTCCCTGTCGAGCACCACCACGCCGTCGGCGATGTGCTCGATGACGGTGGCCGACAGGCGTAGCTTTTCCTCGGCCTCCTTGCGGGCGCTGATGTCGGCGTAGACCCAGATGCTGCCCTCGTTGGCGCGGTGCTTGTCGAGCGCGTAGCCACTGACCATGCACCAGAAGGTGGAGCCGTCCGGGCGCCGGTAGTTGCGCTCCTCGTTGAAGTAGTCGCCCTCGGCCAGCGACGGGTACTGGCGCGCGCCGGCCGCCTCGTACTCGAACGGGTCGGGGAACAGGATGGCCGTCGAGGCGCCCGTCATCGCGCCCGGCTCATAGCCGAACAGCTCCTCGCAGCGGCGGTTGACCGAGACGATGTGCCGGTTGCGCACGAACATGACGCCGAACATGACGTTGTCGAGGATGGCGCTCTGCTCGGCCAGCAGGCCCTCAATGCGCATCTCGTTGTGCTTGCGCTGGCTGATGTCGGCGATGATGCCGTCGACCCACGGCGAGCTGCCGTCGGCGCCGCGCGGCTGCGGCTGGCCGTTCTCGGCCAGCCAGCGCTCGGTGCCGGCGGCGTCGACGATGCGGTATTCGATCTCGTACGGCAGGCCGTCGCCGAGCGCCTGGGCGACCGCGCGGCGGTGGCGCTTGCGGTCCTGCGGCGCGATCAGGTTGGTCCAGGCGTCGGTGTTGCCCAGCATGAACTGGGCGGCCGGATAGCCGGAGATGTCCTCGATGGCGTCCGAGACGAAATCGATCGGCCCGTCCGGACGGAAGCGGAACACCGCGCCGGGCACCTGCGTGACGATGGTGCGGAAGCGCTCCTCGCGCTGGCCGACGTCCTCGAACAGGCGCTTGATGGCCACGCGCATCTGCTCAAGCTGCTGGGCCAGGCGGCCCAGCTCGTCGCTGCCGGCCAGGTCGAGCCGGGTCTCGAAGTCGCCGCGCGAGAGGCGGTCGGAAAAGCGCATCAGCTTGCGCAGCGGCTTGATCAGGCGGGAATTGAGGAACAGTACGATCAGCAGCAGCGACACGGTCAGCTGCGCGGCCAGCACGAACACATAGGACCATTGTTTTTCGCGCAGCTCCTGCTGGCTGCGGGCGTCGTCCATTTCGACCGTGATGCGGCCGATCTTTTCGCCGCGCACCAGGATCTCGCGTTCGGCGCGGTAGACGTTGCCGCTCGCCTGGCGCGGCGAGCGCACGTGCATGAACTGGGCGTCGGCCTGGCCGACCACCTGAACCTGGAGCACCGAGCGGTCGCGCATGACCGATTCGACCAGCGAATGGGCCGATTCCGAATTCATGTTCCACAACGATTCCTGCATGCCCAGCGCCAGGATGTCGGCGTTACGCTGGAGCGACTCGTCGAGCGCCACGCGGGCCGACTGCTGCTCGTGCACGCCGATGAGCAAATAACTGCCGATGATGGCCGGGATCACCAGGCCGCCGAACACGACCAGCAGCAGGGCGCCGTAGATCGACAGCCCGTACAGCGCCCCCAGCCTGGTTCGCAGACGGTGAATCACGCTAGTCCTCACGCTAGTCATCGAGGGGCGAACAAAATCGCGGCAGGGGGAAAGGTCGCATCGTCGTCGGGGTCATGTTACAAAATTACTTAGTGGAATTATGCACGGAAAATTGCCCTGCAAGTCACACGCCAAGCAAAAAACCTCGGGGCGGGCTATTATCGCGGCTCAATTTCCACATAGACTTCACCCAGACCTCCAAATAGATCGCCAAATAGGACAACGCCATGACCACTTTTTCCATGTATTCCGCCTCGATTCCTGTGTTCAAGCAGATTCTCAACAGCCTGCTGGCCATCCTGGACAAGGCCGAAGCCCACGCCACCGAGAAAAAGATCGAGCCGGCCGCGCTGCTGCAGTTCCGTCTGTTCCCGGACATGCTGCCGTTCACGCGCCAGATCCAGATCGCCTGCGACTTCGCCAAGGGCGCCGCCGCGCGCCTGGGCGGCCTGGACGTGCCGTCGTACGAGGACACCGAAGTGAGCTTCGCCGACCTGAAGGCGCGCATCGTCAAGACGCTCGCTTACATCGATAGCGTGCCGCAGGCCTCGATCGAGGGCAGCGAGGAGCGCGCCATCACCACCGGCAGCGGCGAGAAGACCAAGCATTTCACCGGCCAGACGTATTTGTTCCACTACGCGCTGCCGCACTTCTTCTTCCACGCCACCACCGCCTACGACATCCTGCGCCACAACGGCCTGGACATCGGCAAGAAGAATTTCATCGGCACGTATTGATCGGTTGGCCGGCGCTTAACCCGCACGGCCAAGCGGGGTCGCCGGCGTATCGCCAAGCGCACGCCGGGTTTGACGTTATTTATTCCGGCGCGGGTAGCCCTGCGCCAGGATGCGCTGCCAGACCACTTCCTTCTGCTCGGCGCTCATCGACACCCAGTGCGCCACCTCCACCACGCTGCGTCCGCAGCCGCGGCAAATCTCGTCGAAGGTGGTCGAGCACACGGCCACGCACGGCGTGTCCGGCCTGACTGGCGGCTCGCCCTTGCCTTCGCTCATCCCTTCACCTGCAGCAACTTGTCCCAGGCGTCGTGCCCGAGCGCGCGCAAGGTGGCGATGTTCTTTTCGAAAATGTCAGATGCCTCGGGGAACGCTTCGACCGCGCGCTCGACGCTCTCCTCGCGCAGCAGGTGCAAGGTGGGGTACGGCGAGCGGTTGGTGTAGTTCTCGATGTCGTTCTTGTGCGTGTCGGCGAACTGGTAGTCCGGGTGGAAGCTGGCCACCTGCAGCTCGCCGTCGAGCTGCATATCCTCCAGCGCGGCGTCGGCGACGTCGAGGAACTCGTTATAGTCCTCGAAGTCGGCCAGCACGTGCGGGTGGATCAGCAAGGTCGTGTCGACTTTTTCCGGGTCGGCTTCGGCCAGGTATTCCAGCTCTTCCATCAGCTTTTCCAGCAATGCCTCCGGCGTGTCGGCGTCCGACACCACGTAACGGATCTGGCCCTTGACGTGGACGGCCTTGGCGAACGGGCACAGGTTCAGGCCGATGACGGCCTTTTCCAGCCAGTCGACGGTCTTGGCGACGACGGCGTCGTGATCGGTGGCGCTAATACTCATGATGCGATTCCTTGAAGACGCTCTTAAAGGCGGAATTGTACGCATTCTTTGCGCCATCTCATACTCCGCGCATTTTGCGGCCATCTTCTGCTTATCTGCCGGGAACTATTGCACAAAATAAAGGTCACATGCCTGACATAATCCTTGACTCATCAAGTTGAGCTTCGTACACTCCACGTTTATTCATGGTCGGTTCGATGTTTCACAGTCGACAACAATGGAAAACTATGCATCCTCGAATTCTTAAACGCGCCGCGCTGTCGGCGCCCCTGATGGCCTCGCTGGCCGCCACCGTCGCGCTGCTGGCGCCGGGCGCCAGCCACGCCTACGACGAGACGGCCAGCCTGCCGCCGTCCGCGCCAGTCCCGCTTGCCGCCCTGCCGAAGTCCCCCGCCCTCGACCTGTCCTCCCTGAAAATCAACAAGCCGGCCAAAGCGGCCGACGATGATGCGTTCCGCGAGAAGGACGTTTGGGGCCGCATCCGCAGCGGCTACGCCATTCCGGACATTAACAACGAGCTGGTGGCCAAGCACACCAAGTGGTACACGGCCCGTCCCGACCACATGGCCATCACCACCGGGCGCGCCTCGCGCTACCTGTTCCACGTGGTCACCGAGCTGGAAAAGCGCGGCATGCCGACCGAGCTGGCGCTGCTGCCGTTCATCGAGTCGGCCTTCAACCCGGAGGCGCTGTCGCATGCCAACGCCGCCGGCATGTGGCAGTTCGTGCCCGGCACCGGCCGCGACTTCAACCTCAAGCAGGACGCCTTCAAGGACGAGCGCCGCGGCATCCTGGCCTCGACCGACGCCGCGCTGACCTACCTGCAGCGCCTGTACGACATGTTCGGCGACTGGCAACTGGCGCTGGCCGCCTATAACTGGGGCGAAGGTTCGGTGCAGCGCGCCATCGCCAAAAACCAGGCCGCCGGCAAACCGACCGACTTCCAGAGCCTGTCGGAGCTGATGCCGACCGAGACGCGCGAGTACGTGCCGAAATTGCAAGCGGTCAAAAACATCATCGGCAACCCGACCCAGTTCGGCGTGAGCCTGCCGCCGGTCGACAACACGCCGTATTTCACCGCCGTCGACAAGACCAGCGACATCGATCTGACCATCGCCGCCCACCTGGCCGAGCTGTCAGTGGCCGAGTTCAAGGCGCTCAACCCGCAGTTCAAGCGCCCGGTCATCACCGGCGACGAGCAGACCAAGATACTGTTGCCCAAGGAAAACGCCGCCAAGTTCCAGCTGAACCTGGCGCAATGGGGCAAGGACCTGTCGACCTGGACCACGCACAAGATCACCAGCGCGCGCGAAAGCATCGGGGCGCTGGCGTCGCGCTTCCACACCACGCCGGACGTGATCCGCCAGGCCAACAACATCCCGCAGCGCTCCATGCTCAAGGCCGGTTCGACCATCCTGGTGCCCAAGGTGTCGACCTCGGCCTACCTGGACATCGCGCCCGAGGTGGCCGACAACGCCACCATGGCCTTCGAGGCCGAGCGCGCCGTCTCCAAGTCGGGCTACAAGCGCGCCGGCGCCACCAAGGCCAGCAAGGGCGGTCCCGTCTCGCTGGTCAAGGCGCGCGTGCCGCGCGACGCCGCCAAGGGCAAATCGGTCCGCAAGAACAGCAATTAAGGACCAACCCCGGCTAGCCTTCACCGCGATGCCAGCTCCGCTGCTTAGGGGTCGTACCCTTTGGGGCACGACCCAGCATGGCCCTGTGGGTTTCGAGCGGCGGCGATCAAAGGTTGCAGTCGCGGCGCACTCGTCCTACAATCTCGCACTTGCGTGGCAGGCGAACGGCCTCACACCCTAAAAACAACCCCCACTGACGTCGTCCCGCCCGCTGTCCGAGCCGGGGCCGGCGCGCAGTCGCAATCGGAGTCAACATGGCGTTCTTGCAAGGCAAAAAAATCCTCATCACCGGTTTGCTGTCGAACCGTTCCATCGCCTACGGCATCGCCAAGGCTTGCCACCGCGAGGGCGCCGAACTGGCGTTCACCTACGTCGGCGAACGTTTTAAAGACCGCATCACCGAGTTCGCCGCCGAATTCGACAGCACCCTGGTGTTCGACTGCGACGTCTCGAGCGACGAGCAGATCGCCGCCGTGTTCGCCGACCTGGGCCAGCACTGGCCGCAGCTCGACGGCCTGGTGCACGCAATCGGCTTCGCCCCGCGCGAGGCGATCGCCGGCGATTTCCTCGACGGCTTGACGCGCGAGAACTTCCGCATCGCCCACGACATCTCGGCCTACAGCTTCCCGGCCATGGCCAAGGCGGCGCTGCCGCTGCTCAAGGAAGGCTCGTCGCTGCTGACCTTGTCGTACCTGGGCGCCGTGCGCGCCATTCCTTACTACAACACCATGGGCCTGGCCAAGGCGTCGCTGGAGGCGTCGGTGCGCTACCTGGCCGAGAACCTGGGCAAGCACGGCATCCGCGCCAACGGCATTTCGGCCGGCCCGATCAAGACCCTGGCCGCGTCCGGCATCAAGGACTTCGGCAAGCTGCTCGGCTTCGCCTCGTCGCACGCGCCGCTGCGCCGCAACGTCACCATCGAGGAAGTGGGCAACACGGCCGCCTTCATGCTGTCGGACCTGGCCTCGGGCATCACCGGCGAGATCACCTACGTCGACGGCGGCTTCTCGCACGTGATGGGCCTGAACGCGGAAGACTACCTGTAACCCTTCCCGCAGCCCCCGCCACCGAACGCCCCGCATGCGGGGCGTTTTCACGTCCGCAGCCCGCCGCCGTTAACGTTTCCGACAACATTTAGATGTCATCGCGCAACAATTGATGCAATCAGGATGCAAGCTGCTATGGTTCGCGGCCGTTTGTTGCTATTGTCTTTCCCACCAGAACAATTCATCCATTTTCACAGAACCGGCGCGGCCACAAGCGGCCCGGGATCACGGGGAATACCATGCTCGACCAGGTCAACGTCAGGACGCGTTTTCTCATCCTCATCGGCTGCTTCGTGGCCGGCTTCGCCGTCTACGGCGCGTGGTCGTTCAAGGCCCTCAACGAGATCCAGGTCAACGGCCCGATCTACCAGCGCATCGTGCAGAGCAAGGATTTGATCGCCGACATCCTGCCGCCGCCCGAATACATCATCGAATCCTACCTGGTGTGCCTGCAGATGGCCAACCTCGGCCAGGCTGATGGCGCCCCGGCGGCGCGCGAGGCGCTGGCCCAGCGCCTGCGCGCGCTCAAGGCCGACTACGATACCCGCCACACCTATTGGCAAGCCCAGACACTGCCCGGGCGGATGGGACCGCTGATGCTGGAGCAGGCCCACGCGCCGGCGCTGGCCTTTTACGCCACCGCCTTCGACACTTTCGTCCCGGCGCTGGCCAGGGGCGACCAGGACGGCGCGGCGGCCGCGCTCAAGCGCCTGGCCGGCCTGTACGAGACGCACCGCAAGGTCATCGACCAGGTGGTCCAGCTGGCCACCGCCCAGTCCACCCTCGACGAGGCGGCCGCGCGCGAACGCATCGCCGCCGCGCAGTGGCAGTGCGCGCTGATCCTGGCCGCCGCGCTGGCCGCCAGCGTGGCCGCCGCCAACCTGATCATGCGCGGCTTGCGGCGCCAGCTCGGCGGCGAGCCGGCGCTGGCGGCCGGCATCGCCCGCCGCATCGCCGCCGGCGACCTGGCCGTCGACGTCCAGCTGGCCGCCGGCGACCAGGCCAGCCTGTTGCACGCGATGCGCGACATGCGCGACCAGCTCGGCAGCATCGTCACCCAGGTGCGCACCGGCACCGACGCGGTGGCCTCGGCATCCGGCCAGATCGCCGCCGGCAACGAGGACCTGTCGACCCGCACGGCGCAGCAAAGCAGCTCGCTCGAAGCCACCACCGAGGCCATCGGCGCGCTCAACGGCGCGGTCCAGCGCAACGCCGACAACGCCCGCCGCGCCAACGCGTTGGCGCTGTCGGCCTCGGACGTGGCGGCCCAGGGCGGGGCCGTCGTCACCCAGGTGGTCGACACGATGGGCGCGATCAACCGCGCCTCGCGGCGCATCGCCGACATCATCGGCGTGATCGACGGCATCGCCTTCCAGACCAACATCCTGGCCCTGAACGCGGCGGTGGAGGCCGCGCGCGCCGGCGAGCAGGGGCGCGGCTTCGCCGTGGTCGCCGGCGAGGTGCGCAACCTGGCCCAGCGCAGCGCGGCGGCCGCGCGCGAAATCAAGGGCTTGATCGAGGAATCGGTCGAGCAGGTCGACACCGGCGCCGCGCTGGTCGACCGGGCCGGCGCGACGATGACCGAGATCGTCGCCAGCGTGGCGCGGGTGACCGACATCATGGGCCAGATCGCCACCGCCAGCGGCGAGCAGACCGACGGCATCGCCCGCATCGGCGCGGCCGTCGGCGGCATGGACCAGGCCACGCAGCAAAACGCCGCGCTGGTCGAACAAGCCGGCGCGGCCGCTGCCCTGCTGCACGAGCAGGCCAGCCACCTGGCGCGCGTGGTTGGCGTATTCTCGCTTACCCCGTCGCTGGCGCCGTCCGGCAACGCCGGCGACAACTCCGGGGTCAGGTCCACTTTTTCTACACAAGCTCTGCACTAAAACGCCGCCGGCGCCGCCTACGGCCGGGTCCGTGTAGAAATGGTGGACCTGACCCCGGAGCGCTGACCCCGGAGCGGTTTTGCTGCGGCGCACACGCAAACGGGCAATTAACTGTACAGGCGGGGCGAAACTACTGTATAGTGTCGCCTGTGCGCTGCAGTGAGCGCGCCGCGATAACCAGCGGCGCCGATTGATCAGCCAGGTATTACTAGCAGCTACGCAAGCCTTAGCGCATCTCCCTGATGTCGCTTATGAAGCCCTCCCGCCTTTGGTGTCGCACCTGACACCGTCCCGGCGCAAAGCTTTTGTGCCGAAATTTCTTTCGATTTTGATTGAGTCATTTCGTTTTGGTAGGCGTTGCTATTTCGCGTTCGGCGTTTGCACGGGCGCAGGTTTTTTACGAAAGAACAGCATGACATTTGAAGCACTAGGTCTCAACACGTCCATCATCAAAGCCCTGACCGACGCCGGCTACACCGCGCCGACCCCGGTTCAGCAGCAGGCCATTCCTGCCGCCATCGCAGGCAAGGACTTGTTGGTTTCCTCGCAAACCGGTTCCGGCAAGACCGCCGCATTTATGCTGCCGTCGCTGCACCGTTTGTCCGAGATCGACCCGGCCGCCGCCGGCAAGACTCCAAATCAAGAAATGCAGGCCGCCCGCGCCCGTGGCGAGCGTCCGCGCTTCAAAGCCGCACAGCCAAAAATGCTGGTGTTGACCCCAACCCGCGAACTGGCCCTGCAAGTGACCTCCAATACCGACAAGTACAGTGTCAACCTGCGCCGTTTGAAGGCCGTGTCGATCCTGGGCGGTATGCCTTACCCGAAACAGATGCAATTGCTGGCCAAGAATCCCGAGATCCTGGTCGCCACCCCCGGCCGTCTGATCGACCATATGGAATCGGGCAAGATCGACTTCTCGCAACTGGAAATCCTGGTGCTCGACGAAGCCGACCGCATGCTGGACATGGGTTTCATCGACGACATCGAAAAAATCGTCGACGCGACGCCTTCGACCCGTCAAACCATGCTGTTCTCGGCCACGCTCGACGGCGTCGTCGGCAACATGGCGCGCCGCATCACCAAGGATCCGCAAGTGATTCAGGTGCTCAGCGCCGCCAACAAGCACGAAAACATCACCCAGCGCGTGCACTTCGTCGACGACCTGTCGCACAAGAACCGCCTGCTGGACCACCTGCTGCGCGACGATTCGCTCGACCAGGCCGTGGTGTTTACCGCCACCAAGCGCGACGCCGACACCATCGCCGACCGCCTGAACATCGCCGGCTTCTCGGCCGCCGCGCTGCATGGCGACATGCACCAGGGCGCCCGCAACCGCACCCTGGACAGCCTGCGCCGCGGCCAGGTCAAGATCCTGATCGCCACCGACGTCGCCGCCCGCGGCATCGACGTGCCGACGATCACGCACGTGTTCAACTACGACCTGCCGAAGTTCCCTGAGGACTACGTCCATCGCATCGGCCGCACCGGCCGCGCCGGCCGCAACGGTCTGGCGATCTCGCTGGTGAACCACGCCGAAGGCATGAACGTCAAGCGCATCGAGCGTTTCACCAAGCAGCTGATCCCGGTCAACGTCATCGAAGGCTACGAGCCGAAGAAGACCGCCTCGGCGGCCCGTTCGACCTCGCGTCCAGGTGGCTGGAAGCCGGGCGACAACCGCACCGCGGCCAAGCCGGGCCAGCGCACGTTCAGCAAGCCGAGCGCTCCGCGCAAGGAAGGCAGCACCGGCGGCGGCTACAAGGGCAGCAACCCGCGCAGCACCGACGGCGCCCGCCGCAGCTACGGCGACCGTTAATCGTCATCGTTAGCACAGCGTAAGCGACCAATAAAGGCGGCCACCAGAGCGATCTGGTGGCCGCCTTTGCGTCCGGGCGCCGGATGGCTGGCGCGGCGCATGGCTTTTCAGCTAACATGGCTGTTTGCAGCGGCGCGCTTGGCGCCGGTGACGCCAAACCAAGGATTCATTTTTGCTAGTTCGCCAGCTTTTCAGCACGATCTCCGCCATCCGTGTGATCCACACCATCGGCATCCTCCGCTTCGCCGCCGGCCTCTGCCTGGCCATCGCCAGCGTCCAGGCCGTCGCGGCCGAGGGCGCGGCGGCGTTGCTCGCCCAGGCGCGCGAGGCGGTCGGCGGCAACGCCTGGCGGCAGGTCAAGACGCAGCATACGCAGTTCGTGCGCACCTACCTCGACCACGACGAGGCCGGCAGCAGCGACATCGATTTCGCCAGCGGCCGCTATGCGCAGCGCATCCCCACGTCGGCGGTGGCGCGCCTGATGTCGCGCTCGGACGGCCAGAACTTCTGGCGCCAGCGCATGGGCAAGCTGGAAAAACAGGAAGGCGCGGCGCGCGATCCCGAGCTGCATCTGGGACGCCAGTCGTACGCCTGGTGGTTCGCGCGCGGCGCCAAGGCGCGCCGGCTGGAACTGAAAGCGCCGCGCCGCCACGCCGGCGTCGACTACGCGGTTGTGCGCGTCGAGCTCGCGTCGGGCATCGCCTTCGATTACTGGATCAACGACGAGACCCACCGCATCGAGCGCCGCCAGGAGGTGGTCGACGGCAAAACCTTCACCATCGACTACCGCGATTTCCGCCGTGTGGGGGCGGTCACCCTGCCCTTCGAGGAAAGCATCCGCGACGCCAAGGATGCCGCCGACGAGGAAACGCTGCGCGTGTCCACCATCGTGCTCAACCGCCCCGCCGCGCAAATGGACTTCTCCTTGCCGCAGCCGGCCGTCATGCAGGGTTTCTCGGCCCAGCGGCCGGCGGTGACGGTGCCGTTCGAGCCGTGCGAAGCGCACATTTGCGTGATGCTGACCTTGAATGGACAGGGTCCGTTCAAATTCATCCTCGACACCGGCGCCCGCAACGTCATCAGCGACAAACTGTACCGGCGCCTGCGCCTGCCCGCCCAGGGCGTGGCCGTGCTGTCGGGCCTCGGCCAGCAGACCGAGCGCGGTGTGCTGACCACGGTGCAGCAAATCGGCATGGCCGGCCTGACCGTGGACCGGCAGGCCTTCTTCACCAGTCCCACGCTCGACAACCTGCCGATCGACGGCACCATCGGCTACGAGTGGCTGTGGCTGACCCCGACGTTGATCGACTACGCCGCGCGCCAGCTGACCTTCCACGACCCGAACAGCTTTGTCTATCGCGGCGCGGCCGCCGCCACGCCGCTGTCGTTCCACGACAAGACGCCGCAGATCGAAGCCGTGCTCGACGGCCTGCCGGGCAAGTTCACCATCGACACCGGCAGTGATTTTTCGCTGACGATGAGCAAGCCGTTCGTCGAGCGCTACGGCTTGGTGGAAAAATACCGCGCGGGCGACACGGTGCAGACCGCGCAAGTCATCGGCGGCACCACCCAGGTGCTGAAGACGCGCGGCAAGCTGTTCGAGATGGGCGGCGTGCAAATCGCCGACCCGACCCTGGAACTGTCGACCCGGGGCGGCGGCACGCTGAACAGCCCCACCCTTGCCGGCAACATCAGCAACGGCATTTTGCGGCAGCTGAACATCCTGTTCGACTATCAGGGCGGCAAGGTGTATATCGAACCGAATAAGGCGCTGTCGGCCGAGTAGTTCGCAGCCCAGCAGGCATCAATTTGTATCGTTCACACAATATCCGCGACGGCGGGCCGTCTACACTACCATGCAGCCGCCATCCCCCACCACCGCCGACCAGGACCAGGCCATCACCGCGACGGTGTTGCGCGAGCGCTCCAAGCTGGGCAGCTTCATCCGTCGCCGGGTGGCCGACCAGACCGACGCCGAAGACATCCTGCAAGACGTCTTTTACGAATTCACCCAGGCCCACCGCCTGCCCGAGCCGATCGAGCAGGTCAGCGCTTGGCTGTACCGCGTCGCCCGCAACCGCATCATCGACCGCTTCCGCAAGAAAAAGGAAGTGCCGCTGGACGACATGGTCGACGAGGATGGCGAAGCCTACCGGCTCGACCTGCTGCTGCCGTCGGCCGACGCCGGCCCCGAACACGCCTACCACCGCGCCATGCTGCTGGAACAACTGCAGGCGGCGCTGGAAGAACTGCCGCCCAACCAACGCGACGTCTTCATCGCCCACGAGCTTGACGGGCTGAGCTTCAAGGACATGGCGCTGCAAAGCGGCGTGTCCGTCAACACCCTGCTGGCGCGCAAACGCTACGCCGTGCTGCACCTGCGCGCGCGGCTGCAGGACCTGTACAACGAATGAAAGGAGAGTTGAAATGATCAAATACAAACTGCTGCTCATCCCCAAGATGCTGGTGATCCTGGCGCTGCTGGGCTGGATCGTCATGCTGCTGTGGAACTGGATCGTCCCCCATCTGTTCGCCGGCAGTACGCCGCTGGACTATTGGCGCGCGCTCGGACTGCTGGTACTGTGCCGTATCCTGGTCGGCGGCTTCGGCGGCCGCCACCATCACGACGGCGGCGCGCAACGCTGGCAGCGCTGGCAGGCGATGACGCCTGAGGAACGCGAACAGTTCCGTGCCGCCCATAAAGGCCGCTTCTGGGGCCCCGGCCGGGAGTGGACGAAAGAAAACATCAAGGAATAAACATGACGAAAACCAACGCCGCCGTCGCGGCGAATTTCACCCCGTACCAAAAAATCGTCGTCGCGATGCTTGCCTTCCTGCAGTTCGCGGTGATCCTCGACTTCATGCTGATGTCGCCGCTGGGCGCGGTCATCATGCCGGCCCTGAATATCGGGCCGATGGAGTTCGGCCTGGTGGTGTCGGCCTACGCCTTCAGCGCCGGCGCCTCCGGCCTGCTGACGGCCGGTTTCGCCGACCGCTACGACCGCAAGAAACTGCTGCTGTTCTTCTACACCGGCTTCATCCTCGGCACCGTCTGGTGCGGGCTGGCGCAAAGCTTCGAGAGCCTGCTGGCCGCGCGCGTGGTCACCGGCCTGTTCGGCGGCGTCATCGGCTCCATCGTGCTGGCCATCTCGACCGACCTGTTCCCGCCGCAGATGCGCGGCCGCGTCATGGGCCTGATCCAGACCGCCTTCGCCGCCAGCCAGGTGCTCGGGATCCCGATCGGCATTTATTTGTCGAACCAATGGAACTGGCACGTCCCCTTCCTCGCCATGGCCGTGTTCGGCCTGGCCGGCGGCCTGCTGGTCGCGTGGAAAATGCAGCCGGTCAACGCCCACCTCGACCAGCCGCAGCAGCACAGCCCGTGGGTCCACCTGTACCGCACGGTGACGGTGCCGCGCCACCTGCTGGCCTTTTCCATCACCGCCCTCTTGACCACCGGCGGCTTCATGCTGATGCCCTTCAGCAGCGCCTACATCGTCAACAACCTCGGCATCGACATGCACCACCTGCCCACCGTCTACCTGATCACCGGCGTGTGCACCATCTTCGCCGGTCCGTTGATCGGCCGGGCCGCAGACAAACGCGGCAAGTTCCCCGTGTTCGTGTTCGGCACCGCGCTGTCGATGCTGATGGTGGTGGTCTACACCCACCTGGGCACCATTCCCATGTGGGCGCTGGTGGCGGTCAACGCCCTGATGTTCGTCGGCATCTTCTCGCGCATGATCCCGTTCCAGGCGATGGCCGCCTCCGTGCCGCCGGCAACGCAACGGGGCTCCTTCAATGCCATCAGCGCCTCGCTGCAGCAACTGTCGGGCGGCATCGCCTCGGTCGTGGCCGGCCACATCGTGACCCAGGCGCCGAACGGCAAGCTGCAGCACTTCGACGTGGTCGGCTACGTGGTCGTGGCCACCTCGCTGGTGGCGCTGGGGCTGGTGTGGCAGTTGCAGCGTCAAATGTTGGCGCGTCCCTAATATTGACCAAACTCCAGCTCATTAAGAATATCCAACATAGTTGCCACAAGGCACTATTTTCACACTATAATGGCTGGAGTGATAATCATCTCGAAGGGAGCAATTGCATGAACGCCAGAAATATGGACGCGGCCTGTTTGCGGGCGCTGCGCCGCCGCGGACACTCCGACAACAGCATCAACGCGATGAGCCCCGAAGAGGCATTTTGCGAGTACTGCGCCTACCACGGCATCATGAACCTGGTGCCGGCGACGCTGCAGATGCTCGACAAGCTGCGCAGCGAACACCGCCCGCAATAAACAAAGGCCGCCGGGAGCACCCAGGCGGCCTTGCTGTTTTCAGAGCGGTGGAATTAACGATTAACGGTAAAACGCTTCGACCTTGCCTTTGAGCTTGATCAGCATCGGATTGCCCTTGCGGTCCAGGCTTTTGCCGGCCGGAACCTTGATCCAGCCTTCGCTGATGCAATATTCGTCGACGTCCAGACGCTCTTTGTCGTTGAAACGGATGCCGACGTCGTGTTCGAACACGGCGGCGACATGGTGCGGGCTGCGCGGATCGATCGACAGGCGATCAGGCAGCGGAGGGAGTTGAGTAGTATCGTTCATGGCGCCATTATATCAGCTGATTTTGAAGATCAGCTGCGCCACGCGCTGCAATTTCGGGTACACCACCGGCACCGTCAGCATGGTGCTGCCGATGGCCATCAACAGCAGCGCCGTGAAGGTGCCGTTGGTGATGATGCCCTTGTCGAGCAGGATGTTGACGAAGATGATCATGATCAAGGCCTTGGTCTGCAGCAGCCAGCCGATGATCGACGCCTCGCCCGGCCCCCACTTGAGGATTTTCCCGGCCAGATGGACCCCGGCCAGCTTGCCGCTGACCGACGCCGCCAGCAGCACCGCCGCCGCCACGAACACGGCCGAGCCGCCCACCTCCCAGTTGGTGCGCAGGCCGGTGCTGAGGAAGAACACCGGCATCACGGCCATCAGCACGTTGGCGCGCAGGAAGTCCATTTTCTCCTGGTTGAACCAGTCCGTATCCATGACCGCGCCGGCCAGGAAGGCGCCGACCATGTAGTGCAGGCCGGCCCAGTCGGCCGCGAAGGCGCACACGGCCAGCCAGATGAACGCGATATACCAGCGGTCGCGCTCCTCGAGCCGCACCATCATCGCCCGGAACAGCTTGGTCGTGAGCGCGAACACCAGCAGGAAGCCGGCCTGGCGCCCCACCCGGTCCCAGTCGAGCAGGATCACGGCCAGCACGCCCCAGATGGCGATGTCGTCCAGGCTGGCGTAGCGCAGGATGCGCTGGCCGATCGGCTGACGCAGGATTTCCAGCTTTTCCATCAGCAGGATCAGGATCGGCAACGCGGTGACGGCGCACGCCATGCCCACGCCAAGCACGAACTGCCAGTCCTGCGCCTTCGGTCCGACCCAGCCGGCGTAGCCGAGCATGCCGAGCGCGGCCACGCAGCCGAACACCAGCGGCATGCCCAGCGCCAGGCCGGCCGTGATGGTGCTCTCGCGCCGGTGCTCCCAGGCTTTCCTCAAATCGAGTTCGATGCCGGCGATCATCACGAAAATCATCACCGCCCACCAGGCGATGCCGTTGAGCGACTGCACCACCTGCGGATTAAAGACGAAACTGTAGTATTCCGGATAGGCGCGGCCCATGATGCCCGGGCCGAGCAAGATGCCGGTGATGATCTGCACCACCACCAGCGGCGCGTAGTAGTCGGTGCGGCCGAAGCGCCAGATCAGATACGGCACGCTAAAGATAATTAACATCGCGATCAAAAAGATCTCGGTGGTCCCCATATGCATAAATGTCCCCTGCTTATTGTAGTTTGAGTAAAAGCCATGCCGCCGTGCCCAGCCATAACTTTAGGCAATATTGTATGGCCAAAGCGGCGATGGAAGCGCTGCCAAGTTAATCTTTTCATCATCCGGGCGCCGCGTGCCCGTGTAGTTCGGAACAACTCCGTGGGCAGCGTGTCGTAAACGCCACAACGGCGCTTGCTTTCCATCGGCAGACGTATATACTTGCGCAATCAACTATCAGTCAAGCATAAATCAACAATGAAAGGATGTATTATGGATAATCTCGATAACGACCTGCCCGCCCCGGCCGCCGTCAGCCCCAGCCTGGAGTTCGCGCTGCGCCTGGCGCGCGCCCAGGCCACCCTGGTGCGCCGCCTCGACCAGGTGCTGGGCGGCTACCACGGCATCAGCTTCGGCGACTTCATGCTGCTGCACTACCTGAACCGCGCGCCCGGCGGCCGCCTGCGCCGGGTCGACCTGGCCGAACGCCAGGGACTGACCGCGTCCGGCGTCACCCGCACCCTGCTGCCGCTGGAAAAAATCGGCCTGGTCGAACGCCAGCAAGACCCGCGCGACGCCCGCGTCGCCTACGCCGCCATCACCGCCACCGGCCGCGAACTGCTCAACAACGCCGTCGTCGTCGCCGAGCAGATCAGCAAAGACTTGCTGCGCAACTGCCCGCGCGAACAATTCGACGCCCTCAGCGAGGCGCTCGGCCTGATCGCCGGCATGAACGCCTCCAACTCTTAAGAGCTCACCATGTCCGAACCGATCCCGCCGCGCGCCGCGCTGATGCGCGACCCCAACTTCCAATGGCTGCTGCGCGGCGGCGTGATCTCCATGCTGGGCGACCAGTTGACGATGATCGCGCTGCCCTGGCTGGTGTTCAGGCTGACCGGCGACACCGTGGCGCTGGGCCTCGTCATCGCGCTGATGAGCATTCCGCGCGCGGTCTTCATCCTCGTCGGCGGCGCGCTGGTCGACCGCCACTCGCCCAAGCGCGTGCTCATGCTCAGCAAGTACGCCAACGCCGCGCTGCTCGCCGTCCTCACCTTGCTGGTGCTCGACCACCAGCCAGCGCACACCTTGGACGTGGGCGCGGCGGTCTCGCTCACCGTCGTCATGACGCCGCATCTGACCTTGATGGCCATCTACGCACTGGCCTTCGGCATCGGCCTGGCGCAGGCGTTCGGCATCCCGTCGGGCACTTCGATCATGCCGCTGGCGATCGCGCCGGAGCAGCTGCAGGCGGCCAACGGCATGCTGATGGGATTGCGCCAGCTGTCGATGCTGATCGGCCCCCTGATCGCGGCGGGCCTGCTGGCGATTGGCGCGGACCAAAGCCAGGGCCAGGGCCACGTCCAAGGCCACGGCGCCGGCCCGATGGTGGCCGACGCGCGCGGCCTGGCGCTGGCGTTCGGCCTCGATTGCCTCAGCTTCCTGGTATCGGCATGGACCTTGTCCAAAGTGCGCCTGCTGGACGCGCCGCCATCGGCGCAGGCGCCGGCCTCGGTGCTGCGCGCCGTCGGCGCCGGCCTGGCGATGGTGTGGCGCGACGTCCCGCTGCGCACCTGCTTCATCTACTGGGGCGCCGTCTCGCTGTTCATCGGCGGCACCATGCAGGTGGCGCTGCCGGTGCTGTCGTCCGCGCTGCACGGCGCCGCCACCCTTGGCCTGCTCATGGGCGTGCACGGCGCCGGCACCCTGCTCGGCATGGGCGCGGCGGCCATGGGCGGCGCGCGCCTGCGCTTCGCCACCTTCGGCACCCTGATCCTGCTGATCGACGGCGCCGTCGGCCTGCTCGTGATGCCGCTCGGCGCGGTTGACGCGGTATGGCAGGCGGCGCTGCTGATGCTGGCCATCGGCGTGCTGGCCGGCTTCATGCAGATCAACGTCTTCACGTGGATCCAGCGCCGCGTGCCGGCGCACATGATGGGCCGCGCCATGAGCATCTTCATGTTCATCTTCATGGGCCTCGCGCCGCTGTCGGCCGGCGCCACCGGCTGGCTGCTGACGATGATCCCGCTGTCGCAATTGTTCGCCGGCGGTGGCATGATACTGGTGCTGTGCGCGGCGCTGGCGTATGTGTGCACGCCGATGCGCCGCATCACGTCGACTCCGCAGTAAGCAATAAGGGATACCCCGCATGGAAACCAAATGGCTGGAAGACTTCATCTCCCTGGTCGAGACCAATAACTTCAGCCGCTCGGCGGCGCTGCGCCACGTCACGCAGCCGGCCTTCTCGCGCCGCATTCAGTCGCTGGAGAACTGGCTCGGCACCGACCTGGTCGACCGCACCTCCTACCCCACCCGCCTGACGCCGGCCGGCACCGTGTTCTACGAGCAGGCGCTCGAGATGCTCGCGCAGATCAACGGCGCGCGCGACATGCTGCGCTCCAAGCGCGCCGCCGCCCAGACCAGCATCGACCTGGCCGTGCCGCACACCTTGTCGCTGACGTTCGTGCCCAAATGGCTCACGGCGCTGGGCCGCGACTTCGCGCCGATCAGCAGCCGCCTGATGGCGCTCAACGTGCACAACGCCGTGCTGCAGCTGGTCGAAGGCGGCTGCGACCTGCTGCTGTGCTACCACCATCCGCGCCAGCCGGTGCAGCTCGACCCGGGCCGCTACGACATGCTGGTGCTGGGCCGCGAATCGCTGCGCCCCTACGCGCGCTGCGACAAGAACAAGGTGCCCGCCTTCACCTTGCCGGGCACGAAAAAAGCCCCGCTGCCGTTTTTATCGTACACGAACAACGCCTACCTTGGCCGCATGGTGGAGCTGATCCTGGGAGACGCCAAGACCCCGCTCCACCTCGTGCCGCACTACGAAACCGACATGGCCGAAGGCCTAAAAATGATGGCGCTCGAAGGCAGCGGCATCGCCTTCCTGCCCGAATCGGCCGTCACGCGCGAGCTCAAACAAAAGCTGCTCGCGCGCGCCGACAACGACAGCGCGGAGTGGGAAATCGAAATGGAGATCCGCCTGTATCGCGAGCGGCCCTCGCCGCAGCGGCGCGGCAAGGCCATCGTCGAACGGCTATGGGATTTCCTCGAACGGCAGCACAATGACAGCGGCCGCAAGCGCCGCATCGCCGTCTCGGAGCGTTGAGGTTTTAATTATTTTTTAATAACTATGCATGAAACGCATAGTCGAATGCGCATACAGCATTGGCCCGTTCGAACGGCTCCGTCCTATGATTCGTCGCACTGATCGCCGCCAAAAGCAGCGCTCATCAAAACAAAATCCAACGGAGCCCGAGCATGACCACCGCACACCAACAGCACGCACTGCCTTCCTACCTCAACCCGGAAGATCTGGGTCCATGGGGCGTCTACCTGCAGCAGATCGACCGCGTCACGCCCCACCTGGGCAGCCTGTCGCGCTGGGTCGAAACGCTCAAGCGCCCGAAGCGCATCCTCACCGTCGACGTGCCGATCGAGCGCGATGACGGCTCGATCGCCCACTACGAAGGCTACCGCGTGCAGCACAACATGTCGCGAGGTCCGGGCAAGGGCGGCGTGCGCTTCCACCAGGACGTGACCTTGTCGGAAGTGATGGCCCTGTCGGCGTGGATGACGGTCAAAAACGCGGCGGTCAACGTGCCGTACGGCGGCGCCAAAGGCGGCATCCGGGTCGACCCGAAGACCCTCTCGCGCGGCGAGCTGCAACGCCTGACGCGCCGCTACACAAGCGAAATCAGCCTGATCATCGGACCGAACAAGGACATCCCGGCGCCCGACGTCAACACCAACGAACAGGTGATGGCATGGATGATGGACTCCTACGCCATGATCGAAGGTAACCTGTCGACCGGCGTCGTCACCGGCAAACCGATCTCGCTGGGCGGCTCGCTGGGCCGGCGCGAAGCGACGGGCCGCGGCGTGTTCGTGGTCGGCCGGGAAGCGGCCATCAAGCGCGGCGTCGCCATCGAAGGCGCCCGCGTCGCCATCCAGGGCTTCGGCAACGTCGGTGGCGTGGCCGCCACCATGTTCGCCGACGCCGGCGCCAAAGTCGTCGCCGTGCAGGACCACACCGGCACCGTGGTGCACCAGGGCGGCCTCGATATCGCCCGCCTGCACCACCACGTGGCCGAATGCGGCAGCGTCACCGGTTTCGCCGGCGCCGAAGCCTTCCTCGACCGCGACGCCTTCTGGGACATCGAAACCGAGATCCTGATTCCGGCCGCGCTGGAACAGCAGATCACGGCCGACAACGCGCAGCGCATCCGCACCAAAATCATCCTGGAAGGCGCCAACGGCCCGACCACGCCGGAAGCGGACGACATCCTGACCGACAAGGACGTGCTGATCGTGCCCGACGTGCTGGCGAACGCCGGCGGCGTAACTGTGTCATACTTTGAATGGGTGCAGGATTTTTCCAGCTTCTTCTGGAGCGAGGACGAAATCAATGCCCGCCTGACGCGCATCATGCAGGAGGCGTTCAACGCCGTGTGGTCCGTGTCACAAGAGAAGAAGGTTACGCTGCGCACCGCCACCTTCATTTTGGCGTGCACGCGCGTGCTGCAAGCCCGCGAGGTCCGCGGCCTGTACCCATGATGTAACGAATCCCCGCAATTTGCGCCTGCACCGGCCTTGGCCCGTGCGGGCGTTTTTCGCATATAGAGCTTCACCAAAAATAAGGACAACATGAGCACCATCGAACAGAAAGCACTGGCCTACCACCGCGCAGGCAAGGCCGGCAAGATCGCCATCGAAGTGACCAAGAGCGTCGGCACCCAGGAAGACCTGGCGCTGGCGTATTCGCCCGGCGTCGCCGCCCCCTGCGTGGAAATCCAGCGCGAGCCGGCCAAGGCCTACGAGTACACCGCAAAGGGCAACCTGGTGGGCGTCATCACCAACGGCACCGCGGTGCTCGGCCTGGGCAACATCGGCGCGCTCGCCGGCAAGCCGGTGATGGAAGGTAAAGTGGTTCTGTTCAAAAAATTCGCCGGCATCGACGCCTTCGACATCGAGATCGACGAGACCGACCCGGACAAGCTGGTCGAGATCATCGCCGCGCTGCACCCGACCTTCGGCGGCATCAACCTCGAAGACATCAAGGCGCCGGAATGCTTCTACATCGAGCGCAAGCTGCGCGAGCGCCTCTCGATCCCGGTATTCCATGACGACCAGCACGGCACGGCCATCGTCGTCGGCGCCGGCATGCTCAACGCGATCGAAATGACGGGCCGCGACATCGCCACCGTCAAAATCGTCTGTTCCGGCGCCGGCGCGGCGGCCATCGCCTGCCTCGACCTGCTGGTCGACCTGGGCGCGCAAAAGCACAACATCTTCGTCTGCGACAGCAAGGGCGTGCTGACCACCGTGCGCGCGCTGGACGGCGAAAAAGCGGCGTGGGCGCAGGACACCACCGCCACCAGACTGTCGGACGTGATGGAAGGCGCCGACGTCTTTCTGGGCGTCTCCGGCCCGGGCGTGCTATCGCAAGCCGACATCACGCGCATGAACGCGCACCCGATCGTCTTCACACTGGCCAATCCGGAGCCGGAACTGCGTCCGGAGCTGGTGCGCGAAGTGGCGCCCGACGCCATCATCGCCACCGGCCGCTCGGACTACCCGAACCAGATCAACAACGCGCTGTGCTTCCCGTATCTGTTCCGCGCGGCGCTCGACTGCGGCGCCTCGACCATCAACCAGGAAATGAAGCGCGCCTGCGTGGTGGCGCTGGCCGACATGGCGCGCGCCGACGCGCGCTTCGGCAAGGACTACGTGGTCCCCGGCCTGCTGGACCCGCGCCTGCTGCGCGGCGTCACGCCGAAGATCGCCACCGCCGCCTACCGCAGCGGCGTGGCGCGTAAAGAGCTGATCGAAATCGACTACGCCAACGACCTGGCCGACCTGGCCGAATCGCTGATCTAGGGCGGCGCATAGATGGCGGATTACGCCGTTCCGGCTAATCCGCCCTACGTATCTCTGAGGTCACGCGAACGTCGGCTGGCGCATCACAAGGCCACGCCCCGCCCCCCGCAACACGAGGAACCACGTAGGGCGGATTAGCGCAGCGTAATCCGCCAAGCTCCGCCCCCGTCCCCGCCATCACCGCCGAATCACCTCTCCGCCCTTCATCACGAAGGACACCTTGGTCAACTCCGCCGCATTCTCGGCCGGATCGCCCTTGACCGCGATGATGTCGGCGTATTTACCCGCGCTGATCGATCCCACCCTGTCCTTCCACCCCAACAAATCCGCCGCGTTGATGGTCGCCGCCTGAATCGCCTGCATCGACGTCATGCCGTACTTGATCATGTACGCGAACTGTTTGGCGTTGTCGCCATGCGGATAAACCCCGGAATCGCTGCCGAACGCCATCTTCGCGCCCCCAGTGAACGCCTTACGGAAGTTATCGCGCTGCAGCTGGCCGATCACCTTCTCCTTGGCGATCGACTCCGGCAGCATGCCGGCCTTCTCGCCCTCCTGCAGAATGAAGTCGTCGTTATAAATATCCATCACCAGATACGTGCCCTTCTCCCGCGCCAGCTTGATGCCCTCGTCGTCGATCAAACTCGCATGCTCTACCGAATCCACCCCGGCCAGGATCGCGTCGCGGATGCTGCTGGCGCCGTGCGCGTGCGCGGCCACCTTGCGGCCAAGCTTGTGCGCCTCGCCGACGATGGCCTGCATCTCTTCCAGCGTGTACTGCTGCGCGCCCGGCTCGTCGCCCTTGGACAGCACGCCGCCCGAGGCGCAGATCTTGATCACGTCGGCGCCATACTTGGCCATCTCGCGCACCTTGGCGCGCGCCTCCCACGGACCATCCGCCACACCGCGGCCGGTGATCTTCATATCCGGCGGCAGCAGGTTCTCGTCGCAATGGCCGCCCTGTATACCGATCGCGTAGCCGGCGGTGCGCATGCGCGGTCCGATGAAATCGCCCTCGTCGATGGCGTCGCGCAGCGCCACGTCGCCGAAGCCGCCCGCGCCCACATTGCGCACGCTGGTAAAGCCCGCCTCCAAGGTCTTGCGCGCCGAGCGCACGCCATACAACGCCGCGCGCGTGTCGGACACGCCCAGCGCGTTGTAGCCGCCCAGGTAGGCGTTGGCGGTCAAATGGGTGTGCATGTCGATCAAGCCTGGCAACACCGTTTGCGACGACAGGTCGATCACCTGCGCGCCAATCGGCACCTTGGCCGACGCGCTCGGCCCGACCGACGTGATACGCTCGCCGGTGATGACGATGGTCTGGTCCTCGAGCACCGTGCCAGCCACCACGTCGACCAGTTTGCCGGCGCGGATGACGACGACCTTGGCTTCCACCTTGGCGTCGGCGGCAAAAGACGATACCGCCGCGCCGAGGGCGCCCAGTACGCCGGCGGTGATCAGGAGATGCTTGAACTTCATGGCGTGCGCCCTTTTCAAAAAAGAGAAAAGGATAGCAGAGCAACCATGGAAACGCGTAGTTACTTTTGCCAGGCGCAGGTGCGCAGGCCGACGAACATGTCGTCCCGCTCGGGCATGTAGAAATTGCGGTATTTGGCCGAGACCATACGCGGTTGCGTCGCGAACGAGGCGCCACGCAGCGCCTGGTGAGTGGTGAACCACGGCTGCGAATATTCGCGGTAGCGGTCCGGCGCGAAATCCGGATACGGCTCGAACGGCGTCGACGTCCACTCCCACAGCTGCCCCCAGCGGAAAGCCGGATGGCCCGACTGTGCGGCGTACTCCCACTCCGCCTCGGTCGGCAGGCGGCGTCCGGCCCAGGCGCAATAAGCCTGCGCCTCGTACAAGGTCAGATGGCGCACCGGCTCCGCGCCGCCCAAGGTGGTCAGCTCGCCGAAGCGCATCGTGCGCCATACGCCGCCGTCGCGCTGCCAGTGGCGTGGCGCCGAGCGCTCCTGGCGCATCAGCCATTCCGCACCGGCGTTGCTCCAGAACTGGCGGTTGTCGTAACCGCCGTCGGCGACGAAATCGGCATACTGGGTGTTGGTCACCAGGCTGCTGTCGATGGTGAACGGCGCCACCCGCACGGCATGCGCGGCGCGCTCGTTGTCGAACACGAAGCCGCCGCCCGCGCTGCCCATCTCGATGGTCCCGCCGGGGAAGCCGATCTCGGACGGCGCGAACAGCGCCTGCGCTGGCGCGTCGCCCTTTGCCGGCGCCGCCAACCCGAGCGTCTGCAAGGTGTAAAGCAGCGCCTCGCCGTGCATGTCCTCATGCGCCAGCGCCAGCCGATAGGGATACAGCGCCTCGTCGGTGTTGGGCTCGCGCGACAGTTTGTCGAGCACCCGGTCCAGCACCTCGTGGCAGTAGGTCTTCAGCGCACCGGTGGCCGGAAGGTCCAGCGTCCAGCGGCTGCGGTGCGGCACCAGCGCCGAATCGAACCAGTCGTCGCCCCGGCTCAGCAGGCAGTTGCCGTTGCCGTCGGCCGGATGGCTCGATGTCGCCTCGCGCAGGATGAACCATTCGGCGAACCAGGCGAGGTGGCCCAGCTCCCACAGCGGCGGATTGAGGATGCGCAGTTGGGGCACGCGGGACGGCACGTCCATGCCGGCGGCGGCGAAGCAATCGAACAGCAGCAGCGTATAATCCCGCGCATGCCGCAGCGACTGCGCCAATTGCTGCGGACTGGCGTTCCGGAACGAGGTTGGGCTGGAATTCATGGGGCGATTGTAACGACTTTTAAGCAAAACACCAGTGACACGACAGCATATCTGGATCGTCAGCCCGGCGTCGGCCCGCGCCAACAATGGCAACTGGCAAAGCGCCAGCCGCTGGGCGCGTTTTCTGCGCACGCGCTACCGGGTCACAATCAGCCTGCACTGGCCCGACGCCGAGGCGCCCTCGCCCGATGGCGAACCACCCGACCTGTTGATCGCCCTGCACGCGCGCCGTTCGGCGGCGTCGCTGGACGCGTGGACCCAAGCGTGGCCGGACCGCCCCTCCATCCTGCTGTTGACCGGCACCGACCTGTATCGCGACATCGACAGCGACGCCAGCGCGCGGCGCTCGCTGGAACAGGCAGGCGCGCTGGTGCTGCTGCAAGCGGCAGGCCTGCAAGTGCTGCCCGCGCCATTGCACGCCAAGACCCACGTCATCTACCAGTCGGCCGCCACGCTGCGGCCGGCGCCTGCGGCGACCAGGCGGCATGCGGACATCTGCATGATCGGCCACCTGCGCGCCGAAAAAGACCCGGACACCTTCATGCGCGCCGCCGCGCTGGTGACGTCGCCGGCCGCGCGCCTGATCCACATTGGCGGCGCGCTGGAGCCGGCGCTGGCCACCGCCGCCCAGCTCACCGCAAACAAGGAGCCGCGCTACCGCTGGCTCGGCGCCATGCCGCACGGCGCCACGCGCCAGCGCCTCAAGCGCAGCCACGCGATGGCGCTGACGTCGCACATGGAGGGCGGCGCCAACGTCATCATCGAAGCGGTGAGCGCCGGCGTGCCGGTGCTGGCGAGCGACATCAATGGCAATCGCGGGATGCTGGGCGACGATTACGCCGGCTACTTCCCGCCCAGCGACGCCGCCGCGCTGGCGCGCCTGATCGACCGCTCCATCGACGACCCGTCCTTCCACGCGCTGCTGCGCGCCCAGTGCGACGCCCGCGCGCCGCTGTTCGCGCCGGACGCCGAGCGGGCGGCATTGCTCGAGTTAGTGGATAATCTGCTGCATAACCGAACCAGCCCAAACAAGGAATGAACAAATGAGCAACGACGCTATCAAACTGACCTCCTTCTCCCACGGCGGCGGCTGCGGCTGCAAAATCGCGCCCGGCGTCCTGTCGGAGATCCTGAAGAATTCGACCGGCTTCCCGGTGCCGAAGGAACTGATGGTCGGCATCGAGACGGCCGACGACGCCGCTGTCTACAAGCTCAATGACGAACAGGCGCTGATCGCCACCACCGACTTCTTCATGCCGATTGTCGACGACCCGTTCGACTTCGGCCGCATCGCCGCCACCAATGCCATTTCCGACGTCTACGCCATGGGCGGCACGCCGATCATGGCCCTGGCCCTGGTGGGCATGCCGATCAACAAACTGCCGATCGAGACCATCGGCCAGATCATCAAGGGCGGCGAATCGATCTGCGCCGAAGCGGGCATTCCGATCGCCGGCGGCCACACCATCGACTCGGTCGAGCCGATCTACGGCCTGGTGGTGCTGGGCCTCGTGCACCCGTCCAAAGTCAAACGCAACGCCGACGCCAAGGCCGGCGACGTGCTGGTGCTGGGCAAACCGCTGGGCGTAGGCGTGCTGTCGGCCGCGCTGAAAAAGGACAAGCTGGACGCCGAGGGCTACAAGGCCATGATCGCCAACACCACCAAGCTGAATAAGCCCGGCAAGGCGCTGTCCGAGATGGCCGGCGTGCACGCGCTGACCGACGTCACCGGTTTCGGCCTGCTGGGCCACCTGCTGGAATTGGCGCGCGGCGCCAAGCTGGAAGCGCATCTGGAGATGGCCAAGATCCCGCTGCTGCCCGGTGTCGAGCAGCTGGCGCACGACGGCTACTTCACCGGCGCCTCGGGCCGCAACTGGGACGCGTACGGCAAGGACGTGGAGCTGGGCACCGGCGTATCGCAGGCGCAGCACATGCTGCTGACCGACCCGCAGACCTCGGGCGGGCTGCTGGTCTCCTGTGACGCTGGCAGCGTCGAGGAAGTACTGGCACTGTTCCGCCGCGAAGGCTTCGGCGAGGCCGCCGTCATCGGCCGCATGGCCGAAGGCGCGGCGCGCGTGCGCGTCGAGTAGCCACGCCTGAAACCGGCCGGGGCGCCCGCCTTGGCCGCGTGTTTCACCATTACGATCCCGCTCCAGAAGTCATTGTCGATATTTTCGAACGTAGACCCGTAATTTTTCCGCTTTTACTTTTCCCCGTCGTCGCGGATACTTCATTCCAGCAGCGAGCAACGCGAAATAAAAGCCGCGAAAAACGCAAACCACTCTATCGAAATTATTCAACATAACTTAGGAGCTTACCATGCCAACCGCCATCGCCAAACCAGGCAACACCCTGCTGAACCCAACCAACCACACGCTGATCATGATCGATCACCAGTCGCAGATGTCGTTCGCCACCAAGTCGATCGACCCGGTCCAGCTGCGCAACAACGTCGCGCTGGTCGCCAAGGCGGCCAAAGGCTTCGCCGTTCCGACCATCCTGACCACGGTCGCCGAAAAGTCGTTCTCCGGTCCGATCTTCGACGAAATCAAATCGGTCTTCCCGGACGAAGTGGCGATCGACCGCACCACCATGAACACTTGGGAAGATCCACGCATCGCCGACCGCGTCAACGCCATCGGCAAGGACAAGATCGTGCTGGCCGGCCTGTGGACGTCGGTGTGCATCGTCGGCCCGGCCCTCTCGGCGCTCGACCAGGGCTTCGAAGTCTACGTCATCACCGACGCCAGCGGCGACGTCTCCGACGAAGCGCACGAACGCGCCGTCGAACGCATGGTGCAATTGGGCGCCCGCCCAATGACCTCGCTGCAGTATCTGCTCGAACTGCAGCGCGACTGGGCGCGCGGCGAGACCTACAACGAAACCGTGGCCACCTCTATCGCGCACGGCGGCGGCTATGGCCTCGGCCTGATCTACGCCAAAACCATGTTCAACGCCGGCGAAGGCCACTAAGCAGATTCGGGCCGGGCATCAAGCCCGGCCCGCCGATTAATCGCCCACGCCTTCCACCATAGCCGGCCGGGTGATTTGCATAAGCCAGTTGAACACCACCTCCGCGCGCGGCGCGATGTGGCGCCGCTGCGGCACCATCAACGACACCTGCATCGGCGGCGCGCGAAATTCCGGCAACACTTCGACCAACTCGCCGCTGTCGATCAGGCGGCGGTTGGTCGGCAGCGCGACCTGCATGATCCCCAGTCCGTTCAGGCAGCCCGCCTGCATGAACGTCGAGCTGTTGACCGACAGCGCCGCGCGCATCGGCACCTCGCGCACCGCACCATCCGCCACGTAGCGAAAGGCCGCACCGTCGCTGCGCAGACTAGCGGAGTAATGGACGATGCGATGTCCCGCGAGGTCGGCCAGCGTGCGCGGCATGCCGTGCCGCCGCAGATACGCCGGACTGGCGACGTTACACATCGCCATCGCGCCCAAGGGCCGCGCCACCATATCGGAATCGGGCAGCGGCCCGATCCTGACCAGCGCGTCGAAGCCTTCGCGCACCATGTCGATGCGGCGGTCGTTGACGCTGATGCCCAGGTCGAGCAGCGGATGCTCGGCCAGCAGCGACTGCAGGTGCGGCATCACAAGCTCCTGCGCGAACATGCCGGGCATGTCGATGCGCACCTTGCCGCGCAGCGCGCCGGCGGCGGGCCGGAACATCCCCTGCAACTGGTCGGCCTCGGTCAGCAGCTCCCTGCAGCGGGCCAGGAAGGCCTCGCCGTCGGGCGTGAGCCGCACGCTGCGCGTGGTCCGCTGCAGCAGGCGTCCGCCCACCTCCGCCTCAAGCGCCTGCACCAAGGTCGAGACCCGGCCCTTGGCCAGGCCCAGCTCCTCGGCCGCCCGGGTGAAGCTGGCCAGTTCGGCGACGCGACAAAATACCCTCAACTCACTCAGATCCATGCGATTGTTCTTTTTGACGAAACAGTTCATTCATTTTATAACGATTTATCTTCGATAAACAGAACGGTAAAGTGGGGACCTCTTTCATCCATCCGGAGCATCCATGAACACGATCACCCAAGCAAACCGCATCGCCCTCGTCACCGGCGCCAGCCGCGGCATCGGCCGCAGCCACGCGCTGAAACTGGCCGCGCGCGGCGTCGATGTGATCATCACTTATCTGAACGGCGAAGAACAGGCCACCGCCGTGGTCAAGGAGGTCGAGGCGCTGGGCCGCCGCGCGGTCGCTTTGCGCCTCGACGTCGGCGCCGCCGGCACGTTCGCTGCTTTCGCCGACAGCGTGCGCGCGGCGCTGCAAACCACCTGGGGGCGCGAGCGCTTGGACTACCTGGTCAACAACGCCGGCGGCGGCATCCACGCCTCCCTGGCCGAGACCACGGAGGAACAATTCGACCTGATGATCAACACCCACCTGAAAGGCACCTTCTTCCTGACCCAGAAGCTGCTGCCGTTGATTGCGGACGGAGGCCGCATCATCAACACCTCGTCGGGGCTGGCCCGCTTCACCTTCGGCGGTTACGCCGCCTACGCGTCGGCCAAAGGCGGGATCGATGTGCTGACGCGCTACATGGCGCTGGAACTGGGCCCGCGCGGCATCAGCGTCAACGTCGTCGCCCCGGGGCCGACCACGACGGACTTCGGCGGGGGCCAGGTGCGCGACGATGCCGCCATGAATGCGCAGCTGGCCAGCATGACGGCGCTGGGCCGCAACGCGAGCGCCGACGACATCGCCGGCGTGGTCGCGACACTGCTGACGGGGGACGCCGGCTGGATCACCGGCCAGCGCATCGAAGCCTCGGGCGGCCTGCTGCTCTGATCTGTCCTATTTATTGTCCCTGTAATTGGCCGACCAGGTGACGGAATAGATTTTCCACAGCCCGTCGCGCTTGACCATCTGCCAGGCCTCGACGCCGTGGTTCTGCACCACGCCGTCGAACAGGAACTCGTAATCGAACATCACCCAGGCCAGATCGCCGTCCTGGGTGATCTTCAAGTCGTAAAACTTTTCTTCGACCTGCCGCTTCTCTGTTTTGACGAATTGGACAAAATCGTTGTAGCCGCCGGCGCGCACGCCGTCGAAGTTTGGATCGACCTCCTTGCGGATTCGGGACACTTGCTTGTCGGTCGCCGGCGACGCGAAAAGGATGTTCGAGTTAAGCATCAACGATGACAGCTTGCGCGCATCCTTCGCCTTGAGCGCCGCCTGGAAGTCGGCGGCCACCGCCGCGATGGCTGCTGCGTCCTCCGGCGTCGCCACCGGCTTGGGCGGCGCCGCCTGCGCGCTGCCCGCGCCAATCAACACCATCAACACTGCCGCGCGAACAAATCGATACATTGGGAATCCTTTAAAGATGAGACGTCGATAGTATGGGAATATGGCAAAAACATCAACATAGCCGCCCGACCTGAAACCAAGCCATCGTCTAGATTTAACGATGCTAAAATAGATGCGGCTCAACATCACGATTGATTCAGGAGCGCCATGAGAACCACTGTCACGATTGACGACGAGCTTTACAACCGGGCTCTGGAGGTCGCGGACCCAGCCATGGACAAGGCAGATCTGTTTCGCGAGGCCATAAAAACCTTTGTGCGGGTCCAAGCCGCCAAGCGATTGGCGGCTTTAGGCGGCGCCGCCCCAGACATGGCCGACGTGCCCCGCCGCCCAGCCGAGCCGACCTGATGAGCGCCGTGCTTGTCGATACTTCGGTATGGGTCGACCACTTCCGGCGACTTGGGGCTACTTCCGACGATCCAGCATGCCAGCTTGCGCGAGACGATGGCGTTCATTGAACGCGAAACGCTATACGGCTTAGGATGCGGGCTGGTTGACTTGGTTTTATTGGCATCCACCCTGCTCACCCCTGCCGCCAGGCTGTGGACACTCGACCAGCGACTTGGCAAACTAGCCGCGCGTTTTCATGTGGCGCATCAATTCCCTTGACAGCCATACAGCCGATCTCGTACATTAAGGCCTATGACTTCGCATCTGCACCTATCCGCTTTCCTGCTGCCGTCTGCTGGCCTATCGCTAGCAGCGCGCCTACTAGCACGCGCTTAATCCGCGTTCCAGCCGCGTTTTCAACGCACCCCGTGCCGGCCACAAGCCGCACCCGTCTTCAAAACCCAGGAAAGTCCGCACCGATGCTCACCACGGCCACCCATGCTCCATCCCGCACCGGCGATTCGATCGCGCCGCGGGCTGACGCGCGTGCGTTTGGCCCGGCACTGCTACTGCTAAAACTACCGATCGGTTGCCTGGCCTAGCGTTCCGTGGCCGCCCGGCAGCCTTTCGCCACACGCAGCGCCAGCACCCGCCGGCATCCCAGCACTTCCCAATTTAAAAGACCCAGGAGCACCCCATGATGTTGCAGAACCCAGCAGCGAAGTACCGCGCCTTCCCACCAGTTCAATTGTCCGATCGCCAGTGGCCCAACAACATCATCTCCAAGCCGCCGATCTGGATGAGCACCGATCTGCGCGACGGCAACCAGGCGCTGATCGAGCCGATGAGCCCCGAGAAAAAACTGCGCTTCTTCGAACTGCTGGTCAAGATCGGCCTCAAGGAAATCGAAGTGGGCTTCCCTTCGGCTTCGCAGACCGACTTCGACTTCGTGCGCAAGCTGGTCGAGGAAAACCGCATCCCCGACGACGTCACCATCATCGTGCTGACCCAGTCGCGCGATGAGCTGATCCGCCGCACGGTGGAAGCGGCGGCCGGCGCCAAGCGCGCCATCGTCCACCTGTATAACTCGGTCGCGCCGGTGTTCCGCAAGGTCGTCTTCGGCATGTCGCGCGAAGAGATCACCAACATCGCCACCACCGGCACCACACTGGTCAAAGAGCTGATCAAGCAGCACCCGCAAACCGACTGGGGCTTCGAGTACACGCCGGAGTCGTTCTCCACCACCGAACTCGATTTCTCCAAGCATATTTGCGACGCCGTCACCGCGATCTGGGAGCCGACGCCGAACAACAAGATGATCATCAACCTGCCGTCGACGGTCGAATGCAGCACGCCGAACGTCTACGCCGACCAGATCGAATGGATGTCGCGCAAGCTGGCGCGCCGCGATTCGCTGATCATCAGCGTCCACCCGCACAATGATCGCGGCACCGCCGTCGCCTCCGCCGAGATGGCCGTGATGGCCGGCGCCGACCGCGTCGAGGGCTGCCTGTTCGGCAATGGCGAACGCACCGGCAATGTCGACCTGGTCACCCTGGCCTTGAACCTCTACACCCAGGGCGTGCATCCTGGCCTGGATTTCTCCGACATCGACGAAGTGCGCAAGTGCGTCGAAGAGTGCAACCAGTTGCCGGTGCATCCGCGCCACCCGTACGTCGGCGACTTGGTGTTCACCGCCTTCTCCGGCTCGCACCAGGACGCGATCAAAAAGGGCTTCGCGCAGCAGAAGGAAGGCGCGATCTGGGAGATTCCGTACTTGCCTATCGATCCGGCCGACCTGGGTCGCAGCTACGACGCCGTCATCCGCGTCAACAGCCAGTCCGGCAAAGGCGGCATGGCCTACTTGCTGGAGCAGGACTACGGCTTGGTGCTGCCGCGCCGCCTGCAGATTGAGTTCAGCCGCGCGGTGCAGGCGGTGGCCGACGCCACCGGCCTGGAAATCACCGCCGATGGCATCTACGACATCTTCAACAAGGAGTACTTCGAGCAAAACTCGCCGTACGCCTACAACTCGCACAAGATGGTGGAAGACACCAGCAGCGACGAGCCGGTGCAGATCGACATCAACCTGACCCACCGCCAGGCGCCGATGGCGCTGCAAGGCGGCGGCAATGGCCCGATCGACGCCTTCGTCGACGCGCTCGGCCTGGACATCAAACTGATGGACTACCACGAGCACTCGATCGGCTCGGGCGCCAACGCCAAGGCGGCCTGCTATGTCGAACTGCGCCTGGCCAACGGCCCGACCCTGTTCGGCGCGGCCACCGACAGCAACATCCTGACCGCCTCGTTCAAGGCGGTGCTCAGCGCGGTCAACCGCCAGCTGAACACCATCGAAGCGGCGCAAGCCAAAGGCGCGGTAACGGCCTAAGCTTTTTTAATGTGGCGCCGGCGGGAACAACGCGTTTCCGCCGGCCGCCCACAGCATCACGCCCATCACCAGCGCTGCGCCCAGCAGCCATCCCCACACCCTGCCCGCGCGCACGGGTGAAAACGCGAACACGAACAAGCCCGCATGCACAACGAAGCCCAGCATGGTGCCGATCACCACGCCGTCGGCCAGGGTCAGGCCGGAAAGAATCGGCAGGCCGAACGCCGTCAGCGCGCCGAATAGCGACGCCACCACGTAGCCGCCGACGGTCGCCGCCAGCAAGCGCGATACCACCATCCAGCGATAGCGCGCGGTCACGGCGCCCTTGCGTTTTGCAGTCATGTTTTGCGTCCCTTGCGGTGGACCTTGAGCGCCGCCGTCGCCAGCAGCACGCCGAAACCGATGGCGGTCAGCTCGACGCCGGCGCTTTGCCAATCGGCTGCGGCGATATAGCTTCCAATATGGCGCCCGGTCGTCAGCGCGTTCAGCACAGGCAGGCCGGCGCACAGCAAGGCGCCCAGCGCCAGCTGCTCGATCCACGCCGACGCGCGCGGACGCACGGCCGCGTGCAGCAGCGTCGCCAGCCACACCATGAAGAAGGCGCCGATCTCCCAGCCGGGGCGCGCCGACAGATCCGCCGGCATCAGCCGGTTGGCATAAAAATAGCCGATGCAGGCCAGCACCGCGCCGCTGATTGAGGCGGTATTGATAGCGTCTATGCAGCGGTAGACGCCGGCCGTCGCGGAACCGAATTCGGCGCCGCTCTTCTGACGCCGCTTGATCAGATACAGGATGGTTCCCGTCGCCATCAGCGCCGTGCCGGCCAGACCGCTCATGAAATACAGCCAGCGCATGGTCCAGCCGCCGAAGCGGGCGTAATGCAGATGTTCCATCACGCGATGCGTGGCTTGTCCCACCGATTCCTCCACCGGGTCTGGTTTCTTCAGTTGCAGCACCGCGCCGCTGACGCCATCGAACAGCACGACGCCAGGCTGGTTCAGGATGCGGCCAGTATCGCCGTCGTCCATCGCGCGGCCGAACACCCTGACCGCCATGCTGGCGTCGCCGGGCCGTTCGATCACCAGCATGCGCACCTCTCCGCCCAGCAGCGCCCGTGCCTTTGCCAGCAAGGGCGCTATTTGCGGCAACGGCGCCGGCGTGCCCGTCATCTTGCGGCGCGGCGCCGGCGCTTCCGCCGCCAGATCGTGCTCCATCCGTTCGTACGCCTGCTCGTCGCTGCCGTAGGCCGCGCGCAGCGGCAGCGGGATAAAGCTCGAATAAAAAATCGCCAGCCCGGTGAGCGTGATCATGAACAGGAACGGCAAGGTCAATACGCCAAACAGATTGTGCGCGTCGAGCCAGGAGCGCTGCCCTTTGCCGGGACGAAAAGTGAAGAAGTCGCTGAAGATGCGCTTGTGGACGATCACGCCCGACACCAATGCCACCAGCATCCCCATCGACAGCACGCCGACGATCCAGAACCCGGTCAGGCCGGCCTGCAGCGAATAGTGAAAGGTCATGAAGAAACGGCCGCCCTGCGTCTCACGCCCCCACGGCGCGGGCAGCACGGCACCGCTGGCGGGGTCGATGGCCTGCTGCCGCTCGCCGCTTTTATCGCGCCAGAACAGCCGCAGCGCCTCGTCCGGACGCGCGGGCAGCTCGACGCGCCAGAAGCGGGCCTTGGGCGCCTGCGCCGCCAGATAGCCAAGCGCTTGTTGGACCGACGCCCCTGCCGAAATCGGCCGCGCCGGCGCGGCGACCTGCGGCGCGGCCTGCATCCAGCGCGTGATCGGTTCGCGGAACACGCTCAGCGTCCCGGTCAGGAAGATGGCGCACAGCAGCCAGCCCGTTATCAGGCCGCCCCACGTGTGCAGCCATCCCATCGAAAGACGCCAACTATCCCTCATACCGCCACCGCGCCGCGATTACAGGGAGCCGCGCAGCATCAGGCCGACGCTGCGCGGTTCGCCGTAGTAGTTACCGCGCGTCAGAGAGCCCAGCATCGAATAGTAGCGGCGGTCGAACAGGTTGTTGAGGTTCAGCTGCGCCGTCCATTTATCGTTGATGCGGTAGGCCGCGTTCATGTCCCAGACTGCGCGGCCGCCCTCGCCCATCGTCACGGCGGTATTGTCCGACGCCGGGAAAGCATAGCCGCTTTGCGCGGAGACCGCGCCGCCCACGGTCACCGCCTTGAACTGGCCCGGCAAGCGGTAGCTGGTGGACGCGCGCAGCAAATGGTGCGGGGTCTCGGAACTGATGCTGGCGCCTGCGTCATCGCGGCTGGTGACATAGGTGTAGCCGGCCGATACCTGCCAGCCCGGCGCCAGCTCGCCGCTCGCCTCCAGCTCCACGCCCTTGCTGCGCAGGGTGCTGCCGTTGCGATAGCAATCGCTGGTCGACAGCGAGCCGGGACACAGGCCCAGGTTGGCCTCGTCGAGCACCGCCAGATCGTCCTTGCGGATCTTGAACACCGCCAGCGACAGGTTCAAACGGCCGTCATACAGCTCGCCCTTGATCCCAGCCTCGTAGTTGGCGCCCACGGCGGGCTTCAACGGCGCGCCGTCCGCGCTCAGAAAGGTGCTCTGCACCTGGAAGGTGTCGGCATAGCTGGTGTACAGCGACCATTGCGCGTTCAAGTCGTACACCAGACCCGCGTATGGCGTGAACTCGTGGTCTTGCTGATAATCGGCCAGCTTGGCGCCGGTCAGGCGGTTAACCTGCAAATAATCCTGCCAGCTCACGCGCCCGCCCAGCAGCAGGTGCAGTGGTTCCGCCAGTTCAAGCCGCGCGCTGGCGTAGACGCCGTAGCGTTGGTCGCGCGTATCGGCATCTACCGTCCATGCCGGACGCGCCGGCTCGGCCACGGCCGCGTGGTTGACGTTGAAGATATTGACCGGAATGTTGGTCCGGATGTCGGCGGTCTTGTTGTTCTGCTCCTGCTTTGACCAGTTGGCGCCCACCGCCACCTGATGCCGGCCACCCAGCGCGCTAAAACTGCCGGTCACGCTGGCGTCCACGCCGTAGCTGGACACGTCGAGATTCTTGAAATACAGGTCGTACAGCGTGGCGCCTCGCAGGGTGACGCGGTTGACGGCGCCGCGCGTGATGCCGACCTTCTGCTCGAAACCGCCGTCGTTGTAGTTGGCGGCCAGGCGTGCCTTCCAGCCGGCCCCGAAGCGGTGTTCGACCTCCGCGAAGACGTCGTTGAAGGTGGCGTCGTGCTGGTTCCAGTCCTGCGCCATCGACGTCGACCGACGCACATCGAGCGCACCGCCGTCGCTGTAGCGCGATAGCCCGAAGACGGTGTACCCGTCGATGGTGTTTTCCTGCCGGCGCGCACCAACGGTCAAGGTGGTGTCGCGTCCCAGATCCGCCTCGATCACGCCATACAGCAAGGGCTCGCGCGACCGCGTCACATCCTGGAAGGTGTGCTTGTCCTGATACGCCACCACCACCCTGCCGCGCAAGGTGCCATCGGCGCTGAGAGGCGCGCCGGCATCGACTTCGGTGCGGTAGTTGTCCCACGAGCCGGCGCTCAGGTTGACGTCGACATGCGCCTCCTTGCGCGGACGCTTGCGCACCAGGTTCACGGCGCCGCTTGGATCGCCGGCACCGACAATCAGGCCGGCGGCGCCGCGCAGCACCTCCACGCGGTCGTAGATCGCCATATCGGTCGGCATCCACCCGGTGGGATCGAACACCGTGCCGGCCACGCCGTCGACCAGGTAGGTGTCCATCGCAAAGCCACGGATGGTGAAGGTGTGAGATCCGAAATTGCGTTGCGAGCGGGTGGCGCCGGTGGCCTGCGCCATCACCTCGTCCAGGGTCACCAGGTTTTTATCGTCCATGAATTGGCGCGTGATCACGCTGACCGATTGCGGCGTGTCGCGGATCGACTGCTCCATCTTGCCGATGGTGGTCGCGCGGCCCGTATAGGAGCCGGAATTTTCGGTGGTCGCGCCCTGCGTCTGCGCCACCACGTGCACCATCGGCAGCGCGGCGGCGTTGTCGACCTGCGCCGCCGAAGGTCCCGACACGGCGATCACGTAGCCGCCGGTGGACTGGCGCGTGGCGGCCAGTCCGGTCCCTTTCAACAGCGCCGCCAGCCCTGACGAAGGCGTATGGACGCCGCTCAGGCCCGGGCTTTGCATGTCCTGGGTGGCCTGGGTCGAGAACGACAGCATGATGCCGGCCTCGCGGCCGAAGCGGTTCAAGGTGCCGGCCAACGGGCCGGCCGGGATGGTGAAGTTGCGCAGGCTGTCGGCTTCCTGGGCCTGCGCTGCGGCGGCGATCATGGCCAACGGCGCGGCGGCGATCGCGCCGACCGGGAACGCATGCAGCGCGTGGCCGATGGCGCAAGCGATGGCGCGGCGCTTGGTTTTCTCAATTAAAGAGGGTGAATTCTGGTGCATATCTGGATTCCTGGGTGGCTAGGATAAAAAGGCTTCTTATCCCCATTGCCCCGCGAGAAACCAAAACAGCTCAACTAATGTGATTTATTTTTTGAGGCCGACCGTGACCCAGTAGCGGGTGTAGCGCTCAACCTTCACCGGCAGCGTGGTTTGCAGGATGTCGAGCACTTTGTCGCTGTCCGCCAGCGGGTAGGTTCCGCTGACCGACAGGTGCGCGGCAGATGGCGCGCAGCGCAGATTCCCGGGACGATAGCGGTTCAACGCGGCCAGAAATTCGGGCAGCGGCATGTCCTGCGCGACCAGCATGCCTTCGATCCAGGCCGTGACGGCATCGTCCACCGCCTGCACGGCGCCGACGGCGGAGCGCGTGAAGCCGGCCTGCCGGCCAGCGTCCAGCCTGACGGCGGTGACGGCGCCACCGGCCGCCGGGCGGATCTCCACGGCGCCGTCCAACACGGAAACCACGCTACGGCCGTCCAGCCGGCGCACCTGGAAGTGGGTTCCGAGCGCGAGCGCCGAGCCTTCTGCCGTGTCGACCGAAAAGGGACGCGCCGCAGCACCCTCGTACACGGGTTCGTGCGCGGTGGTGACCAGAATTTCCCCGCGCAGCAGCTGCAGCGTGCGCGCGCTGCCGGTGTAACGAATATTAAGGGCGGTATCGGCGTTCATGCGCACCCGCGTGCCGTCGTCGAGCATCAGCACCGAGCGCTCGCCGACACGGGTGCGATGGTCGGCCGACCATTCCCGCCATGGCGTCTGCTCCTCCGCCATCCAGGCGGCGGCGCCCACGCCCATCAGGAGCGCCAGCGTTTTGAGCGTTTTGCGCCGCTCCGAACGGGCGCCATTCAGGGTGGCGTGCGCGATGTCGGGATTCAGGCTTTGGAGCTTGTCGCCGAACGCCTCCACGCGCGCCCACGCCCGCGCGTGCGCGGGATCGGCGTCGTGCCACAGGCGCCAGCGCAGGCGCAGGTCATCGTCTGCCGGCTCCGATTGCAGCTCCACCAGCCAGTCCACGGCCTGAGCGCGCACTTCGGAGGAAATCGGGGGTGTCGTCATGTCAGTCGGCGAAACAGCAGTGCAGCATGGCCTTGGCGATGTGGCGCTTGACGGTGGCCAGCGAGATGCCCAGCCGTTCGGCGATATCGGCCTGCCCCATGCCATCGAGCTGCGACAGCAGAAACGCCTCGCGCACCAGCGGCGGCAGGCTGTCTAGCAAAGCATCTATTTCAACCAGGGTCTCGAGCATGATCGCGCGGGTCTCGGGCGACATCGCGTGCTGCTCAGGCCAGGCGGCCAGCGCCCGCTCGTACGCCAGCTCGATGTCCCGGCGCCGGTATAAATTGGCCACCATGCCCTGCGCGATCGTGGTGAGCATCGCGCGCGGCTCGCGGATCGCCATCTCCCTGGCCAACACCCGCACAAACGTATCCTGCGCGATATCCGCCGCATCCGAAGCATTGCCCAGCCTTTTGCGCAGCCAGCACTCAAGCCAGCCGTGGTGGGCGTCATAGATCGATTTGACCTGTTCGGAGTGGATGGATGCGGCCAACATTAGACATCATGAATGAGAATTATTCTCAATAATAGCCTAACTTTCATCCTGCACGCAAGAATACATCGCTGGCGTTGACGGTTTTATGTCGTAAGCTGCGCTTACAGCTGGATATCCATCAGTACATCGTCGTACGGCACGCCGTCGACGATCAGGGCGCAATGCTCGCGTCCATAGACCTTGAAGCCGATCGATTCGTACAACGTGATCGCCGCCGCGTTACCGACAGTGACGGCCAGGGTGACCTTGGTCACGCCCTCCAGCGTCGAGATGAACTCCATCGCGTGTTCCATCAGCTGGCGGCCCACGCCGGTGCCGCGATAGGCGACATCGACCTGCATGCCACGGATGTAGGCTTTGTGACGCAGCTTGATCTGCGATTCGCGGCCGACACCGACCATGCCGACCAGGCGGTCGCCGTCGAAGGCGCCGAAACGGTTGCGGCCAGCCTCGGATTCGAAGTAAGCCTCGGTCACGGGGATCGGCGTATTGCACTCCTCTTCGTAGCTGGAGGTAAAAGCGGTAGGGGTTTCACGAAGGCCGGAAAGGCGCAATGACTGGAAAGCTGCGGCGTCTGCGGGAGTTAATCGGCGTATGAGGATAGGCATAATAGAGAAAGATAAAAAAGTGGAATCGAACGATGCATAAATTATCATTTACCTCACTACCAATAGCAAGCGAATAGGGGCGCACGGATGAAACTTAACCCGCTTATGGTAATTAAGATCGTTCGTATGACATTTATGACAGGCTTTATCCCTCAGGCTTGCCGCGCCAGCCGGATGCCGGTGAACTGCCAGCGGGCGCCGGCCGGGAAAAAATTGCGGTAGCTGGCGCGCGCGTGCCCGGCTGGCGTGGCGCACGACGAACCGCGCAACACATACTGGTTCAGCATGAATTTGCCGTTGTATTCACCCAGCGCGCCGGGCGCGGTCTGGTAGCCCGGATACGGCGAGTAGCTGCTGCTGGTCCACTGCCAGCAATGTCCGAACATCTGCAGCAGTCCTTCATCGGAAACGGCAGCGGCGGCGGCGGCGGCCGGATGCAGTTCGCCGGTGTCGATCGCCCCCCGCGCTGCGGCGAGTTCCCACTCCGCCTCGGTGGGCAGGCGGGCCCCGGCCCAATGGGCGTAGGCGTCAGCCTCGAACAGCGAAAGATGCGTCACCGGCAGGTTCGGGTCCAGCGCATGGTCGCCGCGCAGCGTGAATTCCCGCCAGTTGCCGTTGTCGTCCTGCTGCCAGTAGATCGGGCACTTCAGATTCTGGCTGCGCACCCAATCCCAGCCCTCGGCCAGCCACAGCGCCGCGTTGAAGTAGCCGCCGGCGGCGATGAAAGCCAGGTACTCGCCATTGGTCACCAGGCGCGACGCGAGCTGGAATGGCGCCACATATTGCTTATGGCGGGGCTGCTCGTTATCAAAGCAAAAGCCCTCGCCGTCGTAGCCGATCTCGGTCAGGCCGCCGTCGAAGCCCACCCACGACAATTGCGGTGCCACCGGCGCCGCAGGCGCGGGCGCCTCCATATACGCGGGCAGCAAGGCGCTTTGGGCCAGCAGGTGCTTGACGTCGGTGAGCATCAGTTCCTGGTGCTGCTGCTCGTGCTCCAACCCCAGCGTGATCAGCATCTCGAGCTGACCCCGTTGCGATGCATCGAGTTCGGACGCCAACAACCGCGCCACGCGCGCGTCGACATCGGCCCGGTAGGCGCGCACCTGCGCCATGGCCGGCCGCGTCAACAGGCCGCGCTGGGCGCGCGGATGCTTTTCGCCGACGCCGTTGTAATAAGAGTTGAACAGCACCCGGAACGCCGGATGGAAAGGCTGGAAGCCGGCCTCCATGCGCTCGAGGATAAAAGTCTCGAAAAACCACGTGGTGTGCGCCAGATGCCACTTGATCGGGCTGGCGTCCGGCATCGATTGCGCGCCGCAATCCTCGTCGGTCAGTGGCTCGGCCAGCAGCAGCGAGCGCTGACGCACGGTGTCAAAGCGGGCGCCGAGTTGGGCGAACCGTGGCTGCTGCGGCAAACGCATGTCCATATCGTGTCTCTTCCTGTCAGTCGCGGATGACGCGGGCGTGGATGACGGCGAACCAGCCCGCCGGATCGGTCCAGACGCGGGTGGTGGCGAACCCGGACTGCTCGAGCAAGCCGACGAAGGACTGCCGCGTGTATTTATAACTGTCTTCGGTGTGTATGCGCTCGCCCTGGGCGAAGCGGCGCTCGCCACCGTGCCAATGCACCGTCAACGCGCTGCGCGCCTCCAGGTGCATCTCGATGCGGCTCTCCTCTGGATTGAAGAAAGCGAGGTGCCGCCACTGGCGCACGTCGAAATCGGCGCCGATCAAATGATTCACGTGCCGCAGCATGTTCAGGTTGAAGGCCGCCGTGACGCCGATCGCGTCATCGTAGGCCGCGTCCAGCACCGCGCTGTCCTTGATCAGGTCCACGCCGATCAGCAGGCCGCCGTCGTCGCCCGCGTTGGCGTGCAGCCCGCGCAGGAAAATCTTGGCCTGTTCCGGCGAAAAATTACCGATCGACGAGCCGGGATAGAAAAACAGGCGGCGCCGATGGCGCACGCTGTCCGGCAACGAGAAGCCGCTGGAAAAATCGAGTCCCAGCGGCGTCATGTCGATGTGCGGGAAGCGCTGTTGCAAGCGCGAGACCGCATCGAGCAGGAAATCGCGCGAGATATCGACCGGCACATACTGCGCCGGTTGCAGCAGCGGGAACAGGCCGGCCGCCTTGGCGCAGTTACCGGCGCCCAGATCGATGAGCGAGGTGCCGGTGCCGATATCGCGCGCCATGTCGGCGCCGTGCGCGGCGAAGATGCCGGCCTCGGTGCGCGTCGGGTAGTACTCCGGCAGCTCGCAAATCGCCTCGAACAGCTTGGAGCCCAGGCCGTCGTACAGGTATTTGGGCGAGGTATTCGCGTCGGGAGCCAGCAGACCGGCGCTGATTTCGGCGATGACCGCATCGCTGCCGTGAGGGCGGGACATTTGCATGGTGACTCTGCCTTTAACTGAAGGTGAGTGTCCCGCCAGTGGTCTCCCCTGCCGTAGACAAACTTTTTGTTATGATAGCTGAATATCCATTGTGAAGTGCCGCGCGGCCGATGACCGTGCGGCTTTTCACTTTCGGCCGAGTTAACAGCTCATTGAAGTAATAAATAGAAACATAAATTCTTTACATAGGGCACCGACAATGAAATTTTCCCCGATGAACACGCTCAAATCCCTGCTGGCCGCCGGCCTGCTGCTGGCCGCTGCACATTCCCAGGCGCAATCCGCCGACCGCGTGCTGCGCGTGTCCGCCATCCCCGACGAAGCGCCAACGGAGTTGCAGCGCAAGTTCAAGCCGCTGGGCGAGTACCTGGAGAAGAAGACCGGCATGAAGGTCGAATTCACTCCGGTCACCGATTACGCGGCGTCGGTCGAAGCGCTGATCAACAAAAAAGTGGACATGGTCTGGTTCGGCGGCTTCACCTTCGTGCAGGCCAAGGACCGCAGCAAGAACCAGGTCACGCCGCTGGTGCAGCGCGCGGAGGACGAGAAATTCCGCTCGGTGTTCATCACCACCAATAAGGACATCAACAAGCTGGAAGACCTGAAAGGCCGCACCCTGAGCTTCGGTTCCGAGTCGTCAACCTCCGGCCACCTGATGCCGCGCTCCTACCTGCTGGCCGCGAAAATCGATCCGGACAGCGATCTGAAACGCATCGCCTTCTCCGGCGCGCATGACGCCACCGTCGCCGCTGTCGCCGGCGGCAAGGTCGATGCCGGCGCGCTGAATATCTCGGTCTGGGAAAAACTGGTCGCCGAGAAGAAGGTCGATCCAGCCGTGGTGCGCGTGTTCTACACCACCCCCGGCTACTTCGACTACAACTGGAGCGTGCGCACCGACATGAGCGCGGACCTGAAGAAGAAGATCACCGACGCCTTCCTGGCCCTCGATCCGAAGAACCCGCAGGACAAGATCATCATGGATCTGCAGCGCGCGTCGAAGTTCATCCCGACCAAGGCCGAGAACTACACCGCGATCGAAGCCGCCGCCCAAAACGCCGGCCTGCTGAAGAAGTAAGGTTTAAAAGTATTCCATGCCGACTTACGAATTGCGGAACCTGACGGTGCGCCACCTCGGCGCATCGGCTTCCGCTGCGGCTCCGGCCCTGCAAGCGATCTCACTGACGGTACGACAGGGCGAGCAACTGGCGCTGATCGGCCCTTCGGGCGCCGGCAAGACCACGTTGCTGGCGACCCTGGCGTGCGCCCAGCGGCCGGCCGAAGGCGTATTCAAAGCCTTCGGCGCCGATCCGTGGGCGCTGGGCGAAGGCGCGCGACACCGCCTGCGCGCGCAGTTGTTCCTGGCGCCGCAAACGCCGCCGCTGCCGCCGCGTCAACGCGTGGTGACAGCGGTGCTGGCCGCGCGCCTGCCGCAATGGAGCGTGTGGCGCGCGCTCGCCTCACTCTTCAAGCCCGCCGACCCGCAAGCCGCGTGGCAGGCGCTGTCGCGCTTCAACCTGGGCGACAAACTGTATTCTCGCGTCGACCGGCTGTCCGGCGGCGAGCGCCAGCGCTGCGGCCTGGCGCGCCTGCTGCTGTCGCCGGCCAAGGCCCTGCTGGTGGACGAGCCATTGTCCGCGCTCGATCCGGCGCTGTCCGAACTGACCCTGGCCACCTTGCGCGAGGAAGCCGCCGCGCGCGACGCCACCCTGATTTGCAGCCTGCACCAGGTCGAGCTGGCGCTGCGCCACTTCCCGCGCATCGTCGCGCTGCGCAACGGCCGCATCGAATTCGACCTGCCGCGCGAGCAGGTCACGCAACAGATGATCGACGCGCTGTACCAGGGCGAGCAAACCGCCAGCGCCCCGCCGCCGGACCACGACGCGCTGGCCGTCAAACTGGGCATCGGCGCTTGTCTGTAATGGCTGTTTTTCCACACAATTTTCCACCCAATCTGCACGCCGATCCGGCGTGGCGCGGCCGGTTGATCGCCTGCGCGGCCGCCATCGTCGTCCTGTGGCCAATGCTGGTCGTCAGCGAATTCAAGCCGTGGATCCTGTGGGACTGGCAAAGCCTGTCGGCCACGGGGCGCTTCCTGGCGGACTTCCTGGTGCCCGCGCACGGCGCCGAATTCCTGCAAATGCTGCTGCGAGAAACCTGGCAGACCGTCGCCATCGCCACCGCCGGCTTGACCCTGGCGCTGCTGGGCGCCATCCCCGCCACCCTGATCATCAACGAAAAGCTGTCGGTTTCCGCGCTGGGCACCGGGCGCATGCGCCTTCCGGCAAGGCTGCTGCGCCAGGGCGTGCGCTGGCTGCTGGTGCTGTTGCGCAGCGTACCGGAACTGGTGTGGGCGCTGCTGTTCGTGCGCATCATCGGCCTCGGTCCGACCGCCGGCGTGCTGGCCATCGCCCTCACCTACTGCGGCATGCTGGGCAAGGTCTACGCCGAGATCCTGGAATCGTCCGACTCCCACGCCACCGATACCCTGATGGCCAACGGCAGCGGCAGACTGGGCGCGCTGTTGTACGGCGCGCTGCCGGAATCGGCGTCGGAACTGATGTCGTACACGGTCTACCGCTGGGAATGCGCGATACGCGGCTCGGTGGTGATGGGTTTTGTCGGCGCCGGCGGCCTCGGTCAGCGCATGGATGAGTCGATGAAAATGCTGGCCGGCGCCGAGGTCTCCTCGATGCTGCTGGTGTTCGTGGCGCTGGTGGCGCTGGCGGACCTGTTCTCCAAAATCCTGCGGAGGCGGCTCGGATGAACGACGTCAAACCGCATACCGGCATGCCCCAACCGCCGGCCCGCGACTGGACCGTGCTGGCGCTGATGGCGCTGGTATTGGTGCTGGTGGTGGCCAGCTTCGCCGCCCTGCCGCTGAAATGGCGCGAGTTCTTCACCGCCGACGCGGTCAACAGCGTGGTCGAACTGCTGGCAGGCTTCGCGCCGCCCAACCTGTCGGCGGGCTTCCTGACCAAGACCGCGTGGGCCACGATTGAAACCATGTCGATGTCGGCGCTGGGCACCTTGCTGGCGGTGGTCGCGGGGCTGGCGTTGTCGCTGCCGGCGTCGGGCCGCTTCGGCCGCGCCCCGCGCGCAACGGTGCGCGCCGCGCTCAACGTGCTGCGCTCGATCCCGGAACTGGTGTGGGCCTCGATCCTGCTGATCGCCGCCGGCCTGGGACCGTTCGCCGGCACGCTGGCGCTGGCCGCGCACACCGCCGGCGTGCTGGGACGCCTGTTCGCCGACTCGCTGGAAAACGCCGCCCCGCTGCCCGAGCAAAGCCTGCGCACCAACGGCGCCTCCGCCACCGGCGCCTTCCTTTACGCGACACTGCCGCAAACGCTGCCGCAAATGCTGTCCTATACCTTGTACCGCTGGGAGAACAATATCCGCGCCGCCGCCATCCTCGGCGTGGTGGGCGCCGGCGGTTTGGGGCAGATGCTCAAATATCACCTGTCGCTGTTCCAGATGCAGAAGGCCGCCACCGTCATCATCGCCATGCTGCTACTGGTCGCGCTGGTCGACGCCATCAGCTTCGCGATGCGCCGCGCGCTCACGCGCTAATCCGCCAATCCGCTTCTTACAGGAGCCCCGTCCCCATGCTCGAACTGCGCAACCTGTCCAAATCCTATGCCGGCGGCCGTCCGGTGCTGTCCAACCTCTCGTGGACCTTCAAGGCGGGCGAATTCGTCTCCATCATGGGCGACTCCGGCGTCGGCAAATCGACGCTGCTCAACCTGATCGCCGGCCTCGATACGCCGGATGTCGACCCGAACGCCGCGCCGGGCGACTCGCCCATCATCGTCGACGGCGTGCCGATGTCGGGGCTCGACGACGACGCCGCCACCAAATTGCGCCGCGCGCGCATGGGTTTCATCTTCCAGGCCTTCCACGTGCTGCCGCATCTGACCCTGCTGCAAAACGTCACGCTGCCGCTGCTGCTCAACGGCCTTCCGACCGCGCGCGCGGCGGAGATGCTCGACGCCGTCGGCCTGGGCGGGCGCGGCGACGATTTTCCGCACCAGCTCTCCGGCGGCGAAATGCAGCGGGTGGCGATCGCCCGCGCGCTGGTGCATCGTCCGGCCCTGGTGCTGGCCGACGAGCCGACCGGCAACCTCGATCCGGACACCGCCCACAGCATCCTCACCTTGTTACGGCGCGAAATCAAATCGACCGGCGCGTGCGCCATTATGGTGACCCATTCCCGAATTGCGGCCGAGATGACAGACAAAATCCTACAACTATCGAAAAGCTGCATACAAGAAACAACAAACGTCAACCCGTTTAAGCAATAAACAAGATAATTCATTTGTTAAAGCCAGCAATTTTCCCCGCAAAGTAGTATTATTTAAATTAACTTGCATGGTTATCAAGAATGTTGAGTCGCGCACCACATTCGAGTCAAGAATATGTGGGCGCTAGCCTTGCTGGGAAACGTCTTTTTTGACACGTTTGAGCAAAGGAGGAGCAAATCATGAACGTACGGCAAAAAAAGCTGGAACTGATCGAGGCCATGAATCGTGCTCGGGCACTGGAACCATCCAGCTTCGTCCCGAACAAGTTGCTTGATACCTTGATCGAAAAAATGAACTTAAAAAACGACGCGGAATTGTGCCGAGTTTTAGAAGTGCAACCTCCCATCATCAGCAAAATCCGACACCGCAAGTTGGCAGTTGGAGCCACGATTTTGCTGCGTATGCATGAAAAGTCAGAGATCAGCATACGGGAATTGAAAGATCTGTCGACCGCTTCAATGCACTGAGCAGCTCAGCTGATCTTGCCATGCCAGGCGCCGGTATGCGGTAACGGCGCCCCCTTAATGCACCAACGCGTCAGCCCAAACCCCGCTGAACGCAGCATTAAATCCCCCTCGGCTTCACCCTGCTCCATCCCCCACCAATCAATCAGAAAAATTCAGGATGCCGCTTGAGCAGCTGCGCCTCGAAGTCGTTGACGACCGTGAAATTCGGCACCTTTGGCGCGATGGCGCGGCCAATGTCCCAGCTGCGCCAGGCGCGCGGGCTATCGCCGGTCAACAGCAGCAAATCCCCCAGATCCTTGTACGCGCCACCCAGCACCGGGTTGGCCTCCAACACTTCGCCGAACAGCTCCAGGCTTTCCTTGCGCTGACCGAGCCGCAGGCGGTTGTTCGCCTCCAGCAGTTGGAGGACATAGGCTTTGCGCGGCGCCTGCTTGCGCAGCTCCGCCAGCGTCTTGACCGCGCCCTCGTATTCCTCCTTGCTTTTCGGGCTGACGGAAGCGAGCATCAGCCCCACCGCCGGGTCTTCGCGCATTTTTTCCAGCTGCGCCGGCGTGAACGGCAGCATCGGCTCGCCCGTGGCCAGCACGCACTCGGTGCGGCCCAGCATCGTGTCGAGCAGCTGGTCGTCGCGGTAGTCGGCAGCCGTGTCGCAGGGATGGGCCGCACGCAGGGCCGCCAGCCGCTCCGGCGTCAGCGCCGCCATCCGGTCGAGCATCCGATCCAGCTCACCCGCGAGTTCACCCGACTGCGCCGCGCGTGGCGCGTAGCCTTTCAAGTCGTAGGCCGGCGGCCGCGCGCCCTTCACTTCCGCGACGCTGATGCTGATGGTGCGCACGCCCACGCCGGTGTTGACGGTGAACGTCAACTGCCCTGGAATGACGCCATCCCTGGCCAGCCTGGCCAGCAGCTGCGGATGCCCCGCCTGCGTATAGCGCAGGAACTGCGCGAAGCGCGCCGCGTCCGAAGCGCTTACCTTGGCGCCGGCCTTGCTCCACGCGGCCAGCTTGCGGCCCTCGCTGGAAAACTCCAGCGTGCCGTCGCCGGCGCTTTCGTCGATCTTGACCGCCTCGCCGTCGGCCACCGACAGCTCCTGCTCGCGGTCCACCTGGCGGCTCAGAGGCGTATCGATCTTCGCCTTGGCCAGCATGGCGTTGATGTTCTCGCGGTTCTTCAGCTCCATCGTGCGGAAGCCGGCGATGCTGTAAAGTGAATAATCGACGTAGACCTTGTTGACGGTATCGAGCACGTAGTAGCGCCGAGTCTTGAAGTCGTAAATCAATTCGACCTTGGGCATCTTCACGGCGGTGTAGTCGTCGGACAGCGTCACGTCCATCACCTGGCGCGTATCGGCCGGCGGGTTGGTCACGCCTTTGACGGATTCGGTGTGCACCGAGGAGGTGACCTGCAGCGTGACGGCGGCGAAAGCGGAGTGGCTGGCCGCCAGCGCGGCGCAAAGTGACAGAAGGCGGAGCGGGTGTCGGGCCATGGGGTTCTCTATCGCCTTGTTCATTAATGATTGAGGAGGCGCCGCGCGCCACGGTAACATGTTGTAGCACACGATACATGGCAAATATAGCAGTTCGCCGGGATTGGCGTACTCTACAGCCTTATGACGCTCACCATGCCCACACCGTCCATGCGAATCAGATACCTGGCTGCCTGCGCCGCGCTCCTCATCCTCGGCGGCTGCGCAACGCCCCTCCAAGCCCCCGCCACCTCCGCGGTCAAGCCGGATCAACTGGCCGGCGCCTTGAACCGCGTGAGCTGGGGCGTCAACCAGAGCACCTGGCGGCAGGCCGAAAAACTCGGCTACGACACCTGGCTCGATCGGCAGCTGCATCCGTCGCCAGCCGCGCTGCCTCAGGCCGCGCAGGCCCAGATCGACGCCATGACGATCACTCAAAAGCCGCTGCCGCAGCTGATCCAGGAGCTGGACCAGCAACGCAAGGATATCGAAAAAATCACCGTCGACGACGACAAGAAGTCGGCCCAGCAGGCTTACCAGCAGGAGTTGAACCGCGTCGCCAAGGAAGCGGCGGCGCGCTCGCTGCTGCGCAACCTGTACTCGCCCAACCAGTTGCAGGAGCAGATGACGTGGTTCTGGATGAACCACTTCAGCGTCCACCAAGGGAAAAGCAACCTGCGCGTGCTGGTCGGCGACTACGAGGACAAGGCGGTGCGCCCGCACGCGCTGGGCAAGTTCCGCGACCTGCTGGCCGCCACCTTGCGCCATCCGGCCATGATCCGCTACCTGGACAACGAACAAAACGCCGCCAACCGCATCAACGAGAACTACGCGCGCGAGTTGATGGAGTTGCACACCCTGGGCGTGGACGGCGGCTACAGCCAGCGCGACGTGCAGGAACTGGCACGCATCCTCACCGGCGTCGGCGTCAACCTGGGCAGCGCCGAACCGAAAGTGAAGAAGGAGCTCCAGGCGCAATACGTGCGCCAAGGCCTGTTCGAATTCAATCCCAACCGCCACGATTACGGCGACAAGGAATTCCTGGGCCGGACCGTCAAGGGCCGCGGCCTGGCGGAGGTCGACGAGGCGATCGAGCGCCTGAGCCGCCACCCGGCCACGGCGCGCTTCATCAGCCGCAAGCTGGCGGTGTACTTCGTCGCCGACGAACCGTCGCCGGCGCTGGTCGAACGCATGGCCGCGACCTTCGCCTCCAGCGACGGCGACATCGCGGCGGTGCTGCGCACCATGTTCACTTCCGACGAATTCGCACAATCGCTGGGCCGCAAATTCAAGGACCCGGTGCACTACGTGGTCTCCGCCGTGCGCCTGACCTACGACGACAAGGTGATCCTCAACACCGGCCCGATGCTGTCGTGGCTCAACCGGATGGCCGAACCGCTGTACGGACGCCAGACGCCGGACGGCTATCCGCTCACCGAATCCGGCTGGGCCAGTCCGGGCCAGATGACGACCCGCTTCGAAATCGCCAAGGCCATCGGTTCCGGCAACGCGGGCCTGTTCAAGACCGACGGCCCGCAGCCGACCGAGCGCCCCGCCTTCCCGCAACTGGCCAACGCGCTGTACTACCAAACGCTGCAAAAAACGCTGGGCCAGCCCACGCGCCAGGTGCTGGAACAGGCCACGTCGCCGCAGGAATGGAACACCTTCCTGCTGTCGTCGCCGGAGTTGATGCACCGTTGATGTAGACGAGGAGACGCCCGATGAAACGCCGCACCCTGCTCCACTCCCTGGCCGCGCTGCCCATCGCCACGATGGCCGGCAAGCTGTGGGCCGCGCCGGCCAGCAAAACGCGGCTGCTGTTCGTGTTCATGCGCGGCGGCTACGACGCCACCAACCTGCTGGTGCCGATCTCCAGCCAGTTCTATTACAAGGCGCGGCCCAACATCGCGGTGCCGAAACCGGGCGACGACCCCAATGCGGCGCTGCCGATCAATGCCGACTGGGGCCTGCACCCGGCCCTGCGCGAGACCATCTACCCGTTGTTCACCATCGGCCAGGTGGCGTTCGTGCCGTTCGCCGGCACCGAGGATATCTCGCGCAGCCATTTCGAAACCCAGGACAGCATAGAACTGGGCCAGGCGCTGGACGGCACGCGCGACTACCGCTCCGGCTTCCTGAACCGGCTGGCGACGACCCTGAACACCGATCGTGCCAGTGCGATCTCCTTCACCGACCAGCTGCCGCTGATCATGCAGGGCGGCGCGCAATTGCCCAATATGGCGCTGCGCTCGATCGGCAAGCCGGGGGTCGACGCGCGCCAGGCGAAGCTGATCGCCTCGATGTACGGCGACACCGCGCTGGCGCGGCAGGTGCGCGACGGCTTCGTGGTGCGCGAGGATGTGATGAAGGAGATGATCGGCGAGATGGACGCTGCCAACCGCAACGCCATCACCGCCAAGGGTTTCGAGCTGGAGGCGCGCCGCATCGCCAAGTTGATGAAGGATAAATACAACATCGGCTTTGTCGATGTCGGCGGTTGGGATACCCACGTCGGCCAGGGCGGCGCCAGCGGCTACCTGGCCGGCCGCTTCGAGGAGCTGGGACGCGGCCTGGCCGCCTACGCGAAGGAAATGGGGCCGGACTGGAAGGACACGGTGGTGGTGGTGGTCAGCGAATTCGGCCGCACCTTCCGCGAGAACGGCAACCGTGGCACCGACCATGGACACGGCAGCGTCTACTGGGTGCTGGGTGGCGGCGTCGCCGGCGGCCGGGTGCGCGGCGAGCAGATACGGCTGGAGCAGAACACGCTGTTCCAGAACCGCGACTACCCGGTGCTCAACGAATACCGCGCCATGTTCGGCGGCCTGTTCGCGCGCATGTATGGCCTCGACGCGGGACAGGTGGAGCGCATTTTCGGCGCCAAGGGACAGGACCTAGGGTTGATCTGAAGCGTCGCCGGCTTGCGCGCGTAGCCACTCGGTGGCTTCGCCCGCCGACAGCGCCGGCGAATACAAATGCCCCTGGAACGCGCTGCAACCCAGCTGACAGAGAAACTCGGCCTGCTCCGTGCTCTCCACGCCTTCGGCGATCACCCGCAAACGCAGGTTCTGCGCCAACTGGATGACGGTGCTTGCCACCGCGTTGGCGTCGGCGTTTTCCGGCACGCCGTGTAAAAAGCTCTTATCGAGCTTGATGGTTGTCACCGGCAGGATGCGCAGATAACTCAGCGACGAATAACCGGTGCCGAAATCGTCGAGCGACAGCGGAAAGCCGCGCTCGCGCAAACGGAAAATAATATTGCTGCCGCTGCGTTCGAGTTCGATCGCATCGCGCTCGGTCAGTTCGATTTCGAGATCCTGCGGCGCCAGCGAGGATTCGGCCAGCACCACGTCCAGATGCTGTTGATAATCGGGGTCGCGCAGCTCCTCCGCGCAGGTGTTGACGCACACGCGCAACTGCGACAATCCCGCATCGCGCCATTGCCGCAGCTGGGCGCAGGCTTGGCGCAGCACCCACGCGCCCAGGTCCGGCAGCAGGCCGATCTCCTGCGCCAGCCCGATCACATAATCGACCGAGTGTTGCGACAACTGGCCCGGCAGGCGCAATAGCGCTTCCATCGCCACGGTGCGGCCGCTGACCGCATCGACGATGGGCTGGTAGGCTAGCCAGAACAGCTTGCCGCTGACGACGCGTTTGAGCTCGCTGTGATCGGCGTTTTTACGGTGCGCAATCTCGTCGAGCTCCTGCGTGTAGTAATGGTAGCAATTGCGTCCATCGTTCTTGGCGTGGTACATGGCCAGGTCGGCCTTCTTGAGCAGATGGTCCGGCGTGGTGGCGTCGAACGGACAGACCGCGATGCCGATGCTGGCACTGATGCGGATGTCGCGCTCGTCGATCAGGAACGGCTGCCGCAGCGACGCGAGCAGCTTCTCCGCCAAGGCGCCGCCGGCGGCCGGCGACGGCGCGTGCAGCTGCAGCATGGCAAACTCGTCGCCACCGATGCGCGCGATGAAATCGCTCTCGCGGCTGATGGCGCGGATGCGCTGCGCCACCTGTTGCAGCAGCTGGTCGCCGGCCTGGTGGCCCATCAGGTCGTTGACTTCCTTGAACTGGTCGAGATCGATCATCAGCAACAGCAGCAACTGGCCGGTGCGCCCGGCCAGCGCCACCATCTCGGCACGGTGGGCGTCGAAGGCGGCGCGGTTGGCCAGGCCGGTCAGCACGTCGATCGACGCCAGCCGGTGGATCTCGTCCTGCGCCAGCTTGCGGTCGGTCACGTCGCGCAGGATCTTGAGGAAGCCGATGGGCTGGCCGGGGTCCGCGGCGTTCGGGATCGGCGTCAGGATGCCATCGGCCCAGAACTGCGAGCGGTCCTTGCGCACATGCCAGCGGTAATCGGTGGCGCGGGCGCACTCGGCCGCCGTGCGCCGCTCGAACTGCGGCTGGCCGTGAGCGAGATCCTCGCTGGTATAGATGGCGTCGATGCTCTTGCCGATGATCTCCTCGGCGGTAAAGCCGAAGATCAGCTGGGCGCCGATATTCCAGCTGGTGACCAGCCCGCGCGGGTCGACCGTGAAAATCGCGAAGTCGCGCACGTTCAGATAAATCTGCCGCAGCAGAATATCGGGCGCAAGGTCGGGCGCCAGCACGGCGGTCAATGGAGGATTCATGGCGTGCACCCGTCAAAACAAGTTTGACAGGCTCCCGGCGATTCGGTTCGCCGTCGCCGCCATCACTATCCCAGCCGCACCCGCATCCGCTCCAGCGCACGCATGAACAACTCCGGCTCGTCGGCCGCGCGCGCCAGCACCAGCGCGCCCTGGATGCCGCCGACGGCGTCCTCGGCCAGCTCGCGCGCCAGCTTCGGCGTACGGCCGCCGCGCTCGAGCGCCGATGCCAGCGCATCTATCCATTCGGCAAAATACGCCTGCACCTTGACGGCGAAGCGGTCGCGTTCATGACCGAGCGCGAACACGCCCACCAGGCAAACCTTGCGGCCGGACAGGAAATAGCGGCCGACCGCCGTGAACATATCGGCCACGCCCTGCCCCGCGTCTCCGCGCTCGCGCAGCGGCTGGAACACCTGGTCGCGGAACCAGCCGTCGATGTTGGCCAGCACCGCCTCGGCCATTTCCTCTTTGCCGCCGGGGAAGAAGTTGTAGATGCTGCCCTTGCCCAGGCCGGTGCCCTCGCTGATGCGCGCCAGGCTGGCGCCCTCGTAGCCATAGGTGCGGAACACTTCGGCCAGCAGCGGCACCACATCGCCGCGCTCGCCCATCACCCTTGCCATGGCTAGAAACCCAGCTCGCTCAGGCTGGCATGGTCGGCCGGACGCGGGCCGCCGGCATCCCAATGGAATTTGCGGTCGGCCGCCGCGATCGGCGCCTCGTTGATGCTGGCCAGGCGCAATTGCATCAGGCCGTCGGGCGCGAATTCCCAGTTCTCGTTGCCATAGGCGCGGTACCACTGGCCGGAATCGTCGTGGTATTCGTAGGCGAAGCGGACGGCGATGCGGTTGCCTTCGAACGCCCACAACTCCTTGATCAGGCGGTAATCGAGCTCGCGGGTCCACTTGCGCGTCAGCAGGCCGACGATATCGGCGCGGCCGGTGACGAATTCGGCGCGGTTACGCCATCGACAATCTTCCGTATAGGCCAGCGAAACTTTTTCAGGGTTGCGGGTGTTCCAGCCGTCTTCGGCCATGCGGACTTTCTGGATCGCGGTGTCGCGGGTGAAGGGGGGCAGCGGCGGACGTGTCATGATGGGCTTTCGTGAGTTGTACCAATCGGTACAAACAGTCTACGGCCATGCGGATCGGGATGCAAGGGATATTTTCAGGTGAACAGTTCGTTCGACAGCTGCAGGCCGCTAGCGCACAAGCGCACGGTGCCGGTAACGCCGCCCTCGTCCAGCTGTAACTCGATCCAGCCCGCCTCCACCAGCATCAGCAGCTGGCGCCGCAGCACGCTCATTGGGCGCTGGGCCTGCTTGCTCAGCTTTGCCAGCGAGCAGGATTTGCCGGGCTGCTCCACCTCGATGCGCCATAACGCTTCGAGCACGCCGATCAGCGCCGCCATCACTTCATCATCCATTAACCGCCATCCTTATCTGTTTTCTGCCGTAAAAGTGATTCTGCACTATACTCTCGGAAATAAGCTATATTACCGGAAAGCAACATGCAAAAAGATAAACCCGAAGGCCACATCGAACCGTACCACCATGCCGCAGGCGGCTGGGGCGCGTTGAAACAGGTGGCGATCAACCTGGTGCGCGAGAAGGTCAGCGGCGGCAACTTCAGAACGCTGCTGAAGCAAAACCAGCCTGACGGCTTCGACTGCCCCGGCTGCGCCTGGCCTGACCGCGAAGACGCGTCGACCTTCGAGTTCTGCGAGAACGGCGTCAAGGCCGTCGCCGCCGAGGCGACCAGCAAGCGCGTAAAGCCGGCGTTTTTTGCCGCGCATACGGTCGCCGAGCTGCTGCGCCAGTCCGACTATGCGCTGGAACAGCATGGCCGCCTGACCGATCCGATGGTCTACGACCGCGCCAGCGACAAATACCTGCCGATCGCCTGGGACGACGCCTTCGCGCTGATCGCCCGCCACTTGAAGGCCCTGCCCGATCCGAACCAGGCCGCGTTCTACACGTCCGGCCGCACCGGCAACGAGGCCGCCTTCCTGTTCCAGCTGTTTGTGCGCATGTACGGCACCAACAACTTCCCGGACTGCTCCAATATGTGCCACGAGCCGACCAGCCGCGGCCTGCCTGGCACCGTCGGCATCGGCAAGGGCACGGTCACGCTGGAGGATTTCGAGCACGCCGACGTGCTGCTGATCTTCGGCCAGAATCCGGCCACCAACCACCCCCGCATGCTGGGTGAATTGCGCGACTGCGCCAAGCGCGGCGCGCGCATCGTCTCCATCAATCCGCTGCGCGAGCGCGGGCTGGAACGCTTCACCAGCCCGGCCCACGCGCTGGAGATGCTGACCAATTCGAGCACCACCATCAGCACCATGTTCGTCCAGCCGACGCTTGGCGGCGACTTCGCGCTGATCAAGGCGCTGGCCAAGCGCCTGGTCGAACGCGACGACGAGGCCATGGCCGCCGGCCAGGCAGGCCTGCTGGACCGCGCCTTCATCGCCGAACACACCAGCGGCTTCGAGGCGTTCGCGCAGGACCTGCGCGCCCAAAGCTGGGCCGAACTGGTGGCCGAATCGGGCGTGCCGCGCGCGCAGATCGAAGAACTGAGCGAGGTTTACATCAACGGCAAAAACGTCATCTGCACCTGGGGCATGGGGCTGACCCAGCACAAGGGCGCGGTGGCGACGATCCAGATGCTGTCCAATCTGATGATGATGCGCGGGAATATCGGCCGCAAGGGCGCGGGCCTGTGCCCGGTGCGCGGCCACTCCAACGTGCAAGGCGACCGCACCATGGGCATCGAGGAAAAGCCGACCAAGGCCTTCCTCGACCGCATGCAACAGGTCTTCGATTTCGAACCGCCGCGCGAGCATGGCTACGACGTGGTCGAAAGCATCCAGGCCATGTTGGACGGTAAAGTGAAGGTCTTCTTCGGCATGGGCGGCAATTTCGCCATGGCGACGCCGGACACGCCCCTCACCTTCGACGCGCTGCGCGCCTGCGACCTGACGGTGCACGTGGCCACCAAGCTGAATCGCAGCCATCTGGTCCTCGGCAAGGAAGCGCTGATCCTGCCGACGCTGGGCCGCACCGAGATCGACATGCAAAACGGCGTGCCGCAAGGCGTGACGGTGGAAGATTCGATGAGCATGGTCCATCTGTCATACGGCATGAACCAGCCGGCGTCTGACAACCTGCTGTCGGAGACGGCGATCGTCGCGCGCATGGCGCACGCCACCCTGGGCAGCGACAAGATCGACTGGAACGCCTATGGCAGCGACTACGCCAGCATCCGCGACGCCGTCGCCAAGGTGTTCGACGATTTTTACGACTTTAACGCGCGCGTGGCCAAGCCGGGCGGCTTCCATCTGAAGGTGGCCTCGCGCGAGCGCGAATGGCGCACCGCCAGCGGCAAGGCGCAGTTCGTGGTGCACGCGGTCGATACCGACACGCCGATCCACCGCGCCCGCGCCCTGCACGGCGAACGGTTGATGGTCTTGATGACAGCGCGCTCGCACGACCAGTACAACACGACGATCTATGGCATGGACGACCGTTATCGCGGCGTGTTCGGCTTGCGCCGCGTGGTGTTCATCAACAGGGAAGACCTGGCGATGCTGGGCATGAAGAACGGCCAGTATGTGGACATGGTCAGCGTGTGGGACGACGCCGTCGAACGCCGCGCCGATCGCTTCGCTCTGGTGGAATATGACATCCCGCGCGGCTGCCTGGGCGCCTACTTCCCGGAGACGAACGGTTTGATCCCGCTGCACAGCACCGCCGACGGCGCCGGCACGCCGACATCGAAATCGATACCGGTGTTGTTATCGCTGTCGGCGGACCAATCGGCTGCCGAGTAAGCGCGTCAGGTATATTCCACGCAGCCGTCCTGACGGCAAAAACTCACCAGCTTGACCCCGGCCTCGCTGGCGATATCGATCGCCAGCGTGCTCGGTGCCGAGATGGTCGCCAGCATCGGGATATTCATGCGCGCCGCCTTGCGCACCAGTTCATAGCTGGCGCGGCTCGACATGAAGACAAAACCTCCGCGCATATCGACGCCGTCCAGCGCCAGATGGCCGATCAATTTATCCAGCGCGTTGTGGCGTCCCACGTCCTCGCACACCTTCAGCACGGCGCCATCGGCGTCGCACCACGCGGCGGCATGCACGCCACCGGTCGCCTTCATCAACTGCTGGTGCGCCCCCAGCTCCGCCGCCGCGCGCGCGATCGCCGGCGGCAGCGAGCCGTCGTCATGCAGCGCCGGCGCCGTGATGCGGCCAGGCTTCAGATCGAGCAGCTCCAGGCTCTCGATGCCGCACACGCCGCAACCGCTGCGGCCCGCCATCGAGCGGCGCTGCTGCTTGAGCTGCACGAAGTCTTCCTGTGCGATGGTGATTTCCACCTCGAAGCTGCGGGCATGCTCGCGCAGTTCGATGTCGTAGACGTGGGAGGCCTGGGTCACCAGGCCCTCGGTGAGCGCGAAGCCCACGGCGAAAGACTGCAACTCGCGCGGCGTGACCATCATGACGGCATGCGATATGCCATTGATCACCAGCGCCACCGGCAGTTCTTCGGCGACGCGGTCGGTGGTGCTGGAGGTGTCCTGCGGGACGGTGCCGCGATGGCGCACCGCTGGGCGCAGCTGAAAGCCCGCCCGTTCTACTTCATCGTCCAATATCATCGCCGCCGCCCCGCAAATAGACCATTTTACACGGGGCGGGACGATGCCGCAGGCTGGCCGGCGTTATGCGTACGTTACGCCGCCAACGGCTCGTTGGCCATGCCGTAGTGGCGCGCATAGCGGCCATCCAGATTCGCCAGCGGCAGCAGCAGGAACAAATCGGCGCTTTCGAAATCAGGATCCCATGCCGGTTCGCCGCAAATCCATGCGCCCGAACGCAGGTAGCCCTTGAGCAGCGGCGGTATTTGCGGTTTTTGCGCCGCTTCCAGCTTCGAGAACGGGAACGGCAGATGCGGGGTGACGCGGTATTCGGAAGGCGCCATGTGCTGGCCGATCAGCGACTGGAACACGGCGACGGCATTGTGACCGCCATCGGCCAGGCTGATACTGGCGCAACCGGCCAGATAGTCGCAATTCTCGCGGCGCATATATTCGGCCAGGCCGGACCACAGCAGCATGATGACGCTGCCGCCACGATAGTCGGGATGGATACAGGCACGGCCCGCCTCGACCATGCGGTTGCGCAGGTTGTTCAGGCGGCCCAGATCGAACTCGCCTTCGGAATAGACACGGCCGATTTTGCGGGCGCGCGATGCGCTCAGCAGGCGGTAGGTGCCCACCACCTTGAGCGTGTTCGTGTCGCGCACGATCAGATGATCGCAATGCTCGTCGAATTCGTCGCTGTCGAGGCCATCCTCGCGCACCAGCGAACTCAGTCCCATCGTTTCGATAAAGACCTTGTAGCGCAGGCGCTGCACTTCACGCAGTTCTTCGGGCGTGCTTGCCATACTGAGCACCAGCTTGCCGGAAATCGCTCGGACGTCCGCTTGTATGATCGAGGTTTGCATGCTTCATCCTTTCTGTGGAAGACGAAGCAAGCGTACCGGTCGAATACTTCAGGGAAATGACAACTTAATGTCAGTTCCGTGACATGCACACAAGTGTTGTTTTTAAATCAGCCTTTTTTCGGGCGGCCGGTTTTGAGCGTCGGCAGGCTGCCCAGTACTTTTTGCAAGGTCGCCATGTCGATCTGGCTGATCAGTGCGACGCCGATGCGCAACAATTCGCTCTTTTTGATCTCGAAACCGGCTTTCAGGCAGGCTTTCTTGACCTGGCTTAGCACCGCGTATTCCTGTTCAGGCATCGTGAAGCTGTCGCGCACCAGCTTTTCCTTCGGCAGCTTTTGCTTGGCGGCGTCCGTCGCGGCCGGCTTTGCGGCTGCCGTTTTGGAAGTTTCCACAGGCGATTTTGCGGCGGCTTTCGGCGCAGCTTTTGGCGCAGCTTTTGGCGCGGCGGCCTTCGGGGCGGCGGTTTTCGGGGCTGGCCTGGCGACAGCTTTAGCGGCTGGTTTGACGGCTGCTGGCTTAGCGGCGGCCTTTGGTGCCGGCTTGGCGGCAGGCTTTGCGGCTGGTTTAGCGACTGGTTTAGCGGCGGCCTTGACTGCCGGTTTAGCGGCCGTTTTGACGGTTGGTTTCGCTGCTGCGGGTTTTGCGGCGGCCGGCTTGGCGGCTGGCTTCACAGCTGCGGGTTTGGCTGCCGGGGCGACGGCGATTTTCGCGGTGGCTGGCTTGGCGGCGGCTTTGGTCGTTGGCGCTTTTCCGTTGGCCAGACCATTAACAGGCTTGTTCATACTTACTCCAAATTAATCAACAATATAAACAATATATATCATTTACGTAAATTTTGCTTGCGTTATCGCAAATGTGCCGCGACCCGGGCGAACAGCAGCTGGGGGCTGACCGGCTTGCGCAGGAAATCCACGCCGCCCGCTTTGTGGCCCATCACCTCGTCCTCGGCCTGCCCTTTCGCGGTCAGGAACAGCACCGGAATGGCGCTGCTGGCGGGATCGGCCTTCAGGCGGCGGCACGTTTCGAAGCCGTCCATGTCGGGCATCATAATATCGAGCAGGATCAAATCCACCTTGGCCGAGGCGACGATCTGCAGCGCGGTCGCGCCGCTGGTCGCCACCTTGGTGTTGTAGCGGTCTTTTAACAAACCGGCAATCAAGGTCAGGTTGTCCGGCGTATCGTCAACGATCAACACCGTTGCGCGTTCATCGGCTTTCGTATTCATGGCACCTCCTCATTCGTCTTCATCCGCCACGGCGGCCAGCAACTTGCCCGCCGCTTCAAACTCATACTGCTCCATGTGATGCTTGAGGCGTCCCATGGTCTGCGGCGACAAGATCGTCGACAGGCTTGCGCGCACGCCCTCGAAATAGTCCAGGCTCTCGCCGCTGAATTCCGCCAGCAGCGCACGCAGTTCGGCGATCGCCCGGCGCGCATCCTCCTCGCTGGCGATTTGAACCTCGGCGCGCGGCGGCAGCGGCGGCACCACCTTCATCGACATGCCCAGCCAGCGCGAAAGCACGCGGTAAAGCCGCTGCGGATCGATAGGTTTGGTGACATAGTCCTGCATGCCATTGGCAAGGCAGCGCGCGCGCACGTCGGCCAGCGCGTGCGACGTCACGGCGATCACCGGCAACTCGTTGAAGCGGCCGTCCTTGCGCAGCAGTTGGGTGGCCTCGTAGCCGTCCAGCAGCGGCATGCCCAGGTCCATCAGCACCAGGTCGTAGGCGTGCGGCCCGGCGGCCAGCAACCGCTCCACCGCCAGTTGGCCGTTGCCGACGACTTCGACGTCCAGTCCCTGCAACGCCAGCAGCTCCCTGGTGACATCCTGGTTGTCGGCGCTGTCCTCGGCCAGCAGCACGCGCGCGGTGCGGCGCGGCGATGCGTCGAGCTTCAGCTCCGCCACCGGTCCTTCATAGACTGCGGCGCGAACCGCCAGCGCCGCCGCGTCGGACACCGCAAGTTCCACCTCGAAGCGGAAGGTGGAGCCGTGATCGACCTGGCTCTCGACGTCGATATTACCGCCCATCAGCCGCACCAGCTGCTGCGAAATCGACAATCCCAGGCCGGTGCCGCCATACTGGCGCGTGGTCGACCCGTCGGCCTGGATAAAGGCGCGGAACAGCTTCCCCCGCTGCTGCGGAGTCATGCCGATGCCGGTATCGCGCACCGAAAAACACAACCTGGCCTTGCCATCGGCTGATGCTGCGGCGGCGCCGCCGGCCAGCGCACAGCGCAGTTCCAGCGACCCGGCGGGCGTGAACTTGACCGCGTTGTTGGCCAGGTTGATCAGCACTTGACCAAGCCGCAGCGGGTCGCCCACCAGATAGCGCGGCACGTCCGGTGCGACATCGATCACGTAGTCCAGCTGCTTGTCGAGGGCGCGCTGCGCCGTCACGCTGGAGACGTGGGCCAGCACGTCGTCCAGCAAAAAGGGAATCGACTCCAGCTCCAGGCGCCCGGCCTCGATCTTGGAAAAATCGAGGATGTCGTTGATGATCCCCAGCAGCGACAGCGCCGCCCCATGAATTTTGCTAATGTAGTCGTGCTGCCTGGGCGTCATCTCGGTGCGCAGCGCCAGATAGGCCATCCCCAGCACGGCGCTCATCGGCGTACGGATCTCGTGGCTCATATTGGCCAGGAATTCGGACTTGGCGACGTTGGCCGCTTCCGCCATGACGTTGGCGGCGACGAGTTTTTGCTCGCGCGCGCGGCGTATGCTGATGTCGCGGATAAAGGCGCAAAACTCGTAGCCGCCCTGCGTGTCCGTGCTGACCTTGGTGATCGACAGCTCGATCGGGAACTCCTCGCCGTTGCGGCGCAGCGCGAACACCTCGATGCGGGTATCGAGCACGCCGCCACCGCCGCCCGACAAATGCCGCCGCATGCCGCGATGATGGTCGTAGCGGAAGCGCGGCGGAATGATGGTCTGGTCCAGTTCACGGCCCAGCGCCTGGTCGCGGCTCCAGCCGAAGATGCGTTCGGCCTGGGTGTTCCAGCCGACGATGTGGCCTTCGGGATTCATCCGCACCACCGCGTCGAGCGCCGTGTCGACGATGGTTTGCAGTTTCGCCTCGCTCTCTTCGGCGATCAACATCGACTCGGTCAGTTCGCGGGTACGATCGCTGATACGCATTTCCAGATCCGCGTTCAGGTCGCGCAGCTCGCGCTCGGCGTCGCGCAGGCGCGTGAGCGTGTCGCGGAAACGCAGCACCGCTTCGGACATGCGCCCCACCTGGTCCTCGCGGCCGATGCCGGACAACTTGATGTCGGTCTCGCCGTGGGTGAGCTTCTCCAGGCTGGCCTGGATGTCGGAGAACGGCCGCGCGGCGCGCCGCGCGACCAGGAAGATCGACAGCCCGATGCCCAGCGCCAGCAGCAGGTTGGCGGCCACCGTGTCGATAATGCGGCGCCGCAGGTCCTCGTCCATCTTCTGGCGCGAGAAGGCCAGCTCGATATGCCCCAGCGCATAGCTGCGGCGCGCATCGTTGAAGGTGATCTCGCGCCGCAGGTGGATTGCCGCCACCGGCTCGCGCAGCGGCGAGACATAGCTGGCGATCTCCGCGCCGTTGGGCGACAGCACCCGCAGCACCAGCACTTCCGGCGTGGCGCCGGAGGCATCGACGACACTGGAGACGGCCGCGCTGTTGATGTCGAACAGCGGCCGCGCCAGCGCCCGCGACAGCACCGCAGTCCAGCGCTCCGCCCTCTCGCGCAGGTTTTGCTCGGCCTCGGTGCGCAGCGTTTGCATCACATAGGTGGTGTAGATGGCGGTGGAGACGGTCAGCGCGAAGAAGATGCCGCACCCCAGCCGCAGGAAAATATTGCGGCGCCACGCGCCGCGCAGCCGCGCAAGCGGGCCGCGCCCGCGCATCAGCACCGCGTCGGTGGCGGCGTCGCTGGCGGCGGCGGGCCGCCCGGTGTCAATGACCGGCACTTTCGGCCCGTTCCAGCTTTTTGTAGGCCGCGCTGTTGCGCGCCTGTTCGACGGCGCGCCAGATCCGCTCGGCCAGCTCCGGCCGCGCAGCCACCATCGCGTGCGACAGGATCAGGAAATACGGTTTTTCGATAATCGGAATCGGCAACTGCTCCAGTTCCGGCGCCAGCGGGCCGCGCATCAGGCCACCGGCGTCGCTGCCGCCGACGGCCGCCGCCGCAACCCGGCCGGCGATCAGCTTGCGGGCCAGTTCGACGGCGCGCTGGCTGCCCTCGTCCACTTCCAGGTTCTGCGCGCGCAGCACGTCGCCGACCGAATACCCCAGCTGGAAGCCGACCGGCCCATCCAGGTTGCGGAAGCTCTTGCCGTCCCATTCGACCCTGCTGCCTTTTTTGCGCAGCACCACGTAGCGGTCCACGTGCATGCGCTTGCCGACGTCGATTTTCTCACCGCCCGGGTACTCCCCCAGCTCGCGACGGTCAGGCTTGTAGCTGACGGCGAAGGCGCCGTCGACGGCGTTGGCCTTCAATTGCGCCAGGCAGCGCTTCCACGGGATGCTCAGGTAATTGAACTGGATGTCGAGCCGCTGCTCGACCATCTTGAGCAGCTCGAAATTGAGGCCGCCGCCCTTCTCGGTACGCCAGGGCAGCACATCCTGCGCTTCGAAGCACAGGGAGACGACTTCCTTCGGCTTGTCGGCCGCGTGCGATGCCACCGGCAACGCCAGCACCAGCAAGGCGGCGCAGATGCGCCCAAAGCTTCCACAATGGCGTTGCCGGGTCATCGTCGTCTCCCTTCCTGGTCTTCTTCAGCCGCTGGTGCGAATGGTGAAATCCACGCCCATTTCGTCCCAGTTCTCCTGTTCCTTCTCCAGCCAGTACGACAGCGTGGGATGCTCGGCCACCCACTCGCGGCGGATCTCCAGCTCGATGCGGTTCTTCACGCGCAGCTTGAGCAGGCTGAAATCGATATCGATCCGCGAGTGCATGAACAGCACCGCCAGCCGCAGCGCCACCACCGCCTTGGCGAAGTCCGGCTCGGCCAGCACCTCGACCACCTTGCGCAGATTGCCCTTGTGGGCCAGGATCAGGCGGCTCATGACCTTTTGCTCACGGGTGGTAAAGCCCGGCAGGTCGGCATTTTCGATCATGTAGGCGGCGTGCTTGTGGTAGCCGGTCTGCGACACCACCAGGCCCACCTCGTGCAGCAGCGCGCTCCAGTACAGGTGGCGCGTGTATTCCTCGGTGGCCGGCTTGGTCTGCAGGTACAGCGCCAGCGCGTCGTCGGCCACGCGGTTGGCGCGGCGCTCGTCGACGTGGAACTTCTGCACGCAGGCCAGCACCGATTGCTCGCGGCGATCGCGCTTGGTCGAGCGCAGGTGCAAGTCCCACATCACGCCCATGCGCAGGCCGGCCTCGATCGGCTGCACCACGGGGATATCGAGTTCGCGCACCAAACCGATCAAAATCGCCAGGCCGCCGATGATGGTGCTGGCGCGGTCCGGACGCAGGCCGGCCATCTCGATCTTGCTGACATGGCCGAATTCGATGAAGCGCTGTTTCAGCGCGCCCAAGGTGGTGGCGTTGACTTCGCGCCCGATGCCGTTCTTGACGATGATGTCGGCGATGGTGCGCGCGGTGCCCGAGGAACCGTAGCACTGCTTCCAGAACTGCGGCCGGTAAGGCGGCGCGGCGTCCTCGAAATGGCTGCGCGCCGACAGGATGGCCGCCTCGAACGACGGCGCGTCGACCCGGCCGCCGACGAAGAACGACAGGCTTTGCTTGACCGTGCCGACGCTGAACGACTCGACCTTTTCGATCTCCTGGCCGCGCCCCAGTATCAACTCGGTCGAGCCGCCGCCGATATCGATCACCAGCCGCCGCTCGCCGGGGGTGGCCAGCGCGTTGGCCACCCCCATGTAGATCAGGCGCCCCTCCTCCTCGCCGGAGATGATCTCTATCGGATGGCCGATGGCCAGTTCGGCCTGCGGCAGGAAGGCGGCGGCGTTGCGCGCCACCCGCATCGCCGAGGTGGCGACCACGCGCACGCCGTCGAGCTTGTAGCCGTCCAGCACCGCGCGGAAATTCTTCAGGCAAGCGAGCGCGGTCTGCATCGCCGCCGGCGTCAGGTTGCCCTTGTCGTCCAGCCCCGCGGCCAGGCGTATCGGTTCGCGCACGCTTTTCAGCACGCGGATCGCATCCCCGTCGTGCTTGCCGACGTGGAGGCGGAAACTGTTGGAACCCAAATCTACTGCTGCGTACATAAATGAAAGCCTCTCTGTGCAAACGGCTACGAAGGCTTGCGTTGGTTCGGACAAAACCGGAATCAAACTAAACGATTTACACGGTTACGAAAATCATCACGATATGCGCCCATTATGACAGCGTGATGACGCCCGCGCCCGCCGCTTCGTCAAACCGGCCGTCAAACACGCTAAAGATGTCTCGCCAGGCCTACGCTTCGAGGGCGCTGGCGGGCGCCTGCGCCTCGGCCACCCGGTTGCGGCCGGACGCCTTGGCCTCGCGCAGCGCCTCGTCGGCGCGTTTGAACAGGCTCACGGCGCTGTCGTCGGCGCGGATGGTGGTCACGCCCAGGCTGGCCGTCATGTTGATGACGGCTTTTTCGGCCTTCACCGGCAGCAGCGCGATGGCGTTGCGGATACGCTCGGCCACCATCATGGCGTCGTCCTGGGTGGTGCGCGGCAGCTGGATGGCGAACTCGCCGCCGCCCAGGCGGCCCATCAAATCGCTGTCGCGCAGCTGTTTTTTGCACACGTCGACCATCGCCACCAGCACCATGTCGCCCACGGCGTGGCCGTAATCGTCGTTGATGCGCTTAAAATGATCCAGGTTGAGGATGATCAGCGCCGTCGGCAGGCCAGGACGGCGCGCCAGTGCCATCCACGGCGTCAGCGCCTGGTAGAAGCCGCGCCGATTCGGCACCTCGGTCAGCGCGTCGAGCACCTCGAGCCGCCCCAGTTCGCCGTCGAGCCGCTCGTGCCCCAGCAGCAGGTAACCGAAAGCGTTGCTCAGCATCATCAAATACAGGGCGGCGATGCCGACGCCCTGGATCAGCGCCGGGCTCACCCAGCTCCAGCCGTCGGGCAGCGCCAGCGACAGCAACCCGCGCGCCACCACTGCCAGCGCCAGCACCAGCATGACCACCACCAAATAGCGGCGCAGCATGGTGCCGGCCGACCAGCCGCGTCCCAGCGCGGCCGCGCCGGCGACGAAAAAGAAGCCCATCACGACCGAGGTGATGGCGATGCGCTCGGACGCCGGCTTGTCGAGCAGCCAGGCGCTGACGAAAATCGTGATCGCCGCCACCAGCACCGGCACCAGGTAGCGGCGCCAGACGCGCCGGCCGGCCTGCTCCCACAGGGCGGAGGCGTCCAGCGCGAAGCCGGTGAACAGCAAGGCGTTGGCGAAGGGGATCGTCAGGAAATCGGGCAAGGTGCCGCGCAGGTACAGCAGGGTCCAGGCCACGGCCTGGAACAGCTTGGCCCGGGACCAGGTGGCGGTGCGCACCTGACCTGCGGCGCCGGCGGCTGCGCCCTGCTGCTGCTCAAAAAAGAACAGCGCCGCGCACAGGCTCAGATTGCCCAGCGCCAGCGCCAGTACCAGTGTTTTTATATCCATGACCGGGGGCTGGTCAGACCTCGTGCTCGACGTTGGTGCTGCCGTCGCCCATTTTGCTGGCCCATGCCTGGGTGAAGTACACTTTCTCTTCCTCGGTCGGGGCGTCGTGCCAGAACACGATCAAGGTGCCCTTGTGGTCGTGCAGCTGGCTAACCTTCTCGATGAAAGTCAGCTTGCCGGCCACGTCGGCCAGGGCGGCGACGTAACCGTAAACCCGGCCCAGGCGCTCGATACGGTCCGGTTCGGTCAAGCTGTTGGTGGCGGTAAGCGTAGGGTGATCTAAAAACATCGTCTCTCTCCAAGATGGCAGCCAAGGGGCTGGCCGGTGCTAACGTCAATGTACCTATTATTTTTCCGTCTGTAAATGCAAGCATGGCGACCGCGGCCACCGGTGACACAATCGCCGCGCTTTCGGCCCATGTTGCCGGACCGGCATGCTACTATAAATCGCCCATATAAATCCACAAGACAACAAATCTTGACGCCGCCCACCCTTCGTCCCCTGGTCCACACGCGTGGCGACAAGCGCTCGCTTGAATTTGAGCCGGGCATGATCCAAAGCGAAATGCGGCTCTCGCGCCCGGACGAGCTGATCCTGAGCTACGCGCGGGCGATGATGTGTTTTGTGCTGTTTCATCCACGGCCCGAGCACATCGTCATGGTCGGGCTGGGCGGCGGCTCGCTGGCCAAGTTCTGCTACCGCTACCTGCCGCACAGCCGCATCACCGTGCTCGAGTTGCGTGCCGACGTCATCGCCCTGCGCGAGCAATTCGCCATCCCGCGCGACAATGCGCGTTTTCGCGTGGTCGAGACGGATGCCGCGTTGTATATGCGGCAGTTGCGCGGCGCCGTCGATGTGCTGCTGGTCGACGGCTTCGACGCCACCGGCCTGCCGCCCGAGCTCGGCACTGCGGCGTTTTACGCCGATTGCCGGCGCGCGCTGCGGCCCGGCGGCGTGATGGTGGCGAATATCTTCAGTTACGATCCGCAGTATGGCGCGATGTTGCGGCGGCTGCGGCATGCGTTCCAGGGGCGGATTTGCTGGTTTCGCGGCATTGCGGGGAATAACCGGATTTTATTCGCGGTCAAGGGCGGCGCGCCGTCGCCGGCGCTGGCGATGCAGCAAAAGGTGGCGCGCAGCCATGGGATGCCGTTGCCGGTGCTGAACCGGCTGCTGGCGCATTGGACGGTGCTTAAACTGAGGTGGGAGGCACGTAGGGTGGGTTAGGCGGGACGCCGTAATCCGCCATCGTTGGGCCGCCGACGGCGCATGCATGGCGGATTACGCTTCGCTAATCCGCCCTACGTGTCGCCAAGGTGTATTGAGGTCGGCATTCAGCGCGGGCAAATTTACGTGCTACCGCGCTGGATCAACTCAAACCCGGTATCGAACACGCGCGAAGCCGTGTCCTGATCCCCGGTGACGCCATCGATGCGGTCGAGGATCGCCTGCGCCGCCACCAGCCCGATATTGCGCCCGTCCACCCGCACCGTCGACAACGGCGGATGCGTATGCGCCGCAAAATTCAGATCGCCGAAACCGATCACTCCCAGCTGCTCCGGCACCTTCATACCACGGCTCATCGCCTCGATCATCAAGCCGTGCGCCAACGTATCCGAACTGCAGTAGACAGCGTCGATATCCGGCGCCAGCGCCAGCAGCCGCGTCAACCCTTCACGGCCGGCCTGCATCGTGGTCGGCGGCGGCATCGTCTGCACCGCCGCCACGGCGATGCCCATTCTGGCGAGCTCTGCCTGCAAACCCTGGTTGCGCCGCTCGGCGCGCGGATCGTCGGCCGACAACACGGCAATGCGCCGGTAGCCGCGCTCGACCAGATGCCGCGCCAGCGCGTGGCCGACACCCTCGTGCGAGAAACCAACCACCATGTCGATCGGCGACGGCGACATGTCCCACGCCTCCACCACCGGTATCCGCGCCAGTTGCAGGCGTCGGCGGGTGATATCGGTATGCAAGGTCCCGGTCAGCATGACGCCGTCCGGACGCCGGCTCAGAATGGTCTCGACCAGCACCTCTTCCCGCCAGGCCTCGTAACGCGACAAACCCAGCAGCACTTGATAGCCGGCCTGCGTCAGCCGGTCGCTGGCCGCCTCCACCATGTCGGCGAAGATCGGCGTGGCGATGGTCGGCAGCACCAGCGAAATGAGCTTGCTGCGGTTCGACGCCAGCGCGCCGGCCATCATGTTCTTGACATAACCGGTCTGCTGCACCGCTTCCTGTACCTTGGCGACCGTGTTCGGGCGCACCAGATGCGGCTGGTTCAGCGCGCGCGACACCGTGATCGGCGACACCCCGGCCACCTTGGCGACGTCGATTAAGGTCGCGCCGCTAACGCTCAGGTCGGCGGTGGACGTATGCAGCACCCGCAGATCGTTCTTGTCGGCGTTTTTGGCCGCAAGCTTGGCCGCAGCGCCTTTGGCGGCGTTTTTGCCGGCGGCCTTAGCGGCGCCTTTAGTGGCGGGCTTTGCCTTCTTCACAACAGGCTTGACGGTTTTTTTGTTATCCATAACAACGGATTATACAGTAGCGCATCATTTTCAATCATTACCACCAGCTTAAAAGTCAATCCGATGACCAAATTTGTGTTGAATTTTCCAGGGGCGGCCGGTATGATCGAATGATAGCGCAATCATTCGCGTGCACAGACCAGGAATCACAATGTCACAACAACCCACACCCTCCGTCCACGACACGCCGCGCGTGGTCGCCATGCGCGTCATCCCGGTCGCCGGCCGCGACAGCATGCTGCTCAACCTGAGCGGCGCGCACGGCCCCTACTTCACCCGCAACCTGGTGATTCTGACCGACAGCGCCGGCCGCACCGGCGTCGGCGAGGTGCCCGGCGGCGAGGCGATCCGCCAGACCCTGGAGGATGCGCGCGAGCTGGTCGTCGGCCGCGCGCTGGGCGATTACAACGCCGTGCTGAACCATGCGCGCCGGGCCTTCGCCGACCGCGACGCCGGCGGCCGCGGCTTGCAGACCTTCGATCTGCGCGTGGCGATCCACGCCATCACCGCGCTGGAGGCGGCGCTGCTCGACTTGCTGGGCCAGTTCCTCAACGTTCCGGTCGCCGCCCTGCTCGGCGACGGCCAGCAGCGCGACGCCGTCGAAATGCTGGGCTACCTGTTCTACATCGGCGACCGCAAGGCCACCGACCTGCCCTACGCCGGCACGCCGGCCGACGCCGCCGACGATTGGATGCGCCTGCGCAACGAAGCGGCGCTGACGCCGGAGGCCGTGGTCCGTCTGGCCGAGGCCGCGTACCAGCGCTACGGTTTCAACGACTTCAAATTAAAAGGCGGCGTGTTCCGGGGCGAAGAGGAAATCGAAGCGGTCACCGCATTGGCCGAACGCTTCCCGAACGCGCGCGTCACGCTCGACCCCAACGGCGGCTGGCTGCTCAAGGATGCAATCCGCCTGTGCCGCGACCAGCACGACGTGCTCGCCTACGCGGAAGATCCGTGCGGCGCCGAGAACGGCTACTCCGGCCGCGAAGTCATGGCCGAGTTCCGCCGCGCCACCGGCCTGCTGACCGCCACCAATATGATCGCCACCGACTGGCGCGAGCTGGGCCACGCGATCCAGTTGCAATCGGTCGACATCCCGCTGGCCGATCCGCATTTCTGGACCATGCAGGGGTCGGTGCGGGTGGCGCAGATGTGCCACGAATGGGGCCTGACGTGGGGTTCGCACTCGAACAACCACTTCGACGTCTCGCTGGCGATGTTCACCCACGTGGCGGCCGCCGCGCCCGGCAAGATCACCGCCATCGACACCCACTGGATCTGGCAGGACGGCCAGCACCTGACGCGCGAGCCGTTGAAGATCGAAGGCGGCATGGTCAAGGTGCCGGCCAAGCCGGGTCTCGGCGTCGAACTGGACATGGATGCCGTCGAGGCCGCCCACCGGCTCTACCTCGGCATGGGCCTGGGCGCGCGCGACGATGGCGTGGCGATGCAGTACCTGATTCCGGGCTGGAAGTTCGATAACAAGATGCCGTGCATGCTGCGGTGATGTCGGCCGCGGCCATGCGGCCAAGATGCGGTTTAATTGAAGATCAAGTTGACATATCGAGAAATCTAGATATACTGTGTTGTATGGACTTACTTGAAATATTCAAAGCACTCTCGAACCGCACCCGGCTTGAAATCCTGGAACGGCTGAAGGACCCTGAAAATAGCTTTCCTCCGCAGGACGAGGGGGATGTGCATACGGTCGGCGTCTGCGTCAGCAGTATCCAGGAGGGAGTTGGATTGTCGCAATCGACGGTGTCCAACTATCTGGCGACACTGCAGCGGGCAGGTTTGGTGGAGGTCCAGCGTGTAGGGCAATGGACGTACTATAAGCGCAACGAGGAAGCCATCCGTTCACTGGCGCAACAGATAGGCAAAGACCTGTAAATTTTTTTTGCAACAACATATCGATAATTTTCGATATCTCTTTTTAACGAAACGAGGAAAAAAAATGAAAGCAATGACACTCACCACTTTTGGCGGTACCGATGCATTCGAACTGGTCGACGTACCGAAGCCGGCACCCGGCGCCGGCCAGGTGCTCGTGCGCGTGCACGCTACTTCGATCAACCCACTGGACTACCAGGTCCGTCGCGGGGATTACAAGGACTATGTGCGCCTGCCCGCCATCACCGGCCACGATGTCTCCGGCGTGGTGGAAGAAGTCGGACCGGGCGTCACGTCCTTCGTTCCGGGTGACGAGGTGTGGTACACCCCGCAGATCTTCGATGGTCCGGGAAGCTATGCGGAGTACCACGTCGCCGCCGAAAACATCATCGGCAAGAAGCCTGCCTCGCTTAGCCATGTGGAAGCGGCCAGCCTGACCTTGGTTGGCGGAACCGCGTGGGAAGCGCTGGTCGGCCGCGCGCAACTTCGCGTCGGGGAAAGCGTTCTGGTGCACGGCGGCGCCGGCGGTGTGGGTCACGTGGCAATTCAAGTGGCGAAGGCGATCGGCGCGAAGGTGTACACGACTGCACGTGCGGATCAGTTTGAATTTGTCCGCAGCCTGGGCGCCGACGTCGTGATCGACTACGAAAAGGAAGACTACGTCGAAGTCATCATGCGCGAATCGACGGGCCAGGGCGTCAACGTCATCTTCGACACGATCGGCGGGGACACCCTCACCCGCTCGCCGGACGCGCTCGCCCAGCTCGGCCGGGTCGTCTCGATCGTCGATCTGGCCAAGCCGCAAAACCTGATCCAGGCCTGGGGCAAGAACGCGAGCTATCACTTCGTGTTCACGCGGCAGAACCGCGGCAAGCTCGATGAACTGAAGGCGTTGGTGGAACGCGGTCAATTGCGTCCGCATATAGGCGCGACGTACTCGCTGGCAGAGATTCCGCTTGCCCATGCGCGACTGGAAAGCCGTGATAACGGACTGCGCGGGAAAGTCGCCATCGCGGTCGTTCCGGAAGCGAATGCTGGCCAGGCAAAGTCCTAAACACTGTCAACGGAGGAAGTCATGATCTACGAAATTGCTTCGTTGCCGGTCAGAGGCGACGATATCGACGCCTTTACCAGCGCGTTTCGCGATGTAACCCATCTGCTGGCGCGCGCCAAGGGCTACCAAGGCCACGTGCTCACGCAAGGGGTCGAGGCGCGATCGCATTTCACGCTGATCGTGCGATGGCGGACCCTCGAGGACCATACGGAAGGGTTCGAACCAAGTGAAGACCACCAAGTCTTCATGGCGAGGCTGCAGGCGTATCTTGCGGCGGAACCGATCGTGTATCACGTGCACGCGGCTTTCCCAGGTGGACGGATGGACATTTCCGCCGGATAAGGCAATTGGCTGGGGCGCCCTCTGCGCCCCAGCCAATCCGTCACAGATTACACCGCGCTTTACAAAACCTAATTGCCTTAGGCATAATCCTAATATGATTAGGAGACAGATGAAATGCCTCGTATTGGCCTGACGCCGGAGCTGCTGACGAAAACCGCAGGGGAATTAGCGGATGAAATCGGCTTTTCGTCCATAACGCTCACCGAACTGGCACGTCGCTTCGACATGAAAGTGGCGAGCCTTTACTCGCACGTCAAAAATTCCGAGGATCTGAGAGCGCGTGTTGCGTTGCTGTCCCTGGGTAAACTTGCCAGTCGGGCTGAGCAAGCGGTCGCCGGCCGATCGGGCAAAGCTGCCCTGACCGCGATCGCCAACGTTCATCGCGCGTTCGCGCGGGAACATCCGGGCCTGTTCGAGGCAGCCCGCCACCGACTGCAGGGACCGTTAGCTGACGATAACGGCGGGCTCAGGATCTCCCGTCTCATGCGTGCTGTATTGCGCGGCTATGCCCTGGACGAGGTCGAGTGCACGCACGCCATTCGCCTGCTCGGTAGCGTTTTTCTCGGCTTTCCAATGCTGGAACTTGCCGGCAGTTTCGATCATAGCCAGCCAGCGATCGACACCTCGTGGGACCGAACCATCGAAGCCCTCGACGCCGTACTCAACGGTTGGAAACGCCATCCACTTGAAAGACATTCGTGATCCCAGCGCCCCTCACCTTTAACACGCCACTATCGCCGGAATTCATCCACGGCGCGGTCGAGATCGAACGTACCGAGTCAGGCCATCTGCCACATCGACTTCCTGCATGGGCACGCGCCCAGCATAGCGACGCGCAATTGACGATGGCCGAGTCGCAACCAGCGGGAGTTCGCCTGGCATTTCGGACCGCGTCCACAACGTTGGAATTGCTGACCCTGCCTACCAAGCGGGTGTACCGAAACATGCCACCGAGAAAAGACGGGGTGTACGACTTGTTTACCGACGGCCGATTGACACATCAACTAAGCGCCACGGGAGGAAACGCGCTGCACATCGACATGGCGGCCGGTTCGGTCGCCCTCACGCCGGGTACGGTCCAGACGTTAAGATTTGATGGTCTCGCCGATGGCCGGAAAACAATCGAGATATGGCTGCCGCACGATGAGAAGACCGAGCTGGTAGCCTTGCGCTCCGACGCCGATGTCACACCGGTCACCGCTCACGCCAGACGCCGGTGGGTTCACCACGGCAGTTCGATCAGCCAGGGTTCCAATGCGACGCATCCTTCGGGAACCTGGCCGGCAGTGGCCTCGACCAAGGCAGCGGTCGATCTGGTAAACCTCGGGTTCGGCGGAAACGGCCTGCTCGATCCTTTCACCGCCCGGACCATTCGCGATCTGCCGGCCGACCTCATAAGCATCAAGATCGGCATTAATCTGGTCAATACGGATATGATGCGTTTGCGCGCCTTTATTTCCTCTGTCCACGGATTTCTCGACACGGTGCGGGACGGCCACCCCAGCACACCCCTGGTTGTCGTGTCACCCACGTTCTGTCCCATACACGAGCATCGGCCGGGCCCCACCGTGTTCGACACGGCGGCTTTAGCCGAGGGACGAATGTTGTTCAGGGCCTCCGGTGCCGAAGGCGATATCGCCCAAGGCAAGTTGACCCTGGCCGTCATTCGCGAGCAGCTACAGGCGATCGTCCGGCAGCGGGCAAAAATGGACGTCAATATTCATTACTTGGACGGCACTCAGCTCTACGGTGAAATGGACAACCAGCAGCATCCGCTACCTGACGCACTGCACCCGGACACGCCCACGCACCGTCTGATAGGGGAACGCTTCGCCGACGCCGTCTTCGCACGGCAACCTTTGAGCGCGGTTTTAAGCGCCAGAGCGACGAGATAAAGACCGTGTCCGCGCCGGGAACAAACCGGCGGCGATTGAGCAAATCAGCCAGCGATCCGAAAATGCCCGCGGATGTCGCCATCCCAGGAATCAGCAGATCCCGGCACATGGCTGTCCAGCGGGCAGCCCCACAAGCGCGCGCTTTACGCGATCGCGCCCCCGTCCGCCGTCAAGGTGGCGCCGGTGACGATGCTTGCCGCGGAACTGGCGAGGAAGACCACCGTATTGGCGATTTCACGGGGTTCGGCGTACCGTCCCAGCGAGGTCAAGCTGCGCTGGAAGTCGGCCGCCTCGCCGTGCGCCGGATTCGACTCCGTATTCACGGACCCAGGCTGGACAAGATTCACGGTAATACCGCTTGGGCCCAGTTCGCGCGAGAGCCCCCGGGTGAAGGACGTCAGCGCGGCCTTGGACATGGCGTACGCCGTTATACCTGGAAACGGGACCCGCTCTCCAAGGCCCGAGCCGATGGTGATGATGCGCCCCCCCGCCTTCAAATGCGGAATAACCGCTTTTGCGAATAACAGGGGTGCACGGACATTGGTATCCATCATCGACTGATATTCGTCGACGTTAATATCGGCGACCGGTCCGTAGAGGCCTTTGCCAGAATTGTTGACCAAAATATCGAGCCCACCGAGCGCGGCGACGGCGTCGCTTACCGCTCGCGCAATAGCCTCGGGATCACCACTGTCAGCCTGAATCGCCACCGCCCGGCGCCCCGTACCCTGTATGGATTTGATCACCGCCTCCGCCCTGTCGGACGAAGACTGATAGGTGAACACCACATCAGCTCCATTTTCAGCCAACGCCAACGCAATCGCGGCGCCGATCCCACGCGAGCCGCCGGTCACCAACGCCCGCTTCCCATCCAAATTTATCATGACGTTTCCTTTGAAAATAAGATTACAAGGGCGCGTGTCCTACCATCGAGAGGTAGGACGCGCGGCAAAATCGTAACATTCGAATTAGCGTGCAGCTAGTGGCATCCGCAGCACAAGAGACACGCAGAATATGGAACACCGATACAGGGCGCGCCAAGGCCACACAGCGCTCCCGTCGCCAGACATAGCACGATCTGACTGTTAATCGCAGGAATAGACATTGATGACGTTTGACGAGATTGATATCGTCTCGTTTTTGGAAGCACGCACCGTGGCATGGAAGGTCAAGCCGCGCTTCGGTGCCATCAGGAGATCGTATGCAAAAAAATTCCCGGCATAGTGACGCGAAGCCGCTGCGCATCGGCTACTGCCTTTCCTTGACAGGCCCAATCGCAGGCAACAGCAGATCGGCGGCATTGGCGCACGACATTTGGCTGGAGGACATCAATCGACAAGGTGGCTTGCTGGGACGCCAGGTTGAGCTGATTTGCTACGATGATGAGGGGCAAGCGTCCAATGCGGCCGCGCTTTACGAACGGCTGATCGACTTGGACAAGGTGGATCTACTGATCGGCGGCTACGGCACCAACACCTTGCGTGCAGCGATGCCGCTCATTATCCAGAGACAGCGGTTCTTCATCGGTTTGATGGGCCTGGGCGCCAACGATGGCTTCGCGTATCCGAATTACTTCGCCATGGCCCCCACCGGCGAGGATCCCAACGCTGCGCTCACGGAAGGTTTCTTCGAACTGGCCACGCAACAGGCGCCGCGGCCTTTAACCGTGGCGATCGTTGCCGCAGATGCCGAATTCGCTCATCATCCGGTCTCCGGCGCCAAGGCGAATGCCGACAAGTACGGGCTTGAGATCGTTCACGAAGCCAGGTATGCATTGGACACCAAGGACTTCAAGCCCATCATCGATGCGGTAGCGTCAAGCGGATGCGACCTGCTGTTTCTCTGTTCCTATCTAAACGATTCCATTGAGCTGGTAAGTACGATCCATGCTCATGCTTTTCGTCCCAGCATGGTTGGCGGCGCGATGATCGGGCCGCAAAATACCGCTGTCAAAACCACGCTTGGACCGCTGCTCAATGGCTTCGTCAATTACGAGTATTGGCAACCGGTGCAAGCTTTAATGTTTCCGGGCGTGAGCGAGTTTTTGCAAACCTACCAGGCTCGGGCAGCGGTACAAGATGTCGATCTGCTCGGCCACTACATGGCCCCGCTTGCCTACGCGCAGATGCAAGTGCTGGCGCAGGCAATAAAAGCGACTGGCAGCGTCGAGGATGTCGCGCTGGCTGAGCATACCCGTAATGCGAACTTCGATACCGTGATGGGATCGATGCGTTTCGGCAGGAACGGTGAATGGGCACAACCGCGCGTACTGCAAGTGCAATTTCAAGGCATCGAAGGCAACGAAGTTGCGCAATTTCGTGACGGCCTGCGCCAGATCGTACTGTCCCCAAACGAGTACCGTTCAGGCGAGCTGATTTATCCGTACGACGACGCGCGACGATAAGCCATATCCGACGCCGCGGCACAACGCCCGGGCAAAATTAACAGAGCGCCTGTTTTCGCTGTCTGTTCCGCTATTGCGACCGTCTGTCGCACGCCGCAGGCAGGCAGCGAAAATTTATTTTACAGTAGCGCCTTCGACAAACCACTCATGGACAACATCATCAGAAACACTGCATTCCTTTATACGCGCTATTAAACACGTCTGCCGCCTCCAATACCGACGTACTTCGTTTGACGAAAATCTCACCGACGTCGAACCACACACTGTTTTTCTTATTTAGGAATCGAATGCCGCCCACCCCACCCTTCGCCAGAACCGCCATGCTCGGTCTGCTCACCGCAGTGCTGTCCTTGCCCGCCTTGGCCGCCGAGCCGGCATGGGTCACGAAAAGCAATACCAATTCCCAGGTCTTGCTGAACGTCCTCGCAAAATACTCGCCCGAGAGCGCCAGCAGTCTCGGCGTCGACGGTTACGACGAGCAGATCGTCGACCTTTCGCGCGACCAGTTCGACGCCTCGAACCGCGACCTGCGCGCAGCCATCACCGAGCTGCAACAACGCCTGGGCAGCGAGGGCGACAGCAGGGTCCGGCAAGACCTGCAGATCCTGATCGACAAGGCCCAGGACCAACTCAAGACGGATGCCCTGCAACGCAAGTATTTCATGCCCTACCAAGACCTGACCGGGATGGTCTTCGGCGTCGTGCGCGCGATGCTCGACCCGCGCGTTCCGCCAGCCCGCCAGCAGACGCTGCTGGCGCGCCTGGACAAGTACGCGGGCCTGGCCAAGGGCTACCGGCCGGTGACGGAACTGGCGCAGGAGCGCTTGCAGGAACGCCTGAAAGCGGACCCAAAACTGCTGGGCCCCTACAAGGGCGAGGTCGAACAGGCGATCAATGACGCCCCGACCCTGCTCAACGGCATGCGCGAGCTGCTGGCGAAAAGCGCCTTATCGGGCTGGGAACCGCGCTTCGATGCGCTGGAAAAACAGCTGACGGCCTACAACGCGCGGGTGCAAGCGGAGATCCTGCCGCGCGCCCGGGTTGACCATCGCCTGCCGCCGGAAGTCTATGCCGACAAGCTGAAGAATTACGGCGTCGACATCAGCCCGCAGGAACTGATCTCGAAGTCGCTCACCTCGTTCGCGGAAATCCGCAACCAGATGCAGATCACGGCCAACCTGCTGGCGAAAGAGCGTGGCTTCAAAAATGCCGACTACCGCGCCGTCATGCTCGAACTGAAAAAGCAGCAGATCCCGACCGAAAAGGTGATGCCGCTGTATGCCGAGCGCCTGGCCGCGCTGGAAAAGTCGGCACGTGAGCATGAGGTCGTCACCCTGCCAGAACGGCGCGCCGTGATCCGGCTAGCGACCATGGCCGAGAACGCGGCGCAGCCGGCGCCGCACATGAGCCCTCCCCGCCTGATTGGCAACACTGGCGAGTACGGCGAATTCGTGCTGACCACCGGCATGCCGCCCGACGCCACCGGCAAGCGACTCGTGTTCGACGACTTCACCCATCAAGCCGGAACCTGGTCGATTACGGCGCACGAAGCGCGTCCGGGACACGAGATGCAGTTCGCGAAGATGATGGAGAACGGGGTATCGACGGCGCGCGCGGTGTTTGCCTTCAACAGCGTCAACGTCGAAGGCTGGGCGCTGTACGCCGAGGCGGAGATGCAGCCCTACGAGCCGCTCGACGGCCAGTTGTTCGCGCTGCAGGCGCGGGGCATGCGAGCGGCTCGCGCCTTCCTCGACCCGATGGTCAACCTGGGGGAGATCACGCCCGATGGTGTCAAGAACTTCCTGATGCGGGAGGTCGGCCTGTCCGAGGGCATGGCGACCCAGGAGGTGCAACGGTACACGTTCCGCTTGCCGGGCCAGGCCACATCCTACTTCTACGGCTACCAGCGCCTGATGGAGACACGCCAGGCGACCGAAGTGGCGATGGGCGACCGTTTCAATCGTCAGAAGTTCAACGACTTCGTGCTTGCCCAAGGGCTGGTGCCCCCGGCCCTGTTGCGCAAGGCTGTGATGGAGGAATTTGTGCGGCCGGCACCGTAAAAATCAGCTGCTGTGCGGCGCGCGCGCTGCGCGCCGCCGAAGACGGTTCAGGCGAGGGATACACCGACGCCGTCTTCGCGCGGCAACAATTGGCAATCTGATCACTGTACCAGGCGTGCGATCAACTCAACGTGTTCAGGCCAATGCTGTTCAAGAAAACTTTTATCGGCAATCTCGAAATCCTGGAATTCAAAGCCCGGCGCCACCGTGCATCCCACCAGGCCAAAGCCTTCATGGTCCTCGCATTCAGCGGCAAACCACTGCCCCGCAGGCACCAGTGCCTGAAAACTTGCGCCGTCATGCCGCAGAGGATTCCCCAGCCTGAGAACCTTGAGACTTCCATCTGGTTCCAGAACATAGATCCGAATAGGCATACCCTCGTAAAAATGCCACATTTCGTCCGATGCGATGCGGTGCCAGGTTGACTTCTCCCTGCCTTGGAGCATGTAATAGATTGCGGTGGAGGCAGAATAGCTAGCGGAGTCCTTCCCGCTGGTCACGCGCGTTTGGCCGCGATAGGTCTCCTTGAAGTGGCCTCCTTCCGGATGGGGCTGGAGCGACAGCAGGGAGATCAAATCTTTTGTATTGTTCGCAGAAATCATGGATGCTCGATAGGTCGACACGTAATCGTTTGAGAAGAATAACACCCATCGCAAAACGCCACACGCGATCGCGCCCGGACCGGCCTATCGCTTGCGCTCGCGCCGCCAGACACCGGGGGTGATTCCAACGAGCTTACGGAATGTGCGCGCAAAATGCACGGTGTCCGAAAAACCAGTGGCGAGCGCCACTTCGCTGATGGACGCCTCGGAGTGCACCAGCGATATTTGCGCGCGTCGAATTCGAGCGTCAAGCTGCCATTGATACGGAGCCAATCCAGTCGACGCTTTAAACGCGCGGCTAAAATGCGCTTGAGATAAGTTAATCAAGCCGGCAAGAGTTGCCAACTCAACGCGCTGCGGGAGGTGGTTTTCCATGTAATCGACAACGCGCCGTAACTGCCATGGCGCCAGCATTCCCGTATAGGCTACAGGCGTGTTCTGCGTCACAAAAAGTTGCGAAGCTATGGCAACCGTGATCCCATCGCCGTACAGTTGCATGGAGGGGTCCGGATTTCCGATCGCTTGCGCCAGCAGTTCGACCAAGGCTGCAATGCGAGCATTAACGAACCGCAACTGCGGATTACCGCTCAGGCTGGGGTCGATCGGCATTGCCAAACGTTCGCTAAACATCGCGAAGTCGAAAGCCAGCGTTGCATCAACAATATGCCGCGCATCCTTGGTATAGCCCCAGACTTCCATACCGGCTGGCGCGTAGAGTATGTGTCGCGGCGCATGCGCGATCGGACATGGGCTATTGGCGTGGAGCCGAGGCTCGCAAGCGCCGCCAACTTCCTCCAAAACCACACTCAACCGCGCACGATCCTCTTGCGGGAGTTTGTGGAGCACTTCGCCGTTGCAAGAATAGGCGGCGACACTGAGGTGTACGCCGTTCCATGCCCGCTGCGACATGTTCAGGCTGAGCACATTTTCAGGTAACGGCGGCACTATGGAGGAATTACAAACACTGTTCATACATGACGTAATTAAGAGACTTCAGAGGATTCTACGCTGACTCAACAAGCTGCGCCGGCAGCTGCCCCTAACATAGCACGATCCGACTGTTAAGCGCAGGATTAGACATTGATGATATGTCCCGCGGTTGATATCGTCTCGCTCTTGCAAGCCGCACCGTAGTTACATGACGATCAAAAGGGGGCCGTCGAAGTGGATCTAGAAGAGTTGAAGACGTTCGTTGAAGTGGCCGATGCTGGAGGCATTTCGCCCGCCGCGCTTCGGCTCGGCGTTTCCAAGTCCATTGTCAGTCGTCGGCTCGGCCGCCTGGAAGCGGATCTCGGCGTCCAGCTGCTCTCGCGCACAACCCGCGGCGCGGCGCTCACGGAAGCCGGCACGACGTTTCGGGACTTCGCCGATAGAGCCTGTAGCGAGATCGATCTGGCGAAGGAGACAATTTCGCCCGCCGGCGACCTTCGGGGGCGCTTGCGCATCGCGGCGCCGCTATCTTTCGGACCCACCCATTTCGCGCCCATTCTGGCGGAAATGGCACGGCGATATCCGCGACTGCAAATTCACACTTGCTACAGCGATCATGTGATCGATCTTCTCGCGGACGGTTATGATTGTGCGATCCGGCTTGGCTTTCTTCAGGACTCCAACCTGGTGACACGGCGCATCGGACCGATATACGGAACGGTTGTAGCGAGTCCGGAATACATCGCAGCACACGGGGAACCGGAGAGTCCCGCCGAACTTCTCAATCATCAGGTCCTGATGCAAGGAACGGAAGCGTGGCACTTCCAGGATGGCAGGAACGTCATCGTTATTCGCCCACAAGGCCGTTTCAAGGCCGATAACGGCACGGCGCTCGTCGCGGCCGCCCTGGCGGGGCTAGGCATCGGCTATCTTCCCAGCGGCCTTGTCTACGAACATTTAAAGTCCGGCGCCCTGGTTCAGGTGATGCCCCGATATCCCATACCGCCGGCTGGCGCTTACGTGGTTCGGCCGCCAGGCCGGAACACGGCCAGGAAAATACAAGTGCTGACCGATCTGCTCATCGAGTATTTCGACAAGATTTCACCCAATGGCGGACCCTGACCGGCAATTTCAAGCCGTGTCGTGCAGCGATGAATATCCCTGCTCCGCAAAAAGTGTTCCACATGTCGCGACATAGATCGTCGGAAGCTACGGCTACCAGTGCCGACGCGACGATGCTATATTTTCCCCAATAAAAATCTTTAGGAAGCCTATTTTGGATCACGTCCTGGTCATAAACAGCAGCGCCTCTGGTAGCTCGTCGGTATCCCGGGATCTCGTGGACGAGGTCGTCCAACGCATCGCCGCAGCCAGGCCTGGCACGCAATTCACCCACCGGGATGTCGACCTGGACCTTGTTCCGCATCTCACCGCCACAACTGTCGCAGGCGTCAGAGCCGTTGCTGGCACGGAAGCAGAACGGGCAACGCAAACGTTGTCCGATACCTTGATTGCCGAGCTAGCAGCTGCGGATGCGATCGTCATCGGCGCGCCGATGTACAACTTTAGTATTCCATCATCGTTGCGTACCTGGTTCGATCACGTTCTGCGCCCGCGCGTCACATTTTCCTACGGCGCTGGCGGCCCAACGGGGCTGTTGATCAACAAGCGCGCAATTGTGGTTGAATCGCGCGGCGGGGTCTATTCGGAGGGACCATCGAAAAAGATTGACTTCCAGGAGCCCTACCTCAAACAACTTTTAGGTTTTATCGGCATTTCCGACGTCACGTTTATTCGTGCGGAGAAAATCGGCTTCGGTCCGGATTTTCGCGAACTGGCGCTGGCCGGAGCGAGGGTAGAGATTGCCGGTGTCGTTGACCGCATCGCACATGGATCGCGCCCTACCGACGAGGTGGAACCAATGTCGAACGACAGCCGGACCGATTACGATGCGATCATGCAGGCCAACCTGGCGAGCGTCTTCAATGAGCATGATCCCGCCCGCCGTATCGAGGCACTCGGGTCGCTTTACCATCCGGATGCGCAACTGTACGAGCGTGATCGATCGGTGCAAGGCCACGGGCCTATCTCGCAGGCGGTGACCGAACTGCTCGATCATTTGCCCGCGGGAGTGACATTCCGCGCCATCCGGCCAGCGGTCGGCCATCACGGGGCTGGACGATTGCAGTGGAGCGCGGTTGCCGCAACCGGTGCGGTACTGGTCACCGGTACTGACGTCGCCAGCATCCGGAACAACCTGATTCAGTCTCTCCATGTTTTCCTCGACCAAGGTGACGCCTGATCGGCGCAGCTTAATCCAGACGAAGGCAAACCGGAGCATTCAATGATTTTCGCTACATTCACCAAAAAGACTCTGGCGCTGGCCTTGCTGAGCATAGTCCCGGCGCTTGCGCACGCTGCACCGCAGTCCAATGCCTGGCAGATGATGACGCGGGCCGATGCCAATTTTGTCGGCGATTGGATGCTGCGCCAGTCGATTGGCGCCGTCTATCCCGACGCGGACGCCTACTCGGCGCGGCTCACGCAGGCGCGACGTATCCTGGAACAGGAGTTGCCACACGTGGACAACTACCAAGGTTATCGCCACGCATTGAATCATTTTGTCGGCAGTTTTCAGGATATGCACCTGTCGGTTGCATACGCCTTGTCGCCCAACGCCTACCAATGGCCGGGTTTCTCTGCTGTCTATCGCAACCTGCGTTATTACACCGCCGCGAGCAAGGGCGCTATCTCGGACGGTCAGGAGATCAGCGAATGCGATGGCCGGCCGATGGCGTCTTGGATCCGCGGCATAGCGACCTACGAACAAATGATTTTCGACCTCGAGTCGACCAGCGCCGAGGCGGCGCCGCTGATTTTCCGCGATGCCGGCAACCCCTTCTTGCCACGGCCGAAAAGCTGCACCATCGGCGGCAAGCAGATCGCGCTAGCGTGGGGTGCCATTCCGGCCAGCCAAATCAATGCTGCCGTGAACGCGCTTACGCCGCCACCCGATCGCCTTACCGCCATCAGCGCGTTCGGTGCCGACGGCGCCTGGGTACGGATGGGTATTTTCCTGCCCGGCACGCAGAACGAAGGCTTGGCGTTCAAACAATTATTCGCCGAAGCGCCTGGCCTGCGCAGCAAGTCCGTCATCGTGCTCGATGTGCGCGGCAATGGTGGCGGTCCATACGAATGGTTTATGGGCTTCCTGCGCGCATTGTATGGCGGGCAGTACACCGATTATTACGCTCGGGCGCGCCTGGGAATCTCCGCCGTCTTCCGCCTCACGCCGGAAATCCTGGCGTATTTCAACGAGGACGTCGCCGCTGAAACAGATGCGCTCGTTCCACCGCCGGATGGGGAGCGGTTCGATCCGCATAACACCGAGTTCGCAGCGGCACTGAAGGCAGGAAAACCGCTTCTGGTGGCGCCGAAAAAAGCCTCCCAGATACCTCAGCCTCGGCAGGCACCCGCCAATCCGGTCAAGGCGAAAGTGTATGTGTTGACCGACTACAGTTGCGCTAGCGCCTGTATCGCGTTTGTCGATGAACTCAAGCGTTTTCCAGGCGTCGAACAAATTGGCGTGGACACGTCGGTCGACTCCCGCACCGGAACGCCATTCGGCACACCGCTACCCAGCGGCAATGGGACTGTCTATGTGCCCGTCATGACGCGGGACGGTCGTGAGCGCGACGACAATGTGCCGCAAAAACCGACGCGCGTGTTTACTGGAAACATCAACGACACGGCAGCGGTGAAAGCCTGGCTACAGGCGGACGTTCTGCCGTCGCGTCCTTAGCTGCGGCGCGATCAAGGTCATAGACCGGGCGATGCGGGCGCGACCTCGGGCATCGTGCCAAAATACTCGACAAGTAACTCGGTCAGAATGCCGATCTTCTTCGAGGGATGCAGCCCGGGCGGCCGGACAACGTACGCTGCCGCCTGCGGTACCGGATAATCCGTCATTACCTGGACAAGTGCGCCGGAGCGCAAGTGTTCCTGAACCAGCATGGCGGGCAGATAGCCGATGCCAAGGCCGGCGACCGTCGCCGCCACAAGCGCAGCCCCGTTATCGGCCTTGAATCGGCCTAGCGGACGCACCGTGATGGTTTTGTCGCCATCCAGGAACGACCACGGTTCCGTGCCTTGCATCAGTGCCTCGTGGCCGAGCAGTTCTTCGGGTGTCGTTGGCGCCCCATGTGCCTTGATGTATTCCGGACTGGCCACGGTGACGCCATGAACAGGTCCAACGCATTTTGCTACCAGGTTCGAGTCCTGCAGCCAGCCCACCCGTATTGCGCAGTCAAAACCTTCTGCGATGAGATTGACCAGATGGTCGCTATAGCACGTGTGAATTTGCAGACGCGGATGGCGTCGCGCCATTTCCGCAAGCACCGGCGCGAAATGGGTCGGGCCGAACGTCAGTGGAGCGGCGATGCGCAGGCGGCCGCGCAGGTCGCCGGCGGGCGCGATCGTTTCCTTCGCCATATCGATCTCGGCGCAGATCTTGTCGGCCGACTGCCGGAACGCGGCGCCAGCTTCCGTCAACGCCGCGCCACGGGTGTTCCGGGACAGCAGCTGCACGCCCAATTCCTCCTCCAGCCGGTTGAGCCTGCGGCTGACGATCGACTTGGCCACGCCAAGCCGCAGCGCGGCAGCCGAGATGCCGCCGGCATCGGCCACTTCCACAAATGTGCGCAACTCTTCGATGTCCACTATAGCGTTCCTTTTATCTTGGTATGAATTTGAGCGTCGGCGACCTTCCCCGCGCAGGATCGGCACGGTCTCTCTTCGCTACACTTTACTCCTGGGGTCGTCAACGTCCGGAATAGTGCAGCGACGGTCGTGAAAACGCTAGTGCGGCATTGTATGTTTCTGTGTCGCCGATTGCGGAACGCCGGCTACCGTTCCTGCCAAAGCGACACAGTTTCCCGCCCTGGTCGGCTACCAGATTGCATGCCGGCGCGCTACGATGAGTTGCGAGAACGAGACGAAAGCGGCGCGCCACGACATGGCTTCGCAAGGTCCTTTTAAATAAATCGACATGGGGAATGGCAGTGAAATTAATATTAATGATCGGATTGATGACGGTGATCGGCTTCACCAATGCGCATGCGCAAACCGGGCAAGAGGCGTCCGGCGCGGACCTGATTGTGCACAATGCCAAGATCTTCACCGGGAACCGGGCGCAACCAGAGGCGTCGGCCCTGGCGGTCAGGAACGGCCGTATCTATTCCGTCGGCACCGACGCCGAGGTGCTGGGCTTGAAGAGCGCCAACACCCGGGTCATCGATTCCCACGGCCGGCGTCTTATTCCGGGTATCATCGACGCCCACACCCACGTGCTCAACGAGGGTGGCTACAACTACACGCTGCGCTGGGACGGCGTGCCGACGCTGCGCCGCGCCCTGGCCATGCTGGGTGAGCAAGCGAAACGCACACCGGAGGGCCAGTGGGTGAAGGTCGTGGGTGGCTGGTCGCCCTATCAATTCGCAGAAAAGCGCTTCCCCACCATCGACGAACTGCGCAAGGCCGTCCCCAACCGCCCGCTGCTGGTCCAGTACGCCTACAATCACGCCTACATGAATCAGCAGGCGATGGACGCCCTCGGAGTGGGCACCGACAAGTTTCCCAATGTGCCGGGGACGGTGCTGGAGAAGAATGCACAAGGCAAGTACACCGGCGTCGTCCACGGCAACACGTTCCTGTTCCTCTCTATCGAAGCCATGGTTCCCCAACTCTCGTTCGACGAGGGTGTCAGCTCGCTGGTCCAGACGGTCCATAGCCTGAACCGTTTCGGGATCACTTCGATCGTCGATGCTGGCACTGGCAGCCGCGGCTATCCAAAGGCGCTGCCTACCGTGAATGCGCTGGCGCGCGACAACCGGCTCAATATCCGCATGCCCTTCATCGATATTCAGTTCGGCGCCGGCGCCGATTTCAACATGGTCGATGCGCAGATCGCTGCAATCACCAAGACCGCGCCGATCAGCCCGGGGCAAAACCTGTATCCGCAGCTGGCGCACGGCCACGTCTACCAGGGCGCGGGCGAGTTGCTGTCCGCAGAGGTGCACGATCACGAGAATTTCGACCATCCGGCGGTGGTCATCGAACCGGCCAAAATGCGCGAACTGGTCGAACGCGACATCGCCAAGCTGGTCGAGCGGCGCATTCCGTTCCGCGAACACATCAGCTACGACGAGAACATCACGCCTTTCCTCGACGCGCTGGAAAAGCTGAACCAAAAGACGCCACTTGACGGTTTGCGCTGGAGCATCGAACACGCCGAGACCATCAGCTCGGCCAACATCGCCCGGGTAAAGGCGCTGGGCGGCGGCATCGCGCTGGACACCAAGATGGCGCTGCACGGCGAGGCCTTCATCAAGACCTACAGCCGCGACAAGGCATCGCTGACCCCGCGCCTGCGAGAACTGGTCGACAGCGGCATCCCCCTGGCCATGACGACCGACGCCTTCCGGGCGGCGTCGTTCAATCCGTGGGTCGGGATCAGCTGGATGGTATCGGGCAACTCCATCTCCGGCACGCCGCTGCTGGCAAAGAATAACCGCCTGTCGCGCATCGAAGCACTAGGACTGTTCACGCGCGGCGCCGCATGGTTCATGAATGCCGAATCCGAACTGGGCATGATCGCGCCCGGCCAGCTTGCCGACTTCGCCGTGCTCGACCGCGACTACTTTTCGGTGCCGGAGGACCAGATCAAATCCATCGCCTCGGTCCTGACCGTCATGGATGGCCGGGTGGTGTATGGCGCACAGGACTACCAGTCGCTGTCGCCGGTATTGCCGGAAATCCTGCCGGTGTGGTCGCCACTTAAACACTTTGGCGGCTATCCGCAATCGTGGTGATGTCGATTAACACCGGAAAAGCATGGCTCTGCCTGCCTTTGCTGCTGACGGCAACCGCCGCGCTGGCGCAGTTCCGTCCGTTGCGCTACGACGACGATTTCAGTGCGCAGCGCCAGGCATGCGCCGGAGATAACATCGCATGCTGGAAGGACAGGCCGATTGCAGAAGATGTGCGTCTAAGTGTTGGAGGCGATCTGCGCTGGCGATACGAGCATGCCGAAAATCCGCGTTACGGCGCCGATCGGCAGGACAAGTGGGGTGTGCTGATGCAGCGCGCTTCGGTTTTCGCCGACCTGCGATTGGGCGCGCACTGGCGCGGCTTCGCGCAGTTGGCCAGTTCCACTACCAACGGCCGCGCCGGCGGTCCAACGCCGGTGGATGAGGACCGGCTCGATCCGACCAACCTGTTCGTCGAATGGCGTTCGGCCGGTAGTGGAGGCGGCGTCGGCATGCGGGTCGGGGTTCAGGAGCTGCAGTTCGGCTCGGGCCGCGTCATCGACGCACGCGAAGGCCCGAACGTAAGGCGCAGCTTCGACGCGGTCCGCGCCTACGCGAGCGGCGAGCGCTGGCGTGTCGACGCCTTTGCCGGGGCGCCACGGCAGAACCGTCAGGGAAGCTTCGACGACGCCCGCTCCCAGAGCCAGGCATTGCGGGGCGTGTATGCCACCCGCATGGGCGGCGTCACGTCCTGGGACGTCTATCTGCTGCATTCCGAAGACACGGCCGCGCGCTACATTCAGGGCGTGGCGCACGAACGCCGCTGGTCGGCCGGCACCCGTGTCTTCGGCGCCCGCAAGGGATGGGACTGGAACGGCGAGTTTATCTTACAGGGGGGACGCTTCGGTAACGCCGGGATCCACGCCTGGTCGCTTGCCACCGATACCGGCTACACCTTCGACGACGTCGCAGGAAAGCCAAGGGCGGCCCTGTTGCTTGCCATCGCCAGCGGCGACAAGGACCCGCATGACAACCGCCTCGGCACGGCCAATCCCATCTACCCGCGCGGAAATTATTTCGGCGACGAGGCGACGCTCGGGCCGCGAAACTTTTCCAACATCCACCCGGCGCTGAGCATGCGGCCGGTGCCGCAGGTACAGTTGAACGCCAGCCTGGACTTCTTCTGGCGGCAGAGCACGCGCGACGGCGTGTATGCCCCGAACGGCATGTTGATCCGCGCCGCTGGCGAAAGCCGCGCCCGCTATGTGGCAACCATCGCATCGCTGGGCGCCACGTGGACGCTGGCCCCGGCTTGGTCGTCGACAGCGGTGGTTGCCTACGCCAAGCCGGGCGCGTTCCTGCGCGAGACGGGCGCCAGCGATCCGCTGAGCTTTGTCAGCCTCAGCGTGCAATACCGGTTTTAAAAGCGATGCACACCGGCGTCGACCGAACCTGCGCCGCGATGATGGGGCAAGAAAGCCAAACCCTCGACAACCGTAGTCGTACCCACTTTCAATGGAGAACAAAATGAACCCTGTCAGCGAACTTGCCCCGGCGTCGGACGGCCCTCGCCGCGTGACCTATCGCACCCGCGGCCATACGCACGGCCCCATCACCCGCTTGATGAGTCCCTCGGATTTTGGTCGCCAGCTCAAGCCCTTTGTGTTCCTGGATCTGTTCGACCTGGACCTCCACGATCCGCGCGGCGGGCTCACCGTTCATCCGCATACCGGGATCGCGACGATCACCGTGATCGTCGAAGGGAATTTGCGCTTCGACGATGCCATCGACGGCACCGGCCAGCTCGGATTGGGCGGATTTGAATGGATGCGCGCTGGTAACGGGGTGTGGCACGGCAAGGAACTCTCCGGCGGCACCTCGCCAACAGCGAAGGGCTTCCAGCTCTGGCTCGCACTACCATCCGAGCTGGAGCACTCGGACGTCGACAGCCAGTATGTGGAAGCCCAGCACGTTCCGACCGTTGGGCCGGCGCACGTCATCCTCGGCAGCTACGACGGCGCGCGCAGTCCGGCGCGTTCGCCCGATGGCATCACCTACCTGCTGCTGAAACTGTCGGCAGGGACGTCCTGGACATTCTCGCCGCCTGACGCGCAAACGGTCTCCTGGCTGGCGGTCGCCACCGGCGAGCTCGTCGGAGCCACGCCTGCCGACGCGGGAGAAATGCTCATCTTCCAACAATCGCAGCAGCCGATCACCTTAGAGGCGAGCCCGACCAGCGACACCATCTTCGTGATCGGCTCGGCCGCGCCGCACCCGCATTACCTCCACCTGGGCAACTATTCAGTTCATACATCTGCCGATTCCCTGGCCCGGGGCGAGGCAAACATCGAACGCCTGCGCGAACTTCTGGTCGAGGCTGGCGATCGTCGCAATCCAGACGGCAATATTCCGATTTTTCGCGGCTAGTGGGCGTATCCGCAGGCTATCCCACAGCATAGGAGCACACCATGAGCATTGTAAATTTTCCACCCCGCAATCCCTCGGCAGCGCTGGCCACCTTACGCGGAAATCATGTCGGCATGCGCGTCCCGGACTTCGATGCGAGCGTGACTTGGTTCATCGAAAAACTTGATTTCCGCGTGGTTCATATCTGGCCGCACGAGGATTTAAGACTCGCTTACATGGCGCCCGCCGACGACGAGTTCATGATTGAGATCATCGGCGACGGTACGCCGCAGCCAGTGCCGAAGCCGTCATGGAGCGATTTGGACGACAGCCTGCGGCTGGCCGGCTACCACCACACTTGTTTCAACGTAGCGAATGTCGAGGAGACCGCTGCCGAGCTGCGTCGTCGCGGCGTGCGGATTGTCGCCGAGCCGTTCTCGCTGCCGGTGGTCGGTCGCAAACTGGCGTTCTTCGCCGACCCGTTCGGTAACCTGTTCGAGTTGGCAGAAGTCACCGGCTGATTCCGGAGCAATTCAAGCCGGCGCTGTTCAATCAATGCGCAGGACAGCCTTGCCCTTGAACCGGCGCTTCATCAGCGCACGCGCTACCTCGTCAATGTCATGCCAGGATTGTGTTCGATCGATGATCGACGTCAGCAATCCCGTCCGCAGTAGCGAGAGGAGCTGGTCGAGGTGTGGACCAGCGCCGCCGCTCTCGTCGCGGGTAAGCTCTTCGATCAGGAAGAAGCCGTAAAGCGACGTTCCGCCGAAGGCGCCGCCAGAACCCAAACGGAACAACTTCGCATCGAACGTCGTCAGTTCCTCGCCGCCGGCGTCGCCGAACTGCACGCACACGCCGCGGGGGGCCAGGCATTGCAGCAGAGTCCCTAAGAATCGCCCCCCCACCCCATCGAGTATCAAATCGTATGGCCCCCGCCGCAACGCCTCGTCCTCGCCGATAGCGACGCAATCCGCACCCAGGCTGGACAACAACGACGCGTCGGCTTCCTTTCGAACGTAAGCTGTCACGTGGGCGCCGGCCACTGCCGCAAGCTGAATGGCGAACATCCCAACACCGCCAGTGGCCGCCGTCACCAGGACCTTTTGCGCGCGTCCCACGGATTTTTTCGATAAGGCGAGCAGCGCCGTCACGCCCGCGACGGGTAACGTTGCAGCGACTTCGAGGCTGACCTCGTCGGGAACCGCCGCCAGCAAGCGCGGCGCCACAACGACTCGTTCGGCCCAAGCTCCTTCAAATTTCAGGCCTGCCACGCGGTCTCCTTGTGTGAACGGCGATCCCGTCGGGGCGGACTCGACTATCCCGGCGAAGTCCCATCCTGGCCGATAGCCCGCAGGTGCTGCCAGCGCGCCGCGGATCTCGCCATTATTAAGTGAAAAGGCCTTAACGGCGACTGTCACCTCAGAAGACGTCGATTCCGGAGGGTCGCATTCGACAATCGATAGACGTTTCTCGCCGGCTTCCGCCGTTACAGTTACTGCTCGCATTTGCTTCTCCAATGTAAGTTGATAACGCGTAAATACGTCTTCGGGCTTACTCAACAGAATATCATCGCCCCTACGCCGCGGCAGTATCGGCACCCGAGATACTGCTTCGCTCAAAGTGGAACAGATAGTTAATACGGAGTGACATTCGCGTTCCTGATTTCGCCCCACAGCGTGTCTTGAAATGACACTACCGCATCCAGTGATAACTCAGCATAATCAGAATCGACACGATGCCCACCCCACAATTTTATGGAAAAAAACATGCAACCAACGTTAGAGAATTTCCCTGTCGGCATAGAGATCGACGTCACTTACCCAAGCTTTAAAGTCAACATCAAGCTCCTGTCGGTAACGCAACTGGAGTTCCAAATTAAGGAAGGACCGTTTGCCAGAACCGAGGTGGTCGATACACATGTCGTCCCCTTGGGCAACAGTCTTTTCGCGGTCAGCTGGCAAGAGCACGATGGCGCCACGGTGACGAACGTCCAGGACTATGATCGTGGCCTGATCCATTCACACGCGGCCCTGACCAACGGTCAGTTTATGCGGATGACGGGGACATTCGAGGTTATCCGCCCAGCCGATGTCGAGAATGATCATCGCCCCGAGCGCAACAAGGCGCTCGTGCTCGAGGCAATGCTCTCACTCTTCCAGCGACGTGATGCGTCGGCGGTGGATCGCTTCTACGCCCCCCATTACGTGCAGCACAACCCCAACATTGCGCAAGGGCGCGACGCGCTGCGGAAGTTGGTGTCCAATCTGTCGGAGGCGGTCTACTACGAACCCGGCCTCATCGTCGCCGAGGGGGACCTGGTTGCCCTGCACGGACGTATTCGCGGCTGGGCGGAGGAACCGCAAGTGGTGGTCGATTTGTTCCGGATCGAGAACGGAATGCTCGCCGAGCACTGGGACGTGCTGCAGGACGAAGTACCGCTATCGAAGGTCATGGGGGCTGTCTCCATGTTTGATCCAGCGGAAGGCGCGCGCCTCGCCTAATCTCCTGACAGCATGCGAAATACAAGAATTTTGGTGGTCAGCGACCGACCGGTGATGCGGCATGGCCTTGTGAGTATTATCTCCGCAGAACCGGCGATGCATCTCATCGGTGACATTGACAGCGAGAGCGCTTTGCTGGAATTTAACACCCGGTCGCAGCCCCATATCGTTATTATCGATGTCTGCAATCCGGAAACCTTTGCAACTGCGACCTTGAAAAAAATATGTTCGTCCGATACAGCGATGCGAATAATCATATTAACGTCCAGTCAGGATGGAACTTCTATCAAAAAATTCATCGAGGCGGGCGCCTATGCGGTTCTCCTGGTGAATATCTCGACTTCTGAGTTAATTGAAACAATTCGCGCCGTCTCTGCCGGCCAAAGGTGGATCGATCGCAGATTGGTGGAAAATCTGTGTTTTGATCTCGCACCGAAATTGAGCGGCCGGGAAGTCGAGGTGTTAGCGTGCGTGGCGCGGGGCCTTACGAATCAAACCATCGGTGAATTGCTGGGAATTGCAGTAAATACCGTGAAAGTCCATCTGAAAAATCTATTCTGCAAACTCGGTGCCAGCAATAGGACAGACGCCGTGATGATCGCCATCAAACGAGGCTTGCTTGAACTCTGAACCCACGGCCGGGCCTAACCAAAGATACCGTTCCGGACAATGAAGGACACCTCGTCGTGAAATGGGGCTACCGCGCGGTTATTCGCAACAGCATAATTCACTTCGCTAGTGGACATGTTTCAGCGCATGGAGCCTGGCGAAAACTTTCATTCACCCCAGCAGCTTAGGAAAAATAATGACTCTTCGTAACGGCCTTAACTCCCTCCTTCGTCCTGAAGATTCCATCCTCGTGCTGATCGACCACCAGCCATACCAGCTTGCGAACCTCAACAGCCACGAGCCGCAAATGGTAATTAACAATACCGTTGGTCTAGCCAAGGCTGCCAAAGCCTTTAATGTTCCCACCATTCTGACGACGGTGGTCGCAAGCCGGGGTGGACTGTTGTTTCCCCAGGTTACCGATGTCTTCCCGGGCCAGGAAATCATCGACCGTACCTTCATCAATACCTGGCAGGACCCCAACGTCGTGGACGTGGTCAAGGCCACGGGACGCAAACAATTGATCCTCGCTGGTCTGTGGACCGAAGTGTGTGTGGCGATGCCAGCGATCCAGGCCGTCGGCGAAGGCTGGGACGTTACCGTCATCACCGACGCATCCGGCGGCGTCTCTGTCGAGGCACATCAGATTGCCATTCAGCGCATGGTCGCCGCTGGCGTGAACGTGATGACATGGATGGCCCTGGCGGCGGAATGGCAACGCGATTGGGCCCGCGATTCAGCTGGCGCGATCACCGAAGTGCTCAAGCAGCATGGTGGTGGTAGTGGCATCGCCTACATCTGGGAACAGCAACTGCTCAACACGCCAGTTCCAGCCAACGCCGGTTAATTCGCGCAGAGCCGGGAAAAACGCCGGACGGCAGCTGTTCCCGGCTCACCCTGCGCTCGCGCCTGATTACAGCGTACAGCGACGATCAGGGTCGGGAGATTTGAGGTGGATGAGATAGTCGGCGACGATGCCGTCGACACAAGCGTTTCCGCCGATGAGGGCCACGCCATGCTGTTCACCTTCGACGGTGAGCAGACTGGCGCCAAGGGACCTGGCCAAACTGATACCGCCCTCGTGTGGCGTGGCCGGGTCGCGCGTCACCGACACGACCAGCGTTTTGGGCAGACCTTTGATAGCTTGGGCGTAAGGGTAGCCCAGCGTAGGTTTAACGGGCCAGTGTTCGCACAGATCGCGGGCCTGAACCGGCCGCCCGGTGGCCAGGAAAGGGGCGACGTCGAACACGGCGCGCTTGATCGCGCTCTCCTGCGCTGGAGTATGGCGCTCTTCGTCGAGACATTCGATCGCCAGCTGCGCTTCGGAACCATTGCCGTAGCTTCCGTCAGGACTGCGAAATTGGGCCAGGTCGCGCAGAACCATGAGAGTTTTACCGTTTCCGGCCTTTAGGTCGGCAATGCCCCGCACCACCGCCGGCCAGCCCTGCTCGCTATAAAGGGGGAGAACCAAACCGCTCAGCGCTGCGGTATAGGTGAGCTTACGGCCGTCCGCACCGGTGATCGGTTTGTCGATCAGCGGTTGCAGCAGTTGCTGAAAAGCGGCGGTAGCCTGCTTGGGATCGGCGCCAAGGGGACATCCGGGTGTCTTGGCACAGAAAGCGGCCATATTATCGAAACCGTGTTGAAAGCCCGCGAACTGCACAAGCCGGCGCGCGGCGGTGCCGGTGGTGGGGTCGACGGCGCCGTCAAGCACCATGGCCCTGACGTTCTGGGGGAACATTTCCGCGTACACGGCACCGAGCCGCGTACCGTAGCTGCTGCCCGCGAAGGTGAGCTTTTGATCGCCGAGCGCGGCGCGCAGAACGTCCATGTCGCGGACCACGTCACGTGTGCCGACGTGGGCCAGCACGTCCTCGCCGCCCGACCGTTGGGCACACTGCTTGTATAACTGGCGGGTTCCTTCCTCGGTATAGTCCTCGACCCCGGAGTTGAGCGTGGAGAGCGTCGCGCCGGCCTCGCGTTCGGCGTCCGTGAAACAATCCAGCGCCGGTGTCGATGCGCCTACTCCCCGCGGGTCGAACCCGATCAGATCAAACTGCACGGTAATCGGACTATCACCCGATGCGCGGGCCACGGTGGTCGCGTAGCTCATGCCGGAAAAGCCGGGGCCGCCGGGATTAAGCAACAGGGAGCCGAGCCGGATGCCCGGGCCGCCCTTCGCCGTCACCTTTAGCAGTGCGATCCGAGCGCTTCTTCCGCCCGGGTTAGCGTAGTCGAGCGGTACTTCGAGCCGCGCGCACTTGAACTCCTTGTTCGCGAAGGCGATGGCGTCCGCACTGGTGGTGGCGTAACCATCACAAGACCCGAAATCGAGCCGCTGACTGTAGAAGCGCGCCAGCCCTTCTGGAACAGTCCCGGGCTCCTGCGGGCGTTCGGTGTCGGGCGAACCGCCGCAAGCGCCGAGCACTAGCGCCATCGCCGATAGTGACGCCGCTCTGAGTATTTGCGGCTTCACGCGGTAGGTCCGACGGAGACTGAATTCCTTCATTTATATGTCCTTTTCATCCTGAAAATCCGGTACGCGACCTGGCGGTCGCTGGCGAGGGCCTCGCCACGGAACCCAGTAGAACAGTTCGGGATTGCGTCATCATGGCCTGTTCAACCGTGCAGGCCGGAACAACAACACAATATCGAATTGCAGCGGTTGGACGATCACGGGCCACCGCCTAGCGGGCCGACGGACGGCTACCGCCGCGCCTGCAAGAGGTAGCCGACACCCTTGATGGCATGGATCTCGATGTCCGCGCGCGCCGCCGCCAGCTTGCGGCGGAGGCGCGAGATGTGGGAATCGAGCGTATTCGACTTGATGGCATCATCGAATCCGTACACCCTTCGCTCAAGCGACTCGCGCAACACCGTGCGTCCGCGGCGCTCGATGAGCGTCGCCAAAACGCGGAGCTCCCGACGGGCAAGCGTGAGCCGGACGCCGGCGACGCTTGCCTCGTCGTTGGCGATATCGAAGGTGAGCGCGCCAACCTGGATTTCCACAACGCCAAGTTGCGCAGGACGGCGCCGAACCGCCCGGATGCGCGCGAACAGCTCTTCGAGCGCGAATGGCTTGACGAGGTAGTCGTCCGCGCCCTCGTCCAGGCCGATGACGCGATCGGCCACGTCGCCACAGGCGGTCAACACGATCACGGGGAGGCCCGGGATCGCGGCCCGCAAGACCGGCAACAACAACAGTCCGTCGCCATCCGGCAGGTTACGGTCCAGCAGGACCAGGTCATACGCATTCGCGCGGCATGCCTCACGGGCAAATGCCAGCCGGCCGACATGGTCGACAACATATTTTTCGCGCTCGAGCGCGCCGCGCAGCGTGTTGGCAAATACGGCCTCTTCTTCCACCAGCAGAATTCTCATTGGTTCCCGTGGACGTTAACTCTCAACGCGGTAGCAGCGAGGCCGCATGAACGAGGAATCGCGCCAGGTCGTGATATTCATAGCGCTGCGCCAGCGCCAGTGGCGTGAGACCGCTGTCCGACCTCAAATCAAGCGGCGCTCCAGCGTCCACCAGCACATGCGCGGCCTCCAGGTGGCCGTGCCATACCGCGTCGTGCAAAGGCGTGTAGCCGTTGTAGGGGCCCTGCGCATCGAGCTCGGCTTTTGTCGCGCCGCCCTGCGTCAGCACGCGCAACGCGTCGGCATGGCCGAAGTAGCTGGCCTCATGGACTGGCGTGCCGCGCATTGTCCCGGTCACCCGGCGTATGTCCGCGTTGGCATTCAGCAGTAGCCTGACGATTTCCGTCTGTCCTTCGCGCGCCGCCAGCCCCAACGGGGTATAGCCATCGTCCAGGCCGCCTACTGACGGCGCCCGCTCGTTAAGAGTCCTGCCCGCCGCGATTAAACGCATCACCTCGTCTATATTCCCTGTTTTGATCGCGGCGATCCAGGGAAAGGACTTCGTCCGCTCGCCATCCGCAGCGCTGCGAGCTTCGATCAGGTTTGCGATCGCGTCGAGGCCGTCCGATTTTGCCAGGTCCAGTGCCGTCTGCTGCGTATGGCTGCGAATTGCTGTCTTCGCGCCATGCTCCAGCAGCGCGCAAACCGCTTCCTCCTGCTTGTGCAACACCGAGTCCATCAAAGCGGTGTGCCCAAGTATCGGCGACTGTTGATCGATGAAGGCGCCATGCCGGAGCAATAGCGCGATGACATCGGCATTGCCCGATTGTGCCGCTTTATGCAGCGCTGTCGCCCCCATGCGCGGTTCCAGCGCCTGCGCTTCCGCGCCGGCGGTCAGCAATAGTTCCACCATCTGCGACTGGCCAAGCCCGGCGGCAATCATCAGCGGCGTGAGCTGCTGTGCATTGCGCCCGTTGGGATTGGCGCCGGTACGCAGCAGACCGGTTACCGTCGCCAAATTGCCCTCCCGAATTGCAGTTTCCAACATGTTCAAACCTCCGCTTTACTTGGATTCAATCGCTTTTAGGAACTTGATCAGTTCGGCATTGAGCCGATCTGCCGCCTCGTGCTGGATCCAGTGTCCTGCATTGTCCAGGCGGATGATGTCCATCAAGCCTGGCTGGACCTTTCTGGATTCTTCCAGCGTCGGGCCGTCGGGATGAAAGAATCTGCATAAGCCATCAGCTGCACCCCAGATATACAGCGAAGGCTGATGTATCAGCGCGTTCTTGAAAGTGGCGGTCAGGTCGAACGTCTTTTGCACGACACGGTAATAGTTCAGACCCGTGTCGAAACCGCTGTGTTCAAAGGCGCGTATCGTGCGCTGAAGGTAAGTCTGGTCGACCCAGTCCGGCACGGTGGCGGGAGCCGGCCGCAGCATGTGCAATTCAGGATTGACAGGATCCCACCGCTGGCCGGACGGTGGACTGGCGGAAAGCCAGTACAAAATGGCCGGAATCGAAGTCGCGGCGGGTTCGAAGCGTGCGCCCGCGTCCGGCTCGACCATACTTATGGAATAATAACGCCGCTCCAGACCCCGCTGGCGCAACTGGTCCCACAGACTGATCTCGCCGCGCGGCGCGAATGGAATGCTCAGGCTGACGATCGCCCGGAAGCGGTCGGGGCGCATCACGGCGGCACGCTGCGCATAATCCGCACCCCAGTCGTGCCCGACCAGCACGGCTGTTTCCATGCCCAGCGCATCCAGCACCGCGACGAAATCCCCCACCACGTGCAGCGAAGTATAGAGATCGATATCAGCGGGCGCGTAGCTTTTGCCGAAGCCGCGCAGGTCGAGCGCCACCGCGCAATAGCCGGCCGCCGCCACGGCCTGCATTTGACACCGCCAGGTCTCGGCAGTGTCGGGGAATCCGTGGCAAAACAGGACGGCCGGTCCGCGCCCCTGCGTGAGCACGTGGATGATATGGCCATTGGCCGCTATGTCCATGCCTTGCGCGGGAGCGGACGGATGGCTCGCTGAGTCAACCTTGACGATATCATTTTGCATCGTGACACCTGCGATTTATTTAGAATGGGATTTCGGCACCGATGGCTGGTGCAACGGCTCCGGAATGATGGGGAAATGCAGCCGGTCCAGACCCGACATCGGGGTGCCATGCACTTGCTCGGACAGTCGCCCGGCATCGCGTTGACGGATATCGTTAGCAGCCTCCTCCACGCCGGCCTGTGAGTAGCCCAGCGCGCGCAAGCCTTCCGCGCCCATCAGGTAGGCTGATTCGACCGTTTCCCGGATTTGATAATCCACTCCCGCGCGTATCAGTTCGATTGCATGGGCACGATCATAGCTACGCACCAGCAGTCTGGCCTGCGGGAATTCCCGTTGCGCCAGTTGCACGATCTGTAGCGCCGCCGTGGGATCGTCGACGCACACCATAATGGCATCGGCTTCGGCGGCACCGGAGTGCCGCAGCGACGCCAGCCTGGTACCTTCGCCGAAAAATACCTTGAAGCCATAGCGTTCCGCATCACGGATACGCTCGGGATCTTTATCGATGACGGAGAGCTTGACGCCACTGGACAATAAAATCTGGGAAGCGATCTGGCCGAACCTGCCAAAACCGATGACCAGCATCCGTCCGTTCAAATCCCTGGCGCTTTCCACCCCGTCCATCGAGACTTCCTGCCGCAACAAACGGTCTGCGGCGAGCATCAAAATCGGCGAGGCCGCCATCGACAGGATGACCACCGTGGCGAATAGCGCGTTGGTTCTGGCATCGAAAATGCCGGCCGACAGCGCCGCCGAATACAGCACGAAGGCGAATTCTCCGCCTTGCAGGAACATCGACGTGCGATGCAGGGACTGGTGCCGGCCTGCCCCGAACACGCGCGCTATCGCGTACACCCCAACCCCCTTGGCCAGCATGAACGCCAACAGCAGGGACAATAGCAAGGGCCATTCCGCCGCGACAATCGACAAGTCGAGCGACATGCCCACCGCGAGAAAGAACAGTCCCATCAGCAAGCCACGGAAAGGCTCGATATCGCTTTCGATCTGATGCCTGTAGCTGGAATTCGACAGCATGACGCCGGCCAGAAACGCCCCCATCGCCATCGATAAGCCGACCGACTCCATGAGTAGCGCCGCGCAAATCACGACCAGCAAGGCGCCCGCCGTCAACACCTCGCGCGTTCGCGCCTGAGCCAGCAAAGCGAAGAAGGCGTTAAGACCCCAGCGCGACAGCGCCAGCAGCGACAACAGGGCCGCAAGGGCGGCAAACATAGCGGGCCATCCCGCCCGCTCCTGCGCCAGTGGCGACAACAAGGCGACCATGGCCAGGAGCGGCACGATCATCAGATCCTCGAACAGAAGTATCGATACGGCCTTCTGCCCCTCCGTGCTGGAGAGCTCGCCGCGATCCTGTAGCAGCAACATGATGACGGCGGTCGACGACAGAACGAAGCCTGCGCCCGCCACGAAGGCGGCTGGCGCGGCGAAGCCAAAAATGGCATAGGCGGTCAGCGTCAACGTGCCGATGGCCGCAACGACTTGCGCAAGGCCAAGGCCGAAGATCTGGCTGCGCATCGCCCACAGCTTATGCGGACGCAGCTCCAGTCCGATGACGAAGAGAAACATCACCACGCCGAGCTCGGAGATGTGCATGATGGACTGCGCGTTCGCCACCCAACCGAGCGCCGATGGACCGATCAGCATGCCGGCGGCAAAATAGCCGAGTACCGATCCAAGGCCGAGCCGTCGGAATAAGGGCACTGCAATTACCGCCGCCCCCATCAGGACGACCACGGGTCCGAGCGTTTGCCCCAGGCTAGAATCGGCCATCAAGCTACCTTCCTCAATTTACGTACCAATACGTCGTCAGGATGCGCTCAGCGCGCGGTTGAGGTAATCCCAGACACCAGAGATGACCACCGAGCCTTCGCCGACGGACGCGGCGACGCGCTTGGCCGACCCGGCACGCACGTCGCCAACGGCGAACACGCCCGGGCAGGAGGCCGCGTACGGGGAAGCGGCCCGCACCGCCGCGCCGGTCAGCACGAAGCCCTTGTGGTCCAGCTGCACCAGATCGGCAAGCCATGCGGTATTCGGCATGGCGCCGACCATCACGAACATGGCGCAGGTGTCGACTGTCTCGTCGGTAGCGCCGCGACGGATGGTGACCGCTTCCATGCGCTCCTCGCCATGCACGGCCACGACCTGGGCGCCGTAGTCGATGGTGATGGCGGGATCGGCCTCAAGACGGCTGGAAAGGTAGCTGGACATCGAGGCGGCAAGCGAGTTTCCCCGCACCAGCAGCCGGACACGCGCGGCGACGCGGCTGAGGAACATCGCCGCCTGTCCGGCCGAGTTGCCGCCACCGAGGACAATCACCTCCGTGCTGCGGCAGTAGCGCGCCTCGTTCTCGGTGGCGGAATAGTAAATCCCCGCGCCTTCGAATTCGGCAAGGCGTTCGATCGGCAGCCGGCGATATTGCACGCCCGTGGCGATCACCACCGCATTGGACCGGATCCGTTTTCCGTTGTTGAACGTGGCGCAAAAACTGCCGTCTGGCAGTTTCTCCAATGCCTCGACGCGCAGCGGCATCGCGAAGCGCGAGCCGAACTTCATGGCCTGCACCTGGCCGCGCCAGACCAGGTCGGCGCCGGAAATGCCGGTCGGGAAACCCATGTAATTCTCGACCCGGCTGGACGTGCCGGCCTGACCGCCAATGGCGATGTCCTCGACCACCAGCGCGCTCAGTCCCTCCGCGCCGGCGTAGACGGCTGCCGAGACGCCCGCCGGGCCGCCGCCAACGATCAGCACATCGACGGCCTCGTCGTTGATGAGATCCTGATTCAGTCCGATCAACCGCGCAATCTTCTCCGGCGTCGGATCGGCGATGACCATGTCTTTGCCGAAGATCACAGCGGGCCGGGTTGGGTCGGCGCGGGCGCTCAGCGCCACTGCGTGCGCTTCGGCACTGCCCAGCGCGTGGGCAGCATACGGAACGCGATTGCGCGCCGCGAACTCGGCAATGCGTCGGATATCCCGGTGCGATTCCTCGCCGATCAGCACCAAGGAACTGAGTCCGGTCTCCAGCTGCTTGCGGCGCCGCGCGGCAAGCACGGTGATAATAATGTCCGACATCTCGGGCACATGCGCCATCAACGCCAGCATGGCGGCGCGGGGCACCTCGATTACCCTGGTATCGCTGGCAGCGCGAAACGCCATCGACCAGCTGCCGCCCGCGAGGAAGGCGATCTCCGCCATGAACTGCGCCGGTCCGAGGGTCGCGGGGATCAGCCGCTCTCCGGTGAAGGCGTCGACGATCTCGATCTCGCCTTCTTCGACGTAAACAAACGTCTCCACCGGGTCGCCGGGCCTGACCAGCACAGTGCCGGCGAGGTAAAGGACTTCGGTGCCCGCCTTGCGCATCGCGGCAATGTGGGATTCCGCCAACGGTGTCCGCTGCAACGCCAATAAATCCTGCCCAATCTTCTCCACGCTTTGCTCCCGGTCGATGTCGTCCCAACCCGAGAATATGACGCACCAGCTATGAAAGCGCTAGTGCCGCCGCCTGCGATGCTGAGTAACAGTTTGAGCAACGCATGACCTGATTTCTTCTTGGGCACGCCAGGACGAGGAGGAAATCGAGGTGGTCAGCGCAGCTTACTGCCGCTGCGCGGCCTTCTGACGCTCCGCATCTTCGCGCTCCATGCGCGCCCGCACGCCACCATCGACCCCGGTACCGCCTTGCATCGGCTCATACAGCGACCCGGTGGTTGGCGGCTGGGTCGGAGGCGCATGCTCCATCTGCGATGTGTGCGAGATGTTGGCCGACACATGCTCGGTCAGGTCCGGCGCGAGGTGGTGCGACCAAATCGCCGCGCGTGCCTTCCAGCCGGTCGGCACCTCCTCGCTCGGATGCAGGGAAGTGTAGACGATGTACTCGACCACCTTCTCCGGCGGATCCATGGCCGGCTCGCGCGCGGTGCGGCCGGTGTAATTGGCGGCATGCTCGAAGAACGGCGTGTCGGTCGCCCAGGGCATCACGGTCGCCACCTCGATCGGACCGCGCAGGCCGGCAAGGCGCAGTTCCTCGTTGAGGCCACGCCCCAGACTTAGCACCGCCGCCTTGGTCGCCGAATACGAGGCGTGATAGGCCAACGGGACTTCGCTCTCGACCGAGCCGATGTTAATCAGCACACCCGCGCGCTGCTTGCGGAACTGGCGCAGCGCCGCGTGGCTGCCGTAGATCACGCCCTTCAGGTTGACGTCGACCACGCGCGCATGGTCCTCGACGGGAACGGTATCGAAGGCCCCGATCGCGCCGACGGCCGCGTTGTTAATCCAGACGTCGATACGGCCAAAGCGCTGCACGGCGGCACCGGCGAGCCTGCGCACGTCGTCCGGTTTCGAGACGTCGGTGGTGACGACCAGCGCCGTGCCGCCGGCCGCCTGCGCTTGGTTAGCGACCTCGTTCAACACATCGGTGCGACGCGCGGCCAGCACCACATTGGCCTTCATGCCAGCCAACCTGAGCGCGACGCCACGTCCGAAGCCGCTGGATGCGCCCGTGATCACATAGGTTTTGCCGGCGATGTTCTGCTGGTCCGTGACGGACAGGCCGGCGCAGCCGCTCAAGGCGAGGAATGACGACAGTAAAAACAGGCGCAGCGCGGCCCGCTGCAGAGTCTCGTAGAAGGCCATCATTTGAACTCCGAAAAACGACAAACGATGTCGACAATGCTACCCAATACGCCGCAGGTGCTCGTGTTCGATACCTTGCGGAACAAGGCCGTCAAGCGCTCCGGAGTCGGCCGAAGCGCACATTGCATGCGCGATCGATTGCGAATTGGCATGCAGGCACGGCGGTGGGCGCCGCCCGATTCGCGCCCCAGCCACGCCTGGCATCAGGCCTCTGGCGTATCGAGCTTCGCCAGCGCCTGCTTGGCCATGTCGAATGCGGGATCGAGCGCCAGCGACTGCATATAGCTCGCGCGCGCCTTGGCCTTGTCGCCCAGCTGCTCGTATGCCATGCCTTTGCGCCACCAGGCACCAGCGGGAGGCGCCACCTGGACTGCGGCGTCGAAGCGCAGGTAGCGGTCCAGCAGTGCTATCGCCTCGGCGGCTTCATAGCCGCCGTCGATGCGGGTCCTTGCAGCTTGGTACACCGACGGTGCGTGGCTCGGATTGCGGTCATACAGCCTGGCAGCGCCACGCAGGTCGCCGCGCATCACCAGATCGAGCGCTAGCATCATGTCGGAATCGGCCTGCACGGCCAGTTGCACGGGTTTGCCGTACAGGCGTGCCTCGATCTTTTCGGCAACGCCGCTTGCTCCCATGCCCGTGTTGGAAAGGACGATGACCGTATAGCCGCTGCCCTGGTAGCGGCGGAACACCGCGTTGATGCCGGGCGCACCGCCATTATGGCCGATGACGGTGTCGCCGAAAGCGCTCTTGCGCTCCCAGCCGAAGGCATATTCCTTGTCCGGCCCCACAGGGGTCCACATGGCCGCCTTGCTCGCTTCCGACAACAACGCCGTTCCCTTGAGCGCCTGATCGTAGCGCAGCATATCGCGAGTGGTCGTGCGCATGCCGCCATCGGACGACGGCGGCGGTACTGAGTCCACGTTAGCGGTTATGCTGCCGTCGCCGTTGCGGGTATAGCCGATAGAGCGGTTAGGCAGTGGCTCGTCTTCGAGGGTAAGCGAACTGTCAGTCATGCGGGCAGGCTTGAAAATATGATCGCGCAAGTAGTCGCGGTAGGACTGCCCGCTGGCTTTTTCGACGACGGCGCCGAGCAGCACCATGCCCGAATTCGAATACTGAAAACGGCTGCCCGCCGCAAAGCTCGGCGGCTGGTCGTAAATCATAGGCAGGACGGCGTCAATTGTGCGCAGCTTGCCCCTGTTCGCGGCGAAGTCCTTGTGCGCCATGTAGTTGCCGGTGCCGGCGGAGTGGTTCAGCAAGTGAGCGATGGTGATCGTGTCCTTCTCCGCGTAAGGGATATCGGGTAGGAAGCGGGAGATCGGGTCGCTCAGTTTCAGCTTGCCCGCTTCGGCCAGCTGCAAGATGGCCACCGAGGTGAAGGTCTTGCCGATAGAGCCGATGTTAAAGCGCGTGTCGGCGCGGTTTGGCACGTTGGTCTCGCGATTGGCCAACCCCATGGCCGCTTCGTAGACGATTTTGCCGTCATGCGCCACCAGCACCGCGCCGGCGAATATGCCGACCTTACCGTAGCTTTGTACGATGGCATCGAGGTCGCGCTCGATATTGCCCGCCTTTGCAGCGGTACCGAACATCAAGAGACAGGCAAGCAAAACTCGAAACATGTTTTTCTCCGTTATTTAGCCCACCGGGCGTACGTGTAAAACCGATGCTTGGCAACAGGTCATATTCATCGTTCATATGGATGGCTCTGCTTAAGTCGGGCCAACAGACAAAAGATGCTCAGTAAGCGATGCATCGCGCGCTTCGGCTATCAGCCCTTGCGCGCGCCATCGTGCACCATCTGGCGCGACTGTTTGCGCAGCAGCGCCTGCTCCCAGCGCTGCTTCTGTTCTTCCGTCTCCGGCACCAGGGTAGGCACTTCGACCGGCTTGCGGCTGGCATCGACCGCCACCATCGTGAAGTAGCAGCTGTTGGCGTGGCGTACCAGGCGCTGCTGGATGTTTTCCGTCACCACGCGGATGCCGACTTCCATCGAGGTGCGGCCGGTGTAGTTTATCGAGGCCAGGAACGTCACCAGCTCGCCCACGTGGATCGGTTGCAGGAACATCACCTGGTCCACCGACAAGGTCACCACGTAGCTGCCGGAATAACGGCTGGCGCAGGCGTAGGCGACGCTGTCCAGATATTTGAGGATGGTGCCGCCGTGGACGTTGCCGGAGAAGTTGGCCATGTCGGGGGTCATCAGCACGGTCATGCTCAGTTCGTGGGCCGACCACGTCATTGGTTTTTCCATTGTTGCTCCCTGGTTTATTGATATAAAAATCGTTGTTTGAGTCGATGCTCAAGTGCGCGTTGTCGCCGGAGTCAGCTGGCGTACTACTTGTTCGATATCGCCGACCAAGCCTGGGACGCCGTCCAGCACCAGGCCGAGCTGATCCCAGGCGCGTGCGGAGGCGCCCTCCTTCAGGGCGGCTTCCGCCAGTTGCGCCAGCGCCGCCATGCGGTCCGCGCCCACCGTTCCGGACAGGCCCTTGATCGTGTGCAGCACCGGCAACGCGGCCTGCGCATTTCCGGCGGCGCGCGCCTCCTGCAACTGCGCTGCCAGCTTCTCCGATTCCCCCGCGAAGCTGCGCAGCGCCATCAGATAGACCGGCTGCAATCCGCCCATGCGCTTGAGCGCGGCGGTGCTGTTCAGACCGGCCTCGGGCAGCGGCATGGCCCCGCTGTCGGTGGAGACGACGCTGACCGCGGCAGCCGGCGCGCCCCCCCGCCCCACATGGTTGAGGATCACCTCGATCAGCTGGGCGAGGTCGAAGGGCTTGCCCACGTGGTCGACCATGCCCGCCGCCAGCGCGGCGACCCGGTCGGCGGCCATGGCGTTGGCGGTCATGGCGACGATCGGCGGCGCGCCCGCGCCCAGCAGCCGGCGGATTTCCCGCGTCGCCTCGTAGCCGTCCATCTCCGGCATTTGGATATCCATCAGGATCAGGTCCGGCATCGGCCCGCCGCGCGTGACCGCTTCGATCGCAAATGGGCCCGAACCGACCACCTCGACCCGCGCGCCATCGTTGCCGAGCAGCTCGCTGGCGACCTGCTGGTTGGCCGGATTGTCGTCCACCAGCAGCAGCCGCAAGCCGGCCAGCCGCTGCTTCGACGGCACCGACACCTGCGACAGCGGCGCGCGCCGCTCCATGCGGGCGTCGGCCACGGCGTCGAACAGCATCGAGGCGGTGACCGGCTTGACCACGAAACCGTCGAGCACCGGCGACAAATCCTCGTGCTGCTGCGCCAGCAGTTCGCGGTCGTGCGCGGTGACCATGACGATCAGCGGCATCTTGCCCGACGGCGCCAGCTTGCGGATCTGGCAGCTCGTTTCCCAGCCGTCCAGCGTCGGCATGCGCCAGTCGATGAATATCACATCGTAGGCGCGCTGCTGCGCCACCTGTTCCGACACGGCGGCCAGCGCCTCCTGGCCGCTGGCCGCCAGATCCACCTGCCAGCCGAACGAGCCGGCCATTTCGCTCAACACCACGCGCGCGACCGGGTTGTCATCGACCACCAGGCACTTGAGGTCGCGCATCAGCTCGTCGGACGGTTGCGCGCCCGGCTGCGCCTCGCGCGCCGGCTGCTGCTCCGCCGCCTCGCACTCGATGGTGAAATCGAACACGCTGCCCTTGCCCGGCGTGCTGTCGACGCCGAGCGTGCCGCCCATCAGCGCCACCAGCCGCTGGCTGATCGCCAGGCCCAGTCCGGTGCCGCCATAGCGCCGCGCGGTCGAGGCCTCGGCCTGCGAGAAGCCGTCGAAGATGTGCCGGCACTGTTCCTCGGAAATACCGATGCCGGTATCGCGGATCGCAAAGCCGATCGACAGGCGCTTGCCGTCGCGCGCGAGCAGCTTGGCCGACACCAGGACCTCGCCGTGCTCGGTGAATTTGATGGCGTTGCCGGCCAGGTTGAGCAGCACTTGCTGCAGCCGCAGGCCGTCGCCGACGACCAGATCGGGCAGCGCCGGATCGATGCGGAACAGCACCTCGATATTCTTGCTGCCGACGTTGGCCGACAGGATCACCGCCAGGTCGCGCCACAGTTTGTCGAGCCGGAACGGATGCGGGTCCAGCGCCAGCTTGCCCGCCTCCACCTTGGAAAAGTCGAGGATGTCGTTGAGCAGTCCCAGCAAGGCGCTGGCGGCCGAGTGGGCCTTGGACGTGTAGTCCTGCTGGCGCTCGCTCATTTCTGTCTGCTGCAGCAGTTGCAGCATGCCCAGCACGGCATTCATCGGCGAGCGGATCTCGTGGCTCATGTTGGCGACGAACTCCGATTTGGCGCGGCCGGCCTGCACCGCCTCCTCCTTGGCCTGCTGCAGCGCCAGGCGCGAGGCGCGCGACTCGGTGCGGTCGGTGCTGCTGCCGACCCAGCTGACGATGACGCCGTCGGCATTCCGCTGCGGCAGCGCGTGATTGTCGAACACGCGCCAGACGCCGTCGCGGCGGCGCATGCGGCAGTCGCAGCGGAACTCGGTGCCCTCGGTGCTGGCCTGGCGCCAGGCCGCCGCCATCGCGGCGATGTCGTCCGGGTGGATCACGCTGGCCCAGTTGTCGTCACCCAGCATCTGCTCGGGCGGAATGCCGCTGAACTCTTCCCAGTGGTGGCTGAGGAAATCGACGCGCAGGCTCGGCGTGGCGGTCCACACCATCTGCGGCAAGCCTTCGGTCAGCGAGCGCCAGCGCGACTCCGACGCCGTCAGCTGCGTCAACAATTCTTGCGAGGCCTGCTTGTTTTCAATTAACTGCTCAACCGACTGGAATTGCTTGCGCAAGCCGAAGCGCATGCTCATCAGCAAAGCCGCTGCCAGGATCAGCAGCAGCGAGGCGAAGATGGCGGCGTTGCGCACCTCCTTGCGCCACGGCGCCAGGAAATCGTCGCTGGCCAGCCCCACCACCACGTAGACCGGATAGGCGCCCACCCGCGAGACGCTCAAGGTGCGCTCGAGGTTGTCGCGCGGGCTGATGACCGTGTACGTGCCACGGTCCGCCTTGCCGTCCATGATGCGCTGGGTGATGGCGTTGACCTTGATGGTGCTGCCAAAGAGCATGTCCTCGGCTTCCGGATAGCGGTGCAGAACGCGCTTGCGGTTGTCCAGCAGCACAATGGCGCCGCGCTCGCCGATATTGAGCGCCGCGAAGGCCGCCGTCAGGCGCGCGCTGTTGATGAGCACATAGGCGGCGCCGCCGAAGCCGCCGTCCGGCATGGTGAGCGGAAACGCCAGCGGCAACACCCATTCGTCGCTGATGCGCGACCTGGCGGGCGTGCCGATGATGAGCTCCTGCTCGCTTTTGGCGCGCTGGAAGAATTCGCGGATGCTCAGGTCCTGCGGCTTGGCCGGATCGACCCGCTCGCCGTAGATGACGCGGCCGGCGGCGTCGGCGCCGCGCACGGCGTCGGCCTGCGGGATACGCTCCTTGAGCGAGCGCAGGTAGGCGCTGAACTTGTCGTTGTCGAAGCGCCCCGCCGCGTGCATGGCCTGGAACTCGACGCCGGCGCGGCGCATCGCCAGGTCCACCTCGAGGAAATGCGAGTTGAGGAATTTTTCCAGCGTGATGGCGAGGTTGCGCGAGGTCTCGTCGGCGGAGGCATAGTAGCGCAGGCGGCTCTGGTTGAGGACGTGCCCGATACCCAGCAAGACAATCAAAAAGGCGACGGCGACGGCGGCCACCAGTACGCCAAACAGCTTTCTGAATTTCCGAAGGGTCTCGACTCTCATCACGGGATGCGGGCTCTCATTTGCGCCAGTTGCTCATTTATTACTACAATACATCAAAAAAAACGCTCCAGCGGAGCGTTTTTTTGATCACAAGCCTTGATTGGCGATATCGGCCAGCGATTCGCGGCCTTTGTCACTGAGCTCGAAGCCGCCTTCGGCGCGGGGAACGATGTGGGATTTTTTGCCGAGGAACAGGGCCACGTCGGCGTCGAGCGGGCTGGCGGGATCGGCCTCGATGGCGCGCAAGCCCAGGATGCAACGGCGCAGGAACAACACTTCCTCACCCTTGTCGGTGAGCGAAATGCGGCCGTTCTTGGCGATGGTGAACAGTTTGATGCCGGCCAGGCGCTTGGTGTTGCGACCGACGCAAGCGCTGACGCGCTCGCCTTTGATGCCGCGTTTGACTTCGTCCAGCGCGTTGTATTCGTCCTGCGTTAATTTCTCGTTCTTCATTGCCATTTTTTCCATAAGAGACTGCTGCGGCCCTCATGGTACGCGCCCGGCGGGATGACGGCAAGAAAATGCGCCGCCAATGCGTTTCCGATGAAACGCTCCCCCACCCGAACAATGGCGGAATGGACTGCTTTACAGCGCCCGGATCGCTAGCCACACCAGGCCGATGCTGGCGAAGGCGGCGATGCAAATCAGGGCTTGGACACGCTTCGTGCTCAACACGACACTACGACGACGACCGAGGTAGATTTTGTTGTGTAAGGAATTGCCCATGATGCTCTCCGTGAACGAAAAACGATGACATGACTAAATTATAGGAACAGTTTCATGACGGCAGTGTGACGCTCAACACAAACATTTAAATTTGTATCTGTCGAGCAACGATCGCCACGCTTTCCGGCGCCGTCCACCGCGCGCCGGTCCCGGCGTCAAGCTGCTAGCATGGGTTTCAGTCAACCACGGAGTCCATGATGAATCAACCAACCAAACCACACGGCGACGACCATGCCGCAGAAGGCGGCCATATGCTTGACGAAGCCGACATCGGCAGCGGCGAACGCTCGCCGGGTCAGCGCGAGACCGACGAGGCCATCAAAAGCATTCCGCCGCTGCCGGACGACAGCGGGCACGGCAAGCCCAAGCAGCCGCCGCGCCCGTAATAACGCCGCCGGCTTACCGCTCAGACCTTCAGTGGGGGCGCCTTCGGCGTCGGTTCTTCGATCGGCGCCTGGTCCGGCACCGGCATATTGTCCGGTGGCGGATCTTTTTCCGGCTGCGGCGGCGGCACCTCGGGATCGGGTGTCGAATGGGCGCGCTGCGAGGCGGCGTATTGGTCGATGGCGGTCATGACTCGTTCCTCCTAAGTGGGTTCCAGATGCAGATCGGGCACATGTCGGGATTCACAAGCGCCGGATTACGCCGTTGCGTGCGGCAGCGAACGCAGCCCGTCGCAGGACCAAGCCGCCATCGGCCCATCATTTGATACGAAAGATCATGTCGACGTTCTGCGTCCAGCGCAGCACGGTGATCGACAGGAAATCCTTCTCGCTCGTCTTCGCTTGCGCGCGGCGCTCGGCGTTGTAGTAGTCGCTCGGCATCAGGCCGACGGCCTTGGTCAGGTTGCGCAGCGGGCTGGAGGAGATGGCGGTGACCGCCCCCACCTTCTTGCCGAAGCCGGCCGCCATGCCCTCGGCGCGGCGCAGCGCGTCCTTGATGGCGGCGGCGGTCAACTCCTGCTCGACCTTGAGGCGGTCGCTCTTGCCGAAGGTGGTCGACATGTGGTCGATGTTCTTCATCTCCAGCAGCGCCTGCATGATCGGGCGCCATTTGGTCAGGTCGCGCACCACGATGTGCACCGAGCTGCGGATATCGTATTCGGGTGTGGCGGCGGGGTCGGGATTGGCGGGGTTGCGCATTTCCTTGCGCATGTCCTGCACTTCGAGGACGGCCGCGCTGTCGCCTTCCGGCGGCCCCGATTGCTCGACCAGCAGCGCGCGGACTTCGTCCACGCGGGCCTGGATCACGCTCACGGCGGCCGCCGGATCGGCATCGAAGGCGCTGATATCGAAATCGATCTCGCCCATGTCCGGCGCCGCCATGACGAAGCCCTCGCCGCTGACGTGGATGAACGGGTAGGTCGGCAAATCGGCCGCCTGGACGGCCGATGGCGACAACGCAGGCAGCAACGCCATCACCAGGGCAAATTTCTTCAGCATCGGCACAGTCCTTAAAAGTTAAGGACTGAGTATGCTTTATTTTTTAATAATTTTCAATTTGCAACGAACTTATTTGGCTTTATTGATTTCGGTCAGCAGCACAAACACCTCATGGCGGATGGCCGGCTCGGCCGCCTTGAATTCCTTGTTGGCTTTCACGAAGGCCGGCTTTTTCTGTTCGGCCTTCTCGGCCGGCGTCGGCGTCGGGTCGGCCGCGTACATGCGCGGGCCGCCGTTGTAGGTTTCCTTGAGCAATCGCTGGCCATAGCTCGACTGATAGTAGCGGGTCATCTCGAGCGCCGTTTCGGTGCTCACCAAGCGCGCCACCGGCTGCGACAGGCGCGTGTAGACCATCTGCGGCGTCAGCTTTTCGACCTTGGCCATGGTCAGCTCGCGCTGGGCCGGGCTGGGGAATTTGCTCATGCCGGCGGTCATGCGCAGCAGCTTTTCCGCCTGCATCGACGCCAGCAGGTCGTGGGCGGCCTGCACCCGCGCCGCGTCGGGCGCGCCAGTGGGGGCCGGAGCGGGAGCGGCGGGGGCCGGAGCGGCGGCGTTGACCAGGCCGGCGATCGAGAGGGTGGCCGCAGCCAGGAAAATGCTTGGTTTCATGTCGACTCCTTGGATTTTAGAATGAATTAATGTTGGCACGCATCATATTGCGAATTCAATAAAATTGCTTGCCTGATTGAGATCGTCACTTGCAGGTAGAATGTCGACTCCCCCCAGACTACCGGCTCAGACCATGCTTAACACACCCCTCACGGACGAAGAATACGACCAGCTTGACGACATGTTGCGCGACATCGGCGAACAGGCGATGGACGTCTCGGCGCTGGAAGGCTTGCTGACCGCGCTGGTGGTCGGCCCGCGCCCGGTGCCGCAAGCGCTCTGGCTGGACAAGGTCTGGGGTGGCGTGCCGGCGGCCGGCACCGAGGACGCGACCGGCCTGGTGCTGCGCCATCTCGAATACATGCGCAAATGGATGACGCAGGACCCGGGCAGCTTCGAGCCCATCTACGAGTGCGGCGGCGCCTGGAGCGCGGAGGCGTGGACCGCCGGCTTCGAAGCCGGCATGGCGCTCGATGCGGAAGGCTGGGCGCCGTTGCGGACCGCGCATCCCGAGTGGTTCGCGCCGCTCCAGCGGGAAGGCGACAGCTGGGAACGCGCCGTCATCCAGTCGGTCATCCAGATCAACGCCCACTGGCATCCGGAGCCGGTCAAAACCGTCAAGGTCGGCCGCAACGATCCCTGCCCTTGCGGCAGCGGCAAGAAATACAAGAAGTGCTGCGGCGACGGTAAATAAGGCCTCTCATTAGTTCAAATCGGGGTAGCGCTCCAGCAAGGCGCTGGTGACGCCGTTGGTCCAGCCGAAGCCGTCCTGGGTGGGATATTCGCCACCGCCGCCGCTCTTGCGCTCCTCCACATCGTATTTTTCCAGCAGCTTGCCGGTCTCGCCCCAGGTCCGGGCGACCGTGCCGACCCAGCGGCGGGCGATCTCGTGCGCCAGCTCCTTGTGACCGTAGCGGGCCAGGCCGTCGACCGCGACCCATTGCAGCGGCGCCCAGCCGTTGGGCGAATCCCATTGCTGGCCGTTGCGAACCAAGGTCGTGCGCAACCCGCCTTCGGCCAGCAACTCCGCTTTGGTGGTGGCGGCGACCGCGTCGGCCTGCGCCTGCGTCGCCATCCCCACCCACAGCGGATAGAGCGTGGCGGCGCTGCGCACCGGCGTCGGCGCGTTCTTGACGATGTCGAAGTCGGCATAGCGCCGCTCGGCGGCGACCCATAGATGCTTCTGCACGGCCGTGGCCCGCACTTCCTTCGCGCGGCCGAACTGCGCCGTGCAGGCGTTGTCGCCGGCGGCTTTGCAGCGCCGCTCGATCTCCCATTCCAGCTGGTACATCAGGCTGTTGAGATCGACCGGCGCGATGGCGGTGGTGCGGATCGTGGTCAGCCGCGCGGGATCGTCCAGCCAGCGCGACGAGAAGTCCCAGCCGCTCTCGGCCGCCGCGCGCAGGTCGCGGTACACCTCGGGCGCGGGACGCTTGCCTTCGCGCGCGGTGGCGACGTCCTCGCCCAGCGCCTCGTCGCGCGGCGAGTCCTTGGCATCCCAGTAGCGATTCAGGAGCGTGCCGTCGGCCAGGCGCACCACGCGCTCGCAGGCGCCGGTGCCGGCCTTCGGCAAGCACCCTCTTCCGCGCATCCAGAACGCGTGTTCGGTCTTCAGCGCCGCCAGCACCCTGGCGTCGTCGGCGCGGTCGCCAAGCGGCTTGAGCTGCGTCATCGCGGCAAAGAACGGCGGCTGGGAGCGGCTCAGATAATAGCTGCGGGTGCCGTTCGGGATGAAGCCGTAGCGTTCGATCAGGCTTTTAAAATCGACGATCATCGAATCGACCAGGTCGCTGCGATGGTCGGCCTTCAGGCCCAGCATCGTGAAGTAGGAGTCCCAGTAATAGATTTCGCGGAAACGGCCGCCGGGAACGACGTAGTTCGCCGGCAGCGCGAGGGCCGACGACCACTTCGGCGGATCGAGCGGGGGACGGGTCAGCACCGGCCACAGCGAAGCGATATGCTGGCGCAGCGTGACCGTGGTCGGCGCCGGCAGCGAAAAATAACGCTCGACGAAGGCTTTCAGCGCGGCGGCGTCCTTCGGCTGCTCGCGCTGATACTGCGCGAGGATGGTTTGCGGATCTTCCTTGGGGACGGCGTCGGCGAAGGTTTTAGCGTCGGGATAAATGCGCGCCGCCTGCACCGCCTCGAACAAGGGGCCGAACAACTCGTGCGGCGTTGCTACGCCGACGTCCGGCTTGGTCGCTGGCGACGGTGCTTGCTCAGGCGCGCGCTGCGCCATGGCGGGCCAGGCGGCGCCGACCAGCAATGCGCAAGCAAGGATTCTTGAGTTTTCCAAAGTCCATGACTGGATGTTTGCACGTTCCATGTTTCCTCCATTTCTCCGCGCTCATGCTACGCGATCCTGGAAAAAACATGTTTTTTGCGCAAGCGAACCGTGCCGCATACACATGGGCGCGGAAATGAAAAAACCCGCCGAAGCGGGTTTTTAATATTACTGGCGGAGAGGGTGGGATTCGAACCCACGGTACGATTTAACGTACGCTTGATTTCGAGTCAAGTACATTCGACCACTCTGCCACCTCTCCTAATGGTCCTGCACCGCCTGTTCGGCGAAGGCAAGATTATAACAGGCGACAATAGAAGACGGAAGCCCCAAATACGTTTATGCACATAGCAATTTCGCGACGAAAAAAAATGATCGCTGAAAACAAAAAACCCGCCGAAGCGGGTTTTTCTCAATACTGGCGGAGAGGGTGGGATTCGAACCCACGGTACGATTTAACGTACGCTTGATTTCGAGTCAAGTACATTCGACCACTCTGCCACCTCTCCTTTTCCCGCGTCACTGCTGCGAGAAGGCAAGATTATAGCAGCCCGCAGCAAAAAGGGAAGGACTATTTTACGCCTTCAGATGCGTCACGCCGCCCATGTACGGACGCAGCACTTCAGGGATCTCGACGCTGCCGTCGGCCTGCTGGTAGTTCTCCAGCACGGCGACCAGGGTGCGCCCCACCGCCAGGCCCGAACCGTTGAGCGTGTGCAGCAGCTCCGGCTTGCCTTGGGCATTGCGGAACCGCGCCTGCATGCGGCGCGCCTGGAAGGCTTCGCAGTTCGACAGCGACGAAATTTCGCGATAGGTGTTCTGCGCCGGCAGCCAGACTTCCAGATCGAAGGTCTTGGTGGCGCCAAAGCCCATGTCGCCGGTGCACAGCGACATCACGCGGTACGGCAGGCCCAGGCGCTGCAGAATCGTTTCGGCATGGCCGACCATCTCGTCCAGCACCGCGTACGAGGTGTCCGGATGCACCACCTGCACCATTTCGACCTTGTCGAACTGGTGCTGGCGGATCATGCCGCGCGTGTCGCGGCCGTAGCTGCCCGCTTCCGAGCGGAAGCATGGCGTGTGCGCGGTCATCTTCAGCGGCAAGGTGTCGGCGGCAACGATCTCGTCGCGCACGATGTTGGTCAGCGATACTTCCGACGTCGGGATCAGGTAGAAGGTCTCGCCCTCGCCTTCGGCACCACCTTTTTTGACCGAGAACAGGTCGGCCTCGAACTTCGGCAGCTGGCCGGTGCCGCGCAGCGAGTCGGCGTTGACCATGTAGGGCGTGTAGCACTCCGTGTAGCCGTGCTCGTCGGTGTGGGTGTTCAGCATGAACTGCGCCAGCGCGCGGTGCAGACGGGCGATGCCGCCCTTCATGACCGAGAAGCGCGTGCCGGTCAATTTGGTCGCGACCTCGAAGTCCAGGCCCAGCGGCGCGCCGACATCGACGTGGTCTTTCACTTCGAAGTCGAAGCTGCGCGGCGTGCCGACCTTGCGCACTTCCACGTTGCCCGATTCATCCGTGCCTTGCGGGACCGATTCGTGCGGCAGGTTCGGGATCGCCTGCATGAAATCGGCCAGCTTGGCCTGCACCGCCGACAGCGCGGTTTCGTTGGCCTTGAGCTCGTCGCCCAGGCCGGCCACTTCGGCCATGATCGCCGTCGTGTCTTCGCCCTTGCCCTTCATCATGCCGATCAGCTTGGACTGCGAGTTACGCTTGCCCTGCAGCTCTTCGGTGCGCGTCTGGATCGCTTTCCGTTCAGCTTCGAGGGCGTTGAACGCATCCACATCGAGCTGGTACTTGCGGGTCGCCAGGCGCGCGGCGACGTTGGCTATATCTTTGCGGAGAAGTTGGATATCAATCATGGGGACAAATGCCGTTTGTATCGGAAACGTCAATTGTACCAAGAGGATGCCACTTCCTTGCGAGTTTTGAGCAGCCCGCCGGCTGGCACAACCGCCCGCCAGATTACAGGGCGGCCTTTTCGGCGGCGCTCAGACGCTTGGCGGTCACGGTGACGACCGGCATGTCGACGTTGACGGTGGCGACATGGGCCACGGCCCGGTCGGCGGCGACCATGATCGCCGGCGCGTCGGCGGCGGTGGCGAAGCTGGTGGCGCCGGCGATGACGGCGGCGGCGACGAAGATGATTTCCATGTTTTTAGCGATGTTCATGATAGCTCCCTGGGTGGTGGTTTCGACCGACTTATGTCTGCCGCTTTGGTATGGTTGTACTGTACCTAAAGGGCCTATGCAAAACCACCGGGATGCGACGAAGCGCCGGAAACGGCGGATGAAGTGCAAAATAACGGCAAGAACGGGAGTTGGGGCGACGTGCCGACGACACGTATCAGGCGGCGGTGCGCAGCGCTGGCGCCTCATCCGCTAGCCTGTGCACCAGCGCGCCGAGCTTGCCCACTGCGGCCTCCACCTGCGGACTCCAGGCGTTGCCGCAGTTGAGCCGGACAAAGTTGCCGTATTTACCAGAAGCGGAGAACAGCTGCCCCGGCATGCATGCCACACCCGCCTCATGCGCGCGCTGGTGCAGCAGCAGCGCGTCGACCTGCTCCGGCATGCCGACCCACACCACGAAGCCGCCCTGCGGCTCCGACACCGTGCACTGCTGCGGAAACGCCGCGCACACCGCGTCCGACATGCGGGCGATGCGCTGCGACAGCGCCCTGCGCATCTTGCGCAGCTGGTTCTCGTAAGCGCTGCCGGCCAGGAACTCGGCCAGCACCGCCTGGAAGAAGTGGCTGGTGGCGCCGCTCGACACCATCTTGAGCACCGCCACATCCTGCGCATAGCGCCCGGCAAGCACGTAGCCGACGCGCGCGCCGGGACTGACCGCCTTCGAAAACGACGAGCACAGCATGACATGGCCGCTGGTGTCGTACGCCTTGACCGGCCACGGCCGCTCGGGCGTGAAGCACAGCTCGCCGTAGACATCGTCCTCGATCAGCGGCACGTCGTGCCCCGACAGCAAACCGGCCAGCCGCTTCTTGTTCGCCTCCGGCATGATGCAGCCGAGCGGATTGTTAGCGTTCGGGACGAACAGCACGGCCTGCACCAGGCCGGCATTCATCGCCAGCTCGAGCGCGTCGATCGACGGCCCGGTCTTCGGATGGGTGGGAATCTCCAGAGCCTTCATGCCCAGCGATTCGATCAGCTGCAGCAGCACGAAATAGCTGGCCGATTCAATCGCGACGGTGTCGCCAGGCTTGGCGACGGCGCGCAGGCACAGGCTGATCGCTTCCGTGCACGAGGTGGTGACGACGATCTCGGCCGGGTCCAGGCGGCCCCAGTCGAGCGCGCGCCGCAGGATCTGGCGGGTGAATTCGGGATGGTTGGTCTCGTAGCAGCTGACAGAGCTCAGCAGCGCCGAATCGCGCCGCGCCATCGCCGCCACGATCTTTTGCATGCGCTTCATGGGCAGCAGCTCGTCGAGCGGCCAGGCCGAGCCCAGTTGCACGATGTCGGGCTCCTCGTTGGCCTTCAGCACCCGCATCAATAGATTATTGATGCCGACATAGGCGGCTCCTGCAGGTGCACGGCGTCGGTCATCACCGCCATCGTGCGGCTGCGGTGACGCACGTAGTAGCCCGCCTGCGGCCGGGATTCGATCAAGCCGCGATCCTCCATCAGCCGCAGCGCCTGCATGACGGTGCTGACCGACAGGCGCTTCTGCTGCGCCAGATGGCGGATCGACGGCAAGCGGTCGCCGGGCGCGAAAACGCGGCTGGCGATCAATCCGCCCAGTTCGTTGGCAAGCTGCTCGTACAAATTGATGTGCATGTCGATATTGTGGCCCAGCCCAGGCCTGCGCCGACAGGTACAGCGGGCAATCATTTTGACCATAACAGTTTAACGAAACCGCTTCTGTGATGGTAACAATTTCGATTCGCTGCATCTGTTATGGTCGGCCGCCGCTGCGTATTCTGCTTGCATAGTTCACCACGCAGGAGCCACCATGAAACCGCAACTGGTCACAGTCCAACAAGGCCTGGCAGAATACCGTTTGACCCAGGACCACCCGCTGCGCATCGCCAACGCGGCCGGCCAGCAGATCGAATGCCTGGACGGCACGGCCTGGATCACCGCCTATGGCGAGCACACCGATTTCATGCTGCGCCGGGGGCTGACGTTCGAAGTGCCGAACGACGGCCTGATACTGATCGAGGCGGCCGGCACGGGTGTGGTGCGCATCCGCCTGCCGGCGGAAACGGCGGCGCCGGTGGGCTGGCGGGGCTTGCAAAACAAATTTGCCACAGTCCTTTCCGGTCTGCATCTGTAGGATTTCACCTACGCAACTAATCGTGCGCCATGCACTCCTCGATAATATGTACAATGCGTCAACAATACAGCCCCGAGGAGAATAATTTGAAAAACCAATATCTGAAGATGGGCGCGATGAGCGCATTGATGGTTCTGGCCGCAGGTTGCTCGACGCTCGGTGGCGGTCCGCCAGCCGACGAAGCGCCGCCACCGGCCAACCCGAACTTCGCCGCCGAAATGGACAAGTTCAACAAGCAGTTCCCGAACGACAAGGCGACCAAGTACGAAGAGGTTTCGCTGAACTACAACAACGCGAAAAAGCTGGACGAGAAAGGCAATTGCCATGACCTGTCCAAGTATCCGGTTGTGATCGTGCTGACCCTGGATGCGTCCGGCAAAGTCACGAAGAGCACCACCGACGTCGAGAACCGCAAAGCGGCGTGCTTCCGCGACGCGTACGCCGGCGTGCAGCTGCCAGCGCCACCGTTCGCACCGTACTACAAGCCGATCAAACTGCGTTAATCTGATCGCAACTTAGCTCAAGCCGCCGCGTCTTCGCCGGCGGCTTCTTCTTTTGCGGCCGGCTTTTCCAGCCATTCCAGCACCACTTCGTTGAACCGTTCCGGGTCGCGCACCATCGGCCAGTGATCGGTGTTCATCGCCACCACCTTACATCCCTCTTTCGCCGCCAGCTTCTCGCACCACTGCCTCGAATGGAACATGAACGGCTTGCGCATGCCATAGATAAACAGCATCGGCACCTTGGGGAAGAACGGCACCAGCGACCGGTACGATCCCGCCGCGCCCGCCGTCAGGATGTAATATGGGAAATTCATCGCCGAGCTGATGTACTGTTTCGGCGCCGGCACCTTCATCGCGTTGACCATCCCGCGCGTGATCATGTTGCCGATCGGCCCGCCGACGGCCCATGCCAGCGACAGGATGTTCTGGTAGCCGCTGACCATCAGCTTCTGCCCGAAACTGCGCGAACGGTCGGTCGCGTCCGAATTGGCGTCGCCGATATCGACGCCGATGATGGCCGACACCAGCCCCTTGTTGCGCATATAAAACTCGTAGCCGAACACGCAGCCCCAGTCGTGCAGCATCAAGGTCACCTTTTGCTTCTGGTTGACGGCGGCGACGATGTGCAACAGGATGCGCATCGTCGCGTCGAGCGAATACGCGCGGCGCGGCTTGCCCAGATCGAAGCCGGGCAAGGTGAAGCGCACGCAGCGATAGCGACTCTTGAGCTCCTCGACCTGCGCGTCCCACAGCCGGTACGTGTCCGGCCAGCCGTGGATCATGACGATCGTCTCGGAACCCTCCACCCCGCCTTCGATGTACACGTCGATGTCGTCGACAACGATCACTTGCTGCATGCTGTTCCTTTAGTGTTTACCGGCGTCTTCATCGAGCTTGCGCAGGAAGGCCATCTTGTCTGCGATCTTGCTCTCCATGCCGCGCGGCACCGGCTGATACCAGCCCGGCTCGCGCATATCGTCCGGGAAGTAGGTTTCGCCGGCCGCGTAGGCGTGCGGTTCGTCATGGGCGTAGCGGTACTCGTGACCGTAGCCCAGTTCCTTCATCAGCTTGGTCGGCGCGTTGCGCAGGTGCACCGGCACTTCGCGCGACTTGTCCTTTTTCACGAACGCCATGGCCTGGTTGAAGGCGTTGTAGCCGGCGTTGCTCTTGGCGGCGATGGCCAGGTATATCACCGCCTGGCCCAGCGCTAGCTCCCCTTCCGGCGAACCGAGCCGCTCGAACGTGGCGGCGGCGTCGTTGGCCAGCTGCATGGCGCGCGGATCGGCCAGGCCGATGTCCTCCCACGCCATGCGCACGATGCGGCGCGACAGGTATTTGGCGTCGGCGCCGCCGTCGAGCATGCGGCACAGCCAGTACAGCGCCGCGTCCGGATTGGAGCCGCGCACCGACTTGTGCAGCGCCGAGATCTGGTCGTAGAAATTGTCGCCGCCCTTGTCGAAGCGGCGCGCGTTCAGGGTCAGCGCGTTCTGGATGAATTCGCTGGTGACCTTGTTGGTCTTGGCGGCGTTGGCCGCCGTGCTGGTCTGCTCGAGCAGGTTGAGCAGGCGGCGGCCGTCGCCATCGGCATAGCCGATCAAGGTATCGATCGCCGCGTCGTCGAACTCCAGATGCGCCAGCACCTTGGCGCGCGCCTTGGCCACCAGCTGCTTGAGCTCGTCCTCGTTGAACGATTGCAGCACGTACACCTGCGCCCGCGACAGCAGCGCCGAGTTGACCTCGAACGAGGGATTCTCGGTCGTCGCGCCGATCAACGTGACCAGGCCGGACTCCGCGTACGGCAACAGCGCGTCCTGCTGCGACTTGTTGAAACGGTGGATCTCGTCGACGAACAGGATGGTGTGCTTGCCCATCGTCAGATTCTGCTGCGCCTGCTCCATCGCGGCCCGGATGTCCTTCACGCCGGAGAACACGGCCGACAAGGCGATGAACTCGCACTCGAAGGCGTTGGCGGTCAACCGCGCCAGGGTGGTCTTGCCGACACCGGGCGGGCCCCACAGTATCATCGAATGCGGCTGGCCCGACTCGAACGCCAGGCGCAGCGGCTTGCCCGGCCCCAGCAGGTGGTGCTGGCCGATGACATCGTCGAGCGTCTTGGGCCGCAGGGCTTCGGCAAGCGGCTGGCGCGGTTCTGTTGCAAATAGGTCAGCCATAGTGTCTCAGAATGGAAAAACGCCGCAGCGTCGCAGCTGCGGCGTTATATCCGATACTTTAATCTTTAATTATTGAACACGTCCGCGCCCTTCGGCATGACGAATTTAAAACTCGTCGCAGTCAGCGCGGGATTTTTCTCGAATTTGCTGAACGTCAGCAGCGAGGTCTGACCGAACGAATCCTTCAGTTCCATCGCTTGCGGCAAGCCGTCGCGCAGGCCGATGGTGATTTGCTCGAAGCTGGTGTCCTTGGCTTTCGGCACGGCCTTGAGCCATTCCATGCCATCCTTCGTGCCCGCTTCCGACAAGGTGAAGTTCTTTTCCAGATCGTTGCTGCCGAACAGGATCGCGGCCGGCGACGAGCCCAGCGCGTTGCCCAGCTGTTTGACGGTGACCTGGTTCAAATCCTTGTCGAAGACGTACAGCTTTTCGCCGTCGGCCTGCAGCACCTGGTCGTAGGGTTTCACATACGTCCAGATGAACTTGCCAGGACGGGCGAACAGGAAGGTGCCGCTCGACGGCGGCGTCGGCTTGGCGGCCTCGCCGCTGGTGTTCTTGACCTGGCGCTGGGTGAACTCGCCCTTGGCCGCCTTGGTCGAACCGACAAAGGTCTTGAACTGGTCCAGCGCCGTGGCGCCGGCCGCGCCCGCCAACAGCAAACCCGCCGTCAGTACCGCTACGTTTTTCAAATACTTCATACGTTATCTATTCCTTGGTTATTCAGCACTGGCGGCGGGCGCCAGGATCTCGCGGTTGCCGTTCGACTGCATCGGCGACACGACGCCGCTATTTTCCATCTGTTCCAGCAAACGCGCCGCCCGGTTATAGCCGATGCGCAAATGGCGCTGCACCAGCGAAATCGAGGCGCGGCGGTTTTTCAGCACCACCTGCACGGCCTGGTCGTACATCGGATCGGCTTCGCCGCCGCCCTCGCCGGCTGCCGCGCCGTCCGCGCCGCCCTCGCCTTCCAGCGTGCCGCCTTCGAGGATGCCGTCGATATAGTTCGGCTCGCCCGTGGTCTTCAAGTGTTTGACCACGCGGTGCACCTCGTCATCGGACACAAACGCGCCGTGGACACGCACCGGCAATCCCGTCCCCGGGGGCATGTACAACATGTCGCCCATGCCCAGCAGCGCCTCCGCGCCCATCTGGTCCAGAATGGTGCGCGAGTCGATCTTCGACGACACCTGGAACGCGATACGGGTCGGGATGTTCGCCTTGATCAGGCCGGTAATCACATCCACAGATGGACGCTGCGTCGCCAGAATCAAGTGCAAACCGGCCGCACGGGCTTTTTGCGCGATACGGGCAATCAATTCCTCGACCTTTTTGCCGACGACCATCATCAGGTCGGCCAGCTCGTCGATGATGATGACGATGGTCGGCAGTTTTTCCAGCGGCTCGGGCGAGTCGGGCGTGATGCTGAACGGATTCGGGATCAGCTCCTCGCGCTTTTTGGCCTCGGCGATTTTGGCGTTGTAGCCGGCCAGGTTACGCACGCCCAGCTTGGACATCAGCTTGTAGCGCCGCTCCATCTCGTTCACCGCCCAGTTCAGCGCGTGGCCGGCCTGGCGCATGTCGGTCACGACCGGCGCCAGCAGGTGCGGAATGCCTTCGTAGACCGACATCTCCAGCATCTTCGGATCGATCAGGATCATACGCACGTCGGCCGGATCGGACTTGTACAGCAGCGACAGGATGGTGGCGTTGATACCCACCGATTTACCGGAACCGGTGGTACCGGCCACCAGCAAGTGCGGCATCTTGGCCAGGTCTGCCACCACCGGCTTGCCGGCGATGTCCTTGCCCAGCGCTACGGTCAGCGGCGACGGATTGTCGTTGTAGACCTTGGAACCGACGATCTCGCTCAGGCGCACGATCTGGCGCTTGGCGTTCGGCAACTCCAGCGCCATGTAATTCTTGCCGGGGATGGTTTCGACCACGCGAATCGACGTCAGCGACAGCGAACGCGCCAAATCGCGCGCCAGGCCGACGATCTGGCTGCCCTTGACGCCGGTGGCCGGCTCGATCTCGTACCGCGTGACCACCGGACCCGGATAGGCCGCCACGACCTTGGCTTCGACGCCGAAGTCCGACAGCTTTTTCTCGATCAGGCGGCTGGTGAATTCCAAGGTTTCGATGGGTACGGTTTCCAGCACCTCGGCGGCCTCGTCCAGCAGCGACAGGGCCGGCAGCTGGCTGTCGCCGCTCAAATCCTGGAACAGCACGGCCTGGCGTTCCTTCTCGACGCGCTCGGACTTGACCACCGCGACCACCTGCGGCTCGATCTTGACCGGCGCCGACACCACGTGCTTTTCCACATGCTTGGCGCGCTCGATGACGACCACTTCCTCGCGCTTGACGGCGGCCACTTCGCCCTGGCGGCGGTCTTCGCGGTACTGGTAGCGCTGGATGAACCATTCGATACCGGTCTCGATCGTGTAACCGATGCGCTCGGCCACGGCCAGCCACGATACATGGAAGAACAGGCTGAAACCCAGGCCGAACAGCAGCAGCAGCAGCAAGGTGGCGCCGGTGAAGCCGAACGCCACATGGGCGGAGTGCCCGATCAGCTCGCCCAGCACGCCGCCCGGCGCGCGCGGCAACTCCGCGTGCAGCGAGTACATGCGCAGATATTCGAGTCCGACGCTGCCGGCGAACAGGAGCAGGAAGCCGATGCCGCGTATCAGCCCCTCCTGCGCGTGCTCGGGGTCGGCTTCCTTGGACATCACGTATTTTTGGGTCAGCTGGCGGTAGCCGTTCCAGACCAGGCGCAGCAGGCAAAACGCCCACCACCAGGCGGAAATGCCGAAGATGTACAGCAACAGGTCGGACAGCCAGGCGCCGGCGCGGCCACCCAGGTTGGTCACTTTGGGAACCAGCGTTTCGTGCGACCAGCCCGGGTCCATTTTGTTGTAGCTGGCCAGTATCAGGACGAAATACAGGCCCAGCACCGCCAGCGCGAGCCAGCGCGCCTCCGACAGCAGCCGCACCAGCCGGTTCGGCAGCGGTTGGCGCATGGTCGGGGTGCGTGTATAGCCCGGCGAGGAGGAAGTTGCAGCTTTTGGCACTCGCTCCTGAACTTTTTTACTGCTCATAGGTATTAAGGTGTTGCAACGTTAGCGAGGGGGAAATATTCATATATGGGTATTTTACGGCAAAGCAGCATCAACCGGCCCGACGATTCATCCTCCGCGCCTGCTTGCACTATAATCTTGTATTGCCTGCGTGAATGCAACGGCTGCCGCCCTTGCCTCCACTCTAAACGCCCCCAAATTCGGATTAATCCAACATATTAAGAAGCCCTCCATGACCACTCCTAAACACGCCCGCGTACTGATCCTTGGCTCCGGCCCCGCCGGCTACAGTGCCGCCGTCTACGCCGCCCGCGCCAACCTGAACCCGATGCTGGTCACCGGCATGGAGCAAGGCGGCCAGCTGATGACCACCACGGACGTGGAAAACTGGCCAGGCGACCCGATGGGCGTGCAAGGTCCGGACCTTATGCAGCGCCTGCTGCAACACGCGGAAAAATTCAACACCGAGATCGTGTTCGACCACATCCACACCGTGGACCTGGCCGCGCGTCCGATCCGCCTCAAAGGCGACAGCAACGAATTCACCTGCGACACCCTGATCATCGCAACCGGCGCCTCGGCCCAATATCTGGGCCTGCCGTCGGAACAGGCTTTCATGGGTAAAGGCGTGTCGGCCTGCGCCACCTGCGACGGTTTCTTCTATCGCAACCAGGAAGTGGCCGTCATCGGCGGCGGCAACACCGCCGTCGAGGAAGCGCTGTACCTGTCGAACATCGCCACCAAGGTCACCCTGATCCATCGCCGCAACAAGTTCCGCGCCGAGCCGATCCTGATCGACCGCCTGAACGCCAAGGTCGCCGAAGGCAAGATCGAGATCAAGTACAACCACACCTTGCAGGAAGTGGTCGGCAACGACAGCGGCGTGACCGGCCTGAAGATCCAGTCGACCGACACCGGCGCCGTCACCGACATCAACGTGCACGGCCTGTTCGTGGCGATCGGCCACAAGCCGAACACCGGCATCTTCGAAGGCCAGCTGGACATGCACAACGGCTACATCAAGACCAAGGCCGGCCTTGAGGGCATGTTCACCGCCACCAGCGCGCCGGGCGTGTTCGCCGCCGGCGACGTGCAGGACCACATCTACCGCCAGGCGATCACCAGCGCCGGCACCGGTTGCATGGCGGCCCTGGACGCGCAGCGTTATCTGGAAGCGCAGGAGTAACTGTGGGACTGAAAGACTTCGCCGACCTGAAATCCCTGGCCAAACAGCTCAAGGAACAGGCGGAGACGCGCGCGGCCGCCGAGGCCGAGCGCGTCAAACGGGAAAAAGTACAAGCGGTGGAGGCGAATATCTTCCAATCCAGCGTGGGCGGCGTCAAGCGCATGCCCGTGTCGGACCGCTACGTGCCGGCGCTGCCGAAATCGGCCGGCACGGCCGCCGCGCCGGCGCGCAAGCTGACGCAGGCGGAGGACGACGCGGCCGTGCTGCGCGAGTCGCTGTCGGACCTGTTTGAAGTCGATCATTATCTGGAAGAAGACCCGGCGCTCAATTACGCGGCGCCGGGTGTCGGGCCGGACATCGTCAAAAAGATGCGCAAGGGCCACTGGCCGGTGCAGGACGAGTTGGACCTGCACGGCTTGCGCCGCGACGCCGCGCGCGACGCCATCGGCGATTTCCTGCGCAAGTCGGCGATGCGCAACCATCGCTGCGTGTGCGTGATCCATGGGCGCGGCTTCGGTTCGAAGAGCCAGGAGCCGGTGCTCAAGTCGATGGTGCATAGCTGGCTGGTGCAGAAGGAGGAAGTGGTCGCCTTCTGCCAGGCGCGTCCGTCCGAAGGCGGCGAAGGCGCGTTGATTGTGCTGCTGCGCGCTGCCTTGCGGCCTGAGCGTCTGTAAAGACCCGACCGGGCTCATCTCGCCCACACCAAATTGTTGCGGCATGTTAACCTACGGACATTCCCACTTTGTCCGCATGCCTACATGAAGCCCGTCCCCGTCCACGATTCCCTGATCATCATCATCGAAATCGTGGCGATCCTGGTCGGCGCCTTCTCCGGCTTCGTCGAAGCGCGCCGCAAGCGCATGGACCTGGTCGGCGTCTTCACCGTCGCCTTCATCACCGCCTTCGGCGGCGGCACCCTGCGCGACATCCTGCTCGACCGACGGCCGCTGTTCTGGGTCATGCACCAGGAATACGCCATCCTCATCTTCGTGCTGGCGCTGATCGCCGTGCCGCTGATGCGCACCCTGCGCCAGATTCTCTCCGAACGCCTGATCGTCATCGCCGATGCCATCGGCCTCGGCCTGTTTGCCGTGGCCGGCGTGTCGCAGGCGCAGGCCGCTGGCATGCCGCTCTTCATCGCCTCGATGATGGGCGTGATCACCGGCATCTTCGGCGGCGTGCTGCGCGACATCGTCTGCAACGAGGTGCCGATGGTGTTCCGCGACGGCAAACCCTATGCGATCTGCGCCTTCTTCGGCTGCTGGATGTATATCGGCCTGCAGTACACCGGCGTCAGCGACGACTACGCGCTGTGGGTCAGCGCCACCTTCATCACCACCTTGCGCCTGGTGACGTGGAAGTTCGACTTGCGCATCGGACGTCACTAACCTGCCGTCCGACAACCGACAGTCGCCTTGATTCCAACGCCGCAATAAAAAAAATCCCGCGCGGGACGGGCCCGGGCGGGATAAGGATCGCCGGCGTGGAGAACGTCCCCGCCGGCGGATCGAGGATACGAATCGATCAGAACGCGTACGTTGCCTGTACCGTGTAACGCGGGCCGCTCATGAAGACCTGGCGGGTGAAGTCGCCCGCGTGCTGCTCCATGATCTGGCGCGTGTACGTGTTCCCCAGGTTGGTCCCGAGGATGCCGACGCGGAACTTGTCCGTGAAGTCGTAGAAGATCGACGCGTCCACCTGGCCGTAGGCGGCCTGGTACAACGGCAGACCGAAGGCCTGATCGTTGTTGGTCGTCGGGATCAGGTATTTGTCCGCTGGGGCGGCCGGATTGGTGTTCAGGCCGTTGTTGCCGCGGCTGCCCCACTGGGTCACGCCCAGCAGGTAGCGCGAGCGCCAGTTGTAGGCCACGCGCATCGACAAGCCGTGCGCTTCGTACATGAGCGCCAGATTGATCGTATGACGCGACAAGCCCTGCAACGGGGTCTTGCCGAACGCGCGTCCATCGGTATCGCAGCCGTTGATGAACAGGTTGAAGTTGGTCGACGCGTCGTTGCCCTGGCACCATGCGTTAAACACCGGGTCTTTCAGCTTGCGCTCGCTCGACACATAAGTCCAGCTTGCCTGACTGCCGATGCCGCGCAGCCAGTCCGGCACGAAATCATAGTACTGCTGGTGTGCCAGCTCGAAACCGCGGGCAAAGCCGTTGGCGCCGTTGACCGGACCGGTGACCACGAAGGTGCGCGGCGTGCCGTTCACGTCGACCGCGTTGTAGCTGTAGTTCTTGGTGGTGATGATGTCCTTGAGGTCCTTGTTAAAGGCCGAGAAAGTCAACGAACCGGCCTTGGCGAAGTACCACTCGGCGGTCAGGTCGACGTTGGTCGACGTGGTCGGCTTAAGCAGCGGGTTGCCGTCGCTGGTGCCGCTCAGGCTGGTGCCGTCGAAGCGGATGGCGGTGGTGTTGCCCGCTGCGTCCCGGGTGACGGTCTGGCGGTGCTCGGCGTTGAGCGTCGTCTGCACCTGGAGCTGGTTGAAGTCCGGACGCGACAGCGACTTGGCCACGGCGAAGCGGAACTGCAGCTGGTCGCTGGCCTTCATGCGAAGATTCAGGCTTGGCAACCAGTTGTCATAGGAATTATTGACCGACTGCTGTTCCGCAAACGATGCGATGTCGATCAGATTGCCCTGGCCGGTCGGGACCACGCCGGTGCCGCCGGTCGGAAGGGACGGCCGCGTGAACGAGACATAACCGCTGCCGGCGCCCGTCGTCTTCACGTAACGAATGCCGACGTTGCCGTCGATCGGATACTTGAGGTTATCCCAGCCGAAGCGCAGCTGCGTGTAGGCGGCACGGGTCTTCTCGGTCTGCGTGTTGTTGGCGGCCGGGTCGTTGAAGCTCGCCGCCTTCCATGGATCGCAGGTCGAGCCTTTTTCGGCGCACAACACGTCGTGGTACGAGTGGATCTTGCTCCATTGGTCGGGGAAACCGCGCACGGTCGCCTCGTCGGCGAACAGCATCGCCGGCACGTTGTATTTGCCGCCGAAGAAGTTGTCCATCGTCTGCAGCGACGAGCCGCCGGCAAAGCGCGGATCGCTCAGGCGGGCGACGCCGTTGATCTGCCAGCCTTCCATCCACGGAAAGGTGATCGCCGACCAGTTGTAGAACTTCTGCGCCTTGTGGTTCTCGCCTTCGCGATTGGCCAGGCGCACGCCGAAGCGGACGTCGCGCAGCACCGGGTGGTCGAACGAATACTTGACGTCCGATTTCCATGCCTTCTGGTTGGCCGAGGCGCGGTCCAGCGCTTCCTGGGTATAGGCCCAGTAGTAGTTTTTCGGGTCGGCCATGTAGGCGGCCGAACCGAGGCCAAGCTGCGGCACCTTGCCGGTCATGTCCATGGTCTGGTCCGGCAGGATGAAGCCGGTCGACACGTCGGCGTCGAAGCCTTCGGTGGTCGAGTGCACGTGCTGGAAGTCGTTGGTCCAGGTCAGGTCCGGCGTTACGCGCCATTGGACGTTGAGCGAGGTGTCGGCCGTGTCGGACTCACGCGTATTGATACGCTGCGAGCTGTTGAACGGCGAACCTTTATACGTCGGGTTCGAGATCGTGCCGCTCTGGAAGGCGCCGTTTTTGTCGAACACCGCGTTACTGCTGGCGACCTGCTGGTACCACTTGTCCTCGGACGAGGCCACCACGTGCTCGTCCAGGTCTTCCTTATAGTGGGTCTTGAAGTAGGTCAGCCCGGCGGTCAAATCCTTGTTCGGCTTCCACTGCAGCGCCGCGTAGTCGCCGCGACGGGTACGGTCGAAGTCCTGCGAGCGGTAGCCCACGCCCATCGGTATCCACTGCGTCTTGGAGCGGTCGTACAGGGCCGGATCGGTGGAGTTCACGTGCGGGAAGTACGGATCGACACCCACGCCGTCCGAGCGGCTCGGGCTCTTTGCCTTGGCAAAATTGACCAGGGCGCCGACTTCGCCGAACGGCGTGTTCCAGCGGTTCGACAGCAGGATGGTGCTGGTCGGCGAGGGTTTGCCCTCGCGCAGCGTGGAATAGGACTCGGAGAAGCCCGCCGTGCCCTTGAAGCCCTTGTAGTCGAACGGCATCGCGGTGCGCAGATTGACCAGGCCGGCGATGGCGCCTTCGACCTGCTCGGCGGACGGATTCTTATAGACATCGACGCCGGCCATCAGTTCGGGCGACACGTCGGAGAAACCGAGCGAGCGGCCGCCACCGGCGGAGAACGCATCGCGGCCGTTAATTTCCGAACGCACGTAGGTCAGGCCGCGCACGGACACGCCGGAGCCCTCGACCGATTGGCGGTTAGGGTCGCCCGCCATGTTGCGGTCGATGGTGACGCCGGCGATACGCTGCAGCACCTCGGTGACCGAACGGTCAGGCAGCTTGCCGATGTCCTCGGCGACGATCGAATCGACGACCTCGTCGGCGTCCTGCTTGAGTTTTTGCGCCGATTGCAGGGCGGCGCGCTGGCCGCTCACAACGACGACGTTGGGATTCTTGGCAGGCTCGGCGCCGGTGCTGTCGGCCGTTTGCGCCCATGCCGCGCCAGTGTGCAGCAGGACAACCTGTGCGACCGCTGCGGCGATTGCCGTTTTCTGTAATTTACTCACTTCGTCTCCCCCGTGTAAAGGTGGTTTTTATAGTTACAAGCCATAACGCTCAGTGTTGTGTCTTGCTGATACCGGTCTCTTGATAATTACTCTTTGGAAAGTTACGCCTCCATAGGGTTCGTGATGGGATAAACATGTAATGCGCACATGTCATGCGGTCGCCTGATGCGCGGATGACCTTGCATTGTTGGGGTGTCGGTCAGAAGGGGATAACTATGACAACGTTTTCAAGTTTCGCAAAAGCAAGGGCGGCTTGTTCCGCTGCCTCGGCGAGCGGTTGCGCGGCCAGAGCGATGGCCACTGTCTTTCGGATTGTCATTCGATTGTCTCCCGTACTTTTTTTATGGATACCACAACTGCTGTTGTCCATTGCAAATTAACATTAATGCGACCAACGAACAAATAATTATTCAGGAACTGTCGCTGTTTAACCGCACAAGCTAAACATAAACAACAAAAGAAAATCCCCGCAGGAAGCGGGGATTTTTGAATTATAGTCGGCGAAACTAACTGAATATTAGTCACTAATTCGAGCTGCTGGCGCAACCCCATAGCGATCCGCTTGCACGTTTCCGCTGACGCCGTGGGTGCGCACATCGGTTGTAATCGGCAGCATTTCCTTGTCCCAAGTCTCCCACTGGGCCTTCAGTTGCGCGAACACCTCGGGGTGGCGCTTGGCCAGGTTGGCGCGCTCGCGCTGATCCTTGACGACGTCGAACAAGAACTCGTTGCCGCCGATTTTCAGATACTTCCAGTCGCCCGAGCGGATGGCGCGCTGGGCGTTGGCCTTGTAGCGCCACAGCACCGTACGCTCGCGCGGCTTGGCCTGGCCCAGCAAGGTCGGCAGCAGGTTCTGGCCGTCCGGTGGATAGGCCGGATCGGGCGCGCCGCCGGCCGCCGCCAGCAAGGTCGGCAGCCAGTCCATGCTGACGGCGACCTGGTCGGTCACCTGCCCCGCCGCGATCTTGCCGGGCCAGCGCACGATGGCCGGCACACGGATGCCGCCCTCCAGCAGCTCGGTCTTTTGCCCGGACAGCGGCCAGTTGTTGGAAAACCGTTCGCCGCCGTTGTCGCTGGTGAAGATGACGATGGTGTTCCCGGCCAGGCCCTTGTCCTCCAGCGCCTTGAGCACACGGCCGATCGACGCATCCAGCGACTCGACCATGCGACCATAAGTCGCAAGATCGCCGCCGTCGTAGTGGAAGATGTTGTCGATGTCGCGCGAGATCGCCTCGTCGCCCGGCCCCTCCCACGGCCAGTGCGGCGCAGTGTAATGCAGCGACAGCAGGAACGGCCTGCCCTCCTTCTGCCTGTTGACGAAGTCGACCGCGCGCGCGCCCAGCAGATCGGTGTAGTAGCCGATCTGCTGCACCGGCACCTCGTCCTCGTACAAATCCTCCTTGACGTTCGGGCCGACGCCGGGCTTGTGCGTGAAGTAATCGATGGCGCCTCCGTAGTTGCCGAAGAAGCTGTCGTAACCGCTTTTGATCGGACCGAAGTTCGGCAGCGAGCCAAGGTGCCACTTGCCGATCAACGCGGTCCCGTAGCCGTTTTTGCGCAGCAGCGACGGCAGGGTCGGATGCGTGCGCGGCAGGCCCAGCGTGTCGGAGGCGCCGGCGATCGGTTCCTCCAGGCCGCCGCGCAGGCGGTACTGGTAGCGGCCGGTGATCAGCGCGAAACGCGTCGCCGAGCACACCGCCGAATTGGCGTAGGCCTGGGTGAAACGCAGCCCCTGCGCGGCGAGACGGTCCAGGTGCGGCGTCTTGATGTCTTTCTGCCCGTAGGCGCCAAGGTCGGCGTGGCCGAGGTCGTCGGCAAGGATGAAGATGATGTTCGGCTGCTGTTTATTCGCGGCCAGGGCGCCCGGCACATAGCCCGCCAGCGCCAGCGCCGGCAGGGTTTTCAGGAGGCGGCGGCGGGCGCCGTTGGTCTGCACGGCGTTCTGATCGTTGGTGGTGTTGATTTCATCGGTCATTGCTGGTCTCCATTAAAAATCCGCGCGGGCGGTCAGGCCCACCTGGCGCGGCGTGCCGATCACGGTGTTGTAGGCGTTGGGACTGGTGTTCCACATGCTGGTGTAGTACTGCTTGTCGAACACGTTCTTGGCCCACACGGAGACATCCCAGCGGGTCGGGCCGTTCTTCCGTTTGATCCCCGCCGACAGGTTGGTCAGGCTGTAGGCCGGAATGCGCGAATACTCGGACGCGTCCAGCGTTCCGTAGGTGGCGGCGCGATAGGCGTAGTTGACGTTGCCGTAGGCTTCGATGTTGGCGGCCAGCGCGTGCGCGTACTGCGCGCTGAGATTGCCGATCCAGCGCGGCGCGTTGACCAGCGCCGCCCGGCCCGACAGGTCGCACGAGGGGCCGGGGCGCTCGGCCGGGCATGGCGCGTTCTTGTACTGGGTGTACTTGACGTCGTTGAACGAGCCGTTGGCGCCCAGCGTGAAGCCGCGCACCACCACCAGGCTGGTGTCGAGCTCGAGGCCACGGCTGCGCACGTCGCCGGCGTTGGTCAGGTAGGACGTGGCGCTGACGGGATCGTAGGCGTTGTTCTGGTAGCCGTGCACCTCGTTCCAGAACAGGCTGGCGTTGACCTGCGCGCGCCGTCCCAGCAGATTGCTCTTGATGCCCAGTTCCAGATTGTTGGCCTTCTCGTTGTCGACCTCGAGCGAGGACACGCCGGCCGCGCCAGGCACCGCCAGGTTGATGCCGCCGGATTTCTCGCCGTGCGAGACGCTGGCGAACGCCAGCACGTCGGTGTCGAGCTTGTACGCCAAGGTCAGCAGCGCGGACGGGCTCAAGTTGTTCAGGCGGACGTCGCCCGAGTTGTAGGCGCCGTAGCGGGCGTTGCGCGCGGCCAGCGCCGCGCCGGCGACCGGGGTGCCGACCGGAACCTCGCGCGTGACGCGGGCCAGCTTGTCCTCGTAGGTGGCGCGCAGGCCGGCGGTCAGGTCCCAGTCGGATCGATATGCCAGATCGACTGGCCGAACAGGGCGTAGCTGTTGACCCGCAGATGGCCGTCAGCGTAGCTGCTGACGTTGCTCCAGGCGCCGGCCGGCGTGGCGTTGAAACGGTCGGCCAGCGGTCCGTTGACGGTGAAGTTGGTGTTGTCCAGGTTCTGGTAATAGTAGTAGGCACCGAGCACCGATTCGACGTCGCGGCCCAGCGGCGTGGCCAGCCGGAACTCCTGCGTGAACTGGCGGTGGCGGGTGGAAGCGCCGACATTCAGCACCACCGGCACGTCGAGGCCGTCTTCATTGTGCGGCGTGAAGTTCCAGAAGCGGTAGGCGCTGATCGAGGTGAACTTGTAGCCGTCGTCGCGCTTCCAGTTGACCTCGCCCGAGACGCCGCCCTGGTGCACGTCCACGTGCGAACCGGCATCGAGGTTGACCTGGCGCCTTGTCGGATCGGTGACCGGATGGGCGCCGACGGCGGCGGCCTGCGTCAGGAACCTGCCGCTGGGGCCGGCGCTGTAGAAGATCAGGGTGCCGTTGTTGGAATCCTCGACGTTGTAATCGGCGATCAGGCGCGCGCTGAGCTCGTTGTTCGGTTCCAGCAGCAGTTGCGCCCGCACGCCCTGGCGGTCGCCGCCCTGCACCTTGTCGCCGTTGTGGATGTTGGTGATGTAGCCGTCCTCGTGCGTCTTGTACAGCGAGATGCGGCCGGCGGCCGTGTCCGAAAACGCGCCCGAGATCACCGCCTTGCCTTGCGCGTAGCCCTGCTCGCCGATGGACAACTGGGCGCTGTTTTCGGCGCGGAAGGTCGGCTGCTTGCTGGTGATGTTGAGCACGCCGGCGGTGGTGTTCTTGCCGAACAAGGTGCCTTGCGGACCGCGCAGCAGTTCGAGTTGCTGGATGTCCAGGGTATCGAAGGCGGCCATGCCGGGACGGGCCAGGTAGACGTTGTCGAGATAGACGCCGACGCTGCCTTCCAGGCCGTCGCTGGCGGGATTGTTACCCAGGCCGCGCACGGCAAAGCTCATCTGGCGCGCGTGGACATAGTTGACGGTGGTGCTCGGCAGCAGCTGCTGCAAATCCTGCACGCGGTAGACGCGGTTGTTTTCGAGGCTGTTCGCGTCCAGCACGCTCATGGTGGTGGGGACGCTCTGGGAGGTCTCGTTGCGGCGGCGGGTGGAGACGGTGACGCGTGCGACCACCTCCTGCGCGGCGTCCGGGGCGGCGGAGGTGGCGTTGAGCGTTGCATTGGCCTGTTCGGGATCGGCGTTCACATCGGACGCCCCGGCGGTCGCCGCCAGCAGCGACAACGCGAGTGCGAAAGGGATGTTCGTATTCATTGCTCGGTATCTTGATGAGTGGAAAGTTTAGCCATATTACTAATCCACCCAGAAAACCCGAACTAATATAACCAAACAACCATATGCGAAAAATATAAGGCGAAAAAAATGCCGGCTAGGCCGGCATTGGAATGTGTTGCGTGGAGAAGCTTACACTGCGTCCGCGCCGGTTTCGCCGGTACGGATACGAATCACCTGCTCGACGTTCTGCACGAAGATCTTGCCGTCGCCGATCTTGCCGGTGCGGGCGGCCTTGATGATGGCGTCGACCACTTGCTCGGCCACGCCGTCATCGACAACCACTTCCACTTTGACCTTCGGCAGGAAGTCGACGACGTATTCCGCGCCGCGATACAGTTCGGTATGGCCCTTCTGGCGGCCGAAACCTTTGACTTCGGTGACCGTCAGGCCGGTGACATTGACTTCAGCCAGTGCTTCGCGCACCTCGTCCAATTTGAACGGCTTAATCACAGCGGTAATCTGTTTCATGACTTCTCCTTATGGGCAATCTAAATTGAATCTGTAGCCGGCGATCCGCAAGCGATTGAGTATATTGTAATCGACAACTTGCTACTGTCCACTCCCGACTGAAAAAGCCGCCCAAAACCGGCCATTTACACGGTTTTTATCTGATTTTTATCTATTCTTGCACTGGAATGGAGCGTAATTCGTCCATCCACACCACGCTTTGCGCGTCGCTCGGCGCGCGCCAGTCGCCCCTTGGCGACAGCGATCCGCCGCTGCCGACCTTGGGCGCGTTCGGCACGCAGCTGCGCTTGAACTGGCTGGTGCGGAAGAAGCGGTCCAGGAAGATGCCCAGGTTTTTCTTGATCGCCGCCAGGTCGTACTGGTTGCGCGTGACATGGTCGCCATCCGGCCAGCGCCCCTGCTCCCTGTCCTTCCACGCGTTGAGCGACAGGAACGCCACCTTCGACGGCCGGAAGCCGAACCGCAGCACGTAGTACAGATTGAAATCCTGCAGCTCGTAAGGCCCGATCGTGCTTTCGGTACGCTGCTCGGGCTGGCCTTCCGCGGTGCCCGGCACCAGTTCCGGACTGATTTCAGTTGCCAGGATGTTGAGCAGCACTTGCGCGTCGTTGCGGCCGATCACGCCCGACTCGGCCACCCAGCGCACCAGGTGCGAGATCAGCGTCTTCGGCACGCTGGCGTTGACGTTGTAGTGCGACATGTGGTCGCCCACGCCGTACGTGCACCAGCCCAGCGCCAGCTCGCTCAGGTCGCCGGTGCCGACGACGATGGCGTTGTGGTGGTTCGCCAGGCGGAACAGGTGATTGGTGCGCTCGCCGGCCTGCACGTTCTCGAACGTGATGTCGTACTGCGCCTGCCCTTCCGAATACGGATGGTTCAAATCCTTGAGCATCTGGATGCAGCTTGGACGGATGTCGATTTCCTGCGCCGAGCAACCCACCAGCGTCATCAACTGGTGCGCCTGCGTCAACGTGCGTTCGCTGGTGGCGAAGCCGGGCATCGTGTACGCCAGGATGTTGGTGCGCGGCAGCTTGAGCTTGTCCATCACGCGCGCGCACACCAGCAGCGCGTGCGTCGAATCGAGGCCGCCGGAGACGCCGATCACCACTTTCTGGATGCCGCTCGACGTCAGGCGCTGCGCCAGCGCCTGCACCTGGATGTTGTAGACCTCGTTGCAGCGCTCGTCGCGGCGGCGGGCATCAGCCGGCACGTACGGGAAGCGCTCGACGCAGCGCTTGAGCGCCAGCGGCTCCTGACGATCGATCTCCAATTCGAAGAACACCGTGCGGAATTTGTTGACCTCGGCCGCGTGGCGCTGCACCGATTGCGCGAACGTGTTCATGCGCATGCGCTCGCGCGACAGGCGCTCCAGGTCGATGTCGGCGAAGGTCAAGGTCGGCTCGTCGACAAAGCGCTTCGGCTCGGCAAGCAAATCGCCGTTCTCGTAGATGACGCCCTGCCCGTCCCAGGCCAGGTCAGTGCTCGATTCGCCGCCGCCGGCCGACGTGTACAGATAGGCGGCGATGCAGCGCGCGGACTGCTGGCCGACCAGCAGGTTGCGGTAATTGGCCTTGCCGACCAGCGCATTCGAGGCCGACAGGTTGACCAGCACCGTGGCGCCGGCCAGCGCCGCGAACGACGATGGCGCCACCGGCACCCACAGGTCCTCGCAGATTTCGACATGGAATTTGAACAGCGGCATGTCGGCCACTTCGAACAGCAAGCCCGAGCCGAACTGCACGCGCTCGCCAAGCAGGTCGATCTCGGTGGCCACCGCATAGTCGGCACTGCTGAACTGGCGGGCCTCATAGAACTCGCCGTAGTTCGGCAAATAGGTCTTGGGCACCACGCCCTGGATCTGGCCGTTGGCGATGACCACCGCGCAGTTGTACAGCTGGTGCTCGACCCGCAGCGGCGCGCCGACCACCAGCGCCATCTTCCACTGCGCCGAGGCGGCGACGATAGTGTCGAGCGCGTCCAGACAGCCGTCGAGCAAAGCGCTTTGATGGAACAAATCGTCGCAGGTGTAGGCCGACAGGCCCAACTCGGGAAACGCCACCAGCGCCGCGCCCTGCGCCGCCGCCTGCCCGGCCAGCGCGATGGTCTGTTCGGCGTTATAGGCCGGATCGGCGATGCGGCACACCGGCGCCGCGATGGCGACCCGGGCGAAATCATGCGTGTACAAATTAAGGAAATTCGAGCTCATGTAAAGTCTTTCGCGTGCGCAACCAAACAAAAGCCAATTATCGCACGGCCACGGACGCGCCGCCGCCAACGGATCAGCGCCAGATAGGCTAGACTGGCGCCAACATCAGAGCTGGAGTAAAGCGTGTCAGAAGCAGAGTTTTCGATCATCGACTCGTTGGAAAACGTCGACCCGGCGCAGTGGCAAGCCATCGCCGGCGACAACCCGACCCTGGCCTACGCGTTTCTGCACGCGTTGCACGACACCCGCTGCGCCTCGGCCCAAACCGGCTGGACGCCGCGCTACCTGGTGATGCACCGCGACGGCGTGCTGGCGGCGGCCATGCCGCTGTATCTGAAGGATCACAGCCGTGGCGAGTACGTGTTCGACCACGCCTGGGCCGACGCCTTCCACCGCAACGGCATTCCCTACTATCCGAAGCTGCTGTCGGCGGTGCCGTTCACGCCGGTGACCGGCGGCCGTTTGCTGGCGCGCACCTCGGAAGACCGCGCCCTGCTGGCGCGCGCGGCCTTGCAGGTGGCGCGGCAGCTGGAGACGTCGTCGTTGCATATCCTGTTCCCCGACGAGCAGGACCGGCAAGCGCTGGAGGCTGCGGGTTTCATGTTGCGCGAAGGGGTGCAGTTCCATTGGGAGAATCCGGGTTATGCCGACTTCGACGCCTTCCTGGCCAGCTTCAAGATGGAAAAGCGCAAGAAGATCCGGCAGGACCGGCGCCGCGTGCTCGATGCGGGCATCACGTTCGAACATTTGGCCGGGCGCGACATCACGCCGGAGGTGCTGCGCTTCTTTTATAGCTGCTATGTCTCGACCTACCACGCGCACTTCTCCAAGCCCTACCTGACGTTGAAGTTTTTCGAGCGATTGTTGAATGAAGTGCCGGACAGTTTGATGATCGTGCTTGCCAAGCGCGGCGAGCAGCCTGTGGCGGTGGCGTTGAACCTGGTGGGCGGCAATATCATGTACGGCCGCTATTGGGGCACGCAGGAATTCGTCTCCGGGCTGCATTTCGAGACGTGTTACGTGCAATCGATTGAATATTGCATCAAACACGGCATCGCGCGCTTCGAGGGTGGCGCGCAGGGCGAGCATAAGATGTCGCGCGGACTGGTGCCGACGCCGACGTGGTCGGCGCATTGGATCGCCGACGAGCGCTTCGCCGATGCGATCGCGGATTTCCTCGCGCAGGAAACGGCGGCCATGAACAACTATATAGACGAGCTGGGCGAGCACGTACCCTTCAAACCGATCTAAAACACGTAGGGCGGATTCGGCGGAACGCCGTAATCCGCCATTCGACGAGCCGTCGAGACGCATGCATGGCGGATTACGCTTCGCTAATCCGCCCTACGTGGAACAGATGTCACGCAGGGTTTACCGTAAGCGTCTCTTACTCTTCCAGCAGGCTGCGCAGCATCCACGCGGTCTTTTCGTGCGTGTCCAGGCGCGTGGCCAGCAGGTCGGCGGTCGGCTGATCGTCGGCGCCTTCCACCAGCGGCAGCAGTCTGCGCGCGGTGCGGGCGGTCGCTTCCTGCGCCTTGACCAGATGCTGAACCATTTCCATCGCCTTCGGCACGCCTTCCACTTCCTTGATGGTCGCCAGCTTGACGAACTCGGTGTACGTGCCCGGTGCCGGATAGCCCAGCGCGCGGATACGTTCGGCGATCAGGTCCAGCGCGGTCCACTGCTCGGTGTACTGCGCCATGAACATCTGGTGCAGGCTGTTGAACATCGGACCTTTGACGTTCCAGTGGAAGTTATGGGTCATCAGGTACAGGGTGTAGCTGTCCGCCAGCAGGCCTGACAGGCCGGCGGCAATGTTCGCGCGACTTTCGTCGGAAAGGCCGATATCGATCTTGGAGGCTTTTGCGTCCATGGGTAACTCCTTCTAGTAGCTTGGACCTTTATTGTAATCGTATCCAGTCCTCCGCGTGGGAACGTACCGTTCGGCAAACCGGTTCAATGCTGACCCGCCGGCGTCATGCGCCGTCGCCGACGCGGCGATCGTTGGCGGCCTCTTTCCTGACGGCGCCGGCCCGCATCGGCGTCCCGGCCGCGCATGGCTGCGCAGGCGCACCGCGAGCACGATGTTGAGGATGCCGGTGATCAGCGCGTTCGATCATGAATCCTCCGATAGCAAAAAAACAGCCGGTACCGAGTCAGATTGGCGCACACGCAAACGGTTCCCGACGATACCTACATTTCATCCACGGGTTAAAATCGGGTTGATACAATTTTGTCCCGATAGATGAAACCAGTTTGCTTCACAGCATTTTCAATCGAGCCTATACTCTATGCCCCGTTGTATGGTTTTATGAGGAATGTGGCACACACAGCATGAATGCAGATTTTATAAAACAACGGAACCGCTTCAAGTCCGCCACGATGAAGCGTATCAATGTCAGTGAAGAGTCTTACACCAACGTGACGAACCTGCTGGCGACGATCGCCGAGCCGTTTCACGCGCGCAAAGGCGAGTTCCTGCAACATGCCGGCGTGCCGGCCACGCAGGTGCACTGGCTCGCCAGCGGCGTCGCGCGCAGCGGATTCTTCAATCGTGACGGTGTCGAGATGACCCTGCGGTTTTTCCGCGAGGGCGAGTCCGCCACCTCGCTGACCGATCTGATCACCGGCGAGACCGGCCAACCGGCCGTGCAATTCCTGGTGGCCGAGACGACCATCCACGGGTTCACCCTGGACTGGGCGCAGTCGTGCGCACTGCGCGCCCAGCATGAGGTGATGCAACACTATCATCTCCAGGCCGCGATGCATGGTTTGCAGAGTCTGGCACAACGCGCCTACAGCAGCGGCGAGACGTCGGCGCAAGAACGCCTGGCCGCGTTCCGCGAGGAATACCCGGGTCTGGAGGCGCGCATCTCGCAACGCGCGATCGCCTCCTACCTCGGCATCACGCCGCAATACATGTCGCGCCTGCGGCGCGAGGCCGAGGCCGAGGCCGCCGAAAGCGCCGCGCGCGAATAAGCACGCCCAGCCTGCCCGACAAATAAAAAAAGCCCCATGTGTGCTTGCCGGGACCAAGGTCCAGGCAAAGCCGCATGGGGCTTTTTTGTGCCGGCCGGATTGGGCCGGCAGGGTATCAGGAATTGCTTGCCGTTTCCTTGTTGTACGCAGCGACGCCGTTCAGGATTTCCTGTTTGGCATCTTCCGGACCGTACCAGCCGTCGATCTTGACCCATTTGCCTTTTTCCAGGTCTTTGTAATGCTCGAAGAAGTGCTGGATCTGGCGCAGGCGCAGTTCGTTCAGGTCTTCCGGCTTCTGCCAGTGGCTGTAGATCGACAGTACCTTGTCGACCGGCACGGCCAGCACTTTGGCGTCTTCACCGGATTCGTCGGTCATTTTGAGCACGCCGATCGGACGGCAGCGCACCACCACGCCCGGGATCAGCGGGAACGGGGTGATCACCAGCACGTCGACCGGATCGCCGTCGTCCGACAGGGTGTTCGGCACGTAGCCGTAGTTGCATGGGTAGTGCATCGCGGTGCCCATGAAGCGATCGACGAAGATCGCGCCCGATTCCTTGTCGACTTCGTACTTGATCGGATCGGCGTTCATCGGAATTTCGATGATCACATTGAAGTCGTTGGGCAAATCGCGGCCGGAAGGCACTTTATTCAAGCTCATGGGTTTCCTCGTTGTTGTGCTGACAAATGTTTACTGCGTAATTATAACGAAGTCCAGGACGCTTGTGCATTGCAGCACTACCGTGCGGAAATTTTAATGCATCAGATCGGACTTGACGAAATACTTGCGCGCATAGGTCGCACTTGCCTACAAGCTCGCCTGCGCCCCCGGCAAGGAGATTCTGATAGCGTGGATATTTACCGCAACCGTGGAGGGATCATGAATCACCAGATCGTACGCATGCTGCCCAGTTTTGAAGCCGCCGAAGCGGCCCGCAATGGCTTGCTTGCCGAAGGCTTTGAAGGCGACGGCATCCATGTCAACGTCACCACCGACGAGGCCGGTCCCGCCGAGAGCAATTTTTACGTGGGCGACTCCCCCGCCGTCAAAGGCGGCTCCGATTACCAGGACGTCTACAAGCCCGCCGCCCGGGGCGATTTGTGCATGATCACGGTGACCGCCGCCGACGCCGCCCAGCTCGAACGGGCGACGGCCATTTTGGAATCGAACGGCGGGATAGACGTCGACCCCGCCCACGGCGCGGCCAGAAGCAGCTTTTAATGCCTCACCCGGGGGTCAAGTCTGTCATTCGGACACGAGCTGGACCGTATAACGCTGCTACGGTCCAGCTCGTGTCTGAATGACAGACTTGACCCCGTAGTTTTTTAGAGGATGGTCGCCAGCGCGCACTGGCGGTAATGGTTGGCGGCCTCTTCGTGCTGCTGCAGCGCTTCGTGCATTTGCGCCAGCTTCAGGTGCGATTCGCGCACCATGCGCGGATCGGACGCGTCCGACAGCGCCTGCTCCAGATAGCGCTGCGCCTTGCCCCACAGCTTCTGCTTCAGGCACAGCGAACCGAGCGTGAGCGCCAGTTCGGCGTCCGTCGGCCGGGCGTGCAGCCATTTTTCGCACGCCTCGATCTGCGCCAGCAAGGCCGCCGAGCCGGCCGGCGCCGCCGCTTCGCGGTAGGCGCGGATCACACGGTCGTCCCAGTCGGCGGCCAGCGATTCCTCGGCCACCCTGCGCGCTTCGTCGTGCAGGCCGCGCGCGTTCAGCGCCGTCGCCGCCAGGCAGGCGACGTAAGGCTTGACGCGGTCGCTGTTCGGCACCGTCGACCAGACCCGCTGCAGCGACTCGGCGTCGTTGGTCTGGTCCGACAGCAGGTCGGCGTAGGCCAGTTCGCGCAAGCGCGCCGACAACGCCGGATGCAGCGCGCGGTGCTTGTCGAGCGAGCGCACCAGGCGCAGCACTTCGGGCCAGTTCTTGGCCTGCTGCTGGGCCTTCAACGACCATTGCAACGCGTGAATGTGACGGGTGCCGCTGGCGTTGAGCTCGCGCACGGCGTCGAGCGCCGCTTCCGGCTGATGGTCGTCGACCAGCAATTCGGTCATCGTCATCAGGCGCGCGGTTTTCATGACATTGTCGTCGTTGAGCCTGGCCAGCCACTGGTCGCGGCGGGCGCCCTGGCGCATGCGGTGTGCGGCGCGGGCGCCGATCAGCGCGGCGACGCCGGCGTTCTCGGGCAGTTCCGAGGCGCGAATGGCAGCCTTTTCGGCGTGGCCGAAGCGGCCTTCGAACAAGGCCTTGAGCGCCTCGCGCAAGCCCTTGTTGCCGTCGCGCTCGCGCTTTTGCTGGCGGTAGAGCGCCACCTTGGCCGGCATTTTAAGGGTGGCGCGCAAGGCGCGGATCACCGCGTAAAGGAACACGAACAGTGCCGCCGCGATCACGCAGAAGAAGTTGAGCGACATGTCGATCCGGTGCGGCGGGTAGAACAGCACCACGTTGCCAGGATTGAAACGCGCCGTCACGGCGATGCCGATGGCCGCGGCCATCAATGCGACCAACCAGAGGAATAATCGCATGGCTATTGCTTCGCTTTGTAGTTACGCACGGCGTTCAGGCTGTCCGACAGGGTCGGCATCTCGATCGCCAAATTGCTGGTCTGCACCTGGCGCAGCAGCGACTGCACCGTTTGAGTGTTTTTGGCGCGGGTGTCGAAGTACTTGACCAAGGCTTCCTGGGCGGCGATCAGGTCGGCGCGGAAGGCTGTTTCATTGCGCGACAGCAGCGCCATGCGGGCGTTCAATAGCCGCAACTTCAGGTTCTCGCGCAGGAAGTAGGCCTGAGTCGGCGACAGCATCAGCGCGTCCGGCGTTTCCACGCTACGCACGCGGATCAGCTGACGCACATCGGTCCACATTTCCGTGCTCCAGCCGGTCCAGGTGTTTTGCAGCGCCAGCAGCCATGGATTCGGCTCGCTCGGCTCGACCACCGCGACCGGCTTGCCGTTCTTGTCCAACACCGGCTTGACCCTGGCCTTGACCTTTTTCTCCGGCGCCGCCGGCAGGGTCGGTTGTTCGTCCGACAGCATCGGCAAGTTGTCGATCTGCGCGATGACGTTGTCCAGGCGCAGCGCCACGCCGACCGAATCGACGCTCGGCAACGCCTTGAGCTTCTCGGTGTCCTTGGCGATGGCGCGGCGGATGGTGATGAATTGCGGCTTGTCCGAGCGCGACAGGCTGCGGTCGGCGTTTTGCAGCGCGATCAGCGCGCCAGGCACGTTGCCGGCCAGTTGCAGCTGCTGGCTGGCGGTCGACAACACTTGTTCGATCTCGGTCAGCGCCCACTCGTCGCGGTTCTTCGACAGATCCTGGTACAGCTGCTCGAGCGCCAATTGCTGGCTCTGCGCTTCCAGTTGTTTGCTTTCCAACAAGCCAACCTTGATCTGCAACTCGCGGCTGGTTTCCTGCACGGTGCGCGCCAGGGTGCCCGTTTCGGCGTTGATGGAGTCGCCCTTTTGCAGGCGCAGCGCCATTTCCTGACGCAGCTTGCCCATCTTGTTATGGGTCGACCACGTCTGGGCGGCCAGCAACACGGCCAGCACCACCACCCCGCCCAGCAGGATGCGCGGCTGCTGCAGCGTATCGAGCAACCGGGGTTCGGGCGGCGATTTCAGCGGCGCGGACGGGGACTCGGCGGCGGAACCGTGCGAGACGACAGGGTCGGGTAATGTAGGCAAATCGTTCATAGGCGTGATTGTAACGCGGCCAGCAGGCGTTCGTCGCCTGATCCGGTGAGCGTCAGACGGGAAAAGCCCAAATTGCTTGCAGTTTCGGCAATTCGGGCGTGCGGTACGATCAAATGCTGTTGTTGCATCGATACAACACAGGACGGCTTGCCGCCGGGACTTTTTATATCGAGCTCGGCCAGTAGGCCGCACAGGCCGCGCAGGGCCTCGGAACTGGTGATGATCCAGTCGTTTTGTTGCGCCAGCAACCGGCGCAAGGTGCTTTCCAGCGCCGCCGTCAATTGCGGCACGGTACGACGGTAGGCCGCGACCACCTCGACCTGGGCGCCGGCCGCGCGCAAGCCGTCGGCCATCAGCTCGCGCCCGCTCTCGCCGCGCACGATCAGCACCGGCTGGTCCTTGAGCGCGGCCAGGTCCAGCGTTTGCAGCAAATGTTCGGAATCGCTGTGGCCGTTGTCGGCCGGGCTGACGATATTAAATTTGTCCGGTGTGACACCATGGGCGGCCAGCGCCAGCCGGCTGCCCTCGCCCACCACGGCCGCCGTCACGCCGGCCGGCCACTGTTGAATATGGGCGAAGGCGGCGTCGATGGCGTTGGGCGACACGAAAGCGACCATCGCGTACGCCGGCACGGGCGCGCACAGCCGCGCCAGCGCGGCGCGTAATGCCGATTGATCCGGCAGCGGCGCGATCTCCAGCAGCGGCAGCACTTCCACCTCGCGGCCCAGCGCGGCCACGCGGGCCGCCAGCGGCCGCGCTTGCGCCAGGGGACGGGTGATGACGACGATACCGGTCATCCCAGTGTCATCCGAGGATCATCAAACCGGCTGGGCGCCGGTCGAGCCGTCGGCGTTCAGCTCGCGCGAGCGCGCCTCCTCCTCGGCCTGTGCGGCGTCGCTCAGGCAGACGGCCAGGATGCCGACCGCGTCCTGCGCGCGCAGCAGCTCGGACACTTGCAGGCCCAGCGCCTCGGGATCGGCGGCCGGACCGTGCACTTCCGCGCTGGCCACCCGGCTGCCGTCCGGCGTGCCGACCATCGCGCGCAGATGCATCTGGCCGTCCTCGACGGTGGCGTAGGCCGCCAGCGGAATCTGGCAGCTGCCGCCGAACACCTTCGACACCTTGCGCTCGGCCGTGACGGCCTGCGCGGTGGCCAGGTCGTTGAGCGGCGCCAGCAAGGCTTTCAGGTCCAGGCCATCGTCGCGTTCGGCGATTTCGATCGCCATCGCGCCCTGCCCGGCCGCCGGCAGGCTGTCCTCCGGCGCCAGCACGGCGCGGATGCGCTGCGACAGGCCCAGGCGTTTGAGGCCGGCGGCGGCCAGGATGATGGCGCTGTAGTCGCCGCGATCGAGCTTGGCCAGGCGGGTGTCGAGGTTGCCGCGCAGCGGCTTGATCACCAGGTGCGGATAGCGCGCGGCGATCAGCGACTGGCGGCGGAGGCTGCTGGTGCCGACGATGGCGCCCGGCGGCAGCTCGGCCAGGGTGGCGTAGTCGTTGCAGACGAAGGCGTCGCGCGGGTCTTCGCGCAGCATCACGGCGGCCAGCGCGAAGCCCTCCGGCAGCTCCATCGGCACGTCCTTGAGCGAATGGACGGCCAAGTCGGCGCGGCCCTCGGCCATCGCTACTTCCAGTTCCTTGACGAACAGGCCCTTGCCGCCCACCTTCGACAGGGTGCGATCCAGAATTTGATCACCTCTTGTCGTCATTCCGACAATTTTGACATCGCACTGCGGATATAATAATGTCAAGCGTTCACGAACATGCTCCGCCTGCCACATGGCCAGGCGGCTCTCCCGCGACGCGATCACCAATCTGGACGGGGGAGTTTGGACCACTTCGGATGTTTTCAAAACCAGTTCTTTCGCTGTAGCTGACGCTCACCGGCGCTGGCCAGTAAATCGCGCATGTTTAAGATCACAAATTTTATCATGCTCACCTTCATGCAGAACCGGGCTACCAGCCTTTGCACCGACATTTCACATCTTTGCGGCTTATCACATGGCAAAACAATCTAGTGCAATCGACGACAACATCGCTGAACAACCCGGCGCGGCCACCGAAGTAGACAAGGACGCGCCCCTTAAAGAAGATATCCGCCTGCTCGGCCGCCTGCTCGGCGACGTGCTGCGCGACCAGGAAGGCGAGGAAGTGTTCGCCGTGGTCGAAACCATCCGTCAAACGGCCGTGCGCTTCCGCCGCGAGGCCGACGCCGGCGCCGCCAAGGAACTGGACGGCATGCTGAAGATCCTCACGCGCGAACAAACCATCTCGGTGGTACGGGCATTCTCGTACTTCTCGCACCTGGCCAACATCGCCGAGGACCAGCACCACATCCGCCGCCGCCGCGCCCACCTGCTGGCCGGCTCGAACGCCCAGAAAGGCAGCATCAACTTCGCGCTGTGCAAGCTCAAGGAAGCCGGCGTCAGCGAGCAAACCGTCGGCGAATTCTTCGACCAGGCCCTGATCGCCCCGGTGCTGACGGCCCACCCGACCGAAGTGCAGCGCAAATCCATCCTCGACGCCGAGCACGACATCGCCCGCCTGCTGGCCGAGCGCGACCTGCCGCTGACGCCGAAGGAAAAAGCCGCCAACATGCACCTCCTGCGCGCGCGCATCGCCACCTTGTGGCAGACCCGCATGCTGCGCTACACCAAGCTGACCGTGGCCGACGAGATCGAAAACGCGCTGTCGTACTACCGCACCACCTTCCTGCGCGAACTGCCGGGGTTGTACGACGACATCGAGAGCGACATCGCCCAACACTACGGTAGCGCGCCGGCCGACGACCAGGAACCGCAAGTCAAGCCGATCAACGCGCCGTACGTGCAGATGGGCAGCTGGATCGGCGGCGACCGCGACGGCAATCCCAACGTCAATGGCGGCACCATGCAGCACGCACTGGTGCGCCAGGCCACCACCATCCTCGACTTCTATCTGGAAGAGGCGCACACCCTGGGCGCGGAGCTGTCGATCTCCACCCTGATGATCGGCTGCACCCCCGCCCTGCAGGCGCTGGCCGACCAGTCGCCGGACACCTCCGACCACCGTGCCGACGAACCATACCGCCGTGCCCTGATCGGCATCTACGCCCGCCTGGCCAGCACCGCCCGCGCCCTGGGCGCGACCAATATCCTGCGCAAGGAAGTCGGCCACGCCGAGCCGTACGCCAGCGCCGCCGCGTTCTCGGCCGACCTGCAAACGCTGGTCGAGTCGCTCACCGCCAACCACGGCGAAGTGCTGGTGCGTCCGCGCCTGTCGACGTTGAAGCGCGCGGCCGACATCTTCGGCTTCCACCTGGCGTCGCTGGACATGCGCCAATCGTCCGACATCCACGAGCGCGTGCTGGCCGAGCTGTTCGCCAAGGCCGGCGGCGAGCCCGCCTACGCCTCGCTCGACGAGGACGCGAAGGTGGCGCTGCTGCTGAGCGAGCTGTCGCAACCGCGCCTGCTGTATTCGCCGTACATCGACTACTCCGACGAGACCGATTCGGAGCTGGGCGTGCTGCGCGCGGCGCGCCAGATCCGCGACCGCTACGGCGCGCGCGCGATCCGCAACTACATCATCTCGCACACGGAAACCGTGTCCGACCTGCTGGAAGTGATGCTGCTGCAAAAGGAAATGGGCTTGCTGCGCATCGCCGCGGGCGAGGCGGAAGCGGAACTCGACCTGATGGTCATCCCGCTGTTCGAAACCATCCCCGACCTGCAACGCGCCGCCGGCATCATGGAAGCGGTGATGGCGCTGCCGCTGGTCAAGGGCCTGATCGCCAAGCAGGGCCAGATCCAGGAAGTCATGCTCGGTTATTCGGACTCCAACAAGGACGGCGGTTTCCTGACCTCGACCTGGGAACTGTACAAGGCCGAAACCCACCTGGTGACGGTGTTCGAAAAAGCCGGCGTCAAGCTGCGCCTGTTCCACGGCCGGGGCGGCACGGTCGGCCGTGGCGGCGGTCCGAGCTACGAGGCCATCCTGGCGCAGCCGCACGGCACCGTCAACGGCCAGATCCGCCTGACCGAACAGGGCGAGATCATCGCCTCCAAGTTCTCCAACAAGGACATCGGCCGCCGCAACCTCGAGCTGCTGGTCGCCGCGACCCTGGAAGCGAGCCTGATGCCGCAGTCGGAAGACAGCGCCCACCTGGCCCAGCTGCGCGAGTTCGAAACGGTGATGGCGGAGATCTCCGACCGCGCCTACAAGGCCTACCGCAACCTGGTCTATGAAACCCCGGGTTTCACCGACTACTTCTTCAGCGCCACGCCGATCGCCGAGATCGCCGAACTGAACCTCGGTTCGCGCCCGGCCTCGCGCAAGTCGACCAAGCGCATCGAAGACCTGCGGGCGATCCCGTGGGGCTTCTCGTGGGGCCAGTGCCGCCTGCTGCTGCCGGGCTGGTACGGCTTCGGCAGCGCCATCGGCGCCTGGATCGCCGACGGCGACAAACCAGTGCGGCTGGCGCAGCTGCGCAATATGTCGCAGCAATGGCCGTTCTTCGCCACCTTGCTGTCGAACATGGACATGGTGCTGGCCAAGACCGACCTGGCGATCGCCTCGCGCTACGCCGAGCTGGTGGCGGACAAGGAACTGCGCGAGCGCATCTTCAAGCGCATCACCGAAGAGCACGCCAACACCTTGGCGATCCTGCAGGACATCACCGGCGCGTCCGAGCGCCTGACGGGCAACCCGCTGCTGGCGCGCTCGATCCAGAACCGCATCGCCTACCTCGATCCGCTGAACCACTTGCAGGTCGAGCTGATCAAGCGCCACCGCGCGCTGACGGTCGATCCGGCCAAGGCGACGGACGAGCGGGTCCACCGCGGCATCCACCTGTCGATCAACGGCGTCGCGGCCGGCTTGCGCAACACCGGCTAAGCGGCCGGACAAGCTATTGAAAGACCAGCGCCCCGACTGATCACCGGGGCGTTTTCTTGCCTTCTTCATTCTGATTTGCTTGAAATCCGTTATGCTTCTTGTCATGGACATCATCACAAGTTGGACATCCCTGCTCGCCCGCTTGCTGATGGTCGGCGCGCTATGCGCGCTGGTCCCCGCCGCGTGGGCCGCGCAGCATGCGCGCCTGCTGGGCGACTACGCGCACCGCGCCTGGACCGCCGCCCAAGGCGCGCCGGCGCAAATCCAGGCCATCACGCAAACCCCGGACGGCTGGTTGTGGCTGTCCACGCCCACCGGCTTGTACCGTTTCGACGGCGTCAATTTCGAGCGGCGCGACCAGGTCGGCGGCCATCCACTGCTGTCGACCATCGTGCTGCCGCTGCACACCGCGCCCGACGGCGGCCTGTGGGTCGGCTACCGCTTCGGCGGCGCCAGCGTGTTCAAGGACGGCAAGGCCGCGCACTACGGCGCCGACAACGGTTTTCCGCCGGGCGCCGCCCACAGCTTCACCACGGCGCCGAACGGCGTGCTCTGGGCCACCACCGCGCGCGGCCTGGCCTGGCTCGACCGCGCGCGCGACCGCTGGGTGCGGGTCGGCGCGGACGCCGGCTTCGATCCGTCCCAGGCCATCTGGCAGGTGCTGTTCGACCGCGCCGGCACGCAATGGGTCTCGACCTCGAACAGCGTTTACTACCGCCGCGCCGGCGAAACGCGCTACCGCGTCGCCAGTCCCGGCAACCTCGAGCTGGCGTCGCTGGCCGCCGCGCCCGACGGCACCGTATGGGTATCGGACGGCGGCGACGCCAACTACCGTTTGTCGCCAACGCCGCCGGTGGCCGGCGCCAGGCCGCCCAAGGCGGAACTGCCCGGCAGCGGCATGTGGTTCGACCGCGCCGGCACGATGTGGCTGGCGAGCGAAACGCATGTCGAACGGGTGCTGCCGGACGTGTTTCCCGATCCGCGCCAGCGCCTCACGCGCGACCAGGGCTTGAGCGGCCTGAGTCCGCAGACCTTTTTTGAAGACCGCGACGGCAATATCTGGTTCGGCACGGCGACCGGCCTGGACCGCTTCCGCCGCCACCGCGCCGTGCCGCTGCCGAGTAACCAGCCCATCGTCACGCCGGGCCTGGCGGCCGGCGCCGACGGCAAGGTCTGGCTCAGCAACTTCAGCACCAACGCCTGGCTGATGGACGCCGAAGGCCGCCAGCACGCCACCCTCGACAGCGGCTTCTGGAGCTCGGCGGCCAGCGCTGGCGCCCGCGCGCTCGGCAGTTACCAGGGCATCTGGCAGGCTGGCAAGCTGATTCCATCTCCGCCGGGACCGCTGCGCGACAGTTCCACCATCTACGCGCTGGCGCAAGGGCGCAACGGCGACTGGTGGGCCAGTTATCTGAATTACGACCTGTTCCGCTACCGCGACGGCAAGTGGGAGCAGCCCTATCCGGCGCTGCCGAAACTGCGCGTGATGTCGCTGCTGTCGGACAGCCGCGACCGGCTGTGGATAGGCTACCAGGGCAACCGCATGGCCGTCGTGGAAGACGGCAAGGCAAGCGTCATCGGCGCCGAGCACGGCCTGCGCATCGGCAACGTGCTGTGCATCTACGAGCGCGACGGCAACCTGTGGGTGGCCGGCGAATCGGGCGTGGCCCGCTACGACGGCCGGCGCTTCGTGCCGCTGCTGACGGCCGACGGCCACGAATTGCGCGGCATCAGCGGCATCGTCGCCACCGACGCCGGCGAACTCTGGCTGCATGGTAACGACGGCGCCTTCCGCATCCCCGCCGACCAGCTCCAGGCCTTCGTGCGCGACGGCGCCCGGGTGGCGTACGAACTGCTGGGCAGCGAAGAAGGCCTGACCGGCACCGTCCAGCCCAGCGGCCCGTTCCCGTCGATGGTGCAGGCCAGCGACGGCAAGCTGTGGCTGTCGACCACAAGCGGCGCGATGCTGATCACGCCCGGCGCCATCCGCCGCGACCCGTTGCCGCCGCCGGTCGAAATCGTCTCGGTCTCCAGCAACGGCAAGCGCTACGCCACGGCACAGCCGCTGCGCCTGCCGCAGGGGTCGAACAACCTGCACATCGCCTTCACCGCGCCGGGCCTGTCGGTGCCGGAGCGCGGCGCCTTCCGCTACCGGCTCGAGGGTGTCGACCAGGACTGGCAAACCGCCGAAGGCCGGCGCGAAGCGTTCTACACCAACCTGGCGCCGGGCGACTACCGTTTCCGGGTGATCGCCGCCAACCGCGACGGCGTATGGAACACCGAGGGCGCCGCGCTCGACATCGCACTGCCGCCGACGTTTATACAGAGCGGCTGGTTCAAGCTGCTGTGCGGGCTGCTGTTGATCGCGCTGGTGGCGCTGGCGTGGCGCTGGCGGCTGGCGCAGGTGGCAAGGCTGATCGAGGCGCGCCACCTGGAGCGCCTGAGCGAGCGCGAGCGCATCGCCCGCGCGCTGCACGACACCTTCCTGCAACAGGCGCAAGGCACGATCCTGATGATGCAGGCGGCGATGGAGCAGATACCGCCCGCCCTGCCCGCGCGCGCCGCGATGGAGCGCGGCATCGGCTATATCGAACGGGCGCTGGTCGAAGGCCGGGACGAAGTGATGGGCCTGCGCTCGGCGTCGAGCGGCGACGAGACGCTGGCCGAGGCGCTGGCATGTTTCGGCAACGGCCTGGCCGAGGTGCTGGCCGCGCGTTTCCGCCTGGCGGTGCGCGGCACGCCTTATCCACTGCCGGCGGCGCTGCGGGACGACCTGTTCGCCATCGGCCGCGAAGCGATCGGCAACGCCTTCCGCCACGCCGGCGCCGCGGAGATCCTGGTGGAACTGGATTTCGGCGCCGATGCGCTGACCTTGCAAGTGCGCGACGACGGCAAGGGCATCGCGGGCGACATCCTCGACGACGGCAAGCGGCGCGGCCATTACGGCCTGGTGGGCATGCGCGAACGCGCCGCGCGCCTGGGTGCTGAATTAAAAGTGGGCAACATCGAAACGGGCGGCGCCTTCGTCCGTGTCAGCGTGCGCTCGCCGCTGCGCGCCACGGCCGATTTTGATGCAATTTGATACATAGTCTTAACCTTCCCTTCAGCCAGGTCGTGCACTGTACGTTGGAGCATCGACATGCCCCGGCGCATGGCGTGTAATGTCAACACACCCAACCCAAGGAGCCAGCACATGAAACTGAAAGACAAAGTCTGCGTCGTCACCGGCGCCGCCAGTGGCATCGGCAAGGAAATCGCCCTGATCTACGCGCGCGAAGGCGGCAAGATCGTCATCGCCGACCTCAACCTGGAAGCGGCCCAGGCCACCGCCGACGAGCTCAAGGCCGCCGGCAGCGAGGCGATGGCGGTCGCCATGAACGTCACCGATGAAGCGCAAGTGAACGCCGGCATCGCCGCCGTGGTCGACGCCTGGGGCGGGATCGACGTGCTGGTGAGCAACGCCGGGATCCAGATCATCCACCCGGTCGAGGACTTCCCGTACGAGGACTGGAAAAAGCTGCTGTCGATCCACCTCGACGGCGCCTTCCTCACCACCAAGGCCTGCCTGCCGCACATGTACAAGGCCGGCAGCGGCAGCGTCATCTACATGGGTTCGGTGCACTCGAAGGAAGCCTCCAAGCTCAAGTCCGCCTACGTCACGGCCAAACACGGGCTGATCGGCCTGGCCAAGGCCGTCTCGAAGGAAGGCGCCGAGCACGGCGTACGCGCCAACGTCATCTGCCCCGGCTTCGTGCGCACGCCGCTGGTGGACAAGCAGATCCCCGAGCAAGCCAAGAGCCTGGGCATCTCCGAGGACGACGTCATCAAAAAGGTCATGCTGGCCGACACCGTCGACGGCAAGTTCACCACGGTGGAAGACGTCGCCGAAGTCGCGCTGCTGTTCGCCAGCTTCCCATCGAACGCGCTCACGGGCCAATCGCTGGTCGTCAGCCACGGCTGGTTCATGCAATAAACTCCGGGGTCAGGCCCGCCTGATAGAATCGCGCCCATCGTCATTCAACGGCCGACCCCTTGGAAAAAATAGCGAACTTAAACCTGCTGCGCTCGCTCGACGCGCTGCTGGAGACCCGCAACTTGACCCTGGCGGCGACCATGCTGGGGCTGACGCAGTCGGCGCTCAGCCGCCAGTTGGCGCAATTGCGCACCCAGTTCGACGATCCGCTGCTGATCCGCGAGGGCCAGCGCTTCTTGCTGACGCAGCGGGCGCAAGCCCTGCGCGGACCGCTCAAGGCCACCCTGCTCACGCTCGAATCGATGATGGACGGCCCGGCATTCGACGCCGCCACCTGCGCGCGCACGTTCTCGATCGCCGGTTCCGATTATCTGGCCGACCACATGCTGCCGCCGCTGGTGGAGGCCATTGCCGCGAACGCGCCGCGCGCCGGCGTGTCCTTCCATCTCTGGGAGGCCGGCTACTATCGCCTGCTCAGCGACGAAGGCGTCGACCTGGTGGCCACCATCGCCGATATCGTGCCGGACAACCTGCACGGCCGCGCCATGGGCGAGGACAGGCCGGTGTGCGCCATGCGCGTGACGCACCCGCTGGCGGGACAACCCTTGACATTGGCCGATTACACACGCTGGCCGCACGCCCGCATCACCGGCGGCAGCGACAAGGACGGCTTCGTCGACCAGGCGCTGGCCCGCCAGGGCCTGCGCCGCGACGTCCGGCTGGTCGTACCGTTTTTCTCGTCGGCGCTGCGCATCGTCCGCGACAACGACCTGCTGCTGACCATCCCCGAGCACATCGCCATCAAGCTGGCGGCGCAGGCGCCCATCGTTTGGCAGCCATTGCCGTTCGACGCGCCCGTTTACCGCTACTGGCTGTTATGGCACGCCCGCAATCACCAGGACCCGGCGCATCAATGGTTCCGGCATCAGGTGTTCGACGTAATGCACCGGTTCGACCACGGCATTACCCACTTCAATGCCGAGTAAACGGCGGCATGGCCGCCATGCCCAGCGCGCATACCCACTATGCGGCGCCAGGCGTTGATCGAATGGCATGACTTCCGTAGACTGAAGAGATTACATTTTTAACAGTCACGGATTCGATCAATGAAACCTGCACGTCCACGCGCCACCGCCGCACTGCTCACGCTGGCGCTCACCCTTGGCGGAGGCTGGGCGCCGGCCATGTCGGCGACGCCACCGAACTGGGTCGCGACCTGGACCGCCGCTCCCGACCGCACGGGGCCCGCGCTGCAGCCACAAACAATCCGCCAGGTCGTGCGCGCCAGCGTCGGCGGCGGCAGCGTACGCGTGCGCCGGTCCCACCTCCACGGGACCGGCGCCGTCAGCATCGGCGCCGCGCATGTGGCGCTGCGGGCGGCCGGCTCGGCGATCGACCCGGGCAGCGACCGCGTACTGACCTTCAATGGCAAGCCGGCGGTGACCATTGCCGGCGGCGCCAGCGTTCTGAGCGACGCCCTCGAGATGGACCTGGCGCCGTTGCGGGAACTGGCGGTCAGCCTGTACCTGCCCGCCGGCGCGGCCACCTCCACCATCCACGGCGCCGGCATGCAGACCGCGTACATCCTGCGCGGGACCGACGCGACGGCCGCGATCAGCTTCGCCGGCACGGAGACCGACGATAGCCGCTATTTCCTCACCGATGTAGAGGTGGCCTCCGGCCGCAAGGCGCACGCCATCGTGGTGCTGGGCGATTCGATCGCCGACGGCATCGGTTCGAAGGACGACGCCAACGCGCGCTGGCCGGACCTGCTGGCCGAACGCCTGGCGAAGTCGTCGACCGCCGTCGTCAACGCGGGCATCGCCGGCAACCGGCTGCTGAATGGTCCAAGCAAGCCGTTTGTCGGGCCAAGCGCGCTGGCGCGGTTTCAGCGCGATGCGCTCGATAAGCCGGGCGTGCGCTGGATCGTGCTGCACGAAGGAATCAACGACATCAGCGCCGGCGATATGCTGGCGTCGCCGGCCGAGCAGGTGTCGGCGCGGCAGATTATCGAGGGCATGCAGACCTTGATACGGCTGGCGCATGCGCAAGGGGTGAAGATGTGCGGCGGGACTTTGCTGCCGTATGGCGGCGTCGGCAAGCCGTTCGTGCATTCCGATGCGGCCGAGGCGAAGCGGCAGGCGGTCAATGCGTGGATACGCGGATCGGGCGAGTTTGACGCGGTGGTCGATTTCGACAAGGCGCTGCGCGATCCGGAGCGGCCGTCGCGGTTGCTGGCCGCCTTCGATAGCGGGGATCATCTGCACCCGAACGATCGCGGTTATCGGGCGATGGCGGAGGCGGCCGCGACCGCGTTAAATTTCGTGGAGACACGTAGGGCGGATTAGGCGACACGCCGTAATCGGCCATTTTCGAGCCGCCGACGACGCATGCATGGCCGATTACGCTTCGCTAATCCGCCCTACGTGTCTCCGGGGTGATACGCGTGCGGTGGCCATTTGCCGGACAAAAAAAGGGAGGCACATGGCCTCCCTTCTGTTTGGTTGTCCGACGCTTAGTTCTGCGTCAGGAAGGTCTTCAGCTTGTCCGAGCGCGACGGCTGGCGCAGCTTGCTCATGGCCTTCGCTTCGATCTGGCGAATCCGCTCGCGCGTCACGTCGAACTGCTTGCCCACTTCTTCCAGCGTGTGGTCGTTCGACATTTCCACGCCATAACGCATGCGCAGCACTTTCGCTTCGCGCGGGGTCAGCGAGTCCAGCACTTCCTTGATGACGTTGCGCATCGAGGCGTGCAGCGCGGCGTCCAGCGGGGCCAACGTGGTGTTGTCCTCGATGAAGTCGCCCAGCTGCGAATCGCCGTCCTCGCCCATCGGCGTTTCCATCGAGATCGGCTCTTTGGCGATCTTCATGATTTCGCGCACTTTGTTTTCCGGCATTTCCATCTTGACGGCCAACGTCGCCAGATCCGGCTCGCTGCCGGTTTCCTGCATGATCTGACGCGAGATGCGGTTCATCTTGTTGATCGTTTCGATCATGTGCACTGGCACGCGGATGGTGCGGGCCATGTCGGCGATCGAACGGGTGATGGCCTGGCGAATCCACCAGGTCGCATACGTCGAGAACTTGTAGCCGCGACGGTATTCGAACTTGTCGACCGCCTTCAACAGACCGATGTTGCCTTCCTGGATCAGATCGAGGAACTGCAGGCCGCGGTTGATGTACTTCTTGGCGATCGAAATCACCAGACGCAAGTTGGCGACCGTCATTTCACGCTTGGCCTGGCGCGCGCGTTTTTCACCGGCGGCCATCTGCTTGTTGATCTTGCGCAGGTCGGCCAATGGCAGCGCTACGCGGGCTTGCAGGTCGATCATTTTCTTTTGCAGCTCTTTCACGGCCGGCACGTTACGGCCCAGGATGGCGCTGTACGGATAAGCCGAATCGACTTCGCCGTCGACCCAGTCCAGGTCCGTCTCGTTGCCCGGGAACGCCTTGATGAAGTGGGCGCGCGGCATGCCGCATTTGTTCACGCACAGCTCCAGCACGGCGCGCTCGATGTGGCGCACTTCTTCCATCTGGCCGCGCAGGGTGTCGCACAGCTTTTCGACCACCTTGGCGGTGAAGCGGATGCCCAGCAGTTCGGCCGAGATGGCTTCCTGCGCGGCGACATAGGCCTTCGAGCCGTAACCGCCGGCGGCCTTGCGCATCTTGTCGTACTGGGTCGAGATGACGTCGAACTTTTCCAGCGCGGCTTTTTTCAGCTGCGCCAGTTGCTCGGTCGAGAAGCCGGCCGCGCCGCCATTGGCGTCGCCGTCTTCTTCCTCGACTTCTTCTTCCTCTTCCTCGTCATCCTCCGACGGCGCGGCAGGCGCGGCGGCCACGGCCGGCGCGTTGTTCGCTTCGTTCAGGTCGACGAAACCGTCCACCACTTCGTCCACCTTGAGCTCGTCCGCTTCGATCTTGCGGGCCAGCGCGACGATCTCGGCGATCGTGGTCGGGCAGGCGGAAATGGCCTGGATCATGTCCTTCAAGCCGCCTTCGATACGCTTGGCGATCTCGATCTCGCCTTCGCGCGTCAGCAGCGCCACGGCGCCCATCTCACGCATGTACATGCGGACCGGGTCGGTGGTGCGGCCGAAGTCGGAGTCGACCGTCGACAGCGCGGTCGCGGCGGCCGCTTCGACTTCGTCGTCGGAGGTGACGGTGGCCACGCTGTCGGTCAGCAGCAGCGATTCGGCGTCCGGGGCGCGCTCATAAATGGCGATGCCCATGTCGTTGAAGGTCGCGATGATGCCTTCGATCGCTTCCGGATCGACGATGTTTTCCGGCAACTGGTCGTTGATCTCGGCGTAGGTCAGGAAGCCGCGCTCCTTGCCCATGTTGATCAGGTTCTTGATCTGGTTGCGGCGGCGCTCCAGGTCCTCGGCCGAGCTTTTCGGATCCATGCCCAGCATGTCGGCGGCGCCGCCCTTGGCTTTGCGCTCGCGCGCTTTCGACACGGCCTTCAGTTCGGCGCGCTCGACGGCGTTCAACGCCGCGACTTCGTCGTTTTCCGGCGTGAATTCGGACGGCTTGCGGCCACGGCGGCCAGGCACCTTGACGCTCGGCAGCAGATAGCCGGAGGTGTCGATCGACGCCAAGGTGGCGGCATCGGTGACCTGGCTGACGGCCGGACCGGCGGTGACGATGGTCAGCGGCGCCGGATCGGCGGCCACCTTGACAGCCTTGACCAGTTTGGACTTCGGCGCGGCCTTGACCACCACCGTGTCGGCGACCGGCTCGTCGGCCGCGACGGCGCCGGCGAGCGCGCCCTTGCGCGCCACCTTGACGGTCTTGACCGGCGACTCGACGGCCACCTGCGCCTCGGCCTGGGCCGCTTCGGCGGCGGCGCTCAGACGCGTTTTCTTCTTGACTACCGTTACTTTGCTCGCTGCCTCTTGCGCATTATCGATCACATAGGATAGAGTCGTCTTTGGCACCACCAGCGGAGCGGAGCTGGTGCGGGCGGCCTTGACGGACAACGTTAAAGTTTTCGGCGTTTTTGTCATTAAAAGTCTCTCAATGCGTATTCGCCAGAAAATACAAAATGCCATAGCCCGCGCCGACCGTTACCAGTGCGCATGGATGGAAATGTTGTAATTTAGCTGACGATTATCTGCGGAATAAAAAAAGCCCGCTTCCAGCAACGGGCTTGTTTCTCTTTTCAGTGAAGAATGAGGAGAGGGCAAAGTATGCCGTATAGCGAGACATCAGGATAATGAATAAATCACATATCCGACATCCTAAAACCATATAACAAGGGCACATGCCCGTGTCAGACCGATCGCATCCTGTACCAAACTGAAACGCACCGCCCTGCAATTGGTGCGTCAAGCATTATACACGTTTTAGGCCGGCGCCGCACCTGCCGTCCATCTGCCGTTGGCCGGAGTGTGAGCAAACCGGCACGCTAGCCTAAAAGGCACTGCAATCCCGGAGGGCGCATGATATGCTGGCGCCTCTTGCTTAACCTACGAAGTCGATGAACACTAGCCTTACCCCTCAGCCTTTGGCGACCGAGCCAGCCGCATCCGCTCCGGCCACCGCGGCCCTGACCCCGCGCACCCTGTTGAAACAGCTGCAAACCCAATTCCCGGCATTCCGCGATTTTCTGCCGTTGTCGATCGGTATCGACAAGCAGATCCTGGCGATCATGCCCGAACTGGATCGCAAGACCATGCGCTCGGCGCTGGGCATCCACACCGGCTCGCTGCGTTACCTGAAAGTGATGGAAAAAGCCAAGGTGCGCCATGACCTCGACGGCACGCCCGGCGCCGAAGTCACCGACACGCACCGCGCCCACGCCACCCAGGTATTGCAGGAGCGCTTCAAGAAAGAAGCCGAACGCAAGAAGGCCGAACGCGACGCCGTGGCGGCCGAAGAAGCGGCCCGCGTGCGCACCGACAAACTGAACCAGCTGACCGCGAAATTCTCGCGCAAGGGTTAAGTTTGGCCGAGTTGCCCGCTCAGTCGCCTGGTCACCGGCATGCACCGGCGGCGGAGGCCGAGCTTCCGCCCTACGTCGGCCTGCGGATCGCCGATGTGCAACTGGTGACAACCCCGGAGCATGCGCTTGCCGCCCGCGCCGCCCTGCTGGCGGCCGACGCCATCGGCTTCGACACCGAATCGAAGCCGACGTTTGTCAAAGGCGAGACGTCCACCGGCCCCCACCTGATTCAATTTTCCACCGACGACAAAGCCTATCTGTTCCAGATCGGCGGCAGCACGCCGGCGCACACGCTCGAGCTGCTGCAAGCGATCCTCGAACAGCCGGCGCCGCTCAAGGTCGGCTTCGGCCTGTCCGACGACGTCAAGCGGCTGCACGCCAAGCTGGCGATCCGCGCCGCCGGCGTGGTGGACTTGTCGGTGGCGTTGCGCACGCCGGGCCAACGCAACGACCTCGGCGCCAAGACGGCGGTGGCCAAGTTCTTCGGACAGAAGCTGCAAAAATCCAAGAAGATTTCCACAACCAATTGGGCGCTGCCGCGCCTGAACGACAAGCAGATCCTGTACGCCGCCGACGACGCCCAGGTGGCGCTGCGCGTGTACCGGCACTGGATCGCCAACGGCGGCAAGCTGCCGCCGCTGCGGCCGGTCAAGCTGCCGCGCGCGCCCAAGCCGCCGCAACCTGACGCTTAGACGTTCTGTCCACTGTCGTTTCTGGCAACACCGGGGTATCCTGTCTGGAATAATCAGGGACCAGGAACGGTATGCTTACTTTTTCCATCATACGATTGGCCGCGCTGCTGGCGCTGAGCCTGCCTGTGGCCGCCGCCACGCCGCCGGACACCCTGGAGCAGCGCGTGGCCGCCTGCATCGCCTGCCATGCGGTCAAGGAGCGCAGCGACGCCTTTTTCCCGCGCATCTCCGGCAAGCCGGCCGGCTACCTGTATAACCAGCTGCTCAATTTCCGCGAGGGCCGCCGCAATTATCCGATGATGACCTACATGGTCGACCATCTGCCCGACGCCTACCTGCGCGAGATCGCCGACTACTTCGCCGCCCAGCATCCGCCCTACCCGCCCGCCCAGGCCGGCAGCGGCGACAACGCCGGCGCCGCCAGCCTGGCGCGCGGCGAAGCGCTGGTGCGGCACGGCGATCCGGCCAAAAAAATCCCCGCCTGCGTCGGCTGCCACGGCGCCGCGCTGTACGGCGTCGAACCGGCCATTCCGGGACTGATCGGCCTGCCCAGCGATTACATCAATGCCCAGTTCGGCGCGTGGAAGAGCCACGTGCGCCGCGCCGCCGCGCCCGACTGCATGGCCGACATCGCCGGCAAACTGAGCGTGGCCGACGTGGCCGCCGTCTCCGCCTGGCTCAGCAAGCAACCGCCCGACGCCGCCGCCCGCCCGGCCAGCGCCGCCAGTATCGCCATGCCGTTGCCCCAGCCATGCGGCAGCGTGCCGGGTGGCGCCAAATGAGCGCGGGGACGACGATGACGAAAAAAATCTTTTATACGCTGGCGGGACTGGTCGGGTTGGTCGTGGCCGGCGTGCTCTTCATGATGTTCCGTACCGGTGGCGACGATATCGGTCCGCCGCCGAGCGTGACCGCAAAATTGTCAGCCACCGAGAAAATCGCCCGTGGCGCTTATCTAGCGAAGGCCGGCGACTGCATGGCGTGCCACACCACGCGCGGCGGCCAGCAATACGCCGGTGGCCGCGCGCTCAAAACGCCGTTCGGCAGCGTGGTCTCGCCCAACATCACGTCGGACAAGGCCACCGGCATCGGCGGCTGGAGCGCCGACGACTTCTGGCTCGCGCTGCACAACGGCAAATCGAAAGACGGGCGGCTGTTGTACCCCGCCTTCCCGTACACCAATTACACCCGCATCACGCGCGACGACTCGGACGCGCTGTACGCGTACTTCCAGTCGGTGCCGGCCGTCAGCCAGGCCAACCAGCCGCATGAATTGCGTTTCCCGTACAACCAGCAGATCATGCTGGCGGCGTGGCGCGCGCTGTACTTCAAGCCGGCGGTGTTCCGTCCAGAGACCGGGCAGTCGGTGGACTGGAACCGGGGCGCCTACCTGGTGCAGGGCCTGGGACATTGCAGCGCCTGCCACAGTCCGCGCAACGCGCTGGGCGCGGTAAGCGGATCGAGCGGCGACAGCCTGTCGGGCGGATTGATACCGGTGCTGGGCTGGTACGCGCCGTCGCTGAACTCGGATGCCGAAGCGGGCCTGGGCGACTGGCAACAAGACCACCTCGCCGCGCTGCTGAAGACCGGCGTCTCGCCACGCGCCACTGTGTTCGGTCCGATGGCGGAGGTGGTCCGGGAAAGCCTGCAACATCTGAACGACAGCGACATCAACGCGATGGCGACGTATTTGCGCGCCTTGCCGGCGCAAGGCGTCAAGTCGGAGTTCGAGCGCGACAAGGGGCCGCAGGCGACGGCGTTCCTGACGGCGGGCGCCAAGCTGTACGCGCAGCACTGCGCCGAGTGCCATGGGGATGGCGGCGCCGGCATGCCGCCGGGCTATCCGCCGCTGGCGGGCAACCGCGCGCTGACGATGGAGCAGGCGGTCAATCCGATTCGCATCGTGCTCAACGGCGGCTTCGCGCCAGGCACGGCCGGCAATCCGCGTCCGTACAGCATGCCGCCGTTCGGCCACGTGCTCAACGACAACGAGGTGGCGCAAGTCGTATCCTACCTGCGCAGCGCCTGGGGCAACAATGCCCCGCCCGTCGATGGCAACGAGGTCAACCGATACCGGGCGATTCCGCTGGATTAATGGTGCTCGGCGAAGCCGATGCGGTCGGTGGTGGCGTTGCGGGCGTCGTCGATGCCGATCTTGCCTTCGGCCAGCAGCACGCGCAGCGACGCGTTCATCGTGTGGCAGCCTTCGCTGGTCTTGCCGGCCATCCACCCGCGCAGCGCCGACAGCTGCCCGCCGGCGATCATCTCGACCACCTCAGGGTTGGAGGTCAGGCATTCGGTGGCGAGGTAGTAGCGCTCCCCTTCCACCGACGGCAGCAACGCCTGGCACAGCACGCCGCGCAAAGCGTGCGCCAGCGCCTGCGACTGCGCCTCGGAGTTGCCCAGCAGCCGCACCATCTTCTGCAAGCCCAGCTCGGTCGAGCGCGCATGCAGCGAGGCCAGCACGAGCGGACCGGATTCGGCCAGCGCCAGCGCCTCCTGCGCCGTTTGGGCATCGCGGATCTCGCCGATGACGATGACGTCGGGGCGCTCGCGCAGCGCGTCCAGCGCGCCGAGATAGAAACTCTCGACGTCGCCGTCAAACCCCACCTCGCGCTGCGTGATGACGCACTGGCGCTGCGGGATCAGGGTTTCGACCGGGTCTTCGATGGTGATGATGTGGCCGGAACGGTGCTTGTTGATCTCGTCGAGCATCGAGGCGATGGTGGTCGACTTGCCCTGGCAGGTGTCGCCAATAATCAACACCAGACCGCTGGTCAGCTTGGCGAAGTTCTGCTCATGCCGGCGCAGGCCCAGTTCGTTGAGCGGCATCGGCTCCTTCGGGAAGCGGCGGATCACGCAGCCGAGCCGCTTCTTGCCCTGGAAAGTGAAACAGTTGGCGCGGATGCGCGCCGTGTGCAGGTCGACCGCGCGGTCGAAGGCGCGGTCCTGGATGCGCTCGGACCAGTTCGGTTCGACGACCTCGAAGAACTCTTCCAGCTCCTCGCGCGTGATCGGCGAATCGGTCACCGCCACCAGCCCCTTGGGCTGGCGCAGCAGGAGCGGACTGTTTTGATGGATCAGGATGTCGCTGAAAATGAGCTTGGAGTTCAGCAGGTGCAGAATCTGTTGTACCAGCGTGCCGAAAACCGGGTGGTCTTCGTTCTCGATATAGGTCAGCGTGCGTATTTGCGACGACAGGTAATTATCCATCTGATCAGTGCTCTCCGGGGCATGGGCATTAGCTCTTCAGCTTCGGATATTTGAAGCCGGTGCATAAGTCCATACTGTAACGCTGATTGCCTTCGAGCACCAGTACGTGTTCGGGCGGCTCCTCGCCTGCCAGCGCGCCGGAGAACAACGGCAGGCCCTCGCCCTTACGGATCAGGTCGTCACAACGCTCGTAGACGTTGGGGCAGCCGGTCTCCGCCAGCAGGGCCTGCACGATCGGCACTTTCCAGGCGTCGACGCCGCCGGACTGGAACTGGCAGATCAGATAACCGTCGACTCCGCCCCAGCCGTGCACCAGCAGGCCGGACAGGCCGTCGTCCTCGCCCAGGATCACCGGCACCAGCGCGTTGGGGCCGGCGGCGCGGATGGCGGCGGCGCGCTTGGCGACGGCGGCCTTGACGCGGCGCTTCATCATCGCGTGGTCGACCGGCTCGTCCTCCTTGTAGCTCCACATGCGGGCCCGGATCTGCGACTTGGAGTTATAGGCGGCGCGGCCGATGAACTGGCGCGCGGAGCTTTGCACGATCGCGGTCGAGCCCGGTTTCATTTTTTCCTGCGGTTTGCCGTCGACCTTGTCGATCGCGGTCGGGTAGATCCAGGGGTCGCCGGCCAGCAAGCTCTTTTCCTTGCCCTGTTTGATGGTGATGATAAGCATGTGATTCCAGATAGGTGTCGCGATGGTGATGCGAGGGTTTTGCGGGATAGGCCGAATGATACCTCATGCCGGTTCCGGGGCCGCCGTCGGCCGCCCCCGCACCTGGCCAATTCCCGGCGGAACGCATTCCAGCACGCCCAGAATGCATTCTGTCGCAGCCAGGTGTCGCCGGCGGCCCCGGTTGCGTAGTATCCAACCTCAAGATGACCAACCAGGAGAACAGCATGACCACCACCACCGTTCGCAGCACACTGCGCGTACTGATCCTCGCCACCGGCATGCTGGCGGTGGCCGCCCCGGCCAACCTGGTGCTGGCCGGCCCGTTGAGCTGGGTCGGCGGCGACCGCGTCCAGGGCAACGGCAAGATCGTCAAACAGAACCGGGAAGTCGGCCATTTCACTGCTTTTGCCACCAGCGTCAGCGGCAACGTCGAGATCCGGCAGGGAAACACCGAGGGTGTGATTGTGGAAACCGACGACAACCTGCAGGCGCTGGTCGAGACGGTGGTGGAAAACGGCACCTTGCGGATTCGTCCGGCAAAGAACAACATGTCGCTGGAAACGCGCAACATGAAGATCGTCGTTATGGCGCGCACGCTGGAGCGGGTCTCGGTGGCCGGCTCCGGCGCGGTGGCGGCGGACAAGCTGCACGTCGAGCGCATGCAGTTCGACATCGGCGGTTCCGGCGAACTCAATGTGGCCGATCTGCGCGCGGAGTCGCTCGCCGTGTCGCTGGGCGGCAGCGGCGACCTCAAGGTTGGCGGCGCCGTTGAGCGCCTGCAGATTTCGATCGGCGGCTCGGGCGAGGTGCAGGCGGCAAAGCTGGCGTCGCGCGACGCCGTGGTGAGCATCGGCGGCTCCGGCGAGGCGACGGTGTCGGCGAGCAAAACGCTGAACCTGAGCGTGGCCGGCTCGGGCGACATCGGCTACTACGGCGATCCCAAGGTGAGCCAGAACATCCGCGGCTCCGGCACGATCAAGCGCTTGGGCGCGGCGCCGCGGTAAGCGCGACATCAGGCGTCAAGGCCCGGCAAATAGTTGCCAGGCCTTGGCGCCGCAGGCCAGCGATTTAATCCAGCGCCTCAGTTCATCCTCATCGGCAGCGAGGATTCTCTCGCTGAGGTCGACGGAAAGCCTCCCCTGACTATCGCTGACCAAGCTCTGCACCACGCCTTGCAAAGCTAGCAGCGCGCCTTCCTGCCGTCCTTCCTGCCGTCCTTCCTCTTTTCCCCTGGCACGACCACGTTCGATCGCCTCATATTCCAGCAAGTCCTCGTACTTTTTGAATCGTTGGTCAAACAACATGATCGGCCCCTCCTCCATGCTGATCTCGGTCTCGCAAAATTCGTCCTGCAACACGGCCCTCACCCAGCGCATCAAACTATCGCGGGCACGCGACATATCCGGCGATTGCAGTCTTTGCGCAAAAACGCCCAACGCTTCGCGCATCTGCGCATCGGTGCGCGAACGCATCAACCGGAACAGAATCGCCAGCACGTTAGACCGGCCGTCCCCGCCAAGGTTCCTGTACAAATCCCGCCAGCAGATCCCGGACCACTTCGGGATGCCCGAATAACTGCTTATACAACATATCGCTGTGACTTTTCATCGACAAAGTGTAGCGTTTGACATCATTGACGAGTACGCTTGCTGGCGAGCCCACTTTGTCGCGCCTCAAAAAAACCGCAACCAAAGGGAGAAATACTTGAACGTCATCGCCTCATCCGTCCGCCTCGCGCTGTTGTCGCTGCCTGCCATCCTATTGAGCTCCGCCGCCGCAGCGGCCGACTCACCGGCCCCGCCTGACGCCGTTACCGCGATCAAGGCCGCGCACATGGTCGACGTGCGCAAGGGAACGCTGATCGACGATGCGGTCGTCCTCGTCAGCGGCGAGCGCATCACCGCCGCCGGCAGCAAGCTGGCGATCCCGGCCGGCGCCAAGGTCATCGATCTGGGCAACAAAACCCTGCTGCCCGGCCTGATCGACAGCCACACCCACCTGACCGGCGACCCGCAAGACGCCGGCTACGCCATCGTCGCCAAATCGATCCCGCGCTCGACCTTGACGGGCGCCAAGAACGCCCGCCTGACGCTCAACGCCGGCTTCACCGCCGTGCGCGACGTCGGCGCCGACGGCTACACCGACATCGGCCTGCGCGACGCCATCAACGACGGCGACGTGCCCGGCCCGCGCATCGCCGCCTCCGGGCCGGCCATGGGCATCACCGGCGGCCACTGCGACGACACCTTGCACGCGCCGCAATATGGGATCACCGGCCTGGGCGTGGCCGACGGCGTCGAAGAGGCGCTCAAGGTCACGCGCCGCAACATCAAATACGGCTCGGACGTCATCAAGATCTGCGCCACCGGCGGCGTGCTTTCGTTCGGCGACGATCCGCGCACCTCGCAATACACGCTGGAAGAGTTAAAGGCCATCATCGGCGACGCCCACCGCCTCGGACGCAAGGCGGCCGCCCACGCGCACGGCGGCGAAGGCATCCGGCTGGCGGTGCTGGCGGGGGTCGATTCGATCGAGCACGGCTCGTACATCGACGACGAAGGCATCAAACTGATGAAGGAGCACAAGACCTGGCTGGTGCCCACGCTCTACCTGGGCGACTGGCTGATCGAGAACGCCGAGGCGATCAAGCTGCCCAAGCCGCTGCTGGAAAAAGCCAAGGTGGTGTTGCCGCAGGCGCGCATCAATATCGGCCGCGCGATCAAGGCCGGCGTGCCGGTGGCGTTCGGGACCGACGCGGCGGTCTATCCGCACGGCTTGAACGCGCGCGAATTCGCGGTGCTCGTCAAGCTGGGGATGACGCCGGCGCAGGCGATCCGCACGGCCACCGTCAACGCCAGCGAATTGCTGGGCTGGAGCGACCGGATCGGAACGATCGAGGCGGGCAAGTTCGCCGACATGATTGCGGTCGACGGCGAACCGCTCAAGGATGTGACGGTGCTGGAGCGGGTCCAGTGGGTGATGAAGGGCGGCGCGGTGGTGCGCTAAGCCCGCGGTCAAACCCTAGCGCTCGGCCTTGAAGGCCTCGCGGCCGACTTCCACGGTGGTGGTGCCGTCGGTCAGCCAGATCTGGCCGTCCTGGATCGTGCATTGCAGCTGCATCGAACGCTGCGCCATGCGGGCCAGCTGCTCGGTGGCGTCGGCGTTCAGGTTGATCACGGTCAGGTTCTTGCAGCGCTCAACCTTGTTGGCCAGCGCTTTCCACCAAATATGGCTGGTGGCCGCGTAGCTGTACACATAGACGTGTTCCGAGCGGCCGCTGGCCTTCAGGATCACCTTCTCGTCGGGCTGGCCGACCTCGATCCACAGCTGGATCGCGCCGGTCAAATCCTTCTGCCAGATGTCCGGCTCTTCGACGTCGAACAAGCCCTTGGTGAAGGTCAGCGCCTCGTTGGCGTGGATCGCGAACGCCAGCAGCCGCACCATCATGCGCTCGTCGGTCTCGGACGGGTGGCGCGCCAGGGTCAGCGACTGGGTCTCGTAGAAATTGCGGTCCATGTCCGCGATCTGCAGGTCGGCTTTGTAAATTGTTGCTTTGAGGGCCATCGGTCAATCTCTTTATTTGAAGACGACAGTCTTGTCGCCGTTTTGCAAAATGCGGTGCTCGACAAACCACTTCACGGCGCGCGCCAGCACCACGCACTCGACGTCGCGGCCGATGGCCGACAAGGTCTCGGCGTCCATCGAATGGTCGACCCGCTCGACGTCCTGCTCGATGATCGGACCTTCGTCCAGATCGCCGGTGACGAAGTGGGCGGTCGCGCCGATCAGCTTGACGCCGCGGTGGTGCGCCTGCGCGTACGGCTTAGCGCCCTTGAAGCTGGGCAGGAAGGAATGGTGGATGTTGATCGCCTTGCCCTTCAACGCCGTGCACAGGCCCGGCGACAGGATCTGCATGTAGCGCGCCAGCACCACCAGGTCGATCTTGTGGGTGTCCATCAGCTCGATGACCTTGGCTTCCTGCGCCAGTTTGGCTTCCTGCGGCGCGCCGGTGGCCAGCGGCAGGTGGTGGAACGGAATATTGTAGCTGGCCGCCAGCTGGTAGAAATCCATGTGGTTCGACACGATCGCCGGAATCTCCACCGGCAGCAGCCCGCTCTTGTAGCGGAACAGCAAATCGTTGAGGCAATGGCCGATCTTTGACACCATCAGCATCACGCGCGGTTTGTAGTGCGCGTCGCGCATGTCGAAGGTCAGTTGCATCTCGGCCGCCAGCAGGCCGAAGTCGGCGCGCAGCAACTCGTCGTTGATGGCGCCGTCTTCCAGCGCGAAGTGCACCCGCATGAAAAACAGGCGCGACTCGCTGTCGCCGAACTGCGCCGAATCGATGATGTTGCAGCCGTGATCGGCCAGAAAACCCGAAACGCGATGCACGATGCCGCGCTGGTCGTGGCAGGAAAAACTCAGGATGTATTCGGGATTTGCGGGTTTAGTCATGGCCATCACGGTAGATTTCGATATCAACGGAACAATAACAAGGCCGGTATTGTCGCACGGCTAGGCTCATCCGGTAAAACTAGAACGATCGTGCATTTTTGGAACCTTCTCGCCTCACCGGCGTCTATCTCTGTGCCGAATAACCCGCCGGGCCGCGACCCCGGCGTTTTTTTAACCAAAGCACACGACGAGGTTCGCCATTGGCGTCCCTTCAGACCCGGTGGAACTTCCGTCAACCTTGCAACTCTAACCATGCAGAGCAGCGAAATGCGTCGCTGCTTATCAACCGACTACCCACCCGGCGGAACCACGACGACGGACCCACTACACTATCAGGAGGAAGTTATGGCAAGTAATAGTAATAACTCAGGAAACGACCAGCCGAAGCCGAAAGGCACCGCCAAGCGAGGTTTCGCGGCGATGGACGAAGCCACCCAGCGCGCCATTGCCAGCAAGGGCGGCCAGGCCGCCCACCAAAAAGGCACGGCACATGAATTCGACTCGGAGGAAGCCCGCCGCGCCGGCCAGAAAGGCGGCGAGGCGGTCAGCCGGGATCGCGAACATATGGCGCAGATCGGGCGCAAGGGCGGCGAAAGCCGTCAATCCGCCGCGCGCGCCAATGCTGAGAAAAACGCCGCAGCCGGGAACGCGCGCAGCAGCACCGGTTCGGAGCAATCGGCCAAGACCGGGAGCCGTCAGGGCGGCAAGGGCAATTCGTAACCGGACCACACGACTACGCGGGCGTGCCGACAATCACGCTCGATGCCTTGAACACGGCGCCGACTTGGCTACCGACTTGCAGCGCCAGCGCCTCTCCGCTCTCGCGCGTGACGATGGCGGCGATCACGCCGCCACCGCGCAGTTCGATGCTCACTTCCGTGTTGACGGCGCCGGCCTGCAAACGCGTGACTTTGCCGGCCAGCTGATTGCGGGCGGACAAGCGCGCCGTTCCCATCTCAGCCACCACGATCACCGACGACGCCTTGATCAACGCAAACGCGTCGGCGCCGATGGTCAAGCCCAAGCTGTCGCTGCTGTCACGCGTGATGGTGGCGACGATGTGCTGGCCACCGACGATCTCCAGCGTGATTTCGTCGTTGACCGCGCCCTCCTTCAGGCCGACCACCTTGCCGCTGAACTGGTTGCGCGCGCTGGTTTTCATCTTCATCCCTTGTAGCAGCAGGAAATCATCGGCCAGCGCATGCGACTGCCCGCTCAGATGCGCGACGAACTTACGGTGCTCCGCGTCGATCTTGCGGAAGTTCTCGACCAGCTGCGCGCCGCGCGGCGTCAACCGCGTGCCGCCTCCGCCCTTGCCGCCGGCGGCGCGCTCCAGCAGTGGCTCGCCGGCCAGGTTGTTCATCGCCTCGATCGCGTCCCACGCGCCCTTGTAGCTCATGCCCACCGCCTTGGCCGCGCCGGTGATCGAGCCGGTCGACGCTATCGCCGCCAGCAAGGCCACGCGTTCGTGTCCGCCCAGCTTCTGGCCGCCGATGGTCATCCAGACGTTGCCTTGCAATTCCATGGCCGGCTTCATGATGGTTGTTCCTCCGCATCGGCGATACGCCCTTGTTCCATGCGCAGCACGTGATCGCCGAAAGCCCGCGCGTCCTCGGGATCGTGGGTGATCAAAATCATCGGTATCGCCAGCTTGCGCTGCACGGTGTCGAGCTCGGCGCGCATGCGTTCGCGCAAGCCCGGATCGAGCGCGGCGAACGGTTCGTCCAGCAGCAGCGCGGTCGGCTGCGGCGCCAGCGCGCGCGCCAAGGCCACGCGCTGGCGCTGTCCGCCGGACAATTCGTGCGGCAACTGGTGGGCGACATGATCCAGTTCGAACGCCTGCAACCAATAGCGGATGGTCTCGCCATCCACACGCGACAAGGGATTGCGCCAGCCGCGCTGCAAACCGAAGCCGATATTCTGCCGCACATTCAGGTGCGGGAACAAGGCGTAATCCTGGAACAGGTACGCCACTTGTCGCCGCCGCGGCGCCAGGTCGATACCGGCGGCGCTGTCGAACAGGCGGCGGCCGGCCAGTTCGATATGGCCGCGATCCGGCGTCATCAGGCCGGCCAGCGCCTTCAGCAACTGGCTCTTGCCGGCGCCGGACGGACCGTAAATCACCACGCGCTGGCTGGCCGAATCGAAGCGCGCGTCCAGTTGGAAGGTGCGCGCGCCGGAACGCAGGGTCTTGGCGATGTCGACTTTGATTTGCATGGTCAGCCCTGGAGATTGCGGTTCGGCGTCAATTTATTGGCCGCGATCAGCACGGCGATGCACACCACCGACGTGATGATGACCAGCAAATTCGCGCTGTCGTCCTGCCCCGCCTGGACGGCTTCATAAACGGCGATCGACAAGGTCTGCGTCTTGCCGGGAATGCTACCGGCGACCATCAAGGTGGCGCCGAACTCGCCCATCGACCGGGCGAACGCCAGCAGCGTGCCGCCCAGCACGCCGCGCCACGCCAGCGGCAACGTCACCCGCAGAAACACCCCGAACGGCGGGATGCCCAGCACCTGCGCGGCCTGCTCCAGTTGGCCGTCGACCGACTCAAACGCCGCGCGCGCGCCCTTCAGCACAAGGGGAAACGCCACCACCGCCGCCGCGATCACCGCCGCCTGCCAGGTGAAGATCAGGTTGATGCCGAAGGTGTCCCGCAACCAGGAACCGAGCACGCCCTCGCGTCCGATCAGCACCAGCAGGTAATAGCCGAGCACCGTCGGCGGCATCACCATTGGCAAGGTCAGCAGCGCGTCCAGCAGCTCGCGGCCGGGAAAGCGCTTGCGCGCCAGCAGATAGCCGAGCGCAATGCCCAACACCAGATCGATCAGCGTGGCCCATAGCGCCACCTTCAGCGACAGGCGCAGCGCGATCCAGGCCGGTTCGGCAAAAAAACTGTCCAACCGCGCGCTCCGGTCCTATGGACGGCCGAAGCCGTGGCGGGCCAGGATCGCCTGCGCCACGGGGGTCAGCACGTAATCGACGAACTTGCGTCCGGCCGCGGGCTGCGGCCCGGCGGCGACAACGGCGATGGGATAGCTGACCGGAGTGGCGGTCGGCACGGTCGCGATCACGCGGACCTTGTCCTTTTGGACGATCGCGTCCGTGGCGTAGACGAACCCGGCATCGACTTCGCCACGGGCCACGTAGTCGAGGCTTTGCCGCACCGAGGTGCCGAAGATGGCTTTGGGCTCGACCGCTGCCCACAGCTTGGCCTGCTCCAAGGCCTGTTTGGCGTAGCGCCCGACCGGCACGCTGGCGGGGTTGCCCATCGTCACGCGGGTGACGGCGGCCTGCTGTAAATCGGCGATGCCTCTGAGCGCCAGCGTGCCATTGGCCGGCGCGATCAGCACCAGGCTGTTGCTGACGAAGTTGCGGCGGGTGCCGGGCGCCAGCAGTTTCAGCGATTCGGCCTTGTCCATCGCTTCCTGGTCGGCGGAGGCGAACACGTCGACGGGCGCGCCCTTGCCGATCTGCTGGACCAGCGGATCGGAAGCGGCGAAGTTGAAGTGCACCTTGTCGCCCGCGTGATCCTTCTCATAGGCGGCGCCGATGTCCTTGAAGGCGTTGGTCAGGCTGGCGGCGGCCGAGACCGTGATGTCGGTCGCCGACGCCGTCGCGAAGACGGCCATCAGGACCGTTGCCATCGTCATGTTCAAAGCCCGCATAGATTTCCTTGTCATTAAGTTCCCCGTCCACCGCAATATACTCGATTATATAACGAGGCCCGCATCGCCAGCTTCAAGGAAATATCCCGGCCGGCCAGTTTGCTGCGCCGGACAGGCGCCGCATGTCAATCGAACCGCATTACAAGTGCATTACCAAATCGTAATGCTTTCCTCGTTGGCATCCCTTTCAAACAACACTACTATGTATCCCGGGTTGCATTCAAAGCAACGGCGAACTTTTCGGGGGAACAGTCATGGCTCACACGACGCCGCACGATATCGAAGTCCTGCGTAACAAAATCAACGACCACGGCATCTTCCGAGTGCCGCCGAAATCGAAGGAGATGCCGTCGATGAACGGCACCGGCTTTTACACCTGGCAGTTCTACCTGCGCAGCGCCCTGCTCGACGCCCGCAGCCTGCAGACCATCAGCCATCACTTCTGGAGCCGCTTCGAGGAAACCTACCGCGCCCGTCCATTCCAGATCGCCGGCGTCGAATCGGCCGCCGTGCCCATCATCACGGCGCTGATCTGCTCGGCGGCGGAACGCGGCATCACGCTCAACGCCTTCACCATCCGCAAGGAGCGCAAGGCGTATGGCCGCCGCAACCTGATCGAGGGCGCGCCCAACGGGCTGCCGGTGCTGTTCGTCGACGATCTGACCTCGCCGCAGCACAACGCCTTCTGGCACGCGGTGCACGCCTTGTCGGTGCACGGCCTGCGGCTGGCGGAGGACGCCTACGTGCTGGTGCGCAAACAGGAGCGTGCGGTGTCGCCGTACATCGCCACCTCGATCGGCACGGTCATGGTGCAAAGCCTGTTCACGCTCGACGACTTCGCGCTGGAGCTGGCCGATTACCTCGACGAGCAACAAGCGGCGACCGCCGACCAGGCGCGGGCGGCCTGACATGGCCCCGCCCGACGTGGCGTTGACCGCTCACGCCCCCGCCTCGGTGCCGGCGGCCGTCGCGCCCGCGCCGGCGGCGCTGTTCCGGCCCGAGGCGCTCGACGAGGCGCGTTCGCGGATGGGCGCGCCGGTGCGGCTGCTGGGCGTCTCCGGCTGGGCGATGACGCTGTTTTTCGCCGCCCTGCTGGCGACGGCGGCGGGATTCGCCTGCACCACGCAATACGCGCACAAGGAAAACGTCTTCGGCCAGGTCACGCCGGTGGCCGGCAGCCTGCGCATCATCGCCGGTCGCGGCGGCATCGCCGAGCAGGTACTGGTGCGCGAGGGCCAAAGCGTGCGCGCCGGCCAGGAACTGATCGGCATCTCGTCGGCGCCACGGCTGCAGCTGGGCGGCTCGCTCAGCGACAGCCTGCGCCGCAGCCAGGACAGCCAGTTGCAGGCGCAACGGTTGCAGGCGCGGGCGCGGCTCGACCAGTTGCAGCGCCAGCTCGACGAGGTCACCGAGCGGCGCCGCAGCGTGGCCGACGACGTCGTCAGGCTGCAAGAGGCGTGGCGCCTGCAGCAGTCGCGCATCGACATCCAGCAGCAATCGGTGGCGGCGGCCCATACGCTGACCGACCAGGGCATGCTCTCGCCGATGGCCATGCGCAGCCGCGACGACGACCTGCTCGCCGCCAAACAAACCCTGGCCGGCCTGGAGCGGGAAAAGGCGCAGCAGCAAAGCCTGCTGGTGCAGCTGGCGGCGCAGGCCGCGCGCCTGGAGGCCGAGTCGCGCATGGCGCGCTCGGAAACCGACAACACCGAGGCGCAAACGGCCGAGCGGCAGATGATGTCGGAGGCGACCTACGCCGACCACCTGACCGCGCCGACCGACGGCATCGTCACCGCGCTGCAGGCCCATCCGGGCGCGCCGGTCACAGCCAACGAGACGCTGGCCATCATCATCCCCGAGGGCCACGACCCGCGCCAGCCGGCGCTGGAGGTCGAGCTGTGGGCGCCGTCGCGCGCGATCGGCATGCTGCGCCCCGGCGCGCGCGTGCACCTGATGTACGACGCCTTCCCGTACCAGACCTTCGGCATGTCGCGCGGCGTGGTGCGCGACATCGCCAGCGCGCCGGTCATGCCCAACGAACTGCCGGTGCCGATCGAGACCAAGGAGCAGTTGTTCCGCATCCGCGTCACGCTCGAGCGCGCCGCGCTGACGGCATACGGGCGCGACTGGCCGCTCACCCCCGGCATGCGCCTGAGCGCCGACTTGATCCTCGAGGAGCGCAGCCTGCTGCAATGGCTGCTCGATCCGCTGCGCGCGGCGAAACGACAGGGAGGCGGCGCATGATGGCCCGCGCCGGCGTCCGGCCGCCCCCGCTCCCGCCCGGCGATCCCTGACGCCACGCGGCGCCACCTTATCTAGTACCGGACGAGCCCACTCGCCCGCTGTTGGATCCTGTCCCTTGAGCGCTCATCGGACGGTCATATCACGTCTTTTAACCTACCACATGGAGTAATAATGCGAATTCTGAATGATGACGAAATGGATGCGGTCGCCGGCGGACAAGCGCACTCGGTCGCCGCCCGCGCGGAAGTGCCGAAGGTCAAAACCAAGAACAAGCCGATCGGCATGGTCCATACGCTGGAGGAGGAAGAACCGGTGGAACCGGGCGACGGCGGCGGTGGTGACGGCGGCGGTGGCGATGGCGGCGGCGGCGACGGTGGCGGTGGCGGCGACGGTGGTGGCGGCGACGGCGGCGGTGGCGACGGCGGCGGCGATCCCGGCGACACGGGCGACGGTTCGGGCGACGAAAACCACAGCGGCGACAACGGCGACGAGGGCGGCGACGACCCGACCGATCCGCACGCCACCGCCGACACCGATGGCGATGCCACCGACGGCAACACGGCCGCCGCCCATGCCGGCATCGACGTCAAACCCGGCGCCGACATCACCAATCTGAATTCCAAGATCACCGACGAATTCCCTGATATCAAACAGGTGTTTGCCGCCCACACCGACGTGCCGCCGGTGATCACCTCGGGCAACGATTCGACGCACATGGAAAATTCGCTGCACTACACCGACAACGCGATTGACATGCGCGCCAACAACATCTCGGCGGCCCAGGCCAACGCCATCGTCGCGGACCTGAAGACGACGCTGGGCGGCAGCTATTTCATCCAGTACGAAACCTTCTCCAACTCGGCCAACAACCATATCCACATCCAGTACAACGGCCACTAAACGGCGGCCGTCACATCTCATGGGGCACACAATGAACACTTCGACACTCACACTGAAACGGGCCTGGCTGGCGGCGGCGTGCCTGATCGCGCTCTCGGGCGCGGCCGCGGTCCAGGCCGCCGATTCCGCTCCCCGGCCGCTGCCGGCGGGCTGGCAACCGCTGGCGCTGCCTACGCTGTCGGGAAATTTCCGTAAGCAAGGCGACAAGGACACCGCCGTGCTGGTGCAAAACGGCCAGGACGGACCGTACGGCCTGGCGGTGGTGCCGGAGGCCGACGGCGGCCAGGCCAGCATCGTCAAGACCTTCCGCGACATCAAAGCCAATCCGCCGCAGCTGTCGCTGGTCAAGCCGGGCAGCTACAAACCGGTCTGCCACGATGGCGGCGACTGCGCCCCGCTCAGTATCGCCAACGAAGCGATCGGCCTGTGCTTCGGCGAAGCGAGCTGCCAGATCATCTACTTTAATGGCAGCGCGTTCCGCGAGATTTCCGTGACTGACTAGCAGCATCGCGGTGTGCCGGCCCGGGCCGGCACACCGCGCACCGATTCCCGGTCAGACAACCAAAGAGCCCATATGTACCAAGCCTTCCAATCCGAGGCGGCCGAATGCGGCCTGGCCTGCGTCGCGCTGGTGCTGGCGTCGCACGGCGCGCCGGTCGACATCGCCGAGCTGCGGCGCAAGCACCACGTGTCCTCGCGCGGGCTGACGTTGCGCGAGGTGGCCGACATCGCCGCCGCCAACGCCCTCGTCACGCGCGCCCTGCGCTGCGAACTGGACGAGCTGCGCCAGCTGCGCTGCCCGGCCATCCTGCACTGGGGCCTGCAACACTACGTGGTGCTCGAGCGGGTGCGCGGCACGAGCGTGCGCATCAGCGATCCGGCCAGCGGCCGCAGCGACCTGGGCCTCGACGAGGTCTCGCGCTTCTTCACCGGCGTCGCGCTGGAGCTGGCGCCGGCGCCCGAGTTCAAGCGCCGCAAGCAGCAAAGCCCGCTAAGCCTGTGGTCGTGGTTCCGCCTGGCGCCCGGCATGCGCGCCGCGCTGGGACAGATCCTGCTGCTGTCGCTGCTGCTGCAGGTGTACGTGGTGGCCAGCCCGTTCTACATGCAACTGGCGATCGACCAGGCCGCGCTCAAGGGCGACCACGGCCTGCTGATGTCGCTCGCGGTCGGCTTCGGCCTGTTCGCCCTGTTCAACGCCGGCGCCGAGGCGCTGCGCGGCGTCGTCACACTGCGCCTGTCGGCGCTGCTGAACTGGGACATGACCTTGCGCCTGTTCCGCCACATGGTGCGGCTGCCGCTGCCGTGGTTCCAGCGCCGCAAGCTGGCCGACGTGCTGTCGCGCTTCGACTCGATCGCGCCGGTGCGCGACCTGATCTCCGGCAGCCTGGTGACAACCGCCGTCGACGGCCTGCTGACCGTGGCCACTTTGGTCATGATGTTCATATTCGCCCCGCAGTTGGCGTGGGTAGTGCTGGCGTCGGTGCTGCTGTATCTGCTGGTGCGCCTGGCCGCGCTGCCGATCTCGATCCGCCTGGGCATGGAGGCGCTGGGCGCGCGCATCGCCGAAAACGGCAAGCGCATCGAAACGGTGCGCGCAATCCAGACCGTCAAGGTGATGGGCGCCGAGAACGCCCGCGAGAGCGACTGGGCCAACAAGTTCGCCGCCACCATCCGCCGCGAGCAGGCGCAAAACGTCGCCAACCTGTGCTTCGCCGGCATCCACGGCCTGCTGGAGAGCGGCGTGACGGTGATCCTGATCTACCTCGGCGCGCGCGCCGTGATGGACGGCGCCATGTCGATCGGCCTGCTGTACGCGTTCATGTCCTACCAAAACCAATTCTCCACCCGCGCCAGCGCGCTGTTCGACCAGATCATCCATTGGCGCCTGACCGATATGTATTCCTACCGCCTGGCCGACATCGTGCTCACGCCCAAGGAGCCGCGCATCGACGAGGCCAGCGTAGCGCAGCCGCACATCGAAGGCGCGCTGCAATTCATCGACCTCGGCTTCGCCTACGCGCCACAGGAGCCGCCCATCCTGCGCCAGGTCTCGTTCATGATCGAGCCGGGCGAATTCGTCGCCATCGTCGGCCCGTCCGGCGCCGGCAAGTCGACCCTGCTCAAGGTGTTGTGCGGCCTGTATCCGGCCAGCGTCGGCCAGGTACTGCTCGACGGCCGCTCGCTCGAATCGTGGGGGCCGAAGGCGACCCGCCGCGCGCTCGGCGTGGTGATGCAGGACGACGAACTGCTGGCCGGCACCATCGCCGAGAATGTCGCCTTCTTCGACGAGCAGATCGACGTCCAGCGCGTCTGGACCTGCCTGGAGCAGGCGGCCATCGCCCAGGACATCCTGAAGATGCCGATGCGGATCGAAACCTTCATCGGCGAGATGGGGAGCAACCTTTCGGGCGGGCAGAAACAGCGCCTGCTGCTGGCGCGCGCGCTGTACCGGCAGCCGCGCATCCTGGTGCTCGACGAGGCCACCTCGCACCTGGACATGCGGCGCGAATCGGAAATCAACGCCGCCCTCAAGGCCCTGACGATCACGCGGGTGATTGTCGCGCACCGCCACGAGACCATCGCCGCCGCCGACCGCGTCATCACGATCGACAACGGCACGGTGGTGTCCGACCACCGCAATGCGCCGTCGCCGATGGCGGCCATGGACGACGGCGCCGCGCACCGCCACATCATTACCAAATTGTAATGATTTCCCCATTGGCACGCGTATCAAAAAAACCTACCATGACCCTCAGCTTGCGCTCGACGCAATCACCTCTGGAGGAAGTAGCGATGTCTCAACCACTGCGCGGACGTGCCGCCGCACGCCGGCTGCCGGGCGGCTTGCTGGCGTGTCTGCTGGTCATGGCTACACTGGCGGACGCTGCCGCAGCGGGCGCGACCGATATACCGGCGATGGCGCCGCCCGTGCTGGGCAGCTTCCGGCAACCGGACCAACGCGACCTCGCTGTACTCAGGCATAACGGCAAAAAAAACCGGGGCGAGCAATATGACGTGGTGGTGTTCCCCGAAGCCGGCAGCGGCCAGCCGGCCAAGGTCGTCAAGACCTTCATCGATGCCGGCCCCAACCCGCCACGCCTGTCGCTGGCCAAGCCTGGCAGCTACAAACCGGCCTGCCACGCCGGGGGCCAGTGCGCGCCGGTAAAAATCAGCAACGAGGCGATCAGCCTGTGCTTCGGCGAAGCCAGTTGCGAGATCATCTATTTCAACCGCGGCGCGTTCCGCGAACTTGTCGTGACCGACTAGCGGCTGCCGTGCGGATTGATGCGGAACGACAGCTGCACGCGCCGGGTCGACATGCGCTTGTAGTTGCGCACGACGTTTTTGAGCAGGTCGCATTGGAGATGACGATCTGCTCGCCGCTGTCGGCGCGGATGCGCGTGGTCTTCAACCCAACATGCTCGACCGCGCCGGGCTAGCGCAACCGTCGCAGCCGCTCCGGGCACGCACTTTTCCCCATAGCACTAGTCGTCTTTACAAACGGTCTACGTAGAAGCACTTACTTCACAGATAAATAGTTTGACTGTGTATTACTTTCCAACTAAGCTAGTCATCGTACAAGATAGAATTTCTTTCGGTTACCTACTATTTCTATAAGCCACCTATGTCCACAGAAAAAGTTAATCTTTCCCGCAGAACGATACTGATGGCGACTGCGGCAGCCATTCCCCTCGTCTCGCTGTCGCCGCAGCGCGCGCGCGCCGACGGCCTGGAAGGCGTCGAGCTGCACCGGTATCAGCCGGTGTTCTTTTCCGCCGCCGAATGGCAGTTCGTCCTGGCCGCCTGCGACCGCCTGATCCCGGCCGAGGGCAAAGGCCCTGGCGCGCTGGAAACCAACGTCCCCGTGTTCATCGACCAGCAACTGCACGCCGGCCTCGGCGACGACGTGTATATGCAAGGGCCGCACAAGGCCGACGCCGCGCCGACCCTGGGCTTCCAGCACGACCACACGCCGCAGCAGATGTACCGGCTCGGCATCAAGCTCACCCAGCAGCATAGCCAGCAGGCGCACGGCAAGCCGTTCGAGCAGCTGGCGCCGGCCGACAAGGACGCGCTGCTGACGGCGCTGCAAAAGAACACGATCAGCTTCGCCGACCTGGGCGAGCCGACCTTGAAGGCGTCGCAGTTCTTCGGCCAGTTCCTCGGCGACGCCAAGAACGGCTACCTGGCCGACCCTATGTACGGCGGCAACAAAGACATGAAAGCCTGGGTCGCCATCGGCTTCCCCGGCGCCCGCGCCGCCTACACCGAATGGGTCGACGCGCACGACGTCAAATATCCGCTGGGCCCTGTAAGCCTGAGCGGCAAGCGCGCCTGATCCCTCCCACACAAAGACCACTATGCAAACCATCACTAACGACGACGTCGACGTCGTCATCGTCGGACTCGGCTGGGCCGGCTCCATCATGGCCATCGAACTGGCCAGGGAGGGCCTGAAGGTGCGCGCGCTAGAACGCGGCCCGGACCGTCCGCCGGAGGACTTCGCCTATCCAAAGCCGGCCGACCAGTACGCCTACGCGATCAAGAACAAGGTGTTCGCCACGCCGCGCGACGCCGCCCTCACGGTGCGCTACAACACCGGCGAGACGGCGCTGCCGACGCGCAAATGGGGCGCCTTCGCGCCCGGCACCGGCGTCGGCGGCTCCGGCTTGCACTGGACCGGCGTGCTGATCCGCCCGACCACCACCGACATCAAGCTCAAGACCTACGCCGACCAGGCCTACAAGCGCGGCACGCTCGACCCCGACATGCGCATCAAGGACTTCCCGTTCACGTGGGAAGAAATCGAACCGCACTTCGACAAGTTCGACAAGATCTGCGGGCTGTCCGGCAACACCGGCAACCTCAACGGCACGTTGCAGCCGGGCGGCGACCCGTTCGAGGGGCCGCGCTCGAGCCCCTACCCGCTGCCGGCGCTGCACGACACGCTCAACAGCTCGCTGTTCGCGGCCACCGCCAAAAAGATGGGCTACCACCCGTTCCCCAATCCGTCGGCCAACGTCTCGCAGGCCTGGACCAATCCGTACGGCGCCCAGCTGGCGCCGTGCAACTACTGCGGCTACTGCAGCAAGTATCCGTGCCTGAACTACTCCAAGGCCTCGCCGCAGACGGCGATCCTGGACGTGGTCAAGCGCATGCCCAATTTCGACTACAAGGTCAACGCCAACGTCATCCGCGTCGACCTGCACGCCGACAAAAAGACCGCCAAGGGCGTCACCTACATCGACGAGCAGCAGCGCGAGGTGTTCCAGCCGGCCCGTATCGTCATCCTCAGCAGCTTCCAGTTCGCCAACGTGCGCCTGATGCTGTTGTCGGGCATCGGCCAGCCGTACAACCCGCTCACCGAGCAGGGCACCATCGGCCGCAACTACGCCTTCCTGAGCAACGGCGACGCCACCCTGTTCTTCAAGGACAAGCACTTCAACCCGTTCGCCACCGCCGGCGCCACCGGTGAAATGTTTAACGACATCTCGCCGGGCAACTTCGACGGGCCGTCGCTCGGCTTCATCGGCGGCGCCAAGATCCACAGCTCCCAGGCCACCGGCGCGCCGATCGGCACCGCGCTGCCGCCGGGCACGCCGGGCTGGGGCAAGGGCTGGAAGGAAGGCATGGTCGACTGGTACGGCCGTTCGATGAAGATCGGCATCACCACCACCTGCATGTCCTATCGCGGCCATTACCTGGACCTCGACCCGAACTACAAGGACCCGTGGGGCCAGCCGCTGCTGCGCATGACGTTCGACTGGCGCCAGAACGAACTGAAGCTGCAACGCCACCTGCGCGACATCGTGCTCGGCATCGCCAAGGAACTCAAGCCGGACGCCATGTCGGAGAACTTCCTCGGCCTCGATTCGCACTGGGACATCACCAAGTACGTCTCGACCCACAACGTCGGCGGCGCCATCATGGGCACCTCGCCGCGCGATTCGGCGCTCAACCGCTACCTGCAATCGTGGGACGTGCACAACGTCTTCGTCCCGGGCGGCAACGCCTTCCCGCAGAACTTCCAGGCCAACCCGACCGCCACCATCGGCGCCATCACGCTGTTCGCGGCCGAGGCGATCAAAAACCAATATCTGAAAAATCCGGGACCGCTGGTCCGGGTATGAGCGACGTTATGAAAACTCTCAAGTACTTCCTGGGCGCTGCCGCCATCGCGCTGGCGGCGGGCCAGGCCCTGGCCGCCGGCGCGGCGGCCACGACGGCGCCGGCCGAGACGCTGGCCCAGCGCGGCGCCTATCTGGCGCGCGCCGGCGACTGCATCGCCTGCCACAGCGCGCCGGGCAAGCCGGCTTTCGCCGGCGGCCTGGCCATCGACAGTGGCCACGGCATCATCTACTCGACCAACATCACGCCCGACAAGCAGCACGGCATCGGCAAATACACCGAACAGCAGTTCGCCGACGCCGTACGCAAGGGCGTACGCGCCGACGGCACCCACCTGTATCCGGCCATGCCGTACACCAGCTACGCCAAGGTCAGCGACCAGGACATCAAGGCGCTGTACGCCTACTTCCAGAGCGACGTCAAGCCGGCCGCCTACGCGCCGCCGGCCTCGCAAATGAGCTTCCCGTTCAACCTGCGCTGGGGCATGGCGTTCTGGAACTACTTCTTCGCGGACGACAAGCCGTTCAAGGCGCAGCCGGGCTGGAGCGCGCAAGTGCGCAACGGCGCCTATCTGGTCGAAGGACTGGGTCACTGCAGCAGCTGCCACACGCCACGCGGCTACGCCATGAACGAAAAGGCCGGCGACAGCTCGTCGCCCAAGTTCCTTGCCGGCGGCGAGCTGAACGACTGGCCGGTGCCGTCGCTGCGCGGCATGCCGCACTGGAGCCAAGCGGCCATCGTCGACTACCTGCAAACGGGGCGCAACAAGAACTCGGCGGTGGCCGGCGAGATGAGCGCCGTCGTCGAGCACAGCACCTCGCACTTGAGCGAGGGCGATTTGAACGACATCGCCGCCTACCTCAAGGCCCTGCCGCCGGCGCCGGCGCGCGGCGCCGCCGTCAAGGCGCAGGGACATGACGCCACGGTCAAGAAATTGTCCGCCGCCGTCGGACTGACCTTGGGCGAGCGGCTGTACCTTGACAACTGCGCCGCATGCCACTTCGTCACCGGCAAGGGCGCGACGCGGGTGTTCCCCGAGCTGGACGGCGCCACCGTGATCAACGCGGAGAATCCGACCGCGTTGCTGCATGTGATGCTGGCCGGCGCGCGCACGCCCTCGACGGACAAGGCGCCGTCGGTGCTGGTGATGCCCGGCTTCGGCAAGCGGCTCAGCGACAGCGAGGCGGCCGCGCTGGCGACCTTCGTGCGCCAGGGTTGGGGCAATACGGCGGCTGCGGTGTCGGAAAAGGATGTCGCGAAAGTGCGCGCCAAGTTAGAGGCGAAATAACAGCAGCGCGTTTGTCGCGCCGTGGTTGGTGTTTTTTACCGCACCAACCACATCCACGCGCTTAATGTAAAGAACGACGTCACCATGCAAATCAACAAGGTCGTCGCGCTACGGTCGGCCTCGCCGTAGGCCTGCGCCAGGATCGGGTAGATGCTCAACATCGGCATCGCCGCCATCAACAGCGCCGCCGCGCGCAGCGACGGCTCCATCGGCGCGATGCCCGCCAGCGGCAGCAGCGAAATAATCAGCAGCACCGCCAACGGATGCCCCACCAGCTTGCCCACGACGATGGGCAGCACGCGCTGCCAGCCGGTGGTCAACGGCAAACCCACCAGGGTGCCGCCGATGGCGAACAGCGACACGCCGCCGCTGGCCTGCGAGAACAAGGTCACGCTGCGCAGCACCGGCTGCGGCAGCGACACTTCCGCCAAGCTGACGACAAGGCCGGCCGTCACCGCCAGCACCAGCGGGTTGCGCGCCAGGCGCTTGAGCGACTGCCCCAGCACCTGGCGCCACGAGCCGCCGCCGCCCCGGGCGCTCTCCGCCATCGCCAGCAGCAGCGGCAGCATCACCAGGTTCTCCACCATCACGTTCAGCGCCAGCGCCACGCCGGCCACCGGCGCCACCATCAGCAACAGGATCGGAAAACCCATGAAGCTGCTGTTGGAGCACGAGACGCCCATCGCCAGGAACGTGCTGCGCATGCGGTTCAACCCGGCTGAACGGCCGCCCACATAGGCGATGGTCATGATCAGCAGGGAGCCGCCCAGGTAGGCCAGCAGATAGGCCGGATGCAGCACCTCCCGGATGTGCCGGGTCGCCAGCGCGTTGAAGATCAGCGCCGGCAGCGCGAAGTTCAGCACGAACTTGCCGAACACCCGCATATCGGCCCGCTCGAACACGCCGAAGCGGGTGGCAAGGTAGCCGGCGAGGACGATAATGTAGATCGGACTGGTGATGGCGAGGATATCGAGCATGGATGGGCGCTGGGAAGTTTGCGCCATCGTACTCGACGCCAGGCCCTTTGTCATGGTTGTGGTACATTCACGCCTCGAAGCTTTTCAGCCGCCACGCCATGTCCTCCCTGAAGTACCTCAGCGCCTATTCCGAGCAAACGCAGCAGCAAGTGACCCAATTGCTGGCCAAAAACCAGTTGGGCGAGGTGCTCCTCAAGCGCTACAAGAAACCGCACGAGCTGCGCACCGACAAGGCGCTGTACCACTACGTGCAGGAATTAAAAGATGAACATCTGCGCAACGCCGAGCCGATCAACAAGGTCGAGTACGACAGCAAGATCCACGTGATCAACCACGCGCTGGGCTTGCACACGTCGATCTCGCGCGTCCAGGGCGGCAAGCTCAAGGCCAAGCACGAGATTCGCGTCGCCACCATGTTCAAGGAAGTGCCGCTGGAATTCCTGCGCATGATCGCCGTGCACGAACTGGCGCACGTCAAGGAAAAGCAGCACGACAAGGCCTTCTACAAGCTGTGCACGTACATGGAGCCGAACTACCACCAGTACGAGTTCGATCTGCGCCTGTACCTGACCCATCTCGATACCGGCGCCGGCCGGCTGTGGGCTTAGTCCACTGGCATAACGACCAAACACTCTCCCGTTTGGCGAAGGTCAACAGCGATCGGTCTCCCTGTACGATGATTGGTCTTCGCGTGCCACGGCGCGCAGTAGGGGGACGACGACTTGGCGCAAACTGTTGAAGAAGTCCGTCGATACGGGACAACTGTTTTGGACGGCGATCTCCATGGTGGCGGCAATCGCCTATGATGCCATTGGCGCCTGGGACAAACACCCAGAGCAGCGCTCCGCAGTCGGCGGAACGATTATGCTCTGTATCCTGATAGGTTTTATTTGTACGGTGCTGGTCGGATTTAGTACACTAAGATCAGCGAAGGACGGCACGACAAACTGGTACGTCATCGGCATCTCCATTGGACTGACCACCAGCCTGTGCATCTTCTACCCAATCATTCACTTTAAATTTTCTTAGTGTTGTTAGACAACCAGAATCAATCTTATGGTGAAGAAAAATGCTGAAATTCATGGAATCCATCGTGGCGGATGACGCGAAGTTCGCGAAGACGATGTTAGGCTTGGGTGCGGTCGCCTTTTTAGCTATTGTTGCTGGCATCGCTATCGTCCTCAGCATGTAATTTTTTGGCAAGCCGCCCAGCGCGACGCAACGCCGCGCCAAGTCCGCGCCCGCCAGCGTGCCGAGGCCGCCGATAATGCCGATGCATGTTTGCGTGGAAGTCATGCGTCCAAGATATCCGCAACACGACATCCGGTTATGCAATTTGGAACTATGCGGCGGCCGCATAGGGCGGAACGCTAGCGGACGGTCTGGCCGGTCTGGAAGCGGAGCGTCGTCGGCGCCAGGCCAGGCGCCTTGGCCGTCAAGCCAGCCTCCCCGGCCTGACCGGTCGATTGCACGATCACCTGCGCCCAGCCGTTGAACACGCGCCGCTGCCACGGCGCCGCCGGGGCGGTCACACGCAGCACGCCCCATTTGCTGGTGCCCACGGAGCGGTCGAACATACCCTGCACGCCGTCCTTCGGCGTCGCCACGACATAGGCCAGGCTGTTGGTATCGTTCAGCTGCGCGCCGTCCAGCGCGACCATCAGGCCGCCATCGACCGGCGCCGCCTCGACCGGGCGGCCGTTCACATACACCGCCTGGCCGGCGTCCAGCCGGTCGATGAACAAGGCGGCGCGGCCATCCGCCGCCATGACCGGCCGGGGGAACTTGCCGCGCAGAACCAGATACGGCGTCAGCGGCGGTTGCGCCGTGGGCGGCAACCACGCGGCCGGGTCGCGCCACGACGACGTATCGACGGTAGGGGCCCGCGCGGACGGATGCTCGGCGCTGTCGACGGCAAGCGTGCGCCAGCCCGAGAGCGGCACGAAGGTGTGGCGGTCGGCCGGACGGTCAGGCTCGTGCGAACCCGGATCGCCGTTGCCGACGCCGATGATGCGGATCGGACCCGATACGTCGAAACCCACCAGGTCGGCGGCGGTCGGTACGATCTTGCCGGCGGCGTCGGCCACGTTCACCCACACCACGGCGATATCGGTGCCGTCGGGCTTGAGGACGGTCTTGTCGGCGCTCAGCGCGACGCCCGCGCCGGCGCCGGTGGTCGCCACCTCGACCGTGGCAACCGGCTGGCCTTTGCGGTAGGCGGTCGCGGTCAATTTGCCGGCCTGGTAAGGCACCATCCACTCCAGCTGCCCGTCCCTGGCCATCGTCTTGCGGCCCAGCGGGCGGCCGTCCTGGAACAGTTCTACCGCGTCGCCGTTGCTGTACACATGCACCTTGATCGGCTGCCCCTCCCTGCCCGCCCAATTCCAGTGCGGCAGGATGTGCACCATCGGTTCGCGCGTCCACACCGACTTGAGGTAGTAGGCCGTGTCCTTCAACACGCCGGTGGTGTCCAGCATGCCGAACTGCGAGCCGACCGCCGGCCAGCCGAACGGCGTGGTCTCGCCCCGATAGTCGAAGCCGGTCCAGACGAACATGCCACTCATCCAGTCGCGCTCCTGCACGCGGCGCCAGCCCTCTTCGATGCTGAGGCTGCTGCCCGGCCGCGCCTGGCGGTCGTAGGCGTTCAGATGGGAGCGCGCGGGCTCGTCGAAGTAGACGCCGCGCGTGGTGAAGGTCGAGCCCTCCTCCGACATCATCGCCGGCTTGGCGGGATGGTCGCGATGGAAACGGTCGACATCATGCTGGGCGCCGTAGTTAAAGCCGATCACGTCCGCCTCCAGCGACACGCCCTGGCCCGATCCGCTGGTGGCCACCATGGTGCGCCGCGTCGGGTCCATGCGTTTCACATGCTCGTCCATCTCGCGCGCCAGATGCGGGCCAGGGGCCTTCCACTCCAGCGCCCATTCCTCGTTGCCCACCGACCAGATGATGACGCTCGGGTGGTTGCGGTCGCGCCGTATCATGCGCTCGAGTTGCCCGCGCACCTCGGGCGTGGTGCCCATCATGCGGTGCTCGTCGATGACGAGCATGCCCAGCCTATCCGCCTCGTCGAGCAATTCCGGCGTCGGCGGATGGTGCGAGGCGCGGTAGGCGTTCACGCCGAACGACTTGAGCTGTTTCAGGCGCCAGGTCTGCAGGCCGTCCGGCAGCGCCACGCCGACGCCGGCGTGGTCCTGGTGGTTGTTGGTGCCCTGCAGCTTGAGCGGCTTGCCGTTCAGCGAGAAGCCCTTGTCCGGATCGAACACCACCGTGCGGATGCCGAAGCGGGTGTCGTAGCTGTCGACCACCCGGGCGCCTTGCAGCAGCGTGGTTTTCAAGGTGTACAGGTTGGGCTCTTCGAGCGACCACAGGCGCGGACGCGGCACCGTCAGCGCGGCGCTGAACTCGCCGTCACGCACGGCGCGCACGCTGCGGCCGGACTGCTCCGCCTGCGCCACCAGCTTGCCGTCGGGCGCGTACACCTGCTGGCGCAGCGCGAACGATTGCGCGCTCTTGCCGTCGTTGGCCACGGTGACGTCGACGTCGATGCGCGCATTGCCGCCTTCCACCTTGGTCTTGACGAAGGTTCCCCACTGCGCCACGTGCAGCGCTGCGGTCTTGGTCAGCCAGACGTGGCGATAGATGCCGGCGCCCTCGTAGAACCAGCCCTCTTCCACCGTGGCGTCGGCGCGCACGGCAATGACGTTGTCGCCGCCGACGTTCAGATAATCGGTGATGTCGTAGCGGAAGCCCGAGTAGCCGCTCGGCTCGGTGCCGATGTAGTGGCCGTTCACCCAGACCGTGCTGTTACGGTAGACGCCGTCGAACTCCAGCGAGATGCGGCGGCCCTTGTCGCTGGCCGGGATATGGATCACCTTGCGATACCAGCCGACGCTGTTTTCCGGGAAGTTGCGGCCGATGGCCAGCGAGCCGTGGTTGGTATTGCCGCGCGCATCGAACGGCAACTCGACCGCCCAGTCGTGCGGCAGGTCCAGCTTGCGCCAGGCGGCGTCGCTGAAGTCGACGGCGGCCGGGCCGTCGCCGTAGCCGGCCTTGGCGAAGAAAAAGGGACGCAGGCCGTGCCGGAAATCTTTCTGCGCATCGTAGGCGTGGCCGTGGGCGAAGCGCCAGTCCTTGTCGATGTTGATGCGTTCGCGGCCTTCAGCGGCGCGCGCGGCGGCCGGGGTGGCCGGCTCGGCGGCAGTTGCGGCGGTTGCGGCAATCCAGGCACCGCCTGCGAGCATGATTGCGATGAGTACTTTGCCAAGTCGATTCGTCACTTCGTCTCCTTGTTGTTCGATTGATGTCGGGCTAACCGTGCGCTGCCGCCAACCCGCACTGCGGCCACATGGGGTCGGACCCCGAGGGGTCCGACCCCGGCGTCCGGGGTGCGGGCTAACGCTTCATTTATTCCGCCGCCAGCGCCTCGACGAGGTCGGCAATCTGCTCGGCGGGCGCGCGCTCGGCCGCCAGCTTCGCGGCCAGCGCCGCGCAGGCGACAGCCACCTCCGGCCGGTTCAGCAGCCCGGACAACGCAGCGGTCCAGGCGCCGAGCGGCGCGTCCGGCTTGACCATCGCGCCGACGCCAAGTCGCGCCAGGCGCATGCCGTTGTCCGGCTGGTCGTACGAAAACGGCACCACCAGTTGCGGCCTGCCCGCCGCCATCACCGTGGCGCTGGTGCCGATGCCGCCGTGGTGGACGAACACCGCCACGCGCGGCGCCAGCGCGTCGAACGGCGCATACGGCACGTGGTGCACGAACGCCGGCAACACGGCCGGCAACTGGTCGCGGAACGGCGTGATCACCACCACCCGCTGTTGCAAGGCGCCGGCCGCCGCGATCGCGCGTCCGATGAATTCGCGGCCGTGCGCCATCGCTGAACCCGGCGTGACGGCGATCGGCGCGGGACCGGCGTCGAGGAAGCGCCGCAGCTCCTCGTCGAAGGCCTCGTCGGGCGCGGCCGGCATGCGCGGGAACCCCGTGCACACGGTGTTGGGCGGCCAGTCAGGCTGCGGCGCGGCGAACCAGTCGGGAAAGGCGCAGATGACGCGCTGCGGCGAATGCAGCCAATGGCTCATCACGCGCCGCACCGGCGCCAGGCCCAGCGAGGCGCGCAAACGGTTGATTTCGGGACGCACGGCGGGATCGAGCACCAAGCGTTCGATCAGGCCCAGCGCGCCGCGTACGACCCACGGCGGCATCTTCGCCAGCCACTCAAGACCGGCGCGCGCGGCGGGATCTTCGGCGGAAAAAAAGCATGACGGCGCCAGATGGACGGTGGCCAGCGGCACGCCGCGCGTTTCCTGCAGAATCCGGCCAGTCATCGCCAGGGTGCTGGCGATGACCACCGTCGGCCGCTGTTCGACCAGCGCCAGCTGCCGCGAATACGACGGCGCGAAATGCCTGGCCATTTTCTTCCAGATCGTGAAAAACCCCTTCTGGGGATGCCACAGGTCGGGATCGTGCACCAACTCGTCGAGCTCGGCCTGACTCAGGCCGGAGGCGAAGGCCATGCCGGCGCGCTCGACCCGTTCCTTGAAATTGTCGGAAGCAACCAAGGTCACGTCGTAGCCGCGCCGCAACAGGGCCTGGCCGACGACAATGAAGGGATAGACGTCGCCGGCGCTGCCGGCGGCAAGGATGAGGATGTGGCGCGCGCCGGCCATACGGTGAAGGCCTAGGCCTTCAGCAGTTTCAGCAGCGCCTGCGGATCGCTCTCGGACATCATCAGCGCCGCGTGCTGCGGGCGGATGAAGCCCTGCTCCCTGGCATGGGCGATGAAGTCGATCAAGCCGTCGTAAAAACCGCCGACATTGAGCAGGCCGATCGGCTTGGCGTGGATGCCCAGCTGCGACCAGGTCAGCATCTCGAACAATTCCTCGAGGGTGCCCATGCCGCCGGGCATGGCGATGAAGCCGTCCGACAGGCTGGCCATCATCGCCTTGCGCTCGTGCATGTCCTTGACGATGAACTGGCGCGTCAGGCCGGTGTGGCCCACTTCGCGCTCGACCAGCGCGGTCGGGATCACGCCGGTGGCCTCGCCGCCGAGCCGCAGCACCTCGTCCGCGATGATGCCCATCAGTCCGACATTGCCGCCGCCGTAGACCAGCGCCAGGTTTTGATCGACCATCGCCGCCGCCAGCGCGCGCGCCGCCTCGGCGTAGACGGGGCTGACACCAGCGTTGGCGCCGCAATATACACAAATCGTCTTCGTCACTGCTGCTTTTCCTCCATGAGTTCCTGTCGTGCGGCCTCGACATCGAGCCGCTCCATCGCGTCGCGCGGGGCAAGGCGCGCGGCCTGCTCCAGCAGGGCCGTGGCATCGGCCATTTTCTTTTTACCGTCGAGCATCGCCAGCGCGTGGCCGTACTGGATGCGCGCGATCGCCGAATCGGGATCGAGCCGCAGCGCGGTCTCGAAATGGCGGTAGCCCTCCTCCTTCTTGACGCCGTAGGTCAGGCCGCCGATCATGCCGCCGACCTTGTCGACGATCTCGGTGTGGTACACGCCCAGGCCGACATGGGCATCGGCGCGCGCCGGCGCCAGCTGCACGGTTTTTTCCAGGCTGGCGCGCACGCGCGGACCGAGCCCCTGCGCCAGCGCCTTGACCACCGAAATGCCCTCGGCGTAATAGCCCAGCGCGTAGGCGTGCCAATAATAGCCGGCCGGGTTGCCGGGCTGCTCGCGCTGCTGGCGCTCGCAGCGCTCGGCCACGCATTCGAAGGTGGCGATGCGCTTCTTGACGCTGGTTTCGAGGTACTGGGCGTAGATGCAGATCGCCTTGTGCGCGACCGAGTAGCCGTTCACGCCGACATCCAGGCCCAGGCGCGCGGCGCGCTCGAACTCGCCGGCATGGAAGGCGATCCAGGCCTGCAGCAGCGCCGGATTGGCCGGGAACGGCTCCAGGTCGCCGCTATGCAGCGCCGGCCAGGCGGCCTGCAGGCCCTCCGGCGTGTAGCGGTAGGCGGGATCGGGATAAGGGAAAGGGGTCCAGGCCATGGTGTCTCCGGCTCACTTGAGCTTCTTCAGGTATTCTTCGGACAGTTTCTGGAACAGCAAACTGGTCTCATTGCGCAGATACGGCCCGATCTGCGACAGCACCTGGTAACAGCCGCGCGCCAGCGCGTCGGCCATCGATTGCTGCTCGCTGTACTTGCGCGGGTTGCGCACGTACTCATACGACAGCCAGTACGTCGCCACCACTACCATGTTGGTGGCCATGGCGTCGATGGCGGCGTCGGACGCCTCCAGCGATTTCTCGCTGCGCAAGTCCTCGCACAGCTGCTTGGCGACCTTGATCTTGTGGGCCAGGATCTGCTTGAAGTGCAGCTCGAGCTTGCGGTTACGCGACAGCAAATCGTTGAGGTCGCGGTAGAAGAAGCGGTAGCGCCAGATCAGCTCGAACATCAGGTGCAGGTACATCCAGACGTCGTCGATGTTCGAGCGGCGCCCGTTCGGCACCGTAAGGATGCGTTCGATCTCGGCCTCGAACTGGACGAAGATCGAGTTGACGATGTCGTCCTTGTTGCGGAAGTGGTAATACAGGTTCCCCGGAGAGATATTCATCTCCTCGGCGATCACCGTGGTGGTGATGTTGGGTTCGCCGAACTCGTTAAACAAGCGCAGGGACAGTTCCAGTATGCGTTCACGGGTGCGGCGGGGTGCTTTTTGTTGCATAACGAGGATCTCTGTTTATTCTCGTGCAAGCATAACACCTCTGCACCCCAAGTGAGAACACCGGCGAGCTTTTCAGCGTCAATGGCGGCCAATTGGCGCAAGATAGGCCGATCTTCGCCGAAACCGCAGCTCGCCGCGCTAGGGCCGCGCCGCCGCAGGCGCCCCGATGTATTTATCCAGGAAGGCCAGCAACTTTTCGTAGTAGGCCTTTTCGTTGCGGATGAAACGCAAGCCGTGCCCCTCCTCCTCAAAGGCCAGCCACTCGACCTTTTTGCCGTGCAGCTCCAGCGCCTTCCGCATTTTTTTGCTGTGCGCAATCGGAACCCGCTCATCGTCCTCTCCATGCATCAGCAATACCGGCGCGACGATGCGGTCGGCGTGCTTCAGTGGCGAGACCTGGTCGAACTGCTCCTTGTTCGACCGGACATCGCCAATGCGAGCCAGCATGTGCTGCCGCGTGACCTTGTTGCCCACCCTGTCGGAACTGTCGTTGAACATGAACCCGATATCGGCGACGCCGGCGAAGCTGACCCCGCACCGATACAGCTCCGGCGTTTTAACCAGCCCCCACAACGCCGCGTAGCCGCCATAGCTGGCGCCGACGATGCAGATGCGCTTGGGATCGGCGATCTTCTGGTCGACCAGGTAGCGCACGCCGGCGGTGATGTCGTCCTGCATCGCCAATCCCCACTGGCCAAACCCGGCCTGTTCGAAGCGCCGGCCAAAGCCGCTCGAGCCGCGAAACTGCGGCTGGAACACGGCGTAGCCGCGCGCCGCCAGCAACTGCACCTCGGCGTTCCAGCCCCAATAGTCGCGCGCCGTGGGACCGCCGTGTATCAGAACCACCAGCGGGCCCGCCCCCGCCGCAGCATCTGGCTTGGCAGCCGGACGGGTCAGGAACGCTGGGACTTGAGTGCCGTCGCCGGCCGCGTAAGCGATGATTTCCATGGGGCGCAGGTCGGCGTCGGCGGAGGCCGGCTGCCTGCGCGCCACCAGTCGTAGCGCCTTGCTTTGCATGTCGAGCAGATACCAGCTACCGGCATCCTGATCGCTGGAGGAAGAGACCAGCACCTTCCCCTTGGGATCGCCGCTAAGGCGGTTGCCCCGGTTCGGCAAGGCGACATCGACCGCGCGTTGCACGCCGCTCCATCCGGGGTCGAACCAGATGTCCTGCGGCCGCATGCCACGCGTGGTGACCCGCTCGAACGCGCCCTGATCGATGCCGCCGACGGACAGGATATCCTGGGTCGGATGGCCGGCCAGCATGTCGCCGAAGGCCAGCCGCCTGGTGTTGAAATTGAAGAGCGCGTAAGTATCGCGGCCGAGACGGCTCGATACGACGATGGTGTCAGGTTCATCGGGCACGTACACGGGCAACCAGTACTCGTCCGTGACTTTGAAGTCGGCCAGCTTTTGCCATGCCGTGCCGGCCGACGGCTTGTACCAATTGGTCACGGTCGACGCGTCGCGCCAGAATTCCGAATTGACGACCGTCACCGCGCGCAGCTCGCCCTTGGGGTCGAACGCCGCTTGAATCAGCTTGCCTTTCGGGTACTTGAATTGCCTGCTTTCGCCGCTGCGCCCGTCGGTTAGCGCCATGTCGCCGTCATCCACGTCCGTGTAGACCAACAGCTTGGTGGACGAAAGGTTGCCGCCCTCGGCCGGGCCGATCACCGACTGCCCCACTTCCGCGACCTTTTTACCGTGCAGATTAATGGTTTCCGCCTCGACGCCGTAGTCCACCGCCAGCAAATCGTTGCCGACCCAAGTGACATTTCGCGGCGCCTTGTGAAAATTCCAGAACCCTTCCTGCACACGCCTCCCGAACGACAATAGCTTCGCAGACATATCAGCCGTGTCGTGCAGCAGCAGTCCATGGTTGGTGCCGTTGTAAATGATGCTGGCGAGATGTTTTCCGTCGGGAGAGAGGCTGACGGCAAGCGTGCCCGTCGGGTCGACGGCTTGTTCGATCGTTAGCGGTTCAGCTTGCGCAGCGCGGCCGGCAATGCTACAGGCGGCAAGCGCCATGAGTAAAGTGATACGCACAATTTTTCAGCGACAACAGTTAATGATTTGGCATTGTCGCAGAAAAAGGCGGGAAAATTAAACTTTTTCCAACGCCTCATTTCCTGGCCAGCCGGGCGCCGCCCCGACCTCAGGCCTTGACCGCCTCGGCGATGCGCAGCGGGCCGTGCGCGCGGGCGTGCAGGCGGAAGCCTTCGCGGATGTTCTCGCGCAGCACGGCGCCCTTCCACGGCTTGGTGTAGAAGCGGTCGATGGCGCCGTGGTTGATGGCCGCCATGATCGGCGTCAGGTCGGCGTAGGCCGACAGCATGATGCGGAAGGTGTCAGGACACAGGTTCTTGACCCGCTCCATGAACTCGGTGCCGCTCATCAAGGGCATGCACTGGTCGCACAGGATCACCTGCACCCGGTGCTTGGCCAGGATGTCGAAGCCCTCGGCCGCCGTCTGCGCCGTCAGGATGCGGTAGCCGTCCTGCGACAGGAAGTCGGTCAGCACGTCGAGCATGAAGGCGTCGTCGTCGACGATGAGCAGGGTTTGCTGGTCGAGCACCGTCTCGTCGACCGGCGTCTGCAGCTGGCGCCCTTCGCGCATCATGGCCTCGAAATCCTCCTCCGGCAGCGGACGGCTGAAGAAGTAGCCCTGCATCTCGTCGCAGCCGTGGCGGCGCAGGTAGGACAGTTGGGCGTCCTTCTCCACCCCCTCGGCGATGACCTCGAGCTTGAGGCTGTGCGCCATGTTGATGATGGCCAGCACGATGGCGGCGTCGTCCGGGTTGCTGGTAACCTCGCGCACGAAGGCGATGTCGATCTTCAGTTTGTCGATCGGGAAGCGCTTCAGGTACGCCAGCGACGAGTAGCCGGTGCCGAAGTCGTCGATCGAGATCTGGATGCCCAGCGCCTTGAGGTTCTGCAGCACGGTGATGGTCTCTTCGGCGTTCGACATCAGCGAGCTTTCGGTCAGCTCCAGCTCCAGCAGTTCGGGGGCGATGTCGTGCTCCTTGATGGCCTTGAGCACCTCCTCCTCGAGCCCGCCGACGAAGAACTGGATGCCGGAGACGTTGACCGACAGGTGCACCGCCCAGCCGTGGGTGCGGCGCCATTCGGCGATCTTGCGGCAGGCCTCGTGGATCACCCACGAGCCGACCCGCACGATCAGGCCGGTCTCTTCGAGGATCGGGATGAACAGCGCCGGCGACACCATGCCGTGGCCGGGCCGCTTCCAGCGGATCAGCACCTCGGCGCCGCTGATGCGGCCGTTGCCGATATGGACCTTGGGCTGGAAGTGCAGCACGAACTCCTCGTTGTCGATGGCGCGCCGCAGTGCGTTCTCCAGGTCCAGGCGCGCCAAGGATTGCGCGTTCATCTCGGCGGTGAAGAAGCGGAAGGCGTCACGCCCGGCTTCCTTGGCGCGGTACATGGCGGTGTCGGCGTACTGGATCAGCACGTCCGGATCGGTGCCGTCGTCGGGGAACACGGCGATGCCGATGCTGGCCGTGACGGTGACTTCGTGGCCCTTGAGGTCGAACGGCCGGCGCATCGAGTCGCGGATCTTGTCGACCACGGCGATGGCGTTTTGCGCACCCTCCGGCAGCATCAGGATGGCGGCGAACTCGTCGCCGCCGAAGCGGCCGATGGTGTCGCGCACGCGCAGGCAGTCGACCAGCCGGCTGGAGAACTGGCGCAGCAGCTCGTCGCCGATGGTGTGGCCCAGGGTGTCGTTGACGTTTTTAAAGCGGTCGACGTCGAGGAACAGCACCGCCAGCGACCATTTGTGGTCGGTCGCCTGGCGCAGCGAGTGCGTCAGCGAGTCGTAGAACTGGCTGCGGTTGGGCAGGCCGGTCAGGGTGTCGAAGTGGGCCAGCTTGAGCAGGCGCTGCTCGGCCTCCTTGCGCTCGGTGATGTCGCGGGCCACCGCCACCAGGATCCAGCTCGGGCCGGAACGCAGGGTGCGCCGCTGCACCTCGACCGCCAGCGGCTTGCCGTCGCGGCATTGCAGCAGCAGCTCGGTCATGGCGCCGCTCTGGTCGCCCGACAGCAGTTTTTCGTACAGCTCCTCGAGCTTGCGCATGTCGCCCTCGGCGGCCATGCCCGGGCCGATCTTGAGGAAGTCCTCGCGCTCGTAGCCGAGCATGCGGCAGGCGGTGGCGTTGACGTCGACGAAGCACATGCCGGCGCGGTCGACCAGGAAGATGGCGTCGGCGGTGGCGTCCATGGCCAGCCGGAAGCGGCGCAGGTCCTCGTCGAGGCGGATGCGGGCGTTCATGTCCAGGGTCAGTTGCGCGTGGTGGCGCTTGATCTCGTCGTACAGCAGCAGGTTTTCGTAGGCCACCGAGATCTGCGCGGCCACCGTGGCGGCGACGCGCTCGTCGACCTCGGAGAAGCCGTCGGCGCCGAGCTTGTCGACCAGGTAGAGCCAGCCGTGGGTGCGGTCGCGCGAGGCGATCGGCACGCCCAGGAAGGAGTGCACCGGCGGATGGCCGGCCGGCAAGCCGATGTTGGCCGGGTCGCCGTCGAGGTCGTTGATGCGGCACGGCAGGCGCTGGTCGAGCAGCCCGCGCAGCACGCCGGCGCGCGGCGATTGCGCGATCTGGCGGATCGGCACGCCGGCGCCGCAGCTGGCGTAGTAACTGAGCTCGCTCGCGCCGGCCTCCAGCACGCCGATGCAGGCGTATTTGGAGACGCAAATGTTCTGCGCCACGCGGCAGCCGATTTCGACCAGCGCGCGCGGATCGCGCTCGGTGCCCAGCTCGATGCCCAGCTCGATGAGCGCGGTCAGCCGCAGGCTCACCGCCTGCAGGCTGGAGAGCGAACTCGACAGCCGCTGCGTCATCAGCGACAGGTGCTCGGGCGCGCCGTCGGCCGCCTCGTTCGAGCCGTGGGCGAACTGCGTGATCAGTTGGCTGCTCGATTCGAGCTCGCCCAGGTATTCGGCCACCTTGTCGTCGATGTTGTGGAAGCGCCCCTCCTGCGGCGGCTCGGGCGCGAAGGCCGGCAGGTCGCCGATGCCATCGTCGTCGCCGTCGCCGACCATGGCCAGCCCCAGCGCCTCGTGCACGGTGCGCAGGATCACGTCCGGATCGGACGGCTTGGGCAGCACCCAGCGCACGCCGCACGACTGCGCCACGGCCATCGCCTCGCGCTCGCGGTAGGTGGCGGTGTAGAAGATCACCGGCACGTCGGCCGTCTCCGGATTGCCGTGCATGCGGGTGACGAACTCGTAGCCGTCCATATTAGGCATGAGGATGTCGGAGATGACCAGGTCGGGCCGCTCGGCCAGCACCATTTTCAGGCCCTCGGCGCCGTTGGAGGCCTCCAGCAGGCGGTGGCCGCCGTAGCCCAGCAAGGTCATCAGGAACTCGCGGTTGAGCACGTGGTCGTCCACGATCAGGATCGTGGCGATGTCGTTTTTAGACGGGGTCGACATCTCCCCGTCCAAAAAAGACTCGATTTGCGTGACAAACGTGTCCGGTTCGATCGGCTTGCCGATGTAGCCGTCGAAGCCGGCCTCGAGCAGGCGTTCGCGGTCGCCGACCATCGCCAGGGCCGTCACGGCCAGGGTCGGGATGTGGCGCACCGTCGCGTCGCCCTTGAGCGCGGCAACCACGCCGTAGCCGTCGAGCTTGGGCAGATGGACGTCGCAGATGATCAGGTCCGGCAGCTCGCGCAGCGCGGCCGCCACGCCCGCCTCGCCATCGACCGCCGACAGCGGCGTGTAGCCGAACGCCCGCAACAGGTAAACCATCAACTCCATGTTGGTGGCATTGTCTTCAATAATCAGTATACGTGCCGACACCTTGTGACTCCCCCTGTGATGACTGCAGCGGCAGCGTCAGTGTAAAAATACTGCCGACGCCATACTCGCTGTCAAACAAAATTTCCCCATGCAACAGGGTCGCCAACTTCTGGCTCAAATGCAGCCCCAGCCCCGTGCCCTCGAACTGGCGCATCGAACTGGCTTGCAACTGCGATAGCGCCTGGCGCCGCCCGCCCTGACCGGCGTCGGCACCGCAATCGCTATCGCTGATACTGATGGTGGCGCGGGCCCGCCCGTCCACCTCCGCCGTCCCCAACCGCACCCGCACGGTGCCGCTGTCGGTGAACTTGATCGCGTTGTCGACCAGGTTCATCAAAATCTGCTGCAGGGCGCGGCGGTCCGTCTCGACCGTCACTTCCCGTTCGGAATCCACCAGCGCCAGCGCCAAGCCCTTGGTGCGCGCCTGCGGCTGCAGCAGCGCCAGCACCTCGTCGATCACCGGCCGGCACGGCAGCGGCACCAGATCGAGCGCCACCTTGCCGGACTCGATCCTGGTCAAATCGAGCAGGTCGTTGATCAACGACAGCAGGTGGCGCGCACTGCTTTGCACCATGCGCAATTGCTTGGTCTGTTCCGAATTAATCGGCCCAGGCAACTTCATCAACATAGTACCGGTAAAGCCGATAATCGCGTTCAACGGCGTGCGCAGCTCGTGCGACATGCCGCCAAGGAAGCGGTCCTTGGCCGCGACCGCCTTTGCCAGTTCGACATTCTTCTCCTGCAGCGCCAGCTCGATCCGCTTGCGCTCGCCGACGTCGCGGATCGCGCTCATGATCAAGGTGCCCTCCTCCGTCTCGATCGGGCTCAGGCTGATCTCGACGGGGAACTCGACGCCGTCGCTGCGCAAGCCGTACAGATCGCGCCCGCTGCCCATCGGCCGCAGCGCCGGCCGCGCGCCGTAGTCGTGGCGGTGCGCGATGTGCGCGTGGCGCAAGCGCGCCGGCATCAGCATCTCGAGCACCACGCCGCGCAAGGCGCCGTGCTGGTACTTGAACATCGCCTCGGCCTGGCGCGTGGCCAGCACGATGCGCCCGCTGGCGTTGGCGACGATGATCGCGTCCGGCATCGATTCCAGGATGCCATGAAAGCGCGCCTCGACCAGCTTGGCGTCGCGCAGCACTTTGAGCGTGGTGACGTCCTTCTTGCTCCACAAAATATATTCCGGCGCACCGGCGGCGTCGCGCAGCAGCTTGCTGGTGCTGTCGATGTACACCAGCGTGCCGTCCTTGGCGCGGCGCACCGACTCGTAGCTGGCCGCGCCGGCGCCCAGCGTTTGCCGCACCACCGCGCCGCCATCGTCCAATCCGGGCACCTCGATCAGCTCGGCCAGCTTGCGGCCCGTCGCCTCGTCACTGCTGTAACCGAACACCATGCGCGCGCCGTTGGTCCAGTACACCACCTCGCCATCGAGCCGCGTGATGATCACCGCGTCGGGTGTTTCGTCGAGGATAAGGGTGCCGAAGTCTATCGCCATCGTTCCACCTGTCGTTCCACCTGTTTACTGTACTTCATACGAGTAACCATACAGCAACAAATCACGCAAAACATCACACAAAATCACACAGGTGTTGCGGTTTTGATTTCCGCCAACGCGCAACGCATGATTTCCGGATGCCGGCCCAGCGCAACATGGCCAATTGCACCAAACACGAGGTTGCGCGCCCCGGGCAAATCGCTGGAATCCTGTGGCGCGACGATGTTGTCGTGGACCGAGTAGATGGATGAAAATAATTTGCGTTGCAAATCCGCCTCAGTGGCCGCCAGCGACGCCAGCCAGGTGCTGTTTCGCCGCATCTGCATGGCGTTACTACCAGGACCGAAGCCGGCCAGCGCGGTACCGTGGTGCGGCGTCCCGAGCGTGATCACGCGGGCGATATGTTCGTGGCCATGGCGGCGCAGGTACGCGCGCGCCACCAGCCCGCCCATGCTGTGCGCGAGCACGATGACTTGCTCGCTGCCAGTCTCCGCGCACAGGCGCTCGACGGCCGCGCGCACCTGCGGCACGAAGTCGTCGATCGACGCGCCGGGCGGCTCCAGGTCGATGCCGTAATGGCTGATGCGTGCTTGCGTCAGCAGCTTGCTCATCGGAAGCCAATAGCCGCTGTTGCCGGCGTAGCCGTGGATCAGCAGCACCGGCAAGCCGCGCGCGTTCGGCTGCAGGCGCAGGCCGACGGGCCGCAGCATGTAGTAAGACGATGTCAACATCGATGATAAAAATTCATGCGCGAGCAGATTAATCGCGGTGTGGGGATTGAGCGCGTGGCCGGCCGGCGTGGCGCTGCGCGCGCGCCGGCTCATGCGGAAGTTGTTGGCGTTGATGAGCAGGCGCACCAGCAGCACGATGGCCGCCGCGACGGTCACGCAAACGAGCGCCGCGACGGGTGCGGCGACCGCCGCGCGCCACGCCGGATGCCACCAGCGATGCAGCGACAAGGACAGCGCCAGCATCGCGCCGATCTGGACCGCCAAGAGAACGATGAGGAAACGTTTAATCATGGACTCATCATACTCTTGCGATACGAACGGAGATAGCGTCTCAAGCGAACTGAACGATATCTAAAACCTGTCGGCACAACAACCGATTTCGTAGGGGGGATTAGCGCGCAGCGCGTAATCCACCATGAGCCGCCGACGGAGCCTGGCGGATTACGCTGCGCTAATCCGCCCTACGTATTTCCGCGTCATTTCCCCGTCATTTCCGCCTCATTTCCGCGTCATTTCCAACGCGAGCGTAGTGGCCAGCCTGGCCGTCACGCCATACACCGACAGCTGCGGATTGGCGCCGATCGAGGTCGGGAACAGCGAGCCGTCGTGCACCGACACATTGCGCAGCCCGCGATAGCGGCCGCCGGCATCGGTCACGCCCAGCCGCTCGTCGGTCGACATCGCGCAGCCGCCCATCACATGCGCCGACACCACGCGCGTGGCCAGCAGCTTGAAAGGCAGTGCAGCGATCGCAGCCTTCGCTTGCCGCCAACTGGTGTACTCGCCGGCCGCCTCGTGCACCGGCATCACCGTCCTGGCGCCGGCCGCGAACTGGATCTCCGCCATGCTCAGCAAGGCGCGCCGGGCGCCGTCCCACAAGTAGTCGCCGATCGGATAATCGAGCACCGGCGCGCCATCATTGGACACGGCCACGCTGCCGCCCGGCGCGTCCGCGTGGAAGCCGTCGCGCAGCAGCGCCAGCAGCGCCTGCGCATGCGGAAACTGCGCCATCAGGCGCGCGTGCTGCGCGCCAAAACCGGCCATCGTGGTCGACATCAGCACCGGATGCAGCGGCGGCGCCTCGAGCTTGTAGCCGACCGGGCCGTCGATGGCTTGCGTGTGCAGGAAGTGGTCGGAATACACCGACTGCGGCGCGCCCGCATACGCGTCCACGCGCTGCGCGAAGACGGCGGCCGAGACCAGCGTCGGATGCAGGAAGGTGCGCTTGCCCAGCAAGCCGTGCGGATCGGGCGCGACGGAACGCAGCAGCAGCGCCGGCGTGTTGATGGCGCCGCCGGACAGCACGAAGTGCCTGGCGCGCAAGGTGATGCGGCGACCCGTCGGCGCCAGGCCGGCGGCGTCCAGCGCGACGCAATCGAGCTGCGCCACCTGGTCGCCTTTGATCAGCAAGCGCTCGGCGCGGGCGCGCGTGAGCAGGGTGGCGCCCAGTTCCAGCGCCGCCGGAATCGTCGTGACCAGCATCGACTGCTTGGCGTTGGTCGGACAGCCCATGCCGCAATAGCCGAGGTTCCAGCAGCCGTTGACATTGCGGTGGATGATGCCGGTTGCTATCCCCAGCTTGCCGGCGCCGCGCCGCAGCACATCGTTGTTTTCGTTCGGCGGCGGCGCCCATTCGGCGATGTTGAGGCGGCGCTCCATCATCGCGAACCACGGCGCCATCGAATTGGGCGTGTAGTCGGCAAGGCCGTAGTGTTTGTTCCAGTACGCCAGCGTGCCGGCCGGCGTGCGGAAGTTGCTGGTCCAGTTGACCGTGGTGCTGCCGCCGACGGTGCGGCCCTGCAGAATGTTGATGCCCTTGTCGCGCGTCTTGCGCGCCGCCGATTCCTGGTACAGCGCCGGATAGGCGTCGGTCTCGCGCATTTTGAAGTCGGTCGACGACTTCAGCGCGCCCTCCTCGACGATCAGCACGCGCAGGCCGGCGCGCGCCAGGATCTCGGCCGTGACGCCGCCGCCGGCGCCGCTGCCGACGATCACCACGTCCACCTCCATGACCAGGTCTTCGTTGAGCCGCGCGCAGTCGGTCACGCGCCAGCCGGCGGCCAGGCCGGCGTGGATCGGATCGGGGATCGGGCCGTTCTGCGCGGCGATCGGGATGTTGGTATTGTTCTTATCACTCATGCCAGTTCCTTGATCGGGCCGGGATAGCCGATCGCGGACCAGTTGGCCGGCTGCGCGTACCAGGCGCCGATGATCAGGTCGTGCAGCGCGAGGTAGGCGGTTTGCAGGGTTTGCAGGCGGTGGTGCCGCCAGCTTTGCAGGAAAGCGTCCACCGCGTCCGGCGAGGCGTGCTCCCAGCCGCCGGAGACGCCGGCCAGCATGCGCCGCACCGGCGCCAGCGACAGCAGGCCGAACAGGTCTTGCAGTTGTTTTTGCGAGGCCGGTGCGAGCCCGGCGATGGCGGTGCCGACGTGGTCGACGGTTTGGTGGATGACGGCGGTGCGGGCTGCCGGTTCGGTCGGCAGCACGGGGCCGAGCATGGAGGGGATCACGGCAGTGAGCAGTATCGTCGCGGGGCCGTCGAGCGCGAAGCGATGGCCCCGCGTCGGCGCGTAGGCCAGGCGGTAGACGGCGCCGCCGGCGGCGAGTGCGACCGCCCCGGCCACGCCGACCTTGAGAAAAGATCTGCGGTTCGAATCCATGGTCCCCACCCGTTCATATTATTGTCGTTCTAGCCGCCCTTGCCCGCCTTCTGCTTGCCGGTCATGTGGCGGGCGATGCCGCGCAAAATATTCACTTCTTCCTTCTCCAGTTGCGCGCGCGAGAACAAGCGCTTGAGCCTGGGCATCAGCTTGCGCGGGTTGTCCGCGTCCAGAAACCCGATCCCCACCAGCGCCTGCTCCAGATGCTGGTACATGCCCTCGATCTGCGCCAGGCTGGCCGCCTCGCCGTGGAAGCCCACATCGCCGACGTCGCCGGCGTCGCCGGCCGGCTGGCGCGGCGTGTGCGTCACGCCCGCGCCGTCGAGCACCGCCATCCGGCATTCGTAGGCCAGCACCTGGGCCGCCTGCGACAAGTTCAGCGACGAATATTCCGGATTGGCCGGGATGTTGATCAGCACATTGCATTTTTCAACCAGCTCGTTCGGCAGGCCGAAACGCTCGTTGCCGAAGATGAGCGCCGCGTGCAGCTCCGGCTGCGCCACCAGTTGCGTGGAGAGCTGGCGCGGCGTCAGCACCGGCGGCGAAAATTCGCGCAGCCGCGCCGAGACGGCGGCGGCGAAGTTGATGCCGTCGAGCGCCTCGGCCATGCTGCCGACAGTCCGCGCGTTGGCCAGGATGTCCTGCGCGCCGCTGGCGAAGGCGACCGCCTCCGGGTCCTGCGCCGCGTTCTCGAACCGGGGCGTGACCAGCACCAAATCGTTGTAGCCCATGGTTTTCATGGCCCGCGCGACGGCCCCGATATTGCCGGCCCGGCTGGTTTCGACCAGAATAAATCGCAGTCGCGTGAAAAGATTCGTGTTGATTTCGGGCAGGTTCATTTAAAATAGCGCTATTGCGCGGTATCGATACAATAACTTCAACCTTGCGGCCCGGCCAACTGCCAGCCCGCAAACCCGGATTTTACCCTGTCGGCGCCGCTCCGCTCTTTAATTCACTCTTGTTCTCTAGCGCGCCGCCGCGGCCCCTGTCCGCCGGTGGGCGTTAGCGTTCTTTTAACGGAAAAGCTTAACATGCACCCAATGCTCAACACGGCGATCAAAGCCGCCCGCCGCGCCGCCGCCGTCATCAACCGCGCCTCGTTCGACCTCGACCGCGTCATCGTGACCGAGAAAAACCACAAGGATTTCGTCACCGACGTCGACCAGGCCGCCGAACAGGCGATCATCGAGGTGCTGTCCAAAGCCTATCCCGACCACGCCTTCCTGGCCGAGGAATCGGGTCCATCGAAGAACGCCAACGACGAGACTGAATACACCTGGATCATCGACCCGCTCGATGGCACCACCAACTTCATGCACGGCTTCCCGCAGTACTGCATCTCGATCGCGCTGTCGCAGCGCGGCGTGATCACCCAGGGCGTCATCTACGACCCGGTGCGCAACGACCTGTTCACCGCCACCAAGGGCGCCGGCGCCTACCTGAACGACAAGCGCATCCGCGTCACCAAGCTCGACCGCATTGCCAACGCCCTGCTCTCGACCGGCTACCAGGCCGGCAACGCCAAGGCGCTCGACGAATACCTGAAAATGTACGGCATCATGGCCGAACGCTCGCACGGCGTGCGCCGTCCGGGCAGCGCCGCGCTGGACCTGGCCTACGTGGCCGCCGGCCGCCTCGACGGTTTCTATGAAAAAGGCCTGAAGCCTTGGGACATCGCCGCCGGTTCGCTGATGGTGACCGAGTCGGGCGGCATCGTCGGCGAATTCAACGGCGAGTCGGACTACCTGTACAAGGGCGACATCATCGCCGCCAGCCCGAAAATCTTCGGCCAGATGGTCGGCCTGCTGACGCCGTTCGCTTAATCGACCGCGCTGCGCCCCATAACGGCGCGTCAATAGACAATCTGTTACAAAAAAGGGAGCGTATGCTCCCTTTTTCATTTCCCAATTGAAACATCAAGCGAACTTAGCTGTTATACTAATAGCTGCGGCATCTGACCAGTCCTTTGCGCCGCAATCCAAAAATCCGATTGCCTGCGACTGGCGCCCTCCGCGGCGACAGGCCGATCTTCATATAAAGTTACCATGTCATTCTCTTCCCTCGGTTTGTCCGACGCTATTGTCCGTGCTGTCACCGAAACCGGTTACACCACGCCGACCCCGATCCAACTGCAGGCGATCCCCGCAGTCCTGAACGGCGGCGATTTGCTGGCGGGCGCGCAAACCGGCACCGGTAAGACCGCCGGTTTCACCTTGCCGCTGCTGCAACGCCTGTCGACCGACGCCGCCGGCGCGGCGCAGACGAGCAACACCACCACGCGTCCGATCCGCGCGCTGATCCTGACCCCGACCCGCGAACTAGCGGCCCAGGTCGAGGAAAGCGTGCGCACCTACGGCAAGTACACCAAGCTGAACTCGACCGTGATCTTCGGCGGCGTCGGCATCAATCCGCAGATCAAGCAGCTCAAGCATGGCGTCGACATCCTGGTCGCCACGCCGGGCCGCCTGCTCGACCACATGGAACAGCGCACCGTCAATCTGTCGAAGGTCGAGATCCTGATCCTGGACGAAGCCGACCGCATGCTCGACATGGGCTTCATCCGCGACATCAAGAAAGTGCTGGCCGCGTTGCCGGCCAAGCGCCAGAACCTGCTGTTCTCGGCCACCTTCTCGGACGAGATCAAGGCGCTGGCCGACGGCCTGCTGAACAAGCCGGCGACGATCGAAGTGGCGCGCCGCAACTCGACGGTGGAAGTGATCGCGCAAAAGATCCACCCGGTCGACCGCGACAAGAAGCACCCGATGCTGGCGCACCTGATCAAGGCTAACGACTGGTCGCAGGTGCTGGTGTTCACCCGCACCAAGCACGGCGCCAACAAGCTGGTCGAACAGCTGGGCGCGGACGGCATCGGCGCGATGGCGATCCACGGCAACAAGAGCCAGTCGGCGCGCACCAAGGCGCTGTCCGAGTTCAAGGACAACAAGCTGCAAGTGCTGGTCGCCACCGACATCGCCGCGCGCGGCATCGACATCGACCAGCTGCCGCACGTGGTCAACTACGACCTGCCGAACATTCCGGAAGACTATGTGCACCGTATCGGCCGCACCGGCCGCGCGGGCGCCACCGGCGAAGCGGTATCGCTGGTCTGCGTGGACGAGCACGACATGTTGAAGGACATCGAAAAGCTCATTAAGCAAACGCTGCCGCGCGAAGTAATCCCGGGCTTCGAGCCGGACCTGAACGCGCGCGCCCAACCTGTGCAGCTGCGCAGCGCCGGCCATCGTCCGGGCGGCGGCCGTAGCGGTGGTGGCGGCGGCCAGGGCCGTGGCAAGCCAGGCGGCGGCGGTGGCGCCAAGACCGGCGGTGGCGGTGGCGGTGGCGGCAGCAAGCCGCGCGCGCCTGGCGCTTCGGCCGGCGGCAACGGCGGCGGCCCGCGCACGGGCACCAGCGCCCCGCGTCCGGCGTCCCCGCACCGCTCGGGCGGTCGCGGCCGCTAAGCCGACCCAGCTCTGATGAAATGCCGTTCAATGCAAGCTGAACGGCATTTTTTTCGCCCGGACCGAGGGTCGCCAATCCTGGGCAGGCCAATCCAGGGTCAGGTCCACCATTTCTACACGGCCTCGTGAGTGGGAGGCTTCAACAGCGGAGCTCGTGTAGAAATGGTGGACCTGACCCCGGAGTGAAAGCTTTTTTATGTGGTCGGGCAAATATCGTTTACGATATCGGATTGCTAACGATTATCGGAACGTTGATGCCCCGCTTCGCCGCCAACCTGTCGATGCTTTTTACCGAAGTGCCATTCCTCGACCGCTTTGCCTTGGCGCGCGAGGCCGGCTTCGATGGCGTCGAATTTCTCTTTCCATATGCCTATGATGCCGGGCAGATCGCCGAGCGCTTGCGCCGCCATGACTTACAGCTGGTGCTGTTCAACCTGCCCTGCGGCGACTGGGACGCGGGCGACCGCGGCATGGCCTGCAATCCGCTGCGCGTGGAGGAGTTCCGCGCCGGCGTGCGGCCGGCGCTGGACTACGCGCTGGCGCTGGGCGTGACCCGGCTGCACTGCATGGCGGGCAAGGTGCCGGCCGGCCTGGCGCCGGAGGCGGCGCGCGCCGCCTATGTCGACAACCTGCGCCACGCCGCCGACTTGGCGCTGCCGCACGGCATCGACCTGCTGATCGAGCCGATCAACCACTTCGACATGCCCGGCTATTTCCTCAACCGCAGCGCGCAGGCGCTCGACATCATCGCCGAGGCGGACCGCCCCAACCTGTTCCTGCAGTACGACATTTATCACATGCAACGCATGGAGGGCGAGTTGAGCAACACCATCCGCGCCAACCTGCCGATGATCAAGCACATGCAGATCGCCGACACCCCGGGCCGCCACGAGCCGGGCACCGGCGAGATCAACTACCGCCACCTGTTCGCCCTGATCGACGAGCTCGGCTACACGGGCTGGCTCGGCTGCGAATACCTTCCCGCCGGCGACACCATCGCGGGCCTGGACTGGCGCCGCAGCCTGACGTCGTAAGCTGCGCATTCGCAAAGCAACCGTAAACACCCAGCGCAACAATAGTCCCAACCCCAAAGGAGCACCCATGAAACTGCCGCGTCTTTTCCTGCTACTCGGATTGCTGGCCCTGCTCGGCGGTTGCGCCAGCAGCACGCCGCGCATGGCCGAGGTGCGCGCCTTCGCCGCCCAGGCGCCCAAGCTCAACGCCTATCACGAACTAACCGAGCGCTACCGCACGACCTACCAGCGCGAGCAGCCCTTCCTGACGGCGGCAGCCGACGCCCGCGAGGCCGAGCTCGACGCGAAGCGCCGGCAGGCGTGCGACGATTTCGTCAAGCTGCAATACGGCGTGCAGGCGTACATGCAGACGCTCGGCGTGCTGGCCGGCGACGAGCAGTACGAGCTGCGCGACCAGATCAAGACGATTAGCGGCGGCATCAACGCCTGGCCCGACTCCGGCATCGAGGAGAAACACGTCAACGCCTTCGCCCGGCTGACGACGCTGATCGCGCGCGCCATCACGGCGCCGGCGCAGGAGCGCGCCGTCAACCAGGTCATGCGCGACGCCGCGCAGCCGGTAAAGGATCTGCTCGAGGCCATGACCACGCTGCTGAGGCTGTACGACAAGTCCAGCGAGAACGAGGAGCGCATCGTCATCGGCATGCTGGAGTCGGAGATTCCCTTCCTCGACCCGGCCCGCGACCGCTTGCTGACGGCGCTGGCCAAAAGCGCGCAGCAGAGCAAACAAGCCGAGTACCGCCTGATCGGCCAGCGCCAGACCCTGGCGCAGAAAAACCTGGCGGCGATCGAACAGAGCCACCGCGCGCTGCTCGACCAGATCCCGTCCAACTAAGCCAATATCAGCCAATACAGGAGCAGCGATGACTACCAATCCCATCCAACTGGAGATCGAAGCGCTGGCCGACGGCCTGTCCGCCAGCGCCGACGCCCTGCACACGCGCCTGATGCGCGAACTCCGCCAGAAACCGCCTGGCATCGCGCAGGCCACCGCGCAGGCACTGTTCGACAACGAAGTGGCGCTGCGCCAGCACGCCAACAGCCTGTACCTGGAGGCGGCGGTGCTGGCCGCCAGCGGATTGGCCGGCGCCCAGCAGCAGTTGCTCGACGTGACCGCCCGCGCGCAGGAGAAAATCCGCAAAATCCAGCACACCAAGGATTTGATCGCGCTGACCGGCGAGCTGCTGTCGCTGGCGGCGGCCATCGCCACCGGCAAGCCGGACAAACTGGCCAAGCCGTTCGAGACCATCAAGCACCATCTGGAGGCGATGGACAAGCCTGCGGGTTGACGCCAGTTGGGCCGAACAAACCGCGCCATCTCCGGTCAAACGACGTAAGGAGCGCGCGGGATGAACGGACTGGAAGAACACCAATGGCAGATCTTGCAGGCGCGGCTGGAGAGCGCGCGCAAGGCGCTGCTCAGCCAACTCGCGGACGATCTGGACCGCACCACCGACGTGCGCCTGCCGCTGCCGCACGAGGCCGAAGCTTCGCCGGCCGACAACGCCAGCCAGCGCACGCTCAACGCCCTGGTCCACGAGACGGCGGCGCACACCACCAAACAGTTGTCCACGGTCAGGCAGGCGCTGGCCAAGTTTGACGACCAAAGCTATGGGCTATGCGAGAACTGTGGCGAGGAAATCGGCTTCTCGCGGCTCGACGCGCGGCCGGAGGCGCGCCTGTGCATCGGTTGCCAGACGCGCACGGAACAGCGCCGGCGTTGACGCCGCCGGGCGCTTGATTGGAGCAACGACTCCGGCGGAAATCACGGTTGCGCGGACACAGTCTCGCATTCGCAACAATGAAGATTTACGCTGGCACCGGCCTTGAGGTGGGGTCGAAGTCGCGCCAATCGCCGGCGCTGATGGTGCCTTCGGCGCGTTCAACATCCTCCGCGCCCAGACCTCGCAATACGTCGAGCGCCTTCTGCTCCTGGCCGCTGTCGACCACCTCGACGGCGATCATCATGCCCGACTTGCGCGGCGCAACCTGGTTCTCGGAACTGCCCTCCTCCGCTTCGCCGGCGTCCTTCATCTTCGAAAAACTGAACAGCGAACCGACGTGGGCGCCGACCAGCGCGCCGACCACCGGACCCAATGGGCCGGCCACCGGAATCGCGGCGGACCCGGCCACGGCACCGGCGACCGCGCCGGTGGCGCCGCCCTGCAACACGCCGTCGTCGGTCTCCTTGGCGCCGGGCGACTTGTCGTGGTCACCGCCGAGCTCGTACGTATCGTGCTGCCCCTGCGGATTAACGTAGAACGCGCTGATGCGCTCGGCTGCGAAGCCTGCGCGCAGCAAGGCGATACGCGCATCCGCGATTTCATCCTGTAACTGGAAATGCCCCGCAATAATGTTGCTCATGCTGTTCTCCCTGGTTTCGGCCGTAGCCCGATCTGCGCAATATGCGCCCGTCAGGGCCGCATTTCCGTGCGCTCACGCACTGTCGCCGTGTGTTATCGCAGTCAATGCGACCAGGTGGGCGTCCAGCCGTAGGACGGTTCGGCCGGCGGTTCGGGCGGTGGCGGTGGCGGCAGCCACTCGCGCGGATCGACGCGGTAGTACTTGAGGAACTCGGCGAACAGCTCGCCGTGGTGCTCGGCCATCTGGTACGGCTTTTCAAAGAAGGTTTCGGTGGCCACGGCGAAGAATTCCGCCGGATTGGTGGCGCCGTAGTGGTCCATCACGCTGTGCTGGCGGTACATCGCGCTGTGCCGCAGGTTCTGGAAGTTGCGCGACAAGACCTCGGCCCACTCGTTGTAGCTGTCCGGGCTGCCCAGATACGGGGCGCCGTTGGCGCGGCCGGACTCGCTGTCGAGCTGGTGCGCGAACTCGTGCAGCACGATGTTGTGGCCGTCGGTCCAGTCGTCGGCGCCGCGCCGCACGTTGTCCCACGACAGGACGACGCGGCCGTCGTCCCACGATTCTCCGAGCATGCTCTGGTGGCCCGGCGTGACGACGCCGCCCGGGCCGACGTCGGCGCGGCGCGCCACGAACTCGCTCGGATACACCAGGATGGTGTGCAGCGCCGGATACACCTTGGTCGGACGGTTGAGCAGCAACAGGCACGCCTGGCCGGCAATGATGACGGCCATCTCGTCGGTCACTTCCACGCCTTCGCAGCCGATGAATTTTTTCTGATGTAAAAACTGCACGACCAGCCGTTGCAGCTGTTGCTGCAATTCCGGGGTCATACGGCGGTAGACGGGGATGTTGCGGTGTAAAACGGTTTGCGCCTCGGCCGGCAACGGCCTGGCCAGCACCCGTTGCAGGCGCCAGCGGGGCACATAAAAAGGCAGCGCTATCGCCAGCGCCGTCAGGCCGATCCAGATCAAAGCTTCCATGTGCCGCGCGTCCGTGTGATGTCCATTGCTGGCTAAGTGGGGCGGCTTGTCTGCTTTTCAATATGCAAACAGCCGGGCATGCCCGGCTGTCGATGATACTCTTGTGCGCTGGCGCAGCGCGGCCGGCGGCTTAGTCGGCGGCTTTTTGCTCCGAAGGCGCCGAACCGAACAGCGCGGCAACCAGTGGATCGCGCATCACCGGACCACGGTTGACGCGGATCGCGTAGTGGGTGTCGTCGGCCAGGATGTGGAAGTGGCGGCCGCTGCCGGCCATGGCTTGCTCACGGATGCCCGGGCGTTCCTTGCGTGGCGGCGCGCCTTCGCGCTTCGGCTGGACGATCGCGGCCAGGAAGGCGGCGACGCGCTCCGGGTCGGGAGTCAGCTGGTAGACGGCCTTGCCCAGATAGGTGGCGGTGCCTTCGACATAGCGCGCCAGCTCGATGACGCCGGCTTCGCGCAGGTCGCGGATGTATTTGCGGGCGCCGGACGGCGAGAACTTGAGGAACCAGGCGATTTCGTCGGCCAGCATCTCGTGCATGGACAGCTCGCCGATCAGTTTTTGCATATTTTCAATGCGACGCAAGGTCGCAGAGGTCGAACGCACACGCTCGATCGACGCCATCGACAGCGCCGGTTTGCGGTCCAGAGGAGCCGGGGCCGGACGCTCCACCAGCATCAGCTTGGTGGTCGCCTGCATTTCCGGCGAAGCTTTCATCTCGTTCTGAACCAGATGTTGAGGTTGTCTAACTGCATGCATTTGAACACTCCTTATAACAATTTGCCGAGATTAGTGGCAGCGAGAGGGGGTGGCCTACGGTGTGAAACGCCACAGTCTCTGCATCTGACTCAAGAATGCCTTGTCGTGGCGCACCAGTCTGTGCGGCAACGAACATTAGTGACAGAACCGCAGACTTATTGATCTGTGAACCCTGTTCAAGGGCGTGTGTGGCGTATTTACCAACCTGAATTCCGTCCCATTAGTCTTCGGACCCGCCTAATCAAGCAAAAGTTTCAACTTTTGTGTACGATTTGATACAGCACAAGCTTTTGTGCGGTAGCGAACCGACCACATCATGAAAGTTACCTATTCTTCGGTCCAACAGCGGTAAAACACTGCACTGCTGCTGATGAAGCAACAAATGACCATATTTATCAATCGGGAGCATACTTTGAATAAAACTAAGAAAATCGTCCTCGCCGTCGCAGCCCTCTGCGCGTCGTTCTCCGCTGTCGCTCAAGACGCGGTCATCAACCCATCGTGGTACATCCAGCCGAGCATCAACGGCATGAAGCCAGACAACGACGCCTTCGGCGTTGACAAAAAGGGTTACGGTGGCGGCCTGAAGTTCGGTAAAGCCCTGAACCAGAACTGGGATGTGCAGCTGGGCGGCACCTACGCCCGCTCGAAGGAAAACGGCGAGCGCTATCAGCAGCAGAGCCTGGGCGCGGACGCCCTGTATATGTTCTCCCGTAAATCGTTCCGTCCATTCATCCTGGTCGGCGCCGGCGTCGAGCGCGACAAGTCGAACCTGAACACCTTCGGCGAAATCGCCAAGAACTCGCCGTACGTCAGCGCCGGTCTGGGTTTCCAGGCCGACCTGAACGAGCGCACCAGCTTCCAGGCGGACATCCGCAACCAGCACGGCTTCCTGCGCGGCGATGCCTTCCCGCCTAGCAAAGCGGACAACGTCTACGTGACCGTCGGCCTGAACTTCGCCTTCGCCGCGCCACCGCGCCCTGCCCCACCGGCACCGCCGCCTGCGCCGGAAGCCGTGCAGCCGCCACCGCCGCCAGCACCGGTCGCGCCACCGCCACCACCGCCAGCGCGCTTTGAAAAAGTGACGATGTCGTCGACCGAGCTGTTCAGCTTCGACAGCGCCAAGCTGAACCCGAACCAGCCTAAGCTGGACGAGATCGCCACCGTGCTGAACGCCAACCCGACCGTCGACAACGTCGTCATCACCGGCTACGCCGACCGTCTGGGCAGCGACAAGTACAACCAGAAGCTGTCCGAGCAGCGCGCCAACACCGTCAAGGGCTACCTGGTCGGTAAAGGCGTCGCCGCCAACCGCCTGGTCGCCGAAGGCAAGGGCGAAGCCAATCCTGTTGTCACCTGCGACAACAAGAAGCGTGCTGACCTGATCAAGTGCCTGGAACCTAACCGTCGCGTCGAGGTCGAACAGATCACGATCGAACGCCGCGTCAATTAATTAATTAATTGGGGAGCCCCGCGACGAAAGTTGCGGGGCTTTTTTTTTATATGAACAAAAATATAGTCTCGGTGCTGAAATGCACCGTCTACGAATGGCTCGACCACCGCGGCGGCAGCATGGGCGCGGCGTTGGCCTTCTACACGCTGTTTTCACTGGCGCCCATCCTGGTGCTGGTGCTGGCGATCGCCGGCTGGTTCTACGGTCCGCAGGCGGCCCAGGGCGAGCTGTTCGCGCAATTGCGCGGCCTGGTCGGCAACCAGGGCGCCGAGGCGATCCAGCTGGTGCTGGCCGGCGCGCGCAGCAAGGAGGAAGGCCGTTTGGCCACCTTGATCGCCGGCGCCCTGCTGCTGTTCGGCGCCACCACCGTGTTCGCCGAACTCAAGGCGAGCCTGGACGCGATCTGGCAGGTGCCGCCGCTGAAGACGGGCACGGTGTGGGACGTCGTCCGCACCCGGCTGCTGTCGTTCGGCATGGTGCTGGTGCTGGCGTTCCTGTTGATGGTGTCGCTGGTGGTGAGCGCGGTGTTGACGGTGCTGGAAAAATACGTGCACAGCGTCTGGATCGACGCCGGCGACCTGCTGACCGGCATCAACTACGCGATCAGCTTTGCCGTGATTGCCGCGCTGTTCGGCGTGATCTTCAAGATGCTGCCGAGGGTGAAGCTGTCGTGGCACGACGTCACCATCGGCGCGCTGGGCACGGCGGCCTTGTTCTCGTTGGGGAAGTATGCGATCGGCGCCTACATCGGCAACAGCGGCGTGGCCAGCAGCTATGGCGCCGCCGGCTCGGTGATCGCGCTGCTGCTGTGGGTGTATTACTCCGCGCAGATCTTCTTCCTGGGCGCCGAGTTCGCGCGTCAATATGCGTTGCAGCTGGGTAGTTTGCGCCACCGGCCACCGCCCCAAACCACCACCGTCACCAAGCAGAACCCCTGAACACCGACGACTCATCATTCCCGTGACAAAAAAAGGCCGGCGCATCGCCGGCCTTTCGCCATGGTCACTGCCCGGCTACTCGCCCAGCAACTCAGCAACCACTTCCATCCCCTCGACCCGCTCGGCGACGACCTTGACGATCACGATCACCGGCACGCCCAGCAGCAAGCCCCAGACGCCCCACAGCCAGCCCCAGAACAACAGGCTGACAAACACGGCCGCCGCGTTCATGCGCGCGAAACGCCCGGTCATCCAGGTCGTGATCACCGTGCCCACCAGCGTGGCGATGGCCAGCGAACTACCCATCACCAGCAAGCTCATTTGCAGCGATTCGAATTGCAGGAAGGCGACGATGCCGGTGGCCAGCATGATCAGCAAGGGGCCGAAATACGGCATCAAGTGCAGCAAGCCGGCGACGATGGCCCAGGCGCCGGCGTTCTCCAGCCCGATCCAGCGCAACGCCACCCACATCAGCAGCGCCAGCATGCCGTTCGTCACCAGCAGCATCAGCATGTATTTCTGGATCGAGGTGTTGATGTCCTCGAGAATATGCACGGTGATTTTTTTCTTCGACAGCGACGGCCCGGTCAGCTTGACCAGCTTGCGCTTGAACGTGTCCCCGGATAGCAGCAGGAAAAACACCAGGAAGATCACCATCGTGGCCTGGCTCAGGAAACCCATCAGCCCCATCGATCCGGCCCACACCCAATCCATCAACGGAAAATCGGAGGCCGGGGCCGGCGCGGCGCGGCGCGCGGCGCGCCGTTCCTGGGCGCCGGCCGTGGCCTGCTGTAATTCGGTGGCGACCGCCTGGATGCGCTGCAACGTGCTGGAGCCGCCGTGCAAGCGCTCCGAGACCAGGCGCGACAATTTATGCCCGGCGCTGGGCAGCTCTTCAACGATGGATTCGAACTGGCCGTGCAGCTTGTCGACCACCATCGCCGAGCCGCCGACCATGGCGACAGTGATCAAGGTGGCGCCGACGATGCGCGGAATGCGGCGGCGTTCCAGCCAGCCCATCAATGGACTGAGCGTGTAACTGATCAGAATGCCGAGCAGAAGGGGAACCAGGAAGCCGCGCGACCATTGCAGCGCATAGATAAAGGCGACCGTGGCGATGATGCCGAGCGCGAGGCCTCGGGCGTTCACATGTAGGGGGATACGGGGGAGATGACTGGGATCGGGTTCGGCGACGGAGGCCGCACCGGTGGCCACATTGCTGGCCGGAGTTGGAGGAAGGGAAATCTCTACAGGCGGCTGGCTCATGATGACTCACAAAAAAATCCCGGCGCGGCATGCTCGAAAGGACGAGCACGGCGCGCCGGCAGATAATGCTTATTTGACGCGGATGTCGTTCTTGACCGAGGTCACGCCTTTGACGCCGCGGGCGACTTCGCCTGCTTTGGCGATGTCAGCTGGCTGGGCAACGAAGCCGCTCAGCTGCACGGTGCCTTTGAAGGTCTCGACATTGATTTCGGTCGACTTCAGGGTCGGCTCGTTAAAGATGCTGGCTTTCACTTTGGTGGTGATGACCGAATCGTCAACAAACTCGCCGGTGCCTTCTTTGGTGGACGTCGAAGCGCAGCCAGCGGTGGCCAGCAGCGAAACGGTGAACAGGGCGGTGGCGATTTTATGTGCGATTTTCATGGCGGTTCTCCTTGGAGTTATTAACTAATGAGTTTGTCAGCGAGCGGGACGTTTAGACATCTCTGCTACCGATGTAGACGTTTTACGTGGTTTCCAAATGGACATCTGTACGGTACCGTACACAGATAAAAATTTGACCCGGGACATGCGATTCCCCCTCCCCGCCGACTTGGCAACCTTCGTGCGAAACCGCACAGACCCACTTTTGCCGTGTGACTATTCTGGAATCACATTTTCAGGAGAACAACATGAACCACACAAAAACCCTGGCAGCATTGATGATCGCCGGCACCGCCGTTTTAAGCGGTTGCGCCAGCACCAACAACGCGCCGCAACAAGTGTCGTACCAAAATCAGAATGAATCGGCCAGCTACGGCACGATCGAATCGATCCAGATGAAGCAAGCCAAGGAAGGCACCAGCGGCGCTGGCGCCGTCGCCGGCGGCCTGGTTGGCGCACTGCTGGGTAACCAAGTCGGTTCCGGCAGCGGCCGCGCGGCAGCCACCGTGGCCGGCGCGGTCGGTGGCGCCGTGGTCGGCAACACCGTCGAGGGCAACCGCAACGAAGCGAAACAGGAATATCAGATCAGCGTTCGCATGGACAACGGCGATTACCGCATGGTGAACCAGGACAGCGTGTACGACCTGCGCGTCGGCAACCGCGTGCGCCTGGTCGACGGCCGCGTGTACCGCTACTAATCCGATTAAACCGCCGTTAAACCGCATTCAAAAACAACTACCAAATTAAGGGGAACACCATGGGCACCATCATTCTGATTATTCTGGTCCTGGCACTGATCGGCGCGCTGCCGACCTGGCCGCACAGCCGCAACTGGGGCTACGCTCCGAGCGGTATCACCGGCTTGATCGTGCTGATCCTGCTGATCATGCTGCTGACGGGCCGCTTGTAAGCACAAGGAGGACATCATGACGCGTTTCCATCACATTGCATGCGGCCTGGCGCTGGCTTGCGCGGCGCTGACTGCGCAAGCGCAGGACAACACGCCGCCGCAGAACGTCCAGCTGCAACAGCAGGAAATCGCCAAGGGCGATCCGGCAAGATGGTACAAGGAAGACGCCACCAGCGCCGAGCAGACCCGCACCTTGCGCAAGGAAATCGGCGCCGCGCTGGCCGAATCCACCAACGCCTGCAAGAAAGGCCCGGCCGGCGAACGCGATGCCTGCATCCGCGAAGCGCGCGAAACCTACAAGCGCGACATGCGGAAGGTGCCGCAGGTTCTCGCAGAGAACAAACGGCAGTAACCGTCGGGATGAAGTCGGTACAGAAAGCCGCCTGAGCGATCAGGCGGCTTTTTCACGTGCGCCGGCCGGCTTGGCGGCGGGCAGCGGCGGCAGTTCGTGCACGACCAGCGGCGTGTCTTCGGACACAAAGGTCAGCCACCCTGCGGCCTCGACGGCACGCAGGCCGTCCTGGTAGCCCTGGTCCCAGCGCCACTCGGTCGAGCCCTTGGAAAAATTGATGTCCTTGGCCGCCATATTCCAGTCCCGGCCCGCGTATTCGAGGCGCACCACGTGCAGGGTGGTGCCGCAGCCGAGCTCGGCCAGATCCTGCTCGCCCTGCTCCGTCTGCGCATGCTCCGGCAACGCGGCGTACAGGCCGCGCAGCTTTTGCTGCAGCTTGTGGCGGGCGACATAATCGTCCAGATGGCGCTTGGAACGCGAAGCGAAGGTGACATCCTTCTGCCGCGTCTGCACCTCGTCCAGGGTGGTGGGTTCGCGGCCGTCGGCGCTCCACAGGTCGACCATGAAGCACAGGGTATCGACCGGCTGGGCGTCGTCCAGCACGGTCTCGAGCGGGGTGTTGGAGTACAGGCCGCCATCCCAATACAGCTCGCCATCGATGCGCACCGCCGGAAAGCCGGGCGGCAAGGCGCCGCTGGCGCGGATGTGGTCGGCGTTGATGTCGAGGTCGCGGTTGTCGAAGCTGCGCAGCGTGCCGCAGGTGACCTTGAGCGCGTTGACGGTCAGGCGCATGCCTTCGGGACCGTTGAGGTAATCGAAATCGATGAGGGAATTCAGTGTCTCGCCCAACTCGGCGGTATCGTAGAAGCTGGCTTCCTCGGGCGCGACGGCCATGCCGGCGGCAAACGGGCTGAACAGTCGCGGCTTGAAAAAGCCCGGCACGCCGCGCAGCAAGGTATCCCAGGTTTGCAGAAAAATATTGGAGCGCCGCTGGGCATCGGCCACGCGGCGCATGTCGAAGGAGTCGCGGTGGGAAATGCCTTCCCAAAACTGGCGCAAGCGCGCCAGCCGGGTTTCGTGCGGGTTGCCGGCCAAAATGGCGGCGTTGATGGCACCGATCGAGGTGCCGACGATCCAGTCGGGCGCCAGGCCATGCTCGTGCAGTGCCTGGAACACGCCGGCCTGGTAGGCGCCCAACGCCCCGCCCCCTTGCAGCACCAGCACAATGCGCATGCCCGCAGGGTTGAGTTTGTTGGACGACGAACTCAAGACACTAGTCCGTGATGCGCTTGCGGCGCATCAGCCAGGCGGCGCCCAGCCCCAGCACCGCTACCACGCCAAGCGCCGGTTTGACCAGCTTCTTGCGGGCGATGAAGGACCCCACCGTCAGCGCGTACGGCATCAGCGCCTTGTAGTTAAAGCCGCTCATGCCACCCGGCTGCAGCAGGCCGCCGAGACGGGCTTGCGCCAGTCCGACGGCGTGGTCGACCGCGCCATGAAACAGCGCATCCGGATGCAACGCGTTGGCCACCAGCGCCTTCGAGTGCACAACCTTGATGCGATACAACTCGCCTTCACGGATCAAACGCTGTTTGTCAGCGTCGAATAACTTGCTTTCCGCGTCTTTTGTCATATGCGCTCCTCTTACAACAGCATGTCGCGGTCGGATTTCAGTTCAGCCATGGTTGCGGGCATGCCCAGCTTGCCGCTGCGGATCAAACCGCGCGCGTACACCATGAGGCCGATAGCGAGCAGCAGGAAGACGCCGGTCATAATGGGCAGGATCGTCCAGCCCAGCGCATCCCACGCCAGATAAGCAATCGTGACAGTGGCGTAGGCGAGTGCGAAGCAACCCGCCACCACCGCCAGCGCGAAAGCCAGCACCAGATGCATCAGGTGATTGCGCACCTGAGACAGTTCCAGCGCGGCCAGCTCCAGCCGCGTCAGCAGCAGGCCGATGCTGTTGCGGGCGATATTGCCCAGCGACGCGATCAGGCCTGGCGGACGTGTCAACTCGTCAGCTTGCGCCATGGATTACTTGCGGCCGATGATGACACCGATCAGCAGGCCCACGGCTGCCGCGCCGGCGATCGAACGCCATGGGTTTTCCTTGACGTAGACGTCGGCTTGCTTGGCAGCTTCCTTGCTGGCTGCCAGGGCGCTGATTTGCGCGTCGTGGGCTTTGGCCAGGGCGGTGTCCAGCGCGCGCATGCCGCGGCCGCGCAGTTCTTCAGCCTTCTCACCGGTCAGGGCGGTGGCGGCGGTAAACAATGCTTGCGCATCTTTGACCAGAGTTTTCACGTCGTTATTCACGGTAGAGATATTTTGTTCCAGCATGATGGAGCTCCTATTATGGTTGTGAGGTGTGAAAACTTTACAGCAAAATCAAAATGTTAGTCGTTATTCAAGCAAATCGCGCATATCATCGGCGTGTTCTTCTTCCACGGCCATGATGCTGATCAAAAGATGACGCGTTGTCGGATCGGTATCGCCGATCTGTTCGATCATCTGGCGGTACGATTCGATGGCCACGCGCTCGGCGATCAGGTTCGAGCGGATCATCGCTTGCACGTCTTCCGAAGCATCATACTCGGCATGGCTACGGTCGAGCAATGTTGCCGGATTGAAATCAGGTTGGCCGTTCAGCTGAACGATACGCTCGGCCAGCGAGTCGGCATGCTCCTGCTCTTGCTGGGCGTGCTCGAGGAACTCGGCCTTGATCGGACCGTTCTGCAAACCGCTGACCGTGTAGTAGTGACGCTTGTAACGCAGCACGCAGACCAGTTCGGTCGCCAGCGCCTCGTTGAGCATCTTGATGACGGCGGTGCGGTCACCCTTGTAGCCGGCGGTTACCGGGCCGTCCTCGAGATTGCGGGCGGCGGCGCGGATGGCTTCTCTATCGATGCCTGCCGGTTGGGTGGGGTTTGATTCAGCCATGATATTTTCCTTAAAATAAAGTACAGAAAGTCTTGCTAGCGGAGCCCTTCAGGCGTCACGCCAGAAATGTCCGGCGTGACGCCCGAGGCTCCGGTTCCGCCATTAACGGCGGTTGGCGATCGGCGCGCCGTTTTGCGACAGCACGATTTCAACGCGACGGTTCAGCTGGCGGCTGCCGGCATCGGAGTTGCTGGCGACCGGGAACGCTTCGCCGTAGCCACGGGTGGACACCTTGTCGGCTTTCACGCCCAGGCCGATCAGCGCGTTACGCACCGATTCGGCACGGCGCTGCGACAGTTGCATGTTGTGCGCCGACGAACCGGTGGAGTCGGTAAACCCTTCGATCAAAACGGCGCTCTGTGGTTCCTGCAACAGCACATCGGCCATCTTTTGCGCGGTGCGCATGCCTTCGGCGCTGAGCTCGGCCTTGTCGACGTTGAACAGCACATCGCTCAGGGTGATCACCAGGCCGCGGTCGGTTTGCTTGGCTTGCAGGTCGGCCAGCTGCTGTTGCAGCGCGGCGCTCTTCGATTGCTCTTCGCGGGCGCTGGCGGTGGCCGCCTCGGCCTGGCGGCGGGCGGCGTCGGCGTCGGCCTTGGCTTGCTCGGCGCTCATCTTGGCCTTGTCGGCTTCCTGGGTGCGCTGCTGCAGGCGGATCTCGTCGCGCTGGCGGCCGGCGTTGGCAACATCGGACTCGGCTTGCTTGGATTTCGCCACTTCCTGGGCGACGGCAATCTTCTGCTTGGCCAGATAAGCCAGCTTGTCGATCGCTTCGACGCTTTCCTTCTTGTCGGCGGCGGCGTTGGCGCGGTCCAGCGCGTCGGCGGCGGCCTTGAACTCGACCGGGGCGTTGGCCGCGACCGACGGATTGCTTTGCGCGGCCGAGAAATCGCCACGGGTCTGGTCGAGCAGGCTGGTGGTGGTCGGCGCGGAGCTGCAAGCTGCCAGCATGATCGACATCGCCAGCACGGTAGGCATGACGCCCAGTTTTTTCAGGTTCAGTTGTTTCATGATGATTCCCTCGTCTCTATTATTGGGTGGTGGTGCTATTGCGGTTCAACTCTTCACGCAGCACGCGTATGCTTTGTTGCAGCTCGTCGGCAGCGGCGGTGGCCTTGGTCGAGTTAGCCTTGCTCTGCGCCAGCTGGGCGTCGGCCTGGGCCTGCGCCGCCAGATCCTGGGCGGCCTTGTAATCCTTGTTGGCCAGCGCCTGGTTGGCGCGCGCCATCTTTTCGCGTGCCGATTGCATTTCGGCCGGCGCCAGCTCGGCGGCGCCGGCGGAGGTGGCGTTGGCCACGGCGGCGCGCGAGACGGCGACGTCGGCGGTGGCCGGAGTTTTGTTGCTAGCGCAAGCGGTCAGGCCGAGCAGCACTGCGGCGCCGCAAATCATGGTCAATCTTTGGTGTAAGGTCGTCGTCATTATTGTTCTCCTTGAAAGTTTGTGTGGACAGGTAACGTTATAGGCTGTTGCCTGCGGTGCTTCAGTACGCTGCCGCACATTGAACAAGGGGAGCCGCCCGGGCCGCCACACAGGGTGCGCCAGCGCACAACCGGGCCGGCCTGCGTTGCTCAGGGTGTGTAAAATGCCATTACCAATAAGAAAGGCCAACCGATGACCCCGCAGGACCAGAACCGCAGCGCCCCCGCCCCCGCCCCGGCCACTTCCGGCCCCCGCCGCCTCCCGAGCCGAACCCGGATTGCCATTGCCGTCGCCGGCGTGGTGGTGGCCGTTCCCGTGATCGCGGCCATCGTGCTGGCGACCTACGACTGGAACAAGGCGCGGCCCTGGCTCAACGACAAGATCAGCGAATCGATCGACCGCCCGTTCGAGATTCGCGGCGACCTGTCGCTGACCTGGCAACAGCAGGGACTGTCGGGCGCGGACCGCACCTGGCGCGACTACCTGCCACTGCCGCACCTGGTCGCGAAGGACGTCCACGTCGGCAATCCGGCCGGCATGCGGGCGCCGGCCGAAATGGCCAGCGTCGGCCAGTTCGCCTTCGGCGTCGAGCTGCTGCCGCTGCTGCAACACAAGATCGCCATTCCGGTGCTGCGCTTCGACAATCCCAGCGTGCTGCTGCAGCGCGACGCCGACGGCAAGAACAACTGGACCTTCAAGCAGGCCGACAAGCCGTCGCCGTGGAAGCTCGACCTGCAGCGCGTGGTCTTCTCCAAAGGCGCGGTGCACTATATCGACGCCATGACGCATGTGGACGCCACCGCAGCGGTCGACACCATCAACGCCGATCGGACCTACGGCGTGTCGTGGAAGCTGAGCGGCAAGTGGAATAATCAAACCATCACCGGCAGCGGCAAGTCGGGCGCGGTGCTGTCGTTGCAGCAGCAGACGATACCCTTCCCGCTGGCCGCCAGCCTGGACGTGGGCGGCACCCGCATCGCCGTCGAGGGCACCCTGACCAAGCCGACCGCGCTGACCGCGCTGGACATGCGCCTGAAGATTTCCGGCCCCAGCATGGCGCGCCTGTACGGCATCACCGGCGTGCTGCTGCCGGAGACGCCCGCTTTCGCCACCGAAGGGCATCTGACCGGCAACATCGGTGCCAACGCCAGCCACTGGATTTACGACAAATTTACCGGCCGTGTCGGCAACAGCGATATCCACGGCAAGCTCGACTACCGGTCCGGCCAGCCACGTCCGGTGTTGACGGGGGCCGTGGAATCGACGCTGCTGCAATTCTCCGACCTCGGGCCGCTGGTCGGCGCCGACTCCAACGCCAGCAAGCAGGCGCGCGGCGTCGAGGCCGTCCAGCCGGGCAACCGGGTGCTGCCGGTCGAGACCTTCAAGACCGAACGCTGGACCGCGCTCGACGCCGACGTCAGCTTCAAGGCCCAGCGCATCACGCGCGACGGCGGCCTGCCGATCCACAACCTCGACACCCTGATCCACATGAAGGATGGCGTGCTGTCGCTGACGCCGATGAACTTCGACATCGCCGGCGGCCGCTTCACCTCCAACATCATGCTCGACGGCAGCGGCAAGATCAATCCGAACGCCATCCGCGCCGAGCTCAAGGCCGGCGCGCGCAAGCTGCAGCTCAAGCAGCTGTTCCCCACCATCGACGGCATGCAGGCCACCGTCGGCCAGGTCAATGCGGACATATCGCTGTCGGCCACGGGCAACTCGGTGGCGGGCCTGCTGGGCTCGTCGAACGGCGAACTCAAAGGCGTAATCAACGAGGGCAGTGTCAGCAAGCTGCTGCTGGAGGAAATGGGACTCAACCTCGGCAACGTCGTGCTGACCAAGCTGATCGGCGACAAGCAGGTCAAGCTCAACTGCATGGTGACCGACTTCAGCGTCACCAACGGCTTGATGCGCTCGCGCCTGTTCGTGGTCGACACGTCCGACGCCAAAATCGACGTCGCCGGCACCGTCAATCTCGAAAACGAAAAGCTGGACCTGACCTTGCGGCCGGACGCCAAGGGCGTGCGCGTGATTTCGCTGCGGGCGCCGATTTATGTGCGCGGCACCTTCAAGGACCCGGACGTCAGCATCGACAAGGGCGTGCTGGCGATGCGGGCCGGCGGTGCGCTGGCGCTGGCGGTGGTGGCGCCGATCGCGGCGATCCTGCCGCTGGTCAACGCCGGGCCGGGCGAGACGACCGGCTGCGAAGCCTTGCTGGCCCAGGGCGGCGGCAAGCCGGTGGCCCCGCCGCCGGGCCAGACCTTGCGGGAAAAGCCGGGCAAGAACGCGCAAAACGTCAAGCCGCAACCTAAAAGGTAACAAGGTGTTTCAATGTGCGCTGTCGTACGGAAATTGGTGACGCGGAGACGTACTCTGTAGTCATTGGAGCGGGCCAGACGCCGCGCCTTAACAGCGTAAGGAGAAAATTATGAACATCAAACGTATCGCATCGACTGCGGCAATTCTGGCCGCCACCCTGGGCCTGAGCGCTTGCGCCGGCATGTCTTCGCAAGATAAAAGCACGGCAGTGGGCGCCGGCGTCGGCGCGGTTGCCGGCTCGGTGCTGACCGGCGGCAGCGCGGTGGGCACGGTCGGCGGCGCGGCTGTCGGCGGCGTGATCGGTAACCAGGTCAACAAGCCACCGCGTTAATCGCCGACGTTTATACGCCGCAAATAAACCGCCCCGTTCAAGCCGAAGCCCGGCTTGAACGGGGCGGTTTTGCATTCGCGCCGGCTTAATCCAATGAAGCAAAGGTTCTTACTAGATAGCTTTACAAGATGCCATAAGGAAATTATGTTAAGATAGTTGTTTTCTTTTAATTAAATTTTCAACAATGCGCCTGAACTCATCTTTATTTTTGCTTTGCTTTTCAGCTTTAACGGCGTGCGGCGGCGGCGGCGGCGGCGGTAGCAACACCGCCGCATCGACGCCTCAACCACCTGCCCCAACCGTACAATCCGGTAACATGATCTTCATCGGAGACAGGGGCAACCAGAAAATGGCTGCCATCGATACGCTGACGCCTGCGCCTGGCGCCTTGGCGGCGAAGGTATTTTCCACCAACGAAGCGTCCTGGTTCGATGCTGCGTTCGATAGCACTCGCAATGAACTTTATGTTGCTGCGTTCGACTACATCACCGTGTACGCCAATGCGAGCAAACTGGACGGGAATATTACCGCCTCCCGCACCATCACCCCGGCAATCAGTGGCTACAATAGTCTCAAGCGCGTGTTCCTTGACAAAGCCAATGACCGCCTCTACATCGGCTTCAAAGCACCGTTCAGTGGCGGCTTGGCCGTGTTTGAGCAGGCCAGCAAGCTCAACGGAACGGTGGCCCCTTCACGCATTATTTCGGGCAACATATCCATAGACAGTTGGACGCTGGACCTGAAGCGCAACCTGCTGTACACCAGCGCGACCGACACCGCCGTGGCGGACGTGTATGTTTACGAGCACATCGACACCTTTAAGGGCGAGGCAACTTTCGCTCGCCGCATCAGCATGCCGAAGGTCGTAGAAAGGCTGTCCATCGACAGTAGCCGTGATCGGCTTTATATGGTCGCGGGCACGGGCGGCGCCATGATACTCGACGGTGCAAGCAAGGCGACCGGGACCTCTGCTGTCACCACGCTCTCGCTACCGACCTCAAGCTACGCCAGCGCGGTGACAATCGATGCCGCAAATGACCGTTTTTACCTGGGCTTCAGCGCACAAGCCTTTGTCATCAATGACGCAAGCAAACTGACCAACAGCAGCGGCGCGGCACAAGCGGTTGCCATCATGGGTCCGCCCAACACCACCATCTCCTATTTCGCCGTGGGCCAATAGACGGCGTCGGCGCGGATGCCGGTCCGGTGCTGGCGCCGGATTAGTATCCGACGGTGCTGGTGTAGGCGAACAGACTGGTGCCGTAGCTGCCGCCCCACTCGTAACCGTAGCGGCGCTCGGCCTCGACATTCATGATGTCGTATTGCTTGCCGGTGCCGGGAGGGTTATCGGTCGGCAAGCGGCCGCTAAAGAAACCGGTGTCGGCGTTCAGATCGTAAAAGCGGTACCACGTGGTCGATCCCGCTTTGGCGATGAACGGCGAGGTGTTGGTCGCTTTGGAATTGGTCTTCTCATACGCCGTGTTCACCAGCTTGACCTGGCTGCTGTTGTACCAGGCGATCGCCGCTTTGGCCGACGCCGCAACGGCTGCCGATTGCGGGCGTGTCATCAGGAACGCCACGATCTGCGCGGACTCCTTGCCGCTCTTCGACGGCAACTCGTACGAACGGGCGCCGCGCGGCGCGAAGTTGACGGGATCGTGCTGCGCGCACCAGACCGTCTTGACGCCGTTCTGCACGATCTGCGCGTTGAGGATGTAACCCACCGCCAGGTTGAGCGCGTTCGTCATGCGGGTGCGCTGCGCCGAGGTGAAGAAGTCACCGGTGAACGGTGCTTTTTGCTTCACCGCGTGGTCCAGCAACACCAGCGCGCGCACCATGGCATTGTCGTTGAAGGTGACGTAGTTGGAATACGAAGTGCCGGTGCGCGCCGGATAGACCTGCGGCAGCCCGCCGGACGAATACTGCATGTTCAAGATGAAGTCCATCGCCTTGCGGGCGCTGTCGCGGTACGCGACTGTGCCGCTGCGCGCGTACACATCGCCCAGGAACATGATTTCCGTGACGGTGCCGTCATTGTCGATGGTGCCCAGTTCGACTCCATTGGCGCCGAACCATTCGGAGCGCGAAGCGGAGCCGTTCCACGGGGCGTTGTACCAGGCCGGCAACTTGTAGAAGCCGCCATGCGGCATCTGCCATGACACGATGTTGGTGGCCTTGGTCTTGTCGGCCGCCAGCGCGGCGTCACTGTTGCTGTTGGTGCTCAGCCAGCTTTTATAGCGCTCGATCTCTTTGTAGGCCGGGTTGCCGGTCTGGTTCAATATGGGGTCGGCGGCTGCGGCTGCCGCGCTGATACTCACCTCCGCTGCGGTGCTGATGGAGCTGGCGCCGGCGGACGCCGTGTCGGCGGAACCGCCGCCGCCGCAACCGGCGAGCGCAGCGCCGGCGACCAGAAGTGCTGCGAAATGTTTGTGAATAGCCATGTGTGTCATCTCCCTTAGAGTTATTGTCAAAGACTTGGTACTGCGAGTCGATGCTAACTGTAATGAATCTCATTTACATGACCAAATACATACACTTGAGGAATAGTCAACATGTTGACTAATTGCAACCCGGAAAGAAGACTGCACAGAGCAATACGCTGGGCGCTACAGTTTTAATCTGTCCAATCACGTAGTATTTGGACCAAATCTTGTTTTGTGGCGCGCTTGGCCTTCAACATATTTGTAAGCTCCTCTTTGCTGACGGGGTATTCCGCCAGCAGCTTGGGTAATTCATCGCTGTCTATTGTGCGCAGCCAAATAGGATCAATGCCGCTCCCATCGGTAGGTACCGACTTGAACTCACCTTTAAAATGGAAATAGACGTGGTAGGTGCTATGCCCCTCAGCCCAGCTCTTATCGTAGTAAAGTACCGTTCCTGTCGGCAGAAGCGAGTAGCTGTTTTGTTTTTCACCCTCAATGAGAAGCGGCTCCTCCAGGCGAAATGCTTTTTTATCACTCGTATGAATAACTCCTTTTTCTGAAAGAAAAAATCCGAAAACTGCGGCAACGATTGCAACAAAAAAAAACTGAATCGGAGACGGAATTTTCATTGCAGGCCTTTGCCATAGATTGCCATTCTCTTGCCTTGGTCGCGCGGCCAGACGCGTTCTCACCAGCCCAGGAGGTGATCGTGTCGCGCTGCTCGGTGCCGGCGTCGCGGTGGTAGCGGATGGTGCCGGCGACGTTCTGGCGCAGGCTGTCGGCGCTATTGAAAAGCACCAGCGTGTGCGTCGGCACCTGGCCATTGGCCTCGGCCCGCACGTACCAGCCGATGCCGCTGCGCTTGAGCAGGCGCCGGATGAACGCGGCGTCCGATTCGTTGTGCTGCATGGTGAATTCGCGCTTGGGGTATTGCTGCAGATGGAAGGCCTCGTCCACTTCGTCCATGAAGCAGACACCGAGCGTGGAGCTTTTTTGCCGCCATTCCTGGAGAATCTGCCGCACGATCTCCACTTCATCCATCTGGCGGAACACGCGCGTGTTGATGCGCTTTTCCAGGATCGCCAGGGCGTCCCGCAGCACAAGCTGGTAGCTGGCCGAGCCGCCGTCGCTGTCGCCGGAGCTGGCTTCGGTGACGATGCCGCAGACGCTGCGCAAATCTCCCTGGTCGGTGACGAATTGGAGTGCGGCCGGCACCGCGATCAGCTGCTTCAATGGCAGCGTGGCGTTGGACGAGACGCACAGCACCCGGTAGTCGATGCCGCCGCACGACGTCTCGGTGCCGAACACGCGCTGCGGCAGTAGCATGTCGTCGTTGACGCCACCCGGCAGATCGAGCTTGAGCCGGATCGGCCTGTTGAAGGTGACCAGCTCCTTGGGCATGCTCATGAAGCTGAAAAAATCTTTATCGCGTTCCACGGTTGCTCCTCAACATCCATCGCAGACCGCGCGGCACCGATGCCTCTTAGGAACGGTGGGGCCGCGCGGCATATCGATCATGGCATGCCGTGGAGATAATATTTTGAGCTATAGTAAGGTCAACATAACTTGCTAGATGGAGTACTTGAGGAAATCGCTTTACCGAATGCCTTGTCCCGTATCGCTACAAGAAAACGTTGCCCATGCCGATGGCGCCGTCGTCCTTGACCAGCTCGTAGCAGCGGCACGATACCGCTTCCAGCCCGGCCGAATCGAGGATCTCGATATTGCCCCGGCTGTAGGAAATCAGTTTCTGGTTTTGCAGCGCACTGGCGGCCTTGGTCACGCCGACGCGGCGCACGCCCAGCGCATGCGCCAGGAACTCGTGCGTGAGATGGAATTTTTCCGATTGCAACCGGTCGCGTGTGATCAGCAGCGACCGCGCCAGACGCGCCTCCAGCACATGGAAGCGGCTGCACACGGCGATCTGGATCGCCTGCGCCAGCAAGGTGTCCGTGTAGCGGTACAGCAACCGCTGCAGCGCCTCCATGCGCGTGAACTCGGCGGCGAACTCGGCCGCATCGATGCGGGTGGCGCGGCCGGCGCGCTGCACCACCGCGCGCACCTGCGCCATTTCGTGACCAAGCACCACCGAGGCACCAATCATGCCTTCGCGGCCGACGGCGCCCACTTCAAGCGTCATGCGGCCCTCGGCCACGGCAAGCAGCGAGATCAGACTGTCGATGGGAAAATAGATATAACGGATGCTCTGGCCGGGTTCGTATAACACGTCGCCGACTTCGACTCTGACGGGTTCGCTGAGCCTGGCGAGCTGGCCTTGTTCTTCCTCTGGCAAGCTCGACAGTAAGCGATTGACCGCCGGTCGTGGCTGGCTCCTGTCTTCTTCGGATAGGTGTGAGAGATGGGTATGCATGAATTGAGCGTAAGGGTAATCATTTACCATGTATGTACGCTGACGCACGGAAGCTAAACATGTCCTATAGGAAAATTCCGCGCGTACGATCACTGCATGCGAACACGCGTACCAACACGAAAAAAGGACACAATCATGACTACTCCGAACACCCCGACCAAACAGACTTTGCACCCGCTGATGATCATCGCCGCCGTCGCGGTGGTGCTGTTCTGCGGTGTCGGCACCGCCGCCATCATGGGCTGGCTGCCGACCTCCAACGCCAATGGCAGCGTGCCCGGCGCGGCGCCGATGCCGGGCCAGTTGGCATCGGTGCCGCCGGCGGAGCAGCAGCCCGCCCCGGCCTATAACAACGGCGCTAACAACGGCAACAGTCTCGCGGCCAACAACAATGCCGGGCGCAATGCCGACAACAACGCCTCGGGCCGCGACCAGGACCGCGCGCCGGAACCGGAAGTCAAACAAGCGGCAGTGTGCAAGAGCTGCGGCGTGGTCGAGTCGGTACGCTCGATCGAACACCGCCCGCAAGGTAGCGGCGTCGGCGCGGCGGGCGGCGCCATCCTTGGCGGCCTGCTGGGCAACCAGGTCGGCGGCGGCCATGGCCGCCAACTGGCGACGGTCGCGGGTGCCGTGGGCGGCGCGGTGGCCGGCAACCAGGTCGAAACCCATATGAAGACCACGCGCACCTGGCGCATCGTGGTTCGCATGGACAACGGCACCACCCGCACGTTCAACCAGTCGGCGCAGCCGGCCTGGGGCTCGGGCGACGCCGTGCGTGTGGTGAACGGACAGTTACGCTCGGCCAATTGATACCGACAGTAAAATTATTGGGCGGAAATCGCTGTTACGTACGGCACCGTACAGAAGCTTAAGCTGGTTTTAAAGATAATAGATTCCAAGATACGAACAAACAGTTCGACATCGCATTCGATGCCCACAGTGGACGTCGCAATAACAACCTTAGGAGAGAATCATGCTCTATACCATCGCTGTAGTTCTGCTTATCCTGTGGCTGCTGGGCCTGGTCACTTCGTACACCATTGGCGGCTTCATCCACGTACTGCTGGTCGTTGCGATCATCATGGTGCTGCTGCGCCTGATTAGTGGACGCGGCGTGTAGCACACCGCGACCTGATCGAAGCGGCGCCCCACCCTCGCGGTGGTGCGCCGTTTTTTCGTTTATGCTGTGCGCTGCCTTTTCCATGGAGTGACTATGAAACGTTTTTTGATCGCGCTGGCCATGCTGCACATGGCTGCGGCGCAGGCGCAAACCATCAAGCCAGGCTTGTGGGAACTGAATAACACGGTCAAGACCGGCGATATACAAACCGACGCCGCCATCCAGATGGCGATGCAACAGTTGGCCAACATGCCGCCGGCGCAACGCGCGCAGATGGAAGCGATGCTGGCGCAGAACGGCGTGTCGGTGCCCAAGGTGGGCGGCGACGGCAGCATGACGGTGACCGCGTGCGTGACGCCGGAGATGGCGGCCAAGAAAGAACTGCCGCTGAACCAGAAGGGGAATTGCACCTCGAAGACGGTGCCGGCGGCGGGCGGGCTGGACGTGTCGTTCAGCTGCACCAATCCGACCTCCAGCGGCCAGGGCCAGATCCGCTTCAGCGACGACAGCCATTACACGATGATTATGGATGTCAACACCGAGGCGACCGGCGCGCCGCAGAAGGTCAAGGTCAATTCGACCGGACGCTGGGTGGGCGCCAGCTGCCCGGCCAAGCCGAAGGGCTAAAAGCGCTTAGTGACTGTCCGAGAACGCCATGTAGCGCTCGCGCGCCAGGGTGGCGATCGGACCAACCGCCAGATCGCGTGTTTCATAGCGGATGCACGGCATGACCTTGCCGTAGTTGCCGGTGTTGAAGATCTCGACCGCGCTTTCCAATTCCTCCGGCGCCACCGCCCGCTGCTCGACCATGATGCCCTCCTCCGCCAGCAGCGCGATCACGCGCGCACGGGTGATGCCGGACAAGAAAGTGCCGTTGGCGGCCGGCGTCACCACCTTGGCGTCCGGCGTAACGAAGAACAGGTTGGCCGACGCGAACTCGGCCACTTTGCCGGTGCTGTCGCAGACGACGGCGTTGTCGAAGCCGCGCTTTTGCGCTTCGCGGATGGCCTTGGCGGTATTGACGTATAGCGAAGACGCCTTGGCGTCGGTCGGCGCCATCAAGGCGTCCGGACGCAGCTGCGCCGACAGGCAGGCGGAAAAACCGGTAAAGGCCGGCATCGGCGCGTCAAACAGGGTCAGCGCGAACGCGCTCTTCTCGGGAATGGGCACCAGGAAACCGTCGGTGCCGAACACCAGCGGGCGGACGTAAAGCTCGGCGTCGGCCGGGAACTTCGCCACGCCTTCGCGCACCAATTTTTCCATTTCATCGACGCTCAACGGACAAGCCAGCCCCACGCGCTCGGCCGAGGTGATGACGCGCTGCAAGTGCAGCCGCAAGTCCGGCAGATGGCCGCGTATGGCGCGCGCGCCATCGAATACGGACGAGCCAAGCCATACGCTGTGGTCCATCGCGCCAAACAGTGGAGTGTTGCCCTCGGCCCATTCGCCGTTGAAGTAAGTCAGATGCATGCTTGTTCCGAATTCAGAAAAACAAGCAATTTATCACGTTTGGGCAGGCAACCTTAAATGCAGCATGGAACGGGCCGCTCAGAACGCATGGCGCATGCCGACGTTGAAGGCCTTGTCGCCGCGCCCCTGGCTGGTGGCGTTGCCGACGGTATAGGCGCCGCCGTTGCGGTTCTTGATGCGGGCCAGCGAGGCGTAGAAATCGGTGCGCTTGGACAGCGCGTAGCTGGCGCCGATGGCGATCTGGTCGGCGTCGCGGTCGAGCATGGTGCGGTCGTCCTTGCGGATGAACGAGGCCAGCAGAGTGGTCGCGCCCATCGGCACGGCAACGCCGAACAGCGCGTCGCGGCTCTTGTCGGTAGGCAAGGTCTGGGCGACCGCGCCGTAAGGATTGGACATGTCCCAGTGCGAACTGCCCTCGCCACGGCTCTGGCCGTATGCGGCGTAGCCGACGAAGCGGCCGAAGTCGATGTTGGCGGCCACCAGGGTGTTGCGCGCCGACTGGTCGACCGCCGGCGTGGTGCCGGTGGCGTCGAGCAGGTTGTCCTTGCGCTGGTGCGTGATGCCGATCTTGATCGGTCCCTTGTCGTAGCCCAGGCTGCCGCCGTATGCGCGGTTGACCTTGCTGTTGAACGGCGATTCGCCAAAGCTGTACTGGACTGCGCCGATCAGGCCGCTGCGGGCGCGTTTGGTCTTGTACTTGACGGTGTTGTCATAGCGTTTGGTGGTGTAGCCCACCAGGTTGGACGCCGCACCCGCCATGCCGCCATGGAAGGGATCGGCCACATTGGTCAAGGTTTCGTAGACCAGGTTGTATTGACGGCCCATGGTCACCAGTCCCATCGGCCCGTCGATGCCGACATAGGCCTGGCGGTTGAACAGCTTGCCGTTTTGTTCCAACGCGCCGGTGTCGTTCAGCACGCCGGCTTCGAGCGTGTACACGGCCGAGGTGCCGCCGCCAAGCTGCTCGCGGCCACGTACGCCGAGCCGGGAGCCGGAAGCGATGCCGCTGTCGACCTTGGTACGGGCGCAATCGGTCTTGCAACCCTGTTCCACGACAACACCAGCGTCCAGCAACCCGTAGACCTCGGCGGAGGACGACTCTTGCGCTCCCGCGGCCAGCGGCGCGATCAGGGACAGCGCGGTAACGAGAAGGTTCGGTTTCATGATGAGCAGGGAACTTGAGTGAATTGTTAAGTTCATCATAGGTCGCCCTTCGCCACCGCTCTGTGCGGCTTAACACGTTTACGTCAAATTCTTCGTGACTTGGTTTATAGTGGGATTTCATTATGTGAAAGGCAGACGCCATGCATGTTGAATACGCCAGCAAACGTTGCTCCCCCGATCAGGCCCTGGAACTGCTGAGGAATGGCGACACCGTCATCGTGCCGACCGGCGCCGGCGAGCCTCCCTCGCTGCTGCACGCGCTGTCGGCCAGGCGCACCAGCTTCCAGGACATCAGGGTGGCGCAGATCCTAGCCATGCGTAAATATGCCTATTTCGACTGCGACACGGTCAACCATGTGCGCCACGTCGCGCTGTTCTTCGGCGGCGCCTCGCGCTCGGCGGGACAAGCCGGCTGGGCCGATTTCATCCCCGCCTACTTTTCCGAGCTCCCCGGCCTGATCCAGCGCGACCTGATCCCGGCCGACGTGGTGTTTTCGATGGCCTCGCCGATGGACGAGCATGGCAACTTCGCGCTCAGCCTGGCGGCCGACTACACGATGGCGGCGGTCCGCAAGGCCCGCGTGGTGGTGCTGGAGGTCAATCCGAACGTGCCGGTGGCAAATGGCGAATGCATCGTGCACCTGTCGCAAGTCACGGCCATCGTCGAAAGCGACGAGCCGGTGATCGAGGTCGGGCTGCCGGCCATCGGCGCCGTGCAGGAGGCCATCGGCAGGCACGTGGCCGCCATGATCGAGGACGGCTCGACCTTGCAGATCGGCTATGGCGGCATTCCGGACGCGGTGGTCCAGCAGCTGACCTCCAAGCGCGACCTCGGCGTGCACACCGAGATGATCGGCGACGGCATCCTCAAGCTGGTCGAATGCGGCGCGGTCAACAACAGCCGCAAGACCTTCATGCCGGGCAAGATGGTGGCGACTTTCGCGCTGGGCTCGCGCAAGCTGTACGACTTCATGCACCAGAACCCGATGCTGGAGATGCATCCGGTCAGCTTCACCAACGATCCCTACCTGGCCGGTCAGAACGACAAACTGGTGGCCATCAACGCCAGCCTGCAGGTCGATTTGCTGGGGCAATGCGGTTCGGAGAGCCTGGCCCACCTGCCCTATTCCGGCACTGGCGGCCAGGTCGACTTCGTGCGCGCGGCCAACCGCTCGAACGGCGGCAAGGCCTTCATCGTGCTGCCGTCGACCGCCAGGGAAGGCGCGATCTCGCGCATCGTGCCGACGCTCACGCCCGGCACCCATGTCACCACGGGCAAGAACGACGTCAACTACGTGGTCACCGAATACGGCGTGGCCCAGTTGCGCGGCAAATCGGCGCACCAGCGGGCCGAGGCGCTGATCGCCATCGCCCATCCGGACTTCCGCGCCGAGCTGCGCGACGCGGCCAAACGAATCTTGCTATGCTGAGCAGGGGAATTTCCTGACAGATAGAAATATGTACGGCAGCGTACATACTGGGTAATGCTGACTGCATATACTGCGTTTTTTAGTCAAAACTGCGGTCATTCCGCCCTGTGCATGCTCGAAATATTACAACGTATAGACGCGGAAAGCACGGACATCGGCCTCATGGTCGAGCTGTTCGATACACTGCGTCCCCAGCGCCCCGGCGATGGCGTCCGCGCCACCGCCAACGTGCGCACGCTCGCCCAATTGTTGAAAGGCAGTCCCGCGCATGCGCTCGCGTTGCGCGGCTACGCATGCAGTCTGCTGTCCAGCCGTCGCCACTCCAGCCTGTACACCGAGATCGGCGTACTGTCGAACGATGGCTTTTTCACCGAACTCAAACGCCGCATCGCCTTTCGCATCCTGCCGCCGGCGCTGGGCAACGAGTACCTGAGCGAAGCGCTCGACCAGGTGATCTACAAGCGCACCGACCGCCTCTGGATCAGCGCCGTGCCGGCCGCCGACTGGCTGGCGTTGGTCGACGTGGTCTGCAATCCGCCCGACCGGCGCGAAGCCAGCCGTGGCGACGCCACTACCCGCTGCACCCCCAACCTGATGCTGCCGGGCTTGCTCGAAGCGATACGCACGCTGTCCTACCGCATCTGCGCGATCGGCCTGGAACCGAAGCTGACCAATTTCCACACCGAGATGGAGACCTACGAATCGCCCTTCATGGGCCAGAATTTCGAGGTCAACGCCTATCTGGACAACTACCAGCGCAACCTGGCCGGCGAGGACGTCGAGGTCGAGGACGCCCGCCACCTGCTGGTGATGCTGGACCAGTGCGACGTGGTGGTCGGCAAGATCCGCAAGAAAGCGCTACACCAGGGCACCAGCATCGCGCTGACCTACCTGTTGGTGGCGCTCACGCAAAGCATCGCCCGGCTGCGCAAGCTGCTGTTCCTGGTTGACGTCAGCGGCGAACTGAAGGCCGAAGCCATCGCGCCGGCCGCGCTGCTGATCGCACCGGCCGAGCTGCAAGCGCAACATCCGCAACCGGTCGGGCAGCAAGGTCCGCCGAGTCCGCGCCGCGCGGCCGCCGTCGGCCTGGCGCTGGAACTGGTCGATGCCCACAACAACAAATACGCCGTCAGCGATCTGCTGCGCGACAATATCGACCTGTTGGCGCGCAACGTCACCGAGAACGCCAGCCACACCGGCGAGCACTATGTGGCCGACCACCGCAAGGAACTCGGCGGCATGTTCCTGTCGTCGGCCGGCGCCGGCGTCGTCATCGGCTTCATGGCGCTGTTCAAGATCCTGATGTCCTACCTGCGCGCCGCGCCGCTGGTCGAGACGTTCTTGTTCAGCATGAACTATTCGCTCGGCTTCATGTTCATCCACGTGCTGCATTTCACGGTCGCCACCAAGCAGCCGGCGATGACGGCCTCGCGCATTGCCGCCGGCCTGCACAGCCGGGACGGCCGCAACATCGATATCGAAAGCATGGCCGAGCTATGCAACAAGGTCATCCGCACGCAGAACATGGCGGTGCTGGGCAACCTCGCCACCGCGATCCCGACCGCGTGGCTGATCGCCATGGCCTGGCCCTACCTGACCGGCCACCATCTGGTCACGCCCGGAAAAGCCATGCACCTGCTGGCCGACATCGATCCCTTCGGCGGTCCGGCGCTGGTGTATGCCGCCATCGCCGGCGTCTGCCTGTTCGTGGCCGGCCTGATCTCGGGCTACTACGACAACAAGGCGCTCTACACGCGCTGGGCGCAGCGCATCGCGCAATTGCGCGGCCTGCGCTGGCTGCTGGGCCGGGAACGCCTGGACCGCTTCGGCGTCTACATGGAAAACAACCTCGGCGGCCTGATGGGGAATTTTTTCTTCGGCATCCTGCTCGGCGTCATGCCGCTGCTGGGCTTCCTGCTCGGCATGCCGCTCGACATCCGCCACGTGACGTTCTCGTCGGCCAACTTCGCCACCGCCATGGTCGGGCTCGACTATAACGTCAGCTGGCAGCTTGTGGTCACCTCGGTGGCCGGTTTCGTGCTGATCGGCACGGTGAATCTGCTGGTCAGCTTTGGACTGGCGTTGTGGGTGGCGCTGCGCTCGCGCCAGGTACGTTTCAAGCACGGCTGGCAGCTGATGAAGGTGCTGGGCCGCAGGTTTATACAAGGGCCGATCGCGTTCTTTTTCGGCTCGTCAGCAGAAGAGGCGGCGCCGCTGGCGTTGTCCGATGAATCGAAATCACCCCTAAAGGCAAACCGATGAAATCCTCAAGCATGCGTATCTGGCTTCCCATGTTCCTGATGTGCTGGGGCTTGCTGGGCGCATGCGCCTCGCTGCCCGATGTTGCCGCCATGGGCGACAAGCTCGAACCGGCGGCGGCCACGCCCACCGTCAAGGGCAAGAACGGCGACCTCGGCACGGCGCGCACCAAGGCGCTGCTGGCCAAGCGCTGGCCCAAGGGCTCGCTCGACCTGAAGCAGCAGGCGGTGCTCGAGGAAGCGGCCACCGGCGTGCCGCTGATCGACGGCAACAAGGTCACCCTGCTGTTCGACGGTCCGCAAACGATGGGCGAAATGCTCAAGGCCATCAACGGCGCGAAGAACAACATCAACCTGGAAACCTACATCTTCGACCAGGACGAACTCGGCATGCAGTTCGCCGACGCGCTGATCGCCAAGCGCCAATCGGGCGTGGTGGTCAACATCCTGTACGACAGCGTCGGCACCATCGGCGTGCCGGCCGAGTTCTTCGACCGCATGCGCAAGGCCGGCGTCAACCTGCTCGAATACAACCCCGTCAATCCGGCCAAGGTCAAGGGCGACGACTGGAAAGTAAACAACCGCGACCACCGCAAGGTCTTGATCGTCGACGGCAAGACCGCCTTCACCGGCGGCATCAACATCAGCGCCGACTACTCCAAGGGCTCGCTGTTCCGCTCCAGCGCCAAGCAGACCAAGCAGAAGGAAGACGTCGGCTGGCGCGACACCCACATCAAGCTCGAAGGGCCGGCGGTGCACGCATTCCAGTGGTTGTTCGTGCGCCAGTGGGCCACGCAGGACCGCACCGACCTGCCCGAGGCGGAGTACTTCCCGCAACAGGTGATCGCCGGCGACAAGGTGGTGCGCGTGCTCGCGAGCGATCCGGGCGGACAGTTTGAAATCTTCAAGGCTTACAGCCTGGCGATCCAGGAAGCGAAGAAGAGCATCCACCTGACGTCGGCATATTTCGTACCGGACCGCCAGACGATCGACGCGCTGATCGCCGCCGCCAAGCGCGGCGTGGACGTCAAGATCGTGTTGCCGGGGGTATCGGACAGCGGACTGGTATTCCACGCTAGCCACGCGCTGTATGACGAGTTGCTATCGAACGGCATCAAGATCTACCACCTCAAGCTGGCCGTACTGCACGCCAAGACCGCCGTCATCGACGGCACCTGGTCGACGGTGGGCTCGACCAACATCGACACGCGCAGCTTCCTGCACAACAGCGAGCTCAATGTGGTGGTGCTGGGCGCTGCGTTCGGCAACGAAATGGAAAAGGCGTTCCAGGAAGACATGCGCGACTCGAAGCAGATCACGCTGGCGGACTGGCGCAACCGGCCGCTGACGGACCGCATGAAGGAATGGGCCGCGCGGATGATGAACTACTGGCTGTAAACTCCGGGGTCAGGTCCACCAATTCTACACGGGCTCATCTATCATCGGATGGGCTCGTGTAGAAATGGTGGACCTGACCCCGGATTGGTATCATGACCCCGGATTGGTATCAAGCCTTTGCGGCCAGGTGCCACGCTTCACCGATGCGCTGGAAGCACTCGGTCATCACGCGCTCGAAACTGCCGGTGCCGTCGACCCAACTATAGCGGTCCACCTCGATCCGCTCCGCATCCACACGGATCACATTGAATGAATTCGATTCCCCGCGGCCGCGCGTGGACGTGGCCGTGCCGGCCTGCACCACCAGCGCGGCGTATCCGCTGAGCTTGTAGCGCTTTTCGCTGTTGCCCGCGTGGCTCGCATGCAAATGCCCCGCCAGCAGCAGATCCACACCGCATTCGGAAAACGCCCGCATCGCCATCGGTGCGCGGTCGACCAGGTCGTCCTTGTCGAACGTCTCGGGCAAATCGAACGGATGGTGCGTGACGATGATGCGCGTAAGGTTGGGATTGACCGCACTCATGCGCTGGCGCATCTGCGCCACCTGCTCATCGTTGATACGCCCGTCCTTGAACGTCAACGAACGCGCGGTATTGATGCCGAGGATGGCGATCTCGTCGTCGATATACTCCGGCGCCAGATCCAGGGTCACGTAGCGCGTGTACTTGCGCAGCGGCGTGAGGAACCGCGTGGCGACGTTGTACAAGGGGATGTCGTGATTGCCCGGCACCACGATCTGCGGCCCCGGCAAGGTGTCGAGGAAGGCGCGCGCGGCCTTGAACTCCTCGGTCTTGGCGCGCTGCGTCAGGTCGCCGGAGACGACCACCACATCGGGCGCCAGCCTGGCGGTCAGTTCCTGCAGCGGCGCCAGCAAGGCGTGGTCGACCCTGCCAAAATGCAGGTCCGACAAATGGACGATAGTTCGCATGCTTCCCCTCCTACGTGGCCGGCACGACAGGGACGATCACGTTCAGTGCCTTGGCCCTGGAACGATAGCATAATGGCGGAGTCATCACGGTCACTTCACCGTCCGTGGCGACGCGTATTTGGCGGTGGCGCGTTTCGATCACCAGATCGCTGGACGAAAGCACGTCGAAATCCTTGGCCTCCGACAGCCGCCCGAACAAGGCGTGGATGGCGTAGCGAAGCAGGCCCAGCCTTGTGGGCTTTTGCGCGACGTACAAATACATCTTGCCGCTATCGAGCCGTTCGCGTTCGCCCATGGTCAGGCCTTGCATGTATTCGTTGTTGCCGATGAAGACGAACGGCGTGCGGCGCAAGTGCTCGCTGCCGTTGATCTTGAGCCGCACACTCATGAACGGAAAACGCCGCGCCGAGACGAACACGGCGCGCGCGAACGCGTGCCACTTGCTGCGCCCCAGATGCTTTTGCTGCTTTTCACGGTCGCGCACGATGTCGGGGTAGATGCCGAGGCTGGAGTTGTTGAGGAAGATGCGGCCGTTGACCTCGCCAACGTCGACCTGCGCCAGCACGCCATGCACCGCATTGGCGACCGCCTCGTCGAGGTCCAGCGGGATGTTCAAATCCTTGGCGAAGTGATTCAAGGTGCCGAGCGGCAGCACTCCCAGGCGGGTCTGGCTGCCCACCAGCGCGGACGCGACCGCGTTGATGGTGCCGTCGCCGCCACCGGCCACGACGACCGGGGCGCCGTCGGACACGGCGCGCCTCGCGCGGGCGATCATTTCCTCGCCGCTTTTGGCCAATGTGATATCCGCCTCGGCGCCCTGCGCGCGGAATTTTTCCGCCAGCGCGGCGGACCAGCCGCCGCAGTAGCCTTGTCCGGCGCTGGCGTTGACGATGACTACAATACTGTTCAGAGCATTCCCCCGGAATTGTTCGATAAGCTTTTCGCCTCGCGCCGGCGGCGCAGCGTGGAGATCCCCGTAATGCAAATCGTCAGCCACGCCGCGCTGCCCGCCATGCCGGCAAGCACGTCGCTCAGATAGTGTGCGCCGAGATAGACGCGACTGAAGGCCACCAACAGTATCATCACTGTACAGGCCGCGGCTGTGCCTAAACGCACACTCCAGCCCTTGCGGGCGATCATCACATAGCACGCAACCAAGCCGTAGAACAGGGTCGCGGCCGACGCGTGCCCGCTGGGGAAGCTGTACGTCGCCAATGTGACCAGGGGTTCCTCGAACACGGGACGGCTGCGCTGGAAGGTGACCTTGAGCAGCACGTTCAGCAGCATGCCGCAGGGTACGCTGAGCACCAGCGCCCAGATCCAATAAATCTGGCCCCGCTTCCACAAAAAGTAGCCGAACGCGGACGCCATCAGGATCACGCCCGGCATCGTGTGGACAGTCGTTATCGCCATCATGATGCTGGTCATCGGCTCGAAATGGTTGGCGTTGAACCAGTTGGCGATGTGCAGGTCGAGGACGGTGATCTCTTCCTGCCCCATGACCTCGGACGCCAGGTGGCCGAAAATGGAGACGGCGAACACCATCAAAAGAACGCCAACGGTCAGGTGCAGGCCGAACTCGCCCTCTGGCGACAGTCTTGCCTCGATGAAACGCTTGGATTTGCTGAAAATTTGGTGCTCCCGGATAGGTGGCCGTTGAAGTTGGCGGAAAAACTACGAAACAACGAATTTACTGTTTATTTACACAGTACCTGTTTATTCATACAGTACTTATGCTATTCTGAACTCCTCGTTAAACGCTTCTCCCAAAAGGAAAATGTCATGACAACAGTTAATAACAGCTTCAGCTCCCGCTTCGGCCTGGAATATATGCCTACTTCCTTCCTGGTCCGCATGGGCAAACGCGAATTGCTGGTTTGCCGTGATTTCCGTAAGCGCTACTACGCGGTCAATCCTGTCATCGAATGCGACACCGGCGTGCAAGCCGGTCACCTTGAGGTTCTGCTGTGCCGCCGCTGGCTGTTGATCCTGTCGAAGGCGCACTAATGGTTGCCGGTGCCAGCTGCCCTATCCAGTCGCAAGACAGGCCGGCCGATGCCGCGACCTCGCTCGCGCTCCTCACCTGGATCTGGCAGCTGGCGAGCCGTCATCAGACAGATGCATCTTGCCGCAGCCCCGCCGTCGAACGCGCCCAACCAGCTGTTGAGGCGCAGTTCAATGACAAGCAACATTGCACGCCATGAAGCTATGTTAAGGGGTTTTGCTATCACTGCAAGTGTGCGCGCTGTTGCTTTAATGACTTTTTAAGCGAATTTTTAAGTCCTGCCACGCCTGCGGAGATACACGGCATTACGCTTATCACGCTTTTTCACACTGGGCGCGCAGAAAATCCCGCAGTTGCAGCACCGTCGGCGTGATCTGCGAGCGGTGCATGCACAGCATATTCAAAGGCGTCGGCTCCCCCAGCACGTCCGGCATCAGGATGTGCAGGCGCCCGCTACGGATGTCGTCGCGCAGATCGAGCCGCGATTTGTAGGCCACGCCAAGTCCCGCCACCGCCCAGCGCCGCACCAAGTCGGCGTCGTCGGCGCTGCGGTTGCCGTTGACGTGGATAGCCATCGCTTCGCTGTCGGCATGCGCGTAAAAACTCCAGCGGTCATGGATCACATCCTCCAGCATGAAGCGCAGGCAGTTGTGCCGCGCCAGATCCTTTAGCTCGGTCAGCCTGCCATGCTGCTTGATGTAGTCGGGCGAGGCCACCAGCACGCGACGGTTGTCCGGCGCCAGCGGCAGCGCGATCAGACTGGAATCCTCCTGCCGGCCGTATCGGATGGCGATGTCGACCGGCTGCCGGTACATGTCCGAGACCCTGTCGCTGATGCTGAGCTGAAAGCTCACTTTGGGATACTGCGCCTGGAACTGGTCCAGCCAGCCGACCAGCATATTGCGCCCCAGATCCGACGGCATCGAAATCTTCAGCGTCCCGCCCAGGCTCTCCTGCCCCTGGATCAGTGCGTCGTGGCCATCCTTCAACAACCGCAGCGCTTCGCGCGCGTGCCGCAGATAGTGCTCGCCCTCCTCCGTCAGCCGCAGCGAGCGCGTGGTGCGGGCGAACAGACGCAGGCCGAGCTCCCGCTCAAGTCGCTTTACCCCCGCGCTGGCCAGCGCCGGAGAAATCTCCAGTTCGCGCGCCGCCGCCGACAAGCTGCCACGGTCGGCGGTGCGGACAAAAACAGTCAAATCATCAAGTCGCAGCATTTTCCTCGTTTTTTTGAAAGTGTTTCGCTGAGGCGCCCCTTTTTCCGTGCCACGAAATAAATGATGATACTCCCATACCATTTATAGGAGAAGTTCATGAAAGCCGTTGCCTACCGCAAGCCCCTCCCCATCGACGATGCCGATGCGCTGATCGACATCGAGCTGCCAACGCCGCTAGCCCAGGGCCGCGACCTGCTGGTCGAAGTCAAAGCAATTTCGGTCAATCCGGTCGACGTCAAGATTCGCGCCAACGTGGCGCCGGCAGAAGGCGAGGACAAGGTCATCGGCTGGGACGCGGCCGGCGTGGTCAAGGCGGTCGGTCCGGACGTCACATTGTTCAAGCCGGGCGACGAAGTTTGGTACGCCGGCGACCTGACCCGTGCGGGCACCAACAGCGAACTGCATCTGGTGGACGAGCGCATCGTCGGCCACAAGCCGAAGAATATCGATTTCGCCCAGGCTGCCGCGCTGCCGCTGACCGCGATCACCGCGTGGGAGTTGCTGTTCGACCGTCTGGAAGTGAGCCGGGACAAAGGCGTGCAAGGACAATCGCTGCTGGTGACCGGCGCGGCGGGCGGCGTCGGTTCGATCCTGGTGCAGCTGGCGCGCCAGTTGACGGGCCTGACGATCATCGGCACCGCCTCGCGTCCGGACACGGCTGCCTGGGTAAAGGAGTTGGGCGCCCACCATGTGATCGACCACAGCAAGCCGTTGAACGAAGAAATCGCCCGTCTTGGCCTGCCACCGGTGACCTATGTCGCCAGCCTGACCCACACCGACGACCATTGGGCCGCGATCGTCGAAGTTCTGGCGCCGCAAGGCAAGGTCGCGGTGATCGACGACCCGGCCGCGATCGACGTGCGCCTGCTCAAGCGCAAGAGCGCCTCGTTGCATTGGGAGTTCATGTTCGCTCGCTCGATGTTCAACACGGCCGACATCCAGAAGCAGCATGAACTGCTGAACGATGTGTCCAAGCTGGTCGACACCGGCGTCCTCAAAACGACCTTGGCGGAACGTTTCGGCACGATCAATGCCGCCAACCTGAAGCGGGCGCACGCCCTGCTCGCGAGCAATCGCGCCAAGGGCAAGATCGTGCTGGAAGGGTTTTAAAGGGCTTTCACACTCAAGACACGTACCCGGCCGCCGCACGCTCCCGCTCGTGCGTCTGCTGGGCCCGCAAAACGGCTAGCACCGCGGTGTCATGCGCCACCAGCGCTTCCTGCATGGTGCTGGCCGATACGCAAGACGTCTCCAGCACTTGCAGGAAAATGGCCTGGCGGCGTTTCAGTCCCTGCGACTGGTAGCCGAGCTGCTCGAACATGCGGCCGACGTCGATGCAATAGCCGCGCAGTTCCCACATCGTCTTCTTGGTCACTTCTATATCGTCGCGCATGCTGTGATCGACATCGATCAATTCCAGCTGCGCCGGCCCTTCCTTGCCGAAGTCGCGTATCGTCGGCAGCCACTGCTCGAACTTGCCGGCGATGCGGCGGATGCGGACGATTTTCTGGTCCAGCGTGCGGCAGTAGTGCCAGCACAGCCAGCATACGGGCAAGCGCGCCACGAAACGGGGCAGGCCGACCGTGTTCAAGGTGTTCTCGAGTTTTTTAACGGCGGCGATCAAGCGCCGCGTGCTGTCACCGATAGGCAGTGGGGGCATAATGGAGCTCCTGTGTTGGTTCAGGAGCTACATTAGCTGCCGCATCGGACCACGCATTTGATGCGGCTTAAAGAGCGCGCAGATTTATTCCATCATTTTGCGCAACATGGCTTTGATGCCACGCAATCCTTGGCGTATGCGCGCCTCGTTTTCAATCAAGGCGAAGCGAACATATTCATCGCCGTAGTCGCCGAAGCCGATGCCCGGCGACACGCACACCTTGGCCTCGGCCAGCAGCAACTTGGAGAACTCCAGCGAACCGAGGTGGCGGTAGGCTTCCGGTATGCGCGCCCAGATATACATCGACGCCTTCGGCTTGTCGACCGGCCAGCCCGCTTCGCACAGTCCTTTGTGCAGGACATCGCGGCGGCTCTGGTACATCGCGCAGATCTCGCTGACGCTGCTCTGGTCGCCTTCGAGCGCGGCGATCGCGGCCACCTGCACCGGCGTGAAGCTGCCGTAGTCGTGGTAGCTCTTGATGCGCGCCAGCGCCGCCACCAGTTCCTTGTTACCGACCATGAAGCCGATGCGCCAGCCGGCCATGTTGTAGCTCTTCGACATGGTGAAAAACTCCACCGCCACGTCGCGCGCGCCCGGCACTTGCATGATCGACGGCGCTTTCCAGCCGTCGAAGGTGATGTCGGCGTAGGCCAGGTCGTGCACCACCAGGATGTCGTGCTGCTTGGCCAGCGCCACCACCCGTTCGAAAAACTCCAGCTCCACGCACTGCGCGGTCGGGTTCGACGGGAAGCCGAGAATCATCATCTTCGGCTTCGGGTAGCTTTCGCGCACCGCGCGTTCCAGTTCGTCAAAGAAGTCGACGCCGGGCGTCATGCGCACCGAGCGGATGTTGGCGCCGGCGATGACCGCGCCCCAGATGTGGATCGGATAGCTCGGGTTCGGCACAAGCACGGTGTCGCCGGCGTCCAGGGTGGCCAGCATCAGGTGCGCAAGGCCCTCCTTGGAACCGATCGTGACGATCGCTTCCGAGTCCGGATCGAAGTCGACCTCGTAGCGGGTCTTGTACCACTTGGTGATCGCGCGCCGCAGCCTCGGGATGCCTTTGGAGGCGGAGTAGCCGTGCGTGTCGGGACGGCGGACGGTGTCGACCAGCTTGTCGACGATGTGCGACGGCGTGGCGCCGTCGGGATTGCCCATCGACATATCGATGATGTCTTCGCCGCGACGGCGCGCCGCCAGCTTGAGCTCGGCGGTGACATTGAAAACGTAGGGAGGCAGGCGATCGATGCGCGAAAATCTGCGCGGAGTTTGGGTGTCAGTCATGGAGATCTCACGTAAGCGCCCGGAACCGTCCGAGCGACGTCGATGCAATGTTGCATCGGGATCCATACTAGCCCATCAGTTCAGATGTTGGCAAGCGCCTTGGCAAGCACGCTGGCAACGACTCATGCGGGCGACTGGTTTTTCTCGTCGCTGAACCATTCGAACAGGATCAGGCCGATGATCGACGCGATCGGAAAGCCGCACAGCGCGATCACCACCCACAAGGCGGGCGAGCGGCCCAGGCGTTTGGCGGCGACGCCGACAAAAATCAGGTGCAGGATGGCGCTGACCGCGATGCCGAGTCCAGCCAGGATCATCAGGGGAACCGAGCTCGTCGTGTACTTGCTGAGCGGCGGCAAAAACGACGCGATGCAGCCGATCCAGACGACCAGCGTGACGGCGGCGGCGGCGATGGGTTGTTGGGCGCGGGCGACTTGCATGGCTCCTCCTGGATGAAGCGACCATGCTGCCACGATCTAGCATGAAAAGCAACGCTATCGGTAAGGTGGCATCTGGATGATGATTGGCGCCGGCGTCTGCGGAGGTGTTGGCGGTACTTTAGGCACCGCGTTGTTCATCACAAACGTCATGACCGTGACAGCCGCAACACTCATGCCAACCGCCATGCCGACGATCCATTTGACCAGCGTAGCGCTAAGCTCGGCAAGATCAGCTTTAGTCGCCATTTGCTCCAAACGTGCCTCAATTTTTGCAAGCCGTTCGCGCGTCTCGATGGCAAACTCTTCAAGCTTGTCGAGTCTGCTTTCTATCTTTGCCAGTCTGAGGTCGAGGTCCATACGACCATGGTAGGCTTACGCTGCGGCCTCTGGCAAGCTGAGCCAATTTGAGTTATCTCAACGTGGTCAACGCCGACGCCATCACGATGGCGGCGATCGCCAGCCACTGCGTCACCGTCAGATGTTCGCCGAGCAGCAGCATGCCCGCCAAGGCGCTGAGCGCCGGCGCCGCGCTGCTGAACATGCTGAACGTGCGCGACGACAGATTGCGCATCGACAGCATCTCCAAGGTGTACGGCAACGCGCTGGACATCACGGCGATCGCCAGGCCGATCGCCATGTACGACGGCGTCAACAACACGGAACCCGAGTACCACGCGCCGACCGGCAAGATGAACAGCGACGCGGCCGTCATGCCCCACGCCACCGACTGTCCGCCATGCATGACCGAGACGCGCTTGCCGAACACGATGTACAGCGCCCAGCACACCGCGGCACCAGCCGCGTAGGCGACGCCGACCGGATTGAGTTGATCGACATGGCCGTGGATCGGCAGCAGAAAGTACAAGCCGGCCACCGCCAGCGCGATCGCTACCACATCGCGCGGCCGGCGCGACGACAGCACCGCCACCGTCAAGGGACCCGCCACCTCGATCGCCACCGCAATCCCCAGCGGTATCAGATTGAACGAACGGTAAATCATCAGGTTCATCAACCCGATCACGCTGCCGTAGACGGCGACATTGCAGGCCTGCGGCCACGTCAACGGCGTGCGCCACGGCCGGAACACGGCCATCATCAGCAACGCGGCGAAGCCCACGCGGTAAGCCGTCACACCCTCGACACCGATCAGCGGAAACAAATGCTTGGCGACGGCCGCGCCAACATTGAGCGACAGCTGGCTGCACAGCAGCGCGAAGCCGGCCAGCAGCGCGCCGCCGCCAACGTGGGATTTGTCAGCGGTCATCTATTTCGCGGCCAATCCCAGCTTGAGCGCGACCGGCTTGCCGATGGCGGCATCGGTCTTCTCCGGCGCGCCCGCCTGTATTGCGGCGGTGTTGACGCCCGCCTCTTTCAGCGCCGCCACGATTGCGGCGGCGCGCTTGGCCCCCAGCTCCAGCAGGGCGCCGTCCGGCAACGGCTGGCTTTGCTCCAGGCGTTCCTGTAATTTACCGTAGAAGGCGCTGGCGTCGGCCACCTGCGGTTCGCCCTGCACGATCTTGCCCAGCCGCTGCAATACCGGCAGCTTCTTCTGCGCCACAGCATCGGCACCCTTGGCCTCGTCGTCTACGGCAGCAGCCGCCGGCTTGGCGGCGGCTGCGCCCTCGGCCGCCTTTTTCTGCTTATCCAGCTCGGCAGCCCCGAAGCGTTCGGCATACAGGTCGCGCAAGGCGCCGCGCACTTTGCGCTGGCCGATATCGAGCGGCCCTGGCTGTTCGTCCGGCGCCAGTTTGATTTCCGCCCGCGTCACCACCAGGCGGCGCACCGCCTGCATGCGCAGCGCGGCGCCATCGGCCGTCTCGTTGTATTGTCCCGGCACCGACAGCTTCAACTGCGGTTTGCTCGCCAAAATCTTTGCCACCTGGCGCAGCTTCTCGCGCTCGGGCGGCAACACGGTGTCGCTGCCGGCATCGAAGTCGACAGCGTCCAGCTTGTCGCCGCTGACGCCGAACAGATTGCCCAACGCGCGGAACGGCGACAGCGCGACCTTGCTCAATACGTTGCCGATGGCTTTCCATACCAACGCGCCGTAGCTGAATTGCGGATCGTTCATATTGCCCGACACGGGCACGCCCAGGTCGATGCGGCCGTTGCTGTCCTTGAGGATGGCCAGTGCCAGCTCCAGCGGCAGCTTGATCGCGTCCGGACTGTCGATGCGTTCGCCCAAGGTCAGGTTGTCGAGCACGATCTGATTGTTGCCTTCCAGCTGGCTGTTGCGCACCTTGTACTGCAGGTCGAGCGAGATTTTCCCCTGCGCGATCTTGTAGCCGGCAAACTTCATCGAGTACGGCGACGCCGACACCATGTCGACGTTCTTGAACACGACATTGACGTCGGTGTTGTCCGCCGGGACGAACGGATTCAACTGCCCGCGGATGCGCGCCAAGCCGAAATCGTCGACGCGGCCGTCGAGCTCGATCTGACTGCGCGCGTCGGCCTTCGACGACAGGCCGGTGATCAGACCGCTGAGCTCATAAATCTTGGCGCCGAACTGCGGACGCAGGCTCAAATCGGTGAAGTCCAGCTTGGCGTTCTGGAAGCGCACACGGCGGATGCGCATCGGGAACGGCTCGCTGACGGCGGGCGCGGACGACGCGGACGACGGCGTCGCCGCGACCGGTGCCGGTTCGGACTTTTTCACCAGCAGCCGCTGCGCATTCAAGCTGCGATCGTCCTCGATGATCAGGATCGCGTTCGGCTCGATTACGCGCAACTCGGCGACATCCAGCAGATTCGGCGACACGCTCAGCGCCAGCTTGTCGGCGCGCACCGACTTCCAGCGCGCGAAGTGGTCGTTGTCTTCTTCGTCAAGCACCAGCTGGGCGACCTCAAACGAACCATCGTAGCGCACGGCGGGATTGGCCCTGCTGCCACCGGCGCCGGTACGCAGGCGGCCCTCCCCGGAAACGCTGCCGTCGGCCAGCTTGAGCTTGACGTACTTGCTCAGCAACGGCTGCACCGGCGCCAGCGCCAGCCTGGTCAGCTTCAGCTCGGCATCGACGGCGCCGGTGGCCGGGACCACCCTGCCCTTCGCCGTCAGTTGTCCGCCTTCCCGCAAGCCTACGCCGCCTTCAAACGCCAGCGGTTTTTTCAGGTCGCTGCCGACGTCGGCGAGCTTCAGATTGAAGTCCTGAAGATTGGCTTTGATGCCGGTGCTCGCGTCGGCATAGACCGCGCCGAATTTGCTCAGCTCGACAGTCTTGACGGAGGCAGTCCAGGCGCCCTCACCTGATTTGACAGCCGCCGATGACGCGGCCGGGGTTGCGCCCGAGCCTGCGCCCGGCAAACGGTCGAGGAACAGGAACCGGCCGGCGCTGTCGCGCGACAGGTCCAGCACGCCGCCGTCGGCGTAAAGGCGTCCCAGGCTGAGACGGCGCGCGGCCAGATCGAGCGCGCCGTCCTCGAAGCCCAGCCGAGCCAGCTTCAACGGCGTCATCGCACCGCCGACCAGCGCCAGATTGTCCATCGAGAACGCGGCATCGTCGATGGTCAGTTTGAGACCCTGCGCGGCGGTTTCCAGCTGCAATTGCAACTTCAGCTTCAGTTTGTCGGTGCTGATCTTGAGCGCGGGGCTGGCGGTTTCGTCGAGCGCGCTGACGGCGATGTCGTCCAGGCCGATCTGCTTGAAGCGCACCTTCCAGCCGCTCTCTTCCTTCGGCGCCGGCTTTTCAGGCGCAGGGGCCGTCGTCCCAGCGGAAGCGGACGCCGGCACCATCAAATTCGCCAGGTCGATCCGGCCTTGCGCATCGCGCCGCAGCGCCAATGCGCCGCCCTTCAAATCCAGCCCGCCGACCTCCACCGAACGTTTATTCAGATCGACACCGACGCCGCTGACCGCCAGCGACTTCAGCTTGACGAACGGGGCAGCCCCGCCGGCATGCTGGATCGCCAGATCGTTCAACGCCAGGCTGGCGCCGATCAGACTAGCGTCCAGCTTGCCGTCCTTGTAGGCGAATTGATAGGGCAACTTGGCCGACAGCCGGCCGTCGCCGACGACCACCCGCATGAACGACTTCAGATACGTCGACATGCCCGGCAACGCGACATTCTCCAGCGACAGCACGCCGCTGCCGCCGATTGGATTGAGCGCGGCCGCGCCCTTCCAGCGCAGCTTGCCGCCCAGGCCGGCGTCGGCGCTCAAGGTGTAGTTGCCGTTCTCATCCGGCAGCGTGCTCAGATGGTTCAGCTCGAAAGCGATGGGGGTGAACGTGTCGTTGTAGCCGGCATGGCGGTCGTGCATCTCCACCTTGCCTTGCTCGAGCGCGAAATGTTCGACGATCAGGCGCGGCATGCCGCTGTCGCTGTCGTCCTTCTTGCGCTTGTCCAGCGTCTCCATCAATTGCGCGATGTTGAACTTGCCGTCGGGCGAAATGGCCAGCTGCAGCGACGGCGCGGTGACGCGGATCTCGGCCAGACTCCACGCACGGCGCACGAGAGAACGCCACTGCATCTCCACCGCCAGCGCGCCGACGCCGAACAGCGGCGCGCCGTTGGCCTCGGTCAGGCGCACATCCTTCGCTTCCAGGCGCAAGGTGAATGGATTGAAACTGACGTCGCCGATGCTGGCTTTACGCTCCAACTCGGCTTCGACAAATTGTGGAATCTGACGCTTGATTAACCACGGCAACGCCCAGCCGCCCGCCAACGCATACACCCCCACCGCGCCGGCCACGCCCAAGCCCCACCGTCTCCATCGTATCGTCATCGCCCGCAAAACTGGTTCCCATAATCTGTGTTCAGCAGGTAACAGTATAGCAAGTGCACAGCTTACTTACTACCAGCCCAGCCCGACGCCGATGGGGTGCGTTTTGCCTTACACTATTGGACTTTCCCGACCATCGGACATCCATGCAAGCGCAACTCGACCCGTTTCACGCCGTCGGCATCAGCCGCCTCGCCCACGCCTTGAAGGCGCAGGGGCGCTCGATCATCCACATGGAATTCGGCCAGCCGTCGACCGGCGCGCCGAAGGCGGCCATCGCAAAGGCCCATCAGGTGCTCGACGCCGACAACATGGGCTATTGGGAAAGCACTCCGCTGAAGGAGCGCCTGGCGCGCTTCTATGAAGAGCGCTACGGCATCAAAGTCGATGCCAGCCGCTTCGTCATGACGTGCGGCGCCTCGCCGGCGCTGGTGCTGGCGTTGAACTCGCTGTTCTCGCCGGGCGACCGCATCGCGCTGGCGCGGCCCGGCTACGTCGCCTACCGCAACACGCTCAAGGCGCTGCACATGGAGCCGGTGGAAATCGCCTGCGGCGCCGAGGTCCGCTTCCAGCTCACCGCCGCCGCGCTGGAGGCGATCGAACCGGCCCCGGCCGGCGTGATCATCGCCAGCCCGGCCAATCCGACCGGCACCATCATCGCCGCCGACGAGCTGGAGGCCATCGCCAGGGTGTGCCAGGCGCGCGGCATCCGCATCATCTCGGACGAGATCTATCACGGCCTGAGCTACGTGGAACCGGCGCAAACCATCCTGGCCTACGCGCCGGACGCGCTGGTCGTCAGCAGCTTCTCCAAATACTTCAGCATGGCCGGCTGGCGCCTGGGCTGGCTGCTGGTGCCGGCCGAACACATCGACCGCACCTGGACCTACTGCGGCAATATGTTCCTGACGGCGCCGTCGCTGAGCCAGCACGCGGCGCTAGCCGCCTTCGACGCGCTCGACGAGCTCGAAGGCCACTTGACGGTGTACAAGGAGAACCGCCGCCTGCTGCTGGACGCGTTGCCGGGACTGGGCCTGAACGCCATCGCGCCGCCGGACGGCGCGTTCTACATCTACGCCAGCATCGCGCACTTGACCGACGACAGCCTGGACTTTTGCAAGCGTTTGCTCAACGACACGGGCGTGGCGACAGCGCCGGGGATCGATTTCGATCCGGTCGAAGGCAAGCGTTTCATCCGCTTCAGCTTTGCGGTATCGACGCAGGAAATCGCCGAGGCCATCCGCCGCATGCAGCCATGGTTCGCCGCCCAGGCCGGTGCGATGGTGGCCGGCCAGTGATTCAGTAGCTGCGGCCTTAGCGGCTAGTGTTCAGGCATTCCGCGCAGGAATTCGATATCGGACACGGCACGCGACCATGCCGCGTCCGGATCGAGCGCGGGGGTGTTGTGGATATCGAGTTGAATGTCTTTCAGCACTCAGCCGTCCAGGGAAATCCGGTAGCGCAGCGCCGTGTATTCGACGTCATAGGTGTTTTTCAACCCTTGCTGACGGGTGTAGGTGTCGTGGGAAGCGGGCATGATGTCCTCCTTACGAAAGTGAGGAAAAGGATAGCACGAAGCGATTCAGCGTGTACTTGCCGCATGACAAGCGCAGCGGGCTGCTTGGTCGATGTGCGCGGCGGTAAGGTGTCGTGGCGACTTGCGCATTTCCGGTATCGTAAGGCTTACCACTGAAGACAATCAGGAGACCCTATGCTGACCGGACAATGTTTTTGCGGCGCCGTCCGCTACGAAACCGCCGAGCGCATCCGCAACCAGGCGCTATGCCATTGCACCATCTGCCGCCGCACCACCGGCGCGCCGGCGGTGGCGTGGTTCACGGTGGCGACAGATGACTTCCGCATCACCGCCGGCCAGGCCTCCAGCTTCCGCTCGTCGTCGCACGCCACGCGAACATTCTGCCCGCATTGCGGCACCCAGCTCACGTTTGCCGACGACGACAGTCCCGACGAGATCGACATCACCACAAGCAGCTTGCATACGCCCGAAAAAGCGCTGCCACAGAGTGAGATTTTCGTCGCCGATGCGCTGCACTGGCCCGATGATTTGCCGCGCTATCAGCAAAGCAGGACAACGCCCGCCCCTGGAGTAAGCTAGAACTCTTTGCCAGGCAGTACTTCAAAGGCCAGCAGCTGCGTCACCTCGTCGGCGCTAAAGTTATCGTCTGAGATCAGCACCAGACTGCGGTGGCCGTTGGCCAGCATTGGCCCCCAGCTCATACCCTCCAGGTTGTCGACCTTGTCCAACCCTGCGCGATTAAAATCCATCAACAGGTGTTTCTTAAGTGGCGCGTACGCGGCGCCGTCCAGCGTTGGATAAGCTGCGATATCCGTGGCGCCATGCAAGTCAACCAGATACAGACGGATGAAAAACGCGAAGCGCCCCGCCGCGTCCTGCACGCCCGAGCGCTCCAACGCCAGCAGATAGCGGCTATCGGCCACCAGCATCTCGGACACGCCGTTGTCACCAAAGCGCCCCGGCGCCGGACGCCCTTGCACGCGATCGACCGGATAGGCGTATTGCGCCAACACCTTGCCGTAGCGGTCGAACCGGGTGAAACGGCTCACCGCGCCGCGCTCCGGGCTGGCCAGCGCGCCGTCCTGATACAGCGGCGCCTCCATGCCCACCCACAGCGACTGGCCATCCGGCGCGAACGCCAGCGCCTCGATACTCAGATTGCCACGTGGCCCGGCCGTTTTGTCACGCGCGGCCTTGAACATGTCCGGCAACGGCAGCGACGAGCGGTAGCCGCCCTCTCCGCCGGACTGCTTGACGAACGGCCCCGCCGCCAAAGCGTCGCTGCCTTCGCTGGCATACCAGATGCTGTCGCCCTGTGGATCGAAGCGGATCGCCTCGATATCCGCCACCTCGCCGCCACGCGACCCAGCGTCCTTCAACGCCGGATAAACACTGCCGTCGATTTGCTGGAACGTGTGCACGGACTCCAGCTTGATCGCTCTGAACCCGCGTGCATCGTAATCAAGCCGCGCGGTGTAGAACCGCGCTGGCCCCAGCTCGGAGCGGTCGTCGCTGGCTGCGATCCAGGTGCCGCTACGGGAGTCATAGTCGATGCTCGACAGACCGCCCACCAGCGTACCCTGGAACACCAGCCGGTGCGGAATACGCTGCTCGCCGATGAAACGCAGCCCCGCGACCGGCTGCGCGTCCCTCAACTGCAGCGCCGCGCACCCGCCAAGCAAAGCGCCCGCGCATACCACCGCGATGACAGCGCGCGTCAACACGGCCGTTCCGCCCATCAGAAGCGCACCCGCATCGAAGCGTACAAGGTGCGCGGGCTGCCGAGGAAATAGCGCCCCGTGGTGAGCGGATTGGAACTCGACAGCTCGGCGCCGACGCCGCCCAGATAGTGGCGATCGAACAGGTTGTCGATGTTGAGCGCGAACTCGGTGCGGCTGCCATAGCCAAACAGGCTGCCGCGCGGCTTGTAGGTGAAGTTGAGGCCAACCAGCGTGTAGGCCGGCATGTACTGGCGTTGATACACCGCAGGTCCGCCGGCGATGACGGTGTTGGTCACCGTGCCGTAGGTGCCGGCCGCCTCGCCCACATAGTGCGCGTTGGCCGTCAGGCGCCATTCCGGCGTGGGCTTCCAGGTCGCTTCGGCGAAGGCGCTGCGACGCGGTGCGCCCAGCACGGGATCACCCGACTTGATGCCTTCGGCCGGCGTGTCGCTCGAATAGTGGGCGTCGTTGTACGAGGCGTTGGCGTACAACTCGTAGGCCGTCCCAATGGCCCGCAATGTCAGCTCCACGCCCTCCGAACTTATGCCGCCCTGGTTGGCGAACGTGGTGGTGGCGTCGCGCGAGAAGATGTCGCCATTCGGATTGCCGTTTTGGATCGAGATGCGGTCGCGGTAGGCGATCTTGTACGCGCTCAGCGCGGCGCCGTAGCCGTTGTCGCTGGTCCAGCGCACGCCGACATCCTTGTTGACCGAGGTTTCCGGCTTGATGCCGTTCTTGGAATCGACCGCCGCCGTCCCCTCGAACACGCTGTCGGGTATCGCGCTGAAGTTTTTGGAGCCGCTGGCGAAGACTTCCCAGTCGTCGTTCACGCGATACAACGCCGCCAGTTTCGGCAGCAGTTTCGAACTAACCTTCAGCGACCGCGTGCCACTGAATTCGACCGGCGACGAGTAATCCTCCTTGAAGCGCTGATAGGTCGCGCCAAGGTCCAGCAGCAGCCGGTCGTCCATCAGGCTGACCTTGTCCTGCGCATAAACCATCGCGGTGTCGGACGAATAGTGGCGGTCCTGGGTGATCGAATAGAGCGCGCTTTCCTCGAAGGCGCCGCTGACTTTCGGATCGGTGACAGCGAACCAGTTGCGGTCCTTGTCACGCTTGGTGCGCTCGATCCATCCGCCGATACGAATGCGCTGGTGCTCGCCCAGGGTATCTGCGATCTCCGCCAAGGCTCCCTTGCGGTCGATGGCGTTGTCGCTGCGGCGCGTGCTGGCTTCGCGCGCGCCCCATTGGCTGACCGGATTCATCGCATACCTGGCTGCCGCCGGGCACCCGGCAGACGACAGCGCCGCGCTGCTGGAGCCGGCGGGTATCGTCACGGCACCGACCGGGATCAAGGCGCCGTTGGCGTCGCGCCGGTATTGGTTCTGATAGCACTCCTGGACCGTGGCTGTCGGCCTGGCGCCCGCTGCGACTGCGCTGTACACCTGGCCGTTGGCCGGCAACTGCACGTAGGGCACATAGAACCAGCCGTTGCCCTCCTGCTTGTGCCAGTAGGGCTTAACGGTGAGTTTTCCGCTCTGGCCGAAACGCTGGGTCCAGTCGACATGTGCCAGGATATCCTCGCTGTTGATGCCGCGCGTGCCGCGATAATTCTGGTCGATGGCGGGATTGCCGGTCCAGTGGTCGGTCAGGCCGTCGGTGGTCGGATTGCCATAGAAGGTGGCCTTGTACAACTTGGACGATTCGGCCAGCAGCGCCACCGCGTCGTAGTCGTTGTCGCTGAATTTATTGTAGCTGACGGTCCCGCGCAGGCTCGAGCCGCCGCCCAGGTCCTGCAGCACGCGCAGGTCGGCGTGACGGCGGCTGTTGCGGCCCGACTCGTCGCCCGGCCAGGTGCGCACATATTCATGCGAGTAGTCCAGGTAGGCGCTGGTGCCGGCCGCTGATTTGCCGGTGTCGACGCGCACGAAACCGCGACGGTAGCCGAAGCTGCCGGTCGCCAGTTCGATCTCCCCGCCGCGCTCCTTGGACGGATCGCGCGTTTTGAAGTCGATGTAGCCGCCCAGCGCCTGGTTCGAGGGCGTGCCAAGGTCGCCGGCCGTTTGCGAGGCGTCGACGCGTATCAGGTTGGCCGGGTCCAGCAAACGGTTCGGCATCGTGCCGCCGTTCGACAACGTCGAGCCATTGGGAATACCGTCGATCGAGATGCCGATCTGCTCCTTGTTAAAGCCGCGCATCGACAAACGCATCGAGAAGCTGCCCGTCAGCGCGTCGCTGGAGCTCACCTGCATGCCCGGCACCCTCGCCAGCAGTTTCAGCGGATCGAGACCGGCCGGCTGCTCGGCGATCACCGCCAGATCGATCACGCTGTTGGCGCGCGCCTCGCCCTTGCCCAGGGCCTGGCCGGTGACCTGCACCACCGCCGGCGCCACCTCCCCGGCCGCTTCCGTGGCCGGCTGCTGCGCCTGCGCCACCCCCAACTGCATCACCGCCGCAGATCCGGCAGCGAACATCCCTAGTCGTGCATACATCGAATTCCCCTATTTGTGGTTTGAGCGCCATGCGACAACGGCGAATTGTTGTGTCGGACCGCCTGTCTCCGGCCGTCTCGTTCAATTTAAGAGGATGTTATAGTGGTTCGTACCACTTTGCAATATAAATAAAAGCCTAAGTTGCATGAATCCTTTATAAATAAGCTCCAACGATCGTAGTTAGGATACAGGTTCGTACCACTGTCACAAAATTGTCATAATCCAGGCGATTCTTTACATGCTTTCACCGGGCCGCAAACCATTTGGTTACAATACGCTTCCATCCATCATTCACTCCACAGCAGGTACATTGAATGCGATCACGAACCACCGACACTTCCGCCACTGCCACCACCAAGGCCGCGCCGCTATACCAGCAGTTGGCGGAAACCTTGAAGCAGCTGATGGCGTCGGGGAAAATCGGTGCCCGCGAGCCGATGCCTGCCGAGCGTGACCTCGCGATCACTTATCAGGTCAGCCGCGACACTGTGCGCAAGGCGATTCGCCTGCTCGAGGAACAGGGCCTGCTTTATAGCGATCATGGACGCGGCACCTTCGCCGCGCCCGAGTCGGTGCGCCAGATGTCGCGCTTCCTGGACAGCTTCACCGACGACACCATCAAACGCGGCGGCGTGCCGGGTCAGACCATCCTGGCGATGGAAACGGTGGCGGCCAATATGGCGGTGGCCAGCCTGCTGCACATGCAGCCGGACGAGCCACTGCTGCGCATCAAACGCGTGCGTCTGATGGACGGCAAACCGATCGGGCTGCAGGAATCGTTTTTACGATTACCGGCCGGTGCAAGGCTGGAGCAAAAGGAGTTGGAACAAGTCGGCTCGCTGTACCGCATCCTGATCGACAAGTTTGGCATCAAGCCGTCCGAGAGCCTGGAGAGCGTGGGGGCGGTGGCCGCCCACGCCGACGACGCGGCGCTGCTCGGCGTGCAGGCCGGCACCCCGCTGCTGCTGTGCGAGCGCGTGATGCTGTCCGACCGGCGCGAACCGGTCGAATACTGCGAGATGAAGTACGTACCGCCCTACCGCTACAAGACTCGCATCAGCAAGGGTAGCGCCTCCTGACGTTCAGGCGATGGCGCCGCGCAGCATCAGGTACAGCACGAACACCGCATCCAGCCCAAGCACCATGGCGCCGGGCCAACGACGCTGCGCGACCAGCATCAACGTGTAGACGAAGCAGCCCAGCGCCAGCGCCACCATCAAGTCGGCGCAGCAGGCGGTGACCAGCAACATCAGCAACGGCGGCAGATAGTTCTCCGGCGTGCTCGTATCGAGGTCGCGCAGGCCGTCGAGCATGCACAGTCCCACCATCACCAGCACCGGCGCGGTGGCGCAGGCCGGAATCGCCGTCAGCAGCGGACCGAAAAACAGCGCCAGCCCGAATAACGCGGCCACCACCACGCCACTCAAACCCGTGCGCGCACCTGCCTCCACCCCCGCCACCGACTCGACGAAAGCGGTGACGGTGGAGGTGCCGGCGGCCGCGCCGATCACGCTGCCCAGGGCGTCGGAGGCGAAGGCCGCCCGCGCGCTCGGCAAGTCGCCGTTGGGCTTTAACAGCCCGGCGCTGCGGATCACGCCGAACATGGTGGCGGTGCCGGAGAAAAATTCGATCAGCAGGAAATACAACGTCACTGGCAGCAGCAACATGAAGTGCGAGAAAAATCCACGGAAGTCGAGCGCGAACAGCAGCTCGCCGGTGAAGACCGGCACGCCGAACCAGTGCTCCGGCAACCGGGTCAACGGGCGCCCTTCCGCGTCGGCGACAAACAGGCCCACAGCGCTCACCACCAGCATCGTCATCAGGAAAGCGCCCGGCACGCGCCGCACCAGCAGCATGGCCGTGAACAGGATGCCGCCCAGCGTGAGCCACGCGGCGCCGTTGTGCAGCCGCGAGAACGCCACCAGGGAGCCGGCGTCGCTCACCAGCAGGTCGCCGCTGCGCAACCCGAGCCAGGCGATGAACACGCCGATCGAGCACTGCATGCCGAGTTTGACGGGCTCCGGAAAGGCCGCCACGATGCGCGCCCGCCATTTGGTCAGCGACAGCAGCAAAAACACCAGCGCGTTGAGCAGCACCATCGCCAGGCCGGTCTGCCACGGCACGCCCATTTGCCCGACCACCACTTGGGCGAACACGATATTGGTGCCCATGCCCGGCGCCAGCGCGATCGGCAGGTTGGCCCACAAGGCCATCACCAGCGTGGCCGCCATGGCCGACACGATGGTTGCCAAAAACAGGCCGTTGCGGTCCATGCCGGCGGCGGCCAATATCAACGGGTTGACGACCACGATGTAACTCATGGCGGCAAAAGTGGTGCAGCCGGCGATGGCCTCGCGCGCCGGTGTGGTGCCGCGCGCGCTGAGCTGGAAGAAGCGGTCGGCCCATGCGGCGGCGATGTGCATACGGCTTCCTTGGGTGGTTGCCGGGTTATGCATGATCGAGCAGTGCCTGGATTTGTGCGTGCGTCGGCAGCGCGGAGCGGGCGCCGGTGGCGGTGACGGCGATGCTGCCGGCGGCGCATGCATAGCGCAGCGCTTTCGCCGGCGCCTGCCCTTCAAGCAGCGCAGCCAGAAAGGCGCCGTTGAAGCTGTCCCCGGCGCCGGTGGCGTCAACCACACGGGCCGGGAAAGCCTGCTGCGCGATGGCCAGTTCCGGATCGCGCGCCGACAGCATGGCGCCACGCGTGCCGCACGTCACCACCAGCATGCGGGGTCCGTGCGACAGCAGGCCGGCCATGCCGGCGGCATCCGGCTCGGCGCCGATGACGGTGCGGTAGGTGCTGTCGTTCATGAACACGAGATCGGCCATGGACAGCAAACGATGCAGTTCATTGAGGCAGGCCACCATCGCCGCCTCAATGTCGATCGCCAGCGGCACACCCGCCGCGCGCGCCAGGTGGTGCAACCGCTCGAACTCCGGCAGGTTGTAGGGCATCGCATACAGCAGACGGCATTGCGCCAGCGCCGCCGCGCAGGTCTCCTCGTGCAAGGTCGGTCCCGGCATCGGCGAGTACACCAGCGCCTTCTCGCCGCTCGCCTCGATGAGGATCAAAGCCGTCGGCGAGGTCACCCCGGGCACCACCCGCACATGGTCGAGCGCGACGCCGAAGCGTTCGAACTCGCGGCCCAGGAACGCGCCCTCCGCATCGCCGGCGATACGGCCATAGGCCATTGTCGGCCGTCCCAGCAGGCTGGCCGCGCAGGCCACATTGGCGACCGTGCCACCGGCGAAAGGCGGCAGCCGCCGGCCAAGCACCTTCTGGTCTGCCGTCGGCGCCCGTTCGACCGTGAAGGCCAAATCGATATTGGGATCGCCGAAGGCCAGCAGGTCGAAGCGGCGGCCGTCTGGAAAACTGAATAGATCACGCATGCACATATCCCTGAAAGACCGTTCCGTTCAAAAGCGCCGGCTAAATTGCGCACCGAAGATACGCGGGTTGGAATCGTTGACAAAGCCGGTCAGATTATTGAAGTCGATACCCCCCACCAGTTGCACGCGGTTGGTGATATTGCGGCCGAACAGCGCCACCTCGTTGCGGTCATTGTCCCATTTGTACCCGAGCCGCAATCCCCCTGTCAACAAGGGCTTGCCGGTGAATTCGGCCGAACGGTACAAGGTGAAGTTGACGGCGCTGCGATACACCCAGTCCGTGTAGACGTAGAACTCGCCGTTGGCGACCGGATAGGTGTACTTCAGCGAGGTGTTCGCGCTCCAGCGCGGAGCCTGCGGCAGCGGATTGCCGTCGATCAGAACCAGGGTCGAACCGCCTTTGACAATAGTGGGATTGAGCACCGTACAGGCGGCGCACGCGCCCACCGTCAAGCCGGCGTCCTTGATCCTGGTGTGGTTGTAGCTGCCGCCGAAACTCCACAACAGGTTTTCGCCGAGATAGGCGTCGAGGTCCAGCTCCGCGCCACGGCCGGCGCTGCGCTCGGCGTTCAGCAGAATCGCGGAGTTGGACGTACCGCCGACGGCCGTCAGTTGCAGGTCCTTGACAGTGTAGCTGTAAATGTCGAAGCTCAGACGCGCGCGCCGCTGCAACAAGTCCGTCTTAAAGCCCACCTCATAGGAGGTGATGGTTTCCGGCCCCGCCACCGACATCGGATTGAACGTGGCCGCCGGCTGAATGGTGGCACCCCGGAAGCCGGTGGCGACGCGGGCGTACAGGTTGGCCGCCTCGGTGAGCTTGTACACGCCACTCATATCCCAGTTGACCTTGGAAACGCCTGTGCTGGTGGCCAGGCCGGCCGACGCGTCGATGTCGGAGCCGCCACCGGGCTTGTTGTTCGGCTCCGTGGCCAGATCCTTGTTGTCGCGCGTATAGCGCACGCCCGCGCGCAAGTTGACGCGCGGCGCGACGTCGTAGTTGGCCGATCCGAATACGGCGTAAGCATCGTTTTTTTGGTGCGAACGGATGTCCGATGTGAGCACGCCGCCGCCCAGGGTGTCGTAGCTGTAGCTGTCGATCTGGTAGCGCTCATCGAAGTAGAACAAGCCGGCCTGCCATTTGAGCGCCTGCCCCGCATCGGACTCCAGCCGCAACTCCTGGGTGAACTGATGATGGCCCTTGGTGCCGTCGGCGGATTCCACAACGAACGGAATGAAGCCTGGACCCGACGGCGGCGCATAGACCGCGCCGTAACCGCCATCGACATCGCCGCGACTGAACACGCGCACGGTTTCGTAGCCGGTTACCGAATGCAGGGTGACGCCGTCCAGGCGCCACTTCAGGCGCAGGTTGCCGCCATAGTTTTTGAGGTACTGGCCGTTCTGTCCATCGGTGGCGACGCTACCGACGTCGAAGCCCGGCACCAGCGCGTCGCTGCCCTTATGGATGATATTGGCGCGGAACAGCGAAGCGCTGCCGTTCATCGTGCGTTGGTGCACATTGGCCAGCGCCTCGAAGCCGCCGCTCGGCTTGTACAGCAACTGGGCGCGCACGGCGGTGTCGTTGTAGCCGCCATACTGGTCCGACGTGTCCTGGCGCGAATTGCCGATCCAGTCGTCGCGGTGCTGGCCGAGCAGCGACACCCGCGCCGCCCAGTCACCGCCCAACGGCAGATTCAGTGCGCCTTCAATGCTGGAGGTGTTGTGGCTGGCGCCGGACAAGGTGAGATAGCCACCCGGCGATTGCGACGGCCGCACCGAATCGAATTTAACCACGCCAGCCGGCGTATTGCGGCCGAACAGGGAACCCTGCGGCCCGCGCAGCACCTCGATGCGCTCAAGGTCGAACGCCGGAAAGCCCTTCAGCACGGCGCTCTCCTGCACCACGTCGTCGTAGATCAACGAAACAGGCTGCGACGCGTTTTGGTGAAAATCGACGTTGCCATAGCCGCGCAGATAAAAGCGCGGGAACCCACGGCCGAACGAGGATTCCACTTGCAGGCTGGGCGCGCGGCCCGCCAGCATCTGCATATCCTGCCCGCCAGAGTTGAGCGCGTTCAGCGTCTCCTCGCCGATGATGGTCGCCGAGACGGGGACATTGCGCACATTCTCCGCGCGCCGCTCGGCGCTTACTGTCACGGTCTGCAACTGGCCGGCGCTTGCCGCCGCCTCTTGCGCCCGCGCAGCGGCCGGCAACGCCGCCACCACGAAGGCCACACCGACCATGGCCGCCCCTTCAATTTTCAGCATCCGCATACACGTTCCTCCCGCTTTGATTTGATTAGCTTTTATGTCCGTCGTAAATTTTATAGTGGTACGGACCTCATTTTGATTTATTTTTTTATTTGTCGTATTTTTTGCGTTTACGGCGCATTAAGGTTGAATTTTCCCCACATCGATGAAATAATGGTACGTACCACTAAATACCTGGACCAACATGACAACCGCTTACACGCCACCTGCCTACATCACCTTCACCGGCATCGACCGCGCCGATCTTCTGCCGGGCATGCTCGCGCTCTCGGCGCGCTACCCGATCGAATGGGGTGTGCTGCTCGACGTCGCGCAGGAGGGATCGCCACTGTTCCCCTACGCCGGCGTGCGCCGCGTTCTGCAAAGCGCGCCGCTGCGCCTGTCCGCACACGTCTGCGGCGCCGCCGCGCGCAGCATCGTCGAAACCGGCGAGGCCGCGATCGAGCTGGCCGGTTTTTCGCGGGTTCAGATCAACCATGGGCGCGCGGGCAGCAGTGACGTCGAAATCCGTAACAGCGCCATCTTCGGCGCCCGGCAAGGCGTGCGGGCCGCGTTGCAATGCCAGGGCGACTTCCCGTCCGACATGCGGGTTGATTGGCTGTATGACGTCTCGTTCGGGACCGGCGTGCGGCCAACCACCTGGCCGGCGGCAAAGGCGGGCCTGCCGTTCTGCGGCTACTCGGGAGGACTGGGTCCGGACACGGTGCGGGACACTCTGCTAAAGTTCCAGATCGCCGCCAGCGCCGGCTACTGGATAGACATGGAATCCGGCGTGCGCACGGAGAACCGCTTCGACCTGGCAAAATGCGAAGCGGTGTGCCGGCTCGTGTTCGATGAACCTGGCATGTAATCCCTCGATCCACAACCGTCAACTGGAGAGCATAGTGCGGCGAACAATCATGATCATGGCCTGCGCGCTGACGCTAATCTTCACGCAGCACGCCCTGGCGGCAGCGACCGCCGTCCCCAAGGTCATTATCGACAGCGATTTCGGCACCCTCAACGACGACGGCCAGCTGCTTGCCATCGCCGCCCAACTCCAGGCGCGCGGCCGCATCGAGGTACTCGGCCTGACGGTGGTCTCGGGGAACAAGTGGCTACGCCAGGAAGTGGGCGACGCACTGAAAGCCGTCGAACGCCTGGGCATCGAAAAGCAGGTCGGCGTCTACGCCGGCGCCAACCTCGCGCTGTCGCACGACCTGGCCACTATCCGCGAGGAGCAGCGACTGCACCCGGGCGGCGACGGCTACCTCGGCGCTTGGAACTGGCCGGAGCCAAAATCCGACACCGACGTCAAGGCGCCGCCCGACGGCCCCGCGCGACACGCCAAGGTACGCGACCAACACGCCGCCGACTTCATCGCTGACAGCGTGCGGCGTTACCCGGGACAGGTCACGATACTGGCCATTGGACCGCTGACCAACATCGCGCTGGCCGTGCGGCGCCACCCGGACATCGTGCCGCTGATCGGCCAGATCATCTACATGGGCGGCGCCTTCGACGTCGCCGGCAACACCACCGCGAAGGCGGAGTTCAACTGGTGGTTCGACCCGGAAGCCGCGCACGAAGTCTTGCGGCTACCGCTGCGCCACGTGATATTCCCGCTCGACGTCACCGACACCGTCCAAATCGACAAGCAGGTCTACGACCGCGTCGTCAACGGCGCGGCCAGGGACGGCATCATCGCCAAACTATTCAAGCAGCTCAACGGCTACGGCTACGACGGCAAAAACGGCTTCGAGACAAATCCCGCCTACCGCACCGACGTCTGGGACACGCTCACCCTCGCCTACCTGGTCGACCCGGCGTACGCCACGCGCTCCGTACGGCGCTGGGTCGACGTGGACACGACGGTTGGCGCCAACAACGGACGCTCGATCGGGTATGCGACGGCGCAGCCGGGGCTGCAACCTGCGACGGTGGTGCAGCGCTTAGACAACCGGCGCTTCTTCGATTTTTATGTGGATGGGCTGACAGCACCGGTTCCGGTATCCGCCGACGCGGCGCGGGGCAAAGCCGATTAAGGAGCGCGAAATTTAGCCTGACCTTTGGCGACTATCGGCACTATGATTGCTATACTTGCAAGTAGCACAGCCAACCAAAGGGAAGCCCCATGCTCCAACTTAGACCGACCTGTGAACATTGCGATAAATCCCTGCCGCCGCAAGCTGTGGACGCCCGGATCTGCAGCTACGAGTGCACCTTCTGCGCCGACTGCGTCGAGAACGTCGTCTCCAACGTCTGCCCCAACTGCGGCGGCGGTTTCACGCCAAGGCCGATCAGGCCATCGAAGAACTGGAAGAACAATAATTACCTGGGTAACGATCCGGCCAGGACCGAGATCAAGCACAAGCCGGTGGATGCGGCCACGCACGCCGCCTTCGCCGCTGAAATAAAAGCCATCCCGCCCGAGCAGCGATAAGCCCTGCGCTCCGGATGCTCACTCGGCGTGGATCAAGCCGAGGGTCAGCCCTTTGAGCGTGGCGGCGGTCCGGGTTGAACATTCGAGTTTGCGTAAAAATGCTCTCGACATGGGTGCCCACCGTGGAGGGGCTGATCTGCAGCTCGCGCGCCGCCTCCTTGTTGCTTTCCCCGAGACTGAGCCGGCGCAGCACCGCGATCTCCCGCTCCGATAACAGTTTCTTGCGGGGCCCGGCCGGTTCTCCCGCCTCGACGCTGGTTCCGTCGGCGGCCGCGATCACGAAGTTCACGGCCTGCATATCGAATCTCCCGGCGACCGCGTCCGCCGACAGGATACGCGCCGCCTCCTGAGGCGCGCATGCGGCGCGCCATGGACGCGGCATGCACAACGCCGCATATGCCGCTGCGGCGGCCAGTATCCGTTGCGGCATGTTGAGCGAATCGGCATCGAGGTCGCGGTAATAGCCGCTGCCGTCAAGCCGCTCGTAGACGTGGGAAGCGAGCGCCGCCTCCGCCCGCAGCGACTGAATCTGCACGCCCGCACGCGCCGTCCAGTACGGCACCAGACGCACCTTTTCCCAGTCCGCCATGCCGAGCTTGCCGGCGCGCTCCCACACGATGTTCGGCACCGCCGCGCGGCCGACGCCGTGGATGAGCGCCGCGCGGCCCAGACAGCGCTGCTGGGACGGCGACAGGCCGGCCAGTGCGCCCGCGCGTTCGGCAAGGTCGGCCACGCGGCGCGAGTAGCCCAGCAACCACGGCAATTTCAGCTCGATCGTATCGGCCACGATGGTCAGGGAAACCGGTTCGGCCAGCGCCGGAATCTCGGTCGGACACGCAGGCGCGTCGACCTCCTCCAGCCACGCCTCGGCATGCGCCGCCAGCAGGCGCACCAGGTCCGCCGGATACTTTTTGTCGGCGCGCGTGGCGATCAGCCGCAGCGCCTCGTCCACACCACGGGCGCGCGTCAGAAGCTCCAGATCCCCCGCCAGATTGGCGTGGTACACCAAGCGCGGAATCTGCGGCGCACACAGTCGATCAGGTATGCCGCCGCCGTCATAGTGCTCCCAGAAGCGGCGCAGTCCGATCTCCACCTCCTGCGGCAAGCCCATCACCTGTGCGATCGCGCCCGACACCTCGCAATGGATGCGCGCGAGCGGCTCCACGCTGGTAAAGGTCATTCGATTCTCGGGCGGGAGGGTCCCCAGCAGCATCGCGTCGCGCCCCGCGACATCGTCGCCGAGCAGCGCGGAGAAGCCGCTGGCGTTGGCCGTGCATCCCGACCAGCGCAGCAAGGTCACTAGCCGCACGTGGCCGCACGCCCCCGACTCGGCGCCGTCGGCCAGCGCCAGCCGCTCGGCCAGATGGGCCGAGCGGATCGATTGGTTGGTCGGCTGGCCCATGCTCAAGTCGCCGACCATGGCCAGCAGTTGGACGGCTTCCTCGACGGTGACGGTGTGGTCTTGTTGCATTTTTGTACTGTAGAGGAAAACCCTGTCCGGGGCAATCAGCTGCGTTTAAACGGTCGGCGTGGTCCCGCCATCGATGACGAATTCGGCGCCATGGACCGACGCCGCCAGCGGCGACAGCAGAAACGCCACCAGCTCCGCGACCTCGTTCGGCCTGCCGGGACGGCCGATCGGAATGCCGCCAAGGGACGCCATGAGTTCCTCCCGCGCCGCGTCCTCGCTGCCTTGCCTGTGCGTCGCCATCCGGCTGATCAAAGCTTGCGCAGCGCTCGTTTCAATAAAGCCGGGCGAGACGCTATTGACGCGAATCCCGCGCGGCCCGAATTCGTTGGCTAGCGATTTGCTGTAGTTGGCAAGGGCGGCCTTGGCGGCGGCGTACGCCACGGTCGATTCGAACAGCGGCAGCCGCCGCTGGATCGAGGTGATGTGGACGATGCCGCCAGCGCCCCGCTCCAGCATGGCCGGCAGGAAGGCGCGGTCGAGCCGCACCGCCGCCATCAGGTTGACCTGGAGCGCCGCGTCCCACATGGCGTCGGTCAGCGCCAGCGCGCCGCCGCTCGGCGCGGACGAGCCACCCACATTGTTCACGAGGAAATCGAGGTGGCCGAACTCGCGCTGGACGGCGTCGGCGACGTACGCGGCCCCTTCGGCACTCGATACGTCCGCTTCAAGGTAACGAACCCCGGCCAGCGGCTCCTGTGGCAAGTGGCGTGCGGGGGCGATGACTGTCGCGCCCTCCTCCACCAGTTTGCGAACGATGGCCTCGCCCATCCCCCTTGTGCCGCCGGTGACAAGTGCGTGCTTGCCTTCGAAGAGATAGCGGCTCATGGCTTGACCTCCAGCGACTGGATGCTGCCGGCGCGCAACTGGAAATCGAAGTTCAACGCGACCGGGCTGCCCGGGAAGCTGCCGCAGACGGTCGTTCGCAGAATGTGGCGGCCATCGGCTTCCTCCAGGTCGATCGGTTCTATCGTCGCGCTGTATTTTTCGCCGGATTCGGCCACCCACGCGACGATTTCTTCGCGGCCCCGATGCGTGTGGCCTTCGTCATGGACGGTGGCGTCCTCGTGGAAACACGCGGCGGCCCGTTGCGTATCCTGCGCATTGGCGGCCTCGACGTACTCGGTGATGGGTTGGGGTAGTTTGTTCATGTCATTCTCCTAAAGGTGTGAAGCCAGTGTATATTCGGGCATCATGAAGAAAAAGGAGGCCAATGGACATGCGCTATGAACCAACGGTTCGAAATAGGCCGCTATGAGTTCGCTTGATTTGATTCGACTGTTCCTAGCGGTGGCGGAGGATCGCAGCTTCACGCAGGCGGCCAGACGGCTGAACATCACGCCGACGGCGGTGAGCAAAGGTGTACGCGCGCTCGAGAAAAAGCACGGCGTGCCGCTGTTCGTCAGAACGACCCGCAGCGTGTCGCTGACGGATGCCGGAGGAGGCCTGCTGGCCGCGCTCAAGCCGGCGGTCGGGCAGATCGACGAGGCGTTCGACGAGTTGTCGCGGTTCCAGAGCCGCCCGTCCGGCCATTTGCGCCTGACCGCGCCGCGCGCCTTCGGATTTCTCGTCGCCCGCTTCCTGGTGCCGCGCATGCGCGCCGCCTACCCCGACATCACGTTCGATTTGTCGCTCGACGACGGCTTGGTGGACCTGGTGACGGCGGGCTATGACGCCGGCATCCGGCTGGGACAGGCGATCGCGCAGGACATGGTGGCCATTAAGCTGAGCCGGCCGCTAACGTGGTCGATTGTGTCGGCGCCGGGCTACTTCGAGCGCTCCGGCATCCCGCAGCGGCCACGCGACCTGCTGGCGCATCAAACGCTGCGGTATCGCTTCTCCACCTCCAGCCGCCTGCCGCCGTGGCGCCTGGCCGGCGACGACGGCGAACTGCTGCTCGACACCGACGCCGCGCTGACCGCCAACGATACGCAAATGCTTGCCGAGTGGGCACGCCAGGGCATGGGGATCGCCTACCTGCCCGACCTTGAAATCGACGAGGACGTGCGGCGCGGCCGCCTGGTGCGGGTACTGACGGAGTTCGTGCCGGATACATCCGGACTGTTCCTCTATTTCCCCATGCGCACCCAGAACCAGCCGAAGATGCGCGCGCTGATCGAGCAGGTGGCCCGGCTTGCCGACGAAGGCGCGCTGGATGTCAGCTGCGCCCGCTAGCCGCCGGCGGCCTGCTTACTTGGTCGCCGCGACGGCATCGAGAATCACCTTTGCTACCTCGGCCGGACGCGACTGCTGTGGCACGTGGCTGGCCGCCAGTTCGGTGGTCTTGGCGCCGATCTTCTTGGCCATCGCGTGCTGCAAGCCCGGATCGATCATGCGGTCGCGTGCGCTGACGATGAACCACGACGGCTTGCTCGTCCAGGCGGCGGCGGTGACCTTGTCGGCGAACGCCTTGGCCTGGATCGGGCCTTGGGTCGAGGTCATGATGGCGGCCTGGGCCGGCGTCACATCTTGGGCGAAGTCTTCGCGCATCGCCGCTTCCGGCAGGCTCAGGAAGCCTTCGCCGTCGGCGACGAAGCGCTTGGTGCCAGGGGCTGCGGGGTAGCCCTCGCCGGTCTCGGCGGTCGACTTGCCGGCGTCGGGCGCAAAGGCGGCGACGTACACCAGGCTGCGCACCTTGTCGTGCTGGCCAGCGTCGGTAATCACGGTTCCACCCCACGAATGGCCCACCAGCACCACCTTGCCCGGCTGGGCAGCGATCACGCGGCGCGTTGCGGCGACGTCGTCGGCCAGCGATGTCAGCGGATTCTGCACGGCGGTGACTTTGATGCCTTTGGCCTGCAGCAGCGGGATCACCTTGGCCCAGTCGGAACCGTCGGCGAAGGCGCCGTGCACAATGACGACGGAGGGCTTGGCGTTGGCATCGGTGGCGGCCGCGCTGACTTGCGGGGCGATCGTTGCGAAGGCGGTGGCGATGGCGAGCAGGCGCAGCGAGGTTTTGATGGTGGTCATGGCGTTCTCCGTTTGGTTTGTTGGGTAAGTGAAACCAGTGTAGGGAGAATGTTGGCCAGGCGGTATCGGGTGAATGGCCTATGCCGGCGTTTCACCGTCGCTTGCATCGGCGGATGCCATATTAAGGCGTGACGCCACCCATCTCAGAGCAGATCCTTCAATCGCTCGATGAGTTCCTCGATCTTCTTCAGAATGTGCTCGACTTCTTCCCGTCCATCAGGGGAAATGTGCTCGTCATCCAACCGGCTTTCGACTGTAGCTTGAAATGCAGCAAGTCGATCGATATCCTCTTTTATTTCTTGCTCGTGATGTTCGCGGATGTAATCCTTGATGTCGATCTGATGATCTTTGGTCACGCCCGAGATGCCCAGGGCTGCCTTCGCCGCCTCTTCCCACTCATCCAGTTTTTCAGTAATGTCATCCAAGAGATTCATGGTATTCCTTTAGCTGCAAAAGATATTAGACCACCGAATATTTCAAGTCGACGCGCTGACGCATCTCGATCAATTTGGACGCATACCATTTCATGGGCCGCAGCGGATCGACGAAACGTACGTTCGGCAACAAATTTTCGAAATGCCCTATTTCGTCGTGCGGGCACAGGCCCACGAACAAATCGCCGTCGTCAAATGACACCCCCCCTTTGTCGTGGGGCTGCCGCCACTCGCGCTCCCAGCGGAAATCGACTCGCCCTTGGGGCGCATTGGCGGCATACGGCGACTGGATTTTTTGACCGAACACCGACAACAGCGGCAGCAACTTCGCCGCCGCCGCCCCGTGCGTGGAAGTCAGGCTGAACAGCGCTTGTGCGACGTCATTCTTGTCGCCGGTTTCGTTGTTCAGATACATAACGGGCGACACGCTCTTTTTGAGCAAATTATTCTTCAGGAAGACCAGCCCATAAGGCTCCAGATTGATTTGCCGGTAGTTTATGTCGAGCAGGCAGTGGATTTCATCGAGCGGTGTTTCGGTGAAGCAGGTTGCGCCAAAATACTTCCGGCGATCTCCCTCGGGCATGTTGACGGTATGGCCGCCGTAGCGAATATCACTCACCTCCGCGCGGCCCGGTTTAACCATCTTCTCGCTAATAATTTTTTCCAATATCAGCCTCGCGGACGAGTCGCCGCTTTTCTTCGTCATGTGCACGAGAAATGGCGAGATGTCCCCACGGAAAAGCAAAATATCGTCGATCTTACGCATGGCATCCCGCTCTGTTGGCCGATGTGGAAACTATACAGATATCAGCACGACAGAAACTCTCCAATTTCCACAGCGCTCCCAAAAGTCATCAGGCCCGAGGCGGGAGCAATCTGAACGTGGCGCGCACCTCGGCAACAAAATCGGCCGGCCGTTCCATCGCCGCGAAATGTCCGCCCTGCTCCAGTTCGCTGAAATGGACCAGGTCGGCGAACCGGCGTTCGGCCCAGCGCCGCGATAATCGCAATTGCTCGCCCGGGAACATGCTGATCCCGGCCGGCGTTTGCATCGGAACGTTCGGCATTCCGCCGCGCTGCATGGACTGCATGCCTTCCCAGTACAGGCGAGCCGCGCTGGCGCCGGTGTTCGGCAGCCAGTACAGCATGATGTCATCGATCATCTTGTCCAACTGGAAGACGCTCTCGGCGTTGCCATCGCTGTCGGAGACGTCCTGGAACAGCGCGTAGATCCACGCCGCGAGTCCCACCGGCGAATCGGCCAAGGCGAAGCCGACCGACTGCGGCCTTGTGCTCTGCAGCTTGTAATAGCCCGAGAATTGCTGCTCGTAACGCGAGGCGTCGGCGAGCATCTTCTGCTCGTCCGGCGTCGCCTGCGCCCGTTCCGTTTCGGTGGGCTGGAACATCACCATGTTCAAATGAATGCCGACCAAACCCGGTGGCGCCTTGTAGCCCAACGTGGTCGTGACGGCTGCGCCCCAGTCGCCACCCTGCGCGGCCCAGCGGTCGTAGCCGAGGCGGCGCATCAATTCGATCCAAGCGTCGGCGGTGCGGTTGATGTCCCAGCCTGTGCTCGTCGGCTTGTCGGAAAAACCGAAACCCGGCAGCGACGGGATGATGACGTGGAAAGCGTCGGCCGCTTGTCCGCCGTGCGCCACCGGATCGGTCAACGGGCCGATCACATCGCGGAACTCCAGCACCGAACCGGGCCAGCCGTGCGTCAGCAACAGCGGCATGGCGTTCGGTTCCGGCGAACGCACATGGAGAAAGTGGATGTTCAAGCCGTCGATCTCGGTACGGAACTGGCCGAAGTCGTTCAATAAGGCCTCGCAGCGGCGCCAGTCGTAACCGTCCTGCCAGCGCGCGACCAATGCCTGGAGCTTGGCAAGGCGCGGCCCCTGGCTGTTGTCGGCGACGGTTTCGGCGTCCGGCCAGCGGGTGGCGGCGAGACGGCGGCGAAGGTCGTCGAGCTCGGCCTCAGGGATCGCCAGGTGAAAAGGATGGATGGCTGCGGACATGATGATTCCTCGTTGTGCTACGCTGCCGATCAGCGCAAGCGGGGTGGATGGATTAAACTGAACTGACAAGTCTAGTTTAACAGCTTGTTTCAATATTTGTATAGTTGGTTGTACTGAAAAGGATGGGCGTGGAAGAGGAAGTACAAGAAAAACGCGGGCGCGGCGGGCGGCCGCCGGCCGGTCGTGAGGGCGATGTTGAGCAACGGTTACTGGCTGCTGCGACGAAATTGTTCCTGGAACGGGGCTACGAAGGCACCAGTTGCGACCAGGTCGCCCTGGATGCGCGCGCCGGCAAGGCGAGCATCTACTCCCGCTTCGCCAACAAACAGGCGCTGTTCTCGGCGGTCGTCGACAACATGCTGGCGCGCTCGTTCGCGCAGGATGATGTCGAGATGGAGATGCCATTGCGCGAACGCTTGGCGGCAGTGGGCCTGCGCGTGTTGGCCGATGCGCTGCACCCGGATGCGGTGGCGTTATTGCGGCTGGTAGTGGCGGAGCTGCCGCGATTCGCCAATGGCGGGTTGCACGCCGACCAGCTTGTCTGGCGGGCGGGCGTGCGGCGGGTGGCGACAGCGATCGCTTTGGGGCAGCCTGACCGGGTCGACGACGCCATCGGCGCGGCCGAATATTTCATCGACATCGCGGTGATGCCTGCGGTGATGCGAGCCATGTTGGGCGAGTCGACGGAGCAACTACAGGCGTCTGGGCCGAAGCGAATTTCCGACGCTGTCGTGTCGCTGGCGGCTAACGGCTGGTTGGAAGGCTGGGGCAGGTAGGGCGGATCTGCGGAGCCGCTTGATGTACAAGTCCGCAGCCTGGTATTTGAGCTAAATGCTCCCGCGTCCCCTTTCATGCGCGCGTACTTTTATCATCTCGAAATCCTTTGGCGGTTGGTGCAAATCGAGCCGGCGTCCTGCCTTGACGACCTGGCTTGGGATATCGTGACCGATCAGCCCGGGCAGGCGTTTCGAGGCGGCGATCAGCGCCTGAAGATCGATACCGGTGTCATATTTCATCAGCTGCAAAGCGTGGACGATATCTTCCGTACACACATTACCCGAGGCGCCAGGCGCGTAGGGACAGCCACCAATACCGCCCAGTGAGGCGTCGAAACGGTCCGCCCCAGCGTCAATCCCGGCGAGCACATTTGCCAACCCCATGCCGCGGGTATTGTGAAAATGAAGGCTGAGTGCAATGCGAGGCCATGTCGCGCGAAAGCGCCGCGTGAGCGATGCCACCTGGCTTGGGTAAGCCATGCCGGTCGTGTCGCACAACGTGATACCCGTAGCGCCGGCCTCGCCCACAAAGCGCGCGCACCAGTCCATCACGACGTCCTCGGCCACCTCACCCTCGATAGGGCAACCAAAAGCACAGGACAGCGAGATATTGACGGCCAATGAGGCTGTCCTGGCGAGGCCTGCAACTTCGCTCAAGGCCGCAAACGACTGTTCCCGCGTCATCCTAAGATTCGACAGGTTGTGGCTTTCACTGGCCGACATGACGAGATTGAGTTCATCGACACTACTTTCGATGGCGCGCTCCGCGCCGCGCACGTTCGGCACCAGCGCGCTGTAAATCACGCCATGGACCCGCTCGATTCCCAGCATCACCTGCTGCGCGTCGCCCAGTGCGGGAATGGCTTTCGGTGACACGAACGCGGTGACTTCGATCTTGGCCATCCCGGTGCGGGAAAGGCTGTTGACCAGCGCGATTTTCTCGTCCGTGGGTACGAACACCGCTTCCGCTTGCAAACCGTCGCGTGTACCCACTTCCTGCAGGTAGATGCGGCGCCCTGCGCCGTTCCAGGCGCTCATGCCACCACTCCTTTGCCGCGCAAGACGGCGACATCCTGCTCGGTCAATCCAAGTTCCTGGAGTACGGCGTCGGTGTCCTCGCCGAGCCGCGGCGCCGCCGAGCGCACGCTTCCCGGCGTGCCGAGCAACTTGGGGACGATGCCCGGCACCTCAAGCTCATAACCGTCGCGCGTCGTCTGGGAAAGGATCATGTCGCGGGCGCGGTAGTGCGGATCCTCGGCAATATCCCTGGCGTCGTAGACTTTACCCGCCGGCACGCCAGCCTGCCCGAGCACGGCGAGCACGTCGGCGACCAAGCGCGTTGCCGTCCACGCACCAATGGCCGCATCGAGTTCGGCGACCCGGGCGACACGGCCGGCGTTGTTGGCCAGCGCCGGGTCGTCGGCCAGGTCGGCGCGGCCTATTTCGTGCATCAGACGCTTGAAGATGCTGTCGCCGTTGCCGGCGATGAGCACAAAGCCATCGCCGCAGCGATAGGCATTCGACGGTGCAATGCCAGGCAGGGCACTACCTGCCGCTTCACGCGTCACGCCGAAGGCACTGTATTCCGGAATCAGGCTCTCCATCACGTTGAACACCGCCTCATGCAAGGCCACGTCGATCACCTGCCCCATGCCGCCATTGACCTTGCGATGGTACAGCGCGGTCAGTATGCCGATGGTGCCGTGGAGCGCCGCAAGCGTGTCACCGATGGAGATGCCGCAGCGTACCGGAACCCGATCCGGTTCCCCGGTCAGGTGGCGCAGCCCGCCGAGGGCTTCCCCGATGGCGCCGAAGCCGGGCAAATCACGGTAAGGACCGGTCTGGCCGTAGCCGGAAATGCGCAGCATGACAAGGCCCGGATTGAGCGCGGACAACGCTTCCCAGCCCATGCCCCAGGCCTCCAGCGTACCGGGCCGGAAATTTTCAATCAGCACATCGGCTTCGGCAATTAACTTGCGAGCGATGTCCTGGCCTTCGGCGCTGCGCAAGTCGAGCGCAACCGAACGTTTATTACGCGATTGAACCTGCCACCATACCGACGTGCCCTCCTTGATCATGCGCCAGTTACGCAGTGGATCGCCAGCGCCGGGCGCCTCGATCTTGATCACGTCGGCGCCAAATTCGCCCAGCGTCTTGCCGGCGAACGGGCCGGCGATCAACTGCCCCATTTCAATCACGCGAACCCCTCGCAACGCACCCGCAGGGATAGCTAGTTCTTTATTCATGACAGACCTCTCATCCTATTTGTGAAAAGGCGCCGCGGCGCCCGCAGTGGTTCAGGCAGTGCGCCGGTCCAGCGGCGCTTCCTTTTCGCGCAGTTTTTCGGGCAATGCAAACATCAACACGGCCACGCAGGCAAGACACAGGCAGCCGATCACGTACAAGGCGGGCGTGGTACTGCCGGTGACGTCCTTGATCCGGCCCACAAGCACCGGACTGACAATGCCGCCCAGTTGGCCCAGGGTATTGATCAACGCGATACCGCCTGCCGCGCCGACGCCGGTCACGATTTTCGGCGGCAGCGCCCAGAAAGCCGGGATTGATGCAATCACACCCGCTCCCATGACCGCCAGCGAGACAATCAACCAGCCGGTGTGCTTGTCGAAGATGCCGGCGCTGAAAAAACCGCCTGCCGCGAGCAGCATCAGGCCAATGACAAATTTGCGCCGTTCGCCGGAACCGTCCGACATGCGACCGACCACCACCATGGTGATCGCACCGCAGAGATACGGGATCGCCGTCAGCAAGCCGATGGTCGTCGGGTTGGTAATGCCAGAGGTGCGAATCAAATGCGGCGCCCAAAAATTGAGTCCGTAGGAACTCATCTGAATCAGGAAGTACACCAGGCCGAGAGTCAAAAACCCCGGGGTTTTCAACGCGCCGAGCAATGAATGGCCATGGCCGCCGATCGAGCGGTTCTGTTCGGCGATGCGCGCCGACAGCACTGTCTGCTCCTCACGGGTAAGCCAGCCAGCATCCTCGATCCGGTCCTTCAACACCCTGAAAACCAGATAGCCGAGAAACACGCACGGAATGCCGCCGACCAGGAACAACCAGTGCCAGCCGCGCATCGCCAGCAAACCATCCATATGCGACAGCACCAGCCCTGCGGCGGGCGCACCAAGCAAGCCGGCGAAAGCCGATGCAAGGAACAGCGTCGAGGTGATGCGGCCGCGGTAGGCGGATGGAAACCAGAGCGTCAGGTAGTACAGCACGCCTGGCGCAAAGCCAGCCTCCATCGCGCCGATCAGGAAGCGCAATACATAAAATTGCCACTCGGCGTCGACAAACGCCATCAGTGCGGTGGCGATCCCCCACGACACCATGATCCGGGCAATCCAGCGCCTGGCCCCGACCTTGTAGAGCATCAGATTGCTGGGCACCTCAAACAGGACATAGCCGACCACGAACAGGCCGGCGCCGAAACCGTAAGCGGTATCGCTCAGGCCGAGATCGGTTTGCAGTGCGAACTTGGCAAAGCTGACGTTGATGCGATCGAAAAAGGCGAACAGGTAGCAAACCATGATGAGCGGCATGATGTGCCAGGCCACCTTGCGCACGATGCGCGCCTCCTCGATTGCCGAGGAGGAAACCGCTGATCCAATGGGAATAGTTGATGACTTCGACATGCGTGTCTCCTGCTGATGAGTGTCTTAGCGACCGCACCTGTATGTCCAGGTGTCGGCGCCACGTTGTGACATGCGCTCTTCATGGCGCATAGGGGCATTCTGTTCCCCTTTTTTTGTTCGCAGAAGCCAAAAGGAAAGAAGCCAGCTTTCGCGAACCGCGAAAGCTGGCCGGGATAGCGCATGCCGATGGGTTTATGCGGGCATGGTCGCCAGCGCGAGGTGGTCGAGCAGCAGCCGCACGTGACGTGACACCGCCTTGGGATTGCGCAGGCCAATCAACAAACTGCGCTCGGCCCAAGGATCGCTCAACGAAATTTGCCGCAGATTGAGCGACCCGATCAGTTCTTTGACCGCTTCGGCCGGCAACACCGCGATGCCCATCCCGGCTGCCACCATTTTGCACATCGCATCAAAGCTGCGCACCCGGATGCGCAGCTTGAGTTTGCGTCCAAGTACCTCGGTTTCCTCTTGCAATCGCCGCGCGAGGGAAGTGCCTTCGGAAAGGCTAACGAAGTCGTACTCCAGTACCTCGTTGAAGCTAAGCGAGGGCTGGTGGGCCAAGACGTGCCACTCGGGCACGACCAGCACCAGGCGATCCTTTTTGTAATTGACCAGGTGCAGACCAAACGCTGGCGTCCGGTCCGCAAAAATACCAAGGTCTGCCCGGCCATCGATGACCGCCATGACGATTTCGCTGCTGTCTTTCTCTTCGAATTCGATCCTGATTCCAGGATTGGCGGATGTAAAGGCTGCAAGGTCGTTGGGTAAAAACTGCGTCACGGCGGAGGTATTCGCCCACAAGCGCACGACGCCGACCAGGCCGGAGGCGTAATCCGACAGATCGGCCGCCAGCGAGTCGACATCTCGCAATATGAGTTGCGCATGGCGATAGAGCGCCTGCCCGGCAGCGGTCAGAATAACGCCGCGTGAATGTCGTTCAAGGAGGGCCGTACCGGTCATCGCCTCCAGGTCGGACATGCGTTTGCTTGCCGCGCCGACGGCAAGGTTAGCCAGCGCGCCACCTTTGCTAATGCTGCCAGTGCGCGCAACGTGGGAGAACAAGGACAAGGAGACCAGGTCGAGGCGGTGGAGGTTCATCGGGTGTCGACTTCTTTCGTCCAGATCGTCCTCTGATTGGAATTTGTGCCGGTCATTTCTACCAAAAGGTTAAGAGACCTCCCGATAATAGGCGAAATCAATTACTTTTAGTGAACTGCGGGGCCGACGATCGGCGCTGTTTGCGACAATGCGGCTGCGTGCACCTTCGGGACTGCGTTGTTGAGGACGAAGGTCATAATTGTGATCGTCACTGCGGCAACCCCGACTACCGTGCCAACAATCCACTTGGTCATATCCGCGAAGCCTTTTTGTACTTCTCCACGTAGTTCGGCAAACTTGACATCAACCCCAGAGAACTGGACATTCACCTCAGCAAACTGGGCGTCAACACCTGAGAACTTTCCATCAATCCTGACTTCCAAGGTCGCGATACGACCATCCATCTTGGTGTCGACGGTTCCAAGTCTTGCGTCCAGTATTTCTTTGCTGACGGCGTCCATACAACCATGATCGAACGGTTCATCACCCGTGTCAAGCGCCGCAGGCCCCGCTTTGATGTAGCGCACGAGCGCCAGTCGCGAATCGATAAATGGGGGAAATGACCGCATCACTTTTCGAGAAACAGCAACAAAAAAAACCGGCCTCGGCCGGTTTGATTTATTTTTTGGCGGAAGCGGTGAGATTCGAACTCACGAACGGCTCACACCGTCGGCAGTTTTCAAGACTGCTGCCTTCAACCACTCGGCCACGCTTCCTATGGGGCAGCATTATACAGAATTCAACCCATCCATGGGCAAATCGCGCTTTGCCGCACCCTGGACAAGCATCAAGCAGCCCTGCTGGCCTGCCCCGGCGTCCAGTTCTCGCGCAGCGCCAGCTCGAACGCCGCAGCCTCCAGCGGCTGCGAGAACAGATACCCCTGCACCTCGTCACAGCCGGAATTCTTCAAAAACGCCAACTGCTCCACCGTTTCCACACCCTCGGCGATCACCTTGTGTTTCAGCTGCTGCGCGATACTGATAATCGTATTCGCAATCGCGCAATCGTTCGCGTCGCTCGGTATGCCGATCGTAAACGACCGGTCGATCTTCAGGGTGTCGATCGGGAACCGCTTCAGATACGACAGACTCGAATACCCGGTCCCGAAATCGTCCAGCGACAACGTCACGCCCAGCGCGGTGATCCGGTCCATGATGCCGATCACGCGGTCGATGTTGTGCATCAGCGTGCTCTCGGTGATCTCCAGTTCCAGCCACGACGGCTCCAGCCCGTACCGGTTGAGCGTATCCATCACCCGCCCCGGCAGCGAAGCCGTAAACTCGCGCGCCGAGACGTTGACCGCCAGCCGGATCGGCGGCAAGCCGGCATCCTTCCACAATTTCGCCTGCGAACAGGCCGCCTCCAGCACCCACTCGCCGACCTGCACCACCAGCCCGGTCGCCTCGGCCAGCGGGATGAACTCGGCCGGCGGAACCAGGCCGCGCTGCGGATGGCGCCAGCGCACCAGCGCCTCGGCGCCGATGATCTTGCCGGTATCGATGGAGAACTTGGGCTGGTAGTGCAGCAGCAGCTCGCCGTTGCCGAGCGCGTAGCGCAGCCCGGTTTCGATGCGCATGCGCTCCTGCATGCCCTGGTTCATGTCCTGGCTGTAGAAGGCGACGTGGTCGCCGTTGACGCCGCCCTCCTGCTTGGCGCGGTACATGGCGATGTCGGCCAGCCGCAGCAGGGTTTCGGCGTCATCGCCATCTTGCGGATAAACGCTGATGCCGATGCTGCCGCCGACCCGCAAATCGTGGCCGTCGATCATGATCGGGCTGTTGAGCGTGGCCAGCAGCTTTTGCGCGACCATGCTTGCTTCAAAGTGCTGGCCGAGGTCGAACAGGCCGATGGCGAATTCGTCGCCGCCCAGCCGCGCCACCAGGTCCTGGTCGCGCAGCACCGTGCGGAAGCGGCGCGCCACTTCGCACAGCAACGCGTCGCCGACCTTGCGCCCGAGCGTGTCGTTGATCATCTTGAAGCGGTTGAGGTCGATGAACAGGACGCAGCCTTGCAGCTTGCCGCGCTGCGCCACCATCAGCGCCTGGTCGACCAGCTTGGTCAGCAGGGTGCGGTTCGGCAGGTTGGTCAGCGCGTCGTAGTACGCGAGGTGGTGGATGCGCTCTTCGGCCAGCTTGCGCTCGGTGATGTCGGTGAGGTAGGCGATCAGGCCCATCGATCGCTTGTTGAAGTCGCACAGCGGCGACAGCGAGAGGCTGGCCCAGAACACCTCGCCCGATTTTTTCTTGCGCCGCACTTCCATCAGCCGCCCGCCCTGCTCCAGGAACGGATCGTGGGCGTCGATGTCTTCCTCGTCGTACAGGAACAGGATGTTGCGCCCCACCGCTTCCACCGAGGTGTAGCCGAACAGCCGCTCCGCGCCCTTGTTCCAGCTGAGGATGAAGCCGTTCATGTCCATCGTCACCACCGATTCGTGGATGTGGTCGAGGATCTGCGCCTGGTGCTGCAGTTGCGATTCGACCTGCACGTAGGCGTGGGTGCTGCGCTGCGCCAGCGAGTGCACTTGCAGCACGCTGCCGGCCAGGGTGGCGAGGCTGGCCAGGTGCTGGCGGTCGGCGTCGCTGTAGCCGAGCCGTCCGGAGACGATGAAGCGGCCGAAATACCGGTCCTCGAACCAGATGTCCTGCGTCAGGCTGGGGACGGCGGCGTCGTTGGCGGCGACGATTTCTTCCACCGGCGGCGCGACCAGCAGCGAGACGGCGTCGGCCGGCAGGTATTCGCCCAGCGGGCTGTTGGTGACGCTGCGCACGATCCGCCCCAGTTCCTCGGCCATGGCGCTGCCGCGCAGGCGCAGCACGGCGTCGCAGACGGCGGCGCTGTGGTTGAGGAAGTCGGAGACGGGATGGTCGGCCATGGCTTACAGATTCCTGCTGACCTGGATGGCCCAGTGGTACGCCTGCAGTTGCGCTTGCCAGTAGGTGTCGGCGCCGATGCCGGCCTTGTCGAGCGCGGCGCGGTCGTGGCGTTCGACCAGGCTGAGCAGTTCGCCCAGCGGGCCGCCGCGGTCCAGCAGCGCCATGACGACATCCAAGTCCAGGCTGAGCGCGGCGACGATTTCCGTCATCGACATGCCCAGCAGCACATCGAGCAGCGAGAACACGCCGGCGACAAAGGCCATGTCCTGCTGGTCGCGGTCCCAGCCGAGCGATTTGCTGAGCGCTTCCATGTGGGCCGCGCGCACCGCCGCCAGCGGCAGCAGCGGATTGGCCAGGCCGTCGTCCTGCTGCCGCGCGTAGAGCAGCAATTGCAGCCAGCGTTGCAGCTGGCGCCGCCCCAGCACGTTGATCGCCTGGCCGAAACTGTGGATCGGCGAACTGAGCGCGAAGGCGGCCGAGTTGACCAGTTTTAACAGGTGGTAGGACAGCGCCGGGTCTTGCTTGAGCAGCACTTCGAGCTCGCGCGAATCGGCGTCGCGCGCCAGCATGCCGAGCAGCGCCAGCAGACGCTTGCGCGAGGTGCCGTCGCCGGCGCTCTCTTGCGACGGGTGCAGCGCGTAGTCGCCGCTGAACCAGTGGAAGCCGGCGTGCGCGCATTCGGCGATGCGCAGCTCGCTGTGCATATTGGCGGCGAGGTGCGGACCGGGCTGGCCGATCAACGCGATCACCGGCGGCAACGCGATCGAGGCGTCCACCATCAACGCCGTGGCGCCGCACAAGGTGGCGGTGGAGCCGGCGGTGACGCCTTCGATCATGATGCGGTAGCCGGCGTCGGCGATGGCGGCGAGTTTCTTTTGCACCGGCACGTCGGCGCAGGGCGCCGCCGGCACGCGCAGGATCACGCGGCTGGACGGCAAGGTCGAGAGTTGTGACAGTTCCAGCGAGGCCGGATCGGGCACCGGCACGATGCAGTCGAGCGGCGCCAGCGCGGCGAAGGCGTCGGGGGTTCTGAACAAGGTCAGCGTGGACTGGAAGGCGTCGCCCGCGTCGGCGGACAATTCGAAACTCAGCGCCACCCACTCGTTGCGAGCGTTGGACACCGCTTGGAATTCCACCAGGGGGAACGGACTAGTATCTGGCGCGGACATCAATTTCTCATCGAAGGTGGTGCGCGCAGCGATCGTTCAACAATGACGGGGCAAGCAAATACCATGGGGCAGTAGAGTAATTTGCAATATGACCAGTATCGGAACAACTGACTGCACACAAAAACATTTTTCTTTTTACACAATTGCAATTTTCTAAGCACTTAGAATATATCAGATATTGCCGGACAAACACGGAATATTAGAAATTGCTCAACAGTATTAGAGCATCGACTCGATTTTGTTGCATCCAAACAAAGAATCATGGTGAAAGTGATGTCATTGCGCGTGCTGGACGGCGAAACGGATCAATTCGGCCTGCCCTTCGATGCCCAGCTTGCGCTTGATGTTCAGCCGGTGGGTTTCGACGGTGCGCACGCTGAGGTCGAGCGCGCGGGCGATCTGCTTGTTCGATTCGCCGTTGGCGATGTGGCGCAACACCTCGTGTTCGCGCGAGGTCAGCTGGTTGTCCTGGTTCTGCGGCTGCGCCAGCTGGCGCGCCAGCGCGGCGCTGTAATAAATGCCGCCGGACATGACGGTCTCGATGGCGACGACAATGTCCTTGCCGGGCGCGTCCTTGAGCACGTAGCCGCGCGCGCCCGCCTGGATCGCCTGCGACACATATTCCAGCTTGTCGTGCATCGACAGGATCAGCACGGCAATGCGCGGGAACGCCTGCTTGAACTGGGCGGTCGCCTCGATGCCGTTGGTGCCGCGCATATTGATATCCATCAGCACCAGGTCGACCGTGCACTGGGCCGCCTGCTCCAGCGCCTCGGCCGCGCCGCCGGCCTCGGCCACCACCTCGAACTGCGGCATCGCCTCAAGCCGCGCGCGCAGGCCGTCGCGCACCAGGGGGTGGTCGTCGACCAGCAGGATTTTGATTGTAGAGGTCATGGCGTGCTTCTTCCCGGTACTATTTTAATGCTGCGATGATTCATATTAGCCGTTGTCGTGGCTTTGTTCAGCTATTGTTGGCGGCGTAGGCGCTCAGCACCGTGCCGTCCGACGAGGAGACGATCTCGAAACGCCCGCCGATGGCGTCCATGCGCTCCATCATGTTGCGCAGACCGATGCCGTGCTTGGGATGCAGCGCGATGCCCTCGGCGTCGAAGCCGACGCCGTCGTCGCTGATGCGCAAGTTCACGCCCTTGCCGTCGCCGGTCAGGCCGATCTCGATGGCGCTGGCGCCGGCGTGGCGCTCGATGTTGGTCAGCGCCTCCTGGGCGATGCGGAACAGCACGGTGTTGGCGACGTCGGCCAAGCCGTCGGTGATGCCGCTGGCCTCGAAGCGTACCGGCGTGCCGCTGCTGAGCGTGTATTCCTGCCCCAGATGGTGCAGCGCCGCCGCCAGCCCCAAATCGTCGAGGATGGCCGGGCGCAGATTGTGCGAGATGCGCCGCACCTCGCCCATCACATTGCTCAGCTGCCCCGCCGCGTGCTCGAACACCGCGTGCGCGGCCTGCCGCTGCTCCGGCTTGTCCGACGACAACCGGATCATCCCCGCCTCGATCTGCAATTTGATCGACACCAGCCACTGGCTGATACCGTCGTGTAAGTCGCGCGAGAGCCGCGCCCGCTCCTCCTCCTGCGATTCGACCACCCGCTGCGCCAGCACCTTGAGCTTGGCGTCGGCGACGCGGAACTCGCTGATGTTAAGCGCCAGCCCGCTGCTGGCCACCGTCACCGAGGCGGCGATGGCGATGGCGGCGATCCACAGCATGGTGTTGTGGATGTTGCCCGATTGTTGGATGTCGATCTTGGCCAGCGCGCGGTCGACGTCGTCGAGATAGATGCCGGTGCCCATCATCCAGCCCCAGTTCGGCATCGCGATCACGTAGCCGAGCTTGGCGACCGGCTTGCGGGTCGACGGCTTGATCCACATGTAGCGCTCCAGCCCGCCTCCGGCCTTGGCCCGTTGCAGCAGGTTCTGGATCGTCGGCCGCCCCAGCGCGTCGCGCAGCTCGAACAAATTCTTGCCCACCAGCTCGGGCTGGCGCGGATGCATCAGGGTGTTGCCGTTCATATCGTACAGAAAGAAATAACCGTCGTCGCCGTAGCTCAGCGACGACAGGATGCGCTTGGCCTCCTCCAGGGTCGCCGGATCGTTGCGGCCGGAATGATACAGGTGCGAGATCGAATGCGAAGCCAGCGCGACATAATGCTTGAGCTCGGCCTCCTTGCTGCTGAGATACGCTTGCTGGATGGTGTCGCGCTGCTGCTGCGCCAGCAACACCGACTGGTGCCGTACCGCCAGCGCGATCGCGCACAGCGCCAGGATCAGCGGCGTGATGGCCAGGAATATGACTTTTTGCCGCAACTTCATGAGAGACCGCCCATCCAATTATCCGAACCTCGCGATTTTACGCCCCCGCGCGCACCCGGCCGTACGTAGTACTACTTAACGCGCCTGCGTAGTGCTGCGCTTGCGCCGATTATCAGCTTCGTGAATACTCGCCATAAGCTGCCACGATGCCGGATTAACAAGGCCAAGGCAGCATCAGACGAAGTTCGGAATTACCTTGGAGGAAGCATGAAATCACTACCCACTCGTACACCCCAGACCCTGGCCAGCAAGCTCGGCTGGGCGGCGCTGGCCCTGTGCGGCGCCGCCGCGCTGGGCGTGGTGGCGCTCAAGCGCGGCGAGTCCGTCAGCGCGATCTGGATCGTCATCGCCGCCGTCTGCGTCTATCTGATCGCCTACCGCTATTACAGCCTGTACATCGCCGACAAGGTGCTGGGGCTCGACGACAAGCGCATGACGCCGGCCGCCAAGCTGAACGACGGCCTCGACTACGTGCCGACCAATAAATACGTGCTGTTCGGCCACCACTTCGCCGCCATCGCCGGCGCCGGTCCGCTGGTCGGCCCGGTGCTGGCCGCGCAGATGGGCTATCTGCCCGGCATGCTGTGGATCCTGGCCGGCGTGGTGTTCGCCGGCGCCGTGCAGGATTTCATCGTGCTGTTCATCTCGATGCGGCGCGACGGCCGCTCGCTGGGCGACCTGATCAAATCCGAGCTGGGCCAGATCCCCGGCATGATCGCGCTGTTGGGAACCTTCATGATCATGGTCATCATCCTGGCGGTGCTGGCGCTGATCGTGGTCAAGGCGCTGACCGGCTCGCCGTGGGGCAGCTTCACCGTCATGATGACGATCCCGATCGCGCTGTTCATGGGCGTGTATTCGCGCTACATCCGCGTCGGCCGCATCGGCGAGGTGTCGATCATCGGCTTCGTGCTGCTGATGGCGGCCATCTTCGGCGGCCAGTACGTGCAGGAAAATCCGGCGCTGGCGCCGATGTTCAACTTCACCGGCACCGAGCTGACCTGGATGCTGATCGGCTACGGCTTCGTCGCCTCGGTGCTGCCGGTGTGGCTGCTGCTGGCGCCGCGCGACTACCTGTCGACCTTCCTCAAGATCGGTACCATCGTCGGCCTGGCGCTGGGCATCCTGTTTGTCGCGCCCTACCTGAAAATGCCGGCGTTCACCCAATTCATCGACGGCACCGGCCCGGTGTGGTCGGGCTCGATGTTCCCCTTCCTGTTCATCACCATCGCCTGCGGCGCCGTGTCCGGCTTCCACGCGCTGATCTCGTCGGGCACCACGCCCAAGATGATCGAGAATGAAAGCCACGCCCGCTTCATCGGCTACGGCGCCATGCTGATGGAATCGTTCGTCGCCATCATGGCGCTGGTGGCCGCCTCGACCATCGAGCCGGGCATCTACTTCGCCATGAACTCTCCGGCCGCGCTGATCGGCACCACGGCCGAGTCCGCCGCTCACGCGATCTCGCAGTGGGGCTTTTATGTCACGCCGGAAATGCTGACCCAGACCGCCAAGGATGTCGGCGAGCACAGCATCATCTCGCGCGCCGGCGGCGCCCCGACCCTGGCGGTGGGCATGGCCCACATCCTGTCGAACGTCATCGGCGGCCAGGCCATGATGGCCTTCTGGTACCACTTCGCCATCCTGTTCGAGGCGCTGTTCATCCTCACCGCCGTCGACGCCGGCACCCGCGCCGGCCGCTTCATGCTGCAGGATTTGCTGGGCGCCTTCCTGCCGTCGATGAAAAAGACCGAGAACGTGTTCGCCAACCTGACCGCGACCGCGCTGTGCGTGGCGGCCTGGGGCTACTTCCTGTACCAGGGCGTGGTCGATCCGCTGGGCGGCATCAACACCTTGTGGCCGCTGTTCGGCATCGCCAACCAGATGCTGGCGGCGATCGCGCTGATGCTGGGCACCTGCGTGCTGTTCAAGATGAAGCGCGGCAAGTTCGCCTGGGTCACCATCGTGCCGACCATCTGGCTGCTGCTGTGCACCCTGACGGCCGGCTGGCAGAAGATCTTCGACGCCAATCCGAAAATCGGTTTCCTGTCGCACGCGGCCAAGTACCAGGCCGCACTTGACGAAGGCAAGCTGCTGGCGCCGGCCAAGTCGGTGGCGCAGATGCACCAGATCGTGTTCAACGATTACCTGGACGCGTCGCTGGCCGGATTCTTCGTCATCGTCGTGCTCAGCGTGCTGGTGTTCGGCATCCGCACCGTGATGGTCGCGCGCGCCAACAGCAAGCCGACCGCCATGGAAAGCCCGATGGTGCTGGCGCCCAAGGTGCAATGATGTTGGGCGACATCGCCAAGGCGGGCCGCTATCTCGGGCAAAGCATGCGCCTGATGATGGGCCTGCCGGACTACGACACCTATGTCAGCCATCGCGAAGCCACCCATCCCGATGAGCCGATGATGACGTACGAGGAATTCTTCCGCGAGCGCCAGGAGGCGCGCTACGGCGGCGCCGGCAAGCGCGGCGGTTGTTGTTGATGGCTTGAGTGGCAAAGGCCGGTTCCCACGAACCGGCCTTTTTTTTCGCCGGTCGCACGCTTTTTTTACACTTTTTGCGGAACTTTTGATCTAGCTCATCTGTCGAAATTCCCTTGAGCCGCATGGCGGCTGTTCCCTGGGAAACACATGGCACAGACCTTCTCTTACCACCACGCCTTCGCGCGCAATCTCGGCTGGGTGACGCCGGCCGAACAGTCGCTGCTCAAGGACAAGCGCATCGCCATCGCCGGGCTGGGCGGCGTGGGTGGCTTTCATCTGCTGACCTTGGCGCGGCTGGGCGTGGGCGCGTTCCACATCGCCGATTTCGACACCTTCGACATCGCCAACTTCAACCGCCAGATCGGCGCCAACATGTCGACCCTGGGCTTGCCCAAGGTCGAGGTGCTGGAGGCGATGGCGCGCGATATCAATCCGGAATTGCAGATCACCAGCTTTCCCACCGGCGTGGACGACGTCAACATGCGCCGGTTCTTCAAGGGCGTCGACCTGTATGTCGACGGCCTGGACTTCTTCGCCTTCGGCGCGCGCCAGGCCACCTTCGCCGCCTGCGCCAGGCTCGGCATTCCGGCGATCACGGCCGCGCCGCTGGGCATGGGCACGGCCGTGCTCAATTTCATGCCGGGGGAGATGACGTTCGAGCAGTACTTCGGCTGGGGCGACCTGCCGGACGACGAGAAGGCGCTGCGCTTCCTGGTCGGGCTGGCGCCGGCCGGACTGCACGGGCGCTACCTGGTCGATCCGTCCAGCATCAATTTGAAGGAGAAGCGCGGTCCCTCCACCATCATGGGCTGCGAGTTGTGCGCCGGCGCCGCCGCCACCGAGGCGCTCAAGATCATGCTCAACCGCGGCGAGATATTGGCCGCGCCGCGCGGCTATCAATACGACGGCTATCGCAACAAGCTAGTGCGCACCTGGCGTCCCGGCGGCCACCGCCACCCGCTGCAACGGCTGGCGATGCTGCTGGCCAGGCGGCGCCGTCCCGGAGACCAATCATGAGCAAGATGGAACAACACTTGGATTCCACGCTGGAACAGATCCTCGAGCTGGCGCGCTGGGCGCCCAGCGGCGACAACACCCAGCCGTGGCGCTTCGAGATCCTCGACGCGCGCCGCCTGATCGTGCATGGCCGCGACACGCGCGACCACTGCGTCTACGACCTGGACGGCCACCCCAGCCAGATTTCGCTGGGCGCGCTGCTGGAAACGATGGCCGTTGCCGCCAGCACCTTCGGCCTCGAGATGCAAGCGGCGCGCCGGCCGGAGGCGCCCGAGGCGCGCCCCACCTTCATCATCGACTTCGTGCCGGCGCCGCAGCGCGAAGCCGATCCGCTGGCCGACGTCATCCTGGTGCGCAGCGTGCAGCGCCGCCCGCTGAACCGGCGTCCGCTGACGCCGGCCGAGAAGACCGCGCTGGCCGCCGCCCTGCCGCCGGGCTTCGGCGTGAGCTGGCTCGAAGGCCGCCAGCGCACGGCGGCGGCGCGTTTGATGTACCGCAACGCAAAGCTGCGGTTGACGATGCCGGAGGCGCACCAGGTGCACCAGGCCGTCATCGAATGGAACGCCCGCTACAGCGAGGACCGCATGCCGGACCAGGCGCTGGGCGTGGACGCGGTGACCGCCAGGCTGATGCGCTGGATCATGCGCGACTGGCGCCGCGTGGAATTTTTCAACACGTGGCTGGCGGGCACGGTGGCGCCGCGCCTGCAGATGGACCTGATCCCCGGCCTGGCCTGCGCCGCCCACTTCGTGCTGACGGCGCAGCGCCGCCCGCAGCGCGTCGACGATTACGTCGCGGCGGGCCGGGCCATGCAGCGCTTCTGGCTGACGGCCACGGCGCTTGGCCTGCAACTGCAGCCGGAGCTGACGCCGCTGATCTTTTCCCGCTACGTGCGCGAGGGCCGGGTGTTTTCCGGCACGCCGGGCATGCAGCAGCGCGCGGCCGACCTGGCCCGACAGGGCGAGCAGCTGGTCGGCCGGCAGGCGTGGGAGACGGCCGTGTTCATGGGCCGCATCGGCGCCGGCGAGCCGGCCGCGGCGCGCTCGATCCGCAAGCCGCTGAGCGAACTGCTAATCGGCCCGTCGGCGGGGAGCCGCTGATGCGCGCCATCAAACCGTTGCAGATCGCCGTCTTCCTAGGCTTGCTGGCCGTGATCCTGGCGCTGGGCGTGGGCGCCACCGCGCTGCTGCTGGGCGGCTTGCCGCTGGGCGATTTTCGCGGCGTGGCGCTGCTGCTGGCGGCGGTGCTGCTGACCTACCTGGCGGCCTTTGCCGTGTACCGCGGCTTCCTGTTGGTCATGCCGCTGCGCGAGGGCGAGGTGGCCGAGAACTCGCGCCACGAACTGGCCGCCAACGTCAACATCCTGTTCTACCTGTTGCTCTTCAATTCGCTGATCCGCACGCACTTCATCCCGGTGCCGGTGGCGCGGCTGATCTACCTCGCGCTCGGCGCCAGGCTGGGCGCCAACACCTACAGCGCCGGCGCCCTGCTCGATCCGCCGCTCACGCGCATCGGCAGCAACACCATCATCGGCCACGACGCGGTGATCTTCGCGCACGTGATCGAAGGCAGCCGGCTGGAACTGAAAGCGGTCGTCATCGGCGACACCGTCACCATCGGCGCCAAGGCGGTGGTGATGGCGGGTGTGCGCATCGGCGACCACGCCATCGTTTCGGCCGGCGCGGTGGTGACCAAGGACACCCACATCGGCGCCGGCGAAATCTGGGGCGGCATTCCGGCGCGCAAAATCAAAGCGGCCTCGACACTCAAAGCAAGCGGGCTAAGCTAGGGCAATGAACTGGCGTGTACAAGTGACGGAATTTTTTACGCCCTTTTCGACGCGCAACACACATCGCGGCGCAAGCCTTTGAATACACAGGCTTCGTCCAGGCTGGCAGGGGTTTTGCTGAAGAGGTGGAGCGACCTTGATTTCCAGGGTCTTCTATTTCTTGGGGAACAGCTATGAACTATTACAAACCCGCCGCCGCCGCCCTCCTCGCCGCCACGCTGGCAACACCGTTCGGCGCGCTCGCCGCCCCCGTGGTCGGCCTCGACCCCACCGGCACCGGCACCTACACCACCTACGCCGACCTGTGGACCAACATCACCGACACCGCCGTGGTCACCGGCTTCGTTCCCGGCGCCACCGTCGGCGGCCCCGGCGGCATCGCGCCGTACGTGACCGAGCTGCACACGCAGACCGTCATCGGCACCATGAGCAACAGCAATGCCGGCGCCATCGTCACCCCGGCCGGCCTCAACACCAGCTTCGAGATGACCAAGATCGTGCGCTTCGAGGAACTGGTCACGTCGCAAAACGCGACCACCGCCACCTTCGGGTTGGCGCCCAGCCAGTCGGCGGCGATGGACGTCGATCCCACCCGCGCCGGCGTGCAGAACTTCGCCGTGTTCTTCGACCGCATCACCCCGGGCGGCGCCAGCCAGGCCGTGCCCGGCAACGGCGTCGACACGGTGCGCTGCTACGGCGCCGGCGTCACCGGTGGCGCCGCCAACGGTTGCGGCGGCGGCGCGGGCGACCCGGACGGCGACGGCATCATGGTCCTGTCGGGCCACCTGGTCTTCAACACCGCCAGCTTCGTCGCCAGCGGCGCCGTCGGCACCGGCTCGTTCGACACCCGCTTCGTGATCGATTATGTCGATCCCGCCTACCTCGACGTCGTCACCGGCTCGGTGTTCCGGGACCGCTTCACCGGCACCACCAATGTGCCGACATTCTTTACACCGACCTCGATGTGGGACGGCGCCACGCCAACCACCGTGCCGTTCCTGAAAGTGGACTCCTCGCAGTCCTTCGCCGCCGTGCCGGAACCCGGCACCGTGGCCATCATCGGGCTGGGCCTGGCCGGACTGGCACTGAGCAAACGCCGCAAAACCAACGCTGCTTGCTGATGGGCCGTTTGCCGTAGGCGGTGGCAAAGACGGCATCCTCTTCGGCGCTTTTCAACGGACCCCGGCGCCATGCCCGCGGTCCGTTTTTTTAGTGACGGCTTTTTTTACAATAGTTGCAAAAGCGTAGTATGGGTGTTGCGCAAGTGCTTGATTTCTTTCAGTTCACATTGCTTGGCAAGGGTTTTGCTCTATAGGCATACGACCCCGATTTCCGGGTGCCGCCAACTCCAGGGAGCACACACATGAACATCCTCAAACCCGCACTGGCCGCCGCCGCAATCGCCACCGCCCTGGCCGCGCCGCTCGGCGCCAGCGCCGGCCCCACCGTGGGCCTCGATGTCACCGGCAGCGGCAACTACAGCACCTATGCCGATCTGTGGACCAACGTCACCGACACCGGCCTGGCCACCGGCTTCATCCCCGGGCGCACCGTCGGCACCGGCCCCGGCGACAGCCTGCCCTACCTGACCGAGCTGCGGTCGCAGATGGTCATCGGCACCATGTCCAACAGCAACACCCCTGCCATCGTCACGCCGGCCGGCATGAACACCACCTTCGAAATCAGCAAGGTGGTGCGCTTCCAAGAGCTGGTCAACGTCCAGACGCCGACCACCGCCCACTTCACCCTGCCGCCCTCGCAGTCGGCCGCGATGGACGTCGACCCGCTGCGCGCCGGCGTGCAAAACATCGCCATCTACTTCGACCGGATCACCAACGGCGCCGGCAGCAGCCGCGCCGTGCCGGGCAACGGTAACGGCACCGTGCGCTGCTACGGCACCGGTTCGACCTCGACCGGCTGCGGCACCTCGCCCGGCGACACCGACGGCGACGGCATCATCATCCTGTCGGGCCACCTGGTGTTCAACGACGCCAGCTTCACCGCCAGCGGCGCGGTCGGCACCGGCTCGTTCGATTCGCGCTTCATGATCGATTATGTCGATGCCGCCTACCTGGACATCGTCACCGGTTCCATCTTCCAGGACAAGATCACCGGGACCACCAACGTGCCCTCGTTCTTCTCGCCGACGATGATGTGGGACGGCGCCACGCCCACCACGGTGCCGTTCCTGAAAGTCGATTCGTCGCAGTCCTTCGCCGCCGTGGCGGTGCCCGAACCCGGCACCCTGGCCATCATGGGCCTGGGCTTCGCCGGCCTGGCCATGGGCAGCCGCCGGAAAAGCGACGCCGGAAGCAAATCCTGACACTTCGGCTGTGTAACTTTGGCGGACCCTGGCGGCGTACCTCGGTCCGTTTTTTTTCGTCCGGATTGGACTCACAACGGCAACAGCTCGCGCAGCAAAGCCGACAGCCGCGCGCCGGCGTCGTACAGCGCGAACTGCCCGGCCACCTTGCGCGCCGCCGCCCTGGCGCCGGGTTGCTCGAGCAAATCGACGGCGGCGCGGCGCAAGGCGTCCTCGTTCAAACGGTCCGAGCGCAGCAAGGCGCCGGCGCCGCTGGCCACCACCCCATGCATGTTCAAATACTGGTCGAGGTTGCCTGCGATCCCGAGCACCGGCACGCCGGCGCCCAGGGCCTGCTGGCTGGTCGGACTGCCGCCATTGCAGACGACCAGGCTGGCGCGCCGCGCCGCCTCGATGCCCGGCAGATAGGCCGCCACGCGCGCGTTCGGTGGGACCGCTCCCATGGCCACCTTGCCGGCGGTCGCGGCGATCACGCCGACCGGCAACGTCGCCAACGCCTGCAATACGCGCGGCAGCAACGCGCCCTGGCCCGAACTGCCCAAGGTCACATAAACAATCGGCCTGTCCGCCGGCAACGCGTCCCACCAGTCCGGCAAGCCGGTGGGCGGCGACCACGCGACCGGCCCCAGATAAGAATGTGTGGAAGGCAAATTCGTCGCCGGAAACATCTCGGAGATGTCGGCGTACAACACATGGTCGGCGTCGGTGTAGACGCGGCGCAAATCGTGGCCCAGCGGCGGCAAGCCGTAGGTGCGCCGCACCTGGTTGAGCGGCACGCTGTGCAAGGCGAACGCCAGCGGGCGCGCCAGCTTGAACAGCCGGTCGGCGATGGCGATCGGCAACACGCGCGACAGGCCGATGGCCGGCACGCGGTAGTGCTGTCGCACCCAGGGACTCCAGTAGGCGTTGATCAAGCCCACATACGGCACGCCGGCCAGCCGCGCGCTGACCGACAGCGACAGGCGGAAGTCGCCGATCACCAGATCCGGGCGCACTTGCTTGAACACGCGCAGGTCGTCCTCGACATAGCGGTGCAGGGTGGCCGCGTCGTAGACCGGCTTGCCGGCGGCCAGCGCGGCCAGGAAGCGCGCGCTGGAAATGCTGATGAGGCCCCAGCTGCGCACGTTGCTGCCGTTGAAGAACATTTCGTAGCCGGGTGCGCAGGCGATATGGACGTCGTAACGTCCGCGATCGAGCATCGCGGCCAGCGCCAGCGGGCGCCCCACGTGCGCCAACGTCACGGCCTCGGCCATAAACAAAATCTTTTTGCGTTCCATATCGCCAGCTTGAAGTGTGGTATCCGGCGTCGCTTGAGAATGCGCAAACGTGCAGCCTTAGACCTAGATCAACATCGCCCTTGCCACATGCATATATTTTTCCTAGTGGCACCCACGAATCCACGCACGAAGCGTGTGCCGCGCACCGCCCGCGTCGACGCCTTCGGCGCCCACTGTATCGTTGGGAACCGCTAAGCGATGTTCAATTTCGAACGTTCCGGCCTGAGCCAGAAACTGACCATCATTTCCGTGCTGTCGACGGGCAGTGCCTTGATGCTGGTATTCATTGCCTTCGCCGTCACCTCCGTGCTCAGCCACACCGACGACGAGCGCAAGCAATTGTCGGCGCTGGCCGGCGTGATCGGCAACAACAGCATGATCGCGCTATCGCGCGGCGACCGCAAGCAAGCTGAGCAGACGCTGGCGACGCTGGTGGCGGAGGACGACATCCTGCAGGCGGCGCTGTACGACGACGATGGCAAATTGCTGGCGCGCTACGCGTCCGCCGATCTGGCGGACAACCAGCAGGCGCCGCCCCTGCTCGAGGTTCCCGCGGCCGGCCCGGAGGTACGCAGCGAGCGCACCGGTCCGCCGTGGGCGCCGGCCATGCGGCTGCAACGGGACGTGCCCGGCCGCGACGCGCCGGCCGGCACCGTGCTGATCGAGCGCTCGCAGACGCGCATGTGGGTCGACATCCTGAAAAACCTGGGCGCGGCGGCCGTCGCGGCGGTGCTGTCGTTCATGACGGCGCTGCTGATGGCGGCGCGCTTCAAGGGCAGCGTGGCCGAGCCGGTCGGCAAGCTGATCGCGGCGGCCCAGCAGGTCAGCCGCGGCCAGCCCACCGAGCGCATCAGCCACCAGCGCAGCGACGAGCTTGGCGCGTTGATCGACAGCTTCAACGACATGCTGGCACAGGTCGAGGCGCGCGACGGCGCGCTGGCGCAGTACCGCGACCAGCTCGAACGCCAGGTCGGCGTGCGCACCGAGCAGCTGGAAAAGGCCAAGAACGCGGCCGAGGCGGCCAGCCAGGCCAAGAGCGCGTTCCTCGCCACCATGAGCCATGAAATCCGCACACCGATGAACGGCGTGCTGGGCATGACCGAGTTGCTGCTGGCCACGCGGCTAAGCGAGCAGCAACGCCACTACACCAGCATGGTCAAGCGTTCCGGCGAGCATTTACTGGTGATCATCAACGACATCCTCGACTTCTCCAAGATCGAGGCCGGCAAGCTGACGGTCGAATATATCCACTTCAACTTCCGCGATTTGCTCGACGATATAGACAACGTCTTTTCGCCGCAGGCGCAGGCCAAGGGCATACGGCTCGAATTGGCCATCGCCAACGACATTCCGGTGGCCATCCACGGCGACCCGAACCGCTTGCGCCAGGTGATCTTCAATCTGCTGGGCAATGCCGTCAAGTTCACCGAGAGCGGCAAGATCACCGTCAAGGTCGCGGTGGTGCAGGAGGATCCGCAAACCGTCGGCCTGCGCTTCGAGGTGCACGACACCGGCATCGGCGTGTCGAGCGAGGCGCGCTCCCGTATTTTCGATTCCTTCTCGCAAGCGGACGGCTCGACCACGCGCAAACACGGCGGCACCGGCCTCGGACTGGCGATCTCAAAACAACTGGTGGAGCTCATGGGAGGCACGATAGGCGTCGATCATGCGTTAACTCAAGGGTCGATCTTTTGGTTTGCCGTAAATTTCGATAAACCACGCGTCGATTTTGACGATCCTTCCAACACCAACTTGGGAATACGCGCTTTGATTGTTGACGAAAACCCCACCAGCCGCGCCGAGCTGGAACGGCGGCTGACGGCCTGGCGCGTGCTCAGCACCAGCGCCTCGGCCACGCAGGCGCTGCAACAGCTGCGCCACGCCGCGTCGGCCGCGCAACCCTTCGACGTCGTGCTGCTCGACATGGAGCTGCCGCGCACCAGCGGCCTTGCGCTGGCCGCGGCGATCCACGCCGACGCCGGGCTGGCCGCGACGCGGCTGTTGTTGCTGAGCACGGAACGCAACGCCGCCGACCGGGTCCAGCAGCGCGAGGCCGGGGTCGCCTTCCAACTGATCAAGCCGCCGCGCGAGTGCGACCTCTACGACTGCGTCGTCACCCAGACGCAGATGCGCAGCGCCGAACCGGCGCGCCTGCCGCCGTTGCAATCGCTGCAATCGCTGCAATCGTTGGCAAATGGCGACGAGCGGCCGATCCGCCTGCCGCATACGGGCGCGGCCTCGCCGGCGGCGCCGCCGTTGTCGAGTTTCAGCTCGAGCACGGCGCTGCCGGCCCAGCGCGCGCGCAAGGGACGCAAGGTGTTGCTGGCGGAAGACAATCCGGTCAACGTCGAAGTGGCCAGCGCCATGCTCGAAGGCCTGGGCCTGGACGTCAGCCGCGCCTGCAACGGCCAGGAAGCGTTGCGCTCGGTGCAGGCCGGCGACTTCGACCTGATTCTGATGGACTGCCAGATGCCGGTGATGGACGGCTTTGCCGCCACCACCGAGATCCGCCGCCACGAGCAACAGCGCGGCCGCTCGCGCAGCCTGCCGATCATCGCCATCACCGCCAACGCGTTGCAGGGCGACCGCGAATCGTGCCTGGCCGCCGGCATGGACGACTACCTGAGCAAGCCGTTCACGCAGCAGGCGCTGGGCCTAACCATCGGCCGCTGGATCACGCTGCCACGGGTGGCGCCGGCGCCGCAGGACGGCCCGGCCGACGCGGCGCCGACGGACCTTGCGCCCAGCCCGCCCCGGCAGTCGGAAACGTCCAGCGACACAGCTGCGGCCGCGCCCGTCGCGGCCACGGTCCCGCCGGTGCAGGAATCGCTGATCAACCGGCAAGCGCTGGAAAACATCCGCGCGCTCAGCGCCAGCAACGGCGACGCGCTGCTCGAGCGGGTGCTGCAGGCGTATCTGGAAGACACGCCCAACCATTTGCGCATCATCAAGTCCGCCATCGACAGCGGCAGCACCGTGCAAATACGCAAGGCGGCGCACAGCCTCAAATCCAGCAGCGCCAACGTCGGCGCCGACGCGCTGGCGCAGCGCTGCCGGGAAATGGAACAGCTGGGCCGCAACGATACCACCGCAGGCGCCGCTGCCCTGCTCGATGATATGGAACGATCTTTCCAGGCCGTACGGCAGGCATTGGGAGCTATCCTGGAAAAGGAAATTTAACATGGCAACGCCCTTCTCCCCCAAGCGCGGTCTGGTGCTGGTCGCCGACGACGATCCCGTGATGCGCCTGCTGATGCTGGAAATGCTGGCCCAGGTCGGCCTCGACGCCGTCGAGGCCGAGGACGGCGTGCAAGCGCTGGCCAGCTACCAGAGCGTGGCGCCGGACCTGGTGTTGCTCGACGTCGAAATGCCCGGCATGGACGGCTTTGCCGTCTGCCGCGAAATCCGCCGGCTGGAAACGCATTCGGTGGTGCCGATCATCATGGTCACCGGCGGCGACGAGCTCGAATCGGTGACCAAGGCCTACGAGGCGGGCGCCACCGATTTCGTCTCCAAACCGATCAACTGGCCCATCCTCGGCCACCGCGTGCTCTACGTGCTGCGCGCCAGCGACGCCATCACCCGCCTGCGCATCGCCGACGCCCACCACCGCGCCGTGCTGGCGGCGATCCCGGACACCTTCTTCCGCATGAACAAGGACGGCTTCTATCTGGACTATGAGCAAGGCCACGAAGCGAGCAGCGTATTCTCCAGCGACAACTGCGTCGGCCGCCACCTGAACCAGGTGCTGCCGGTGGAGATCGCCCAGCACATGCTCGAGGAGGTGCGCACGGTGCTGGACACCCAGCACATCCGCTCGCTCGACTACGAACTGCCGATCCCCGGGCCGGCGCCGCGCGTGCGTCACGGCGAGCACGCGGTGCCGCTGCCGGTGCGGCATTTCGAGGCGCGGCTGGTGGCCACCGGTCCCGACGAGGTGCTGGGCCTGGTGCGCGATATCAGCGAGCGCAAGCGCACCGAGGAACAGATCCGGCGCCTGGCCTATTGCGACAGCCTGACCGGCATCCCGAACCGTCAAGCTTTCCTGGAAACCCTGGAAGCCGAGCTGACCCGCTCGCGCAAGGGCAACAAGAAGTTCGCCGTGCTGTTCATGGACCTGGACGCCTTCAAGCGCATCAACGATACCCTGGGCCACGACGTCGGCGACCATTTGCTGATGGCCGTGTCCGAACGCCTGCGGGAGACCACCCGCCCGAGCGATCTGGTCTCGCGCACCGAGGTGGGCGGCAACAACCTGGCGCGGCTCGGCGGCGACGAATTCACCATCCTGATCCCCGACCTGGAGCGGGTGGAAAACGCGCTCAACGTCGCGCACCGGGTCAAGGAAGCGATGCGGCGGCCGTTCCTGATCGACGCCCACGAAATCTTCGTCACGGCCAGCATCGGCATTTCCCTGTATCCCGAGGACGGCGAGGATTGCAACTCCCTGCTCAAGTACGCGGACACGGCGATGTACCACGCCAAGAACTGCGGCAAGAACAACGCCAAGCTGTACAGCTCTTCGCTGACGATGCAAATCATGAGCCACGTCAAGCTCGAGGTCGGCCTGCGCAAGGCCTTGCAAAACGACGAACTGTATTTGCTGTATCAGCCGCAGATCGACGTCGCCAGCGCGCAGATCGTCGGCGTCGAGGCGCTGGTGCGCTGGCGCCATCCGGAGCGCGGCGTCATCTCGCCCACCGAGTTCATCCCGCTGGCCGAGGAGACCGGCCTGATCGTCCCGATCGGCGAGTGGGTGCTGCGCACCGCGTGCCAGCAAGCCATGGCCTGGCAGTCAGTCGGCAAGCAGCCGCTGCGGGTGGCGGTCAATCTGTCGGCCAAGCAGTTCAAGGATGAGAACTTGACGCAGATCGTCATGTCGGCGCTGGACGACACCGGCCTGCCGGCCGAGCTGCTGGAACTGGAGCTGACCGAGGGCACCTTGATGGACGACGCCCGCGCGACCATGGTCACACTGGAGCAGTTGCGCGCCATCGGCGTGTACCTGTCGATAGACGACTTCGGCACCGGGTATTCGTCGATGAACTATCTCAAGCGTTTCGATGTGCGGGCGCTCAAGATCGACAAGAGTTTTATTTGTGGGTTGCCGCAGGATTCGGAGAACGCGGCGATCACGCGGGCGATCATCGCGATGGCGCATGGCCTGAAGATGGCGGTGGTGGCCGAGGGCGTGGAGACCGACGCGCAGCTGGTGCTGTTGGAGGAATACGGCTGCGACGTGGTGCAGGGCTATTACCTGGGCCACCCGTCGCCGCCGGAATCGATCACGCTCATGCTGAGCAACCAGTGCGCGCTGGCGACGCCGTTATAGACGTTTCTCCGCGGGTCCTCGCTTTTAGAGGACCCCGTCCTTCTTCATCGCGGCAATCTCGTCGTCGCTATAGCCCAGCGAACGCAACACCTCATCGTTGTGCTGCCCCAGCGCCGGACCTATCCACTGAGTGCGGCCAGGCGTGGCCGACAGCTTCGGAGAAATCGCCGGCAGCTTGACCGGCGTGCCATCGGCAAATTGATGCTGCTCGAACATCTCGCGCGCCAAAAACTGCGGATCGACCATCATGTCCCGCACCGAATAAATTTTACCGGCCGGCACATCCGCCGCCTTCAACACCGTCAGCGCGCTGTCGATATCCTGCGTATCGCACCACGCCTGGATCGCGTCGTCGATTTCCTGCGTGCGCTGCACGCGGCCATCGTTGCGCTCAAGCTGCGCATCCCCGGCCAAATCGAAGCGCCCCATGGCTAGCATGAGCCGCTTGAAGATCGCGTCGCCATTGCCGGCGATGACGATGTTCTCGCCATCCTTGGTCGTGTAGGTATTCGACGGCACAATCCCGGGCAAAGCCCCGCCGGTACGCTCGCGCACCACGCCCGCGTGATCGAACTCCGGCACCAGCGACTCCATCAGATTGAAGACGGATTCATACAGCGCCACGTCGACCATCTGGCCCTCGCCTTCGAGCCTGCCGCCGGTGGCGTCGCGGTGCCGCAACGCCATCATCGCGCCGATCACGCCGTGCAGGGCCGCGACCGAGTCGCCGATCGACACGCCCACGCGCACCGGCGGCCGGTCCGCGTGGCCGGACACATAGCGCAAGCCGCCCATCGATTCGCCGATCGCGCCGAAGCCCGGCAAATCCTTCATCGGCCCGGTCTGGCCGAAGCCGGACAACCGCACCATGATCGTGGCGGGGTTGAGCGCCTTCAATTGTTCGTAGCCGATGTCCCACTTTTCCAGCACGCCGGGACGGTAGTTTTCGACGATGATGTCCGCTTCCAGCGCCAATTGACGGGCGATGGCGCGGCCACGCTCGCTCTTCATGTTGAGCGTCAACGATTTCTTGTTGCGCGACTGCACCGACCACCACAGCGACGTGCCATCCTTCAGCACCCGCCACTTGCGGATCGGGTCACCGCCATCGGGCGATTCGATCTTGATCACCTCGGCGCCGAACTCGGCCAGCATGCGCGCGCAGAACGGCCCGGCGATAAGCGTGCCCAGCTCCAGCACCTTGATCCCGGCCAATGGCAAAGCAGGGGTTTCAGGCGGCATGCCGCCTGCCTGCGTGCGGTCTTCCCCTGTAGGGGAAGACTCCCGCCCTACAGGGCTAACGGGACCGGAAGATTTGGGATCGGTCATGTCGACCTGCGGTCCAGCATCGCGCGGGCGATCGTGCCGGCGTCGACGTATTCGAGTTCGCCGCCGACCGGCACGCCACGCGCCAGGCGGCTGACGTTCAGCCCGCGCGCCTTCAGCAGCTCGCTGATGTAGTGCGCGGTGGCCTCGCCCTCGTTGGTGAAATTGGTGGCCAGCACCACTTCGGTGACCAGCCCGTCGGCGGCGCGCGCCACCAGCTTTTCCAGGTGGATATCTTTCGGGCCGATGCCGTCGAGCGGCGAGAGCCGTCCCATCAGGACAAAGTACAAGCCCTTGTAGGTCAGCGTCTGCTCGATCATCAGCTGATCGGCCGGCGTCTCCACCACGCACAGCAGGCGGCGGTCGCGCTGCTCGTCGGTGCACATGTCGCACACCTCTTCCTCGGTGAAGGTATTGCACAGCGCGCAGTGGTGCACGGCGCTGACGGCCTGGTGCAACGCGCGCGACAGCATGTCCGCGCCTTCGCGGTCATGCTGCAGCAAGTGGAACGCCATCCGTTGCGCCGACTTGGGGCCGACGCCGGGCAGACGGCGCAACGCTTCCGTCAGAAACTCCAGCGACTTGGACATATGCCCGGACCGTGGCCTTCCTTAGAACGGCATCTTGAAACCGGCCGGCAGATTCATGCCGGAGGTCAAGCCGCCCATCTTTTCGGCGGCGGTCGCCTCGGCCTTGCGCACGGCGTCGTTGAAGGCGGCGGCGACCAAGTCTTCCAGCATGTCCTTGTCGTCGGCCAGCAGCGAAGGATCGATCGACACGCGCTTGACGTCGTTCTTGCAGCTCATGACAACCTTGACCAAGCCGGCGCCGGACTGGCCTTCGACTTCGATCAGGGCCAGCGCTTCCTGCGCCTTCTTCATGTTGTCCTGCATTGCTTGCGCTTGCTTCATCAAGCCTGCCAGTTGGTTCTTCATCATGATGGAGTTCTCCGTGTTTGAAATTGTAAAGTTGTGATCGACGATGTGATCGATGATGTGATCAGCTCGGCGACGCGGCCAGGGCCGCCGCCGGCGGCACGATGGAGCCCGGCACCACCCAGGCGTCGAACTCGCGAATCATGCTGTTCACAAAGGGATCGTTGGCGATGGTCTCTTCGGCGGCCCGCTGGCAGGCCGCTCGGTGCGCCTGCGCCTCGGCGCTGGCGGTGTACCAGACGGCGCCCAGTTCGGTATCGACGCGCACGGCGCGGCCGAAACGCTCGGTCAGCGCCACGGTCAGCTTTTCCACGTTGCCCTGCGTGCGCCAGGTTTCGATCGGCACGCGGACCTTGAAGACGATGGCGTTGCCGTCGATGCCGCACTCGATCAGCTCAGCCTGCATGGCCAGTTGCTGGGCCACGCCGCGCAACGGCAGCGCGGCGGCGACGGCCGGCCAGTTGCCGTCCCAGCCCAGCTCCGGCACCGGGGTGATGACGTAGGCGTACGGCGCCTTGGCGGGCGCCGGCGCGGCGCGGGCCGGCGCGACGAACGCCTGCACGCCATCGCCCATGGCGTTGGCGGCCGGGGCCGGGGCGGCCGATGGGCTGTGCGACGGTGCGTAAGACTGGCTTTGCGCGGGCGCCGCGTAGGCGGTGGCGTGATCGGCGCGCGCCGGCGCCGCTTGCGCTATCGCGCTGTCGTCGGAAAATTCGGTGACCCACGGCGGCAGGTCGTCCTCGTCGTCGGCTTGCTGTTGTGCAGGCTGGGCGGCGGGCGCGGCGTATTGCGGCGCGGCGGCGGCAGGCGCTGCTTGCTGAACCGGCTGCACGGCCTGACGCACCGGCGCTTCCAACACGGCGGCGTCGCCACCCGAGGCCGCGTTTGGCGGCATATCTTCCCATGGCGCAGGACGCGACGGTGCGGCGGCCTGCGCGGCATTAAAATTTGCGGATGCCCCCGGCGGCGTATGGGCAGCGCTCGGCGCCTGCGGCTGCGATGGCGGCGGTGGAGCGGCCATCGTTGGCGTCGGGGCCGGCTCGGCAGCGGCTGGCGCTGGCGCCGATGCGGCGGGTCCGCCGCCATAGGCGCGCGACCCGGGCTTGGAACCGGCGCGCGCCGCTTCCAGCGCGGCGTTCAACGCCGCGCGGGCCGGACTGATCGGGCCAGAAGGCGCGGCGGCTGCGGCCGCGGCCTGTGGCGCCAGTGCCGGTGCCGGTGCCGGTGCCGCCATCGGCGCGGCCATTGGAGCCGGGGCCGGCACAGGCGCAGGTGGCGCCATTGCCGGCGACGGCGCCGTATTCACCGGTGGACTTGCCGTCGCGACAGCCGCGGGAGCCATCGTCGGCGCTGGCGCTGGGACGGGCGCAGGCGCGGAAGCGAAGGCGGCCGCAGGCGGCTGCAGCTCGCCACGCGCCATCGCGGCGGCGGCGCCGGCAACGACCGCAGGCGGCGTCATGCTGGCGTGGTTGGCCTGCACATGCGAAGCCGCGCGCGCAGGCGGCGCGGCGGCGGCGCGGGCGGCCGCCACAGCCGCCGGACGCGACATCGCCGGCGCGCCCGCCGGTTGTCCTTCGGCCCCGCCTACGCCGGGCCGAAAGGCCAGCATGCGCAGCAAGGTCATCGAGAAACCGGCATATTCATCCGGCGCCAGGCCCAGTTCATTGCGGCCGTGCACGGCGATCTGGTAATACAGTTGCACTTCTTCCGCGTCGAACGCGGCGGCCAGACGCACGACGTCGGCATATTCGGGCAAATCCTCCGGCAGCGCGGCCGGCACCGTCTGCGCCAGGGCGATCCGGTGCAGCAACGTGCCCAGATCCTGCAGCGCGCCGTTGTACGACAGACTGCGCGTGGCCATCTCATCGGCCACGGCCAGCAAGTCGGCGCCGTCCTGCGCGGCCAATGCGTCGAGCAGGCGGATCAGATAGGACTGGTCGAGCGCGCCGAGCATGCCCTGCACCGCGTCGAGCGTCACCTCGCCGGCCGCATAGGCGATCGCCTGGTCGGTCAGCGACAGCGCGTCGCGCATCGAACCGTGGGCGCCGGCGGCCAGCAGGCGCAAAGCCGGCTGTTCGAAGGCAATGCCCTCCTGCCCCAGGATATTTTCCAGGTGGCCGATAATGTGGCCAGGCGGCATCTGCTTCAAGTTAAATTGCAGGCAGCGCGACAGCACCGTCACGGGAATCTTTTGCGGATCGGTCGTCGCCAGGATGAACTTGACGTGCTCCGGCGGTTCTTCCAGCGTCTTCAGCATCGAGTTGAAGGCGTGGTTGGTCAGCATGTGCACCTCATCGATCATATAGACCTTGAAGCGCGCATTACTCGGCGCATATACCGCCTGTTCGAGCAGCTGCGCCATCTCGTCCACGCCCCGGTTCGACGCCGCGTCCATCTCTATATAGTCGACAAAGCGGCCCGCGTCGATCGCGGTGCACGCCTCGCACACGCCGCAAGGGGTCGGCGTGATGCCGCCGTTGCCGTCCGGGCCGACGCAATTGAGCGACTTGGCCAGGATGCGCGACAAAGTGGTCTTGCCGACGCCCCGCGTACCGGTGAACAGGTAGGCGTGGTGCAGGCGTCCGCTGTGCAGCGCGTGCGTGAGCGCGCGCACGACGTGCTCCTGGCCGACGAGCGTTTCGAAGTTCTTGGGGCGGTATTTACGGGCGAGGACTTGATAGGACATGCTGGATTTTACCGTAGATAGCAGGAGCAAAGGGGCTGCGTTGGGCGCGCCAAAGCGGCAATTGTAACAACTCGGCGCGATAATAGGTACGGCAACAATTCTGCCCTACAATTTGTTTTTGCTTCAACCTGTGAAAAATGAAAAAAATCGCCCTGCTCTCCCTGCTGATGTTGTCCCTGAACCTGCACGCCGCCGAACGTGAGTGGACGCCGTACAAAAAACTGGTCGAGGGCCTGCGCCTGGACCGGTTCTACGCGCTGCCGCCGGCCGAGCGCGACCGGGTCAACCTGTTCCTCAAGGTACAACCGGTCAACAAAGCCTACAAACCATCGGACGTGGTGCTGACCGTCGTCGACGGCGCCGAACGCACGCCGCTGCCCGCGCTCACGCCGGACTTCCGGCTGGCGATCGGCGCACCCAATCCTAAATGGATGCGCGACGACGTCAAGATCATGACCAGCCTGCCGAAGGAAGACAAGACCGCCGTCAACTACGAGGCGGTGACGCCGCTGCCGGAAGGCCTGCAATGGTCGTACGCCACCGTGATGGGCAGCGTCGGACAAATGAACAAGGCGATCAAGAAGATGGCTGGCGCGATGAGCCTGTTCGCGCCGAGCGTGGATGCGGTGCTGTTCAAGTTCGACAAGCCGGCGCAGCTGAAGATAGGCGCCAAGGTCTACAACACCAACGCGAAACACGAAATCGCGCTCAAGCCGGAATCGGACTTGATGAAGTCCAACCCGATGATCGTCGCCTCGGAACGTCCGTTCGAAGCGGAACTGCGCGGCGACTAAGCCGGCCGTAAGTTCGGTAGACATAAAAAAAGCTGCCTGATGGCAGCTTTTTAATATTCCCGAAGGATTCCCGAAGGAGGCGAGCCTGATCTGCGGCACTTATGGTTAACAGCCGTGGCTGCTTCGTTCCCGACCTGACCAGGTTAGCCGTGCCACAATGCGCAGGGGCCCGCCGGGATCAATTATACCCTACAGGCCCAACTCCTGCCAAATCTGATCGACACGCGTTTTCACCTCGGGCGTCATGGTGATCGTCGTGCCCCACTCGCGGGTCGTTTCCCCCGGCCACTTGTTGGTCGCGTCGATGCCCATCTTGCTGCCCAGGCCGCTCACCGGCGAGGCGAAGTCGAGGTAATCGATCGGCGTGTTGTCGACCAGGGTGGTGTCGCGGGTCGGATCGACGCGGGTGGTGATCGCCCAGATCACTTCCTTCCAGTCGCGCACGTTCACATCCTCGTCCACCACCACGATGAACTTGGTATACATAAACTGGCGCAGGAAGCTCCACACGCCGAACATCACCCGCTTGGCGTGGCCGGCGTACTGTTTCTTGATCTGCACCACCGCCATGCGGTAGCTGCAACCTTCCGGCGGCAGATAGAAATCGGTGATCTCGGTGAACTGCTTTTGCAGCAGCGGAATGAACACCTCGTTCAGTGCCAGGCCCAGCACGGCCGGCTCGTCCGGCGGCTTGCCTGTATAAGTAGAGTGGTAGATCGGATCGCGGCGCATCGTGATGCGGTCGATCGTAAACACCGGGAAGGAGTCCTGCTCATTATAGTAGCCGGTGTGGTCGCCATACGGCCCCTCCAGCGCGTGCTCGTAGCCGGACGGATGGTTCTCGTCCGGATAGATATGGCCTTCGAGCACGATCTCGGCCGACGCCGGCACGCGCAGCTCGCTGCCGATGGCCTTGACCAGCTCGGTGCGGCTGCCGCGCAGCAGGCCGGCGAACTGGTATTCCGACAAGCTGTCGGGCACCGGCGTGACCGCGCCTAATATAGTAGCGGGATCGGCGCCCAGCGCGACGCAGATCGGATAGGGCTTGCCCTTGTTCTGTATGGCGTGCTCGCGGAAATCGAGCGCGCCGCCGCGATGCGCCAGCCAGCGCATGATGACCTTGTTCGGGCCCAGCACTTGCTGGCGGTAGATGCCCAGGTTCTGGCGCTTCTTATTAGGGCCCTTGGTGATCACCAGGCCCCAGGTGATCAGCGGCGCGATATCGCCCGGCCAGCAATGTTGAATCGGCAGCTTGGCCAAATCGACATCGGCGCCCTCCCACACGATGTCGTGGCACGGCGCGCCGCGCAATTCCTTCGGCGCCATGTCCCAGACGGCCTTGACCAGCGAGCCCAGGCCCAGCAGGTCCTTGAAATCCTTCGGCGGCTCCGGCTCCTTCAGCCGCGCCAGCACGTGGCCGATTTTGCGCAACTCGCCGACCTCCTCCGCCCCCATGCCGAGCGCGACGCGGCGCGGCGTGCCGAACAGATTGGTCAGCACCGGCATGCTGTGTCCGGTAGGATTTTTGAACAGCAATGCCGGCCCGCCGGCCCGCAATGTGCGGTCGGATACCTCGGTCATCTCTAAATGCGGCGAAACGGGCAATAAAATGGGCCTAAGTTCGTCCATTCGTTGCAACTGAGAAATAAAATCTCGCAAATCTGAATATTTCATCGTTTTTTAATTTTTTCTTACGGTGAAGCCTACTGTTTAAAAATACAGGTCAAGTAGTTGATTTTATTGGTTTTCCAGCGAACACAAGCAAAAATGTCAGACTTAAAAGTAATAGCTTTCAATTGCGTTAGTATTGACTTGATATAAAACGGCTTCTACAATTTGCCCTACTTGAAGAGGACAGGGTCTCAGGACCACATGGAAGCACATGTTGATGTTGCTCATTCATTCACGGAGTCGGGGCTCCACATGACATTTTAAGGAGTGTTTTCAAAAGGCGTCTGCCTTACCCCCGAAAGAAGTTGTATTGCGACTGATCGAATACCACAGGGAAAGATCAGCTCAGGCAAGCAATGACGGCGTCCAACGCGCGCACCCATAGCGGCGACGGACGATGATATTTCTGATGCATGGCATTAGCACCCCGTTAGCTGCGTTCAACGCTGGCAGGGACCCGCTTTTACGGCATTTCAGGGGAACTCTATGATTAATCGCTTCACTAGTGCGTCGGCTGCGGCCCGCACTTACCTGGCCGGCCAGCCAGCGACGTCGTTTTTGACGGCCCGCGTATCGGCAAAGGGCATTTTCACCACCGCCCAGCACACTCTGACCATTCTTGGTGTGACCGCTTTAGTTGTTATGGCAGTATTTTTTGTTCGTCCGGACCTGGCCAAAGCCCTGAGCGACAGCCTGAACCCGGCTCCAGAAGTCCCAGCCGTCGCCGCCGTCGTGGCGCCGCCGCTGTCGGCTCTGATGCAAACCCAAGCCTCCGCTCCGGTAACCGCCTCGGCCAACGCCAAGGACGCACCGCTGAGCGCCGACGAAAAAGCGCTGATGGGTACCCAGAAGCAGCAGCAATGGGTGACCTCGTGGCTGTCGAAGCGTTACCGCGTGGCGGGCGACGCCGCCAACATGCTCGTTTCCACCGCCTATCTGACGGCCCGTGAGATCAAACTCGATCCACTGCTGATCCTGGCGGTGATGGCGATCGAATCCGGCCTCAATCCGTTCGCGGAAAGCCCGGTCGGCGCGCAAGGCCTGATGCAAGTCATGTCGAAGATCCACCACGACAAGTTCCAGGAAATGGGCGGCCTGCAAGCGGCGCTCAATCCGGTCGCCAACATCCGCGTTGGCTCGCTGATCCTCAAGGATTACGTCCAGCGTGGCGGTTCGGTCGAAGCCGGCCTGAAAATCTACGTCGGCGCGGCAGCGTTCGAGCATGACGACGGCTACGGCTCGAAAGTCATGGCCGAGTACAACCGTCTGAAGCAGGTTTCGGCAGGCAAGAAAGTACCGACGATCACGCCGATGCTGGCAGCCGCCAAGCCACAACCGCAGCAGCAGCCGCAAGCCGCGCCGATCGCGGCCGCGTCAAGCGCGAACCACGACACGCAAATCGCCGGCCTCTGATATATATAGAGAGAGAGGCGTCGCAAAAAAGGCCGTTCAGTGCATGCACTGGACGGCCTTTTTTCGTTGCGCTACGCTCACGGGCAACTGGTGACTTTGGTTTTGACGCCGTCGCGGAAGGGATCGCGGCCGCCGGTCAGGGCATTGTTTTCCTTGTACGCGCAGTAGGTGCCGCCGCCCGCAGTGCGCACCTTGGTCATCAGGCGGCCGTCGGGCGTCACCACCTCCTCCGTCGTCGTGCCGCTGTCGTTGCCGACGTAGGCGCCGCCGATCTTGGCCGCAAGCGAGGTCGTATCGTTGGCGATCCGCTTGTCGCGCGGATTCCAGGCCTCCTTGCGCAACTGCTTGTCGACCAGGGCGGCGCTTTTCAGCGAACGCTGGCGCAGGTCGTCATCAGGCTTGGCGGGCTGCTCGGCAAACGGGTCCGGCGGCGGCGTGGGCTGGGTGATCGCTTGCGGCTGCGTCACTGCCACCGGAGTGGGCTCGGCCGGAGCCTCGGTCTCCGAACGGGCAGTGAGAGCCTGGGGTGGTCGCCGCGTAGCGACCTTGGGCGGCGTTGGCGCAGCCGGCTGAAGCCGTTTGACCGGTGCAAGGATATAAGTAATGGCCGCGTGGGGCGCCATGGAAGCCGCCAGAGGCCGCTCAGGCGTCTGCCACACAAAGAAGCCCAGCACGTGGGCGCCGCCGATCAGCGCCAGCCAGCCGCGCCGGCGCCATGCTTGTCGGCCTCGAGCAGGATAGAGTTCGATAATGCGCCCTCAAAATTAGTCGTATATCAATTGATTCTGCGGTGCAAGCTGAGAAGGGTCAACAAGCATATAAAAAAAGCCACCGCAAGATACCTTGGGTGGCTTCTGACGATACCGGCAGCGGCTTAACGCTTCTTGTCGGCCGCCACTTCGTCCGGACGCAGACGCGCGGCCAGCTTGTCCAGCACGCCGTTGACGTATTTGTGGCCGTCGATACCGCCGAACGACTTGGTCAACTCCACCGCTTCGTTGATGACGACGCGGTAAGGAATTTCCAGGTTGTTCTTCAGTTCGAACGCGCCGATCAGCAGCACCGCGTGCTCGATCGGGGACAGTTCGGAGATGCCGCGGTCGACCAGCGGCGCGAACGTCTCGCGCAACGCCACCGAATCCTTGATCGCGCCGTACAGCAGCACGGTGAAATGGTCGCCGTCGGCCTTGTCGAAGCCGTGCGCGCCACGGATGTTGTTCACCACGGTGGCGGCGTCTTCATTGTTCAGCAGCCACTGATACAAACCCTGCAACGCGAACTCGCGTGCGCGGTGACGCGGCGTGCGACTCTTGCTAGGGTTGGCGTGCAAAATTTTATCTGTCATGGTTGTACCCGTTTCTAATTACTTACTTTAATTACTTAGTGCTATTTCAAAAATGCGGTGTTCGGGTCGCCGACGGAGCTTGGCGGATTACGCTGCGCTAATCCGCCCTACGTGATTCCGTAGTTTACACGCGTCGTGGCCGGGATTACTCGTCGTCGCCCTGATCCTGGCTCAGCTCTTCGAGCGCGATGGTCAGGTTGGCCATCTCGACGGCCACGCGGGCGGCGTCGGCGCCTTTGACGGCCATGCGTGCTTCCGCCTGCTCGTCGTTCTCGGTGGTCAGAATAGCGTTGGCGATAGGAATACCATAATCGAGGCCGATACGGGTGATGCCCGCGCCCGACTCGTTCGAGACCAGCTCGAAGTGATACGTTTCGCCGCGGATGACCGCGCCCAGCGCGATCAGCGCGTCGAACTGCTGCGACTCGGCCATCTTCTGCAGCACCAGCGGCACTTCCAGCGCGCCGGGAACGGCCACATGCAGCACGTCCTCGTCTGCCACGCCCAGGCGTTTCAGTTCGGCCAGGCAGGCGGACAGCAAGCCGTGGCAGACGTCCTCGTTAAAACGCGCCTGAACGATGCCGACGCGCAAACCGTCGCCGGACAAATTGGTTTCGTAGCTTCCTACCGTCATGATGGACCTCTTTAATATGTGTGTTGTTAGTGTGGTTTGGCCAGGTAGCCGGTCACTTCCAGATCGAAGCCTGTCATCGACGGCATCTTGCGCGGGCTGGCCAGCAGCTGCATCTTGCACACGCCGACTTCCTTCAAGATTTGCGCGCCGATGCCGTAGCTGCGCAGGTCCATGCTGGCCGCGCGGCCTTTCGGTTTCGTCTCGGGCTTGTCGAGCGCCTGGAACTGGGAGAAGAACTGCTCGGCCGTCTCCTCGCAATTGAGCAGCACGATCACGCCGCTATCGGCGGCCTGGACCGCCGCCAGCGACGACGACAGGTTCCACGAGTGGGTGGTCGCCTCCGACTCGAGGATGTCGAGGATGGAGACCGGCTGGTGCACGCGCACCAGGGTTTCTTTGTTCTTTTCGATCTGGCCGTGGATCAGCGCCAAGTGGGCCGAGCCGCTCGGCTTGTCGCGGTAGGCGATCATGCGGAACTCGCCCTGCGCCGTCTTCAGCTGGCGCTCGCCGATCTGCTCGACCAGCGACTCGTTGCGGCTGCGATAGTGGATCAGGTCGGCGATGGTGCCGATCTTCAAGTTGTGTTCCTTGGCAAATTCCATCAGGTCCGGCAGACGCGCCATCGTGCCGTCGTCCTTCATGATCTCGCAGATCACCGAGGCCGGGGTCAGGCCCGCCATCGCGGTCAGGTCGCAACCGGCTTCGGTATGGCCGGCGCGCATCAGCACGCCGCCCTTTTGCGCCTTCAGCGGGAAGATGTGGCCCGGCTGGACGATATCGGTCGGCTGCGTATCCTTGGCCACGGCCACCTGGATGGTCTTGGCGCGGTCGGCGGCCGAGATACCGGTGGTCACGCCCTCCGCCGCCTCGATCGAGACGGTAAAGTTGGTGCCGAAGGCGGTACCGTTACGGGTCGACATCATCGACAGGTTCAACTGGTCGCAGCGCTCTTCGGTCAGGGTCAGGCAGACCAGGCCGCGCGCGTGCTTGACCATGAAATTGATGGCTTCCGGCGTGACGAAATCCGCCGCGAGCACCAGGTCACCTTCGTTTTCCCGGTCTTCTTCATCGACCAGGATCACCATGCGGCCAGCGCGCAATTCGGCGACGATTTCTTCGGTGCTGGAAATTGACATTTTTAATCCTTGGGAACTATGCGAGAACAGGCCGCTATTTTAAAGGATTTACGCCTTCCCTACCGTAAACAGCCGCTTTTATCCGGCAAAAGACGGACTTTCCGGCCCGCGCTCTTTGTTTATTGCAAACATTACCGACTGGTAAGGCGCGCGGCATGCTTAAGGGCGAAGCGGCGGGTACAATCGGGGCCGGAATCAAAACGACAACCAGGAGAATTTTGGATGACGCGACAAACCTCGGAGCCGGCCGCAAAACTGCTGATTGCGCTGGCAATGGGAGCGCTGGCAGTGCCGGCGATTGCGCAGGATGGGCCGCCCATCACGCCCTATCGCCCCTCGGTCTCGAGCCCGGCACAATTGCCCGCGCCCGGCCAGCTGGAATTCGAGCTCGGCGGCCTGAGCACTAAAACGGACGACGACCGGCGTGCGAGTTTGCCGTACACCTTCAAGCTGGGGTTCAACGAGCAATGGGGCGTGGTGGTCGGCGGTGAAGCCTATGTCTCGGCGCGCACGGACGGCGAGCCCCGCCAGCGCGGCGTCGGCGATACGACCTTGGAGCTCAAGCGCGCCTTCCTCATCGACGATCACACGGCGTTCGGCCTGGAGCTGGGCGTGAAATTGCCGACCGCCAAAGACAGCATCGGCAGCGGCCGCAGCGATGTCGTCCTCAACGGCATCTACAGCCAGGACATGGGCATCGTCCACATGGACGCCAATCTGAACGCGACACGGCTGGGCGCCGACGAGGCCGGCAGCGGACGGATTCAAAAAGGCTGGTCGGCCTCGTTCTCCGCGCCCGTGTCGGAAAAATGGGGCGTGACCACGGAACTGTCGGGCACGCACCGCCGCGGCCAGGGCAATACCGCCCAGCTGCTGGTGGCCGCCACCTACAGCCCGACCAAGCGCCTGACCATCGACTGGGGTGTCGCCCGGGGACTCACCCCGGCCTCGCCTGACTGGTCGCTGTTCAGCGGGATCGTGCTGCCATTGGCCAAGTTCTGGTAAGACTGCCGCTTAAGGCATGGTCGCCGCGCCGATCGAGACCATGCGCTCGACATAGCGGGCGATCAGGTCGATTTCCAGGTTGACCTGCTTGCCGACGCTCAGGTGTTTGAGGGTCGTTACAGCGATGGTGTGGGGAATCAGGTTGATCGAGAACTGGCACACCAGATCGGCGCCGGTGCCGATGTCGGTCACGCGGTTGACGGTCAGTGACACGCCGTTGACCACGATCGAACCCTTGAATGCCAAAAACTTGGCCAGATGGTGCGGGGCTTCGACAACCAATTCCCACGACTCGCCCACCGCCTCGAACTTGCGCACCACGCCCAGGCCGTCGACGTGACCGGTGACCAGATGGCCGCCGAGGCGCTCGCTCAGGGTCACGGCCTTTTCCAGGTTCACTTCGGTCAGGGTATCGAGGCCGACGGTGCAATTGAGGCTCTCGCGCGAGACGTCGACGCTGAAGTTGGTGTCGGTCTTTTCGATCACGGTCATGCAGGCGCCGTTGAGGGCGATCGAATCGCCCAGCGCGACATCGGCCAGCGGCAAGCCGCCAGCGTTGACGTCCAGGCGCACGCCCGCATACGAGCCGCCTTCCAAAGGTTGGACCGATTCAATTTTGCCGACAGCGGCGACGATTCCAGTAAACATGTGAGTGCAATCTTAAAGATGGGTGAATCGTGCAAGGATACGCAAATCTTCGCCGATCTGCTTAACCTCGTGAAATTTTAGGCGCTGCTGCAGCGACAGGTCGGTCAGCGCCGGCAGCGCGAACATGCCCTGCGCGTCGCCGATCAGGCTCGGCGCCAGGTACAGCAGCAGCTCGTCGACGCAGCCCTCGCGGATCAGCGAACCATTGAGCTTGCCGCCGGCCTCGACGTGCAATTCATTGATCTGCCGGCGGCCCAGCTCGCGCATCAGTTCCGGCAGGTCCACCTTGCCGGCCGCGTTGGGCAGCATGATGACGTCGGCGCCGACGGCGCGCAAGGCCGCCTCCTTCTCCGGATTGGGGACCGCCGCCACGATCCAGGTGCCGCCGCCCTCCAGTATCTTGGCGGACGGGCTGATATCGAGCTTGCTGTCGACCACGATGCGGCGCGGCTGGCGCGGCGTCTCGACCGCCCGCACCGTCAGCTGCGGATCGTCGGCCTTGACGGTGCCGATGCCGGTCAGGATGGCGCAGGCGCGCGCGCGCCACGCGTGGCCGTCGGCGCGCGCCTCGGGCCCGGTGATCCATTGGCTCACGCCGTTGCGCAGCGCCGTCATGCCGTCCAGGCTCGCGGCGCTCTTCATGCGCACCCACGGCAGGCCGCGCGTCATGCGCGAGAAAAAGCCGATGTTCAATTCATACGCTTGCTCGGCCAGCAGGCCGGTGCTGGTCTCGATGCCGGCGGCGCGCAGCTTGGCCAGCCCCTGCCCCGCGACCAGTGGATTCGGGTCTTCCATCGCCGCCACCACGCGGCCGAGGCCGGCGCGCACCAACGCGTCCGAGCATGGCGGCGTGCGGCCGAAGTGATTGCACGGCTCCAGGGTGACATAGGCGGTGGCGCCGCGCACGTCGTGGCCGCGTGCCTGCGCATCCTTGATCGCCTGGATTTCCGCATGGTCGCCGCCGGCTTGCTGCGTTACCCCGGCGCCGATGACTTGCCCGTCGCGCACGATCACGCAGCCGATGTGCGGATTGGGCGACGTCGTGTACAGCCCCTTCGCGGCCCATTCCAGGGCCAGGGTCATGCCTTCGAGATCGTTGCTGATGTTCACATTGTCCTTAGTCGTTGACGCCGCCCGCGACAATTGCCGGCTGCGCCATTATAAGCAAACGGAAATCCTGGTGCCTCAATGACCACAGACTGCCGAGATCTAGCAAATAGCTCCAACGATCCTCGGCAGGTTTAAATTTGTCGAGAAAAGTCAGGGCGTTCGTCCGAAATTTAGCCAGTATAGATGTATTGTTGTGCGCCTCGCTCGCCCCCCCCCGGCAGGCGGCAACTGTCTATAGATAACTCGATTGCTTTTAACGGTCCCATGACCTATATTTTGTATAGGCTTCCGATGAGTACGAAAAGAACAAGACTATCGCAACAGCAACTTGAAGCGCTGATCAGAGCTGAGTCCCTAGACTCGTCGAAGGTTAGCTTCACGTTGCATGCTCAAAAACAAATGGCGGCTCGCAAAATCACGCACGCGTGTGTGTTGTCGACACTACGGAACGGAAGAATCAGAAGGCGCCCGGAGCCAAATCCGGCTAGGGGATCGCTTGAGTGCCGTATGGAATATTTCTGCATCGGACGCAACGTAGCAGCGATAGTTGCAGTGAGCGACGATGATCCAGACTTGGTTCTCGTAACGGCGATGTACACTTAGGAGAAAATATTATGTACCACTTTACCGATGGTGGACTGCGCAATGTGTGGCTCAAAAATGGCTATGTTGAAAAAAACACTCCATACGGGAAGGCGGTGTCGTTCCACGATCTCCCAGGCTTAACAAAGACGATCTGCAATGCACTTATAAAGAAGCCTGGGAAGCTGAACAGCGCGGAATTTCGTTATATTCGGAACGCCATGGAGTTATCTCAACGCTCACTTGGCAAGCTACTCGGCTGTTCAGAGCAAGCGGTCGCCAAATGGGAAAAGCAAGGACGCATTCCGAAAGCTGAGGATTTCTTAATTAGGCGGATTTATGCCGATAAGGTGGGTGGTGACGGGAAAGTGGGAGCCGTCGTCGAGATGCTCAATGCCATCGATAGGATCTCGCATTCAAAAATTATAGTCTCCGAGGATCACGAGAAATGGACATCGCAGATAGAGATATCTGAAGACGACGCAATCCAAGTTGAACAAGCATGAAGGGAACGACATCCGAGACGACGTCGGTAAGTCATTGAGGAGTTTAATTGCCCGCCCCGTCGCAATTGGCAGTGTCTTTGACCGGGTCGCACACGCGCAGTCGGCCCAACATGTTGATTTTGATGTTGCGGGCATCGTCGCCCCGCGCCAGCGACAGCGTGCCCCAGCGCGCTGATAAGCTGTTACTGGCATTGCAACTGCGGCCCGCGCCATTGTAGGCCAAGTAGAGCGGCGTTCCGCCGGACGAGAATGCGGAGACGACCGTCATCCCCTCCGGCAGCGGTCCGTGCTGGAAGAGGCGCTGCTCACCGGCGTCCGGCCGGCGGTTGCCGTTGTCGTCGACGAACACCACCCAGCCCTTGGCCCAATCCCTGCCGCTCGGCTCCAGCGGCCCCAGCATCACCGGACCGCCGCGCGCGATCGCATGCGAGCGGGTCAGGTCGATGGCCGCGACCAGATCGTTGACGGCGGCGCGCAGTTGCTGCCGCCGCATCACGTCATGGTAAGCGGACGCGGCGGCGCCAAGCAGTATGCCTGCCAACACCAGCACGACCAGCAATTCCACCAGCGACACTCCCGCGTTATCACGCTTCATGGCAGCCCCGCTCAGCGCCAGCACTTGGCGAGCGTGCCTTTCGACAGCCGCTCGCCGATGCTGGTGAGCGTCATTTCGCGGCATTCATGGTCGCGGTAGTCGGCGTCCACCACGGCGGTGCCGGCGGTGGCGACCAGTTGCACGCATTGCTCGATCGGCTCGTCGTCGCAGGCCTTGCCTTCGATCTCGTAACCGCTGCCCGGCGCGCGGCTGCCGCTCCACCACTGAAACTGGCGCGCCTCGAAATCTGTCGAGCCGGAGGAGAATGCGATGTACGTGCCGTGCTGCGTGAAATAACGCTCCTGCTGCAACATCAATTTCAACATCATCGCCTGCGCCTCGTTGCGGCGCGTACTGATCACATGCTGCTGCCAGGCGGGCATGGCGGCTGCGGCCAGGACGGCCAGGATCACCATGACGATCAGCATTTCGATCATGCTGAAGCCGGCGTGTGCGCGGCGGCTCATTTGACAGCCTCGTGCAATTGACGCCAATTGCCCACCTCGCGCCAACTCAGGCGCCCGGCGCGCAGTTGCACCTTGACGCGGCCAACGACCACGTTTCCCTGCGGCGTGAGGTTGGTAACGGCCAACTCTTTGAGCAGGCGCGTGCTGCCGGTCGGGTCGCGCGGCGTCTTGCTCGACGTGACGGGCAACAGCGACGGCGTCGCCCTGTATGCGTCCGATACCTGCCCGACAATCGGCTGCTCCGTGGACGGCGGTGTCGGCAGCGTTGCAACGCTATCCTTGCTCAGGCCAGTGAGCACATTGAGCGCATAAGTTCGGCTGCGGGCCTTATCACACGGATCGCTGCGCGGTAGCAAAGTATTGAAAAAGACCTCGCCACCGGCCAGCACGCCGCTATCGATGCTGCGTTCTCCCGTCGTCTGCGCCTGCAAGAAATCGACATACCAGCCCATGCTGTCGAATGCGATTTTGGCGCCGCTGATGCTGAACGGCGCCGTGCCGGCATTGCCGCTCAGTACGCGCTGCGTCAACTGGCTGCGGCTGGTTACGACCGCGGCGGGATCATGCAAACTGTCGCGAATCGCGTAATAGGACTGCGGCGCGAAACTGGCCGACGTACGGTCGGCCTTTTCGATCAACTTGCCGGTCCCGAATAAAACCAGGTATCCGCCGCCATCGGCATACGCCAGCAAAGGCTGCTGGGTGATAGGCTGACGCCTGCCGCTGTCGTCGCGCGCGACAAACAGCGGTGTGCCTCCGGCGCCGGGACCGACCGCGCCCGCCCAAGGCGCGCCGCCGTCGAAATCGAAACGCCACAGGTTGCCCTGCAAGTCGCCTGCGTAGCCATAGCGAACAGCACCCGTGCGGTCGGCCACCATCACCGGCGCGTTGAGCCCGTTGGCCAGCGCCGCGTCGGAAATGGGCGTGATGAGTCGATAGTAGTTGACGTTGAGCCGCCATGCCGCGCCACGTGGCTTGTCGAGCGCCAGCAGGAACAACGCGCCCTTGCCCGCCGGGCTGGCGTTGCCGTCCGCAGCGTAGTTGTTCAAGCCGCTCGCGACAACCGCAAAATGTTTGTAGATCGGCACGCCCGCTACATCACGGGTGCGCAATTTGGCAATTTGCGGCCGTGTGGTGACATTGCCCATCAGCGCGTCGTCGCGGTCGGTAAATTCCCACAGAACACCTCCGCCGTCGGCGAAGCGCAGCGGGTCGGTAACGTCCAGCGCAAAAACGCCTTGCGCCCCGGCGCCCATCCCGGAGACCAGGACGGTCTTGCTGCTGCCATTGATCGTCGCCTCGCCAAAGCTGGCCGGCCCGTCCACGTAGGCTTGGTGCACATAGTCGGGACTGGACAGGTGGTTCAACTTGGCCATCAACGCGTTAGGCACATAGGCGAAGAGTTCGCTGCCGTCGGCGGCGTTGAAGGCATGCAGCATGCCGTCGTTGGCGCCGATGTAGATGACGTTCGGCCGCGTGCCGGACCCCGCGCCGGACGCCGGCCCGACATACACCGGCGTGCTGTTAATGGAATCGCCCAGCACGCTGCTGCGCGCGCGGAAAAGGGCGCCCTCCTGCGTGCGATCGCCGCGCAGGAAAGCCAGGCGTTGCTCGCCCAAGGCATCGGCACCGGTGGCGGGCGGCGGCGCCTGATTCAGTTGCTGCCGCTGCTCTGCCGACAAGGCGCTCCATTCAAAAGGGACCATCTCCAGCGCGCCGCCAGGCTGCACGATAGCGGTGAAGATTTTACGCGCGGCCGGGGCTGGCGATGGCGCACGCGCGCCGTCGCCCGTCAGCAGCACGCCGGCGTCCCACATCGCCGTTGGCGTCGAGGAAAATCTCGCGCCGCCGGGAGACAAAGCGTAACGGGAAAAGTGTCCACTCCAGTCGGCCATATTCATACTCGCCTGAAACAGGTCGCCGGCACTGGCGCTTGCCGGCGGCGGCGCCACGAGCAGCAGGGAGGCGCCGTCGAATTCGGCGGCACCGGCCGGCGGCGTGGCGACGCGGCATGCCGCCGTCAACGGCTCGCTGGCGATATCGAGCACGGGCGGAGCAGCGACCGCGCAAGAGGTGATCGTGATGGCGAGCACCGCCGACCTTTTCAGCATTCGCATTAACCAGCGCCGACCGTTCTTCGCAGACATACGCCCTCCTCCTCACTCCGCCTTGCGGAATACGCTTTGCAACACCACCTCGGTTGCCGGTTTCGCCCCGAAACCGATCGCCGTCACCCGATAGCAATAGCTGGGCGTGGCGGCGGCGGACGCATCTTCTCCAGGATGATGGCACTCGGTACGTTCGATCAGGTAACGCGGCTTCTTAAACGGCAGGAAGCCTTGCCCGGTCTGCATCGCCGCCCCGGTCGCCGCGCCATACGCGACCGTGCAGCCGGCATCCACCTTGCCCGACAGGTCGACCCGCTGCCACACCGGCGCTTCGCCGCAGGCCGGATCGACGACCTCGCCGCCGCCCCCCTGGATGTCACGTTCCGCATCCGCCAACGCATCCTCCGCCGCCTGAAACGCCACTTCCCGATCGCGCTCGCCACGCGCGGCCTTCTCGCCCTGCAAACTCAGCTGCGCCGCCGACACGCCCAGCAGCATCACCAATATCAGCATGAGCAGGCACACCAGCAACGCCACGCCGCGCTCTTGCCGCAGCGAGGCGCCACCCCTTAAGCGCGCCCTCATATCAACCGCTCCTGTTGCGCAGCGCGACCGTCATTCCGAACACCCGCCGCGCTCGCCATCGCTGCGATTCGGGAAATAGTCGCTCCGTAATCCGCACGCCCTGGTCGTCGCCGTGGCCATCGGAATAAGCCGGCCCGAACAGGTCGAAGCGGCGCACCACGGTATCGGCCCGCGTGTTGTTATCGCCGTGCAAAAGCAACGCGAGCTTCACGCTGCAGACGCGCTTCCAGTTGGTCTTGCGGTGCAGATCGCGCTGGAGTTCCTCGGGCGTGGCGCCGACCAGCACCAGCGCCGCGTCCATGCCGTTGATCGCGGTCGCATTGACGAAGGTATTGGGAATGCCATCGGCAGGCTCGTCGCTATCGAGGCCGTACAGCACCTGAAAAGAATCGACGCCGCGCACGATGGCGTCCGCGCCCCAGCCCGCCGCGCTGCGATATTTGCAGCGCAATTCCGGCTCGCCGCCGGCATCGGCGGCGACATAAAAGATGCTCCAGCCTCGCTCGATCACGGCCGACGGCGCGCCGACGCCGAAGCCAGCACAGTTAAGGCTGGAGCCGTCGCCGTTCGCGCCGTCGCCATAGCCCGAGAAGCGCAACGCCAGCACGTCGCTGCCGTTGGCCGCGTCCGGCGCCACGCCGGACATACCGTCGCTGGCCTTGCTGATGCTGCTGGCGTCAAGACCGGCGATGGCGGCCGGCTCGTGCGCGGCAAGCTCGGCCGGCGCCTCCTTGCTGTCCCAGTTGACATACGCGCCCTGCCGTATCGCCTGCGACATAATCTCCAGCGCATAGCGGCCGCCGTCATTGATCCACATGTTCTCGCTGTGATTGCGGTAGCTGCCGCTAGTCGCCAGCAACAATCCACTGGCCAGCAAGGTCAGCACCAGGCCCAGACCGGTGGCAATGACGAGCTCGATGATGGTCCAGCCCTGCTGGCGCGCCCGCATCATGGCGCCCCCACGGTCAACGCCACGCCGGGCACGTACTCGCCGGCCTCGTCCTTGCGCGGCGTGCCGTCGGGGTTCTTGCCGCGCCAACCGACCTTGATCACCAAAGGCGCGCCGGCGCCACCGCTGCACGCCCAGCGCAGCTTGCCGCCCGACCACAAGCCGGCGTCGCGGCAGACCACGGCGCGGCCCGCCGGCAAGTTCTCGCGCATCAGCGCCTTCATTTCATACAGATCGAACGCGGCCAGCTGGACGCCGCCGCAATCGCCGCCATAGCACAGCGCGGACGGCGCCGGCGGGTCGGGCTCGGCCAGCACATCGTAATCGAGGGTGAGATACAGGTTGGCGCCATCGGCCAGCCGCATATGTTCGGCATTGGCGCGCATGCGTTCGGCCATGCCGACGGCCAGCCACGAAGCCTGTGCCAGCAAGGTCGACTGGTGACGGGCGCGCAGCGCCGCCAGTTGCATCGACACGCCACCGACGATGCCCAGCGCCAGCACGAGCACGGCGATCATCACTTCGACCAGGGTAAAGCCGGCAACAGCACGGGCCGTGAGCATGCAACACCTCCGCAAGTCGACAGGGACAGTCAGCGACTGTCGGGGACTAGCTAGACGGTAGCAGCGGCCAATGGCCGAGGTATGAGGTGGATCAACTGTGCGCTAGCAGGATGCTAGCTTTTGCGCGGCTTGCGGTCCTGTCCGACTTCGGCGATGGCGTCCTGGAACTCGGCCAGGTCTTCGAAGTTTTTATAAACCGATGCGAAGCGGATATACGCAATCTTGTCGAGGCGCTGCAGCTCCTGCATCACCAGCTCGCCGATGTAGCCGGTGTCGACTTCGCGCTTGCCGCTGGTGAGCAATTTTTCCTCGATCGACAACACGGCCGCGTCGACGGCGGGCGCCGCGACCGGACGCTTGCGCAGGGCCAAGGTCAGGCTGCCGCGCAACTTGGCGGCCGAATATTCGGTGCGGCTGCCGTTCTTTTTGACCACATACGGCATGACCAGCTCGATGCGCTCATACGTGGTAAATCGTTTATCGCATTTGCCGCAACGCCGGCGCCGGCGGATGGAATCCCCTTCCTCGGATACACGCGTATCGAGAACCTGGGTATCGTCATGCTGGCAGAACGGACATTTCATATGAGCCATGGGCAAACTTACATTGAACTACTTAACGGGACGCCAGCCAGGCCGGCGCCCCGCCTTACTACTGAAGCAAATTACTTGGCGTAGACCGGATATTTATCGGCCAGCACCTTCACCGCCGCTTTGACGCGCTCGATGGTGGCGGCGTCGTGCGGGTTGTCCAGCACGTCGGCGATCAGGTGGCCGACTTCTTCCGCTTCGGCTTCTTTGAAACCCCGCGTGGTCATCGCCGGGCTGCCCAGGCGAATGCCGGAAGTCACGAATGGCTTCTGCGGATCGTTCGGGATGCCGTTCTTGTTGGTGGTGATGTGCGCGGTACCCAGGATCGCTTCGGCTTCCTTGCCGGTCAGGTTCTTCGGACGCAAGTCCACCAGCATCACGTGCGACTCGGTGCCGCCGGACACGATGCGCAGGCCGCGCTTGATCAGGGTCTTGGCCAGCACGTCGGCGTTGATGACGACTTGTTGCTGGTAAGCCTTGAATTCTGGCGTGAGCGCTTCCTTGAAGGCGACGGCCTTGCCGGCGATCACGTGCATCAGCGGGCCACCCTGGATGCCAGGGAAGATGGCCGAGTTGATGATCTTCTCGTGCTCGGCCTTCATCAGGATGATGCCGCCGCGCGGGCCGCGCAGCGATTTGTGCGTGGTCGAGGTGACGAAGTCGGCGTGCGGCACCGGGTTCGGGTACAGGCCGGCGGCGATCAGGCCGGCGTAGTGGGCCATGTCGACCATGAAGTAGGCGCCAACGGCCTTGGCCACGGCGGCGAAACGCTCGAAATCGATTTTCTTGGAGAAGGCCGAAGCGCCGGCGATGATCAGCTTAGGCTTGTGTTCCTTGGCCAGCGCTTCCATGGCGGCGTAGTCGATGTCCTCTTCCGGGGTCAGGCCGTAGGACACGACGTTGAACCACTTGCCGGACATGTTGAGCGGCATGCCGTGGGTCAGGTGGCCGCCTTCGGCCAGCGACATGCCCATGATGGTGTCGCCCGGTTTCAGGACGGCGAAGAACACGCCCTGGTTCGCCTGCGAGCCCGAGTTCGGCTGCACGTTGGCCGCTTCCGCGCCGAACAGTTGCTTGACGCGGTCGATCGCCAGTTGCTCGACGACGTCGACGTATTCGCAGCCACCGTAATAGCGCTTGCCTGGATAGCCTTCGGCATATTTATTGGTCAGCTGCGAGCCTTGCGCTTCCATCACGGCCGGCGAGGTGTAGTTCTCCGACGCGATCAGCTCGATGTGGTCGTGCTGGCGGGTATTTTCTTTTTGGATGGCGCCGAACAATTCCGGGTCAACGCTGGCGAGGGTGTGATCTTTTGCGAACATGAAAAACTCCAATCGAATGAGTAACTGTAGTACTTGGCAGGCTGGATCGAATGAGGGACGCCGATAGCGGACAGGCAGCCTCTTTCGTGCTTTCCATCGATGGGCTGCCCAGGCGAACGGCTAATGAAATCTCACGTTTCCCGGTGGATGCCCACCTTTCGCCGACGGATCGACGCACCATTTTGGGGCCGACCGCAGCTTTTCGCCAGTTACGTGAGACGTAATGGAACCCGGATTGTAATTTATGCGCCAGATTTGAGCAAGGAAACGGCTTGCATAACTGGCAAGATTGTGCGTTTTACCGGCGGGCCTCGAGGGATACTGCCATTTCGGCTACAATTTTGTCCAGCCTTCCGCCCTCTTACCTCATCGACAAGGATAAAACATGATCGTCTTCATCACTGGCGCCACCGCCGGCTTCGGCGCCGCCATGGCCCGCACTTTCGTTCAAAACGGCCACAAAGTGCTGATCAGCGGACGCCGCGAGGACCGCCTGCAGACCTTGTCGGCCGAGCTGGGCGACGCCGTGCTGCCGGTAGTGCTGGACGTCACCGACAAGGCATCGATCAAAACCGCGCTGGACGGCCTGCCTGCCGAATGGAAGCAGATCGACGTACTGATTAACAATGCCGGCCTGGCGCTGGGCGTCACCCCGGCCCACGAATCGTCGCTGGACGACTGGGACACGATGATCGCCACTAACTGCAGCGGCCTGGTCGCCATGACCCGCGCGATCCTGCCGGACATGGTCAAGCGCGGCAGCGGCACCGTCATCAACCTCGGTTCCGTCGCCGGCGCCACGCCCTACCCGGGCGGCAACGTCTACGGCGCCACCAAGGCGTTTGTCGAACAGTTCACCTTGAACCTACGGGCGGACCTGATCGGCACCGGCGTGCGCGCCACCAATCTGGCGCCGGGCCTGTGCGGCGGCACCGAATTCTCGAACGTGCGCATGAAGGGCAACGACGAAGCCGCCGCCAAGGTGTATGAAGGCACCGTGCCGCTGACTGCAGAGGACATCGCCAACACCGCGTTCTGGATCGCGACCTTGCCGCCGCACATCAACATCAACCGCATCGAGATGATGCCGACGTGCCAGGGCTACGGTCCGCTGGCGATCAAGCGCAACCCTTAAACCCGAGGACGGAGGGGTCGTACCCCGTACGGGGTACGACCCCGGCGGTGCGTCGCCGTGCGGGTGAAAGCATGCGTCCCTGCAATTCGTAAGCGGTTGTTACAATCCTTGGCAAGTTGCCTGTAAACCGCTTAACTGTCACTAGTGCAATCTTTGCGCCCCAAGTTGAAATCCCGCACAAGTGGCGGGATGGACGTGCATTCAACCGTCCAAACTTCAACCAAAAGAACAAAATCGCGTAGAATGTTGCTCAACACAACTTGCAATCCTAACAACATGCCAGCAGAGTTCATCTGGAACGTCCGGGTCTACTACGAAGACACCGACGCCGGCGGTATCGTCTATTACGCGAACTATCTGAAGTTCTTCGAGCGCGCCCGCACCGAATGGCTGCGGCAGATCAATGTGAGCCAGCACGCTTTATTACAGGAACACGACGCTATGTTCGTCGTCAAAAGCGTCAGCGCGGAGTATCATGCGCCTGCTAAGCTTGACGACGTAATAAAATTAACATTAAGTATCGAAAAATTAGGACGCGCCTCGATCTCCTTTGTCCAGGAGGCCTGGTGCGGCGAGCAACTGCTGAACACGGCGCGGGTCAGGGTCGGCTGCGTCGATTCGACGCTGCGCCCGCGCGCGGTGCCGCCGGCGGTCGCGGACAAAATGCGCAGCACCACCAACATCACGAAAACAGACTGATCAGACTGATAAATAATGAACGTCACCCAAGACCTCTCTTTCCTGTCCCTCATCTCCAACGCCCACCTGATCGTGCAACTGATCATGGCGTTGTTGTTCATCATCTCGCTGACCAGCTGGACCTACATCTTCAGTAAATTGTTCGCGGTGCGCTCGGCGCGCCGCCTGACGATCGACTTCGAAAAAACCTTCTGGGCCGGCGGCAACCTGCACGCGCTGCACCAGAACGCCGGCAAGGACCGCGCCAACAGCGGCCCGCTGGCGCGCATCTTCGAAGCCGGCATGGGTGAGTTCATCAAAAGCAAGGCCGCCTACGCCGCCAGCCGCGATCCCGTCGACCACGGCGCCATCCTCGACGGCGCGCGCCGCGCCATGCGCGCCGCCTTCCAGCGCGAAATGGACGTGCTCGAATCGCACCTGGCCTTCCTGGCCTCGGTCGGCTCGGTGTCGCCGTACATCGGCCTGCTGGGCACCGTCTGGGGCATCATGAACGCCTTCCGCGGCCTGGCCAACGTGCAGCAAGCCACCCTGGCCGCCGTCGCGCCCGGCATCGCCGAAGCGCTGATCGCCACCGCCATCGGCCTGTTCGCGGCGATTCCAGCGGTTGTCGCCTACAACCGCTTCTCGCACGACATCGATCGGCTGGCGATCCGCTTCGAAAGTTTCGTCGAAGAGTTCTCCAATATCCTGCAACGTCAATCGCGTTAAGAAGGCAGAGAGACCATGGCTTCCTCTTTCTCCAGCAGCATGCGCGGCGGTCGCGGCCGCAAGTTCAAGTCCGAAATCAACGTCGTGCCGTACATCGACGTTATGCTCGTTTTGCTGATCATCTTCATGGTCATGCCGTCGGCCACCGACCCGAGCATCGTCGATTTGCCGAACGCTGAAAAATCGACCAAGCCGCCAAGCGACTACGTGCAGATCGTCATCAAGCCGAACGGCGCGCTGTCGATCGGCGTCAAGGGCAAAGGCGAGGACGCGCCAGAGACGGCGCCGAACCGCGACGCGCTGGTCAAGAAACTGCGCACGCTGCACGAAACGCATCCGGAATACCCGGTGCTGATCGCCGGCGACAAGGAAAGCAAGTACGACGACGTGATCCAGCTGATCTCGGAAGCGAAAAAGATGGGCATCAACCGGGTCGGCTTGTCCACCAAATAACTAGTGCAGACGATGAAACCCGCAACCGCAGGCGGTCCGTACAAGGTTCCGCGACATAACGAAGGCTGGCGCTCCGTGGTGCTGGCCGTGGCGATGCACGCGGTGCTGCTGCTGTTCCTGTGGGTCGGCGTGAGCTGGCAGAACAATGAACCGACCGAAGTGCAGGCCGAGATCTGGGACATGAAGGTGCAGGACGCCGCGCCGGCCGAGCCGACGCCCGAGCCTAAACCAGCGCCCGAACCGGAGCCGGAACCGGAGCCGGCGCCCGTCGTCAAGGCCCCGCCGCCGCCGCCGGTGGAGGCGCCGCCCGCGCCGAAGGAACCCGATATCGCCCTCGAACGGCTGAAGGCCAAGAAAAAACTCGAAGAGAAGAAGCTGGCCGAAGCCAAGGAAGCCAAGCTGAAGCAGGAAGCCGAAGAGAAGCAGGCCAAGCTGGAAGCGAAGAAGCTGGCTGACAAGAAACTCGCCGAGCAAAAGCTGAAGGAAGAAAAGCTGAAAGAGGAAAAAGAGCAAGCCGAGAAAGAGAAGAAGGAACTGGCCGAAAAAGACAAGAAAAAAGCCGCCGCCGACAAACTGGCCAAGGAAAAAGCCGAGAAAGCCGACAAGGCCGCCAAGGACAAGGCCTTCGCCGCCGAAATGAGCCGCATCACGGGCTCGGCGGCCAAGGGCTCGACCGGCACGGCCGCGCAATCGACCGGCGGCAAGGTCGACGGCGGTTATTCGGCGGCCGTCCGCGCCAAGATCAAGAGCAATCTGGCTTACGGCGGCGAAGACGACAGCCTGACAGCCACTTACCTGATCACCCAGTTGCCGTCCGGTGAAATCATCAACAAACGCAAGATCAAAGGCAGCGGTTCGCCGGCCTACGACCAAGCGATCGAGAACGCGATTGACAAGTCGTCACCACTGCCAAAGAAGAAAGATGGTACGGTAGAACGCGAACTTACAGCCGTCTTCAACCTGAAGGAAATGCATTGATATGAAAAAACTGACCCTCCTTTACGCCGGCCTGACCATTGCGGCCACCATGGGCGCGGCCCAGGCGCAGATGCGCATCGAAATTTCCGGTGTCGGCAGCAACCAGATCCCGGTCGCCGTGGCCGGTTTCGCCAACGAAGGCGTATCGCCGCAAAAAATCTCGGAAATCATCAAGGCCGACCTTGAGCGCAGCGGCGCCTTCAAAGTGATCGACGCCGGCGTCATCAGCGACGTCAACAACATCGACTACAGCGCCTGGAAATCCAAGGGCGCCGACGCGCTCGTCGTCGGCACGGTCGACGCGCTGGCCGACGGCCGCTACGACGTGCGCTACAAGCTGCTCGACACCGTCAAGCAAGCCAAGATCTCCAATTTAGACAAAGCCGTCACCGCGCAGTTCACCCGCCTGTCGGCCCACCTGATCGCCGACGACGTCTACTTCAAGCTCACCGGCATCCGTGGCGCCTTCGCCACCCGCATCTCCTACGTCAAGCAGGAAGGCCGCAACTATCAACTGCTGGTGGCCGACGCCGACGGCGAAGGCGAGCAACTGGCGCTGCGCTCGAACGAACCGATCATCTCGCCATCGTGGTCGCCGGACGGCACCAAGGTCGCCTACGTCTCGTTCGAGCAGAAAAAGCCGGTGGTCTACGTGCAAAACCTGGTCACCCGCGCCCGCACCGTGGTCGCCAACGAAAAAGGCAGCAACTCCGCCCCGTCGTGGTCGCCGGCGGGCAATAAACTGGCCGTGGCGCTGTCGAAGGACGGCCACACCCAGGTCTACACGGTCAACACCGACGGCAGCGGCCTGCGCCGCGTCTCCAACAGCAACGGCATCGACACCGAGCCGCAGTTCTCGGCCGACGGCCAGAGCATCTACTTCACCAGCGACCGCAGCGGCGGCCCGCAGATCTACCGCATGAGCGCCGACGGCGGCGAAGCCAAGCGCGTGACCTTCAGCGGCACCTACAACACCAGCCCGCGCATCTCGTCGGACGGCAAGACCCTGGCCTACATTTCGCGCCGCGACGGCAACTTCCAGCTGTACGTGCTGGACCTGGCCAGCGGCCAGGAGCAGCGCCTGTCGGACACCACCAGCGACGAATCGCCGAGCTTTGCCCCCAACGGCAAATACATCATGTACGCCACGCAAGCCGGTGGCCGCAAATCGCTGGCCGTGGTGTCCGTCGACGGACGTGTCAAGCAACGCCTGACCACGCAGGCGGGCAACATCAAGGAGCCCACCTGGGGTCCGTTCATGCAGTAAATAAATCTGGTCTTTCATTATTACTAGGAGAATCAAATGCGTAAACTCAGCAGCTTAGCTTTCGTCATCACCACCGCCGCCATCCTGTCCGCCTGCTCGACCCCGGTCAAAGTCTCGGAGCCGGCACCAGTCGTCGAGCGTCCAGCCGACAAGGCCGCGCCGTCGCAATCGGACACCCGCACCGTCGCCCCGGTTGAAACCAAATCGCTGGATCCGCTGGACGATCCAAAAGGCGTGCTGGCCAACCGTAGCATCTACTTCGACCTGGACAGCTACGTCGTGCGCGCCGACGGCAAGCCAGTGGTGGAAAACCACTCCGCTTACCTGACCAAAAACAAATCGCGTTCGATCCTGGTTCAAGGCAATACCGATGAGCGCGGCAGCTCCGAGTACAACCTGGCGCTGGGCCAGAAGCGCGCCGAAGCCGTGCGCAAAGCCATGACCACGCTGGGCGTGCCGGAATCGCAGATCGAAGCCGTCTCGCTGGGCAAAGAGAAGCCAAAAGCGACCGGTTCGAACGAAGAGGCATGGGCACAGAACCGTCGTGCTGACATCGTCTACAAGTAATCGAAAGCACTACCCTTTTGCCGGGTCACAGGCATAATACGGGGCGGCGCGCGGTATTCAACCGCGCCCTGCCCCGTTTCCATTTTGATTTGCTGAAAGCGCCCGACATGAAGAAACTCACCAAATCCGGCCTCGCCGCCGCCCTGCTGGCCGCGCTGACGTGGCTGCCGATGCAAGCCCACGCCGGCCTGTTCGACGACGACGAAGCCCGTAAAGCCCTGCTCGACCTGCGCGCCAAGGTCGAAGCGATGCGCATCGAAATGAACGCCCGACTGGACACCAAGTCCGACAAGTCCAGCGCGCTGGATCTGGTCGCGCAAAACGATAACACGATGCAGGAGCTCAACAAGCTGCGCGGCCAGATCGAAGTGCTGCAAAACGAGCTGTCGAACGCGCAAAAGCGCCAGAAGGATTTCTACGTCGACCTCGACACCCGCCTGCGCAAGCTAGAGCCGCGTGAAGTGACGGTCGACGGCAAGGCCGCCCAGGTCGATCCGAACGAGGAGAAGAACTACGGCGCGGCCATGGAACTGTTCAAGGCCGGCGACTACAAGGCGGCGGGCACGGCCCTGTCCGACTTCGTGCGCCAGTACCCCGCCTCCGTGTACACGCCCAACGCGCAATACTGGCTCGGCAACGCCTTTTATGCCCAGCGCGACTGCAAGAGCGCCATCAGCGCGCAGCTGCAAGTGCTGAAGAACTACCCGGACAGCCCGAAGGCGCCGGACGCCATGCTCAACATCGCCAGCTGCCAGACCGAGCTGAAGGACAAGGCCGCCAAGAAGACGCTGCAGGACCTGATCAAGCAATATCCGGAGTCGTCGGCCGCCGTCACGGCCAAACAGCGCCTCGGCGGAAAATAATATCCTGAGGGCATTTGACAGGTTGGGCCGATACCCCCTATAATCTCGCTTCTTCGGGGGTCGTTAGCTCAGCTGGTAGAGCAGCGGACTTTTAATCCGTTGGTCGCAGGTTCGAATCCCGCACGGCCTACCACCGAAGCACCCTTGGGTCGTTAGCTCAGCTGGTAGAGCAGCGGACTTTTAATCCGTTGGTCGCAGGTTCGAATCCCGCACGGCCTACCAAGATTCATCAATAAAGCCCACAAACTTCGGTTTGTGGGCTTTTTTGTTTTGGGTCATTAGATCGCAAGCGAATACACAATCTACGCTAGCAGCCAATCTCATGGCGAGTTACACTGTCTGCAGATACAGTGATTTGTATTGATTTCACCGACGCGGCCAGATTGGTCAGCATATGTGTCTCTTGCTCAAGAAGATAACGTGGGGGAAAATATGGAATCAAGTCAACTATATATTTTGAGAAACCGATCTTTCCAACAAAATGTTTTGAAAATCGGGATGACAAACAAACACGCAAGTGCTCGGGCAAAGCAGATGTATGCGGGAGCCACCGGTGTACCGGAACCATTTGATGTTCTGTTCGCATGTAGCGTTGCCGACTGCCGTGTTGCAGAGCGCCAGGTTCACCGCCGCCTTTCAGCTTATCGCGTGAATTACTCTAGGGAATTCTTTAGAATTTCTGCTAAAGCAGCTCGACAAATAGTGTTAGACGTTTGCTCAGAAATAAATATTGACCGCGAACAGGAGCGCCCAGTCGTTACAGTTGATTTGATTACTGTGGAAGAGCCAGAATTACCTCCAAGCGACCAGTACCAAGAAAAGTACGGTGAGGTCCTGTCAATCCCGCTCGATCAAATCAGTCAGCGACCTATCGGCACCAGCATTTTAAGCAAGCTGCAACAAGAAAGAGTCTCCACCATCGACGTAATTCTTCAGGAAGTATTCCCAGAGTGCGAAGAAAGTTGGCATGACTCTTTCTCTCGCGACAAGCATCCAGAACCAGAAATAAGAGTTTGGGAACACATCGCCAAAGCTTTTTTAAAAGTCGATCAAATCGATTGCTTGAATACGAAAGAAAAAAAAGAGGCTTACGAGCTATTGTTAGCCAGATCACTGTGTCCGACCAAAGCTGTTCTTCAGCAACATGCTCTTCGGTATTTTACAAGGGACGCTGCCCTCAAGATTATGGCTGGCTACGAACTACCTCCAAAGCCGGTTGTCGTAGAGAAGGTAGAATCTGACCTCTCCGCGACGAAACACTGGAGTATCAAACCTTTAAAGTCGGTTGTCCCAGATATACTGGCAACTCCCAGCAAAAAAAAATAATGGCGCAGTGGCGACGAATTTAACCCGCCCCATTCCCTTCAACGGGAGATGCTCGCCGCGTCTGATGCCTCCGTGTCACTGTAAAAATCAGGTATCAAAAGAAACTTGCACAATGAAATCTTTAATACCCCAGACGCGACGCAATTTGTCGGGGCTGCTACACGAAAAATATAAGGAAAGCCTACAAACTGCGCTTCGTGAGCTTTTGTTCTCAGAGCATCTGGACACTCAAGCGAGCGGCTTGCGGCACCGTGCCGCGAAACCGTATTGACGAGCCCGGTGAGCAGCAACACCGCAGAGGTCTAGCGCTCCGAAAGTAACTAATCACGGGTACGCGTGGCCGCGGTCTCATGAAAAGCAACCATTTGCTGATCTCATATTCCGGCGTTAAATCCCGTTCGGGAAGAACCCTGCCTCGCTGAGCCATCTTGAGGCAGCGAGCCTGCCACTGGTTGGCGGCACCGCGTGGGGAGGCTTTCGTCGTGCGCGCGGGCCTCAGGGTCGGGAAAGCATTCTGATCGGCGGGGCGCCGGGGGCGTCAGCCGCGTAGCGATCCAGCTGGCGAAAGCCATTGGCGCGAAGGTGTTCACCACCGTGCGCGAGGCTAACTTTGAGTTCGCACGCAGCCTAGGGGCCGATGTTCCCATCGACTACGAGAAAGAGAATTATGTCGACGCCGTCATGCGTGAGACGAATGGACGCGGTGTCGACGTCGTGCTCGACACCATCGGCGGCGACACCCTTGCGCGCAGCCCGACGTGCTCGCGCAACTTGGCCGCGTGGTCAGCATCGTGGACATTGCAAAGCCGCAGAACCTGATTCAGGCTTGCGGCAAGAACGCGAGTTATCACTTTGTGTTCACGCGACAAAACCGTGGCAAGCTCGATGAGTTAAGCGCATTGATCGAGCGGGGACAGCTGCGGCCACACGTCGGCGCCGTCTATTCGCTTGCCGACATCCCGCTGGCCCATGCGCGGCTGGAGAGTGCCAACAACGGTCTTCGACAAGTAATTGCGACAGTTCACAAGATCATCGAAGCGAAGCGCGACGACAATGCTTCCGATCCGATGGCAAGCTGAAGCGGAATCAGATTTGGCGACGATTCTCGCCTACATCACGCGACGTAGCCGGCAAGCAGCCACTGACCTGTTCAACAAGATGAATCAGGCCATCTCAACACTCTTACAGCATCCACACCTCTATCGTCTTGGAAGGGTAGCGGGCACCTGTGAAACAAACCGCAGCTCCGGGGTCAGGTCCACCATTCCCACACGGGCCCATGCATACCCCCGTCCTGTTGCCCTGCCGCGCAACGCAAGCGGTGCTAACATGGAAATAAATCATCAACCTCGGAGGGCATCATGGCTTTGGAACATGCGAAACCCGGAGAAGTCATTGCATTGACACATGCGGGCGAAGACGTCTCGACTTTTTCTTCCATCGCGCTCACCAAGACCGAACAGATCGAACTGATCCGGCTGGTGCTGCCAGCCGGAAAAGAGATGCCGGAGCACCACGTCAAGGGCGAGATCACCTTCCAGTGCCTCTCGGGGGAAATCGCGTTCATCACGCGTGGCGAGTCCACCACGGTCAAGGCCGGCGAGATGTTGTACCTTCAAGGCGGCGCCCCGCACGCGGTCCGCGCGCTGGTCGACTCTGTGGCGCTGCTGACCATCGTCCTGCGCCACTGAGCCATCGTACCGGCAGGAGATGTCGCGTTGACCTGCGAGCCTGCGCGCAGCAAGGCGCCAGGCGGACTACGCTACGCGCATCCGCCTGTAGTGATGTGGACGAGCTCCAACACTATCGGCGTCTAGGCATCGCCCCTCAGGCACGCCGCCGCTTGAGCAGGTACCAACCGATCCCCACCATCGCTGCGCCGATCGCCGCCTTCTTCGCCACGCCGGCCTTGTTGTAGCGCCACTCCGCTGCCATGCCCATTTCGCCGAGCACGTTTGGCACCCTGCCGTGACGCAAGTCATCACCGATGCCTTCGACAGCATCGACGCGGTCGGCCAGCAACAGCATCAGCCAATGCCGAATATCGTTCTCGGTCGTTTTGAAGGCGGCACGGCGCAGCATGCCGCTCAGGCCACGCGGCGGCGCGCTGGTGCCGTACAGCGGCGTGATGCCGGGCCGTTCGGGCGATACCAGCACTTCGACGGCGCTGTGCTGCTGTTCGGGCGGCCGCAGCGGGCCGTCGAGCCGGGGCGGCGTCCGCTCCATCGGCACGCCGGGCCGGTTGGCGCGGTCGAGATCGCTTCCCCAGCCGGGGATCTGCTCGCGCGGCGTCACACCTTGGCGCACCGCGACGTCGCCGTGCGGCCCGTGCGCGTGGCCGTGCCGGTGGATGTGACTGGCGTCGTTTTCACCGTACTCTTTATCGTCGTTTTGCATGATGCCTCCTAGTGCAAGATGACGCCGGCGGGCGTCGTGGCGATCCGGGGAGTGGCGTTGGGCGGAATCAATACCGTCTTGATGCACTGATCCAGCTTCTTGGCGAAGATGTGATACGCATCGGACACCTCTTCAAGCGGCACCCGATGCGTGATGATCTGTTTCGGGTCGATGTGGCCGGCGCGAATGTGCTCGATGAGGCGCGGCAAGTGTCGCTTGACGCTGGCCTGGTTCATGCGCAACGTCAGTCCCTTGTTGAGGGCGTTGCCGATCGGCACCGCGTTGAAGGTCGGGCCATAGACGCCGACGATGGACACGTTGCCGCCCTTGCGCACCGAGTTGATGGCCCAGTGCAGGGCCGTGGCCGAGCCGGCCTGCAGTTTCATGTAGCGCCCGGTCAGGCGTTGCGCCGCGCTACCGGCCGCCTCGCAGCCGACCGCGTCGATGCAGACGTCGGCGCCGAGCCAGTCGGTCATCTTCTTGATATGCAGCGCCATATCGCCCACCTCGCGGAAGTTGACCACTTCGCATTGGGCGTAACGGCTCACGAAATCGAGCCGGTAGTCGACATGGTCGACCACGATCACCCGCCCGGCGCCCATCAACCACGCCGACTTGGCGGCGAAAATGCCGACCGGTCCGGCGCCAAACACCACCACCGTGTCGCCTTCGCTGATATCGCCCATTTCGGCGGCCTGATAGCCGGTCGGCAAGGCGTCGGTCAGCAACACCGCGTCGTCCTCATGGATGTCGGAAGGTATCACGGTGGGTCCGACGTCGGCCATCGGCACGCGCACCAGTTCGGCCTGCCCGCCATCGTAGCCGCCGGCCGTGTGGGAGTAGCCGTAGATGCCGCCCACCGCGGTCGCTTCTGGATTGGTGTTGTGGCAATTGCCGAAAAGTTCGCGGTCGCAAAAGAAGCACGAGCCGCAGAACACGTTGAACGGGACCAGCACCCGATCCCCCACCTTGAGCCGCTGCACGCCGGTGCCGACGTCGACCACCTCGCCGACGAATTCATGGCCGAACGTGCTGCCGACGCGGGTGTCCGGCACCATGCCGTGATACAAATGTAGGTCCGATCCACAGATACACGAGCGTGTGACGCGAACAATCGCGTCACCGGGATGCTCGATCTCGGGGTCAGGTTTTTGCACCGCGCGGACGCGGTAAGGGCCACGATAGTCCATTGCAAGCATGAAATCCTCCTCGGTATAGGCGCGCGGCGACCGCCTTTCGGCCACCGCTGCGTACATGGTAGGCGCCGCCGCGCTGGCCAACGTAGGCCGTGATATAGCGATCCTGTAGGAGTTTGACCAATCAACCGGCAATGCCCTGGAGCACCCAAGTTCGTTCCAGGTCAAAGGACCATGGTCGAAACCCGCATAAGATGCCAAAGCCCCCTCGAACCTGCCGCCGCGTCCATGCGGACAACCTGAAATGAACGCGATTAAAAGTTCCCTGCTGATGTCGTTCGCGGAGAAGTACACCGTACTGGTGATCGGCATGGCCGGCGGCATGGTCATCGCGCGCCTGCTGACACCAGGCCAGATCGGCATCTTTTCGATCGGCGCCGTGGTCGTCGGCATCACCCAGCTGGTGCGCGATTTCGGCATCGGCCAATACCTGATCCAGGAAAAAGACCTCAGCACCGAGCACCTGCGCGCCGCCTACACCTTGACGATGCTGATCTCCTGGAGCATGGCCGCCCTGCTCGCGCTGGCCGGCGCTCCGGCCGCGGCTTTCTACGACGAGCCCGGTGTCGGCGACGTCCTGCGCGTGCTGGCCCTCAACGTCCTGCTGATCCCGTTCGGCTCCATCACGCTGCCGGTGCTGCGCCGCCAGCTGCGCTTCCGCGCGCTCTACTGCATCAACGCGGCCAACGCGCTGACGAACCTGCTTGTCTGCCTGATGCTGATCGAACTGGGCTTCGGCTACCTGAGCCTGGCGTGGGCGGCGGTCGCCAGCAGCCTTGCGACGGTGCTGGTGAGCCTGCCGTTCCGCCCGGCCGACATCCCCTGGCTGCCCGGCCTCACCGGCATGCGCCAGCTGCTGCGCTTCGGCGCTTATGCGACAGGCTCGAACGTGATCGACGAGTGCGGCGTCGCCGCGCCGGACATGATCATCGGCAAGCTCATCGATGTCGAGGCGGTGGGCCTGTTCGGCAAGGCCCAGGCCACCCTGAACATCTTCAACATGCTCATCACGCGCGCGGTCACGCCGGTGATCCTGCCACTGTTCGCCGCCAATGTCCGTGAGGGCCACGACGTCAAACGGCTGTATCTGCGCACGGTCGCCTGCATGGCCGGGCTGGCGTGGCCGTTCTTTGCCGTGCTGGCCGTGCTGGCCACGCCGCTGACACGCCTGCTATACGGGCCGCAGTGGGATGCCAGCGCGCCCTTGGTGCGCATCATGTGCGTCTCGACCGCCACGTTCTGCCTGTTCAGCATGGCGCGCGACCTGTTCGTGGCCATGGGACAGGTGCGGCTGCGCGCGCAGCTGGAGGCCATCGGCGTGTCGGCACGCATCGCCGGCATCGTCGTGGCGGCGCCGTTCGGGCTGGAGGCGGTGGCCTGGAGCATCGCGGCGACGTCGCTGCTGCGTTCCGCGCTACTGTACCGCAGCCTGGCGGCGCTGACCGGCATGCGCATCGCCGAGCTCGCAAGCGGCGTGGCGCGCTCGGCCGCCCTGACGGCGCTGACGGTGGCCGGTCCGGCGCTGCTGATGCTGTCGGCCGGCCTCGACGGCGCCAACCCGGTGGTGCTGCTCGCGCTTGCAGGTACGGCCGCGCTGGCCTGCTGGGTGGCGGGAATAATCTTGCTGAACCACGAGATCAAGCCGGACCTGATGGCGACGGTGCGCCCGCTGCTGCGCCGACTGCTGTCGAAACCGGCGCGGCGCTAGGAACGATATGCCACAACACACCGTCATCATGCCCGTCTACAACGGCCAGGCCTATCTGGCCGAGGCGATCGACAGCATCCTCGGCCAGACCTGCGCGGACCTTGAACTGATCATCGTCAACGATTGCGCCACCGACGCCTCGGCTGAGATCGCGGCCGACTATGCCGCGCGCGACACCCGGATGCGCGTCGTCTCCACGGCGGTCAACTCCGGCGCGCCCGCGCTGCCGAAGAACGTCGGGCTGTCGCTGGCGAGGGGGCGCTACATTTCCTTCTGCGACCAGGACGACGTGATGCTGCCGGACAAACTGGCACACGCCACGCGCGTGTTCGAACAGCATGCCGAGCTCGACATCCTCTTCGCCGACTTCGAACCGTTCGGCGAGGCGCTGCGCGGGCAGCGCGGCTACCTCGCGCACAAGGAGTTCACCTCGAAGGCGCGCGACTACCTGGAGCCGCTGGGCGGCGAGCTGTACCGCTGCCGCAACTTCTGGGGCTGCATGGCCGGCCTGCAGACCGGCATGAGCACGCAAACCATCCTGTGCCGGCGCGAAGTCATCGTCGGCCAGCGCTTCGACGTCCGCTACCGCATCCTGGACGACATCGCGATGTGGTACCGGTTCGGGGAGACAGCGCGGATCGGCTTCCTCGACCGCACCGTGGCCCGCTACCGCCACCATGACCACGCGCTCACGACAAACGAAGCCCTGCTCGCGCGCGAAACGCTCGCCTTCCACAAGGAAAATTACTTCCGCCAATCGCATTTGTTCAACGCCGCCGAGAACCAGCGCTACCGCCGCATGCTGGCCGGATTCCTGATCCGCGTCGCCTCGTGTCCCAACGTCACAAAGCTGGAGCAGCGCGCCAATCTGGCGCAGGCGCTGATTTTCGAGGTCCGCCTGAGCACCTTGCGCTGGCTGCTGCAAACATTCGCGTGACAGGCGATGCGCGGTGTTAAACTTTCCCTCATGCATTCATCATTCACGTCCCACCTTTCAACCGGCACAGCGCCCAGCACGTCACGCAGAACCGCGCTACTGGCCTTGACCGCGCTGGCCTTGCGTCCACATGACGCGCTGGCGTCAGCGGAACCGATGGCCTACCGCTACTGGGACTGGGGCAAGACCCCGAAGCGCGATCAATACCAGACCGCCGTGCTCAATCTGGCCCTGCAAAAGACGATACCGGCCTACGGCCCCTTCACGGTCGAGCGCGTGACGGACACGATGAGCACCTCGCGCGTCCGGCGCGAAATCCATTCCGGCAAGCGCATGAACGTCCAGGCCTCGCCGTGGCGCGATCTGGATGCCGACGATCCGCAGGAACGCGCCATCATGATCGGCACGCCCGTCCTGAGCGGCTTGCTGGGCTACCGCCGATTGATCGTGCGCCGCGACGACCTGCCGAAATTCAAAGCCATCAACACCGCCGCGCAATTAAAACAACTGGTGGCCGGACAAGGCCGCGGCTGGGTCGACAACGCCGTGCTGCGCCACAACGGCTACCAGGTCGTCGACAGCGGCAACATCGCCACCTTGCTCGACATGCTGGTCAGCCGCCGCTTCGACTACCTGCCGATCAGCGTTGTCGAGGCGGATTTCCTGATGAAGGAGCACGCGCAACTGGTCGACACCTTGGCGCTGGCGCCGGGTCTGATGCTGTATTACCCGTTGCCGGTGGTGTACTACGTCAGCGCCAGCGCGCCGCGCCTGGCGCAGCGGCTCGAAGCGGGCCTGTCGATGGCCAAACGCGACGGTTCGCTGGAGGCGCTGACCGCGCGCTACTTCGCCAAGGAAATCGCGCTGGTGAAAGCCAGCGCCGGCCGCTGCTTCACGCTAGCCCATCCGCTACTGCCGAAAAACTACGCGATGGAGCCGCCGCGATTGCCAAGCCACTAGCGCCGCATCGGCCATGAAAAAACGGCCGGGTCCCGCATGCGATGCGGAACCCGGCCGTTCTGTTTGGAGCGGACTTTAGAAGGCCATGCGCACGCCGACGTTCACACGGCGGCCGACATCTTCCAGGGTCAGGAACTGGCTCTCGTTGTTGGCGTACTCGCGCATTCTCGCGTTGTTCAAATTGATCGCGTCGAGGTAGAGCGCGATCTTCGGCGTGATGTTGTAGCGCAAGCTGGCATCGGTCTGGCCGTACGCGGCGCGGTTGCGCGGCATGGTGCTGCCGCCGCCGCAATCGACCGAGAAGTGGTTGCGCCAGTTGTAGCTCACGCGCGCCGAGAACTGGGTGTTCTCGAAAAACAGCGAACCGTTGTACGACTGCGGCGACAGGCCTGGATAGCCGCACGCCGGCGCGCCGCCCGCGCGCTCGGCGCTGGCGTCCACGTAGGTGTAGTTGGCGGCCACGCCGAAGCCCTGCAGCCAAGGCATGATCGAGTCGTCGAAGGCGTACTGGCCGGCGATCTCGATCCCCTTGATCTTGCCTTTCTGGCCGTTGCGCACGCGGGAGTCATGCACCACTTCGTCGAACTGCGGTATCCGCATGTCCTGCAAGGTGGTCTCCAGGAAGTCGGACACCTTCTTCATGAACACGGCGGTGCTGACGTAGTTGGTCTTCGACAGATACCATTCATACGACACGTCGAAGTTCTTCGACTGCATCGGCTTCAGGTAAGGATTGCCGCCGCCGGTCTGCACGTCGCCGAAGCGGCCGCCGTACGAGTTGTCCACGCTCATCTGGCTCAACGTCGGCCGGGTCTCGGTCTTGGAGGCGGCAAAGCGCAGCAGCATGTCCTTGGTCAGGTCGAATTTCACATTGGCCGACGGCAGGTAGCTGTTATAGCTGTTGTCGACCGTGATGATCTGGTACGGTCCCCACTGCGAAATGAAGGTCGTGTCGTTCGGGCTCTTGACCGCCGACAGCAGCACGCGGCTGGTGCCGGTGGAGCTCGAGTTCACGCGCACCATGCGCATGCCGGCGTTGGCCGACCAGCCGCTGCCCTCCCAGCGCGTGTCGAGGAACAGACTCTTGACCTTTTCCTCCACGGCCCACGACGACGGCTTGGTGTAGTCGATCGCCATCGGGCCGTTCGGATACTTGGTCTTGTCCGAATACAGCGCCGGATCGTTCGACTGCGGCAGCAGCGACGGCTGATTCAGGTAATTGATGTAGGCGTGCGGGTCGAAGCGCAGATACGCCGACGGCACCTGGGCGCCGCCGCCGATGAAGTTTTCCAGCGGCGTCACCGTGAACAGGCTGGCCGGCAGGCCCACGTGGTAGCCGCTGAAGGCGTTCCACGAGTCGCTGCTGTAGGTCAGGCGGCCGACCTCGCGCTGCGAATACGCGACGCCGGTGTCGGCGCCCTTGAAGAAGCCGATATCGTGGTCCCACGACAGATTCATGCGGCCTTCCTTCAACTTGTCATGCAGGTTGACCTGGCCGTTGGAGACGGCGTGCGCGCGCACCGCCGTCGGGTCGGCGATGCCGTCGCCGAAGGTGATGCTGGGCGTGCCGTTAAAACTGAGCACGTCGCCGTTTTTCGGCACCATGCCGGCCACCACCCACATGTCCGGCGTGGCCGACGTCGAGCGCGAGGTCGACACGTCGCCCTCCAGGCGCCATTCGTCGCCCAGCTTCCATTTCGAATTCAGGCCGAAGGCGCGGGTGATCGACAGGCGGTCGCCGCCCTTGACGATCATGTCGTTGGAGGCCGCTTCGCCGAGCAGCTTGCCGGGGCCGGCGATGGCCGGGTTGTTGGCGAAGAAGTTGGAACCGGGACGCAGGAAGCTGGTCACCTGGTCGTTGTTGTCGTACTTCACCCCCAGCTGGACAGGGTTGTTCCAGTCGCTGACGGCGATCACATCGTTTTTCTGGTCCAGACGCGAGTACAAGGCGTCGGCGCTGAGCTTCCACGTCGGCGACGGATTGTATTGCACGGCCAGGTTACCGACCAGGCGCTTGCGGCTTTCCTCCTCCTGCTGGAAGCCGTAGCTCTGCGGCATATACAGCTTGCGGGTGGTAACGTCGGCCATCGTCAAGCCGCGCGAGTTGAGGTCGCCGTTGATCATCGACACGTCGCGGTAATTCCAGGCGTCGGTGATGGCCTTGTTCTGCTTGGACGCGCGGTCGGTGTACGACACCGAGCCGGCCACGCCGAAGGTGCGCGCCTCGTTGGCGAACGAGTACATGCCGCTGGCGTTGGGCGTGTACTTTTTCGAATTGTCGTCGTAGGAGCTCGATGCGTTGAACACCGTCGAATGCCCCACCTTGCCCGACAGCGGACGCGCGGTCTGGATATCCACGGTCGAGCCGATGCCGCCCTCGGGCAGGAAGGCCTGCGAGGTCTTGTAGACCAGCACCTTGGAAATGAGGTCGGACGACAGCATGTCGAACGAGAACTCGCGCCCGCCGGTGTCGCTGGTCATCGTGCGGCCGTTGACCAGCACGTTGTTGAATTCCGGTCCCAGGCCGCGCACCGAGATGTAGCGGCCCTCGCCGCCATTGCGCTGGATTTGCACGCCGGTCACGCGTTGCAAGGATTCGGCGATATTGGTGTCGGGGAACTTGCCGGCGTCCTCGGCCGACACGGCGTCGACCACGCCGTCCTGCATGCGTTTGGTGTTGAGCGAGGAACTGAGGGAAGCGCGGATACCGCTGACGACAACTGTCGCCGAGGGATCGATCGCCGGCTGATCGGCCGTTTGCGCCGAGGCGCTGAGGGAAATCACCATTTCGGCGATGAGTGCGGCCAATACAGTCTTCCGCATACGGGTCTGAGGCGTTGTCATTGTTGTCTCCAGTGTTGTGGTTGCAGTCCTTTTTTGTATTGCCATGGCTGCATGACTTTTATATTACGCCCCCCTCAACAATGCCAATCTATCATTTATTTGCAAATTCATATTCCAAAATCATATAACTGGCAACGGTGGATTTTTGTCCTGAACAACAAAATGAAAAAAGCCAACCGTTGATCGATTGGCTTTTGTAACTGCGGCGGAAGTTGACGGCGCTTAGGCGGACGACGGGCGCGCGGCGCTCTGGCCCGCCGTGCGTTGCACCAGACGGGCCAGCGGCGCCTCTACGCAGCGGAAGAACACGGCCCCGGCGGCGAGGCTGGCGGCCCACGCCGCGAGCATGCCGAACGCTTGCAATTCGGGCTCCGGCGGCACGAAACGGGTAAACATCGCGTTCACCAGCAGGCATACCGGAAAATGTATCAGAAACACGGAATACGATATCCGCGCCAAGCCATTGACGAGCGACCATCCCTGGCCGGTGGATGTTGTTTTCGCGCGACCAAACAACACCAACACGCAGGCAACCGCCATCGCCAGCGCGATGCGGCTGCGAAAATCAAGGGCCTGGGCGGCGATTACCGGCAAAAATGCCATTCCCACGAGCAACGCGGCGGCGCCCGGCTTGCGGCGCGGATCGCTGGCCCACCAGGCCATCAGCCCCAGGCCGTAGCTGCCGAAGAAATATGGCGCCCAGTTGTCCCAGTCGGCATCGAGGTTGAAGTACACCAGGGACAGCGTGACGGCCAGCGCGATCATGCCGGGCATCAACCACGCGGGGCGGCGCTCGGCGGCGAGGCGACCGCCAAACCACAGCATCAAGGCCATCAGCGCGTACAGCTGGAAGTCGATGGCGACGTACCAGGCGCCCGCAGACAAGGATGGATAGCCCAGTACGCCGTGCAGCAACAGCGCGTGCGCGGCAAGCTGGCTAAAGGTGGCAGGCGCGGAGATCGAATCGTGCGCCATCAACTTGCCTGCCAGCATGGACGCCGCGGCGGCCAGCAACGTGGCGACGATGAACGGCGGCGCCAGCTTGGCGTAGCGGCGCCAGATCGCGCCGATGGGGTCGGCCAGGCCGGCGTGGCCCGTCGGCGCGAGCGATTTGGCGGCCAAAAAGCCACCGATGACGAGGAAGGCCTGCACCGCGATGCGCGCGCTGTCACCCAGCCAACCGATCAGGGCCGGCAACATCGGTCGCACGTGATCGGCCATCGGACCATAGAAGGCGAGATGATGCAGCACGATCAGCTGCGCCGCGCCCGCCTTCAACAGATTGATCAAGCCGAATTGCGACGGCGGACGTTTCTCCGCCCCAATCGCTCCTTTTAACGCTAACGTCATGCCATTCCTTGCCATGCTAAAACCATTCAACAACATGTCGAGAAGCAATTAAATTGCTGTCAATGTTGTCAACCGGTCGCTATCATAGCTGAGGCTAGCATATAGGTGGCGCGCGCATTGCCGAGTTAGGTGAGGAAATTAACGTTTCTTCATGATCGAGCCGAGCACGCCGCGGATGATTTCCCGGCCGACCTGGGAGCCGATGCTGCGCACGGCCGACTTGACCATCGCCTGCACCGCCGTGTCGCGCTTGCCGCTTTGGCCGAACAAACCGCCCAGCACGTCGCCGAACATCGAGCCGCCGGCGGTCTCTGCCGGCGGCGGCGGTTGCCCCGGTGACTGTTGAGGTTGCTGCGCCCCCGGCGACGTCCCGCGTCCGGCGGCCGCGTCGGGAGCGTCCCGCGCCGTGCGGGCGCCGGCCGCCACGCGGCCGTTCAACTTTTCATACGCCGATTCGCGGTCGATCGTCTTTTCATAGACGCCCGCCACGATGGAGCCGTCGATGGCGGCCTTGCGCTCGGCCGCGTCGAGCGGACCGAGCTGGCTGGCCGGCGGCAGGATGAAGACACGCTCCACCATGCGCGGCGCGCCCTTTTCGTCGAGGAAGGACACCAGCGCCTCGCCCACGCCCAGTTCGGTGATCACCTGCGAGACATCCAGCGCCGGATTGGGACGGAACGTCTCGGCGGCCGCCTTGACCGCCTTCTGGTCGCGCGGCGTGTAGGCGCGCAGCGCGTGCTGGACGCGGTTGCCGAGCTGGCCCAGCACCGTGTCCGGAATGTCGATCGGATTTTGCGTCACGAAAAACACGCCCACGCCCTTGGAGCGGATCAATCGCACCACCTGTTCTATCTTTTGCAGCAAGGCCTTGGGCGCGTCGGTGAACAGCAGGTGCGCCTCGTCGAAGAAGAACACCAGCTTAGGCTTGTCGAGATCGCCCACCTCGGGCAGGTTCTCGAACAGCTCGGAAAGCATCCACAACAGAAACACCGCGTACAGGCGCGGCGCGTTCATCAGCTTGTCCGCGCTGAGGATGTTGATCACGCCCTTGCCGCGCGCATCGGTCTGCAGCAGGTCGTCGATGTTGAGCATCGGTTCGCCGAAGAACCGGTCGCCGCCCTGCTCCTCGATGGCGATCAGGCCGCGCTGGATGGCGCCGATGCTGGCCGCGCTGATGTTGCCGTAACTGGTCTTGAAGTCGGCCGCGTTGTCGCCGACGTGTTGCAGCATGGCGCGCAGGTCCTTGCTATCGAGCAGCAGCAACCCGTTGTCGTCGGCGATGCGGAACACCAGTTGCAGCACGCCCTCCTGCGTATCGTTCAGGTTGAGCATGCGCGCCAGCAGCAGCGGGCCGAGGTCGGAAACGGTGGCGCGCACCGGGTGGCCCTTTTCGCCGAACACGTCCCAGAAGGTGACCGGGCAGCCGGCCCACTGCGGCGTCTCCAGCTTGAGCGCGGCCAGGCGCGCGCCCATCTTCTCGCTTGGCGCGCCGGCCTTGGCGATGCCGGACAGGTCGCCCTTGACGTCGGCCATGAAGACCGGCACGCCGATCTCCGACAGCGACTGCGCGATCTTCTGCAAGGTCACGGTCTTGCCGGTGCCGGTGGCGCCGGTGATGCAGCCGTGGCGGTTGACCAGGTTGGACAGCATGTCCAGGGAAATGGTGTCGTTCTTCGCGATGGTAATCGGGGTAGGCATGGTCGTCCTGCTGCGGGATGATAGGAAAAACCATCATACCTCAACCGTTCCCGCTGGTGGCCTCAGCCCGTGCGGCGCAGCGCCAGCACGCGGGCGTCGTGGTGGACATTGATGGCGTAACCATTGCGCCCGGCGCTTTTGACGCCGTACAGCGCCTGGTCGGCCGCATGCATCAAGCCCTCCGGCGTGGCGCTCGGGTCGTTGCTGATGGCGATGCCGACGCTGGTGGTCACGCGCAGCCCCGGGCCGCCGACCTCGCCGAAATGGAAGGGCGCGGCCATCGCCTCGACGATCTTGTCGCCGAGCGGCGCGCCCTCCGCGGCGGAGCCGAGCTGCTCGAACACGATGACGAACTCGTCGCCGGCCAGCCGCGCCACGGTGTCGCTGCGGCGCACCAAGCCGTTCAACCGGCGGGAGAACTCGATCAGCACGGCGTCGCCGACGCCATGGCCGTAGGTGTCGTTGATCTGCTTGAATTTATCGATATCCAGGAAGGCCAGGCCCACATAGCTGCCGGCGCGCCCGGCGCGCGCGATCGCCGCCGGCAGCAACTGGTCGAACATGCGCCGGTTGTTGGCGCCGGTGAGCGGGTCGGTGCTGGCCAGGCGCTGCATCGCGTCCTGCGCCTCCTGACGCTGGCGCGACAGCAAGTGCAGCGCGCGGCTCAGCGTGCCGAACTCGTCGCGCCGCTCGCTGGCGAACACGTCGATATCGGCGACCCCGGAATTGATCGACTCGACTTGTTTGTGCAAGTGCGCCAGCGGCTGCATCAAGGCCTTGGTCAAGACCCAGCCGAAGAACGCGGCCAGCGCGGTGATCATCGACGCCGCCGCCAGCGCGCGCCCGCGCACCGCCGCCATCGGCGCAAAGGCGTTGCGGATCGGGTAGACGGCGGCGATGGTCCAATCGACCTTGCGCAGCAGCGTGTGCGCCACCAGCACCGGGGTGTCGTCGTCGAGCACGTCGTCGCGCCAGCCCTCGGGACGGTGCAGCACGGCCTGGCCGAGCGCGCCGTCCGGGTCCAGCCGGGTCAGCACGCGGGCCTTGTCGGGATGATGGATGATGGTGCCGTCGGCGCCGACGATGAACAGATAACCCTGGCCGCGGTGCAGCGAGTCGAGATAGTCGGAGAAAGACGGGCGCAGCAGGTCGATCGCGCCGAGCAGCACCATGATGACGTTGCCCTGCTCGTCCTCGACCGGCTGGGTGACGGCGATCACCGGCTTGCCCGACAGCGCGCTGACGAACGGCGCCGAGACCACGCCCTCGCGCGCGGCCAGCGTATCCTTGAAATACTGCCGTCCGGCGACGTTGATGCGGCGCGTATTGCGGCTGTTCAAGCTGGCGATGAGATTGCCCTGGACGTCGAACGCGGTCACGTTGAAGAACTCGCCGCGCAGGCTCTCGCGCGACTCGAGCAAGCGCTGCACCTGCCCCGGCGCCGTGCCACGCTCGCGCATCTCTTCCATCAGCGAGAACAGCAACAGCTTTTTTGCCTTGAGATCGTTATCGATGTGGCCGGCCGCGCTGGTCAGCAGCGACAGTTGTTGTCTGGCGACACCTTCGCGCATTTCGGTCTCAGCAATCAGCAGCGACACGCCGCCAGCGCCGAGCGCGGCGAGCATCACCATCGCCGTCACCAGCATGGCGATCTTGAAATTAAAACTCTGGATGATGCGGGCCACTGGTTTCATGTCGGTCTCTGCCACACCATGCGCGGGGAGCGCGTGGCTACGAGTGTCCGGCACGGTCTGGGCCAGGGGAAGGACGCGGGCGGGAATCGGGCTCCAACGTCAATCGGACGAGTCTATACCATTTTTATAAGTTCCACAAAGTAATTAAGTTGCATATCAACCACAATCGGGATGCAGCAGCGGTGACCGGCGCCGGGGGTTTCCAGATTTACTGGAAGACCGGCCGGAAGAAGCTGCGCTCGTAGCTGACGATGCAGCGAGTTTCTTCTGCGTATTTGAAAGCGGCCTCGCACTCGGCGTCATCCTGCGACTTGATCCGGTATTCTTCATAGGCAGCGAGCGAGGGGAACGTGAACATCGCCAGGGCGACGTTGTTGGCGCCCTCCGACGGCAGAAAATATCCATGATGCCGACCGCCGAACTTCTCAACCAACGGTATCCAGATTTTCCCGTAGTGCTCAAATTCCTTGAGTTTGTATGGATCGATGACGTAACGCAGATAGCAGGTAACCATTGATATATTTAAGTGAGTATCGAAGGCCAACTATAATATAAAGAAGGCAATCCGAAAACTTTTTGTCCAGGTCACTTCGCACTTGTAGACTGCGCCGCGCCTCACGTCCGCAGCACATACATCAAATCCTCGCGATCCTGCCCTGGCGGCTGGCTGTAGAGGCAAGCGTCCACGCCCAGCCGCGCGCCATTGGCCTCGTCCAGGCTGAAGCCGCGCACATCCTGCGCGCGCTGGATCAGGTGCACTTCGTAGCACATGTCCACGCCACATTGCAGCGCTAGCATCGCCGCCAGTCGCAGCGCGCCGCTGTTGCCGGGCAGGAAGCGGTCGTACGCTTCACGGTCCAGCGGTCCGATCCGCAACCGCACGCGCGCGTCGCAACGATACAGCCGATGGCCCAGCAACACGCCGCCGCCGAGATCGACATTCGCCATGCCCAGCCGGGCCTGGTCGCCTGCGGGCAAGTCCTGCCACTCGCCCACCAGTTGCTCCACGGCGAACGGCACGTCGAAGTACTCCGCGTACATGCCGGCCATCAGCGGCGCCGAGACCGCCCTGCTGCGGATCTGCATCGCATAGAACGCCAGCGTTTCGCGCTCGATGGTGTCGCCGGCGGCGGCGCAAGGCGCGCCCGACAGCGAAGTCAGCATGCGCAGGAAGGCGTCGTCGCCGTCGGGCGTGGTCATACACTCCGGCCGATGCCGGGCCCACGCCTCGTAGAACATGTCCAGCGCGCGATGCGAGAACATGTCGAGAAACGCCCTCGGTCCGCCGTCGCTGTTGCCTTTCTCGTGGCGGTTGATGCGCTCCGAATAGTGCAGCGGCAAGCTGCCCTGGCTACCCAGCAAGCCCATGAACGCGGGCGTGATGCGGATGCCCTTGTCGTCGCTGCTGACGTTGTCGATCTGGCTGGGCGGAAAGCCCAACGACAGCCGGTTGCGGAAGCGCACGTCGCTCAAACCGGCGCCGCCCTCCCGTTGCCGCGCCAGCGCGATCAACCGCACCGCCTGGAAGAATTCGAAGCGGTGGGGTTCGGCCAGCAGCTCGCCGATCAGGCCAGGCTCAACGCGCCGTTGCGGGGCAGGCATCGCAGTAACTCCTTTCCATTGACGCTGGAGACTATCACCAGCTGGGTGTAACTGTTCAGATGAACGTGCAGGCCAAACAGATAATCGAGCAGCTGCGCGAACATATGCAGCCCGGTGCCGGCGTACGCCTCCTCGTCCAGGGTGACCGTCACCTCGGTGCCGCGCAGGGTCGCGCTGCCTTGCGCTTGCCGCACCAGCCTGGTCGAGGGCCGGTGCGACAGGCCGGCGATGCCGTCGATCTGCCGCTGGGATACGGCGTTGTCCCGCCGCGCGTACAGCCGCAGCATCTGCGTCAGCGCCGGCAAGCCTTCGTGCGTCAGCGTGCGGTGGTTGAGCGCCAGATGGCTGATCAGTCCCCACTGGCCATTGCCGTTCGCGCTCAGCCGGTACGAGGTGGTCGGCCGGCGCAGCACGCGGATCGGCAAGCCGCCGGCGGCCGCCTCCATGGCCAGGTCGCCGCGTGGCCGTCCGTATTCCATGTGGTGCGGCAGGTCGCGATTGGTGCAGGTGACGCGCACCGACGCCGTGGCCGGCTGGTTGCGCAACGGCGAAAAGTCATGGTCGATCAAGGTCAGCGAAAAGTCGTGGCCGGCGCCGCTGGCGGCCAGCGCCTCATCGCGGCCGGCCAGCCAGTAGCGGCCCTTGCGGCTGGGCGCGCCGCCATGGCGCAGCGAGTAGTAGGGAAAGAACTCGGTCACGCTGTCGCCTTGTGGGGCCGGCCGCACCAGGTGCACCGAGTCGACGCTGTAGATCTCGCTGCCGCTGCCGGGCAGTTGGTCGGGCATCAAGGGATAGCTGCTGAGCGCATGGGTGACGCGGATCGGCGTGGCCGGCTGCGTGTACAGGTTGACAATGGGCGTGCAGCCGAGCACCAGGTTGTCCGCCAGCAGCGCGCGCAGGATGCGCGCGGCGGGCATGTCGGGCCGGCAGCCGGTCAGCGCCAGCCGCAAGGTCAGCCGGGCGCAGCAGGCGGGAACATCGGCCAGTACCGCGTCCAGGTCGATGTCGAAGAAGTCGAATTTTTCGGGAAAGGCGAAGTACTCGGCAAGCAAACGGTAGCCGCCGTGCTCGGAGGCGGCCGCAGGCAGCAGCGCATCGTCGTCGGCAAAGCCAACCGGGGCGATGGGCGACCCGGACAACACCTGCCATTGCCCGTCGGCTTCCACGCAGGCGCCGGCGACGCGCATGAACAGCGTGTCGCGCAAGGCGGCGCGCAGCGACGCTTCGCCGTCGATGAACACCCTCAGCTTCGACAGTCCGGCCAATGCCTGGCCAAGCGCGCAGCCGGCACTTTCCAGCGTGAGGCAAATGGCCGCGCCGGCATCCGCCGGTAGCGGCAAGCCCGGCGGCACCTCGATGTGCGGCTCGAACCAAGCGGCGCCGATCGCCACCGGCGCGACGGCCACGTCGTAGGCCGTGCGGAAGCGGCACGCCACCCTCGCCTGTCCCAGCGCCGTCATCGGCGTGCCGCGCGGCACCGTAATTGGCACCATCGTGACGCCGGCGCTCTCGCCGGCCCTGGCGCCGCCGTGGTCGATGCGCGCGACCGAGCACGACGGCATCGGCCTCAGGTAATGCGGGTACAGCATGCCGAGCAGCGCTTCGGTGAAGCCGGCATAGCCGTCGTCGAGCAGCTTGCCGACGCGCGCGTTGAGCACGGCGCCGCCCTGGATCAGGCGGTCGACGTGCGGATCGGCGCCGCCCTCGCCGCCCGTCCCCAGGCTGCCGGCCAGCTTGGGATAGCGTCCGGCAAACTCGGCGCCGGCCTGCCGCAGCAGGCCCAATTCACGTTCGACATACGGCAGCAATTTTTCCATCGTGGCATCCGTGACAACCCGTGCGCCCCCAGCCGTGATGGCGATGGTCGAACCGCACAGGCTGTCGATCATCGCATTGCTGCGGATGAACTTATTGACATGCAGCAATAACGAGGCGCCATGTCGCTAGTCCCGCAACACTTAGCGCAGTCGCTTGCGCGGCCACAATTCGCCCGCCCCGGATAGCTCTACTCTGTGAATTCCTCTTTATTTTTCACCATATTTTTTCACCATAACTAGACAGGGATGAGCGACATGGCGACAGCGACGAAAGATGAGAACCAGGAACTCTTTGAGCAGACGATCCATTCGCTCGAGGCGCAGCTTGCCAACGCCGGCGCCCATTTGACCATCGACGCCTCCGCCCGCATCGCCTACGCGCGCGAAATCAAGCTCATGGCGGACCGGCTGCGCACCGAGGCCTTCACCGGCAGGATCACCTGGGCCCAGGCGGCCGCGCAAGCCCAGCTAACCCGCAACACCGTCATGACCATCATCCGTTCGCGCAGCACCTCGGTGGGGCGCGCGGTGGCGCAGCGCATCAAGGCGCGCGGCTACACGCTCAACGAACTGGTGGCCCGCCAGACCACCCGCATGTACGGCCCCGGCGCGACATTCTCCCGCCTGACCGCCTCGCAGCGCAACATCGTCTACGCCTCCATCGTCAGTTCCGCCGGCAAGTCCAATCCAGCCGTCACGCAAACGATGTCACGCCTGTCGTACGTGGGGCGCGGCGTGATCTTCGTGTCGCTGGGATTGTCGATCTACAACGTGACGACCTCCACCAACAAAGTGGCGGCGGCCGGCAAGGAAATCGCCGTCAACGGCGCAGGCATCGCCGGCGGCATGGCCGGCGGCGCGCTGGCCGGCCTGGCATGCGGCCCCGGCGCGCCGGTTTGCGTTACAGTGGGCGCTTTCGTCGGGGGCGCGCTGGCGGCCTTCGGCGTCAGCTCGATCTGGTGACCATCATGAAACTGTTTTCGACAGACGACCTCTCGATCCGCCCCCGGCAGACCGCCGACGACCTGCCGCGCTGCGAACTCATACTCTATGGCGAAACCACGGGGAAAATCGTCGAGGGCGCGGTGCTGGAAGCGGCCGTGTGCTGGAAAGGCCACTTCCTGATCTTTCTGACCGACGACATCATTCACGAAGACACGTTGCGCATCTATCTGCTCGATCCCCAGCTCGACATCGTCGACGCCGCGCGGCTGGGCGCGATGTACTCGACCGGCGCCTTCACTGCCTTGGAATTGGTCGAACCCAACATCATCCACTTCGACTTCTTCGGCGCCACCACCTGGACCCTGGAGCTGCTCGACGAACAATCCTTCGCCTTGCCGATGGTGTCCGACCCCAAAGGCGTGACCCGGCCGTTTAAACTGTCCTGCCGCTTCAAGCTGCACGGCGACCCGCAACCGGGTGATTGATCAGCGGCGGAATTTCTTCGGCTGACGCTTGCGGGCGGCCGAGTTCTGATCCTGCAAGATCGCATCGACGCGCTCCGACGCTTCGCGCGACAGCTTTTGCGCCAATTCCGTGTCCGGGAAATACTCCGGCTGGCGATAGGCCAGCCAGGCGTAGGCCGAATACAGCCGGCAAGCGTCCTCCACCTCCTGCAAATTCATAAAGTGCAGCGGATTCTGCTCCGGCATGAGGCGCGTGATTTTCTTGTGCGCCAGCGCGGTGGCCCAGCCTTCCCACGCGTGCTGCAAGGTGTGCACCTTGGACGAGATCGGCACCAGCGACAGCGCGAACTTCTCCGCCACCGTCAACTGCAAGGTGTCGAGCCAGGCGGCCCGCTCGAACTGGTCCTCGGTGATGCGCGGATAAAAGAACCCGTCCGGCACATCGATGTTGTGCACGAAGCGCTTGAGCAGCTTGGCCAGCCCGTGTTCGTTGGTCACCGATGAAATCCGGTGCAAATGTTCCAACGTTGGCGCCACGGCAAAGCCGGTGGTTTTCAGCGGCACCGGCTTCTCCTGCAGCAGCGAGCGCATCACATTGTGCGTCTCGTTGTCGTAGCCGGCCACCAGGCCCTCCTCGTGCACGCCGAAGCGCCCGGCCCGGCCGGCGATCTGCCGCGCCAGCGCGGCGGGAATCTCTTCCTCTTCATATCCATTGTATTTAACGGACGTAGTCATCACGATGCGCGCAATTGGCATATTCAAGCCCATGGCGATGGCATCCGTGCCGACCACCACATCGGCCGCGCCTTCGCGGAAGCGCTGGGCCTGCGCGCGCCGCACTTCGCAGGTTATAGACCACGAACTCTTAGATGAAACAAAAATACCTATAAAAATCAAACGGTTAGACTTCATCAAAGCGCCCCTTCGGCTAGACGGGGATATAACGACAAATTCCGCCACAACTTGCATATTGCAAGTTATAAATGCAGTTCCTCAATAGCTACCCGAAGTTCCACCAAAAAAAATATCATAGGCGATTCTTCATCAAGCACTTTGCCAGAGAATCACCTTTATCCAAAAGGGATTTCCTACGAAAATCACAGAAAGAGTTCACACAATATTTTATAAAATAACCGACAAAACTTATGGAATTTATTTAGCACGCACGGCTTCAGAATTCGCGACTTGAGTAACGTCATTCGATATGGTTTAATTTCGCTTTACAGGGGCCGGCGAAAATCATGGGTTTCTCAGTCAGATATGGCGATGCAGACAAAGTACGAAGCGCTGGATTCGGACGGGTTGCTGAATTGCCTTTTATTTTCGATTCACGACCGGGCTATCACAGGGTTAGTAGTTGGTATCTGATGGACAGAGGCACCGGCGATTGGAGCCCAACCAAAAAATTTGAATCAGGTTTACGCCCCAGTGCGGCATCTATACGCGACTATGCCGACTGGTTGATAAATTTTCTCGAATGGGCCGAAGCTCGCAGTGTCGATTTGATAAAATGTGAATATAACGCTGACCTTATCGAAAAATATCAAGCCGAAATGATCTCAGGGGAATGGTCGCGTGATGGCGCTCCACTAGCTGGAGCCACTATCAACTCACGCGTTCAAGAAGCATGTTATTTTCTTACGTGGATGGCTGACCAAAAACTCCGGCCTGAGTTCAAAGTGCCATATAGACGAAACAGAGCGGGTTCCAATAATTACAAGAGCTCAGACGTAGAAATTAAGCAAAGAGAAGGCAAGGTCAGAGTCAACAAAAAAAGATTGCGAATGCCAAACGATAATGAGATCGCTGAGTTCACATTAAGCGTCTATGAAGTTGTCGGCGAAGCTGAAGGACTAATGTCGGAAACTATTTTGTTGACCGCGCTGCGAAGAGCTGAAATATCGTGTTGGCGAACGGACACACTTCCTGCAGATCCGAGGGACTGGGAAATCGTTAACCCGAATGCACCGATTTCTAGACAGTCGGTGAGAGTGTCAATTCGGTATGGAACCAAGGGTACTACCTATGGCTATAACTGCGGCGACAAAATTGGCCCTGAACGTGACGTCTTTCTCCCTTTGGGTCACGCTTATAGATTGAATCATTATTACAACAATACCCGCAATAAGTCTTTAGCGAAATATATATCCAGTGCAGATGTCAAGGAGCAAAACAATCGCATCAAGAAATCAGTTCATCTTTTTATTAATTCGGATGGTGAACGAATACACGGCAAAGCATTATACCGCGCGTGGAAGAAAGGCAACTTGCCATACAAGAACTGGTCACCCCACCTAGGCAGAGACTGGTGGGCGTGTTCCGTTTTATTAAAAGAGATGGAAGCGCACAAAGAATTACTAAAGCTTCCGCACGCGATCGCTTCTGTCTTATTAACGGCAAGCGCTATGACGATTATCCAGTTAAACATTATGCCGCGTTTGGGACACTCTAGTCCGGAGACGTCGATGATCTACCTGCATTGGATATCTGACATGATGGGTTTCAACATCGTGATCGACTACGAAATAGCAAATCAAGAGGCGTACGAAAAGCGGCTTGCCGAGGAAAGGAGGCGCATTGAGCATACGCAAGATCAATAAAGACCACTCGATCAACGCGTCTACGGTTGCTCCCCCCGACGAAACCACCTTGGGAACATCAGCCGACTGCGACGTCAACGCACCTTTGGATGATGCACTGCGCTCGATTCCTGATACGGAGCTGAGAGGGGCAACAAAAACCACCGACACAATCATCAATGATCCACTGTTATTCTGGACTTTGCACGAGACTCCAGTCCTGGTTGATCTTCACCAATTCGCTGACGGTGTAACCAGTACATATAAAATGAAGACAGGACCTCAGATGGCAATACGTGGGCGTCCTCTCCTGATTTTTGCGCTGGCTCCAATTATCCGCCAGCTCGTCGAGTACTACTCTACCGCGACAATTAGTGGCTATATTGCGACATTCAGACGCTGGTGGAGAATGTTCGACGAGGTCGAGAGATTAAGCATTGTCGACGGCACGCCAACTATGCTTGTCAATACTGTCTCGGATATTAATGGTGTTTACCGCCAGATGGCCTTAGATGACGGGATGGATCACCGAACGTTTACTGGCTTTGTACGCGTTGTCGAAATTTGGAGAATAGAAAATGATTGTCCGCCACTATATTGGTTGGCGCCGGAGAAGAAAGACCCTAAGAGGCTTCTGCCTCCACAGTGGCAAATTGACGAATATAGATTTGCGTTGAAACATAAATGGTTTTCTGCTTGTCGTCGATGGGAAAAAACTGATCAGCTAATCTCCGGAGTTGCTCCAATCGACAACAATGAGGGCTGGCTTTTGGAAAATTACTTATGGTTCCAAAGTGCTATTGATGCGGCAGGGCAAGCCCGCCCCGGCCCTGCTTACTTGCAAACCAGCACTTACGCATTTAAATCGCGCGATTTAAATGCAGCGGTCATGCTGGAAGGCTACTATCCAAGTGCGGAAGATATTCGTGTAGCTTTCCATCTTTGCCTGGCAAGCACCGGATGGAATCCAAGCGTCCTACTGGCGCTCGATATAAATGATGAATTCTTGGTGCCGCATCCGAAGGACCCGAAGCGATATCTGCTTTATGGCTATAAAGCCCGTGGTGACATGGAAGTGATCACGGAGGGACTATTTCGCTCGCAGGGTTCGGCAGGCGTAATACTTCAAACGCTGCTGCACCGAACCGCCGGCTTGCGTGCTCAAGTACAAGCACGGCTTATCAGCCTCGAAAAACGGTACGCGAAAATGCAAAAGGTTAATGTCACGGCAAGGGAACTCAACGAAATACGCCAAGAAATTGAATCACTAACCCACACTGTCCGATCGCCATGGCTCTACGTCAACCTCAATAGTAGCGATGTTCGTCACCTAAATCCTAACAACTTCGGACGCGATGAAACTGGCGGCCGGTTCCTTCGTAATATTGCCGACGAAATCAATACAAGACAGCCGGATATAAAAAAAATAGCCTACTTAAAATCCGGAGACTTCCGCGATGCTTTTGCGGGCTATGCATACCGTTCAAGCGGCGGATTCATACTGGCGGTAATGAAAGTACTACAGCACAAGCAGCTAAGAAGCACGCAACGATATTTAGACAATACAGTTATGAACGAAGAGAGTGCTCAACAGTATGCCGGGTTTAGTAACGCTTTTTTCACCGAGATGATCACTACCGGACGGGTCGATCCAACGATCATCGCAAAGCTTTCCCGCGATCACGATATCACTGACAAGGATCGCGCTAGATTAGAACAATACCGGACGCTTCAACGGAGCCGTATAGGCGTGGGCTGCAAGGACCCGAAAAACCCGCCGAAACGCATCGCACCGAATTTTAAAGCTGACGGCAAGCGACTATGCCCAACGCAAAGATGCACGCTTTGTATAGAGAACGCAGTAATCTTGTCGGACAGCCTTCCAGGCTTGTGCAAAAGACTTTCTGAGCTTAAGCATATCAAAGCCACAGTATCGGTGGCAGTTTTCGAAACGTCCTCTTTCGCCGAGGAACTGGAAAACACTACTTCGGCGTTAACCTTGTTTGACAAATATGATGTAGAGACCGGCATTAACCACTGGGACGCCGAAATCGCGGCGAATCGGCATCGCGTAGTTGACTTAGAAGGTATTTAAGGAGGAATACATGCGTACCAAAAAACCGAAAACATCCCCTCAGGTCGACCAAGATTCACAGCTCGGCTCAAGCGGTCCTTCTAAAGTTGTTGACGATAGTAATCCTTCTGCAAAGTCGGCGGAGTCGCCAGATTCGCTCGAGTCAAGAAATAAAGCTCTCCTGCTTTGTCCAGCAGTGGAAGCTCAAAGCTGCAACATTGACGATCTGCTGTTGGTTAAACGGATTTTACATCACGGCAACAGATTGGATACTTGGGAAACCCCAGAGAGATGGGCGCCTACTGACCGAATTCCCGCGACGCTTAATATCAACATCCGTGACCGAATTCTTCACTTCATGCCGCCTAAATTTCGCCTCATGGTAGGCGAGCGAAGTGTGTCTTTGATTGCAGAGAGCCAAGTGTCGACGCTGAAACAGCGTTGCGCAGCAATTCTGGACAAAGCTGTCGAGATGACCGTTCGATATTTGGTCCTGATGCGAATTGGGCCAGCCAATATGGCATATCAAAGAAAAGCAGCCTCGCTGGATACGAACTTCGTAAAAGCACTCGGCTATAGTTATATCCCAGCCCTAGCGGCTCTCGCCGCTGCGAAATTAATAGACTTAGCGGTGTACGAGTTCGAAAATGACATCGAACTGCCGCTTGGCCTCCAACAAAAACCAGCGTTCTTCGCACTGGTTACCGACGATGATTTAAAAACGCTCACCGCGAGCTGTGCCAAAGTGGTGCGCGGCGAAATAACAAGAATGAGGATGCTGGCTGAGCGAGGCTTTTGGGCAGATGTATCTCCAGCACGGGGCCGATCCGTTCACACCGAAATTGAAGGTGAAGAAGACATGCCAGAGCAGCCCTCCAAAATTAACCCTCATTTACCTTTGCCGGACGACTACGTTGCCGAAATGGGCCGCAAAGCATACTGGCTGATTAACGACCTTGGACCCGGCCTACTGGAAGTTGCGGCCAAAATATTGTCAATTTGGGAAGAAACTTCGTCATTAAAGCTTAAGCCAAAGAGCATCAAAGGACGGCGTTCGGCGCTGGTTGCGAAGTATCTGTCTGGCTTTGTGTGGCGCGACAGTGAGGGACAAGTAATCGCCAAGACCCCGTTCACAATTCGGCTAAGCCAGCTTGGAAAAAATAAAACCAAAAGTTCTGGCTCCAGTTGCAGAGATAACGAACAGAATTGGCCGCCAAAAAGCTTTAATGATGTGATGGATCTACTACAACGGCTCCAACAGTCGCATCTTTTCGTTGCCCTACTCGCCACCGCCGGACGCCATGGCGAAATTGTTGGTTTGCGGCGCTCTTGTGTTCAGTATGCAGTCAACGGCCTTCCGGTTGCGAAAGGACGAACATTTAAGTTGGTTAAGAATGCCGGGGGCGCTGTGCGCGACTGGATCATGCCGGAATTTGCTCAACACGCCATAGAACAGCAAGTCCGGCTTATCACGTTGGTCGAGAAAATTGGGCCAATTGAACCTAAAATTAAAGGCAAACCAGGGCCCCTGCCAGCGCTCGACCACCTGTGGGGAATCATTGCTGGCGGAGCGGGCACCGACAGGACGAAGCCGCTCAGGGGTATTGGTCAATCGCTTCTTAGTTATGCTAAGGCCATTGGAATGGAGGAAAGCACGGGGGGACAGTCTCTACGCCCACATCGGTTCAGGAAAACTATTGCACGCTTAGTGGCGCTTGCTTTAGTCCAAGCGCCAAAGATCTTGATGGACGTATTCGGTCACACCAACATCGAGATGACACTCTATTACATCTTGACCGATAAAACTCTTGCAGATGAAATCGAGACGGTGGTTCGGGAGTTACGCATGATGAAGGCGAAAGAAACCATTGAAGAAATCATAGCAGCCGAAAATGAGCCAGTTCATGGTGGGGACGGATATGGTGGGCCACATGCTCTGGTTCTTCGGCACGCCATCAAAGCCCACCGAATTGACCAACACCGTCACGGAAGGGATTGGGGCGCGGAATCAGCTGTTGATCTGGCTAAAATATTAACACTGCAGGGAAAGGCGTGGCAGTATGTTCGGCCAGGCATTATCTGCACCAAATTTCCAGGAACTGAGTCAGGACCATGTAATCAACATCGAGGTGCCCCCGAGCCCGCGCGCTGCCTTAGCCATTGCGCCCATCGCCTTGAGGAACCGTTCTTGCGCGAAGACGTTGACGGTGCGATTTCCGATAGCATAAATGCGTACATTGAGGCCGACGCTAATGGCAATGGTCTAGTAGCCAGCTTATGGCTGGCACAGATCCGGTCCCACCTTGGGAGGTTCGAAAACCTCCGCAAGAAGTGGGCAGATCATCCAGTTGTGCTCACGGCCGTCGCAGAAAAGGACGAGGAGGCAGCTGAATGACCGACCCGCTAAAAATGAAGAGTCACTTTAAACGAACTGAGGAAACGCGCGCCAGGATTTCTGCGAGTGCACAGAAAAAAGGTGTGGAACGTTCCAGGGCCGTTAAACAAAAAGTGGTTGCGGCCATGCGAGCAATTCGGAAGGAAATTGCCGCTAGTTGCTGGTCTCACTCAGCCGGCAGGGTCGAGCTGGACTACAGCGAGCTATGCCGTCGAGCCGGCATCCACAACACAACCCTATATCCGAAGAGGCAGGATGACGAGGTAAAGAAAGAATGGAGGGCGCGTTTGTTTAAGCGCGTCAATGCATGGGTTAAGGCCGTGAACAAACGACGCGAAAAGGTTGAGCGCCAAACTCGGCGAAGCCAGGCTTCCCGCATCGAAGACTGGAAAACACTTTACGATGGCTTAGCAAATAGCAATCACATTTCCGAGTTGCAGCTAAAACAAGCAACAACTAATTTAGCAAATGCTCAGGAAACTATCGAAGCCTTAAAATTGGATGTCATCCGGCTTACCGAGATCGTTGTAAAAACCGCTGGTAGTAATGTTGTCCAGCTTCAACCCAAAGGTAGAGATCCAGGAACACCAAAAAAACAATGATGTGTTATCGCGACCGCCGGGGGGGGCTGCATTCGGTGCAAACGATAGGCCTGGCTAGGGCATGCGCAGGTTGCCATGACCCATCGCTATGTTGCGGCGGAGGTCGAGATGATGCGACGCAGTCTGGGCAAGGCAGCCGTCTGCGGAGATAGGGCTCTGCGGTTTATGCCGAAGGATGCCGTCTTGAGTTTGCTTGAGAACCTATGACAGTACCGTGTGTTGACAATGTCGCTTGGAAAACGGGTGGCCGGGTTTAAATCGTTTTTGAAAACGACTGTTATGCTCTGCCAGACACCCGTGGCGAGATTGGTATGTTTTTCATGAAGCAGGCCGATGGGTAGCTATCGACCACTTAGGTAAAAGGCGCCTAATGAATGTCTGCACTCGACTCTGGCATCTTACTTCGAAGCCCCGCACATGGCTGATGCAGGTCGTTGGCCTGTGTTCGCTACTATTCGTCTTGTCCGCCAGCGCTCTCGACAGCACTGTGCCCCTTGCGTCGTACCACCATGACATGTGGACCGCAAAAGATGGCGCTCTAGCCGAAGTCGTGGCCATTGCCCAGGCCCTAGATGGATGGATATCGCTCGGCACGCCAAGTGGACTCTACCGTTTTGACGGCATCAAATTCCGTCGCTTTGAGCCGGCAGTTGGGGCGCCGGGGCCGAAGCGCGCCATAGTTTCATTGACCGCGCTCACGTCAGGAGGACTGCTGATAGGTCACCAAAATGCAGGATTGGGCCTGCTTCTCTCCATGGCGAGCATTCTCGCCTAAATTGGTGTCTGGGTACATTAAACCACTACAGTTCGTCGGCCCGGTCACTCAGGGGTGCCTTAATGTAGGTGGAATATGTTTTGCCAGTCAAAATCCATTCATCAAATGTCTGGTTTTGGCCAGTGCCGGACAACAAAGTTATGAGGGCCCTAAGCCCCCCCCGCGCTTCGTCAAATTTCGATGGGAGAATCAGTCAGGAACCTTCTGACTTGTCCTGATCACCATAGCTGGATCATTTCAACCTGAGGGCGGCGACGTCCTTAATCGCGGCCACCAAGCCGTCAAACGATGTCGTTTTAGCGATGTGGCGATCAAATCCAGCGGCCGCCGTCTGTTTGATTGTCGCCTGATCGCCCCAGGCGGTGTAGGCAATTAGATAGGGTTGCTCCACGCTGTTGTCGCCCCGTATTTGGGCGGCCACTTGGTAGCCATTCATTTCGGGCATGCCCAGATCAAGAAACACCAAGTTCGGTTTGAATTCCGCCACCGCATGCAGCCCCTCATGGGCTCCGTGTGCAATTTGAGCCGGATGCCCCACCATGTCCAGAACCGCCGCGAGCGCCTCCGCCGACGCCAAATTGTCGTCGATGATTAAAATTTTCTGTCCCATGCTTTCCCCAAGTTTGGCGGCAGGGCAATCCCGCCAAACTGAATGCCTTCCTGCTCAGTCGGCGGGACGGTCAAGAGCGCTCCACGCGCTTCCATGGTTCCATTATAAAGCGCAAGGCATGCGCGCCCGATAGAATCGCCCCGCATCGTCGCGACAGGGTGACGCAGTTGCAGATTGGGAACGGTTGTCGAATCAGACTTTTAGTTACAACACGAGCAGCCGCCTCGTTTGGAGGCGCATCAACCGACGACATCCATGGAAGAATTTATCGCGCAAAGGAGCCGACGCATCCTATTGGTCGACGATGCCCTAGGAGATGCCTGTAAGCGTCCGCTGAGCGCCGTCTTGAGTGATGTAGAAGATTAATCGATGATGGCATCACCCCGCTGGGAAGCGGCATGATCTCAAAGGGCTGCCGGTAGGTTGCAGTTCCAAGGCAAGAAATCATCAAACCGGTTCACGGGATGATCGGCAATATGCGTCAGCACATGACACAACCAGGCGTTGGGGTCGACACCGTTCAGCTTGGCCGTGCGAAGAAGCCGTTGTACGCACGTGCGGCGTGCAGCGAAAAAAGCACGTATTCCGCTTGAATTTTGTCAGTGCGAGCGTCTGTAATGCTAACCTGAGCTCTTGCGGTTACCTAGGACTGGCGATGATCTCCCGGCGGCAATTTCTCCAAGCAACCGTGCTCCCCCTGAGCCTCAAGCCGGCCCAACGCCTGAGGTTTGTTTTCTCACGCCCCTATGACAATCCGCGCACCCAATGGCTGATCAAGGTCTATCGCGATATATGCTCTATGAGTGGGCTGGGTTTTGAATATCTGGATGTGCCCCCCAAGCGGGCAACCGCGATGGTACAAGCAGGTCAAGCCGACGGCGAACTGGGACGTACTTTCGGCTATTTGACACTGTATCCAAGGCTGATACGCTTACGCGAGCCCAACAATGTGGTGCATTTCTGCGTGTACGGCGCCGGACCGGAGGCCAGTTTCGAAGGCATGGACCGGCTGCGGTTGCTGCACCTGCGCTGCGAATACCGGCGCGGCATCCCGGAACTGGAAGTCCTGCTAGCCGCCAAGCTGGCCCCTGCTCAGCTATCGCAAATCAGCGATGTTGGGCAAGGCTTGCGCAAACTGCAGCTGGGCCGCACGGATTTGTATTTCGATGTGCAGGAAGCGGTCGAGGACTACCTAGCGTTCCGGGAATGCAATAGCAGCCCGCCCGAGACACCGATTATCCGCCAGCTAGCTCAGGTGCAGTCTACCACTGGCCATTGCTATTTGAATAACGCCCATGCCAGCCACGCGCCACATATGGCGGACGCGCTGGCTGAACTGAAACATAACGGCACGGTGATGCGATACCTTCAAGAAAGCCTAGCCCAATATCGTCACCGCTGTTTCGACGCGGCAAAGGCTTCCGATCTGCGTCGTCAATGACTCTGCGGAGCCGGAGCTCGCGCGCTTCGATACGCTGGCGGCAGGACGATTGGACCCGGTCCGAGGTCAATAAGTGCAGTCCCATCTTCGTTTTGCGCTTTAAGAAATCGAATCCCCAATTTACCACTCTGCCTTGATCCACCTATGTCCGTCTACTTCCACTCGTCCGGTTCTGGCCGAAAGCGGAGGTTCATCACCACCGTGTAACTCGGCAAGACGCGGTGGATTTCGCCACGCCCGTGAGTCGCAATAATTTCCACAACGTCGCATCTCTTTTGAAAATCACAGACGCGAAGCCATCATCGACCAAATCCCCCGAGTAATCAAGACGTCACTGGGTAAACGCTCAAGTTTCTTCAAGCGAACTTTCTTGCTGTTCGGTGGGCGGCGGCGGGTCGTCGCTCGCGATTCGACCTGAGGTCATAGCAATTAAGTATGTACTGGAACGAATTGGCCTACTACTTTTCTGAGCGCGTTGTTCCGATTACTCAGCCCGTTGCATCATTTGACAGGCCTGGATGCTTGAGCGCAATTATGTCCATCATGGACCAAATTAGTTGGGTGCAGTTGAACCTAAAGCAGGCCATTTACTCTTCTAAGTAATTGAAGTGTTTTTTGAGAAAGGCAGCCAGATCGTGATGAAGCATCTGACGTTAGGGAAATCGGGTGGGAACGTTTGCGCAGGACGTGCCGAGGACAGCCGTGCTGCTGGACACTCTGCGGCACGACGCCCATCTTGCTCATCGCGGGCGAAAGTTATCGGCTGAGGCCTCAGCCGCAGGCAGGAATTAGGCAGAGCGACAGGTGTCTCAGGCTGCGCGACCGTGCTAAGTCATGAAGAAAGAAATTGGCGCGTGCTGATGACGAAGCTGTATCAGTTTTGAGTCGATATGACCGCCAAACCATAGTAGTTTTCAATCGCTGTTGACGATGCCTGTCTTCTGCTATTACTCTACACAGACCCCACCGGAGATGCGATATGAAAATGCTGGCGTTTTTCATGGCCGTACTGGTGTGCGATCAGGTCGCCGCGAGTGATTGCTCAATGCGGGTGGGTTATCCTGATCGGGAGCGTTTGCCTTATTACATTGGCAATGGCGTGGTGGTTCCCGAGCCCGCAGGTGCCGGCGTCGAACTGATGCGTGCGGCTGTGCGCAGCGTCGGTTGCACGGCGCAGCTAGTGCGACTGCCCGCCCCGCGCGTCCACATCGCGCTCATGGATGGTACTGTTGACCTGGCGCCGGTCGATCTGCGCGACGGCGAACGGCCGTATTCTGCCTTGCCGCTGGCCGCAGGCGGAACGCCCGACACGCGGCGCGGCATTCGGGTTACGGCCGTGGTGTATTTGCGCACCTCCGATCGCGTTGCTGCCGATACCAATCCGCGTGAATACTTCAGACATCGCATGCTGGCGACCAACCTGGGTTCGCCACTAGGGGATCAGTTGCGCGACGAAGGTTACAGTGTGGATAGCGGAACCGCCGACTCCTCCAGCAACCTCAAAAAATTGATCTTCAAGCGGGTGGACGGGTTTGCCATCTCCCTCCCCAACGCCGATGCTCTTGATCGTTCGGTGGAGGAACAATACGGCAACCAAGTGGTACGGATGGCAACGCCGATTCGCACGTCCACGCTTTGGCTTTCATCAAGCAACGCATATCATTTTGCTCACCCAGAACGGATGGAGCAGTTGTGGAACTGGTGGGGTGACAACGCCTCACGTCGGCTCGCTGAACTGCTCAAGCAGCCCTCGCCGCCCCGATAAGTGCGCGGGCTTGCGACTTACCTTTATTGTCCCCTACCGTTCTACTGGCACCTTTGACGCTAAGTAGGCTCTTTTGCACAGTAAATCAGGTGCTCCTACTCCATAGCCCTTGCGAAGTTACGGTATGGTTGAAGTCGTGGGTATCCGAGTTTGGTGAAGCGGTTGAGGAATGCGCACATTCAACGCTGCGCCGATGGTATCTGGTCTACCCCTCCATATCTTACGACCAAGGTTTCGGAAGAGATGCAGTATGGCATTGCGTTTTTCCGCCCCGATCGCCGGCTTCCTCCGGGGTTGCCGAATGTGAGTTAAAAATGGCCTGTGCGCCATGGAAGGCATGGACTTATGGCACGTCTTGCAGGCATAGACGTCAATCTGGTCGAGGAGGCGCGGCGGTGTCGACGCGTCAAAGGTGGTGGTGTTTGTCGCTTCATTAGTCAGTATTGCCATGATCATGACGTCAATTTCAGGTGCACCTGAATCAACCGCCCCGTTGTTCGGCAACATGTTTCTGCGTTTTCCACTCTCTTTTCCCCACCGACGTAATATCGGCACTCTCGATTAGTAGGTGCGATCCGGTTGTCGTCGGTTTGGCGCTACTGTTATGGTGAGATGATTGTCGGCACGACGCATTACTAATTGCTGGACCTTCCCAATCGAGGCCGGCTAGCTTGAGCAAGCTCAGCGCCATGCGGATCTCCTCCCACCGTGTCAAATTCAACACCGCCTTGGCGGTTAACCAAGTTGGGATCGCCGCCTTTCTGCATTTGCGGCTGAGCTTACGCCTGCCAATGGCACGGCCTTCCCAGCACATTTCCTTGTCCAGCCAGATCACTAGCGAACCATACGGCTTCCGCCGCGCTGTGCCCCTTCCAGTTCGTCTTCGACATTTCGGTTTCTTGGTGAACCCATGTCGAGGTTGCCTGGCCACGATTCAAGGGCGACTCAGCGTTTGTGCAACAGAGCCACATGCACGGGGGCACGCTTCCGTGATGAGTCAATTTCTTAGCGGATGCTATGACTCGCCACATCGGTTGAGGAAACGGGAACGCCGTGTGAACTTGATAATTTTCATGGTGCCATTTAGCGATTTTCGCAATTGCAACAGCCTTGCAGTAATTGCAAAATGCCAAACACGCGCGGTGCAGTCAATCTGCTTGACATGCTCGCCGCAACTATAAAAACAACTAGAAGTTCTCCCCTTGGGCGATGAGGCCACAGGGTTCATAAAATGGGCACCGCAGTTTTCCGGGTTGACCCATCAACGTTCGCTAATGCGACCGAACCAGTTAACGATCGACTGCGAGCCCGGCCTGTGCGTGCACAGCCTTCCTCTCGGCGGCACGGAGTACGCGAGGTACTCCAATAACGTCAGTGCATCATCGCACTACGTCCGCGTATAACTTTATTCTAAAAACGAAGGAGACAAGCATGAATCAGCACGCCTCAATTTCCCATTTCGCTCGACCAAGATTGCTTTTATCGGCAATCGCCGTGGCGGTACAAATAATGGTCAATCAGGCCTCCGCACAAGAAGTCGTCGCACCGGCGCCAGCGCCTGCGGAAGAAGGAACGGTGGTCGTAGTGACAGGTATGAGAGCATCCTTGCGTAGCGCGATGAACATCAAGAAAAACGCGACGGAGGTTGTTGATTCCATTGCAGCTGAAGATATTGGTAAGTTACCGGATAGCAATGTCGCTGAAGCCTTGCAACGTGTCCCAGGCATACAGATCCAGCGCAGCGACGGTGAAGGTAGAAGTGTAGCGATTCGCGGTTTGGCCCAAGTCAAAACCCTATTGGATGGCCGCGAAATCTTTAGCGATGCTGGTCGAGACTTCACGCTTGAAAACATCCCAACAGAACTGCTCGCTGGCATTGACGTTTATAAGAATCCTTCGGCGCGCCTGATTGAAGGCGGTTTAGGTGGAATCATTAACCTCAAGACACGAAAGCCATTCGATTTCAAAGGCTTTTCTGCCAGCGGTACCGCCAGGTACACAAATAATTCACTTGATAAATCGAACACCCCGCAGCTCTCTGCGCTTATTAGCAATCGCTGGGAAACGCCCATAGGTAAAATCGGTGCAATGATCAACGTGACCCATGATAAGTCGAACGTTCGCAAGGACAATGTTGGCGTTGAGCCTTACGGCAACCGCTGCGACCTCGTTGACTTTAACGGCAACGGCGTTCTGTCGAAAACCAATAACTGTGCGCTCGACCCAGGCGATCTGGTGTTTGCGCCCGCAGGCGGGGGTAACACGATCGGCATTACAAAGCGTACGCGAAAAGGCGCGAATTTGGTCGCGCAATGGCGTCCCAGCGACACACTCGAGTTCGTCCTCTCGGCCACCGAGTACAAATACGATCGGGAAAACGATAGTTACGTGGCCTATGCTAACAAGCTGGCTCTGGCGCCTCTGCCCGGCGCGACATTTGGCTACTCGACAGTCCCTGGACATGGAAACACCGTCCACTCGGGCGCATATCGCGACGTAGGCTTTACACAAAACACGAATTACCAGATCCAAAATTCATTCACGAATCAGGTCGCTTTAACTAGCAAGTGGTCGCCTACCGACGATATTAGAGTGACTGCAGACCTCGATCACACCAACTCTGGGCAGGATAGTTCCAGCGGCGGACTGCGCATGAGCAATACTTGGAATGCGACAGGTACGACGCTGAATTTCGACACGAGCGGAAAGTATCCGAAACTCGATCTGACTGGCTTCGACTTCAACAATAAGGCCCTATGGAACCCGCTCGACTCAAGCCATGGCATCAGCCAGTCGGAAGGCTCGGCAACCGCCGCCCGCGTGGATGTCACCAAGTTGCTTTCCAACGACGTTATCAATAGTGTGGACTTTGGTGTGCGCTACGCCTCGCGCGACGTGGGCAATCGTTCCGGCAACCGAAACCATGCAATCCCAGTTCAGTCCAGCGGTTATCGACTGGACCAGGTCCTCCCAGAAGCTTTTTCGCCTAACCCGTATAAAGACAATTTTTACAACGGGTTGAACCATATGGTTATCAGTAGCTACAATTGGATTATTCCCGCGAGCGTAGCCCAAGATGTGGCAAAGGTGTGTGCAGCGCTCTCCGACGTGGTTTGCTACCCAACTTTTGATCCGTTCAATACGTATGCGGCCAATGAAAAGACCAACACGATTTACGGTCAGGCAAACTACAGCATCAAGCTTGGATCGTTGCCGGTGGATGGAAACTTCGGCTTGCGAGTCGTACAAACCGATCTGTCGATCGAAGGAACGCGACGCTCAAACGGCAACCTTTATACACCGATTAGCCAAGAAACAAAATATATCGACAAACTTCCCAGCTTTAATGCACGCCTGGAATTCAAGAATGACCTTTTCATGCGCTTGGCTTATGGTAAGCAGATTACGCGCCCTGGCTTCGCCGATCTTAATCCGAACTCGAGTTACACGTTGGGCGCTGGATCCGGCCAGCAAGTTCAGGGTACGGTTGGCAATCCTAATTTAAAGCCCCTGCGTTCGACTTCCTTCGACGCCTCCTTGGAATACTATTTCACCAAAGACAGCTACACATATGCTACCGCATTTAGGAAAAATGTCAGCGGGTTCATTCAAAATATACAAGTAACGGAGAATATCTCCTTACCTGAATACCCGGATAATACGACGGCGCTAGTCTCGCGCAAGGTTAATGGGGAGAACGGCGTTATCAACGGTCTGGAAATCGGCATTCAAAGCTTCCTAACTTTCTTGCCCGAGCCTTTCGATGGACTTGGCCTACAGGCAAACTTTACGCGCGTCAACAGCAAGGCGCCAGGGCCAGTTGCCGGCACCATATTCCCTATTCAATACCTTTCAAAGAATAGCTACAATTTAGTGGCTTATTATGAAAAAAATGGCTGGCGCGCACGCGTCGCCTACAGCCATCGTGACGACTGGTTAGATACGCTGCAGGGTCCAGGCTCTGGCTCTTTGCCTATATTTGCCGGACCCTTCGGTATCCTAGACGCCTCGATCGGCTATAAATTTAACGACCACTATGACTTTTCGATCGACATGCAAAACGCGAATCAGGCCGAAGAGTCTTCTTACATGGGTGTTAAGGACAGACAGCGCTTCCATAACATCTGGGATCGCAAGGTCAGTGCCGTGCTGAAGTATACGTTCTAAAACGTCTATCAGATTAATGAGGGTGTCCGTCCATCGCGGGCACTTTCGTTGCAGGCCGCCTGCTGTTGTTTGGTAAGCGGCCAACCGGATAAAAATGTATTCTGCTATGTTGCAAGCCTAAATCAGAACAATATTAACCTTGACGGCAGTCAGGAATTCACCGTACCCGTGCGCCGATACTTATCGTACGCCCGGGAAGGAATCTTAAATCATCAGAGAAATCGAAGTAAAATCATAAGAGACAGCGATTAACTGAGAGGAATCCGGTACCTTAACCAGGGCTTTTGGTAGCATTGACGGAAATCTATTTTTCTTATTGACTTTACATTCTATTTTAAAATATCCTTCATTCGCTCCGCTAATTTTTGAAAACGGTTTCAGCGCAAAACCGATACAAGACTACCGCAGGCTTAACACGCTAGTGGTGCACCTCGACCACGATACTTTCGGGGTGATAGCGGATCGGTGATCAAAACTATTCAGGAGACAGCATATGCAACAAACCAAAAAAACAGCGGTTGCGCTCGCGGTGGCCCAAGTTGTTTGGGTAACAGCGGGAGCACATGCGCAGAGCGAAAAAGGAAATGACGCGGCTGCCGTTGTAGTGGTAACAGGGCAGCGTGCAGCGCTCAATTCAGCTCAAAAAATCAAGCAGGACGCTGACGAGATCGTCGACTCTGTCGTCGCTGACGACATTGGCAAACTGCCGGACCGCTCAATCACGGAGGTTTTGCAACGTATCGTCGGCGTCAGCATTGACCGCCAGCCAAAGGGAGACTCAGAGAAGTTTTCGGTCGAAGGTACCGGTGTCAACATACGCGGCCTGAATTATGTCCGCTCCGAACTCAACGGGCGCGAGGCTTTCGCCGCGAATGGCGGACGCTCGCTCAGCTGGGGCGATGTCCCTCCGGAGCTTATGGCCGGCGTCGATGTTTACAAAAATCCATCGGCCGAGCAGACCGAAGGTGGTATCTCCGGCTTGGTCAACCTGCGTACCGCGTTGCCGTTCGATTTTAAGGGCGCGCGCGCCGCCGCGTCGTTCGAGAAAAGCTACTCCACTCTCAAAAAAGGCAAACCCGGCAACTCCGGATCATTCCTGTACTCGAATCGCTGGAAGAGCGACATCGGCGAATGGGGCGTGCTATTCGATCTGGCCTCGTCGGAAAGTGCCACCCGCACAGACACCTTCCAGTTCGAGCCGTTCTTCCCTCGCACGGACCTGGTGCCTGGCCGGACTGTGTGGGTACCCAAGGGCGCCCAATGGCGCAGTTACGAATTCGAGCGCAAGCGACAGGGCGGCTATGGAGCCCTGCAATGGAAGCGCGGTGGTCTGCGCAGCGATGTGACCTTATTCCAGTCGCGCTATCAAGACCATTCTAACGGTCAGTCGATCTTTTCGTCAGCGAATGCCTATGGGTTACGGGTGCAGGACGGCACATACGACGACAAAGGCGCCTTCCAGACCGGCACGCTGGTAGATCCGAGCGGCGGCATCTCTTTCAACAATGCTGCCGGCTTCGATGAGGGCACTTCACGGACCACCGAGGCGTCCTGGAAGCTGGAGTGGCGGGCATCGGACGCATGGACCTTCAAAAGCGACCTTCAACGCGTAAAGGCTCGAGCAGAGGCGTTTTCGTCGACGGTCGGTCTGGGAATGCAAATGCCGCGCCAGCAACTCGACTACCGTGGCGAGCTGCCGAGCATTACCTTCAGCGATGCCGATAAAGTCTTCCTCGCCAACCCAGCAAATTACTACTGGGGTAGCACGATGGAGCACCGTAACAAGAACACGGCCAATGGCACTATCTGGAAGGGCGACGCCCGCTACACGTTCGGTGAATCAAAGGTATTACGAGACGTGCGTTTCGGCCTACGCTTTACTGATCGCAGCGCCGTCACGCAAAATTCTGATCCGAGCTACAACTGGTCGGCCATTTCGCAACCATGGCAGCTGGGCTGGAACATCAACAAGTTGGCTTACCTGAACGATCCGCGTTTCAAAGCGCCATACGTGACGAACTCGTTCCCCAATTTCTTTAACGGCTCGGTCAACGTTCCGGCCGTGGTGTTCCCTGCGCCGTCCGTGCCTAGGGACTATCCATCGTCGTACGCGGAGGTGCATAGTTACCACGACATCCTATGCGAGGAGCGGCGGCGCTTGCAAGGCGGTGGCGGTTGCGATCCATGGAAGCCAGCCAAATTCGGCGGCGATAATCCGGCCGGGACCAACGACCAGTCCGAGAAGTCCCAGGCCGCATATGGCCAGCTGCGATTCGGCTTCGACGACCTGCGCTTTCCAGTCGATGGCAACCTCGGCGTACGCTATGTTCGTACCCGCTCGCATTCGCGCGGCTTCGTTTCCTTCACACCGACCGCGAACATTCCTGCCGGCTCGCAACTGCAAGGGGTGCCGATTCCGAACATCGCCGCGTTCGCGCAAAAGCTCGACGTCGAGAATTCGTACGACAACGTTCTGCCGACGTTGAACCTGCGCATGAAGGCGAGCGACAAACTGCAGTTCCGCTTCGCATTTGGCAGTTCGCTGTCGCGTCCCGACTTTTCGTCGCTGCAGGCCTATACCACCTTGAACCAAGCAATTACCTCGCAAACCAACGCCCAGACCAAGGTTGTTACTGTCACCAGCGTCAATCGTACCGGCACCGCATCGGGTAATCCGATGCTAAAGCCGATCACCTCCAAACAGGCCGACTTGACGACCGAATGGTACTTCGCCAATTCAGGCTCGCTGACGCTGGCAGTGTTCGACAAGCGTCTCTCGGACGTGATTGTCGACCAGACCATAGGCTACAGTCTGGCGGACACCAGCGGGAAGATGCAGGACTTCCTGGTGACTTCGCCGGTCAACGGCGCCAAAGGAAAAATCCAGGGCGCCGAACTGGCCTATCAGCAGTACTATGACGGGCTTCCGAATTTGTTCAAGGGTTTCGGCTTCTCCGCCAACTACACTTACGTGCGCAGCCGACGCACGCTCTACCAGCCAGTGTTCCAGGCCTACTGCACCGGTGGTACTGGTGCCGCCAACATCAACCTCAAAGTGAATGGCTGCGATACCGACGGCCGCACCTTTGGCAATCTGCCGCTGCCGAATCTGTCGAAGAACTCGTACAACCTCGCGCTGCTCTACGACCGTGGTCCGGTGTCAGCGCGCATCGCCTACAGTTGGCGCTCACGCAGTCTGATTACGGTCAGCGGTAACGGGACCAATGGCGGCGACGGCACCGATACCAATCCCGCCAGCCCTACCTACGGTCAGCATAATGTGCCATGGGGCTTGCCACTTTGGGCAGCGGACTACGGTCAAATCGACGCTGGCCTGTCCTATAAAATCAGCGAAAACTTGAAGATTGATGTCCAGGGGCAGAACCTCGGTGACGCCCGCTACAAGCAGATAATGCAGCAGGGCATAGGTGATCGCTACCGTGCGTTTTTTGTCTCGGGGCCTCGCTATAGCTTACGCCTAGGTTATTCTTTCTTCTGATGACCACGCGCCAACCACCAGATCCAAGGGATATGGTGGTTGGCGCAACCTTCCGTAGTAGAGCAAGCGGATGCGGCGTCACAGTCATTGTATGAACAGAGCGAAAAAAAATGACGCATGCTTTAAGCCAGTTTCGAGATAGCTTCAAAATTGCCTGTGGATCACGTAGGATTGGTTGCTGAGCAATGGTCCTTATCAATAAAAAAAGTTCAGGACCATCCTTCTATTTCTTGGAAAAACGTCAAGCACCATCAACTTAATCAAGCACGTTACGGTTGCTGGCTCCAACACTAAAAAATAAAATGCCTTCTAAATTACTTTTTCTTCCCGGCGCGCTGGGGCGCATGGATTTCTGGCTTCCGGCTTCTCAACTTATTCGTAACCAAGCGGAAAAAATTCACATCGGCTGGCCTGGCTTCGGTTCAACACGACCTGAAGCAGACGTGAACGGTATTGATGATCTAGTCGCCAAAGTTGTCAGTCGACTTGACAGCCCCTGTGCATTAATCGCGCAATCAATGGGGGGTGTTGTTGCCATCCGAGCTGCATTGGCGCGACCTGATAATGTCACACATCTGATTCTTGCAGCGACCTCCGGCGGTCTCAATATGGACGGTCTAGGAGCTGAGGACTGGAGAGCATTTGTAAAAAAAGACTATCCGACGCTGCCAGAATGGTTCCTGAATTATCACGAAGATCTGACAGAGCGACTTTCAGAAATTCGTATCCCCGTTTTATTGCTCTGGGGCGGTGCTGATCCGATCAGTCCAGTTAAGGTTGGCGAGAAGCTTGCGAAACAATTTGCATACGCCAAACTTGTGATTTTTGAGGACGCAGATCATGACCTAGCACATACGAACGCCGTTGCAGTCGCCACGCTCATAGACCAGCACTTAAACACACAGCATTTATAATCAAATATTGCTGCATCCACGCAGATTGATAAACGACTAACTGGTTACTGAAATACTGATGGGTTTTGACTGACCACGATGTTCGATAGCGAATTGCAACCATTTGGGATTGGCGAAGGTAGATTGGGATAGCACTACCCCGCGTATGAAACTCATTTTTTGCTTGCTGCCGGATTGCCATCATTCGGATAGCGCGTGTTCCGAACGGATTTCTCATAAAACATCCGGTCGAACTTCTTCAGAACCACTAGCATCGCCATCGACTAATTATCCCCGACCGAATCAAATACAGGGGACTCGCCTGAAGAACACTCTTTATTATTAGGGTAGCCAGCACTTCTTTGGAAAATTACGTGATGCGTCTCGCTTGCAAGGCGCTCACCTTGCCGGTATGAATTCCTTCAGCTTGCCTAGGTAACAGAGGCTTTTGCGGAGGGTGTGATCGCGCATCGGTTCCTTTGCAGGGCATTGAGATTTCTGGCTAATATTGCATGAACAACGTCGGCAGCCTCGTAAAGGCAGGATTCCACGCGCCTACTGGTGAAGTTATGGCAGCCGGTAGCGCTTTCGCGTTACTTGAGCAACTCAAACGAAACCATCCCCTTTTGTACCTACATCGGGTGGACCAAGGTTTCAAGTGCAAACCTGCAACGAACGCTTGAAAAAGGTTTCAATCCCGCAAATACGGCGTCGATTTGGCGCGCTTTGCAGATTTTTTGGCGCAGTTTGCCTACGTAAACTGAATGTTCGTCTTTATCATGTTTAGCCAAGGACTGAGGGGTATCAGGAATTTAGTATGTGCGCATGTCTACAGATAGTTCAATTTATGATGCCGCTTGCACGTAACTTCGCCTCTAGCGATGCCCACAATACGCTTAGTGCAGCGTGGTTATCGAACAGGGCAGTTATTCAAGCGGACCGGACATGGAAGCTATACGTCGTCCGATCTAATCGTGGCTCGATTAGGCCCTGCCCTAATTGGGACTTCCGCCGCACTGCCCGGCGCCATACGCGTTGCCCCCCTGCTTGCCGTGAGCGAATTCGCCCATTGCTCTTGGCGCGCGAAGTCTACGGCGGTTCGCTGGGTTCGCTAAACAATGCCGCCGTGGAAGGAATGGTGCACACCACGTCGCTGATCCTCGGCGCCCCGCCCTACATAGACGAGGCGAAGCTGCGTCTTGCCCCGCCGACCGTCGACCGACAATTCGGCGAGTACAGAGCCGTCCTAACTTCGGCGCCCTGCTCAGCCGAGCACTGCAATTATCCTCACAGACGCCCGACCTTCCCGCCTGCGTTTGCACCAACCTCGTCGGCGCACTGGCGGGCACCATCGACGCAGAGTTTTTCGTTCGAGTCCAGTTCTTTGATGTGCACTGCAACCCGCAGTGGTCTCTTGGTACATCGACCGAAGCAACGAACTGGAGCCCGGCGTACTTTAGGTTTCAGTGGAAATAACTCCGATCATCGCCGCTGCCAATGAGCGCGTTTTCCACGCCATGCGACATCTCACGCTGTCGGTCGAACCAGCGATCCAGACTAAGGACGACCTGCGGAACATGCTGACGCCGAGATTACGGCAAAGATCCCATGAAGGTCCGTTTGCATAGCCACGTTTGAAGCCGCCTGGAGGAAGCGAAGGCACTGCGGGCAAAGTGGCCAGCACCAGCTTGAGGCCTGAACCGCTGGCAGCGCTACTATCAGCGGCAAGTGGGACACGCTCGCTGTGTTTCGAACGCCATTCCGCGACGCCACTACGCATGCACCGCTCACAGCGGCATCAAGTTAGCGAGCACACCTTTCGAACGAAAGCTAAATGGTGGTAACGCAAAAATACAACAAAATAAAAGATAAACGCAAGAATTAGTGAGTTTCGAAGTGTTTCGATATAGACTAAATAACTAATCAGGTTGAAATATGGCTGAAGATACTTTCGATTGATGAAAACGAAAGCATCAGGCCTTGTGAAACTGAAATACGAAACAAAGTAAACGTGCTAGGCAATACCCGCCAGCGATTCCCAACCCTACGGGGTAGGACTGGTTATCTCAATCGGACAGCCTTTCGGTTTACCGCGTTCACCTGCGCTACTCCAATAACTTAGAAAAGGGACCGTTTAATGACTCACCTGCAACGCCGCTCACACGCAGGCAGTTACCCTCACCTGGTACTGCATCCGCTGACTTCCGCATGCTTACTCGCACTGGCCACTTTCGCTGCCCCCGCCCAAGCTCAGGACGACACTGTTACGCCCACTGTTGAGGACGTAACTAAGGTCGTAGTCACCGGCACCCGCGCCAGCCTAAGGGAGTCGCTAGCGCTAAAGCGTAACTCGGCTGTTGTACAGGACAGCATTAGCGCGACCGAGCTCGGTCGGTTCCCCGACAATAACGTCGCGGACTCGCTGAGTCACATCACTGGCGTCTCCATAACCCGCACTGCCGGCGGCGAAGGCCAAAAAGTCAGCATACGCGGCCTAGGTCCCGATTACACGATCACCACTTTCAACGGCCGCCTGCTTGGTACTGACAGTGCGGGTCGCTATTTTGCCTTTGACGTGTTACCGGCTGACGTCATCAGCGGTGCCGACGTTGTCAAGTCGACCCAGGCTCAGTTGATTGAAGGTGCCATCGGCGGACTTGTGAACCTGCGCTCCGCCAGCCCGTTCGACCAGAAGGGCCAGCGCGGCCTACTGCGCGTCGAAGGTGACCGCAACCAGATGAGCAGCCTAAACGGTAAAAAGCTGTCCGGCACGTACAGCAACACCTTCAGCGACCAGGTCGGCGTGCTGCTCGGCGTCGTCTATGCCAACCGCGATGTGCGCACCGACACTGCAGGTAACGATGGCGGCTGGTCGCGTAACCCCATTCCAAGCGACCCTAGCCAGTTCTGGGAGTCAGGCAACACCTGGGGAGGCCCCATTGATCCCAACGGCAACGGCAAACTCGACGCCAACGAAGAAGGTCTGGTAGGACCCGGACAGTTCCGCTTCGGATCCATTATGGAGAAGAAGAAACGCCTGGCGGTTTCAGGCAAAGTGGAATGGCGGCCGACCAGTGACGTGAAGGTCATTTTCGACGGTTTCAAAACCCGACTGGACTCGCCGCAAGTCGGCTACCAGCTGTCGTACTATCCGCTGTACTCGCCAGGCCGGTGGTCTAACATGAAGGTCACAAACGGCGTCGTCACCGACGTGACTTTGTCTAGTACCGACCCTGAACTGAGGCTAAATCCCGAGGTCCTGAACAAGACCGAGTTCCGAGTGGTGGATACCGCGATGTATGGTGCGAAAGCGGAATGGAAGATTTCGCCGACGCTGAGAGTAGACAGCGACATCTACCTGTCCACATCGAAGCGCAACTCCGGCGGCAAGGACAGCTACGTAGTCCTGCGTATGAATCAGCCTAATGTGACGCGCATTCAGCTCAACGGTGGGGCTGTACCGGACGTGAAGACCACGCTTGCCGACGGCCGCGACTTACAGACTGGTTTGACCCAAGGTCTGTTCAAAGACAGCGACTTCAACACCCACTACTATGGCCGGGCGGGCGATAACATCGATGACCGCATCGGTGGCGCAACCTTGAATGCCGAATGGAAGCAAGACCGTTTCAACGTCGACCAGATTAAGTTCGGCCTGAGCCAGACCAACCGCAAAAAGAAACGCGACATGATCAATAACGCGTTCAATGCAGGCCAAGACCACTATTCTGGCGAAAACGCAATTAATGTAGGAGCTCTGGGCGCCAATGTGATTAACCAGACGTTGAGCCCGAGCGGCTTCCTTTCAGGTGTAACCGGAAACTTCCCGCGCAGCTTCCTAGGTTTTGACGTCAACAATTACGCGCAGGCGTTAAAGGGCTACGATGGCAAGCCTAGACCGGGCGGCGGGGTCTACAGCTCTGCCTTGTCGGCGCCGGCATGGAATCCGCTCGAAAGTTACCGTGTGACCGAGAAAACCACAGCCGCCTTCGTGCAAGCTGAGCTTTCCGGCGAAAAATGGACGGCCGACGCGGGCGTGCGCCTCGTTCACACCAAAACCACCTCGCAGGCATGGGATGCTAAGATCAACGAAATCGTGGAAAACGGCGCGTTCAACTTTACTGCTGTTTATGCCGCCCCTTCCGTCGTGAAGCAAGATGCGAGCTACACCTTCGCATTACCGTCCGCCAACTTTACTTATGCTATAACGGACTCGCTGCAGCTTCGACTCGGCGCTGCCAAGACAATGGCACGCCCCTCGGTGGACAAGCTCGCTCCGTCAAGCACCACCGCAAGCATTTCCTGGGGCGACTTCACGCAGATATACGGAGGCAATGCCGAACTCAAGCCGTACTCCGCGCGCCAAGCTGACGTGTCGTTGGAATGGTACTACGCCAAGAGCTCGGCGCTTACATTCGCGCTCTACCAGAAAAATATCAAGAATCAAATTACTACCCTCTGGCTCACGGGGCAGAACATCGGTGCGCCAGGCGGCCGCCTGTTCAACGTCCAGCGTCCGATCAACGGCGACAGTGCTAAGGCGCGCGGCATGGAGATCGGCCTGCAACATTTGTTCGACAACGGCTTTGGCGTGCGCGGGCAGTACACGCGCAATCTGTCTAGCAGCTGGGTAAACGGTATCGAACGACCGCTAGAGGGCATCGCTCCAGCGACTGCGTCGTTGGGCGTGTTGTATGAGCGGGGTCCGTGGAGCATGAGCACTACCGCCGACTATACCGATTCTTTCGTCACCGCCACCAACGTACTCGGTGCCGGATTTAACGAAACAGCCAACGCGGTGACGTGGTTGACAGCACAGATGGCGTATGAAGTGAACAAGTCGCTGCGGATCAGCATCGAGGGTAACAACTTGACCGATGCGAAGCAGGTTACAAAACTGGGCAACGGTTCCATTACTCTGCCGAACGGTTATTATCGCTACGGTCGATCCATCACACTGGGCGCCAGCCTGAAGTTCTGATGGGGAGGGGCACCCCAAACACACGCCCCGGCCCCCTCCCGCAACCTCGTGTGTGTCCTTTGCCGTCCCGCTACCCGGGGCGGCTTTTTTTATGAGCGTCTAGGTGAAGCCCAACCACGGTGCGTTGTCAGACATATTTTGACGAGAAAGTTACCCTAACACTCCCGTCCCGTTATGGCACATTCTATTTTTAACCGAGACTTTATAACTATATGAACTTTTCGATGAGACACGTCAAAGCCCTCTCGCTTACCACCCTGGTCGGACTGAGCGCTTGCAGCCAGTTGCCGGCCCCCGATCTGGCGTCCGCCGGACTGTCCGCGTCGCGCACGTCGTTCGGCACCTTGAGCAATGGCGCCAAGGTTGAAGCCGTAACATTGAAGAATGCCGCTGGCATGTCGGCCACGCTGATCTCGTACGGCGCCACCGTGCAAAGCCTGCGCTTCCCCGACAAGCAGGGCAATGCCGCCGACCTGGTGGTGGGTTACGACACGCTGGCCAGCTACGAAACCACGCCCGGCTTTACCAACGTGACAGTCGGCCGCTACGCCAACCGCATCGCCAACGGCAAGTTCGCGCTGGACGGCAAGCAGTACGCGCTGTCGCAGAGCGAACCGCCGAACACGCTGCATGGCGGCAGAGTCGGCTGGGACAAGCGCAACTGGGTCGTCAAATCGGTGGAGCAGGCAGCCGACAAGGCCTCGGTCACGTTCACGCTCACATCCCCCGATGGCGACCAGGGTTTCCCAGGCACCGTCGTGGCCGACGTGACGTACGAACTGAATAACAATAACGACCTGACCATCCACTATGGCGCCACCACCGACAAGCCCACGGTTGTCAACCTGACTTACCACAGCATGCTCAACCTGTCGGGCATCCCGGCCACGGGCCTGGCCACCGACGCCGAGCTGACCATCGAAGCGGACGCCATCCTGCCGGTGGACGATACGTTGATCCCGAGCGGACAGCCGCTGCCGGTGGCCGGCACGCCGTTCGATTTCCGCACGCCTGCCGATGTCACGCAACGCGCGCGCGCCACGCACCCGCAGCTGGGGCTGGCCAACGGCGGCATCGACCATAACTACGTGCTGCGCGGCGGTAAAACCGTAACGCCGAAGCCGGCCGTCACGTTCGAGGATCGCCAGTCCGGTCGCGGCCTGAAAATCGCCACGACCGAGGCCGGCATGCAGGTGTACACCGGTAATTTCCTGAAGGGCGAGATCGTGGGCAAGGGCGGTCAGCGCCTGACCAAATACCAGTCGATCAGTTTCGAGGCGCAGGGCTATCCCGACAGTCCGAACCAGCCGGCATTCCCGTCCACGCGCCTGGACCCGGGCCAGAACTACGCCCAGACCACCGTATTCCACTTCTACCAGCTGCCTTGATCAGCGCTGGTTAGCAAACGATCCCCGGCGCCGTTAAGGCAATGCGGATCGTAACTAGGGAAATAACGGTTTGGGTCAATCGGCAATCAGGAGCTCGATGCCGGCATTGAGCAGGCCGTCGCGGTACTCGCGGCTGATGCCAGCGTCGGTAATAACGGTATGCACGCGATTTAGTTGAACGATGCGGTGGAGGCTTACACAACCGAACTTTGACGCATCTGCGAGGACAATTACTTGTTTTGCCCGATCCACCATCTTGTGATTGAGGCTCGCCTCCGCTTCGTGATGAGTCGTCACGCCAAACTTCAGATCAAAGCCGTCAACGCCGAGGAAGAGCTTATCGAAGTTATAGGCTTGCAAGCAAGCTTCAGCCTGCAGGCCCTGAATTGAAAGCGATTGCTTGCGCAGCAAACCGCCGGTCAGGATTAGGTCGACGCCGGCGGCGTCGGCCAGTTCCCAGGCGATGTTGAGGCCGTTTGTCATCACCGTGATGTTCTGCGCGTTACGCAGGTGGCGCGCCAGCGAAATGGTAGTGGTGCCCGAATCGATAATGACGTTTTCACCTGCTTTCACCAAACTGGCGGCCAGAGCACCGATCCGCTCTTTCTGGTCATGGTTGATCGCGTCTTTTTGCGGCACCGTATGCTCGGTCGGCGGAGTGCGTGCCGGCATGGCACCACCGTGGCTGCGGATGGCTAGGCCCTGCGACTCCAACGTACTCAGATCGTTGCGGATTGTCACCGCCGAGACGCCCAACTGTTTGACAAGTTCGTTAACCTGCACAGATCCGTGCTCGGTGAGTGCTTTCAGAATAATTGCGCGGCGTTGACCGGTCTGTGCCATAGTTGGGCGATAAGTTTTAACAAAACAACAGCTTAACAGATCTGGGCAGCCAGAGGCCGCCTGTAGCCTTTGCTCCATGGTGTCTGCCAGGGGAAAGCGCAGCAGCCGAGGTGGCTGCTGCGGGTTATACCGGGGTCGCCTCCAACAAAAGAGCACGCTCGAAACGCAGTGTGAGGCGCTGTGGCCGCCCGCCGTCGACCTCGCCGATGTCCTTGTCATCGGCGTAGTTGCGCAGGCGCCAGCGGCCGGGGCCAAGTCCCCGGATTTCAACGGGTCCATCCCAACGGGGTGCATAAAAAGCAAAATACATGTTGCGATCCTTTTGCACGACGTGGCCCTCGGGTTTGTCGAAGCCGATGTCGTACAGCTCGCCGCGATAGACGCCGTTAGACAGCATCTTGTCGCGATAGATGCTTATCCATTTACGCCACTGGCCCTCGCGCTCCGGTGTCAGCAGATAGCTGTCCTTGGGCTTGGGATCTACCGGCCAAGTGAATTTGGTCGACAATACCGCCCCGATACCGATGGTCGAGGCGAAATCATCGCCGCCATCACTCAGCTCGACGTGGTCGCCAGCGTATGGGGCGGAGCGGCCCATCAGCGCCTTCAACGTCTTGCCTTTGTGGCGTATCTGCCAAGACGACAAGGGGTCGGCCGAAGGCGCTTGGTTCATGTACGGGAAGTTATGGAAGGCGTACGAGGTTCCGCAGGGGCAAAGCTCCACCACCGCATTGGGATTGATCTCGCGCGCGGTGTCGTACACCATTTTCCAGAAGTCCTGCAGCTTCTCGTAAGATTCCTCGGGCCGCGCATGCTTGTGCGCCGGGTTGTAGCAGGGTGCAACGCCGTTCAAATGCTGGCCGTCAATCTTGAGGCCCTGATAGCCCCACTCGCCGAAAATCTTGCGTATCCATTTTCGCGTCATCTCGATGGTTGGTTCATAGGCCGGGCATAGGTAGAAACTGTTCCACCACGTGATCAGTTGCGGTGCACCGTTCTTGTCCAGCAAAAGCATGTCCGTGTGATCATGCAGCAGGTCCGACCCCGGATCAACCGCCAGTGGCGTAATCCACAGCCGCGCTTTCAGGCCCGCGTCCTTGATTGAGCCGACCAGGCTGCGCATGTCGGCGTCGCCATTCGGGAACTTTTTAGAGTCAAGCTTCCAGTCACCTTCATTGTTCTGCCAGCCGTCATCGAGTACAGCCCATTCGAGGCCGAGCTCCTTAGCTTTTTGCAGTGTGCCAATCATAAGCGGCACGGTAAAATTGCGCTCGTAACCCCAAGCGCACCAGATCGGCTCGTATGATTCGGCCGGTGCCTGAGGGGCACTGATGCCGCGTACAGCCATCGCCTGCCGATACTGGTCCAGCGCTGAGAAATAATCACCTTTGTGCAGCGCCAGGAAGGTATCCATCGTCTCCAGCGTTTCGCCGGGCTGCAGCGTTGCCTCGGTTTCGAAATCGACCGCCAATGATGCCCCGCCAGCCACCGAGCGCACGGGTAATGCCACAAGCCTTGGCACGGTGTCGAGGTGGCCAACGGCCAGGCCGCAGTCTCGGTTCCATACATCAACTGCCGGCGTCCCACTGCCGTAGTCAGAAGCGTTCATGCCCATGAAGTTACGCTGGTCGAAACCGTCCACTAGCGGTTGTATCCAGTCGCGCCGGTCGGCGTGCGATGCCCCGGAGAACGTCCAGAACGCAGCCTTGCGACCGGCTGCTGGCCGCAGCGTATGGGCGCTGTTGGACCAGCCGGCAACCGTCAGTGAGTTGTTGCCGACATTGCGGTAAGCGACGCGGATGACGGCAAAGCCAGACAATCGGTCATAGAAGGTCACCGTCACGGTTTTTTCGATGCCTTCGGCCGATTTGCCGCTTAAGCGATGCCTCACGCCCGGCCCCTGTGGGCCGTCCACGCGGTCAGCCGCTTGCGAGGACAATGCAAAGCGCTCGATCCAGCGACCGTTGGCGGCGTTGGCCGCGTTGGCGCTGGCGGCTACGACGGCTGCGTTGATGCCGGCGCCACTGGGGCCACTGTCGGCATGTGCACCCTGCACCACCCTGAGACGCTCGCTAGGCTCGAACGCCGTCACCGCCGCCGGTCGTGGCCCGAGCCGCGAGACTACGCGGCATTGCAACTGGCCATCGAATTCCAGGGCCATGGAAGCATCGCCGATTCGCGCTACATCCTTGCCTTTGGCGCCAGGCGCCACGGCGGCGGTGGCGTCGGCCACAGTTGACGCCACTGCCGTCCCAGCCAGCCACTGCAGCAAAGTGCGGCGGCGTAGATCCAGTTCTTTGTTCATGAGTCTCCCTTTTTTTATTGCCAGGCCGTTGGATAAGCCTGCTCCGCGTTGATGCGATAGAGTTTGTCGATCACTGCGCGCGGTAGCGCTAAGCCGCGCACAGGCTTATCGAGTTCCGGCACGGCGAAGCTGTCGCCCGTGACGAAGTAGCGCCAGTCGCGCCGCCAAACCGTGCCCATGTCCGCGACGAATGCCGCATCGTCCTGCTCTGCCGACTGCGCTAGGTCGGAACCATACATCAGCCGATCCTGATATTTGATGAAAAAAGCGCGTACCGTTTCAAGGTGCCGCTGCGACTGGTACTGCAACTGACCAATACGGGCGGCGACGTCAAGCCTCACGCCTGGGTGCTCATCGAGAAACCGTCCGATCCGGCCAACGTCATATTCCAGGGACGCAAGGTGTACGCCCGTAAAACGCATTTTCGGATGCTGCGCCAGCAGGTGGTCGCGCGCGGCCATCTGCTGCTCGTAACTGGGCATTTCTGGATGCAAGTACATATGATAGGCGGGATGATTCTTGAAATATTCGCGGTCATTGTTGACCGACATCTTTTCGATCGGCAACCAGCAGTTGTGAGGCTCGCCCTGATGCCCCAGCACCATGGCGCCGCGTTGCGTCAAGGCGTTGAACAATGGTGCGAAGCGGGCGTCATCTATCATCACCAGCTTACCCTGGCCGTCGCGTAAACTCATACCGATATTCTTCCAGACCTTGACACCCACGGCGCCGTCAACCAGTGCCGCATCGATGCTTTTCAGTGTTGCCTCATTCCAGCCCGGCTGGTCGAAGCCGTCGGTGGAGAAAGTTGCGACCCAGGCCACCTGCCGGGGATGTTGATGTCGGAGCGCGCTGGCCACCTTGCGCTGCTGGTCGAGCGACGGAAAATCCGGATAGTCGACGTTGATGGTCAACGCACGGAAATTGTCCTTACGTGCCAGCGCCAGCCAGGCGTCCTGGTTCTTACCATGCAAGTGCAGGTGCGCATCTATCTTCGGGATTTTTTCGAAGTCGTCCATGGTGTAGCCATCGGCCGCAAAAGACGGAGCGGCGATCAGGGCCGCGACAAGGGTAGTTAAGAGAGGCCAACGCATATAAAACTCCTTTTTTAGTCTGCCAAGCGTTCCAACGCAGCGAAGTCGAGCGGCGAGCCGGAGCTGCGGGCGGCATACAGCGCGGCACCCAGCACTGGAGCCAGGCGCGGCGCCACCAAACGATAGGAAGCTCCACGCGCCGCCAGCGCAAGGGCGAATGGTGCGCGCAGCGGACCGTCTTCACCAAACAGGCCGCCGGTATAGGACACAGCCAAGCACTGGGCAGCATCGATACCCAGCCCTGTCCTGACTGCATCGACCAAGGCGGCCAGCTCCGAGGCGCCGGCGGCGATGATAGTTTGCGCCTGGCTGTCTCCGCGCGCAGCAGCTTCCGACACAAGTCGAGATAATCCAGCAATGCGGCTGCGTTCTCCTTTGAGGTCGCCGTAGACGACCTGACACAGATCCAGATCGTCCCTCAAAGCCAAACGCTCGCGCACCAGTTGAAGCAGCGGCCCGCGTGGCGCACGGCCATCGCTCATGCGCGAGAACAGCGCGAGACCGGCGCGCGCGATCCAGTGCGCCGAGCCCTCGTCGCCGAACAATTCGCCCCAGCCGCCGGCTCGCGCCCGGAGCCCTGCGAATTCGCCGTAAGCCATCGAGCCAGTACCTGCGATGACGCTGATGCCGTCCGCGCCTGCTAGTGAACCTGCCCAGCTGCACACCATGTCGTTGCCGCAAAGGTAGCGGCCATGGCCCAGCACCGCGAGCGGCAGAGCATCCAGTCGCGCCTGTACAGTGCGATCTTCACCGTAGGCCGGCAGCCCGAAGAAAGAAAAGCTTATATCTGCCGCAGTAACGCCGGCCGCTGCAAACAGCGCAGCACAGCCACGCGCCAACAGGGCCGACACACCGGCCATGCCTACCTCGATATAATATGCACTGCTTTCCTGATGCCGCGCCAGCACCCGCCCCGCACTGTCGATCAGTGCAAATGCTGTTTTGGTGCCGCCGCCATCAACCCCGAGGAACATGCAGCTCTCCTGCCAGCGGATAGATTGTCACTCCACGCACCACGCGATTGACGGTGCCCGAAACGCTTGGCGTATCCGGGCGCAGCCCTTGCGCCAGGGACTGCAGTAGCGCAAACGACTGGCAGAACAAAATGTAGGGGAGCGCCAGCGCAAGGTCACAAACAAATTCTGCACCTTCCAGCACCACGCAGTCGTCGTCCAATTCCGGCCCTGTCTGACCGCTCAGTGCAAGCACGCGACCGGCGCGACCATCATTGCGCAGTTCTCGCAGCAGGTCCAGATCGTAGCGGCGCGCCTGCCGATCATTGGACAGCAGCACCACGACCAGCGTTTCATTGTCGACGACCGTCTTCGGACCATGACGGAAACCCAGCGGCGAATCGAACAATGCCACCACCCGACCATCGGTCAACTCCAGCAGTTTGAGCGAAGCTTCGCGCGCCAGCCCGCGCAACTCGTTGCTGCCCAAATAGACTACGCGCTTGTATTTTTGCGCCACCAGTGATTGCAGCAGCGGCAACGCAGTGCCATGCAAATTGGCGCCAGCGGCTGACGACACTGCGGCAGAATCGGGCGGCAGCAAGCCGAACGCCAGGGCAGCAGCCAGCAGCATTGAGGTGAAGCTGGTGGTCATGGCAAAGCCACGGTCATGGGTCGCATCCGGCAGCAGGATGGCATAGACATCGGCGCGACCTTGAGCTATGCGATACAGCGCGCCATCGGCGTTGCAGGTAATGACAAGGTGGTGCACGTCTTTCACCAACTGGTCTGCCAGAGCGACCGCCGCCAGACTTTCCGGACTACTGCCGGAGCGAGCAAACGATACCAGCAAGGTCGGCACATCAGCTTGTAGGAAATGCTGCGGGCCGGAAACGATGTCGGTCGTCGGGACGGCTTCGGCGCGCCAGCCCTTGCCCAGCATGGCCGGCGCAAGGCATTCGCCGAGAAAGGCCGAGGTGCCTGCACCGGTCAGCACAATGCGCAGGTTGCCGGAGGCGAGCAGCGGGCCCAAGAATCCGTCCAGCTCGGCGCGCTTATCCGTCACCAGCGCATCGATTTGCGGCCACACGCCTGGCTGTTGCGCGATTTCGCGCGCGGTCAAGCCGCCACCGGCAGCATCGAGCGCTGTGGTATTGAGTCCCAAAATATCATTTTCCACCTTATCTACCACTAGCATGTTTCCAGCTCCTTGATTGCGGCGCCTGCACAGGCATCCATGTATTGGCGCAGCACTTTGGCCACGCCTTCTTTCAATAACTCAACCGGCAGGTTGCGCACCCGCCCTTCGCGCACCGCCTCGTATTGCGCCGGCAGGTACTGGCTGAGCAGGGTAAGCGGCGGCGTGGTGCGTTCCAGGTTGTCCAGCAACTGCGCCTGCGCGGCCTGGATGGCCGGATGCGGCCAGTAGTAACGGATGCGGTCACTGAGGCTGTATTGCTGGTCGAAGCGCGCACGGGCCGGATCGTTGTCGTAGTACTTGCGCCAGTATTCCGGCTCGGTTCGCATCACTTCCAGCACCGTGTTCTTAAAATCGGACCCGTTGCCGGCACCCGTCATTTCTTCCTCGATGTCGGCCAGCGCCCACAAGGTTTCGCGCAGCGCGAAGGTCAACCCCGGACCCACTTTCAGGATCGCGAAATGGCCGGCTACCAGCGCGGCGAGGTTGGACGGCGTCTGATAATCGGTCGAGTGGGCCTCATACACCAGCGTGGGCTCGCCTTCGATGAAGCGGCTCAGCTCCGCCGCGCTCTGCGGCTGATAGTCGATCACCTTGTGATGGTCAAACTCTACCCCCGGTTGCACCACCAGGCCGACGACACGTGGCCATACAGCATCGAGGCCGGCTGCAGCAAACGCCAGGCGGTGTACCTTGATGGTCAGCGCCGCAGCGTGGGGGCTGGTGACGCTTAGTTCATCCAGATCTTCATGCGCCCCGCCCGGCACGGGCACCTCGGTGCCAACGACATATACTGGCGCTTCGCCGCCGGAAGCACGCCACGCGCGCTCGGCCACCACGCACAGACGCGCCGCACGCTCGGCAACCACGGCGTCGGGCAGTGGCACCGGATCGCCGGCGCACGACATCGAGCAATCGAGGTGGATCTTGCGAAAGCCCGCCTGCACATACTGGTCGATCAGCACGTCGGCCTTGGCCATGGCGGCAGCGGGCGATTCGCTTTGCCACGCATTCGGTCCCAGGTGGTCGCCGCCCAGCAGCACGCGTTCGCGTGGCAGGCCGGTGCGGTCGGCAATGCCGTAGACGAAATCGCGGAATGCGGCCGGCGTCATGCCGGTGTAACCACCATCCTGATTGACCTGGTTGGAGGTCGATTCAATCAGCACAGGCAAATGGCGCTCCAGTGCGGTTTCCATCGCGGCTTCGATAACAAGCGGATGCGCGGAGCACACTGAATGGATGCCAACTGCTTCATCAGCCTTGTGGCGGCGCACCAGGTTCAATAAATAATCCATTGTTAAAACTCCTTAAGTAGATTCATCAGCGCTATCGTCCGGCTGCAACGCCAGCAATAGCGCTGCCGCGAGAGACAAGACAATGCCGGCCAGCCGGAAGCCCGTCGGCACCGTCGATGCCAGCGCCAAGGCGATCACGGTGGTGAGCAGAGGTGCGCCGGCATTCACCAGTGGTGACACCATCAGCGCTTTGCCATGACGGAAGGCGTACACCAGCGTCAGTGCACCGACCGCGTTCAAAATCTGCGTGGCGGCGGCTAGCAGCGGCCCTGATGGACCGTAATTGATCGGTTGCGAAAAATCGGTCATCGCCAGCGCCACCGGGATGAAGATCAGCGCGCTGAGCGTCATGTAGAAGAAGATGCTTTCCGCATCCATGCTGGCGTTGGCCAGCTTGATGAAGTAGGCCTGCAAGCCCCATGCGACGAGCACACCCAGCGCGAGCACGAACCACATGCCATACTGCTGCGGCGCGCCTTGCGGCGCATAGTCGAACAATGGCAGCGCGCAGATCGCCAGCAGGATGCCGGCTATGCCCATGGCGCCGGTACGCTCGCGCAGGAACAGGAAGGACAGCACGATCGTCAGCACCGGCGACAGCGAAATCAGCGGAAAGATGAGGTAGGCCGGACCGGCCTTCACCGCGTAGAACAGCACCATCTGCCCGCCGGCGCCCAGCACGCCGATGGTCAGGCCATACCCGATCGAACGGCCGTCGCGGCGTACGCGCCAGCCGCTGCGGGCCAGGACGAACAGCGCCGGCGGCACCATCGTCAACGCCCACACGACATAGATCAGCGTTTCAGGAAAGCCATGCTGGCTGGGCAGGCCCGCAAACGCGCCCCATACGCCCCACAACAGCGTGGTGGTCAGTGCGTACATCAGCCAACCGGCACGGCGTGGCGTCATCGATAATGTGGTCATATTCATGGTCACCGATCAGAATTTCATGCTGATGCTAGGCGCATCAGTGCGGCACCACGTTTCAAAGCGGTAGAACACGTCGTTGCGACTAAGGCTGGGACGCATCACCGCATCACCAAAGTTTTTACCTTCGACAAACAAAGTGACGCCCGGATTGACGTCCAAGGATGCCGACGTTACGACTATTTCTACAGGCAACGCTCCCGAGCTGCGTCTTAGTCGCCCATCCATTTCGCTCCTCATCTGGCCTGTCCCATCTTGTCGTCTCGGTTTCTCTGTGTAGTGATCGTGTTGAATAGTAAGCAAGCAATAACGAAAATACAAACACTTTCGAAAACTTTCTTTAACTGTCTTTTTTTGTCCATATTTTAGTTGATGTAGGCAATTTCGTGTGAAAATCGAAACCTTAGACAAATTTTCGACTGCCGCTATAATTCGAGCGGCGTCATAAACTGGCTAAGAGACGAGCAATTCGAAACAACGGGGCACGAAAACCTTTCGAATCGGCGTTATTTCAGCTTCATCCTGTTCCCTATCCTAGTGTCACGGGTAGGTATGGTTTTCCAATTACAAAAGCAAGGAGATATGCATGCGACAAAGCCGCTCTAGTAACAGCGAGCTCCGTAAAACCAAATTGATTCACGGCCTGATGGCGGCGGCATTGACCACCTTGGCCATTCCCGTACTGGCCCTGCCAGGCGTAGATCAAGTGGCGCCCACCGGCAGGTGGGAGGGACATGCGAGTGGGACCGCCAAGACGCCGCCGATGGGATGGAACAGTTGGAACGCTTTTCGGACGGAAGTCGATGAGGATAAGGTGCTGGGGGCTGCTCGCGTGTTGGTTGACAGCGGGCTGGCAGATCTTGGCTATCGTCATGTCAACATCGACGATGGCTGGTGGCTTAAGCGGCGTCAGAGCGATGGCCGCATGCAGATACGCACCAACATCTTCCCGTCGGCAGCCACTGGCGGCGCGGAGGGAACCAGCTTTAAGCCATTTACCACCAAGCTTCATTCGATGGGGCTGAAAGCGGGCATCTACACCGATATCGGCCGCAACGCCTGTTCGCAAGCCTACGACCTGCACTCGCCCAATCTGCCACAAGGGACGACGGCTGAGCGGGAAGTTGGACTCGAGGGGCACGTCGAGCAAGACATCAATCTGTATTTCAAGGAGTGGGGTTTCGATTACATCAAGATCGACGCTTGTGGACTCGCCGATTTTGTGCCGAACTCCAAGCTGGTTAAAGAACAAAAGTACCGTGCGCTCGTGCCGCTCATTGACCGCAGCGCCATCAACCGCACCGACATCAAGGCCGTGCGTGGCCGGTACGAAGCGGTCGCCACCGCGCTCAAGGCCGCTAGGCCGGACAACGATTACGTGCTGTCGATCTGTGCCTGGGGGATGGCGAACGTTCGCTCCTGGGGCAAGGACGTAGGCAATTTGTGGCGCACTAGCGCCGACATCACGCCGAGCTGGACCAGCATGCTGCATAACTTCGACAGCGCTGCGAAGCGTCCGCTATACGCCGGCCCCGGCAACTGGAACGACCCGGACATCTTGCACATCGGCCACGAAGAATTTGATGCCGACCATCTGGTTGAGGCGCGCTCGCACTTCACCCTGTGGGCGATGATCAATGCTCCTCTACTGGTCAGCTATGACCTGCGCAACGGCCCAGCGGCGCTACTGGGAGTGCTGGGCAACGCCGAGGTGATCCGCGTGAATCAGGACCCGTCGGGACACCAAGGTGTCGTCACTTATGACTCCGATGATGCTCAGATCATCGTCAAGACACTCGGCGACGGTAGTCGAAAGGCCGTTGCGCTTTTCAATCGCGGCGCAGCACCGGCCCCGGTGATTTTACTGGCCAGGCACTTGAAACTGGCGGACGGCGCGCCGATCGTCCTGAAGGACCTTTGGTCGAAAAAAACGCTTACATTTTCCGGCGAGCAGGCATTCACGCTTGCGCCGCACGAGACGCTGGTGTTTGAAGCCACTGGCAAGCGGCAATTGCAAGACGGCGTCTACCTTTCGGAAATTCCCGGGTCGATCAATGTCGCCGCCGACGGCACCCGCCATCCTGAGCTCGATCCGACGATCCACCGCATGATCGATCCGTGGAGCAGTACCCGCACTGGTGGTTCGCGGGCGCAATATGCAGGCTGGGGAGGCGCGCAGGCCGATGCCACGCCTTATGGCCAGACCTTGCAGATCGCCGGGCAATCCTTCGATTCCGGTATTGGCGTGCTGTCGAACTCGCGAATTCAGGTCCGCAACGAAGCGGGTCACGAGCAGCTGCTGGCGTCAGTGGGCGTCGATGATTCCTCTGCCAACGTGAGCCAAGACGTGCAGTTTTTTGTCTATGGCGATGGCAAGCTCATTGCCAAAAGCCCGGTGACAACATTGGGCGGCAAGGCGATCCCGATTACGGCGAAGATTAAAGGCAGCAAGCTCATCGAGCTGGTGGTACGCGGCACTAAGTCGGAGTCTATGCAGCCGGCGGTGGCAACTTGGGGCGAGGTACGCTTTGTATCCGAAGCCGCCGCCGCTCGTTGACATGGTCCCCGGTTGGGGCCCCTTTCAACCTTTTCTGGAAAGGATAGCCATTCGTTAGAATTCCGGATTGCATGGCGCTGCGCGCGCCTGCAAACTTCTCAATATTACCCATCGATATGCTCAAGACAAAATGACTCCTGCACACAACTTTTTCAGCAAAAAATTGTCGTCAGCAACGACGCTCCTGCCCACCGACACTAGCCGCCTCATGCCGCTGGCATCCTTGGCGCTGGTTTTTTTCTTCCAGTCTCCTCAGGCGCTAGCGCAGCAAACCACAATTAATTTGGCGGAATCGTCTGAAGCCTTTAAAAATCCGATGAAGGGATTTCGGCCCACGCGCTACATCCAGGACAGCACCTTCCCTAGTCACGAGTATGCGACAGTGTACAAGCAGTACATTAAGTACACCGATCTGGAAAACAACGCGACTGATTCAGTTCAAAAAATCAAGGACTGGAGCAACGTCGCGTGGGCAGGGATTGAAAATAAAAATATCAAGGTAATTCCCCGCGTCATCATCGTCTATCCGAACGGCCCCGGGGGTGGACAGTACTGGCCCGCCGGGATTGCACACGACGGAACGCCGAGTCAGTGGACTACTGTACAACTAAGGAACCGTCTGGTGTCATTCGTCAGCAAACTGGGGCAGGCATGGGATGGTGATCCAAGGGTAGCTGCGGTCGAACTGGGATTGTGGGGTAACTGGGGCGAGCATCATATCTATCCGGCCACCTTGCCCAACGGGGAAGACCGTATCCCGGTCGATTTTCAAACCGCGCTTGGAACGGCCTATGCCCAGGCATTCCCCTCCAAAAAAGTGATGGTACGATATCCGGACTCATTCTCCGGCTTCCAGGTCGGATATATCTGGGACTCGTTCGCTTTACCCGACGAGGCCGCTGCAGGCGAGGCGCTGATCGCTCGCAAGACTTGGCCCACGCAAATGAACAGCGGCGAGGTAGCGTACGATTGGGGCGATCAATCGCGACTGGGCGGCAGCCCCGATGGCACGCTCAGCAGCGCCTCCAATACCGATTATGTGATCGACTGGATACGACGCACCAACACGTCCAGTCTGGGATGGATTGCCGAGTACTCGGCAGGGAATACCACCATCGCCGCGAACGCGACAAAAATGCAGAAAGCACTCGGCTATCGCTATGTACTCGGCAGCGCAACCTTCCCGTTGCAGAGCCAGTCGGGCAGCAATTTCCCGGTCTCGTTTACCATCACCAACAAAGGTAATGCACCATTTTATTACCGTTGGCCGGTCAAAGCCTCGCTGCTGAGGGCCGATAAGTCGGTCGCATGGTCGGGTTCTTTCAGCACAGACATCCGGACCTGGATGCCAGGAAAATCTTATACCGTGTCGCAGGCATTCGCGTTACCTTCCTCCCTGGGTAATGGGGTGTACACGTTGGCGCTGTCGATCAATGATCCGGCTGGCGATCTGCCAAGCTTGCGGTTCGCAAACAAGAATTACTACAGCGGAGGCTGGACGGTTGTCGGCAAAGTCGGCGTAGGTCAAACGCCGACCAACCAGAATCTCGGCACTTTCGATGTCCTCAAAACGGACAGCTCACTGAAATACAATTTGGTGAGCGCCCCCACTGCATCGACCGTCTTCGCTCGCAGCGCCAATCAAGCGCTGGTCTCAGGCGGTGCGGCACTTGCCAATTGCGCTGCATGCGTATCGGGACAAAAAGTGGGCTACATCGGCAACAATCGCGGCGAACTTAAATTCACTAATATCCCGGTGAAAGTCGGCGGTGTCTATGCGCTGACTGTCTCCTATCTTTCCGACACAGCGCGCAGCGTATCTGTCAGTATTAACGACCAAAAAGTTGTCAACGTGCCCGTCGAGGCAAGTGGCGGCTGGGAAAAACGAGGGACTAAGACGATCGATATACCGCTGGCTGCGGGGAACAATACGCTGAGATTGTTTAACTCCACCGGTTGGGCGCCCGATATCGACAAGGTCGAAATTGCCGGACCATTCTCTGTCCAATAGTCGCTGATCAAGCTGACCGGCCCGGCTGCAATTAGTTAAGCTCTTCGCGCGGCCTGGGCCACCGAAGTCTGGCGCTGTCAAGTGCCGGTCGTGCGAAGAGACAATACTCGGCCAGTGGCGGAAGATTCATGTGCGTTTGCAAAGAATCTGGATGCGCTCGCAGCCACAACGGCACATGAACCCTGACAAGGCATTATAGAGACGGGCCTGGTATCGAATTGCCGCGCCTGCGAGCGTACTTCATCACTACATATTCGTTCAGACGATGAAATCCAGTCTTCCTTATCCTACTTAAATGTCCTGCGGAACGTCTATGCCGATTGCGAAAACTGAATTTACGACGCGATTTTTCACCGAGGCGGGCATCTCTCCTGGAATGCGGGTTCTCGATGTAGGTTGCGGCTCGGGTGATCTGAGCTTTTTCATCGCGAGCCTGGTTGGGCAGGAAGGAGCGGTAGTCGGAGTTGATCGCGACCTGAGTGCCTTATCGATGCCTCGGCAAAGCGCGCCAGCCGAGCACGTGCAGCCCCCCTCCTTCATACAAAGCGATTTGATGTCGTTGTCCCCAGATCTGGGTCAATTTGACGCAATTGTTGGCCGACGCGTACTCATGTATCAGCCTGACACAGTCGCTGCGGTGCGCGCCTTGTCCAACTTTTTGAAACCGGGGGGACTTGCGGTGTTTCAGGAACACGACTCCACGCTGGTGCCCGTTTCCCTCGGGGCATTTCCTCTGCATCGACAGGCACAGGCATGGATCAAAGAAATGCTAGTACTCGAGAGAGCGGACTTGCATATTGGCCTTCATCTCCAAAAGATACTTAGCGCGGCTGGCTTGTATGTAGACGTTGTGAAGGCAGAGTGCCTGTTGCAGCTGCCTGACCAACCGAACAGCCTTGGGGATATCATAAAAGCCTGTTTGCCACGAATCATCAACTTGGGAATTGCGAGTGCGGAGGCAGTGGACATGCCTACCCTGCAGGACAGATTGAACTCGGAACGCGCGCAATCCGATGATATCTATATAAGCGATATCATCTTCGGTGCCCGTGCCCGGAAACCATTCTAGCCCACCGATGCGTTGTCAGCAGCGTTAAACGATACCGAGAAGACGCTGGCCGGAGGTCGATCCTAGGTAAATATGGGAAATCACGCACAGTAGCCTCCACTCCCCTAACCCGGACCTTGACCCTTTTCTACTCATGTAACATAATAAGATACTTGATTACCCGCTGCGCATGTCAGTCGAAAAAAGCGCTCTTCGTGCAACCCCTGCCGGTAGCGTCGTCGCTACAAAATTACAATTGGGTAACTGCGGTGGTCACCGCGCCTTGGTTAAGTGATTGGCAAGGCTAGGGACCGGACGCAGCGGGGATCCAACGTCGACTCTTAGTGAAAGAAATATGAGAACCACCATTAAATCAACAGTATTGGCTGCCATAACCGTTTGCGCCCTGCTCTCTGGCACCGCGTCGGTCGGAGCTGAGAACCTTGCGCCATCGGCGCGCGCCACGATCACTCAGAATACAGCCCAAGTAGGCGAGCAAAAGTTTCATTATTTGCGCACGGGCTCAGGCGATACTACGATCATTCTCCTCCATGGCTGGCCACAAAGTTCGCATGAATGGCGGCATGTGATGCCATTGCTTGCAGATCATTTCACTGTAATTGCACCAGATTTGCCAGGCATTGGCGGCTCGTCCCAACCGCCCTCTGATGCGGGCGCAGGGCAATCCTTCGAGAAGGCTGCTTTGGCGCGAAATCTCCATGGGTTCATCAAGACATTGTCCGCGCGCCGTGTGGTTTTAATCGGTCATGATGTCGGCGGGATGGTGGCTTACGCGTACGCCAGGCTCTATTCGAAAGATTTAGCAGGAGTAGGCATCCTGGACGTCCCGCTACCAGGCATTGCACCTTGGAATGCAGTAAAGTCTATTCCCCAAGCGTGGCATTTCAATTTTAATGCACAAAAGCCTTTGGCGGAGCGCCTCGTCGCCGGCAGACAAACGCTTTATTTTCGGCAGTTCATCGACAACAACGCGTTAAACGCGTCGGCCATCTCGGATAGAGATGTCGCCGTCTATGCCGCAGCATACGATGCACCTGAAAGCCTCAGTGCGGGCTTTGGCTTCTATCGGTCATTCGTGGAGGATGAAAAATTTAATGCCGCCCAAAGTGAGCGGCTGGATTTGCCTTTTCTTCTGGCAGCGGCCGATGGCAGCCTGGGTGGCGGCATCGTACCGATGGAGGCAGGTTTGAGGGCACTCGGCGTTCGCAATATCAGCGTCACGCTCATCCCGAACTCAGGGCACTGGATTGCGGAAGAGAATCCCGTTGCGACAGCTGAAGCGATTGCGAAATTTGCTGCCGCTGTCCACTAAACGCTTTTAATCCCCACACCGTCGGGGCGCCACCCAGTGTCCACGCAGACCGTATCGAAGCGCTCGGATAATTGCGCGAGTGTGACAGATCGCAATTCGGTGCGGAGCAGTTCTTCGGCATCTTTCAGTGCCGCACCGATGGCCTCATTGACTACGCGCTCGACACCACAATGCGGACTCAAATTGTCTACGCCTACGGAAAACAGGCCAGTGCCGCCGATGGCATCATAGATATCGAGTAAGGTGGTTTTTGTCAGATCGCAAGCGATCGTCCACCCCCCGCCATGCCCTTTCAGGGATGTGACATAACCAGCCTTGCGCAGCCCGGCCATAGTACGCCGAACCACAACCGCATTAGTACCCAACATTTGTCCGATCTGATCGGACGTGAACTGCTGCTCGGCCCGCGCCATATGCAATAGGACATGCAGCATGCGTGAAAGTCGACTATCGGTTCTCATGGGATAACATCTTCCGGCTCAATTATTTGGTTAGTGTTACCGAGCATTATCCCACACGCGTGCGCCAGCGTGACTTGCGTCCATGTGGGATCGGGAATCGGCCAATAATCGGCGCTAATGGCAAGTTTGCGTTAATCAATCGTTCGTTTATAGTTGCCCCCAAAAAAAGAACTCTTCTCTGGTAAGGGTGTGAACGCGGAAGGACTTATGGCCGCAGACGACTCAATACAGCAGCGAAGACATCAACCTGTATTAGGCCACAGGCTCCTTAGCCGACGGACAAGGATGGCTTCCGGGCATATTTCAGCAAGGTAGGCGCAGATCGCCGCGCTCTCGGTTATTATCTCGGCATCGTGCAAAAAATGCGGGAATGTTTCCAATCGGATTTATGTTGTCGAAGACTTGCATTGCGGATCACTTCGGTTGGATGCATCATGTGTGGCAAAGGCTGCGCCACCCCAGCGGTCGGACTCGCTCGACTCTTGGTAGTCCTTTACTGCTGCTACACACTTGGCATCAACTTCTGCGAGCATCTAAGGCACAATGCGTCCACGCGAACTCGGATTTGTATAAAACGTTATCAGCAGCTCAGTCTTTCAATAGATGGTGGGCCACGCATGATAGGCAAGAAGATGGCCCAAACATACCCAAACAACGTCAAAAACCTTGCGCGACATGTAAATGTTATTGCTATTTCCACGCCTTGTTCGGAATTACCAGGAACAATATATTTTAATTTTTAATTTTATATCTTATTTTTTAAAAACCCCCACGGATTTGTTACTATATTTCGCAAGATTATAATTAACGATTTTATTCAATTTTATAGCCCCCATTGTAAAAAATAATTTCTATGAAATCCTATAGTGGCATGAGCAACCGCTGCAAAATCCCTGGCGCATTTTGGCAAGCAGTTAACGATCTTGGGATTTCTACGGGAGACGTGTTGAGGGTTGCAAATCTTCCGCTCAGTGTGTATTCCGACGATTCCGTCACGATCTCCACCGCGCAACTTTTTTCGATATGGAACGCTATTGAAGTATTGTCTGGAGACTCGACATTCAGTATTAGGATGGTCAGTGAAACCAGCACTCCGAAACATAAGATTGCTTTTTTGGCGGCGTCATACGCTAGCAACTTTTCTGAAGGCATTGCCAGAATTTCTCGTTTCAAGCGTTTATGCAGTCCAGACAAAAATTGTTTAACTGAGCTTGATGGGGCAGTGGCTATCACCATTGACTGGCCGCCAGGCTCGCCACCTGAACCACCATTGTCTGTTGACGCCAATTTTGCACTTTTACTGGAACTTGGTCGTCGCGGCACTGGGCAGCACCTTGCACCGCTGGCACTTGAACTACGCCGGCCTTTGCCAAAAACAGATAAACATCAAGCCTATTTTTGTTGCCCGATCCGTTACGGCGCGGAACGGGACAAAATGATTTTGAATTCCGAACATTTGGAACTACCTTTTACTGGCCATAATGAAGAATTTCTTGATTTGTTATCTCCCGCGCTTGCATCGGCAGTGAGCCAAATTGAAGGAGAAGCGAGCCTTGTCGAACGGGTCAAGTCGCAATTGAAAATCACGCTGAGCCATGGCACACCTGATCTTTCAGGCATAGCACGAACTTTGGGGATGAGCGAAAGGACATTGCAACGCAGAATTACAACAGAAGGAAAAACCTTCCGCGCCTTGCTCACCGAAGTGCGACACGAAATGAGCCGCCTGTTTTTGGCTGATCGAGCAATTGAGTTAAATGAGGTAGCGTACCTTCTTGGATATGACGATACGAACTCATTTAGTAGAGCATTTCGCGATTGGGAAGGTATGACGCCGACGGATTGGAGAAGGAATAACAGAAAGGCTTGAGCGTTAATCACACATATTTCCGGGAACAGTGTTACGAACCTAAAGGCGCTCTAGGGAGTATGTTCCCCCCCCCCCCAAAGACCCCGTCGCTCGTAAATCACCTGATTTTCTCAGGCCATCCGACGCAAAAGTTGTTGTGCGCGTTGAGCGATAGATGAGACATAGCCACGTCTCCACACCATGCCGACGGGACACCGAAGAGCCGATGGAAGTACTTGTTGTACTACTACATTGGGCGGCAACTGCCCTTCCATGAGGGCACGTGAATTGATCAGGCTAACGAATGTCGTGCGAGATACAGCCAGCAGAAGCGCTGGCATGCTGTTAACTTCAATCGCAATTTTGGGTCGAGGCAGCCCTTGCTGCTGAAGTCTCATTTCCATGAACTGGCGGGCATATTCTCGCTTGGGCGAGGCAACCCAAGCGCATGCGACCAAGTCCTCTAATGTCAAGTCATCGCGTCCTGCCAGCGGATGGTTGCGGTTAAGCACAAGGCTATATGGATCATCAAACAGGATTTCAGAATCCATGCTTGTGTCTGTCTCAACAAGGAGTGGACCGACCGCAAGGTCCAGTTCCCTTTTTGCCAGCGCTTCGAGCAAGGTATCGCTAAATCCATCCCAAAAGCTGATGGTCGCGGCTGGCCGCTCCTGCTGCAGCGATGGCAGTAGTGCAGACAGCGTGAAGTTTGCTGCCGCAGGCGTCGCGCCTATCCTCAACCATCCCGCATGCCCTCCTCCCAAGTCACGAGCCTCCTGCATTGCATCTTCTGCGTCTCGTGTTACGGCGCGCATGCGCGTGTAAAACGCACGTCCCGCTTCCGTGAGCGTAGAGCCTTGAGCACTGCGAGACAGCAATTTCACGCCAACCTGTTGCTCGATTCGCTGTAGCGCTTTGCTTAGCGCAGGCTGCGTCATGCTGAGCCGCTCCGCTGCGCGTGCCAAACTGCCCGCATCGGCCACCGCCAAAAAATATGCAACGTCGTGATTCATCGTAGGTAGTCCTAATAGTTATATCAAAGTTCTTAGTAATTTACTTTAAATTATATCGGTTCTGATCCAGAATAAGTACACAACGCCGTTATAGGAGACAAGAATGCTTCAAAGTAACAATGCCCCGGACAATGCAATCTACGTTCCGACGAACCAAGTCAGCGCCGCTGAGTGGGCGGCACGCGTCGATTTAGCGGCGGCCTACCGGCTGTTTGCCTACTACGGGTGGGACGACCTAGTTTTCACCCATATATCCTGTCGCGTGCCAGGCGAAGAGGGACATTTTTTAATCAATCCTTACGGCTGGCTGTTTGAAGAAATCACCGCCAGCAGTCTGATCAAGGTGGACTACTACGGCAAGCAGGTGCAAGACTCGCCTCACAACGTCAATCCGGCCGGATTTACCATCCACAGCGCGATCCACAGCGCAAGGCCTGATGTGTTTTGTGTGATGCACACCCATTCGCTGAACGGCTGCGCGGTGGCGGCGCAACGGGACGGTGTCCGCGCGCTATCGCAACAATCACTTTTCGTGCTGTCTTCGCTGGCGACGCATGACTACGAGGGCGTGGCGCTGAATGACGAGGAAAAACCACGATTGCAGCAAGATCTGGGCGACAACACTTTCATGTTGCTGCGCAATCACGGGCTGCTCACTGTTGGTCAGTCAGTTGCGGATGCATTCCTGGCAATGTACATCTTCGAAGCCGCATGTGCGATCCAGGTTCGAGCACTCGCAGGCGGCGCATTGAATCCCATCCCGAATACGGTGGTTGATGCTATCGCGGCCCAAGCTGCGCAGGTGACGCAGGGCTTGGGCGGACAACTGGCCTGGCCCGCGCTGTTACGCAGACTGAACCGCCTTGATCCGAGCTTTAAGGAATAAAAACAGCTACTAAAAAGGAGCATCAATATGCACGACGACGACAAGCACGCCGACGCTGGAGGTGACTTGAACTCAGGCACCGAGCTGGCTCAGCCGGGAAGAGCCAGCTTTCATCATATGCGCGACGGCAGCGCTTACGACTGGTCCATGATTGCTGCCGAGTTCAAGAAATACGTTCAGCGCTTACCTGATCGGGTGCTTGACCACTTGCATTTACTCGACGGTGACCATGGCGGCTTTGCGGTCGATCGACTCACGCACAGCCTGCAAACGGCCACCCTCGCGCATCGCGACGGACAGGACGAGCAATACGTCGTTTGCGCGTTGCTGCACGATATTGGCGACAGCCTCGGCAGCTTTAATCACGCCGATATTGCAGCGGCTATCGTGCAGCCCTTCGTGAGTAAGGAAAACCACTGGATGGTCGCTCACCACGCGACGTTCCAGGGTTACTACTTTTTCCATCACTTAGGACTGGACCGAACGCTTCGGGATAATTTCCGGGAATGGCCAGAACTGTATAAGCGTACCGCGCATTTTTGTGAGAAATACGACGCGGCGGCCTTTGACCCGAACGCCGAGACGCTGCCATTGGAGTTTTTTGAGCCGATGCTGCGGCGAGTTTTTGCCCGCCCCATCAACAGTATCTATTTACCACAGACAGAGATAGCTCTCTAGCAGGCAGGCGGAATTAGGGGGCGTCAGTGCAAAAAAATAGCCGGTCTAGAACAAAGTTTGTCGAAAGCGACGAAATATAGACCGATCTAGGTATTTTTGCGGCTGACGATCCTAAGTCCGACAGGCTGCTGGCGTTATCCCATTTGCCTTCACTACAACGACGGCCGCTGAAGCGGCTGCAAGGAGACTTACATGAACGGAGACTGGCTGTCGGCACTAATGCTGCCGCTAATGCTTGCCTTTATTATGTTTTCATTGGGACTCGGCTTACTTCCGACCGATTTCCGACGTATCGCCGCCCATCCACGGGCATTTTTCCTAGGGGTGCTTTGCCATTTCATCTTATTGCCTCTAACTTGCTTGGTATTGCTTCATCTGTTCCCGCTTCCCGGCGCGTTAGCAGTAGGCTTCATGCTGATAGCCGCCTGCCCCACAGGAACGACCTCCAATTTGCTCACTTATATTGCCCGTGGTGACGTCGCACTGGCATTGACCTTTACCGCTGCGGCGAGCTTGCTGACGGTTGTGAGCTTGCCGTTGATCATGAGCTTCTCAATGCAATACTTTCTGGGAGCCGATAGCGGTGTGGTTATGCCCACTGCCATGCTAATCAAGCAAGTGGTACTCATGCTTGCACTGCCTGTCGGACTAGGTATGTTAGCCCGCCATTGGTTGCCTGAACTAGCGTTGCGAATTGAGAAAGGCGCGACCCGCCTGTCGAGCGTCTGTTTTCTGGTAATCGTCGTGGCGTCCGTCGTTCGCAATTGGACACTTTTCGAATTACATTTCACCAGCGTCGCACCGCTCGCTATCGGACTCAATGTGCTCATGCTGGGCACCGGTTTCGTGGTGGCGCGTATTGGCCGGCTAGATCGGCGCCAAGCGGTCACGCTGGCTATCGAAACAGCGATGCAAAACGCTACCTTGGCGATCGTTATCGGTGGAAGTGTATTGAACCAGCCAGAAATGGTGATTCCGGGCGCAATTTATGGAGTGCTGATGTACACCGGCGGTCTGGCGTTTGCCTTTGCCGTCAGGGGCTCATTGGCGCCATTGGTAACGCAGAAACGGAGCGCCCCATGATTGCGCAACGTCAAGGAGTGGCTTCGATGGCCGATATCCGTGCGATCGAGCAAATACCTTACCACCGTCGTGGCTTCCCGACGACGACTTATGATATTTTGCGCCGCACCGCCATGCTGTATCCGCAACGCCTTGCTCTGCGTTTTCTGGCGACTGCCGAACTCGAAGAGGTGGCGGCCTGCTGGACGTACGCCGAGCTCTTTGAAGACATACACCGTACTGCCAATCTATTTACATCGTTAGGCGTGAAACGAGACGGAGTGATCTCATGCGTGTTGCCTAACTTGCCGCAGATGACGATGACGCTCTTCGGCGGTAGCGCTGCCGGCATTGTCAACCCCATCAACCCTCTGCTGGAAGGGGCCGTTATTGCGGCCATTGTGCGCGAGGCAGGTGCCAGCGTGTTGGTACTTTCGGGACCTAGCATGGGCGACGGTATCTGGCAAAAGCTGCTACCACACTTCGCCCTTCTGCCAAAGCTGAAGGCGATATTACAGGTTAATCCTGCCTCGGATGGCCTGATCGACAAGGAAAATTCACCTCTGTACTACGAGGGCGATCTGCCGGTCTACGATTTCGACATGGCGATCGCGACGCAGTTGCCCGACGTGCTGCTGGCCACCCCGCCACTGCAGCACCATATTGCTGCGTATTTTCATACTGGCGGCACCACCGGGATTCCAAAGCTCGCCATGCATACCCATGCAAACCAGGCATTTCTCACAGCGAGCGCGAGTCTGGTTTTGGAAAACGGCATGGAGGACGTTGCCTTGGGTGGCTTGCCGCTATTCCATGTGAATGCCCTATTTTCTGCCGGGCTATTGGTCTTTGCCGGTGGCGGTTCGGTATTGATAGCGACGCCGTCAGGATTCCGCAACCCGCGCGTGATCCAGAATTTTTGGCAATTGGTTGAGCGTTACCGCGTCACCTGGTTTTCTGCTGTGCCCACCGTGTTTGCTGCCTTGCTCTCGGTCCCACGGGAAAACACGACGCATGCAACGTTACGGTACGCGATTTGCGGCGCAGCACCCATGCCTCATGGCACATTTGCTGCCTTTGAAAAGCACAGCGGCTTGCGACTGATTGAAGGCTATGGCTTAACCGAAGGCACATGTATGAGCGCGCTCAATCCGCTTCACGGCGAGCGTCGTATCGGGTCAATCGGATTGCGTATTCCCTATCAAGAAATGAAAGTGGTGCGCCTCGACGCACAAGGTGACTATGCCGGTGATTGTGCAGTCGACGAAGCCGGCGCCGTCGTGATACGGGGACCAAATCTGTTTGCGGGTTACTGTCATGCCAATGACGAAGCGAACCTGATGCACGATGGCTGGTTCAATACCGGCGACCTCGGTCGTTGCGATGCCGAGGGCTATTTCTGGCTGGTCGGACGGGCCAAAGACCTGATTATTCGTGGCGGCCACAATATTGACCCGCATCCGATCGAGCAGGCATTTGAACGCCATCATGCCGTCCTCCTGGCCGCTGCCGTAGGTCAGCCCGATGCCTACGCTGGTGAACTGCCGTGCGTGTATGTGACCGTTAAGCCTGGCCAGGAGGTCACTGCGGAAGCGTTGCACGCTTTTGGTCTTGCGCACTGTGGCGAGCGGGCCGCAGCGCCGGTGCATGTAGAAATACTGCCGCAGATGCCGCTCACGGCGGTGGGCAAGATATTCAAGCCGGCATTGCGCTGCATGGCCGCCGAGCGGGTGCTGATGCAAGCGCTCGCGGCTGCCAATCTGGCTGCGCAAGTGTCTGCGAGTGTTTCGCCACAGCATGGCATGACGTTGATGGTACGCAGCAGCGCAGCCATCAGTGCGCTACAAACGGTGACCGAAAAGTTTGCGTTCAAAACCGAATTTTCGTAGCCGCTGAATTCGCCAGTCAAATAAAAAATCAGGAGACAAACAATGAAAAGATTTTTTCTCGCGGCCACGGTGGTCGCGTGGACCAGCACGTCCATCGCCGCCTTCGCACAGTCATCACTCACAATATATGGCAACTTCGACGTCGCGCTTGACCGCATCGAGAAGAGCGAAGGCAATGTTCAGGGCACGGTTTTTGGCTCCAGCGGAGGAAAGCAGGTGCCCAATGCAGTCGCCGCCCCCAGATCTGTCACCCAGAGGATCAGCCCGTCGCTGAGTCGTCAGAGCAACTTAGGATTCAAGGGTACTGAGTCGCTGGGCCAGGGCTATAGTGCTTTTTTTAACCTCGAAGCGAGCCTCTCGCTTGATACCGGCATGACCGCCAATGATGGACGTCTGTTCGGCCGACAATCTTATGTTGGCTTGGGTTCGCCTTTTGGCGAGGTAAAAATTGGGCGCCAAGCTAGCCCGATGCTGGCGGCCTATTTCAGGGTAACCACTGAAGCGCTGGGCAGCACTGATTTGCTAGCTGCGGGACTGGTGATCAACACCCTGCAGCAATTCCAGGACAACGCGCTTAGTTATAGCGTGCGCCATGGATCATGGAGCGCGATGTTATCGTATTCGACCAACGCTGGCGTGGGTTCGGGCATCAGTGCCGCGCGGTCATTTGCGACTGGTTCGACCCCGGCCGCCAACGCCGCCACCGGACAAATCGTTGGTGGCGCGACAGCTGGTGCTGAAACTGCCGCTCGTCGCGGGCGTGCTCAAGGCGCAATGCTGGCCTACGCGAATGACACGCTGACTGTACTGGGCGCACTGCACCGCAACGATTTCGGCGACGTTCCGGTCGGGATCGTCTCGGGCGGTCTGCTGGTGCCGCTTTTTGAGGCAAACAGTTTTCACTCCGCACTACTCGGCGCCAAATACAAGTTACCCAATACAGGCACCAGCTTTGCCGCCACCGTCCACCTCGGCCGCTTCGATTTCGCTGGCACCGCCGATCCGCTGGTGCGCACCTATGGACTTGGTGCAAAACAGGCTTGGGGGGCGCTAGCCTTGGGTATCGAACTGGTCGATACGCGGTTTGTGAATTTCACAAAAGGCGTAGATCGGGGCTACATGATGGGAGTAGACTATCAGTTATCCATGCGTTCGGCGCTGTATATGCGCGCCGGCGTGCTCAGCGATAAACGGGGACGCATCGTCAAAGGCGACAGGACACCCCTCGCGATTGCCGGTGGCCCGGCGACGATGTTGATTCCCTTGGGAGCTCAGGAGGTGCCGCTATTTTCCGGCGCCGGACAGAATATTGACGCCCGCACCAAGATCATCAGCATCGGCATGCGCCATGCCTTTTAGCAACACCGACAGCGCATCCCACAGGCAGGAAAGCTCATCCCTTTTAAGTTGAGCCTAGCAATTCTTGTCCGCCTAGGGCGCCGCATGGCCACAGCCAGTCGTCGCCTTATTTTCCGTCGTAGCTTACCCGATAGACCCGGCCGCCATAATCATCGGAGATCAGCACTGAGCCATCGGCAATCACGGCAATGTCCACCGGCCGCCCTACCACTTGCTCCCCTCGTATGAAGCCATCAAGAAATGGGGTGTCTGATACCATCTTATTGTCATACAAGGTTATCAACTCAACTCTATATCCAATTTTTTTCGAACGATTCCAAGAGCCGTGTTCCGCTACAAATAGATTGCCCTGATAGGCTTCGGGGAACTGGGTGGCATTGTAGAAACTCAGGCCCAGGGGCGCAACATGCGGTCCTAGCTTAGCAACTGGAGCCTCGAATTCGTCACAACTACGGCCGCCCGACAACTCGGGATCTGGCACTACTCCACCATGGCAGTAAGGGAAACCAAAGTGTAGCCCAGGCTTTGGCGCCACGTTCAACTCGCATGATGGGCTATTGTCGCCGAGATTGTCGCGGCCGTTATCAGTGAACCATAGCGCGTTGGTTTTTGGATGAAAAGCGAATCCCACAGTATTGCGTATGCCACGCGCATATTCTTCAAACTGGCTTCCATCCGGATTCATGCGCCAGATTTTTGCATGCGGTTTATCCTCTGTCTCGCAGACATTGCATGGCGCACCGACCGGCATGTATAACTTGCCGTCCGGGCCAGCCTTGATGACTTTCTCCCCGTGCCATTTGTCGTTAGGGATGTCTGCCTTGACCACAGCGAAAGAAGGCTTGGTCATGTAGCGCTTGTCGATGTCGTCAAAACGTATGATGCGGCCTATCTCTGCCACATACAGCGCACCGTTCAGGAGGGTGAGCCCGATCGGTGCATCTAACCCTTCGGCGATGACCACGACTTTGGCCGTGATTTTATCGGCATTGGGTACCATTGCGTACACCTTGCCAGCAGCGCGGGAACCGACGTAGACGATGCCGCTGCTGGAAACTGCCATTGCGCGCGCAGCCGGCAAGCCATTCGCATAAACATTGATATGGAAACCAGCGGGCAGCTTGAACCCAGCCAGGTCAGGTATCGGCGTGACTTGTGCTACCGGCTGGCCGGTGGCAGGTGCCACTTTGGCCCACGAGGTGAGCACTGGCGCCGCAGCCGTGGTCTTGGCATGGCCGGCGATATAGTCCGCCAACAGTCCAATTTGCTGCGTGCTCAATATTGCGGACCAGGACGGCATGCCTTTTTCCGGAACCCCCTGCGCAATCACCTTGCGTAAATTGGCTGCGGTCGGTGCGCCGTGGAGCCAATTGTGTTGACCCAGCGTGGGCGCCGAAGCGCCTTCCATATTGGCGCCATGACACGCCGCGCAGTTGTTTTGATACAGCTGCCGGGCATTGAGCGTGGGCCCGGCATGCACTGCCGGAATCATCAGTGCGAATATCAAGCCTGGTAGGGCGGGAAGAATTTTAAATATATTCATGGTTACTCATCAGCATAGACTCATGTACATGACCGACTCTCGTAGGTCTGTGATCGACAGCGCGGGGCCATGCCGTATACGACCAACCTGGCGCCGCGCTGGGAACATCATTTTTTGCGGTCAGTGACAACCGCGTCGCCAATCACTATATCAATCGTGTTCTCAAGATAAATCCCGAGATTCGGTGTGCGTCCGCGCTGCGCCGATGGCCCCAGTTCATGCGGCAAATTGAACTTTGTACCGATTGGCAGGATCGCGTTCAAGAACGAAATATCGCCCGGCGGGAACTCCATCTTCGTCGACTTGGGCTCGAAACCCTCGCCACTGGCCTCCTTCGGCGTGAAAACCCGCAACGCAATATCGTCGCTATGGTTGATCAACGTGATCGGTAGATTCCTAGTTGCCAGCGTGGCCCAATACACCTTGTCGTGGAATCCCTTGAACTCTGGGTAGTTCCATGACAAGCCGGTGATGGTGTCGTTGTAATCCTTCTGCCACACGTCGAACTCCACACCCTGGGTGCGGTTCTTCCACACGCGATAAGGACCGCGTCCGAGCCAGCGCATCGACTGCACCTGCGATTCGGGATAGTCGAAGGTCACGCCCAACGCATCGGCGGGCTTGCCGCCCTCCATGTTGTAGCCGTAGTTCACACTGAGCGTGCCAGCCGCGTCAAGGCGCCAGTTTACCTTGCGCAGATTGCCCGTATATTCCGCCTGCACGGTCACATCGTTGCCGTCGCGCCGCGCGGCGATGCTCTTCAAGGTCGCGGTGCCTGCCACCAGACGCGGACCATTGGTCAGCGGCACCACGGTATCGCCCTTCTTCAGCGAACGCAGATAGCCGGTGCTCTTGTCGATCACCGCATTCAGCGCCCCGGCCTGCAACCGGAAGCTGTCGTCCGCTTCCGTCAGCGTGGCCGGGGTTAACGCCGCAGCCACCGGTTGCATGCGCTGCGCCACCTGCTGCGCACTGGCGATCATCCACGACCACGTGTAAATCTCGCGGCCGTCCTGGTCGGTCGCCGTGAAGTACAACGCGTCCTGCTGCGCCCAGTCGGCCGGCAAGGCGATGCTGGTGGCGCCGCGCATGCCGGCGGCGACATCCGGCGCCTTGGCGCTGCCCTTGGCGACGACCTTGTGGCCCGCCTCGGTGCCGAACTTCACCAGCTGCCAGCTCAGCTTGACCTGGTTCAAATTGCTGATGTCGTAGCGGTTCTCCAGCGTGATTTTGCCGTCGAAGGTGGGCGGCAGGAAGGCCATTTCGGACAGCGGCAGATACACCGGCGTCCAGATCTTCTTCACGGCGAAGAAGCTGCCCTCCTTCTCGCGATACGGCCCGACGATGCCGTCCGGCGCCAGATTGCCGGCGACGTCGATGGCGCCGTTCTTGTCGTCGCGGACGATGCCCTCGTCGGCGAAGGACCAGATAAAGCCGCCTGCACTCAGCGGATTGGCCAGCATCTGCTTCCACCAGTCGTCCAGGCTGGCGCCAGCGCCGCCATCGTACAGACCGTGCAGGAACTCGGTCGGCATGAAGACATCCCGTCCGTGGAACAGCGAGGTGGCGCAGCAATCGTATGTCGGATAATGCGCAGTATCAATGCCGCCGAAATTTGCCCATGGATGGATGACCGGACGCTTTTGCGTATCCCACTGTGGGAACAGCTGGTCCAGATCGCGGTTGAACCCTCCCTCGTTACCGTTGGCCCAGAAGACGATCGACGGGTGATGCTGATCGCGCGTTACCAGTTCCCTGACCAGCGGCGTGGAGACATCGGTATCGTAGAACTTCTGCCACCCGGTCAACTCGTCGATGACGTATAGCCCCACTTCATCGGCAACATCAAGGAAATGCGGGTCCGGCGGATAGTGGGACATCCGCACCGCGTTCATGTTCATTTCCTTCATCAACTTGGCGTCTTGATAGCTAAGCTCCTTGCTGCTGGCGCGGCCCGATGTCGGCCAGATAGTGTGCCGGTTCGAGCCCTTCAAGCGAACCTTGTAGCCGTTGACATAGAAGCCGTCGCGCGGCCGCAGTTCAACGGTGCGGAAGCCGATCGTCTTGCTCACTTCATGCACCACCTTGTTGCCGCTGACCAGCTGGAAGTTGACCTTGTAGCGCTGGGGATTCTCCGCCGACCAAGGCGTCACCTTGGCGAAATTGCCCTTCAGTTGCGCCTTACCGCTGAGGACTTGCGCTGACATCTGCTTGCCAAGCGCCTTGCCATCGAGGGTGGTCACGCGCGCGACGACTTTGCCGTCCGGCTGGCCGGCGAGGAAAACGTCGGCGCTGAAATCGCCATTGTGGCGCGCATCGAGGCTGATACGGTCGATATTGTCGAGGGGTTTGGCCTCAAGCCACACCGGCCGGTAAATGCCGCTGAAGAGCCAGTAGTCGGAGCTACGCTCAGCGCGGTTGACCGACTTGTTGGCCGAGTAGCGGTTGACCGTCACCTCCAGCTGGTTGCTTTGCCCCGGCTTCAGCAGCTTAGAAATATCGTACCGAAACTCATAGAAACCGCCCTGGTGTACGGCGCCAGCAGGCTGTCCATTCACCTTCACCAGCGTATCGGTCATCGATGCGCCGAACACGATATCAATTTGCTTGCCCTGCCAGTCGGAAGGCACGTCGAACTTGTGGCGGTAGATGCCGGTGGTGTCAGGCGCAGGGTCCTTTTCCCAGTCGTTGTAATAGCGGTAGGTGCCGAAGCCCTCCATCTCCCAATTCGACGGCACCGGTATAGTTTTCCAGGAGCCGCTATTGCGCCCGCCGTTGACCATGAATTCCCAATCGACGCGATGGTCCTTGTCGGTACCGCTCAAATATCGCACTTGCGTGCCTTCTGCAAAAGCGAATCCGCCCAATGCCAGCAGCAGCATTCCAACCACAAGTCTTATCATAGTTTTTCTCAAAATTGTCTCCACGCCACATCACGCGGTCAAAGCTTGTAAAGATTCAAAAGTTGAAGCACTCCGTCGCAATGTGGCATTGGTGGTGCAGGGCTTGCGTCATGCGCCGACGATACGATACGCCAAAGGTGCGGAGTAAATGCCTCCCGGATAGCAGTGCTGTCGCCATGATCAATATGGCTTCATCGTCAAACGCATTAGCTACAGTAGTTTTGCTGCGGCACGCACGCCGAGCACTTTACTTGCATTATGACTGGTTGGCAGTTTGCAATTCTTGCAATGCTGTTGCAATTGCGAAAATCACTAAAGGTCACTATGAAATTTAGCAAGTTCACTGACAGTTCCGGCGCGGCATCATGTGCCAACGACGGTGCCGCTGAACAGGTAGGCCTGTGTGCCCAATCACTGGTCAATTCGACAGGCCAAACGGATATGCTTTCCATTTCGCCGCTCACATACCATTTGCAGATCGCCGGCAAAACTCGCCAAAAAAAGATTACTTGGGCGCGCCTTCAGGCGCCGTAGTAAGCACATCGTCGGAGCTGCTCCAGGCAGGCGAGGTAATCGCGTAGAACTCCAGCGCCACACCTTTACTTGCGCGAATTGACCGCACGGTTGCAGGCTGTATCACGATGTAAGAGCCAGGTCTTACAGCTTGTACTTTGCCATCAGTCCATACCTCGCCCTCCCCTTTGAGTACAAAGAATGATTCTTCGCCGATTTTATTATGACTCCATGCGCTGGCTTTGCCAGGCTCTAGGTGAAATAAGGCAACACTGACAAGTTCACTGCGGGCTCCTGCCGGCGCAGTCCGGCCGATCAACTCACGTAGAGAAACGCCAGGCGAAGTGGTGATAACAGCTTGGCTATCCTGATGTAACACCGGAGGCAGCTTCTCAGCGAATCCCAGGAGTGGGATCACTGCAATACTCGAGGCAAGCAAAATTTTACGCATTTTTTTGAGACCAATCGAATGTAATAGACATTAAGAAAAGCGCGCGATAACTGAGATTCTTCGTTAACATTACCCCCCCCTGCAACGATTTTAGCCAAGGTCAGATGATTGAGACAACAATTTGGCGAAGGTCGATCCCCCCAAGGCATCGGAACGATATTTTGATGAACAGATATTTGCTGTCGAAGCTGGCGAATTCGGTGTACCTCCGCTTTAGATTTCAGCGGTCCGAGAGCGTACAGGTCAAAAATTTTTCAATGCTATCGGCACAACAACCTTGTCGTCACCGATCTCGATGGCGGCGTCATTAAAGTCCGGCGGGCCGAACTTGCCGCGCGCATCGCGACTGAACGCATAATTTTCCGTGGGCATACCGATGAAATTGCGGTCCAGCTTGTTGTTCTGGTTTTCATCCTGGTACACCAGAACTGCCCATGTACCCTTCGGCACATTGTCGATGGTGACCTTAGTCTGGCCCGCTTTTGCTTGGGCCGAACCGGAGTAGGTGCAATCCTTGAGAAAGTGTTCCTTGTCGCAGACGGCGGCGTTGATCTTGCCCTTGCCTACGGCCACGCCGCTCACTTTTACTTCCACCGTGGCGGCCGAGGCCGAGCCGCCGAACAGGGCGCAGGCCAGCCAAAGCATGGCACGCGAGTAGTTCGGCTTGTGGTAGGCTGTATGCATATGGTTTCCTTTGTGTGATGAATGTGTTGGAGTGGTGATGTTGACGAATGCGTTATTGAATACGGCTATCGTATTGCTGACAGTGGTGTTCATGGAACTGTTTTCCATCTTCGCGCACAAATACATCATGCACGGCTTCGGCTGGGGCTGGCACCAGTCGCACCACGAGCCGCACACCGGCAGGTTTGAGAAAAACGACTTGTTTGCGGTGGTGTTTGCCTGCGTGGCCATCGTCCTGATTTATTTCGGTGCCGAAGGCCACGCGCCGCTGCAATGGCTCGGCGCCGGCATGACCGCCTACGGCGCCTTGTACTTCGTCGCTCACGACGGCCTGGTGCACCGCCGCTGGCCATTTTCGTACACGCCGCGAAGTGGCTACCTCAAGCGCCTGTACCAGGCCCACCGCATGCACCACGCGGTGCCTGGCAAGCATGGCGCGGTATCCTTCGGCTTCCTGTACGCGCCGCCGGTAGCCAGCCTCAAGCGCCAGTTGCATGCGCTTCATGGCGGCTCCCTCGAAGGCCGTCTTCAGCGCGATACCGTTCCGGCGGATGGCGCTTCCACAAGCCCGCAGGACGCTGCGCCATCTTCCGCAAGCGCGAAGTGAGCGCACTCACGCCGCCCTTGAACAGCAACCACAGCTTAGCCGCTTTCGAGGTACCGACCCGCTCGTCCCACGCCCGGGCTCCACGCGCCTTGACCTCGATACCGATCTGCCGATACACATTGCGCGCAGTGGCAATCGCCCACGCCGAGCGCAGTGATAATGCGACGATACCTTCATTGGCCGAGTCGTAATATGGTTCCGCGTAATCGATCAGCCGGGCCGCCACGGTGGCCAGCGCTGCGCGGTGTTCGGGTAGGGCCAGTTCACTTGGAGGGATACCCGCCTCCCGCAGCCAGGCGGCCGGCAGGTAGCAGCGGCCGATGTCCGCGTCAGCGACGATGTCGCGCGCCATATTGGTGAGCTGGAAGGCCAGGCCCAGGTCGCAAGCGCGGTCGAGCACATCCGCATTCTTGGCGCCCATGATGGTGGACATCATCAGGCCCACTACGCCTGCCACGTGGTAGCAGTAGCGCAGCGTGTCGTCGATGGTTTCGTACTGCGCATCATGCACGTCCATGGCAAAGCCGGCCAGGTGGTCGTACGCGTATTGCGGCGCAATCGCGTGGCCCAGCGCCACTTCCTGGAAGGCGGCAAATGCCGGCTCGGCCATCGGCTCGCCCGCATAGGCGCGTCGCGTTTGTTCTTCCAGCGTGGCCAGTTCGGCATACGCGTCGTGGGCGGGGGCTGCGGTTGTCGGTGCGAAGCCGAGCTCCTGGCCGTCGACCACGTCGTCGCAATGGCGGCACCACGCGTACAGCATCAGTACACTGCGCCGCACGTCGGCCGGGAATAGCGTGGCGGCGGCCGCAAAGCTTTTGGAACCCACCTTGATGGTCTCGGTGGCGTGGTCCATCAACGCTTCGTTCATCGCGCCGTCCCCGCCAGATCGTCAATCATCAGGCCGGCGGTGGCCTTGGCCGAACCGACCACGCCAGGCACGCCCGCACCGGGATGGGTGCCGGCGCCAACCAGGTATAGATTGGCCAGGTCGGCATCGCGGTTGTGCGGGCGGAACCAGGCGCTTTGGGTGAGGATCGGCTCGAGCGAGAAGGCCGAACCGACGTGGGCGTTGAGCTGGTCGCGGAAATCGAACGGCGTGAAGAAGCGGCTGGTGACAAGCTGACTGCGCAGGCCCGGCATGTAGCGCTCTTCCAGGTAGGTCAGGATGCGGTCGCGATAGCGCGGACCTTCCACGTCCCAGTCGATGTCGGCGTTACCCAAGTGCGGCACCGGCGCCAATACATAATGGCTGCCGCAACCGGGGGGCGCCAGCGACGGATCGGTCACGCACGGCGCGTGCAGGTACAGGGAAAAATCTTCGGCCAGCGTTTTGCCGTTGAAGATTTCCTTGATCAGGGGCTGGTAGCGCGGCCCGAAGCACACGGTGTGGTGCTGTAGCTGGCTGTGGTGGTGACTCAGGCCAAAGTACAGCACAAACAGCGAATTGGAATGGCGCTTGCCGGCCAGCGACTTGGCTTGCGCCGGGCCGCGCGGGTGCTGGCCCAATAGCTCGCCGTAGGTATGCACCACGTCGGCGTTCGACGCCACTGCTTGCGCGGCAAAGACGCGGCCGTCTTCCAGCCGCACGCCGGTCACGCGGTTGCCGGACGTGTCGATCGCTGCCACTTTGGCACTGAGTTCGATCTTGCCGCCGATGTCTTCGAACAGTTTTACCATGCCGTTAATCAGAGCGCCGGTACCGCCACGCGGAAACCACACTCCCCACTTGCGCTCGAGGGCGTGGATCAGGGTGTAGATCGACGAGGTGGCAAACGGATTGCCGCCGACCAGCAGCGAGTGGAAAGAGAACGCCATACGCAGTTGCTCGTCCTTGATGAAGCGCGACACCATGCCGTACACGCTCTTCCACGCTTCGAGCTTGGCCAGTTGCGGGCCGGCCGCCACCATGTCGCGGATCGACAGGAACGGCACCGCGCCCAGTTTCAGATAACCCTCGTCGAACACGGCTTTCGAGTAGGCCAGGAAGCGCTGGTAGCCGGCCACGTCGTCGGGGTTGCGGGCGTGGATCTGGCGGTCCAGTGCTTCCTGGTCGTTGGCGTAGTCGAAGTGGATGCCGTCTTCCCAGCACAGGCGATAGAACGGCGCCACCGGCAGCATCTCGACATAGTCGGACAGGCGCTTGCCAGCGACCGTAAACAGTTCTTCCAGTGCCGACGGGTCGGTAATCACGGTAGGACCGGCGTCAAACGTAAAACCCTGGTCGTGGTACACGTAGGCGCGGCCGCCCGGCTTGTCGCGCTGTTCCAGCAGCGTGGTCTGGATGCCGGCCGCCTGCAGGCGGATGGCAAGCGCGAGGCCGCCGAAGCCAGCGCCGATAACAACGGCCTGTTTTGCTTGGTTCACGCGGATGTCCTGATCTGTTGAGGTTGAGTTTTGAATGCGGCTGCCACGGCCTGGCCCACGGGCACCGGCGGCTTGCCGGACAGCACGCGCAGCTGGTCGCCCAGTGTCGGGTGGCCAGCATAGAAGCGGGCGATCAGGGGCGCGGACAGCGTATAAAAGCGCTGCATCACGCGCCAACGGCGGTCGGCATCGCCGGCCAGGAAAAGCATGCGGTTAAGTAGGCGGAAAAAGCCCTGGCGGCGCCATTCGCCGTTGGCGTGCTGGCGGATGGCGGCAAACAGCGCTGGCGCCCGCAGGTCGGTTTGTATGGCAATGCATTCGGCCAGTCGTACCGCGTGCGGCAGCGAGTAGCCGGTAGTTGGGTGGAACAGGCCAGCGCGCAGCCCTGCGCTAGGCTGGCCGCGCAGGTCGACCCAGTAGCCATCGTGGTTGGACGCCAGCGTGATCGGCAGCGCGCCGCGTTCTTCGCGCAGTACGGCCACGATGGACCATCTGCGCGCAGCCGCATAGGCGGCGATGTTGGCGCGCAAACGGTCGGGATCGAGCTCGGGCGCATCGACGTAATGGGTGTCTTCGATCAGCAGCCGCTCCGACCCGAACGGCAGCACGTACACGAAGCGGTAGCCGCCTTGCTGGGCCACGCTGGCGTCCATCAGGATCGGCGCCGTCAAGCCGTGCGGTGCAGCCAAGCGTACTTCCTGGCCGAGAAATGTTTGGAAGCCCAGCGCCAGCCGGTCGCTATGGACCGGGCCGCGACCATCGATCACGGCGCCCGCGTGCAGCACGGTGCCATCGACCAGCGTGACCGAGGTAGGCGTGAGCGAGGCAATGGTGGTGTTGGTGCGCAGCGTGTCCCCCAGGGCCGGGGTGAGCAGGCGCGCGAAATCTTCGGACGCGATGCTTGCATAGCCGCCGTCCAGTGTGCGTTTCAGGTCCGGGAAGATCACGTCGTAGCGCGGCCAGCGGGCCGAGACGAGCGGCGCGATCCAGGCGCGCTGGGCGTCATCGAGGTCGCTGTCGTGGAATGACCAGGTATGGTTGCCGCCGAGGTGCGCGTCCTGTTCCAGCACCAGTATGCGCAGCTCGGGGCGCGCCGTACGCAGGCGCCAGGCGATCAGGCCATTGGCAAGGCCGCCGCCGGCCAGGATCAGGTCGTAGGGTTTTGCGCTCACGCAGGTTCTCCTGCCGGTGCGCGCGCCAGGGCCTGCTCAACGACATCGGCCGCGCGCGCAGTGCCGCCTGCCTGCGCCAGTTCGGCCGACAATGGCGCCAGGCTGCGCTGGTATGACGAATCGCTCAGCAGCGCGCGCAGGTGCGCAGCCAGCGTGCTGGCGCCGCTGATCCGGGCCGACGCGCGTCGGCCGATGCCCGCATGGCTCACGCGCGCGGCCACGCCGGGCTGGTCGAAGGCGATCGGCAGCGCCAAGATCGGCGTGGCGGTGGCGATCGCATCCATCACGGTATTGAGGCCGGCGTGGGTGACCACAGCGTTGGCGCGTGCCAGCGCCGCCTGCTGTGGCGCGAATGCGCAAACAAGGGTTGCGCCGGGCGTGCCGGCGTGTTCGATGGCTTTGGCCTGGTGTTCGGAAAGGCCGCCACAATGGGCCGCCAGCAATTGCACGTCCAGCGCGCGGCAGGCCCGGGCGATGCGCTTGAAGGCACCGAAGCGCTGGCCCTGCAGGGTGCCCAGTGACGCGAAGACTAGCGGCCGGCCCTGATCGAAGGCGGGCAGCGGCGTGATGGTGTCCTGGGTTCCCGAACCCGCCCGCAGTGGCCCCACGTGATAAAAATTGGCGGGCAGGTGCTGGCGCGGAAAGTCGAAGCCGGCGATGGTCTGGCTGATCTGCGCCAGCGGCGACAGGCACTCGTGCATAGCGCCGCGCGCAGGTAAGCCCAGCCGGCGCGCCTGGCGTTCGATGGCACGGCGGTGCGGAGTCATGATCCAGTCGTATACGCAGCTGCTGCCAGCCACCATTTGCAAGCCGCGTTCGCTGGCATCGTAGCCAAATGGCATCACCGGCAGCGGCACGCCGGCCTCGCGGTTGACGGGCAACGCGCACGCTACCGAGATCAGGGGCAGTTGCAGCGCCTCGGCCACCAACCCGGCGGCCGCTTCCATCTGGTCGCCCAGCAGGGCGTCGATGCGCAGTGCCTCGATGGCATTGGGTAATTCCTCGCACAGCATGTCGGTGGCAGCAGCCATGTCGAGGATGACCTCGCGCAGGCCCAGCGGACTGCCGGGGCTGGCAGCGCGGCGCAGTGCGACCTCCATCGAGCCAGGTGGGAAGCGTTGGATGCCCAGTGCCTGGAAGGCGATGCCGGAAATGAGCGTGCCTCCCGCGTCGCCGGCTCTACCGTGTAAGGTGCTGGCGATGCGGGTGCCCAGGTAGGCAGCCGCGTCGGGCCGGTGCAGGAACGTCACCCGGTGGCCACGCCGAATCAGTTCGCCCGCCAGCGCTGCTAGCGCGCTGAAATGGCTGGGGAATGCCGGCGCCACCACGCCGAAATGGCGCGGTGACAGCAATCCGGGCATGCTGGGCTGATGCGCAAACGCCGCCTTTGGCACGCCAGGCGTGCTTGCCCATGCGGGGAAAACCGCGCCGGTCACGACGCGCGCGCAGCGGCCAGCGGGCTGGCGTTGCGGAACAACGTGCCCACTAGGCTGCGGGTGCCCTGTTTGCCGCCGATGGCGTCGCTCAGATGGATGTCGGCCTCGCGCAGGTGGTCGGCCAGGCGGCCGGCGGTGCGTTGGCGTCCCAGCGTGGCGTTGAAGGTGGCTTTGCCGGCGTCCTGGCCGGCGTCCTTGCCTGTGATGGTGGCGTCGGCGTCGTCGAGCAGGTCGTCCTTGATCTGGAACGCCTGGCCGGCCGACAGTGCAAACGAGCGTAATGCTAGCATCACGCGCTCGTCTGCTTCGGCGATGATGGCGGCCATTTCCACGGACAGGCCCAGCAGCACGCCGGTTTTCAGTTCGTTTGTGCGGGCGATGTCGTCGAGCGACCGGTGCGGGTTGCCGTGCAGGTCGAGGAACTGACCTCGCACCAGCCCCTGAGCGCCAACGGTATCGGCCAGCGCGCCGACCAGGCGGGTGCGTACGTGGGCCGGAATGCCGGACGCCTGCGACAGCAGTTGGAAGGCGCGGCTGAGCAGGGCAACGGAGGCCAGGATGGCCACGTGCTCGCCAAACTGGCGATGCACAGTGGGCATGCCACGGCGCAGCTTGGCGTCATCCATACACGGCAGGTCGTCGAGGATCAGAGAGGCGGCGTGCACCAGTTCCACCGCGCAGGCGGCGTCTAGCAAAGCTGGCGAGGTGCACCCGAGGTCGCGTGCAACTGCCATCAGGAGCAATGGGCGCATGCGCTTGCCGGTCCCGAGCGTGGCGGCGCGCATGGCGCCGGTGAGCGGGTCTGACCGTCCTTGGTCGGGCAAGGCGTGGCTAAGCCGCTCTTCGATATGGCGGCGCACATCTTCCATGTCCGATGCCAACGAGTCATGGCATTGTTTGATATCGACGCTCCCCAAAGTTAACGTCTTGGTTGACATTCCGTGTTTCCTTTTGCTGTGTGATCTGGAATGGATTGGAGATAAAAAACTGCGTTAAGACTCGTTATTTCTCCTACTAGGTCTAAGTGCCCCTTTAATCGCCAACCCCATTTCGGCAATTCACATGAAAGCATGTATTGGCTGAATATTACCTTGAGGGAGGCGCTTCCAATTTGGCTATTCCACGCACACTACTCCGTGACTGTAATCGTCAACGGAGCTATTCTTTGTTATCAATGATTCCGAGCATGGCCCTTGGTTTTGATATACCAAAAACTGAAATCACATTCAGCGAGAGCGAATACATGAGCAACCTCAGTAATCTGAGATAGTCGCCTCTGTAATCGTCATCTCACGTATCGTTAAAAAACTTGAGCATAAGGCATTAGATGACAAGATTTCAGTCTATCTAAGTGCCTCGAGCTTCAAGCTATTACGTACTTCATTTCAGCAACGCTCGGTTAGTGCAAAGGATTACCATAAAAATATAAATTTTATAGAAACCCAACGGTTGAATATGTTAACCGTGAACAGGCCTTCGGGCGTAGGCAAACCGCGACAAAAAACCAGCAAAGCGCGCCAATGAGAGTCCATGAAGACTGATATCTTCAGAACTATCGGGCCTTGTTGCCACCCTGCACGCCTGGCCCGTCTGCGCCGCCTCGGCAGCGACGATGACGCCGCCTTCTTATATTAACCGGAGGTGATAAATGTGGGCACTGTGCCTTTGGACGACACGACAAAGGCCTGAGTCGGCAACATTACCTAACGGAAAGCTAGGGGCTTAGTGTCAATTAAGAACTTGAACAGGGCGAGTTGGCGAACTCGGTGCGCTGACCGCAAGGGAGAGCGGATAGTGCAACATGGTTTAACCGCGACCGCACCGTCCAACCAGCGAGTTTTCCCTCGTCCAAAGAGGGCATCTTCAGCTTCTCGACATATGTTACCCCCCAGATTGATTGAGCCTCCGAACAGCTTCGGAGACCATAGATTCTCGCATTGCCCGGCGCTTGCCTGAATCTTTGAGTACGGCCGCGACTATTTCAGGTGGTGAGGTATATGGGGTGCCACCGACAAATGGCGGCGCCGGATCGTATTCCATGGCCAACTGGATCTTTTGCGCTGTGTCGATGCCGGCAATATCAGCCACCACGCGAAGAGCCATATCAATGCCAGACGTCACACCACCGGAAGTATAGATATTACCGTCCAGGGTCATCCGGTCATTTGATACTGTTGCCCCAAACTGCGTTAACAGGTCCCGCGCCTGCCAGTGGCCGCCGGCGCGCTTTCCTCTCAATACTCCTGCTGCGCCTAACAGCAGGGAGCCGGTACAGACGCCAAATACGTAGTCGCATTTTGCACTCTCCATGCGCACATACGCTACCCATTCAGGGTCCAGCATCGCCGCATCAATACCGGTTCCACCGGGTATGACTAAGATGTTGGACGGTTTGGCGGTAGCTCGCGTGACGTTAGGCACTAATCGCAATCCTCTGTCTGTACGGACAGCCTCTGGACTAGACGCAACAAGGTCGACAGTCCAGCCCGGCGTTCGCGCGAGTACCTCAAAAGGGCCGGTGATATCGAGCTGCACCATGTCAGGAACGATGATGATGTTTACGTGAACGGGTCTGTTCTTTGAAACACCTTGGGCCAGCGATCTCGCCGTTACCGATGTTAAAAGTACGCTAGCAATGCTGCTCGCCTGCAAGAGCTTCCTGCGCTTTTCATCCATGCTGATCTCTCCTAAACTTGTCGTATACTCTGATGCGGATTATGCGGAACAGTGCCGGAGGATGTATGCCAGATAGCAGTCGAAAAATGCCAATGCGGCGAGTTGTGATTCTAGTTTTTGACGGCGTGCAACCTATTGATTTTTCGGGCCCCGCTCAAGCACTGATCACTGCAAATGACGAAGGAGCGTCCCCTCTTTACTTGGTTAGCGTGCGCTCGCTTACCGGAAAAACAATTCAGACCGCGTCCGGATTTTCGATCAATTCCGACCCTGCTGACCTCAATCTCGATATCGATACCCTGATCATTCCAGGGGGGCCAGGAGTGCATGCAGCGGCCCAAACGAATGCCGAATTCAACAATCATTTACTTGAGTTATGCGGAAGGTCAAGGCGGATATGCTCCATCTGCACGGGAGCTTTCCTGTTGGCTCGTACCGGTCTGCTGGCGAACCGCCGTGCCGTGACGCATTGGCGCTCTTGCGAGCGTCTTTCGCGTGAATTTCCGGAAGTGCAAGTCGAGGCTGATTCACTTTTTCTGAAAGATGGAAAAGTATGGACTTCGGCCGGTGTGACTGCAGGAATCGATCTGACCTTATCGCTAATTCAGGAAGACCATGACACTATCCTTGCCGCAAAAGTCGCCAGGCGACTGGTGGTTTACTTACGCAGGCCAGGTGGCCAAAATCAATACAGTGATCCACTGTCTTTGCAGGAGGCGTCAGGTACGCAGTACGCCGATTTGCTCCAACAGATGATCAACAAGCCAGAATATTCGTGGACTGTTGAGCACATGGCTTCGATAGCTGGCCAGTCGCTTCGATCCTTTCATCGACAATTCAAGGAGGAGGTCAAAACCACGCCTTCCAAGGCGCTGGAGAAGATTCGGGTCGAGCTAGCGCGATCTTACCTGCATACCACTGACATGAGAATGAAACAGATTGCCGCCAAAACAGGATTCAACTCTGAGGATTCAATGCGCGACGCAATTATTCGTCGGTTCGGACTGCCCCCCACGGAACTACGCGCACGTTTCTGATCCACCATTAACGCATTAGGAGACATCCGTAGCGAAAAAGATGCAACCCTACACCCGTGTGGCGCAGTGCCCATCACCTTACTGACCGGGATGGTGTCGCTTTATCTCTTGGAGCAACGTCTGTGTCGTCATCGCCAGCGTAGCGCAGAGCAGAGCAGAGCAGCGGCAGGATCACGCTTTCCCAAACCGATTGGACAGGGTGGGACGGGTGCGTGCGCGCTGCGATAGTCCACTATCCTCCGATGCGACACACTTCTTTCAACACCATTTCCCTGCTCTTGTTTGCCACCGCCACCCTGTGTCGATTGTGAGGGATAGTTTGGCGGTGCCTCTCAGGAGTTCCTGGAAGGTACAGAAAAACGCTCTAGAAAGTAGCCTTATCTTCAGCGACAACCAGCGAGCACGCTTCTGGACTACCGATTGAGAGCCTTTTGTGCCAAATAGTTGGCCTCGGACATCAGCTACAAGCAACTCTTCGGCACGTGCAGATCTAAGCCCACGTCAGTCGACCAAGACTCGTATATTGCGAAAATTGATTTGGGCCCGCCTGACAGAAAGATCCTTATTTGATTAAAAAGTCTTCTTTGTTTTTACCATCCAGCCATCTTGGAGAACGGCCGCGACCAGTCCACTCTTGCCCAGTATCGACGTCTCGATATTTGGCAGCAACTTCCTTCTTAGGCTTGGTGGTCTTTAGTTTTCCAGTAGGAACAATGTCGGCAATGGTCAAGCCGTAGGTTTTCATGATGTCACGGATCTTTTCCAAGCCAGCCGCTGTCTCCGATTCACGGGCTGCCGCTGCCTGTCGTTTAAGTTCGGTGATCTGCTTTTGATAGTCCTGATATGTTGTCATTTTATTTCCGTAATAAAAGTTGTTTGATCCGATTATCCGCCATTACAACGTGAATCGTCCATGAAAATTCCAGAAAGTGTCGCCACCATCTAGAACCCTCATCCTAGTAGGACTGCGCTAAAGCAAGGGCGACCATGCTTTTTCGGAAGCTTATCAGAGAAGGATTTCACAACTTGTCGCGCTTTTTGGCCCCAACTTCCGAGTAGCCATATCGACATCGGGAACTCACCTCACCAAACCGCATATCTCATACGCGCAAAACCAGGCGTCTCTCCTCACTAGTCATTTCAGCGTAACGGCCGGCATCAACGACCATTCATTCTGGATAGGCGGCATCAGAACGAACATAGTGATGGTGCCCACTAACTTCAATCTATGCGGACGCCCTTCTCAACATCAATAAGAAACCCATCCTCTGACGAAGGAGGTATTTCTTATGACCCTGATAGCGTGGCTTTACGGACTATAATAAAAATAGACCTGAGGAATAAGTGCTGGAATTTTTTGCTGACCAAGTAGCTTAGGACTAACTGTAGAAGGTCTTGAATATTGTCTGCTCACCCGGTGACTTAGCCAAGCGCACATGTGCATTCAACCTCTTATAGAGCCTGGACTTTTATTGGCTATTGATCGAGGTCATTATTACGCTCCACTAATCACGCAGATGCTTCAACAGCAAAGCGCCAGATCGAGGCATCACCTGATCTTAGAAAAAACACTATCCGCATTTTTCAAAATCTCAACGTCGTTGTTGATAGCGCCTCGAAATCGTTGTTGGTGGTGTCTCGAAATACCAGTTCCGGCTTCTGACCTATGAAGGCAAAATAAGCTTGTTCATCTCCCTGCCACGTACGAACTGAAGTCAGTGACAGAAAACACTGGATAGCCAGAGTCACCCGTGGGATGCATGGCTGGTGATGCAGGTGATGGGTGATGCAGACGTTTAGCGTGGTCCGCAGCAATGAACTTTCATGATTGAGCAAGCGCTGGTGCGTTATCGATGCAGGTTGCAGATGCCCGGCCAAGTGGCTGCCACCAGGATGCATCTGTGGCACCTTGGCGACCGGGGCATGCGTTCGTGAGTCTACTTTGCTTTAACGTGACGGTGGGCTACACGCACGTAGCTGGCCGGCTTAATTTCCAGTGGCACCAGGTGCACATGGCCGTGGCGTACGCCGGTTTGCGACACCAGGCCGTCGGCGCACGCCCGCACATCCTCGTAGCGGCCGCGCAGAATGACCGTTTCCAGGCAGTTGTCGTGGTCCAGGTGCACATGTTGGGAAGCAACCGCGACATCATGATGCTCATGCTGCATTTGCACCAGCCGATTCGACAACTGGCGTTCGTGATGGTCATACTGGTAAGTCACCGTGGCGACACACCACTTGACCTTGCCGCTGGCTAACGCGGCGTCACCAAGGTCCTTGCGAACCAAATCACGAAACGCCTCCGAGCGATTGAGGTAGCCCTTCCGCTCGACCAGCGCGTCGAACGCGTCCGCCAGATCGTCGTCCACCGAAATAGTTAAGCGCCGCATGAGAGTCCTTCAAAAACGTAAAACGCCAGTCTAGTCGATGTTGTCGTCTGCCGCCGATCAGAAATTATGCGTTAGCGTGACTCGTAACGAGCGGCGCTCCACCGGATGGAAGTGGAAGTCGTTGACGCCATCGTCCGCCTCGCCCTTGAGCCGCGACGGGTAGTAATAGTCGATATCGCTGGCGTGCTTGTCGAACAGATTAAACACGTCAACGGCGAGTCTGGTGTTCTTGCTGAACTTGTAGCCCGCACGCGCGTATGCAAGGGTGGTTGCCGACGAGCGCACGCTGTTGTCCTCGATTAGCGGACGCGGTCCGAAGTGGCGCAGATCGAAGCCCCCATACCAACGGCCCAGGTCGTTAATGGTGACGCCAAACGACGCAACACGGTCGAGCGAGCCGGGAATGTAGTTGCCGGAGGAATCATCTTGGGTGTAACGTGCGCGCGAAGCGGCCAAGTCTAGGTCGAACAGCAACCACGGCGCGGCAATGTAGTGGTTGTTCCACTCGACGCCTGTGCGCCGGCTCGATCGGCTCGGTTCGGTCTCGCCTGCGTCGCCGACGAAAAGAAGTTCGGACTCGATGTCGAGCCGCCACAAGGCTAGCGAGCTTTGCAGGCCGGGGACGACTTCGGTACGGACGCCAATCTCGCCACCCTTGGTCGGCACCAGGGGTGTCACGGGTACCGACGCGCCGCCGTCCGCGAGGCGCGTTTGGGTGGTCCCCCTTGCATCGTTGCTGTGGAAGCCCTTGCCATAGTTGACGAAGTATTCGGTCTTGTCCCACGGTCCAAAGATCAGCGACAGTTTGGGCGAGACGATATGATCTTCAGCCTTGCCACTGTTGCCGTCGATGCTGCTGGCGACGTTAAACCGGTAGGTGTCGTAACGCACACCAGCAATGCTGCGCACCCAGGGCGCCCATTGGGTAACGTTTTCGGCATATAGGCCAACGCTTGCCTCGCGTACGCGGTCTTCCCGAATAGTATTGGTGCGCACACGCGCGACGGTGTCGTAGATCCCCACGGGGGACAGGCGGTCGTAACGGGTCTGCAGGCCAATCTTGTTACGCGTCTCAAGACCACCGACCGTGTTCACCCACGACTGGGCCAGGTTGGCGCCCGCCATGTTGCGGTGCTCACTTTGATTGAACTGGTCGCCTTGCTCGGGATCGGCCAGGAAGTAAGTGAAATTGCTGAAGAGGTCCAGCTTGGAGCGCAGCAAATAGGCGTCAAACTCGAACAATCCGTTGCCGCTGCGCTTGCGCATCGCATAAGCCAGGCTATAGCGGGCGCTGTCGCCGCCATCGGTGGGATCAATGCTGCCGAAGCGACCGATCTGTCCCGATTCCACCGCCCGCAGCGGAACCTGATCCGTGGCATTCCAGCTGTTGTGATACGCCATCCCGGTGATGCTAAAGCCGTCGTCGGCACTGCCCTGGCTGTAGCGCAGCGTACCGCTGTACTTGCGTACGCGCTCCGGCGTCTCCCATGGCCCGTCGTTGCGATTGATCTCCAGCCCGTAGAGCAAAGTACCGTTGCCTGCGTTGAGCGAGTCGGCAAGCACGCCACGCTGGTACCCGAAGCTGCCCAGCGACAAGCTGGCAAACCCCTGCGGCAAGGTGTCCGCCAGCCGGATGTGCGCGGCGCCGGCCGAGGCGAAGTCGCCCTCGTTGGCAAAGTAGGTTCCTTTTTTATAGTCAATGCGCTGCACCAGTTCCGGGATCAGGAAATTGAGGTCCGAATAGCCTTGGCCATGGGCATGCGAGCGCATGTTGACCGGCATACCGTCCACGAACGTGGCGAAGTCGGTGCCGTGGTCCAGATTGAATCCGCGCAGGAAATACTGGTTGGCTTTGCCGTCGCCACTGTGCTGGGTAACGATGAGGCCGGGGACAAATTCCAGCAACTCGCCCGTCCTCAAGGCGGGGCGATTGGCTATCAGGTCGGCGGTGATGGTGCCCGCGCTGGCGGCATCCGAGGTGCCCACCGCATTGTCGTAGTGGCCCGGCACTTTCACTACCGCGCTCACCGGCCCGACTTCATCAGCCCAAGCGTTCTGTTGACATGCGTAAGCGAACAATATCGCCAGATGGATTGCGCTTTTCTTACCGTGCATCTGTTTCTCCCGAGTGAGTTTGCCCAACGAATATGAACAATTACGAAATTGTCATACGTTATATTGGGTATATGCAGCTAGCGGTGCGGGCTAGATTGAAAAAAAATATATTTCGCACAGCTGTTTATTTTTTTTGATGAATGTGAAACCGAATGCACTCGGGGCGAGTACAAGCTCTGGGCGATTTTTGCCTGAGTCTGTATGCAAGAAAATTATTAAAGGCTCCGCCCGAACAGCGATGCCGCCCGCCAGACGCTGCGAATCCGGGTGCTCATGGTCTGACCTCCCATGGGCTTGTCATTTTTTGTGAGCACGTCGAGATGGGCTAAGTACACGCCAGGCCAGCACGCAGCCAGTGAGGCACAACAACAGTCCGATCGCACAAAGCCCCAAGACCATTGTCGCTCGCAGCAATGGCCGCGCCAAGAGCGGCCCGAAGTCAAGGCTATGCAGGCCGTTGTAGAGGACGCGCTGCCACGGCGTGCGCGCGTCGGCACGCAGCAGCAGACGCGCCGATGCAGGATCCGCATAGATCCGGACGCCATCAGACCAGCTGGCACGCCAGACTGGCAACGGCCGGCTAAACGTCCCGGCCACTCCCGCCGGCTTCTGTGAGTAGTACAAGTCGTCGTACTGCGCCAGTCGTTCCAGAACCGGCGTACCCGCTTCTTCCAACCGCAGCAAATGAAGTGCATCGGTTATCGACGCGTCCGGCAATGCAGCAAGCGAAGCTTCTATCGCGCCACTGGCGCTGACCAGTACCTGGTCTGCAGGCCCGGCCCCGCCGCGTACGCGATACCAGGCCTGCCCACGCAGCTGCACCAGGTCAACCTCTCGTGGTGCGTCGATCGTCGCCAATGTGAGCGCACGAGCGGCGTTGACCATGATCAGCGCTTGTTGCCCCTTCCAGCTGGCGCTCTCCGCCGGCGTGGCGCCGCGCGGCGAGAATATACCAAAGGGGTTCATCGACAGCAATCCGGACAGTATCCAAGTCACGCTGATCAAACTGGCGGAAAGCCCAAGCATGTGGTGCCAGCGCATCCAGAACTTACGGTAGGGGATCCGCCGGTTACGATTGAGATACAGCTGCCAGATGCCCAAAGCGACGCCGGTCACAGCCAACACCACGCCAGGCAGCGAAAGCCATACCACGACGTTATGCCATAGATCGGGCCAGCGCCGCAGCTGAGTAAAATACAGCCAGTGCGGCACGGCCCCGACCCAGTTCCAAAAGCGCTCGGCGCGGCGCGTATCGAGCACCACTTCGGCGGCGCCCGGCGATACATAGAGTTCCAGGCCGTCCGGCCCGTCCATCGTCACACGTACCAGCGGGCGGTGCGGGTTGTAGCCCTGCGCCACAGTCCACTGATCGCGTTCCAAGCGTTCCGTCGCCAGCGCGCGACGTCCGCTAAAGCGTTCAGCGACCTGCGCAGCTTGCGCGTCGGTCAATGCTGCGAGCGCGGCGCCGCTTCCTGCATCGACAGTAAGCCAGCGCTTATTGCTGCCCAGCAGGCGCCAGACCGGCAAAGGGCCGTGCATGCCAAGGCGCGCCTCGGTGAACTCAATGGTGGCACTTGCCGCTGCATCTTGCGCGCCTACACAGCAAGTGCCAGCGAGCTGTAGCGGCTGCATGCCAGCGAGACGTTCACCTGTCGCCAGCGTAGGGAATGGCACGTAATACATGACGATACCGCTGACAAACCACATCAGGAACAACAACGCCAGGCCAACGCCCAGCCACTTGTGCAGGAAGATCAGCGCTTTTTTCATGGCGCGATCAGAAAGTGGTGCGGGCGGTCAGCTGGACAGTACGCGGTGCACCCAGCAGCCATCGCACGCCTCCGGCGCCTGAGAGCGCATAGTCGCGGTTGGCCAGGTTCTTCACGGCCAGCGTCAACGTCAAGGCCTCGGACTGACGCCATGCCAGCGATGCATCGAGCACGGTGTAGGCGGGCAGGTTCGCCGTATTGGCCACATTCGACTGGCGCATGTCGACATAGCGCGCGCCCATGCCCGCATCCCACTGCGGCAGGAACCGATAGCGGCTCCAGAGGCTTGCGGTGCGTTCCGGCACACCGGCCGGTGTGTTGCCGTCACGCGAGACTGGCTGGCCGTTGACGATCTCTTTAAAATCGTCGTAGCGTGCACGGAGCACAGCTGCATTGGCATCGATCGTCCAGCCTCGCACCGGTTCGGCGGCAAAAGCCACTTCAAGACCGGTGGAGGACTGCTGGCCGATTTGCTGTGCCACCCCTGGATTGTCCGGATCGCGCGACAGCAAATTGCGTTTCTCGATTCGGTAAACAGCGACCGTCCATTCGCCCTTCACTGCCGACAAACCTCCTTTGGCGCCGAATTCCAGTTGCCGCCCACGAGTCAGATCGAAACTGACCGACCCATTCGGCAGCGCGAGCGCGCCGCTTAGCGGATCGGTCGCGGTGCCGAACTGGCCATACAGGGACAGCTCAGCGGTCGGCATCCATATCGTGCCTACACGGCCAGTAACCGGCGCATAGTTCTTGCCCAGTACGATCCTGGTACGCAGGTCCCTATTGTCGAAATCCATCGCGTCGCGACGTAGTCCGACAATCAATTTCCAGTGCGTGGCGACATCGAGCACATTCTCGGCGAAGAAAGCGCGGTTTGCCAGCTCGGCTCGACGGCCAGGCGTGGTCGCAACAGGGCTGATGAAGTTGCCTGGCTCAAAATCTTTCGGATCGATGACGCTGGCGCCGCCGTAGGGTGAATTATTGCTGTGAATGAGACGTGTGCGGTACCACTCGAAACCAATCACTGTCCGGTTCGTGAGACCTGCGATGCGGCCATCGATGACGGCGTCGAAGCGGTTGCCAGCCTGTTCCTGGTCGTGCAGGATTTCCAGGTAGTCGCTGCGATTGACGAGCGTGCCAGTGGCGTTCAGCGTGTACGTCTCAGCGTTGCGCCAGTGGCGGTTGCTGGTGAGATAATAACTTTCATTGCGCAGCAGCATACCTGGCGCTGCACGATACTCAAGTCGCAGTCGTCCGATCCGGTCGTTGTAGCGCACCAATGCATCATCGACGTTAAAGCTAGTGCGGCGCAGGCCAGGGTCCAGCTGCCTGCTGCGCAGCGGCGTTCCAAAGTAGCGCGCGTCGTCGTTGTGACCTGCGTCGAGCGACACCGTCGCCTTCAGGTCCGGGTTGATGCGCCATGCCAGCGCTGCCGAAACGTTCTGGCGCTCGTAGCCGTTGTCGCGACGGTAGCCATTGCTCTTTTCCCCATCCACGTACAAGGAGTAGGCCACACTGTCGCTGGCAGGACCGCTGACGCCGATACCGCTTTGTACGGTATCGAATGAACCGATGCCGAAAAAGGCTTCGCGGCGGCTGCGGTCGAAGCGCGGCTGCCTGGTGACATAGTTAATGGCCGCGCCAATGGCACCGTCGCCGTACAGTACCGATGCAGGGCCGCGCAATACTTCCACCGATGCCAGCGGCCAGGTGGAGAAGGGATAAGTGATGGTGCCGGCTGCAACGACCAGGCGGGTCCCATCAACTAGCTGAGCGACGGAATTATGTCCTCCGAACCCGCGCACGGACAGGCTGGTACCGCCATTGCCAGGCGATGGTGCTTCGCTGATGCCGGGCATTCGGATGGCCACGTCTTGGGCTCGCGTAAGGCTGCGCTCGGCGATATCAGTACTGCCAAGCGCGCTCACGCTCGCAGGCGTTTCGCGTGCCGTCAATCCCAGCCGCGAGCCGGTGCCGTTTCGCTCGTCAAGCGACAGGCCACTGCCAGCCAGGTAACGTGATTCGGTGATCTCCACTGTGGTGAGGGACTGCTCTTGGGCCGCGCTTTCGGCACCAATGGCAAATCCCAGAGCGCCAGCGGCCAAGGCGGTCCTCTGCCAACGGCAGTTCTGCATACGTTTGTTCATTTCTATCTTTCGACGAGGTGACAGACGCTCGCCGGTCCAGGACTGGTCGTGCAGACGCACCAACGGAGACATGTAAGTACGCGCGCGACAAAGCACACGGCACATCCACCGCAAAAAATAATCCCAGGTCTGAAAAAGCTAGAGCGTCCAATAGGCAAGACCACACCCCGGGTCTTTGCACAATGATCGTGACCGGCCGGTCTTCTGGCTCGCCGTCGTCCTCCCCGGTTCCTGCCTTCCCGCCCCATTAATTCAGGCAGTGGCGTTGAACCGGCTCGTCAGGCTTACAGCAGCGGGGGCTGCGCCGGAATGGCGGGGATGAATATCCCGCGCGTCACCGGCTTCCCGTTTCACCCCGCCATCGGTTGATGGCGGGACACCGTTCACTTAAGCGCTGGATTCTACAGGCAACGTTGGGCCTTTGTCACTCATCAAGTGCCGCCGTGAGGCTACACCAGGTATATAGCCCGAGCGAGACCGGCAAGTGTTTAACTGGTGGGTAATGACAAGGAGACTCACCTGCTTCCCGCACAAAGAAAAATTGCCAAGCGGTTACAAAATACGCACTTCTTGAGGCGACTTATCGGCTATATTCTGTGCCTAGAGGATTGTCTGGTCACGCTATTAAGGAGCGAAGCTTGGGTTTTTTCACGGATGACGAATTAGGATCGCTCAAAATTACAAACATGATCCTCCACGTTGTTGGTGGCGGTGAGTTCAATCCGGCGCCGGCCAGGGCGGTGGAGCACGAGCAGTTCTTCCTAGCCCGCATTGGAAACACTGATGCGTCGCCCGTGTACAGCTTTGCGGAGACGTCGCTGACAAAGGCGGAAGTGCAGCGCATGTTTACCAGCGAGATTTCTTTCGAAGACGGTGCGCAAAATTTGGCCCGAGAGTTTTCAAAGCTTCACGTTAAGACCAGCAGTGATGGAGCGCTCTTCATGTTCGAACTGTCGGTCAAGGATAAGAATACAAAACTGTATAGCCTTATCAAGTACGACTATCGCGAAGCCATTGAACAGCCCGATGGGGAACATGGGCTGTTGAGACGCATTGTCCATGCATTTATTGCTGACAAAAAGGCGATACAAAAATCAGCGATCATAAGGGTCAAGGATGGGGTAGCTGAGACCGTCATTTCGACAACCGATAGGATGAAGCAAGCACCGGCCATCGGCGACTACTTCGCGACGTTCCTTGATGCTACAAGGAGCCTTAGCGACGAAGAGCTCAACCAAAAAACCGTTGACCTGGTTCGCAACTTGTTAGGTGAAAACAAGGAGCATCTGCCGAACAAGAATGTCGCGCTGGCGTACGGTATCGCCAAAAACGTTTTGCGCGATCGGCAGGAAATAAATGAAGAAGCGATTATTGATGCTGTCTTGGCAGCTGCGGGGAATCCGCAAGATGAAACTGTACAGTCCCGCCTGCGTACCGTCACCGCGAGGAAGATTCGCGGCGCAAGACTCGATGGACTCGGCTTCAAGCCCAACCCTCGAATCCTCAAGCGCCCTACCATTCGCAAAGTTAGAACTGTAGAGGGCGTCACGATCACCTACCCTGAACAAGACGGGGCAGTTACCGTACTGAGGAAAAAAACCGATCGTGGTGGGGAGACGATTACGATCGAAACAGAGAAGGTGACGGAGGATTCAGTTGTCGGAAATTAAGCTCGCCGCCGTGATTGACAGGCTAGTGGCCGCCGACGAAGCGTTCGTCGCTGAGACGCCCGAGCGCGTCACGTTGTCTCAGCTGAGCCTGCCGTCAGCGAACGAGCTGCGAGCTCTGATTTCGCAGGCCGGCTTAATAGCGCTTGTCTACGATGGCGCCAACGAAGACTGGTCGAGCCTTGATCTTGTGGAGGCGTATGCTCCTTACCGCATAACGTTTGCAAAACCTGCCGTCTCTGCGAGCGAACTACTCGTTCTTACGAACACGGCATTTTCTGCTTTTCTTAGAACCGAAAACCCAGCAGCGGTTTGGCGCATCGCCTTGCTCGGTGCGTCGATCTTCACTGAAGGACGAACATACACGAGCTGGGCTGACAAGGCGTCAGCCCCGCTCGCGGTGAGGAAGAAAAGCCCCCGGTCTCTCGTACGCGAGGCCAGCGGCAATCGAATTGTGCCTCCAACTGTGGCGCCTTGGACATTGGTTGACTCAAGTTTCGTCCCCCAATCAGCAGCAGCGGTCCTATGGGCAAACGCCAGCATTGCAGCATGCATGCGCTCCTTGGCGGACGATATTGATAGTGAAAGCGGCGAACTGAAGTTCAAAGGTCCGCCACGCCTTACATTTAAACTACACGATCAGCCGAACAAATACTTCGACGAACTCGGGTCTGACGGCTTCGCAGCCTTGCACCTCGCGACAGCTTGGGTTTTTGAGAACGAACGTGAAGCGGAGGTTCGCCATATACTTTTTGCCTGCGAAATTGCGCGGTCAAATGGCGCAGGCGATAGCGAGTTGCTTCTGTTCGGTAGGAATATCATGCCCGCACTCGATGGTGCCAAAATCGCCTACCAAATGTCGATTTCCGAGGTGGGAAAGGACACGCTAAAAAGCCTAGCGGACCTCCGAAAATCCGTAACAGAAGATACCTCGAAGGTCACAGAAGGTACAAGGCAAGTCGCAGCGGCTGTTGCGGGAGCGCTAGCGCTAGGATTTGGTCTCATCGCCGCTCGTCTCTCGACATCTACACCACGCTGGCTTCTCATAACTGTCATGGTCATCGTCGTGTTGTACGTTACAGCGATAATTTTTTCAGGATACGACTTCATACGTCTACAACGAAACATCAGACGGCAGTGGCAGTCTCGCTTGTATCGGTTTTTACCGCCAGAAGAGTACAAGTCGATGGTTGCGACCCCGACCGCGCACGCGGAGAGGACATTTAAAATAACAGCATGCGTTGGCGGGGTTGCAGTGGCATTGCTGGCTGTAGCAATCTTTTGCGATTGGGCCGCTGCCGCCTCTGCAACGGCGTCAACTGATGCGAATACCGAGGCGCCTGTCGAAGCTGGGGGAAAGGCAAAGGTTCAGGTTCCAGCTGCGGCAAATGCCCACACTTCGCTGCCGATATCTACCGGTGCGGCGAAACAGGAACTTGAAAAACAGGCTTCTTCTGCTGCCGCGCAAGAAGGCAAGGAAAAGGCACAGACTGTCCCCTCCACTGCCAAACCCTAGCGTTCGTCACCGACTAACATGCTCAAGCAAATCAAAATTTTTCGCTGGTGCTGCGCGAGCGCGCACTTCGTTTAACGTAGGAGCTAATTTTCATGATATCAATTTCAACTTGGCGATTCACCCGAAACCATCGTACACCTGCCGGCTTCTTAAACGCAAACCGGCCGAGTACGAATGCGCTGTCCGTGCTTTACCGCTGGCAAACCCTCGCAAAAAACAGATCTTTCGAAGTGACGGTCGACGAGGATGACAAACTAGAGGCAACCCTTTGTTGTAGCACCGACGACATGGCGGCAGGAAGCCAAATAGACGCGATGTGCTTAGAGCTAGGCGTTGTACGCGGGCCGGTCTCCGCTAGCCAAAGTTAAACTCGCGATTCTTCCCTTGTGCGACATCGCCCCAGATGCGATTAGGGAGCGGATGTCGACTAAAGAATACCAAGTGGTAAAGAGGGCGATTTGCATTGTCGCGGACTAGCGGCATTCTTTGACTAATTGTGAACCCGAGCGCCGCGACTAGCCCGCACCAGTAGTCGAAGAACGCCTCATCAGCGTGGCCGCTGACAAACGTGGCAGGATCTATATGATCGCGCCAGCCAGGGGCCGTCCGGTCGAAACGAGCCCGCTCCGGATTGAACTCCATGAGAACATTCCGGCGCAAATCCATCGTACTGAAATGAACCGCGAAGTCCACATACTGCAATTTAGCGAGCTTTTCTATCACACCAAAATCCAAGTATTGCAAGTTATATGGGTCAAGGTACGCAAGACACAGGGCACCACTGGGGACAGCTTTTAGGACATCATCGACTGTTTCATCTGCCGGTCCTGTCAAAGCTTCGACTGGCGCACCAAAATATCGCAACCTAGCCTCACATGCTCTCGCGCGCTCCGCATCCAAATCACCAACTAAGCAAGAAGTGAAATCCGCCCTACCCAACCGAGAGTGCTGCCAAGCGATGAGCGAGCCGCCGTGGCGACTAATGCTCTCGCCCTTAACCTGAATACGGCCGGGGCCGCAGAAAAGGTCAACAAACACCCTGCTATTGAACTTCTTGCGAGCCTCTCGCGTTCCCTCGATATACTTGGCTAGGAATGTGTGCTTCTGAGACGGAACCCAATCGCCGACGCCGTCACCATTTCTGCCTCGCTCAATAGAGAGCAATGGGAACGGATCATTGTCGTAAGATAAAGTGAATGTCATATAGCCTTTAAATGCTAGAACAACTTGACCTGACCGGAGCGCTCAATAAGGTCGCTATCGCCCATGTAGCGTGAATGCCTTTGGCGTTTTCCCTTTTGAGTCGTTATGATGATTTCCTTCTCTGCGGCGAGCATGGCCAGTGCATCGTGGTACATCTCAGCTGTAGCTGGGGAGGTATTGCATGTCGAAGAGAATAGCTCTGCGATCGTCAGAGGGCCAGGCCTAGCCACAATGTTCTCGGCTAGTTGCTCTACAAGCGAAATCTTGGTCGCGGCCCTTGCGACATCGTCGAATTGGAACCCACCATCGAATTCCTGTCTGAAGCCCATCGTCTGCGGAGACAACATATCCAATCCAGCGCCACCGTAATGCACAAAGTGATTTTGGAACTTCCAATGGACTTGCTTCATCACATCCTGAGCTCTGTGGTGCTGAGCCAAATGCACAAGCCAATATTCACCATGTCCGTTTCCTTGTCCCCGAATAAAAAACGGGGTAAAGAATTTAGCTCCGCAATTCTTCACGAGTGCTTGGTACAGGGCCCCCTGGATAAATCGACGCCAGTCTGCATCGTTCGCTTTTATATCCTCTACAGACTGCCCCCTAAGCGCGGTACGAATATCGATCGCCAACGCCTTGCTTACGTGATCAGTAAACTCGTCGTTCGTATAGGTGGCAAATGACGAAACATGAAAGGTCAGAACGACCTCACTATTTGGCAGGCCCGTAAAAATCTCTTTGATCAGCGGCGCGGGCACCTCCATATAACCATACTGATCCAGAAAGAATAGCGCTCGATACGCTTTGGGTGTATGGCGCGAAACACTGGCGATCGTCGCTGAGGCAGCCACACCAAACTCTTCGCAAATCAAGTGAATGCTCTTCCCGATCTGTGCGCCGTATCCCTCTTCACCTAATACCTTCGACAGATGATTGATGGCGTGCTTGTCTTTATCGATGAAGATGTACTGCACATCCAATTTCAGCTTCTTCGTCCGGTCGCGATTGATGGCAAATTCGGCCTCCTCCACCGCCTTAATCATCCTTATTGGAGAACCCCACGCCATTTCCGATGTTCCGCGAATCCGGTAGAGCCCGCCACCACAAAAGCCGTCAACCAACGTCAGACGGAATCGATCCATCGCCCTAGACTTCAATGTCCGCTGCTCAAAATACCGAATCAAATAACCCACAAGGACCTCATGCTTAGTGAGGCTATGAGCATCTAGCTCTGCCGGGCCATTTCTCCAGTCGTAATGCTTCCCCTGCGCCAAGTGAAGTCCTTTAAGGTGGCTACTCGTTATTTACTCTTCTGAACCTTCGGAAATTGATCCCAGTGTTTGCCGGAAAGGACTCGTCCGGCCTTTCCTTTGCCCACGGCAGCAAGCTTAATTTCCTTGTCGTCATGGCGAACAATGTGGATTACAGTCCTCTTCGTCATGGAGTCTGCCGCATGCTCCACTGGCGCCCAATGGCCCCACTGCTTGAAGTGAAATGCCACCTTTGCGGCGCCACACTGCTTGCGTAATGCATCAGGCCACTGCGGCTCCATTGGCCGAGCCCCATGCCCAGACTCTCCTCCAGCGATCACCCAATCCACCCGGATCCCGCTTTCATTCCGCTCCAAAAAGGGAGAAATATCGACTGGTCCCAACAGGGGTTCACATGACAGAAATCGTACAGCAGGCGTTGCAAAAGCCAGCAAATGACGAATTCGCTTATCAGCCTCTGCCTGGTTTTCCACCGTAGTACCCAGCCAAACATTCGCAGGAAAATCGTACCCTTTAGGCAATTGCTTCCTAACGAGGTGAATGCGCTTAGTGAGCAGCAGCCAATCAAGATGAGGAGTCTTCGAAATCAATTCTAACAGGCGTAATCGATGAGGAACCAAGTCAGGGCGATTTTCAAAAACATCCGCCATCGAAGCACAAAATACACGCTTACGAACGCCCTCCGCTGCTGCTTCTGCGTCCCACTTCAACGGCTCCTTCCAATGCGCATCAGAAAAAAACCGGCGTTCAGATTTTGGCCCCCACACGTCCGCACCTAATCGCTTGGCCCATGTCTCTGCATAGCAATGATCGCAGGCAGCGGACACCCGGATGCACCCCCACCAGGGATTAAATGTGTGGTGCGTCCATTCAATTGCAGCGTCTTTCCCCATTACTATGTTCTTCAGTTAGTCCCGGCAAGAAGCTCTGAGAAGCTGCGCGCCGAAGGTTGCGTATTAAATTTCTTATCTATCATGCATGAAGCGTTGGAAGGATTTCAGGTCGAGACTTTTCGGAAGGTCACTGAGACTCGCCTACCCCGAATAACGCCGGCATCAGCTCGCTTCTTAGCAATTTCATGACTCCATTTGCTACGAGCCTCTCCTGCTAGAATCACAGCGCTACCACGAGGCAACATCTGTCGGTACTTCTGTTCCTCACCTTTCAACTTCCGGCTGAACACCATCTCCCACGTCTCGCGAAGGCTTATCGTCACGACAGGACCGCTGAAACAAGAAGGGCAATCAATGTGTTTAGAAATGCCTTGCCCCCCAGTGTACTCATTCACAATTACTTGGTCAGGCACTTCTGGAACCAAACCTTCCTCGTACAGGCGTTGCGCGATCACCTGAGCCCAACTTGGCAGCGGCCCCATATACGCACTAGGGTCCACACGGCGGGCTTTGTAATCGTAACGCCACCCGTAATGCTGAACGCGCCGAGCCATACTTGCATCCCATAGATTTGAGTCGATTACCTCCAAAAGCGCAAACTCCTCATCTGGCTCCAAGAAGGCGGGAATAATCGTCAACCCAGAAGGCGGGTCTAGCGCAGGCACCGAGTTCTCTTCAGTCAAACTCGATGAAGACCGACGGACGCTTTCGGTTGCCAGAAACGAGGTTTGCGGATGCTCTTCTTCACCTCGTACGCTTTCGCTCTGCTTCTGAGCCGGCCTCGGTAACTTAAAGGGAATCGAAGCAACTGTCAGCCAAGAGCGGAATCCATCAACGTCCAATTTCGAGCTTACAGCCCCTGAAGGAACAGTGATTTCAACAAACCCTTCAACGCTTAAAGCTGCCTGTTTTGCGGCTGCCTTAATTTTTCCTTCACCCGAGTACTTGTAAATACCAGACGGCAGGGTCAACGTTTGCTGCACAAGATGCGGGCAAACCTCACGCGCCAATGCTGTCGCAGCAGCCCGTATTCCAGAGGCCAAAAGGTCGTTTTCATACCATAAACCCCGTTGGCTCATCCGGCGCGACCACAGACTTTCCTTGCCGATGTTGATTTGGGCATGTTCATCGACTGGCTTCCAAGATACTTTGTCTTTGCACAATTTCCCCCAAAAATCGATGCCATCCGGCCTTGCGAGCTTCCAAGTCCGCAAGGACAAATGACGCCTTTCCGTGTCGCTTCCACGGAGCAAACCCGGCAGGCGGCTATATCCTGCAACGTAGCCAGTCAGAATAGCGCCAGTCCACCACGCTCCGGGCGGAATAGCTCGCCAATCTTCTTTCCATTTCATGTAGCGTTCTGGGTCAGGCCGTAATAGCACAAGCTGAAACACCAGTGCCACAATATTTTCATGAATACCGAGGTCTTGAATTGTTCCCCGATCCTGAAGCAGTAGCATTGTCGCATCCATGAGACTATCGATGAGGGCATCGTCCTCGCCTAGTTCCCTGGCACGCAAACATACATTCTCCAAAATTCGCTGCGCCCTCCAGTCATCGTAGATGTTCGGACTCGACAGCTCATCAACTATGGCCCCCCAGAGCGGAGAGGCACCTCGTGTGCAATCTTCTGACCATAGTGCTGCACGCAGCCATGGGGCCTGCGCGAACTTCGTCGCATCACTTCGCTTACCCCCGGAAAGCGACTCACATAGGATTTGCAGCCAAGGTCCAATTGTGGGAACCGTTCCAAGTGCCATGGCCGCAGCCCCTCTCAAGTAATCCCAATTTAGTGGGTGAGCAATTTTCGAGGCCTGCTCGCACGGTGGACACTCTTCAACCTTGGCCACCATCTTCACTTCGACGGGCTGCGGGGGTACCTCCATGTCAGAAAATCTCCGCACCATCCCCAAGAGGTGCAATCGAAACTCACTTGACTCTACGCTAAAGTACTTCGCGGCAAACAGAGGAAGCGGACCCGGCCAACGGAGAATCCTATCTGCATCAGAGAGCCGAGAAAGCGCCTTAGGGCTCCAGTAGGACCCTTGCCAAACCATGACTTCAGCTTGCGGCAACTTAGCTACATCAAACCAAACAACAACGACTTTCAACTCTGAATTAGGTGGCCGCTCAACGCAGTCAATGCCTGCGCGCACCCATCCTTCAGAGTTCGGAAATATCCAATCCTCAACTAACGAATTCAAAAATGTATGGTGGTCCAAACCAACAGCAAGAACGTTCGTGTCGCGTCGCGTAGCGCCGGAATCGTTCGGTTCGCTGAGTAGCTCTAGTTGGCTCGGGGATTGATCATTCATCTTGTGAGAATAGGGGGTTGGGGAAGTGAGTTTAGTTGCTGCTTGTTAAGTTCCTGGGGGCCATTGACGAGCACTAGCGTATCGCGAGCCCGTGCGCAAAGCATGTACATCCTGCGGCGCTTGATTGGCGTGTTAGCAGGAAGAGAGCGATCTAGGTCCTGCAAGAACATAGTATCAAATTCTAACCCAATAGCAGACTCGCCGGAAAGAACAGTTACCCCCTCATCCCGCATCTGTATGCCAAACTCATCACCTTTACCCCGTTTCTTTGTGTACCAATCGACTCGGTATCCCTTTAATCTTTTCGTTAATAGCTGAGTCATAGATTCAACGTCTTCAATAGCAAAACAAATTACACCTACAGACTCTCGCCGATTAACAAACCTATTCGCCACAGCATCTGCGAAAGAGTTCCAGCTATCAAGCGTCAAGACATAGGGAACATCTCCAGCTAGACGGCTTGGCATAGCTTGGGGAACAATCCTGTCAACGTGAAAATGCCCAACAACCTTCGCAATATTGGCGGTATTACGATGATTATGCAGGAGGACAAACACGTTAGGAAATCCCAACTTCGAAATTTCCCCTACGCTGGCACCATCACTCATAGTCGTTTGATGCTCATCTGCAAAAATCGATATTTTTTTTGATCCAAATCTCATAGCCCATTCAAAAAATTTTAAGGGCAAATTTTGACCTTCATCAATAATTAAGTGATCTAACGAAGGCGCGACGTTTGCGCCTTCATAATTCGCAATTATTGTATTCCAATCCCAGGAATATCCACCGCCGTAGGGAAGTGTTGGGACGTCACATCCGAAGCGGTTGCGGTAATCTGTGGAAACAAACCGATGCATCGTGTTCGTTTCGAGTTTTTTACTTTGCTCTTTCCCTAAGTGACTAGCAATTGCAGTAAGCAATCGCCCTCTAGTTATTAAAATAACTTTTAAATTGTGCTCTTCTGACGTTAAAGTTAGCGCTCGCCAGATTGCCATAGAAGTTTTGCCAGATCCAGGCGGACCCGAAACAAGCATCGACTCATATGGAGAATGCTCATACACTGCGAGCTGATCTTTCTCTTTTATAACATCTCTAAATCGGGGAAGTCTCATATTTGAAATTGCGAACTTGAAATTTTTGAAATAACCGGCCTGACGAACAACGCGTAATGAATTTTTCGCGGCTTGTCGGTATCGATGAAATTCTCTACGCAGTCGGCCTCAATTGTAAAACCCTCACTAATCATCTTGTCTCTAAAAGCGGGGAAATTAGCACCAGCTGCCTCTCGAGTCGTGTTGGTATAAAAGACGAAAACCGGCCCCCATCCAATCTTCTTACAAGCCTCAATAATCTCATCTGCCAAAGCATTGACGTCAATAGTCGCACTAGCGAAGAGATACGAAAGGATAACAACAATGATTTTGTTAGGTGGTTGCTTCGCAAATTGCACATCATTGAGGCTTTCATGAAACGAAATCCATGTCTCAGGATGCGTCTCATTCACCTCACGAACTTTTGTCGCAAACATAGAGCCAACGTCTCGCATGGATTTACATCGGTCTATACCATGATAAATAAACGACTCTTGAGGACCAACGATGTTAGCCAAAGCAAGCCCCGCAGTAAATGGCCCGCAGCCGATATCTAAGACCGTAATGCCTGCCATATCGGCAGGTCCACTCACCAACTGATTGAAAGCATGAATTAATTCGTCAACGTGCGCTTTCTGATTAAAATAGGCATAAAGCATTGCACGATCCCTAGGCTTAAGATTGTCTACTTCTTCATCGAAATCAGCCTGTCCTCCGCCGATACCAATCCGAAAATTCCAATCTGGGCTGTGCCCAAAAATCTCGTTATTCTTTGTCCTGGGATCCTCGCGCAACGGCGTAACAATCTCGTCGCGCCTGAACTTTTCGAGCCAATCTTTTCTTTGATACACAGTCTCTCCTCGCAAATATGAAAATTTCGACAGCTACTCAAGAATTAGCCGCCCGCCTATTTCTGTTGCCCATCATCTAGGGATGATGTTGCACTGTAAATTCGCTGAAAATCTATCGAAATGTCACGGATGAAGAATTTTTTATTGCAAAAATGACGACTCCAACCAAAAAAAGTCACGTTATCGCCCCCCTGAAACACAACAAGCATGTATCAGAAAATGTTCAAGCGTTCGCACAGGCTCTGCACTGATTAAAGTACATATTGGGTGTCGCGCTTTGCAGTCACCGAATCAAGGCACTGAGAGAGAGAAGCAGGGACAGCTAGAGTAAGACTTTTGAAATTACGGGGGCATACAAATGAAACTTGGAGAACCTTAAAGAGGCAGGTCAGCCTTGCGCGGTACGCCTTCCATGCGCCAAGTATTGCGTCCGGCCGACTTAGCCTGGTACAGCGCCAAGTCGGCCGCCTTGTACAGCGAGTCGACATCCTGCTGATTGAAGAAGGCGGCGCCGCCGACGCTTGCGCTCACGCGCATCGCAACGTCATGGTGCATGATCGGCCGCGCCATGTCGTCGACGATGCGTTGGGAAATCACCCCGCCGACGTTCGTGTCGCCAAAGGGTGCTAACAGAACCGCGAATTCGTCGCCACCCAGGCGCGCTACGCGATCCCCTTCGCGCACGGCGCTACGCAACCGATCGGCGGCCTCGACCAAAAGGGCATCGCCGGCATCGTGGCCGAATGTATCGTTGATCTCCTTGAAGTGGTCCAGGTCGATCAGCAACAAGGTGAACGGCACGCCATCGCGCTGGGCTTGCACCGCCATGCGCCGGATTTCGTCGGTGAACAAGCGGCGGTTGGGCAAGCCGGTGAGCGGGTCACTGTATGCCATGGTTTCAAGGTGCGTCTGGGTGGCGCGCAGTTCGGCAGTACGCGTAGCCACCGTGGCTTCCAGTTCGCGCTTGTGACGGCGCAGCAGCGCGGTACGCGCCTGCACCACTCCCACGACAAAGCCGAGCAAGGCCAGCAGCGCCAGCGCGCGCACCCAGTCCTGCTGGTGCCAGGCGGGCAGCACGCGCACCGGCACGTCGAGCCGCACCGGCGCGGCGCCGTCGGCATCGCCTTTGCGCAACTGAAGCGTGTAGTTACCCGGCGCTAAGTTGGTGTAGCTGACCGGGCGCAGTGCGTTTTCGGTGTCGATCCAGTTGCGATCGAAGCCGGCTAGCCGGTAGCTATAGCGCTGAGGCCTCGGAAAGGCGAAATCGAGCGCGGTGTATTCCAGCGAAAAGCCGCGCTCGCGGTCGTCCGGCGCCAGCGTCAGCGGTGACGGCGCCTTTGCGCCGAGGTTGAAGGGGGCTTCGGGCAGCTTGCGCCCACCGAGCATGATGCCGGTGACCGCCAGCGGCGCGATATCGTGGCGCTGCACCATGCGGGCCGGGCGCACGACGGTGATGCCGGTCAGACCGCCGAATAGGATGTCGCCGTTGGACGCCTGCGCGCGCGAACCGAACCAATAGGTGGGGATGTGCATGCCGTCGGACGCGCCCAGCTTGCGTATCGCCAAGGTGTCCGCCGCGATGCGCGCCAGGCCGTTGTCGGTGCTGAGCCACACGCTCCCGTCGCGCTCGGTCACGAGCGCGTTGACGCCGTTGTCGGGTAGTCCTTCGGATACGCCGAGGCGGCGGAACCAGCGACGTCCGGATGCGTCGGTGCGCTCCAGCATCGCGACGCCTCTGCCGTAGGTGGACAGCCAAAGCCGGCCCTGGCGGTCCAGCGCCAGCGAGGAAATATAGCCCGGCGCGACGCGGGTAGTGTCGCCCGCGTCGGTGGGCAGCAGCTCGACCGCGCCGTTGTCGGCCGGCATGCGCGCCAGGCCGGCGCGGGTGCCGATCCACGCGGAACCATCGTCGAGCGGGAGGATGGCGCTCACGCGCATATCGCCCAGCAGCGTGTCTTCATGTCGAAGCAGCGCTTTGGCGCCGACGCGATCCAGCGACATCACCCACACGCCATCGAGGCCCCCCACCCACAGCGTGCCGTCGCGGTAGGCGAGCGCGCCAACCGGCGCGTCGTCGGCGCGAGTGGGTATGGCGACACGCCGTATACGGCCGCCGTCGCCATCGCTTACGAAAAGCCCTTGCTGGGTGCCCAAGTAGACACTGCCGTCCGGACCGTTCACCATCGACTGCACCCGGCCCTTGGCCAGACCGCCGCCCGTGATATCGGCCCTAGGCAAGATTTCGCCAATCTGGCCGTGCAAGGGATCGACGATTTTGACGGCGCCGCCAATCGTGGCGATCCAAACCCTGCCGTCGGGCCGCACCAGTATTTGGTGGGCGCTCATTTTTATCCCGTCGGTGCCGGTGAAGCGAATGGTCAGGAAGCCTTGCGGGCGCGGGTCGTGCACGCTCATGGCCTGCGAGGTGGCAACGAAGATCTGTCCCGACCGCTCGCGGAACATGGCGACCGCCTCGTCGTCGTACAGACTGTCCGTGGCATCGGACTGATGGCGGATGCGGCGTATCTGTCCATGCGCCGGATCAAATTCGACAATGCCGCCTCCCTCGGTGCCGAACCAGAGAATGCCTGGCAGTTTTTCGACCATCGAGAAGATCTGCTCGCCTTGCACGGCCGGCCGGCGGTGGGCGCCCAGCACTTGGTGCGCGTGCCCTTGGGCATCGATAGCGAAGGCGCCATGGGCACGGGTGCCAATCCAGACGCGCCCGCTGCCGTCCTGGTACAGCGAAGTGATCGCCGGCTCCGCTGTGCCGGGCGCTGTCAGCGCCACGGCTTCCAGCGGCAGCCGCCCGCTGCGGCGCTGGTACAGGCCCTGCCGGGTGCCGATCCAAAGCGTTCCGGCACGGTCGCGCAACAGCATCGAGATGCCGCCTTTCAGCAGGACAGTGCCGGCAATTTGCGGCGCGCCGCTGGCGGCGGCATACACGCGGCCATCCGCGCCGACGCGTTCCAGCCCGCGCGCCGTGCCGACCCATATGCCGCCGCTTCCGTCATCGGCCAGCGCCGTTGCGCGGGCGTGGCTCAATCCTCCGGCGCCTACGCCAATCGTCACAAAAGCATCGCGCGCGGCATCGTAGCGGGCCAACCCGCCGCTGCTGGTGCCGACCCATAGACGCCCGTCGCGGTCCACCAGCAGCGAAAGGATGTAGCTGTCGGGCAGGGAACCCGGGACACTGGCATCGCTGACGTAACGGCGCATGCGCACGCCGTCCCATCGCACCAGGCCGTTTTGGGTGCCCAACCAAATGAAGCCGGTCCGGTCTTGCGCGAACACTGTGCCAAAGCTGAACGCTGTCTCGGTCTGGTGGCGGAACGCGGTATGGGCCATGCCTGACCAAGGTTCGGCGGCATTCTCGGCACGGGTTGCTGGCGCGCAGAGCGCCAAAGCCAGCAGCGCGAGGTGGGCGAGGACGATGCAGGCGTTACGAAGGAACGTCATCATAAGTCGCAATTGTCGACAGGAATACCTACTATATACTTGGAGGTTGGAAACATCTAGTGCGACGCTGGGCCGATCGAGGGAGCCGGTGAGCTGTTGTGACATTTCAACACTTCAGATCGTCCCCGCTCCGATGGTAAATGTATGGTTTCGTTGCACAAATGCCCGAGTCGTCCCTAAATCGAGGCGCTGGCGGACTCTAGATGGGTTCACCGAGAAACCGAAATATCGAAGACGAATTGGAAGTAGCTTCACGCGGCGCGAATGGGGTGTGATTCGCTGCTAATCTGGCTGGACCAGGGCTTCTGCTGGGAAGGCGCTGCCATTACAGGCGTAAGCTCAGCCACCAATATAGGTAGGCGGCGATCCAATCTTGCCGGACCATCAAGGCTCTATTGAACTTGGCTTTGTGGGATGAGATGGCAGGATGCAAAGCTTGCTGAAGCTCGCTGGCCTCGATTGCGAAGTTCCGGACGAAGCACAGTGAGGTGCCGAAATAAGCATTTCGTCGTTCCGATTACAGCCAACCCAACGACTAGTAAATGCGTTTACTAGTCGACAGGACCGGTGTCAAAATGTGGGCGATTGGGCGTGGAAAACGCAGCATGTTACCGACTTCCGCCGTCAGTGGCGTAAGGTGCACCATAGTATCGACGCCATGATCCCGGATCAGGCTATTGAAGTTACGGACAACACCACCGGCGATTCGCACATGCTGCAGTGCCTGCTCGACAAGGTTGACTTAAGCCAAGCCATCGCTGGGTGAAAGGCGATGGTGCCGACGACAACAAAGCCTGCCGTGAGGCGAGCGCCTTTCGCGCACACGCCAGCGTCCCAAGGCGTAAAAACGGCAAAACCCGAATTGACTGCCGACCTAGGGCTGAAGAGAGCAACGCGATACTGCACCTCATACGGCGCTCTGGTCGCAAGGTATGGAGGAAGTGAACCGACTACCATCGGTGCAGCCTGGCGGAAATCCAAATGGCTGCTTAACGCTACTAGGAGAACGACTGATGGCACGCTAGTTTGACAGTCAGGACGCCGAGTTGCAGATGCAGGAATCAGGTATCAACGGCTTCACCCAACTCGGCGTGCCGACGACGGAGCCATGGACTAATTACGCTTGGGAAGAGAGGGATTAAGCTCTGAGTTTATTTGTGCAACAAAGGCGATGCCGTGTGAAGCTTTCACAGCAGACTTTTCGTCACCTTTACGCTCCGAGATTTAGACTCGACACAATCAGCGGTCGATATGTCGTGTCGATTTGCGCCGGCGCCAGCTCCACATAACGCTTGGCACGTTCGTATGATTCGCCAGTTAGCTGTGCCAGATGTGCTAGTACTGCGTCTTCTGTCGGCATCACGCCGCGACTATTACGCAATCCGCATGGGAGATTTGTCCAGACAACTCCATCCAAGCCTCGCGTCTTCGCCCATTCGGCGATTTCTGCGTCACAGCACCCGTAAGACTTATCGTCCACCAAATTCCAGCGACCTATGTCCTTTGCCATCCGCGAAGTGATGCCCTCACGATGAGCCAGCGCCAGCATGGCGGCACTCACATCCTCGACTGCCAGAAAGCACCAGTATGACTGCACCGCTTTTACGCCATCACAAAGCACCAGCGTGATACGGCCGTCATTTGATTCTCGCGCAAATTCGATCGGCAACATCGGGCCGTCTGCTCTCCACTCACCTACGACGGGCAGGCTCCTAGGGTCCCAGACGAGCGATCCCCACCCAATGCAAGCTATTCCAATACCCACTCTCCCCCCCCCTTTATTTACATAGACGGCCGCAAGCGGAAATAGGGCCGCCCAAGATGCGACGTTCCTGTGCAATGCGGACGAAATCAGAGTTTCTGTTGCATAGGACAGGCATTGGTAAAGGGGCGCCAATGGAAAAATCTCAGCGAGATGGAGGACACGCGAAACCCTAGAGCCAACTTATTGAGTCTATCCGCTTAGGCTAGAGGGGAGGATTCGCCGCTTTCGCTCTCAATCTGAAACCTGTGAAAGGACTTACTTATCGCGAGAAGCCTGACTTCAAGGTCATCTCCTTCTAACCCTTCGATAGCGAACTCACCCGTGGTACCCAGGGCTTTCACTAAGACGTCGAGAAGATCCAGCGTCGCGTTGGTGGTGCCGCGCTCCATCCTACTCAGGTGCAATATCGAAACGCCACAACGTTCAGAGATCGACTCTTGGCTCCATCCCTTACCTTTTCGAACTTGCCGAATGCGCTCACCAACCTGGCTGCGTAGAGGAGATTCGTAAGGTGCACCTCGAATTTGAACAAGCATAGATTCCAAGGTATCTAAGGTGTAACTTGCGCCCTTCTCTAGAGTCCATAGATATTGCCGGTGCAACCCAACCTGACGAGCGAATTCTGCAAGGGACAAGCCTTTGTGTGCTCGCCACTCTCGGATCACTATCGCATAACGTAGACGAAGGGGTATTTGTAAACAGGTTCTCTCGCTCATGCGCGAGAGGGTCACTCAAAAAATTGAAAAGCACCATATCCTAAAACATGACATACTATTTCATGACATACTATTTCTTTACAACAGAAGGGCTCTAGGCGTACACTTCGCGCACGTCGTAAATTTTTTCACCCGGACTTCCTCGCCACCGCCGCCCCCTTTCAACTTCCAATCAGGATTTGAAAATGGCGGCGTTGAGAGTGGCCTCTGACGAACATGCTTAACACACGAATTACTTACTCCGCTAGCGGCGCACCTTCTCATACGTTGCAACTAACGATGACGCCGGTGTGCAGCGCTCTAATTACCATCTCAGGCATGCAGATTGAGGTGGCCCACGGCATTGCCCATTGTGGACAAATCCGGACCGTCTGCAAAGGACTACTCAATGATTATCACGCGTGGTCGGAAAGCCCTGTCGCATTAACATTGCGTGCATTGCATACTCTTCACACACAATGGCACGTAAGCGTCCCGGTAGGACTAATCAATGCAAGCACGACGGGCTTAGAGCTAGTCATCGAGTACCGTGCCTCAAACGAAGATGCTTACGTTGCATTGCATTCTGTGTCGCTGTGCCGAGAGTTCGGCGCAGCGGGGGCTTATAGAATCTCGCATCCCGCCGAAGCAGCTAGTGACTGGCCAATCGAGATACAGGCCGCAGATGCGCAGCCTCTGGCCGTTGCGCTCAAACTTCTGGCCTTCGAACACGCGTCCTGGATAGACTTCAGCAGCTACCCTCCTGCTCCCGAACGGACGATAGACACAGAGGTAATGGGGCACCACAAGGAGGTTACCTCAATCGTGCCAGAGTATGCGCGTGCCGCATTCCGTGCATTCATGAAATCAGCAAAGGGGCAAGCGCATGCCGACACATTGGTGGGGCGAAAACGTGCATGGGAGCTGTTCTTGTGCACCTAGTTGGAACTGATTCCTGGGTGAAGGCAACGCTAACGACACTGATGATGCCGGGTACGCAATTGAACAGCACAGGCGAACGAGGGGAACTATGGGCACTCACGACGAACCGAATAACGAAGCAGTAATTACAAAGGGCAAGCCTACGGAGAGCAGCTCCCCTGCAACGCTAGAGGACATCGAGGCCATGGCCGCTGACGGCACTTTAGAGACATTCCTGTCCGAACACGCCGTACCCGAACGTGACACGAAGTCAAAGCCCCGCGAATTGCCCTTTGCCTCGATAGAGCCATTTGATCGCAATACCTTTGACTACGCCAAGCATTGTGATTCCATGGCCGCCCGGGAAAAATAACATTCCGGGACTACGCAGCCAACGACGTCTCAACCTTCCCCTTAATAGGTAAACCTCCATGCTACAACTCGAAATTGACTACACACTCACCGACGGCTCTGCCGGGACATTTGGCATCGCGGTCCTAAACAAAAACACTAAAGCCATGGGCCGAATTCAATACAGTGTTGAGGCCACGAGCGGCTCGTGCTACGGATCGCTCGATCATTACTGGGCGTGGAGTGAGTCGCACTACATTTGCATAGCGCGAATCATAAATGACAAGGGAGAGTTCCTCCGCGATCACCTGGGTCGCGCACCGGTCGAAGCGATGGAAATCCGTATTGCCGGCGTTTCACCGTACGGCGGCAGCGCTAAGCCTGTGGAGATGTCTCGGATCACCTTGATTCGCACTTCGTCGGGCACCGTTCGCGCCATGGCCGACGGAGCCATCTGCCGAGGCGCGTGGCCGCTGTCGCTAGAAAAATCGAACGAGGACATCCCGAACCAGATCACTGCTCTTTGCCTTATGTGTAATCATCAGTACGCAGTCGAGTTTGCAGCGTGTCCGGCGCTACCACCGCTTCATAGCAAGCTGCTGACGGGCAGTGATGCTATGTTGTTCCTGGAGGACTATCCATTTGGAATAGCGCCTTGGGTACATGCGTTTGTTTCCAATTTTTACCCAATGGCACTTCACAGGGAAGGCCAAGTGATCGATCGTGCCGCTTGGGATAACCTGGTTCTCCCCTCGACCCTTTACCACCGCGCCGCAGCGGTGAATAGCTTCCAAACTAATACTTATGCCACCGCTGAAAATGCCAATAGCAATCCCGCCAGACTTCCCGGTTGAACAGCCAGTGGCCGCGCTCACCGGCGCGCAGCCGAAGATAGCGGTCCGCTACGACGCTCACAGCGGGTCATACACGACAGCACTTCCAGATGCAGAACTGCTAGCTCGCTACGAAATGTGCGAGGACCTCGCGCGGCAACTGGAACAGAAGTGCCGGAAAAATCGAGACACAAAATATTCTCAAATGTCTGAGTCGGAAATTCTGATATCGCTGCTCAGTAAGTTGCTCCAGGCAGGCTGGGGATCTAATGCCGAAATGAGATGGGTGATCCGTCGCACCGCCGAAATTCTCGGGTGGCCCGCTCCAGCAGCGGCCAATGCGTAGATAAAGATGAATTTGCAACTTGACGACAGAGATTCGAAAAACATGCAAAATCTAAAATCGGAGGCTGCTTCTGAGCAAAGACGGCCGTTAGTCTTCTTAGACATTGACGACGTCCTATGTGTGGATCGCACACTCAACACTCGCCAGGTCTCGGCTGCACTTGCTGGCGACGTCACAGTGAACGCAGATGAAGTGTGGAAGCATATCTTTCACGCAGCTGCGGTGGAAAATCTCCGACAGCTGCACGCCGAGTATGGCCCGGATTACGTAGTCAGCTCATCATGGACGCTACACCTCAGCAGAGAGCAGCTGTGTGCCACATTTCAACTTACCGGATTGGATTTTGTAGCAGAGAATCTACACCAATTCTGGTGTTGCCCACGCGACGAGGGAAGTTGCCGCCTTTGGGAAATTGAGGCGTGGCTCGACACCCATTTGCCTAAGGGGGCCATGCCATTTGTGATTATCGACGATGTCATAAGCGGCGGGTCGTTAGTTGGGTCCGACCTCGAGACGCACACTGTTTTTTGCAATGCCAGCGCAGGTTTCATGTACCCGCAGCTGCAGGCCGCCCGGAAAATTTTATCCGCCAATATGTAAGCACAAGGCAAACTCATATCCAACAAATGCACAGCCCGCCCACCTTCGCCAAATGGCGCAGCATCGGATCAAGACTAGCGCTCTAGCTCACCAGATTTGGGCGGCGCGCTTAGAGGTGGATACCGTGAACGAGCGCGCCGTCAACAAGGCCAGGCTCATGTTCACCCATAATCTAGCATTGGGGATACATCTATCCGCGACGTCATCATGGCATACTGGCCATAGACCATCCTTGGCCGCATCGTACGACACAACCACCGCATTAGGCTCAACGGCGATTCATTACGTGCCGACGGCCCAGGACGGTGGAAAGGAGATAAACACCGCCCTTTCGTGCCGTCCATCAATTACAACTTTACCGCTTAGCACCATCTCATGCGCAGCCGGGCACAATAGGTCGAAATGGGTGGGTACGTTCATCGAAATACCCATCTAGGACGACAATTACCGTGTCATAGCGTAAATCCGTTTTAACTGACCGTTTTTACGTCTTGAGTTTCGCTGTGAAACGAAGCCCCCTTACGACTTCAGGATATCAGGCACGTCACAGAATAATAAGTGACTATCGTACGTTCCGCCGAAGTGGATGATGTGCTTGCCTTTGTTACGTGTTCTAGGGCGCAAGGTCTGCATACGTGTCGCCATGGCTTCCTTGGGACCGCCCAGACTGAGCATCGCACCTGGATGGCCCGGTACAAACGTCAGTCCATCGGCTGGATAGGGAATTGGGGCTTCGCCAAAGCTAAACGGTATAAAGGCCGGAAAGCGAAACGCCGTCACCGCCAATTCAAGTACTTCACCTGCGCTGTATCGCATTGCCATCGGCGACAGAGCGATATCAACCGGCACAACGTCACCGGCTTTTAACCGCAGCTCGCGGCGCATCGCGAGCACGGGGTTGAGCGTCGTTGACCGCTGCGTATCAAGCTCCCGCAGTGATACGCGTAGCAGACCAGTAGAGGTATTGCTGTCAGGCGCCCCCGGCAGTAACTCCTTGAGGCGTGCCGCCAAACCCGGGCGCTTGCGCACACTGACGGCGATATCCATATCGTCCGCGCCGTCAGCCTCTACCCATAGCCGCAAAGTCATGTAACCACTGATTTCGCTATCATCTGTAAAAGTATGCAACCAGACCGTTTTGCCATTGTCCGCCGAGTGTTTTGACTGTTTCGCGCTTGGGGCAGCCGTTGGCGCCAGGCCCTGTGATTGCAGAAATAACTTCCTGGTTATCGCCCGCGCTGGCGGAAACATCGACTCACTGCGTCCGACTATGTCCTTGCCGCCCGGATTTAGAACAGCCATGCGCACCGGCGCAGTATTTATCCACCCATTCTGCTCGCCCTTTGCATAGTAATCGAAGAACCGCCGAAGATCTTCCACATTCTCAGGCGTGTAATAATCCGTCCACTCTTGCGTGTTGTGTACGCGAAGCCATTTGTGACTGCTTCCCAAGTGCCGCCATGCGTCAAAGGTCCCGACCGTATGCGCCATATTGGTATAACTCGCGACGACATAGACTGGGACCTCAATTCGTTCCACCCGCGCACGCCGGTCTTGCCAGAAGGCGTTCATCAACGGATTGTCGAGCAACATCCTCGGCTGATCTTCAACATAACCTTGGCCGGCGAGGCTCTGGATAATTATCTCGCCAAACATTACCGGTGCCGGCACGCTAGCTGGCCCCTGATCCATTAGCCCCTCCCAAGGAGCGATGGCGACCAAGTGCGGCGGGCGCTCGGCGGCGATGAACCACTGCGACACAGCGAGCCATGAATTGCCTGACATGACAACTTTGCCGTTACACCACGGTTGCGCAGCAATCCACTCTATGAAATCGTATCCGTCCTCGGCTAGTTGTCGTCCCCAGTAATTAACATTTCCTTCGGAGTTCAGCGCTCCACGTGGATCGGGGTTGACCACCGCATACCCATGGGCGCACCAGTACGCGGGATCAGCGCCCTCGAAACGTTGCAACTCGGATACTAGGTTAAGCGGAACACCCGAGCGGTTAGGCAAGTCGTCCAGCCATTGTCCCCCCATCGCCTTGCCATAGGGGCTCCAACTGAAAATGGCTGGTGCTTTTGCGTCATTGGCCGGACGAAATACATCGGTGTAAATCGTCGTACCGTCCCGCAATTTCATGGGCACGTCGCGTTCGAAAATAATATCGACGGGTAACGCCCGCGCGCCCTCCCGCCTTACGGTACCTGCTTTTAGAGTCCATTTTCCAGGCTTGAATCCGGGATAGCGGGCACGCGCTGCGGTCACTGGAAGCAGCTTGCGATACGTCACGGGAAAAATCCCTTCCGGCGCTTCTGGCGTAGGATACACCTTCGTCGGTATCACAATAACGTCGGGCGTGGCGCCGGGGTATCGACTGCCAGAGGCCGTGACGAGGGACGGCAATGCGCTTGAAGCCAGCAAAGAGCTCAGACGTATCAACAGGTTGCGTCGAGTAATGGATTCCATGACAACTCCTTTAGTCCTCGTGGATCTCATGGCGCCCCCTCGTCCCAAAAAAAACCATGATTGTGGTTGAGCCAGCATAATGAGATAATGATTGAACTCTATCATGTACATAGAACTCTATCAATAAGGAATTACGTGCGATCAACTCCCCGCCTCAGCCCGGCTGACCATGCTCCCCCCAATCACGCGCGCGCCCCGCTCGGTTTCCTGTTGAGGCAAGCGGCAGCCGCACATAGGCTGGACATGGAGCGGGCCCTTGCTGACCTCCAAGTAACGCCACCGCAGTTTCTGGTACTGCGCCTGCTCGCGGAGCATCATGGCAGTTCAAATGCAGAGTTGTCCCGCATGACGGGGCTGACGACGCCGACCGTTACCGTTATTGTGAACAACCTAAAACGCAGGGAAGCTTTGGTGAGCCGCGCCCATGCCGTCAATGGCCGGGTGAGGCATCTTGATCTGACAGCGACAGGCGCCGAATTGCTATCGGCTTGCAAACTCCGCGCGGCCAAGGTTGAACAGGGATTGGAAGCAGGATTATCCCCTAGTGAGGTTGCAATCATCTCGCGCTGGTTGCTGCGCTCGGAATTAGGTTTAACGGGCGAGGGTTCCGATCGTGAGCATCGACCGACCGTGAGTGATTAACTAGCTTTTCTTTTTAAATGGACTGCTTTGCCGTCTTTACGATTATCCAGTTGGTCTGGATACGGTTTATGGTGCCCAGTGCAAGCATCCCGCAACAATAGAAGTCTGTCGATTCGCATCGTAATCCGCTCCACTTCTTCGCATAATTCGCAAGCGAATTTGATCCACATTTAAGACGCGGCCCTGCTTTTTACATTAATCGCGGACTTGGAGTAATCGACGTGGAATTACTAGTCATTATTTGGATGCTACTGCATTTGAGAGCAGATCTTGTTGAAAGAGACGCCAGGCGGCTTGGCAGCTCCAGAAACACCGTGACCGCTACATGCACGTCGAAAACGGTCTACGCTGAGCGGCAATACACCCGCGACATCGACAAACACGCGTTCCAGCCTCAGGCGCTCCACAAGATCGAGGCAACTAAGTCGCGCAATCAGCGGCGCACGCTTAAAGAGATCCATGATGACCTAAAAAAATGGGGAGCTCGTGGGGCTCACGACAGGGTCGAGCCATCCGCGAGGACCTAGCAGGAGAGCCAGGCTGAGAGGGTCTATTTTGCGAACAAATGAACACGCGTAACTCAGGCCGTCACTCCCGCAGGCGGGTGAGATACGAGTGTTGTTAGCAGACGCGCAGGCGATGCCCTCCCCGGCGCCCCCGGCCACAATCGACGTGAAGCCGGCTGCAGCAGTCCATATATTACACTTGCCGTTGGTATAAGCGTCGAACACGCCGCAGTGGGCCGATGAACCCGAAGCCGTGATACCGTAACCAACGCGCGAAACTCCTGCGGCTTGAACGAAAGGTGCAGTCAAGCAGAAAAGGAGAGCGACTAGCGCGACCGCAAAACGGCGAAAATCTTCATGTTTGATGCCTTGGTATTTGAACAACCGTTACTGACATTGCAAGCCATAAGTCGAAATTCGCCAATGCATCTCGGCAAGATTAGCCACAACCTTGTCAAGCGATGTCGCAAAGGACCCGCCTGCGCCGAACTGCTCCGCCAATGACTCCGAGGCCAACAATCAGCATTGCCCAAGAGGCAGGTTCCGGAACTGCCGATGGAGAGACGTTGATGTTGTCAATTGCAAACTCCGGAAACTCATTTCCTCCCACGATTGTCAAGGATGAAATATTAACGAAGTCGACAAACTTTAAACTCGAAAATGTTTTGGCCGCATCAGCGTCAATGAAGATTTTTTGTGTCACATCGCCATTAACTCCCGTCGCAGTCAATGTTAATGTTAAGGGTCGATTGTTCCCAATAAATGTCTGAGCCACATCAAACGAATTCAAGGAAAAAACCCCCTTGTTCTCGAGATCTATAGTGACACTACTTTCGTTCATAGAATAAAAAGCAGTCGTTCCGTTCGAGGCGCACGCCGGATTACACTGACCCAGATGATCAGCTGGATCATCAATCAGATAAAACCCGAAAACACTAATTGGAGAGTAAGTTACTCTAAACCCATCCTCTAAAAAACTGTAGTTCGAGTAACCGTAGCCACCATCCTGCGACTCAAAGTCAATAGTCTCGGCCGCTGCAGAAGTGGTTAAAACAGCCGCTGCGATAGACAGTAATACTTTTCGGATCACGGTTATTTCCTTTATGAGATGGAAGAATTATTTAAAAATGCAATTATTTTAAACTTCGCAGACCTTTCAGAATCTCATGCAAACTACCAAAAAAACAATATTTATTATTTTTTTACAGCAACCTTAAATGCTTACGCTCATGCACGTGTGAATAGCTACCATACCGAACTATAATTTAAATGCTTGGGCGCCCTGCTACTTAAAACTATATCGAAGGGGGACTGCTTGACCGCTATTCACATCGTTTTGGCCGGATGAGCCAACGGGCCGGACTTTTCATTTATTCTTAATATTATAATAGTATTATTATTATCGGGTAGTCAAGCAATCTTCTGCATACCGATGAGGATTTAACATCTTTCTTGTTCAACCGACACGATTTCGCAGGAACTGCACGGCCGATCAGACGCTAGATCTACGAACAATGTCGTTCAACCAGTCCAGACTGACGCTGATTCAGAATGCCAAGACCTTAGCTCCTTCAAATAGACAACGCGGCGCATACGACTGCGATGAATCGCCAGCTATCGCTGAGTTCAAGGGCGTGTTGCAAGCCGATGCCTATGCCAGCTTCGACACCATATTCGAGGACGTCACGGTTCGAGAAGCCGCCTATTGGGCGCACGCGCGGCGCAAATTCCACGACCTGCATGCGGCACGACCAACGCCGCTGACCACAGAGGCTCTGCGCCGGATTGCCGAGCTCTATTTGATCGAGGCGGAGATACTGGGCTAACCGCCCGAAGACCGCAGAGAAGTTCGGCAAGCCCGCTCTCAAGCAAGTCGATGACCTAAAGCGCTGGCTGCGTACCACGCTCGAAACGCTCTCGCGCAAATCCGACACGGCCGGGGCAATCCTGTACGCGTTCAAGCTGTGGTCGGCGTTGCTGCGCTATTGCGACGACGGCGCCATTGAGATCGATAACCCTTCGGCCGAACGCGTCTTGCGTGGCGTAGCCATCGGCCGACGCAATTAAGTGTTGACCGGCGCAGACAGCGGGGCGAGGTCCCCAAACGGTAGTAGGCAAACGCTTTCGACCGATTCGGCTAAGTCGCGCATATAGCGGCGCACCCTAAAACGGATCCACGAGGGCTTGAAGGAATTGGGATTCGAGAGTGGTCGTAGTACGGGGTCGCGGCGTTCGCTAGGAACTGGAGAGAAGGTCAATCCAGTTACCCGTTTCACACAAGCCTCCTGTCCCTCATCCGAATTCAGTTGACCGCTCGCACCGTCTTATGCAACCTCTTTGCCCGCTAACTCGGCATCTAGACGCGAAAGCAACGTAGCCAATACTCGCTTCATAGCTTCAATATCCTCAACATCAATATCTGAAGACAACTTGTTCATCCACGGGGTCTTTAGTTCTATAGCGTTGTCAAAGGCTTCTCGACCTTTGTCAGTTAGCAACACTAGCGAGGCTCTTCGATGGTGGGAATTGGGAGCCGTACAAACGTAGCCTTCTCGCAACAAATCATTGACGACCCGCTGAACGTTTTGTCGGCTAGCTCCCATGTCGCGCGCCAGCCACGCGACAGGTTGAGGGCGTTCCGCCGCGACGATTGTACCCAGCACCTGCCACCGCGAACTCGTCAATCCAAGGGGGGCAACTAGACGGTCTCCTGCGGCCATCAAACTGTTAGAGGCCCTAAACAAAGCTAATACTGTTTCACTGAGGGCGGCAGCGGCCGCCAAAGAGGTATTTTTTTTCATTAACGGATTTTAACACCACTGCTCAACGATCCCAAGTTGACATCATGATGTCAACTTGGGTACAATATGTCTTTCCGAAACCAACATAGGAATTATCATGACATTACTGAAAGACGACACCTCCCGCCGCTCTGCCGCCCAGCATGCTGTAGCCGAACACCTGCGCCTCACTTCCGCTGGATTAGTAAACGAATGGGTAAAGCTTTTCGCCCCAGACGCAGTGCTCGAATTTCCGTTCGCCCCAGCAGGCGTACCAAAGAAGGTAGTCGGCCATGAAGCATTGGTGGCACATATGGCCAACTTCCCCAAAATCTTCGATGTCAAGTTCGTCGACATGGTGTTTCACGATACAGTCGACCCGAGTCTGGTAATCACCGAATTCCGTTCCACAGGTACCGCAATCCCTACCGGCAAAGCGTACGAGCAAACTTGTATTTCCGTAGTTCGCACCAATGACGAAGCGCTTATCACTCACTATTTGGACTACTGGAATCCTCTGGTAGCCATCGAATCGCTGACGCCTCAAGATACCTCTTCTCACCCTGCATCTGGCGTTACTTTCGCTGGATGATATTTTCCCTGCCAGAGCGGGCATCTAGCCTGCTTCGGCTAGGCGAGGCCGGATAAACCGCAGAACATGTCCTTTACGCTTACTCACCGATGTTGAGAAGGCAGCATGTGTTCACAAATCATCGCGCGCCAGCTGATGCGCGAAGATAGCATGGCTTATTCGGCTTGAAAATCCACCAATTGCCATGACCGGCGGCACCCGTGTCAAATCTGCTCCTTAGCACTGGGATGCCTGGCCAAATCATCTGCGTGCCAGCGCTGACTCAGCAGTTCATACGTTTCTCTTCAGGTAAATATGAGCACATGTTGGACAGCAATTTGTTGGGCGAGATGCCGATCTGGTAAGGCAGGCCAGAGGCGCCGCGCACCTCCTACTTAATGCGATGCGCCAGTTCGAGCGTTCCGCCCTACACGCGGGTCAGATCGGTATAGATCTCATCGACGCACGGGTGTTCGATATGAGAGAAGGCCAATGCGGCGCGAAGCTTCGATCTATTCATTAAAGTTGCTCCTGTCTTAGAAAATGTGCCTGCACGCCCGCACGAATTGGCTTGCATAGCGTCATGTTTCACATAGGCCCACCTTGATTCCCCTTTCGCCCCTGACACCATCAGGGATGCCTGAAAAATCTTGAAACACCCGGACACAACCGAAGCGCCGCATGCGAGAGAAACCCTTATAATTTGCATACCACAATCTGACTACATGTTTTATGTCGCTGTCATTTCCGTTCGAATCGCTCTTCATGCATTCTCCTATTGCGAGTTGCCTTCTTTCGCCAGGCAGAGAAGCGAAAATTTTGACCGCAAACGTTGCGTATCTTGAAGTCACAGGCCGTACTCGTGAAGAACTGATTGGCGTGTCCCTCTTTGAAGCATTTCCTGGGAACCCGGAGGATGATGCTGACACAGGGGTCCAGGCATTGCGTAAAACAATGGATGAAGTTTTGGATACAGAGCAGCCTCATAAAATGCCGTTGCAACGTTATCCCATAGCAGTGACTCACCCTAACGGCTCAACAGCTTTCGAAGAGCGCTATTGGAGTGCGGAGATCACCCCTATTTTCAATGAGGACGGGAAGCAGGTCTTCATCATGCTCACTATCGCTGACGTAAGCGAACGGGTGCGCTCGGATGTAGCACTTAAGGAGAGCGAAGGACGTATGCGGGCGTTCATGACCGCCTCGGCTGATGTGGTCTATCGAATGAGTCCGGACTGGCGATTCATGCACGGACTTGACGGACGCGGCTTCTTAAAGACCACTGCCTCTTGGGATGAGTATCGTATAGAAGAATACGTTCACGCCGCAGATGTTGAGCTGGCCCGAAACGCAATCGCAACTGCGATTAGAACAAAAAGTGTGTTTGAACTTGAGCACCGCGTGATACGCGTTGATGGAACTGAGGGCTGGACCTATTCCAAAGCCGTTCCATTGCTCGACGAGACCGGTGACATTCGCGAGTGGGTAGGTGCAGCTAGCGATATTACCGAACGCAAACGTGTAGAACTAAAACTGAAGGAAGCCGACCGCCGTAAAGACGACTTTCTAGCTATGCTTGCGCACGAACTCAGGAACCCGCTAGCGCCGATAAGCTCGGCGGTGGAACTATTGCCCCGTTTAACAAACAACCCGGACCAGGTCTTCTCAATTAGCCAAGTCATCACTAGGCAAGTTCGTCACCTTACCATGCTAGTAGACGACCTCCTGGACGTCGCCCGCGTAACTAAAGGGATGGTGGAGATTGAAAGCAACGTGGTGAACATTGCAGAAGTGCTGACAGACGCAAGCGAACAGGTTTTGCCTCATTTTCAAAGCCGGAGGCAGGTGCTCACGTGGGATGCGTCCGCAGCCCCCTTGTATGTTCGGGGCGACCACAAGCGATTGGTTCAGGTGCTTACCAACTTGCTCAACAACTCTTCAAAATACACCCCAGAATCTCAAACTATCTCTGCGAAAATTTGGAAGGTCAACCAAGAAGTTCGAATAGAGGTTCAAGATACCGGCATCGGCATCGAAGAGGAATTTCTGCCGCATGTTTTCGACCTATTCGTTCAGAGTAAGCGAAGTTTGGCTAGGTCGGAGGGTGGGCTTGGGCTAGGACTGTCGCTGGTTAAGAGCCTAGTAGAGTTACACGGCGGATGGGTCACGGCGGAAAGTGCCGGCCCGAACTTGGGCAGCCGCTTTACTATTAGCCTTCCACTAGAGAACGACAATGGAGAGACATTGGCGAGTCCTGCAACTTCACAAAGCTCCTGTGAGATACCGAAAGCGATTCGTTTTTTGGTTGTCGATGACAACGTAGATGCTGCTGAGGTCACTGCAGCTTATATTGAGGCAGTTCGGTACTCTGCCCACACGGTCAACGATGCTCAGGCAGCGATTGCGTTGGCCGAACATACCTATTTTGATGCTTGTCTTCTGGACATCGGCTTACCGGGCGACATGAACGGATATGACCTCGCGCGTAAACTGAGAGGTATGCCCAATACCGTTGGCTCTTTACTTATCGCAGTCACGGGGTATGGTACTGCGGAGGATAAGGCGAAAGGCGCTGCAGCTGGCTTTGACCACTATTTTGTCAAACCGGTGAAGATACAACAAATTATCGAGCTCGTACAAAACCTGTAGAGCTTCCGACCTGAACAGAGTGACGCTTCGAGCGGTGGATGGTAAGCTTAAGAATGCGATGCGTTCGCAAACGGAGCGACCAATGGCAGCCTGGCAATTTGACCTATATGTAGTCTATTCCGATGCTCGGTCACCAGGCTTACCCAGCGAAGGCTGGGAGCCCTCTCCGCTTCCCCTGCACTTGGCTTACAGCTTCCAAAAGGAGCTTGCGTATTACATGGGACCACCGTGGCAGATGCTCGAGAATTGGCTAGTATTTGGCCCAGAAAATGGCAGTCGTATCGACCTACTCTTCGAACTCGATAAGGGTGCATCTGTTTCATTTCGATGCGACGTTCGAGACGAGGCCCCTCAGTTTCTCGTGCTCATAGTAGACATCTGCCGCTTTCACGGGTGCCAGTTCTTCAGCCCCAATACGCGCGAATTCATAAGGCCCGACTTGGAACTAGTCCTTGGCGCAATTCGAAGAAACCACGGCTAAGATTTCGAGATGGCGGCGAAGCACTGTCCTTGCAAAGTGCGCGACTACACCAGCGGCTGGCCTCCAGTGGCGTAGAGCCTACTCCTACCCATGCGTTTTCAACTACGGACATATTTAACATAGAAAAAGAAGAGCGCTTGTGCGCTCTTCTTCGTCTCCAATCAAATCAACGCAAGCCTTTCAGGCCAAGCGGCGAACGTAGCATCGAAACACGCCAACGCGTTTTGCCACCAACAATTGTAGAGCTCGGCGCATGTGACCAATCCACGTCATTCGCCCATTGAGGCCCCCCCTCTACGAACTCCTCATCCTCTAGACCAGCCAAGGCCTCAACAAGATGCTGCCGCCTGATGGTATAACTGGCAACCGTCATCTCCGCCTCACCGACGAATACGACGACGAGGCGATGGTCGCGTAACAAATACAGGGGCACCTGCATAGCCTCGACGTTCAGCTCAAGCCCATGCTTCGTACCGTCTAACACCAAGCACGCGCACTTATGCTTTAGCCACCGCTCAGCCACCACTTCGATACACAGCGGCTGCGCTGCCCAAGCTTCGACCTCACCTTCCATTTTTTCAGGCACCCCAACCACAAAGACCGGTGCGGGGAATTCGCCCACAACCGCAGGAAGAAATAAATCCTTATCCCACGCCCACGCTCCAACGGGAGCAGTGCCGTCGTCGCCTACCGCAGCACCGCGCGCAGCATCGACGAGTTCCGCAATTGCACTGCCGCCGTCTACCAACTCTCCATAGGCAAATCGCCCTACTATTGTTCCCTGCATCATTCGTAGACCTCTCAATAATTTGAGGCGACCAACCGCTCTCATCCTCTGTATAGGAACAAATTATGAGGCGCGTACAAGGGCATGCCAATGTCCGATATGACAAACGCTGAAGCCACAGTAGCAGGCTTGTACAGCGGTAGCAGCTCAGATTTGGTCCATGGGTGGTGGGCCAAGTTTTCCTCAGGCGCTGCAACGTCATATATCGAAAGGGGAAAATTAATGTCGGCATCGTCGAGAGAATTTTCACTCCGGTCGAATCCACATCGGCGTGTGAGCAAAGCGGCTGGACGAGGGGTGTTGCGGCAGAGTCACACCAGCCTGAGCTTCAGCAATTTCTTATTTTTGTTGGTGAAACAGGAATTTGAACCGTTGTCTAAAAACGATTTCTATGCTGGTAGTCAACATCGACATCAAATTAGGAGTCATTATGAAAAATCTCGCTTTAACCCAAGACACCAAGGCCAAAAATCTTAGCTACGGCACCAATGCCGACGAGGAATGCACTAAATCGTTTATCCCGTTTGTGAAGCCAGCTATCGATGTCTGCTTGGTAGACAGTCACGATGCGTTTAACTACCTGCCGCGTTTCAGAGACATTCAGCAGCGGCTCTCCAAAGCCTGCGCCGCCGCAGGGGCTGATACTTCGGCTTCTGCGCTGCTGCTAACCCAGGATAGTGTCGGCGTGAACATCGCTCACAGCCCGGGACCAGTTTTAATCGCGAACATTCCGCCGTATCTCGAGCCCCTGCTGAGCAAACTAGCTGGTTTCGCGCCAGAGTTAATGAACTGGCCGACGCTGGACCTGAGGGAGAACCATACCGTCTTGATGTGGAGCGCTCGCGACGACGACGGTCAGCTGCACACCGTGGCCGTCAACGCGGATGTTCTAACCATGTTGCCGACCCCGGAGCTAATCGACGGACAGCGAGAACTCTCATTTGCACGCATCGTTTTTTGCTGCAACGACTCGGTCGCTTTTACCGGATTTTGGGTTGATGAATCCGATATAGCGGAGGCCCAGGCTGCGCAAATGTGCGGGCTTGAATACTGGCAGTACTCCGACGACGAACAGGCCGCTGCCGATGAGAAAGCAGCTCTGGCAGGCTCTCCAACACCGTGGCTTGGCGCCCCTTGGCGCGATGCTGATGACGGAAGCACGCTAACGGTGCTGCGTTTATTCGTCCCTAGTTGATTCAATCTGCCTCGCAGACGTTAGGCACCTCCGGCGCAGGCCGCGTTGCCTGACCACTCTTGGGGGATTTGCCGTCGCACACCTACGTGAACTGAGACGTAGGGCCAAAATATTTTCACTGATATCTAAAAATGCCGCCATCAAGTGGCTATACAAAGCATGTCGCGTGCAATTACGCAGGCGGCTATAAAGGAAAGGGATTTGAGATGTACGCAGGCAAAATTTTGTCGAGACATTCGTTGCGCGCTCTGGAGCAAGCGGGCTCAGGCGTCAGCTGGTTGTTGGATGCAGCGCGCGAAGAAAGCGGAGCGGGGACAACCGGCGAACCAATTGCACTAACGTGTTGGTCATCTGTGCTGTCACACCCGCAGCTAGAAAAAACTCGCGCGGCACCTTTGCTCGTGTTGGGGTTCCCCACAACAATGGGTAATGATGCGGAGGCGCTCGCGACGTCTGCGCTGCGCGTTCAAATCGTTGAGCACGCTGGAGGTGAAGAGCGAATGACATGCCTCGTGATGAGCGGCCGAGAAAATGTAATCAGGCTGCGGTGTGAGCAATTGCTTCCCGTGATGCGCAGCACAGCAATAGGCGCACTGCTTTTAATTATTGTATGCGGCGACGACGTGCTCTTCGTCGAGCACTTTTTTGACCGCAGAAGGTTTCTCGAGGTTTGTCATGAGCTGCATCTAGATGCACTAGCTAAGGGCGATGGTGCCGATGATTCTGATGATGCCTGGTGGAACTCGCCAAGAGTTGAAAAGTGCAACGGAATCTCGACGTACTGGCCACAAATTCAGGAAATCGACACCGCCGAGGAGTTCTACTATGGAGTTGTTCGCTCCGATGAGTCTGCTAGTATTTAGTACGAAACCGCAGGTGCTCGAGAAAAATAATTTCTGATTTCTGCCGCCGAACCCATATGTTCGGCGGCACTCTCTTCATACTTATAAAATCGTCTGTCTCCAAGGTGACGATCGCCCTGCCATCCAGAAATGAAGGAAGAAGAAACCTCATTGACGCGTCTTCGTTCACACCAAAAGTTTATCGCAAGCGTCGCTGCGCTGCCTGCTGTGCATGCGAGGTGATTCAGTTCAACGACGAGAGTGGATGACCGCGTTGCATTGAAACACTCTATTCCAGCACTAGCAATGTCACCCCTTGACGGGGCAACGTCAAGCGAATGGTGGCGGCACCATCGCTGATGGCCGGCGCCGGCAGCGTGGTCGCACGCATGACAGAAGCCTCTTCAAGTTGCACATATTGCTTTTCATTCGGCGATTGCGGTGCGCCCATAGCCTTCCAAGCACTGAACGCGTTTGAGGTCGCTCCGTCCACGCGCCATTGGGTTGCTGCGGTTTGGTGGGTCAGCCCGGAAAGTTTAAGTGCGATCGCGGCGTCCGGCCCTGCCACGTCGTCGTCATGGTAGTGCCACATCATCACTGCCACCTTGCCATCTTGCGTGCGCGAGGCAAGCACACCCACGTCGGCCTTCTCACGCACACCATTCTTCAAAATGTCGTCCAGCGCTGTTTCGCCATCGCTGTGGGCGACTAGTTGCGTAGCACCTAGCTTGGCGAACATGCGAAATACGTTGAGCACCGGCAGGTCCACCCCATTGGTGGCCAATTGGCGATAGCCAGCAAACCAAGGCTGGTCCTCGAAAGTGAATGCCCAAGTCAGTGCACCGTCCAAATTAACCTTATTACGTGCAGCCAGTTGCCAGATGCGCTTGTAACTCGCCGCAGTGTAGCTCGAATACATGGTGCCGTTGCGATATCCATTTCTCGGGCCCGGGCATGCAGCGCATCCTTCAGGATCGTTCTCGCCGATTACGATCGCCTTGTCCCTAAGCTTAGGTACACCGACGATTCGGCGAAAGCCTGCTTCAACACCCTGCAGCTGGCTGGCAATACCCATGCGTACGTGGCCGTTAACGAAGGTCGGACTGCCTTTGGCGTGGAAAGCCAAAAAGTCCGTGGGCGTGCCAATTTCTCCGGTGGCGTGGTTGGTGCCGTTTGCCACATGCTCGAGAAAGTCATCCATGAATTTGCCGCCTGAGCCGGCCACGTCAGGCCCGCCCACGCGGGCCTCCGGCAAAGCACGGCGCACGCCGGCGATGGCGTAATCATGCAACTTGTTGAACTCGTCTTGGGTGCCGGTCCAGTACGATTTCCCATTGGGTTCGTTCCACACCTGAAAGTACCAGGTTTTCACTTCTTCGCGCCCATACCGCTCCACATTATGTTTAGTCCACTGGTAAGCCAGTTCACCCCACTTGGTGTAGTCCTTAGGGGGCGAGTTCCAAGCGCCCGCAATCGACTCGTACGCGAATCCAGGTCGCCAGCTGTGTTGATAAGGAGTTCCCGGTTTAGCGCTCGACATTGCCTCAGGCATGAAGCCGATCTGCAGGTAGGGCCGCACGCCGCGTGCCAGATAGGTATCGATGATGCCGTCAACGACAGTCCAGTCATACACCGGCTTGCCGTCCTTGTCTTCGGTGTAGGCATTGGTGCTGCCCCACTTGAACGCGCCGGTGCCATCGCCGGTGTTAAGGAGGTTGTGGGTGCGGAAATATACTTGTCCTGGGCGCAGATCACCAAGGTTCTTGAGCAACTTACGCCCGTCTTTCATGGTGGCATAATTAGGCTCATCGGCGCCGAAAAAGCGCCAGATCGGTGTGAGCAAACCGGCCGATCGGCTGGCATTGACCTCAATGGTCACGGGAAACGGTGTGGCGATGGGTGACTGAACCTGAGCTTGAACAGCTGCAGGGAGCAGCGCCATGGCGACCGCAATGGCCATGACAGAGTGATTGATTGCAGTGCGCATGGCGTTCCTCGACTGACAGGTTGATATTGAAGGCGGCCCAGTGTAGCCGAGACACCCCAAGCCATGCGAAGGCGCCGCAATTTGCTCATAATCTTGATCAGCCTCGGGGGACGTCTTGATCCGCCTGCGTGGCCGCAGCGCCCGCTGCTATCTATTTCCCTGCACCGAGAGCTGCGGCACGCGAACCGCCGCGACCTACTCGCTGATGGGCATGGCCTAGTTGGGCGGTGGTGATTCTGACCTTGGTCGTGTCGCGTGTTGGCGATCATCGTGTCAAACGGGTGATGGTTTATTGTCCTAGAACTGCGACCTGGAAAGCACTATCAAATTACTCGGCATCCCATAGGTGTGAGCCATCGTTGCCCAAACCACAGCACTCAAAATTTTCCGCCGACATGCGGATTTGGCCTCGCCGTTGCCGGATACCAGCACTGAGATGGCTATATTGCTCAACATGCTCGACTTCCTCTGCAATTCGTGGAAAGTTTTGCCCCACTCTTGCGCGACGCAAAAAATGCGAATAGCTGTACCATAGCCTGGGCCGCCACAGCTTTAGGATGAGAACATGAGCGAAGAAAGACGAGAAGGACTCCGAAAGGTGTTGCGAGTACGAGCGACGATACAAATCGCAGAACATGCGGCAGAGGTTCGGACGCACGATATAAGTTTGACAGGTATATGTTTACTCCTGCCTTTCCCGTCAAAGCTAGGCGGAACAGCAAAAATTCAATTTTCGCTGTTCCACGAAGGAGTACTCAAAGAATTGACAGTGTCAGGGAAGGCGATGCATTCAAGCCTTAGTGCAGACAAGTTCCGCACAGGTTTTTCATTTACTGTTATCAGTCCAGAGCACTTTAAGATCATCGCTAATTACTGTAGAGACCGATAGTTGAATTAACTGACTGCCCAGCTGTGGACCGACTACTGGGTTGCCAACGGGCGCCTAACGATGTAGAGGAAGCTGCGGTTTGGCTACCAGGCAATGGGGCAGGTTTTGTGAAGGTTAAACGCATCTTGCCGACGGTTACTTCAACATCGCAGGCCAACACCAAATCGCTTGTGCACGCCCGACCAAGGTACAGGGACCTAAGCCTACAATCATGAAGCGCGTCTTCAGCATGCGCACGACTTTCCATGGGTTAGAACAGATCCACATGTGCACCCACACCGGCACGCCTCTGTCAGACACTCGCACCCGAGCTACACGAATATTCATCATCAGCACCGACGCTAAAACAGATTGCGGCTCTGCCAAGAGCTCCCTCAGACGACAGCTGGTGCAGCGCCTTTGCGGCCGCATAAGGGCATAGCTGACCTACCGGGAACGGGACACCATTGGCAGCCGATTCGAAGTGCGATTTCCCTGATGCGATTCGCGGCCGCTGGTTGTAGCCGAAGGCCCATACATTATCGCGCCACTTGCCAAACGCTGGTTCAACACAAACCTACCGACCACCTCTGCGAGCGCAACAGCCTGCCCCTGCAGCGACTCAGCAGCTGCCGCCGACTCTTCGACCAGAGCGGCATTCTGCTGCGTAACGCCATCCATCTGAATGACAGCTTGATTGATCTGCTCGATTCCCAGGCTCTGTTCCCTGCTCGCGGCGGTGATTTCGGTGATAATGTCGCTCACGCGCCGCACGCTTTCTACCACCTCGGTCATCGTCTCGCCCGCCTCGTTAACCAGCCTGGTTCCCGACTCGACCTTCGATACAGAATCATTGATGAGGGTTTTAATTTCCTTCGCCGCCGAAGCACTTCGCTGAGCGAGATTGCGCACTTCCGTGGCGACCACCGCGAACCCTCTGCCCTGTTCGCCAGCGCGCGCTGCTTCGACCGCCGCGTTCAACGCCAAGATGTTAGTCTGGAAAGCAATGCCATCAATGACGCTGATTATCTCGACGATTTTCTTTGAAGACGCGTTGATCGCACCCATCGTACCTACCACATCGCTTATGACCGCGCCGCCTTTCGTCGCGACTGCGGACGCGGCGCTGGCAAGGCTGTCAGCCTGACGCGCGTTGTCGGCATTTTGCTTGACTGTGCTAGTCAGCTCCTCCATGGACGATGCCGTCTCCTCAAGCGAACTCGCCTGTTCCTCAGTGCGAGATGACAGATCCAGGTTGCCGACAGCGATTTCCCGCGACGCCGTTGTCATGGTGTCAGTTCCGGCGCGAACTTGACTGACTATTTTTTCGAGGCTCTCGTTCATCAGCTTCAACGCTTCGAGCAGCATGGAAGTCTCATCCTTGCCTGTTATCTTGATCTCGCTGGTGAGATCACCCGTAGCAACAGTGCGGGCGATCGTAACCGCACGATTGATGGGGATCGTAATGCTACGAGTAATGAGCAGAGCAATCAACCCTCCGGACAACACTGCCAATGCTGCAATTCCGATCATCATGTTCCGTGCCAGCAAGTAGGTCGCATCTGCAGCGGCAGTAGCCTCTTCGTTTTGCTTCTTCTCGGTCGCGACCAGTGCTGCTAGATTTTTTTGCCAACGCTGCTGGACCGCACGTAAATCACCCATCAAAATCTTAACGGCGACCGGCGTATTATTTGCCACTCCGAGCATCTGGACCTTTTCCATCAAGGGCAGCGCTGCCGCGCTCGCCTCCTTAATTTCATCCAGCAGTCTAGTCTCATCCTCCTGTATCCCATACACGGCAAAAGTTGCGCGTAGGTGTTTCTCTGCCTCGTCGTAGTCAGCGGCCTGCCTCCTAATCCGCTCGACTTGGGTTTGCATCTGAACCGCATCATCAAGCAAAACGATATTGCGCAGCGCGATCATGCGATCATCAACGCTGAGTCGCATTGCCGAGGCCAAACTCGACTCGACGTCGTTACCTTTTGTAATTTCCACCATCGAGTTCTGAATCGCTGCCATCCGCGTCACTCCCAGCAAGGCGACCGCGATCAACATCACCAAGACTATGCTGAAGGCCCCAATCAGGCGGGGCCCAATTTTCAAGTTTTCGATTTTCATGACTGCTGCTCCTGACATTATCGTCGACGGACCGCTGTACTAGTACAGCGCGCAACTTGCGCGAAATGATAGTCCGAGTGAGTGGTGAGCGGCGGGCGCGGGGCCGAGAGATACATCGTCGCGAGACGACAATGGTGATACTTGCACTATTGGCAGGACCTGCCAAACAATCCGAGAGTCGATCGGCGCGGGCTTGGGCGACGAGAGTCAATCCAAGAATTTTACCCAAATTTCCATATGGAAACAACTTCTTTTAAAAAGCATAGCTTCCGTTGCCGTTGTGCTATCGCCGAGCACCATCAAGATGACCGCATCCTCTTCATTTCCTCGCCGGATTGAATCTCTCAAATTTGATCCTCCCTCGATGCTGGCGAAGGCTGCGACGCAATTCTCAAACTCCAAACCCGTGAACACGAACACGACCACCCAGCGATGGATCATATGCACCAATATAGTCATGACAGCCACGGTCACATGCCCGCGAATTCCCGTGGGACGGTAGCGAATTCACACGCATACATGTACGCCTAAGTATTGCTTGGGCCGAGTTGACTCGACCGAGAGTGACGTAGTTGAGCAAGTGCGAAAAAACGCGCCGCAAGGGCGCGTTGAATGACTTTACGCTGTAGGTGTCCCGAGGACGCTACATGCAGCACTACCCCGGAGGCCTACTAGGAGCACTGAAGTGCAACGTATGTTGGCTCCCCCCTTGCGCCTACAAACCGATATTCTTCATTGCTGAGCAACGGAGGGAACTGAGCGTGTAATGACTGAATATACTCTTCATCTGGCACAAATCTATCAGCCGCCAGCGCTCTAGTCGTGCTGTACCAGTAGTCTTCGAAGTCCCTATCCACATGGAACGTTTGCACCGAAACAGATTTCCGCGTTACCCAAGCAACGTAAACTGTTTTGCCCTCACCGTAGAGCAAATCGACGACGTCAGAGAGCGCGGTTGCTACCGACATTTCTCCATCGCCCCATGCCAAATATGGTGAGGTACCAAACTCGTTTCCGCAACCGTTGATGGCAAAGGATGGACCGTCAGACGTGCCCCCCCAATCCTCTGGAATACGTTCTGACCGAATAACCAACATGGTGGCTCCCGACATTTCCTCTGGAACCAAGGCTGGCAACAACGCTCCAGTGGTCAATAACACGCCATGGTGTGCCTTCTCAAGCTGACGTACCGCCCTTGCAAATTCTGCTGATTTACGCTTCGCGTCCGCAAGTTTGCATCTCAAAATATTGCTACTCAATTTTCTTCCTTTCGGTTACGTACAAAATATGTATAGCAACCGCGATGACCATTTTTATTCAACTAAGAATTTTTTTTCATAGAAAGCTCATGGCTGAACTTGGATAAAAAGGGTTGCTGCACTTGGGATGAAAAATTCCAAGTACACCCGACCGCCACTACGATGGGCTGGCGGCAAACAGCGCATCCTCTCAAGGGTGCTCCCTCACATCCAAGGCTCAGGAAGACTGATAGAGCCATTTGTAGGCGCTGGGTCGGTGTTCACAGCAGCAGGTGAGCGCGACATCATCATCAACGACGCTAACGCCGACCTCATTGAGTTCTATCAATGCCTGAAAAGAGACGTCAACGGTTACATAGAGGCTGCTGCCATCTTCTTTACCGAGGCAAACAGGAGCGTCGAGGCATACGTCGCAAATCGCGACCGATTCAATAAAAGCGAATCCGGCGTCGAACGTGCGGCCCTCCTTCTTTACCTCAATAAATTCGGTTTTAACGGGCTATACCGAGTCAACAAGCGGAATAGCTTCAATGTGCCGTATGGCCATCCCAAAAAACTTCCTGAGTTTCCTCGCCTGCAGCTCCTGGAAATGGCGGTGAAACTGCAAAAGGTGCAAATCCAGCACGGTGATTTTACGGCTGCTATAGCTCTCGCATCTGCTGGGGATGTCGTCTACTGTGACCCGCCCTACGCTGATGCGTCCGTGGCCAAACGCTCTTTCACCGCCTACACCTCCGATTCGTTTAGCTGGCAACAACAGCAGCAATTGGTCGATGTCTCGCACGCAGCGGTTGCGCGAGGTGCGACCGTGGTCATCTCGAACCATGACAACGAGGTCACTCGTGCGTTGTATAAGGGGGCAGAGATTCATTCGTTTGATGTGCGCAGAAGTGTCGCTGCTAATGGCGAAGCGCGCACGGCCGCACGGGAATTGATAGCAGTCTTCCGTCCATCTGCAGTATCAAGGTCCACAGCTGGCCAATCGATTCCAGCTAAGGATGCCGTTGAGGCTAATATTCCCGGCTCCAATTCGAACTCCAACGCAGCGGCTAGCACAGAGTATTTCGATATATTTGAGCTGTCAGAAGTCCTTGGAATTTCTGTGGCCAAATTAAGAGCTCTGGGTAGGGAGGAAGGATGGCGATTGCCTCCGCCTGCGAACTTCGGCAGTAACATCGGCATCGTAAGATGGCGAGCCCATGAAGTGAGCCAATGGATGGTTGAGACCGGTTTTTCCGCCAACGGCGGGCACTGATGCTTTAGTGCTGCATTTTTTCCGGTTTATCCAACCGCCGTAGCAGGCAGGCCGAACAACGGCTTATCCAAGAGTCATACAAAAAAAGCTCCCCAATTTTTTGGGGAGCCAACTCGACAATCAAAGAATTCTCAAGGGTTCTAGGCTTTCCATGATGTACAGGGGACCACCACGCTCATTCACAGTGCGTTGCTCTCCATCTGAGAGCAACGCAGGAAAATGCGCCATTTTTGAAGCAGCGTATTCCTTATCCAGAATAAAGCGGCCAAGCCGCCAACTATTCGCTGCAACTTCAATTCGATTGTCAAAATTCTCAGTTCTGTCAATGGAATGAACGACGACTTCTGTTTTCGTCACCCAAACCACAAACATCTTGTCAGCCAATGGGTGGTCCTCAAGAAGTGCCGCGATTGACTCAACCGGAATTCCGATTGCCAATTCGTCGTCCATCCAGGTCAGATATGCCATGACGCCCATAAAATCTACCTCAAAAACATCGAGCTGGACATCACACTCGCAGATTGTCCCAGCCCATCCATCAGGAACCCGGCTCGACCTAACGATAATTGTTGGCACTGGGCCGTCTTTTGGGGATATAAGCGAACGCAGCTGAGTGCTGTCGGCTACGCAAAAGGCGCTAGCCTTAGTTTCTAGCTTCTGCAGGCACGTCAAAAGGTGTGATTCCTTTTTCATTACTGCGGACAATTTAAATTTTTTAATGCCATCAATCATAGTTCCCTCGGAATTCAATGTGCGAACTATGTGTAAGCACGACAGCGCCTAAATTTTAGATTTCCCTGAAATTTAATTTCACCCGTCCAAATTCTCTCCGCCAAGCCAAGGTCCTTTCTGAGGACCATCCTCATTGCATGAGAAAATAGGATGGAACTTTTCCTATTCGAGCACTTCGAATTGATGCCCCCCTCCTGTACGTGTCGAGGCATCAAGAAGAAGATATTAACGGCGAGTTCTGGACTTTGCCCATGTAAGCGCGTTTAAACCCTAATTCATACTCTCCTAGTCAACATCGACATCAACATGGAAGATATATATGAAATCGCCCGCGCCAATCCCCCGTTTCGCTAGCTCCATTGAAAATCAAGCTTCGAAATCTGAGCATCTGGGGAGCAAGCCTTTTGAAGTAAATGAGTGCACTTCTAATGAAAATGGTGACAAAAATTATTTAATCTTACCCTCGCAGATAAATCCTGCAAGCGTCACGGTAATGCACCGCGCGCGCGCATTGGAGCATTTCCCTCGGTTAAACGAGTTTCAACAGCAACTGATAGAGACCTATCCAGATGAGGAATTCAAACAACTGCATGCGGTATTCTGTGTAAGTCAGGAAGAACTGCTGCAAGACGGTTCGCACAGTCAAAGCGGCCTTCTGGTAGCAAACGTACCGGATTATCTTTCGCCAATGCTTGACAAATTGTTTGGTTCCCCGCCTGAGGTCGCGAACATAGTTAGATTAAATCGAATCACATGCTCGACCGTTTTGATGTGGAGCGTGCAAGACGAGCGCGGTATTTTGCATTCTGTCGCGATTAGCGCGGCACTTCTGTCACAACGGCCAATTAAAGGGGCTAAGCCTAGACCGTCGCGTATCGTATTTTGCTGCGCAGACCTTGTTGCCGTCGGCAGCTACGTGATTGATAACGATGCCATTCACGAAGCGCAAACGGAGGCAATGCTAAATCGGTACTATCGGAACTCTCCAAAAGAGGAACTAGCAAGAGCTGATGCTGATGCAGTTTCGGCTGGGTCAGATGAACCATGGCTGGGAAAGCCATGGAAAACTAATGACAGAGGTTTTCTGACCCAAATCGCGCATGCCGAGCTTGGTGTGGCTAGGCTGTCCCAACGTGCTACTGGCTACGCCCAGGAGTACTTCATAAAGGACGAATATGGATATCGTGCTGAAGATTATTTTCGCCCCCAAAAACCAGCTCTTGAGGTGAAAATTATTGAACGCAGCAACGCAACCCAATTTCTGCCGAATTTTGATGAGCTTCAACTGCGGCTTGCGAACAGTTGCATGCTTAGTGGAACCACCGCGAAAGCTTCCGCGTTATTTGTCATGGATGACTCTGCCGGGGACTACGAGACTCCGCTCACAGTCGACCCGCTATTGATTGCGAACTTGCCGGACTATCTCGCCCCGTTAATTGAAAAATTGGCTAGCACTGCGCCGGTACCCGTTAACCTGCCGTGGCTTGACCTTAAAGATAACGAAACGCTCATGATGTGGAGGGTTCGCGATCACGAAAATCGCCTACACATTGTCGCGATAGATTTCGGAATGGTGCCGCTCCTCACAAGCCGCATCTCAGCACATGGAGAACTTCATGTCGCCCGTATCGCCCTCTGTTGCGCAAACCAGGTCGCATTCAGTAGCCTGTGGATTGATAACACGGACTATTTAGAGGCCTATGGGGCTCAGGAAAATGGCTCGCAGTACGGTTGCTACGATGAGCTAGAAAAGGCGGGAGCAGCACTTAGAGCCTCTAAGGCAGGTTCGGCAAGGCCTTGGTACGGCAAGCCATGGTGCGATGAGAACGGTACGACGTTGACGCAGCTCGTGCTCTTCACGTCAGACCTCTCTGGTGAGCGATTTGACAATAATGATTGAGCGATAAGTATCGGTTCCCCGATTTTGCAATACAACTTCATCGAAGAGCTTGGTAAGTGCTTATAACCGGCGACAAATTGCCATAGACGGTGGCCACCGACAGGCCGACCTCGGTCACCATGTCGCGCCACATCAGCACTTCCCGGCGCGAAAAGCAGATGACGGCGTCGCCGCGCCGCAGGTTGGTCAGCTTGCGCACGGCCGACGGCTCCATCGACAGCGGCCCCTTGCGCTTCAACACATGCACTTCCAGCTCGCATTCCAGCCGCGCGGCCAGCACTTCGATGGCGCGCCGCGCTTCCGGCGCCCCGACCAGGTAGACGGTGTGGGCCGGGGCGCCGCAGACGGCGGCGGTCCAGGCCGAGCCGCGATCGCGGTCGGCCAGCATCTGGATCTCGTCGATCACCGCCACATCGACCGGCGTGCGCGTATCGAGCATCTCGACCGTGCTGGCGACGTGGGTGGCGCCGGCCACCAGGCGCCGCTCCTCGCCGGTGACCAGGCTGACGGCCAGCGGCCTGCCATGCTGCTCCATGCCCTGCAGGCGTTCGTAGTTTTCCAGCGCCAGCAGCCGCAACGGCGCCAGATAGACGCCGCTGGGCGCCTTGGCCAGCGCTTCGATGGCCTGGTGGGTCTTGCCGGAATTGGTGGGACCCAGCAGCGCGATAAACTTACGCTTGATGCGACGGGCGACGTCGAACGACGCCGGATATTCGGCCAGGTTGATGCTTTGCCGGGTGCGCTCGGCGTGCTGCTCCTCCATCTCGCGCTCGACGGCGTGCTCCAGCCGCTGGCGGATGCGGTCGAACACCGTGCCGGCCGGCTCGGAGATTTGCATGTCGGCCAGCGCCTGCAGGAAAGGCTGCGGGTCCAGGTCGCAATCGTCGCAGGCATCGGCCATTTCGCGGACGAAGTCGCCGACGTAACCATGCAGTTCGGCGACGACGGCGTCGCTGGCCCGCTCGCGCAGCAACGCCGAGCGCGCGTCGCCATCCATCTTGCGCCACTTCGACGGCTTGGCCAGCACGCCCTGCGCCGGCACCAGGTCGTAGGGGTAATGTGTGCCGTTATACTCGACAATGCCGGTCAGGCGCAGAAACACCCGCCCTTCCATCCGGGACAACATAAACCCCTTGGCCGTCAGCCCCAGTTGGCGCATCAGTTCGTCGTCGTTTTCTTGATCTGCAATGTCTGTCATGGTGCTGGTCCGTCCAGGTTTGAGCGATACCGCGAGATTATATCGCGCCGCTCGGGCGCCCGTTTTTTGTATTTCCCAATGATATCTGGCACCATACGCGGTTCCGACCGCCCCGCCAGCCCTGAAACCACCGCAATGCCTCAAACCATTATCGCCCCCGTCCAGCATGAATTGCTGATTAAAAAGAGCCGTTTTATTGCCTGCGTGCAGCCAATGACGGACCGGGCGGCCGCGCAAAAAGTGGTGGCGGAATTATGGGCGCAACATCCCCAAGCGGCCCACGTATGCTGGGCATTATTAGCGGGCGGACAATCGGCGGCGGTCGATGATGGCGAACCCAGCGGAACGGCCGGGCGGCCCATGCTGGATGTTTTAAGGCATCAGGATCTGGAGGGCGTATTGGCCACTGTCGTGCGTTATTTCGGCGGGATTAAATTGGGTGCGGGCGGTTTGGTGCGGGCTTATACCGACAGCGTAGCGCAGGCTTTATTAAGCGCCGAGAAAATCGCCATTATCAAGCTGCGCCATTTAATCTGCACCGTACCGTACGCGATGGAAGGAATGATACGGCGCGAAATCGAAACGGCCGGCGCCAGCCTGGATAATGTATTCCACGCGGACGACGTCCGGTTCGAATTCAGCCTGGCGGACATTGCCGCCGTGCCGTTTATCATCCGCCTTAATGAGGCGGGTCACGGACGCATCCGCTGGACCGATCCCGACGACGAGTAGCCCGAAGAATAAGGAAACCCTCCTGCCACACGCCGCAAGCTCGATTTTGGTCTATTCGCGCCAATAACTGGCACGTCCTACCTGGGAGAACCCACCCAGGTGCCGCGATGCCACAGGGTTTCAAGCGGCCCTTGCTTGTGGCTCTTCAGCCACCACACGCTGAACTGTCGCTGCAGCAGGGCCAGCACGATCCCTATCGCCAGCGCATAACTGGCGCCGGTATGTTGATACATGCCCAAGCCGAAGCCATAATAAATCGACGTGCCGACCAGCGATTGCACGACATAGCTGGTCAAACTCATTCTTCCCAACGGCGAGAAAAATGCCAGCCAGCGCCAGAAATAAAACAGCAGCGCAAAGGCGGATACCAGCACCACCATAAACGCGAGATTCGACCACGACGTCACAATGACCAGCAGCGGCCGTTGAACCGCCAGGCCGACATTCCACGATTCCGGATAAGACTTCAGCAAATAGAATGGAATAAACGCCAGCACGGCGATGAACAACGTCCGCGACCAAAACCGCTGGTTTTCCCGGGTGCTTTTAAATACGCCTTTTCTGCCCGCGAGCATGCCCAGCATAAACAACGCGGGAATCTGGAACACGCGGCCGTTTTCCCAACTCCAGCGAATAACCCCAACTTTACCGTTAGTCAGGTTTTCCCACCATACCGTCGCCGCCGAGCCATGCGCCATATATTCATTTGCCCGGCCAAAATAAGCCCACGACGCCGGGTCGGCAAGTTTCTCGTCAGGATTTGGTAATGCCTGGAAAAACTCAAACCATGCATAAGGTTGCAGCAGCAATAGCACGGCGATCGCCAGCACCGTGCCGCTCCGCAATCGCGCGACGGGGATCAACGCCAGACCCAGCACCGCATAAATGCTCAGAATATCGCCGTGGTAAAACATTGAATTGACCAGGCCGAACGCCAGCAGCAACGCCAGGCGCCACGCGAAGCGGGGGCGGAAGTCCTCGCCGCGCTGCTCGCGGCTATGCCACTGGATGTAAAAGGTCATGCCGAACAGCAGCGCGAAGATGGCGTAGGACTTGCCGCCGAACAGGAAAAACATGCTGTCCCAGATCATTTTGTCGACCAGCTTCAGCCAATCGGGTATGCCCGCCGGCGAGAAGTAGAGGTCGAAATGCTCGATATTGTGGAGCAGCATGATCGAGACGATGGCGAAGCCGCGCAACGCATCGATCACATCCAGACGAGAAGAAGTGGTGTTCATCGGTTCCATTTACCTTGGCAAAATGAGCAAAATGCAAAGTTTATATGGAAACGATCCCATCGCCTACAACCGCACAGCCCGGCAGGTTGATCAGCGATGAGTAGTACATTGCGAAACAAGTTGCCACGTGGAAAATTCTCACGTATATTTCTGGTCATCCCACGCTGCACCGATCGCCCAACCCTCCCGCGATCTCCCCCTTTTTCTCCGGCCCCATTCCCGCCACCGTCTCCGCACCTGTCATTCCGGTGCGGCGCGCGAGTTCGACCTCTCGACCATTGGACAAGTGAAATGAAAAACGCGAACATCAAGGTAAGCACACGGCTGCGCATCGGCTTCGGTGTGATCCTGGCAATGCTGGCCGTCATGATCGGCCTGAGCATCCATCACCTCGGCACGCTCAACGCCGGCACCAACGCCATCGTCACCGAAAACTATCCGAAGGTGCTGGCAGCCCAGAACCTGATGAATATCAATAACAAGATCGCCCGCTCGCTGCGCAACGGCCTGCTGATCCGCGATGACGCCAAGGCCGAGACCGAACTGCTGATCGTCACCGACAAGCTCAAGGAAATGATTGTCGCCAGCGAAAAACTCGACGTCATGGTCAAGTCCGGCACCGGCCAGGGCCTGTTCGACGCGCTGAAGGCCGCCTATCCGCCGTACGCCGCCTCAATCGGGGAAGTGATGCGCTTGCGCCGCGACGGCGGCATCGACCAGGCCGTCGAATTCATGCTGACCAACACGCGTGAACTGCAGATGACCTACATGAAACGCCTGGATGCGATGATCGCACACCAGAGCGATGCATTGGAAAAAGCCCGCGCCGACGCCGAGGAAACCTATCAAAATTCCCGCAACATGATGCTGGTGTTGGGTCTGGCGGCGATGGGGCTCGGCATGGGCGGCGCGTGGCTCATCTCGCGCCAGCTGCTGAGCCAGCTCGGCGGCGAACCGGCCTATGTCGCCGGCATCGCCGCCAGCATCGCCGACGGCGACCTGGCGGTGGCGATCGCGCTGCCGCGCGGCGACGCGCACAGCCTGCTGTTCGCGATCCAGTCGATGCGCGACAGCTTGTCCGGCATCGTGCGCCAGGTGCGCGGCGGCGCCGAGTCCATCGTCACGGCGGCCACCGAAATCGCCAGCGGCAACCAGGACCTGTCGTCGCGCACCGAGCAGCAGGCCGGCTCGCTGGAAGAGACCGCCTCGTCGATGGAGGAACTGACCGCCACCGTCAAACAAAATTCCGAAAACGCCCGCCAGGCCAACACCATGGCGCGCTCGGCGTCGGCCATCGCGGTCGAGGGCGGCGCCGTGGTGTCGAACGTGATCGGCACCATGGCCGAGATCAACGGCTCGGCCAGGAAAATCGTCGACATCATCAGCGTCATCGACGGCATCGCCTTCCAGACCAACATCCTGGCCTTGAACGCGGCGGTCGAGGCGGCGCGCGCCGGCGAACAGGGGCGCGGCTTTGCCGTGGTCGCCTCCGAGGTGCGCACGCTGGCGCAGCGCTCGGCGGCGGCCGCCAAGGAAATCAAGACGCTGATCGACGACTCGGTCGCCAAGGTCGACGCCGGCACGGAACTGGTCGGGCAGGCCGGCGCGACGATGGAGCGCATTGTCGGCGCCGTCAAATCGGTGACCGACATCATGGGCGAGATCAGCATGGCCAGCCAGGAGCAGGAAGCCGGCATCGCGCAAATCAACCACGCGATCGCCGAAATGGACACCGTCACGCAGCAAAACGCCGCGCTGGTCGAGGAAGCGGCGGCCGCCGCCGAAGCACAGCAAGACCAGGCGCAGCAGCTCTCGCAGCTGGTGGGCGTCTTCAAGCTGGCGCCATTACAGCCGGCCGCGCCCACCACCGGTCGCGTCAACGTTCCTGCCCGCCGTCACGCAGCGCCAAGCCTGCGTAACAACAACGAGCACCTCGCGCGGATCGGCGCGGCGTGATCGACCAGGCGGCGCCGCCCGGCGCCGCCGCCCCGGCGTGCCCACCTGCACGCCGGACTGCTGTGAAGCCGCAGCGATTGTGTCTGGAATTCTGGGATCCCCTTGCCGTCTGTCATTGAGCCGTAACAGTTGCGACCTAAAGTAGCGGGGCCGCACAGCAAAACGGTAACACGAAGACAACAAAGCAACGCGCCTCCCCGGCGCGTGTCCCCCAACGTCCGCACACCAAGCCTATGACCTCACGACGCAGCTTCCTCCTCAACAGCGCCCGCGCGGGTATCGCTGCCGGCGCCTACGCAGCCTTTCCGCCGTCGATACAGCGCGCGCTCGCCATCCCGGCCAACAATGCGACCGGCACCATCCGGGACGTCGAGCATGTGGTGATCCTGATGCAGGAGAACCGCGCGTTCGACCATTATTTCGGCACGCTCGCCGGCGTGCGCGGCTTCGGCGACCGTTTCCCCATCCCCTTGCCAGAGGGCCGCAACGTCTGGCAACAGCGCGCGGCAAACGGCACCGTCATGTCGCCCTTCCATCTGGACGGCAGCACCGGCAACGCGCAGCGCGCCAGCGGCACGCCGCACGACTGGCTCGACAGCCAGCTGGCGTGGGACCACGGCCGCATGGACCAGTGGCCGCGCTACAAAAACCCGATTTCGATGGGCTTTTTCAAGGAAGCCGAGATTCCGTTCCAGTTCGCGCTGGCCAATGCGTTCACCTTGTGCGACGCCTACCACTGCGCGATGCACACGGGGACAGATGCCAACCGCTCGTTCTTCCTGACCGGCACGAATGGCGCGGTACCCACCGGCACCTCCTTCGTCAGCAACGAATGGGACGCCATCGACGGCCTGCCTGGCGGTGTCAACACCGGCTACACCTGGACCACCTACGCCGAGCGCCTCGAAACCGCCGGCGTGCGCTGGATGAGCTACCAGAACATGCCGGACGAATGGGGCGACAATATGCTGGGCGCGTTCCGGCAATTCCGGCGCGCCAACATCGCGTCCGGCTACCCCGTCTCCAGCGGCGGCGCGCCCGGCCGCCCCTACACCGACACCGGCCAGGCACTGCCCTACCATGCCTACGATGCCGCCACCGACAATGCCGGCAACCCGCTGTACAAGGGCGTCGCCAACACCCTGCCCGGCACCCAGCCCGAGCAGTACCTGGACGCGTTCAAGCGCGACATCCGCGAAGGCAAGCTGCCGCAGGTATCGTGGGTCAACGCGCCGTCGATTTACTGCGAGCATCCCGGCCCGTCGAGCCCGGTGCAAGGCGCGTGGTTCGTCCAGGAGGTGCTGGACGCCCTGACGGCCAACCCCGAGGTCTGGAGCAAGACCGTGTTGATCGTCACCTACGACGAGAACGACGGCTATTTCGACCATGCGCCCTCGCCGTCCGCGCCGTCGCCCGACGGCCAGGGCGGCTACGCCGGCAAAACCACGCTGCCCCAGGCGCAGTTGTCGCCCGAATACCATAACTATCCTAAACCGGCCGGCAGCGCGGGCCAGCCCGCCCCGGACGGCCGCGTCTACGGCCCCGGTCCGAGGGTGCCGCTGTTCGTGATTTCGCCGTGGAGCCGTGGCGGCTGGGTCAACTCCCAGGTGTTCGACCACACCTCGGTGCTGCGTTTCCTGGAAGCGCGTTTCGGCGTGCAGGAGCCGAACATCAGCGCCTACCGCCGCGCCGTCTGCGGCGATTTGACGAGTGCCTTCAACTTTGCCACGCCCAATTCCGAGGCGCTGCCGCAGCTGTCGGGTAAAAAGAACAAAAGCCAGGCCGACGCCCTGCGCGCCGCGCAACAGCGGCTGTCGCAGATCCGGCCCCCGGCCGCGCCGAGCATGCCGGCGCAGGCCGCCGGCACCCGGCCGTCGCGCGCGCTGCCCTACGAGCTGGCCACCACCTGCGAGGTGCAGCCCGGCGCCACGATGAACGCCGTGCGGGTCGCCCTGGGCTTCGTCAATACCGGCCGCCAGGCTGCGGTTTTCCATGTGTACGACCGCAAGAACCTGGCCGCCGTGCCGCGCCGCTACGCCGTCGAACCGGGCAAATCGCTGTCCGATACCTGGACGCCGGCGGTCGGCGGCGCCTATGACCTGTGGGTGCTGGGGCCGAACGGCTACCACCGCCACTTCACCGGCAGCGCGCTGCGCGCCGTCGCGGCCGGCCAGCCGCGCCCGGACGTGCAGGTGCGCTGCGACGCCACCACGGCGGAGCTGTTGGTCCGCCTTGTCAATGCGGGCGCCGCCGCCTGCACGTTCAACCTGAACGCGAACGTCTATGCGCCGCTGAGGCAGCTCCACACGGTTGCGCCGCGCGGCGAACTCGTGCTGCGCATTCCGGTGGCGGGCAACGGCTGCTGGTATGACTTCAGCGCCACGGTGTCGGGCCAGCCCGACTACCTGCGACGCTTCGCCGGCCGCGTCGAAACCGGCCGGCACACGGTCAGCGATCCGGCCCTGGGCCAGGCTTAAGCAGTCGGCGCGGCCGGCCGCGCTGTTTTCTAACTTACTTCAACAGGACATTCATGCATTCCATCATCCGCAAATTGGCCTTCAGCGCCGTCATCGCGCTGTCGACATCCCTGGCCTCGGCCGGTGTGCTCACCTTCGACGACATCGTCGGTCCCGACGGCTACGCCCACGTGCCCGACAACTACGGTGGACTGGACTGGTCGGCATCCGGCCTGTCGGTGTTCACCGGCGAACAGGCGCCGTTCACCCCGCATTCGGGCACTGGCAGGGTGACGACGGACTGGATCGACGGCGGGCCGGTCGCCAGCACCATCCGCTTCCTGGCGCCGACCGTCTTCAACGGCGCCTGGTTCTCGGGATTCGGCGACAGCAGCGTGCGCTTCGATTTATATAAGGGGAACCAGCTGGTCGCCAGCTCGGCGCTGCTGCAACTGTCGGACGTGCCGGCTTACCTGGACGCCGGCTGGAATGGCGCCATCGACGCGGTTGTCGTCTCGAGCGGCTTTCAAGGATCGTACGTGATGGACGATCTGAGCTTCCAGAGCGCGTCGCCGGTGCCCGAGCCTGGCCCGCTCACGCTGCTGCTGGCCGGAATGGGACTCATCGGCGCCCTGCGGCTGCGCCGGTCCTAACGCGACAGCCGGAAGACTTTCACCGCTTCGGCCAGCTGGTCGGCCTGCGCCTGCAGGGCGCCGGCCGCCGCCGCGGCCTGTTCCACCAGCGCGGCGTTCTGCTGCGTGGTGCTGTCGATGCTGCCGATGGCTTGATTGATCTGCTCGATCCCCAGTTCCTGCTCGCGGCTGGCGGTGGCGATCTCGCCGACGATGGTGCTGACGCGGCCGATGCCGTTGACGATCTCGTCCATCGTGCCGCCGGCCTGGCCGACCAGCACGCTGCCCGCCCCCACCTGCGCCACCGACGCGTCGATCAACTGCTTGATCTCCTTGGCGGCCGAATCGGACCGGTGCGCCAGGCTGCGCACCTCGGAGGCGACCACCGCGAAGCCACGGCCCTGCTCGCCCGCGCGCGCCGCTTCCACGGCCGCGTTCAAGGCCAGAATATTGGTCTGGAACGCGATACCCTCGATCACGCCGATGATGTCGACGATCTTCTGCGACGACGCGTTGATGGCGCCCATCGTCTCGACCACCTGGGTCATCACCGCCCCGCCCTTGCTGGCGACGCTGGCCGCCGACGACGCCAGGTCGTTGGCCTGGCCCGCGTTGCTGGAATTTTGCTTCACCGCCGACGTCAACTCCTCCATCGACGATGCGGTCTCCTCGAGCGAGCTGGCCTGCGACTCGGTGCGCGACGACAGGTCCATATTGCCGGTGGCGATTTCGCTCGACGCCAGCGCGATGGCGTCGGTGCCGCTGCGCACCTGGCTGACGATGGTGTGCAGGCTCGCGTTCATATTGGACAGCGCGCGCTTGAGCAAGCCCGTCTCAGAGATATCCGCCGCGTCGAGCGTCATGCTGCCGGACAAATCCCCTCTCGACACGCGCTCGGCGAATCCGACCGCCTCGTTCAAGGGCTGCATGATCGAGCGGGTAATCAGTTGGCCGATCACCAGCGCCACGATCACCGCCAGCAGTGAAAACCCGATGATCTGGTAGCGCGAGTTGGCCACCGCGCTGTCGCCGACCTCTTTGGCCGCCTCCGAGTTCTTCTCGATCAGGTCGCTCAGCGTCGACATGCTTTTTTCCAGCACGCGGAAGCTGTCCATGAAGCCGCCGAACTTGGCCTGCGCCGCATCCTTGTTGGTCAGCGACAGCTCGACCATTTCCTCGGTGTTCTTCAGGTAACGCTCGACGTCTGGCCTTACCGTCGCGATCGCGGCGCGGACCTCGGCATCGATGTCGGCCGCCTCCATATCCTTGATGCCCTTGCGGAACAGGGCCATGTGCTCGGCCAGGTCTTCGCGCACGCCCTTGACCTCGGCCGGATCGTTCTTCTCGGCGGCAAGACGCGCGGCCAGCACATCGGCGCGCAGCGCGTCATGCATCATATCGGCCTGCAATTGATCTTTCATCGCCGCGCTGTTGGTGCTGATGGAACTGATCGCCCCGTCCAGCACGTGCACCGCCACGTAACCGACCACCCCAACCAGGCTGACAAACGCCAGCGTGACCACATTGGATACCAGCAAGCGCTGCCTGATCGTCAACCGCATGGGAACTCCTGCTTAGAACTTCATGGAAAGGCCGACGGTCCAGCTCCAGTCGGGCGTTCGGCTGTTGAGCCCGCGCGACAACGCCGTATCGATTTGCACAGTCTTCGTCAGCAGATAGGCCACGCCGACGTCAAGCGTGCTGATGGTCCCGCCGTCGCGCGCGCGGGCGATCTTTTCATCGGAGTACTCGACAAACGTACGCAGCTGATCGGTCCACCCCTTGCCCAACACGATGCCGAAAATGCCTGTGGTGTGGCGGTCGCCATTGTCGTTGGGCAGCCAGGCCAGGCCGGGCATGACGCCGAGCGACCAGTCGTCGGCGAATTCCCACTCGGCGGCCAGCCGTAGCGAACCGCCCTTGCCTTGCGCGCGAAACGGCGCCGAGCCGGTATCGAGGTCCACGTGGGCGAGCACGCCCATCGACGGCGACGCGCCGTTCTCGTCGGCGATATGCCATTTAACGCCGAGCGAGACGTCGCCATAACCGCTGTCGGTCGAGCGCGCGCCACTGGCGAGGTCGGTGGTGGTGGCGCGCATGCGCCCGTCCGTTTCCAAACGGATTTCCCACGCGTCGGAGATGCCATAGCGCAGCAATGTCGGTGTCGAGTATGCTTTATCCTTGACGCCGTCGGCCTTGTTGCGATCGGCGGCGAAGCTGGTTTCGATCTGAAAGCGGCCCTTGCCGACGACGTTGCTCGACTCGACGAAATCCGGCCGGTCGGTGGCGATCTCATCATCGGCCGCGATGGCGAACGCAGGCAACATAAGCAAGGCGACAACAATTTTTTTGATAGTCATGACGACTCTCCAACGAGGAAACTCCGAGCACAACCGTAACACATTGATTTAGATCAACGGTTGGTAAATTTCCACACGTACACACTTACGCCATCACTTCAATCGCGTAACTCACTTGCGTGAAATAGGGTGTCCGTTTCCGGACGATGGTGGGCGAAGCCGGGCAAGGGGCGCCGCGCCCGCAGCCCGGCAGGCGTCGCTATCGCATTGATTTATATGATTTAATCAATGATCATCCCGGTGGCACGGCGATTGCAATAGTGAGGGCACACAACCCACAGTCACGCATCACTATGGACCAGGCCCTCAGCCCCAAGATCATCGCCAACAGCCGCCGCAACACCGCGCTCGCCATCGCCGCGCTGCTCGCGACGCTGTGCGTCGGCGCCTGGGGCATCAACCGCGCCGTCAGTCCCAGCGTGGCGGCAAACAGCGTCAGCATCGCCGAAGTGCGCGTTGGCGATATCGCCAACACCATCAACGCCTCCGGCATCGTCATCCCGATTCACGAAGCGCTGGTCGCCAGCCCGATCCAGAGCCGCGTCGCCAAGGTCCAGGCCAAGCTCGGCCAGCAAGTACAGGCCGGCGAACTGCTGCTGGAACTCGACAACCGCACCGTGCTGCTGGCGATCGACAGCCTCAAGGAACAGCTGGCACAACAGGAGAACCGCATCCTGGCGCTGACCTTGGAGCTGGCGCAGAAGCGCAAGGAACTGCTGAGCGCGATCGAGCTGCTGGAACTCGACCTGCAAGCGACGCGCGTGCGGCTGGGCCGCTACCAAACGCTGCGCAAGGCCGGCGGCGTCTCGGCCGAGGATCTGCTCACGGCCGAGCTCAACGTCCAGCGCAACGAGATCCAGCTGCGGCAAAAGCGCGAACAGATCGAGGACAGCAAGCGCGTCACCTCCAGCAACATCGAAGGCGCGCGGCTACAAAAGAGCATCCTGCAAAAGCAACTGCAAGAGCAACAGCAACTGCTGGCGCAAACACAGGTGCGCGCACCGTTCGCCGGCATGCTGACCTTCCTGCTGGCCGACGAGGGCGCCAGCCTGGCCAACGGGCAGCTGGTGGCCAGGGTGTCCGAACTGAACAACTACAAGGTCGAAGCCTCGCTGTCCGACTTCCACGCCCGCGCACTGAGCGCCGGCCAGCCGGTGCTGGTCGAACAAGGCAACGTCAAGCTCAAGGGCGAAGTCCACACCGTCCTGCCGGAAATCCAGAACGGCACCGTCAAGCTGCTGGTCACCTTGGCCGACCCGCACCACTCGATGCTGCGCAACAAGCTGCGCGTCGAGGTCAACATCGTCACCGAGCAAAGAAAGAACGTCCTGCTGGCCGACAGCGGCCCCGCCTTCAACGGCCGCGGCCCGCAGGACATCTTTGTCGTGCGCGACGGCGTGGCCCGCAAGACCACGCTCGACATCGGCGCCAGCGACGGTAAGAACGTCGAGATCCGGGCCGGCGTGCGCGCCGGCGACCGCCTCATCATTTCAGACACCCGCAACTATAAAGACCGCGACAGCATCCGCGTCGATTAACCCATACGGAGAGAACACACATGATACGTCTGCAAAAAGTCAGCAAAACCTACCAGACCGACAAGGTCGAAACCCTGGCCCTGAAGGACATCGACCTGCACGTCGAGAAAGCGGAGTTCGTCTGCATCATGGGCCCCAGTGGCTGCGGCAAGAGCACCCTGCTCAACCTCATCGGCCTGTTGGATCATCCCGGCAGCGGCGCCATCCACGTGGCCGGCACGCCGGTGGCCTCGTACAAGGATAAATATGTTGCCAAGCTGCGCAACCAGACCTTCGGCTTCATCTTCCAGAGCTTCCACCTGATCAACGACTTGCGCGTGATCGACAACGTCGAGCTGCCGCTGTTGTATCGCAATATCTCGGCCAAGAAGCGCCAGCGGCTGGCGCGCGAGGCGCTGGAAAAAGTCGGCCTGGGCGCCCGCATGGACCACTACCCCAACCAGCTGTCGGGCGGCCAGCAGCAGCGCGTGGCGATCGCCCGCGCCATCGTCGGCCAGCCGCAGGTGCTGCTGGCCGACGAGCCAACCGGCAACCTCGACAGCAAGATGGGCCAGGAGGTGATGGACATCCTGCTCCAGCTGCACAGCGAGGGCACCACCGTCATCATGGTCACCCACAACGAGCAGGAGGCGAAAATGGCCGGCCGCATCGTGCGCGTGTTCGACGGCCAGCTGGTCGCGTAAGGAGTCCCCATGTTCAGAAATTATCTGCTGACGGCGTGGAAGGTCTTCATGCGCCGCAAGCTGTTCACGGCAATCAACCTGCTGTGCATCGTGCTGACCCTGGTGGTGTTGATGGTGGTCACCGCGCTGCTGCAGCAAACCTTCTACCCCACCGGCGTCGAAGGCCGGAGCGACCGCTTCGTGCAAATGCTCATGATCCGTTCCAGCCATACCGACAAGCCCGGCATGCGCACGGCGACCTTCGGGTACAAGATCATCGACCAATACCTGAAACCGATGAAAGGCGTCGAGGCCGTCTCGGCGACGATGTTCCCGCAATCGGTGGCGGTCTACCAGGACGACAAGGTCAGCGACGTGCTGCTGCGCCGCACCGACGCCGAGTACTGGCGCATCCTCGACTTCACACTCGTCTCCGGCAGGGTGATCAGCGCCGACGACGTCGCGCAGGGACGCTTTGTCGCCGTGCTGGCTGTCTCTACCGCGCGGCGTCTGTTCCCTGGCCAACCCTACCTGGGCCAGAAGATTCTGGCGGACGGCCAAACCTTCACCGTCATCGGCGTGGTCGAGGACGCCATGCACATCAATGCCAGCGGCAACGTCTGGGTGCCAACCACCACCCTGGCCTCGGGCGACTACAAGAACGAGCAGTTCGGCGGCTTCACCGTCATGATCATGGCGCGCACGGCGGCCGACCTGCCGGCGATCAAGCAAGAGATCCTGCGCATCGCCAAAACGGTGCGCTATGACGACCCGACCCGCTACAACAAAACCCAGTTCTGGGGCGACTCCAAGCTTGAGCTGGTCTCCCGCACCCTGACCAGCAACACCGACGAGGACGCCGGCGTGCCCAGGTTGCTGACCGCCATCGCCGTGCTCATGCTGCTGTTCATGGCGCTGCCGGCGCTCAACCTGATCAACCTCAACGTCGGCCGCATCATGGAGCGCAGCAGCGAGATCGGCGTGCGCAAGGCGTTTGGCGCCACCAGCGGCCAGCTGGTCGCGCAGTTGGTGCTGGAAAACGTCCTGCTCACGTTGATCGGCGGCGCCATCGCCCTGCTGGGCGCGTGCGCCATCTTGTGGTGGATCAACGGCTGGGCGGCGCTGCCGGCGCTGCACGTCGGCCTCAACCTGCCCGTGTTCGGCTACGGCCTGCTGCTCACCCTGGTGTTCGGCGTGCTGTCGGGCGTCATCCCAGCCTGGAAAATGTCGCGCCTGGACCCGGTCCGCGCGCTGAAAGGAAGCGCTTGATGCTACACCATCTCCTTAAACTGATCTGGAAGCGCAAATCGCGCAACATGATGCTGAGCCTGGAAATCCTGCTAGCCTTCATGGTGGTGTTCGCCATCGCCGCGTTCGCCGCGCGCTCCTACGAGTTGTACCGCATGCCCATCGGCTTCGACTGGCAAGACCAGTGGTCGGTCAGCATCCGCAACGCCAAGCCGGTCGACAACGAGGCGACCATGTACGACCAGCTCAAACGCAGCCTGCTCGAGCTGCCGGAGGTGGAAAAGGTCGCCTTCGCCTCGTTCGCGCCGTACGAGATGTCGCGCTGGACCAACCACTATGCGCTGCCCGACGGCAGCCGGCGCGTCGAAGTCGACGGCCTGGGCGTCAGCGACGACTTCTTCGACGCCATGCGCATGACGCCGGTGCGCGGCCGTTGGTTCTCCAGCGCCGACGACGGCGCCGACGCCGCGCCGACCGTGATCAACCGCCGCCTGGCCGACAAGCTGTTCCCCGGCATCGACGCCGTCGGCCAGGTCTTCATCGACGCCGAGAGCAAGGACAAGCCGTGGCGCTACCGCGTCAGCGCCGTCGTCGAGCAGTTCCGCTCGCACGGCGAATACATGGGCCCGGTGTACTTCATGCTGCCGCGCTTCATCCCGGGCGTCGGCAAGGAGCCGGCCATGAGCATCATGCTACGGGTCAAACCGGGTACGCCACGCGCGTTCGAAGCGCGCCTCAGCGCACGCCTCAAGCGCGAGCACGGCGACTGGTCCTTCGTCATCAGCCCGCTGAGCGAGGCGCGCAAGTCGATGCTACAACTGCGAACGGCACCGCTGATGGTCATGTCGGTGATCGCCGCCTTCCTGCTGGTGATGGTCGCCTTCGGCCTGTTCGGCGTGCTGTGGCAAAACACCACCCAGCGCATTCCCGAGATCGGCCTGCGGCGCGCGCTCGGCGCCGACGCCGGCCACATTTACCGGCAGATCATCGCCGAGCAGATGCTGCTGAGCACGGCCGCGATCGCGGTCGCGCTGGTGCTGCTGGTGCAGCTGCCGCTGACCGGCGTGTTCGAGGACGCGCTGAACTGGCCGGTGTTTTTGGCGGCCACGGCGCTATCGGCCGGTGTGATCTATCTGCTATCCTTGCTCTGTTCGCTCTATCCGGGCTGGCGCGCCGCGCGCCTCAGTCCGACCCAGGCGCTGCATTATGAATAAGGTCGTTAGATGTTGATGGAATCATCCCGCAGGCAACGCATTTTAATTGTTGACGACGACAGCGCGGTCCAGGTATCGCTGGCGCTGCTGCTGAAGCAGTCCGGCTACGACGCCGTCTGTTGCGACGACCCGGCGCAGGCGCTGGCGCTGTTGCCGCAACAGCCAATCGATCTGGTCTTGCAGGACATGAACTTCTCGCTGCAAACGAGCGGCGAGGAAGGCTTGCGGCTGCTGGCCGGCATCAAACAGGCCCGCCCGGCCCTGCCGGTGCTGCTGATGACGGCCTGGGGCTCGATCGCGCTGGCCGTGCGCGGCGTGCAAGCCGGCGCCGCCAATTTCTTCACCAAGCCGTGGGACAACGCGCAGTTGATCGAACTGATCGGCGCGACGCTGGAGGCGGCCGAGCCGCCTTCCTCGCTGCCCCGGGCCGCCGTGTCGCGCCAGGCGCTGGACCAGCAGTTCGATTTCAGCGGCATCGTCGGCGAGCATCCGCGCCTGCTCAAGGTGCTGGCGACCATCGGCCAGGTGGCCGCGACCCGCGCGCCGGTGCTGATCCTGGGCGAAAGCGGCAGCGGCAAGGAGCTGATCGCCGACGCCATCCACCGCAACAGCCCGCGCGCGGCGCGTCCCATCGTCAAGATCAACATGGGGGCGATCACGCCGTCGCTGTTCGAGAGCGAAATGTTCGGCCACGTGCGCGGCGCCTTCACCGACGCCAAGACCGACCGCAAAGGCCACGTCGCCAGCGCGCACGAAGGCACCTTGTTCCTCGACGAGATCGGCGAACTGAATCGCTCCGACCAGGTCAAGCTGCTGCGCGTGCTGCAAGATCAAACTTACCAGGCTGTCGGCGCCAGCCGCACCGAACGCGCCGACATCCGCGTGGTGTCGGCCACCAACCGCGAGCTGGCCGAGCTGGTCGCCGGCGGCGAGTTCCGTGAAGATCTGTTCTACCGCCTGAACCTGATCACGATCCGGCTGCCGCCGCTGCGCGAGCGCCGCAGCGACATCGCCCTGTTGGCGCGGCACATCATCGGCGAGGTCTCGACCAGCTACGGGCTGGGGCCGGCGACGATCGCGCCGCAGGCGCTGGACTGGCTCGCCGCGCAGCCTTGGCCCGGCAATATCCGCCAGCTCAAGCAAACCCTGGAACGCACCCTGCTGCTGGTGGGCCGCAGCGAGTTGCGGCAGGCCGATTTCATCGCCGCCGAACAGAACGACGGCGCGCCCGGCGGCTCGCGCTCGGCGCTGCGGGTAGACGGCATGACGCTGGAGCAGGTCGAGCGGCACATGATCGCGCACGCGCTCGACCAGCACCAGGGCAACATCTCGCGCGTGGCCAAGGCGCTGGGCCTGAGCCGCACCGCCCTGTACCGCCGGCTGGAGCGCCATGGACTCGGCGCCGCCCCGGACGGCGACGTTCCTTCATGAGCCTGCACCACCGGCTGTACGCCTACCTGATCGCCACGCACTTGCTGTTCGTTGGCGTGACGGTGGTGCTGTTGCGCGGATCGCCGGGGCTGATGATCGCCCTCGAGGCGGTTTTGCTGCTGAGCTTCACGCTCGGCGTGCGCCTGGTGCGCCGCGCGCTCGAACCACTGGGCTACACGCGCCACTTCCACGATCTGCTGCAGGACCAGCAATACGCGTCGCGTCTGCAGCACAGCGCCGACCGCGAGCTGAACGAGCTGGTCGATTTGTTCAACACCATGCTGGGCAGGCTCTACCAGGAGCGCCTGCAAATCGGCGAACAGCAAGGCTTTCTCGACCGCCTGCTGGAGGCCACGCCCAGCGCCGTGATCGTGTTCGACTTCGACGGCCGCATCAGTCTGCTCAACGCGAGCGCGCAAGCGCTGCTGGGTCTGGACGACGCCAAGGGCAAGCCGCTGCGCGCCTGGCTGGCCGGCGACGCGACTGCGGGCGCGGCCGCTCCGGCCGGCGGGCGCTCGCCCGCCCTGCTGGCGCAGCTGGACCTGCTGCCGCTGGGCGATAGCCAGTTGCTGACCGACGCCGACGGCCGCCGTTACCGGGCCCAGCGCGGCCACTTCCACGATCGCGGCTTCGCCCGCCACTTTCTGTTGATCGAGGAGCTGACCGAGGAACTGGAAAGCTCGGAAAAGGATACCTACGACAAGCTGATCCGCGTGTTGGCACATGAGGTCAACAATACCGTCGCCGCCACCGGCTCGGTGCTCGACTCGCTGCTGTACTACCGCGGCCAGCTGAACGATCGCGACGGCGACGACTTCAGCACCGCCATCGTCGCCGTCAAGCGGCGCAACGTCAGCCTCGGCGAGTTCATCGAGCGCTTCACGCGCGTGGTCAAGATGCCGGCGCCGGAGCTGCGTCCCAGCGCCGTGCGCGACATCATGGACGACATTTTGTATCTGTACCGCGAGCCGTGCCGCGCCCGTGGCATCCGCATCGGCTGGGAACGCTGCGACGAGGTGCCGGCCGTCGGGCTGGACCGGCATTTGATCGAGCAGGCGCTGCTGAACGTGGTCAAGAACGCGATGGAGGCGGTGGAGGAAGCGGCCGCTGGCGACCGTTTTATCGCGTTCGCGCTGATAAATGAAGCGGATGGCGTGCGGTTGTCGGTCACTGATTCGGGCAACCTGCTGGGCAAGGTACCGGCGCGGCAGTTGTTCACGCCGTTTTTCACCACCAAGAAGGGTGGCCAGGGGATCGGGTTGTTGTTCGTGCGCGAGGTGATGAACCGGCACGGCTTCGCTTATCGGCTGGCGGCGACCGGGGATGGGACGACGCGGTTTGATATCTGGTTCAAATCCTGAACCAGCGATGTCTCGAAGAAAACTTGGCATGGATCGTGCTCGCCCTTGCGCGATGGGTAACCGACGCGGCAGACGCGCAACGGGCCCGCTTATGCAAAAACCGTATAGCTATATAGCTAAATATTCGCTTTATGCGGGATAACGGCCTCGTTTATATCGGGAAACGCATATAAAATGACCGACCGCTCAGCATTTTCTGCTTGATGCAAGGGAATGTGTGGTGGCGGGTAATCTGTCTAATTTGTGGCAAAGGGTGGGCAATGGCGATAAACGTGGGGTTGAACTTGCTGGCGGCGGTGGTTTTGCTGGGTGTGCTCTACGCGCAGCAGCGCAAGCACGCGTCCTTTTCGGTGCGCGTGTTCACCGGCATGGGGCTGGGCATCGTGCTGGGCGCGGCGCTGCAGGCGATCTACGGGGCCGGCTCGGCCGAGTTGAAAACCACCGGCGAATACCTCGACATCATCGGCTCGGGCTACGTCAAGCTGCTGCAAATGATCATCATGCCGCTGATCATGATCTCGATCATCGCCGCCATCCTCAAATTAAAGGGCATGGATTCGCTGAGCAAGATCAGCGCGCTGACCATCGGCACCCTGATGGTCACCACCTTGATCGCGGCCGGCATCGGCATCCTGATGGCCAAGCTGTTCCACCTGACGGCCGTCGGCCTGACCGCCTCGGCGGCCGACATCGCGCGCGGCGTCTACCTGCAAGGCAAGGTCGAAGCGGCGCAGGCGATCTCGCTGCCGAGCATGCTGCTCAGCTTCATCCCCGCCAATCCCTTCCTCGACCTGACGGGCGCCCGCAAGACCTCGACCATCGCGGTGGTGATCTTCGCCGTCTTCATCGGCATCGCCGCCACCGGCATCCACGACAAGAAGCCGGACATCTTCGCCTCCTTCGACAACTTCATCAAGGTCGCGCACGCCATCGTCATGCGCATCGTCACCCTGGTGCTGCGGCTGACGCCGTACGGCGTGTTCGCGCTGATGGCGCAGGTGGTGTCGACCTCCAGCTACACCGACATCCTGCACCTGATCGACTTCGTGCTGGCCTCGTACAGCGCGCTGTTGCTGATGTTCGTGGTGCACCTGCTGATCGTCACCGGCGCCGGCTTGAACCCGGTGCGCTTCGTCAAGAAAATCCTGCCGGTGCTGACCTTCGCCTTCACCTCGCGCAGCAGCGCCGGCGCCATCCCGATGAGCGTGCAGACGCAAACGCTGCGCCTGGGTACGTCGGAAGGCATCGCCAACTTCGCCGCCTCGTTCGGCGCCACCATCGGCCAGAACGGCTGCGCCGGCATCTACCCGGCCATGCTGGCGGTGATGATCGCCCCCACCGTCGGCATCGACCCGTTTACCGTCCACTTCATCCTGCCGCTGCTGGCCATCATCACCATCGGCTCGGTGGGCGTAGCCGGGGTCGGCGGCGGTGCGACGTTCGCCGCGCTGATCGTGCTATCCTCGATGAACCTGCCGGTGGCGCTGGCCGGACTGCTGATTTCGATCGAACCGCTGATCGACATGGGCCGCACCGCGCTAAACGTCAGTGGTTCAATTACCGCTGGCACCGTCACCAGCCGGGTGCTTGGCGAGACCGACCTTGGCGTCTTCAACAGCGACGCCGACTTGCCGGTCGACAGCGACAGCGAGCGCAAAACAGCCTGACCGAAAATCGCGGGAACCGCCCGCGCGCACGCGCTGTCTAAATTTTTCCCTGACGTTTTTTTTGAAAGGAAAGAATGATGACTTCTCTGCACACAACCACCAAAGTAGTTTTGGGCGCGGCCTTCGCGGTCGCGCTGCTGGCCGGCTGCAACAAGCGCCCGGCCGACCAGCCACAAACCCCGTCGGCGACACCGGAAAGCACGACCCCGGCAACGCCATCGACCACCCCCAGCCCGACACCGGACGCCACCACGCCTGGCGCCACCGGCGCCGGCTCGGGTGGAACGGGTAGTGGCAGCGGCACCAGCGGCGGTGCCGGCGGCACGGGCGCCGGCGGCACCAGCAGCGGCGGCAGCGGCGCCGGAACCGGCGGCGCAGGCAGCAGCGGCGGCACCGGCGGCACCGGCAGCGGCGGCTCCACCACGCCACCGGGCCAGTAAGCTCAGCGTCGGCGCAAGCCATGCGGCATGAGCGGGTGGCAATTGTGAAGTGTTGCGTATGGATCATACGTAACAATTGGGGAGATTTCTCCAGGCAAATAGTCCTAGAATGGCGCGAGACACCTCACCGCCAATCAGGCAAAGGCCAACATGCCGCACCTTCACCGGGCGCTTCGCACGATTTTCTACATCAAGGCGCGCACACACCGCCACGGCGAGGTATCCGACGACAACGTGACCTTGTGCAAGCCGGCGCTCCGAGCGCCGGCACTGGCCCTTGGTCTGTTTTTCGTCCCACTGGCATGCGCCGGCTGTATTGTCATGCTTTACAGCCTGGTCTTTCCCACTGCCGAAAAGACCAGGAAAGTGATGATGGAAAAGGTGCTCGTCTCCTGCCGTGCGGCGCTGATCGCCAGCGCCTACGCCCCGGCGATTGATTGGCGTGTGCTAACGCGCGCGCCAAACCAGGCCATTGTCACCAGCGATCACGTTTCTTTGTCGTGGCATGACGAGGTGGCCGACGCGCCGCATCGCCGGGCGCCGGCCACTTGCGAAGGCACGTTGTACATCGGCATGCTCACCGACTTAAAGATCAACGGCCACCCGCGCCCCTGACGGCGCCGGGCGGTTCCAGCCGTTTCGGCCGGTCCGGAAAAAAAAATGCCGTCCAAGCTGAGCTGGACGGCATTGTTGTTGACGGCAAACACACCGTCGTGACGGCGAGGTGTGGATCAGAACTTGTAGTTGTACGAAATGCCGATCAGCGACAGGTGGGTATTGTAGGTGCCGCGCGTGGTCTCGCCATTGCCCGTGCAGGTGCGCGACAAGGTGTTGCACTGGTTCGTGTAGTTCACCTGCGCGTCCTTGAAGTCCACATAGCTGTACGCCAGGTCGATCGACGAACGCTGGTCCAGCTTCCAGTTCATGCCCAGCGAATACTGCATGCGGTCGCTGTCCGGCAGCGCCGGGTGGCGCAGCTCGGCGTTTTGCACCGGCGACTCGTCGAACGCCACACCGGCGCGCAAGGTCACGTTCTCGTTGTAGGCGTAGTTGCCGCCCAGCGCCACGCGCACCGTGTTTTTCCACTGCTGACGGATCACCTCGGCGCCTTCGGTCGTGCCCGGGAACTCGATGTCCAGGTTGCCCAGACGGTTATGACGCGACCAGGTCACGTCGGCCATACCGGCCCATTTGGAATCGAACTGGTGGAAGACGTTGGCCGACAAGGTCTCCGGCGTGCGCAGCGACACCAGCGCGGCCGAGTTCACGCGGTTCGACGCACTGGCCAGCACGCCGTTGACAACGCGGTCGGTGGTCACGTTCGAGAAGTCCCAGATGGTGCTGCCCTTCATCTTGTGGCTGATCGACGAACGATAGCTCAGACCGAAGCGGGTGTTCTCGTCCAGGGTGAACATGTAGCCCAGGTTGAAGCCGAAGCCCCAATCCTTGACCTCGTTCTCGCCACGGCCGTCGCCGGCGGTCGCCAGCAGCGCAGGATTGCCGCCCAGCGCGGTGATCTGACGGATCAGCGCGGCGCCTTGCGCGGCGTTGGCCGGCGTGCGCAGCGCGGCGATGGTGCCCGGCACGTCGACGGCTTGGCCCAGTTCGGCCTTCATGTGTTCCGCGTCGATGCCGAAACCGAACGAGTGCTGCTGGTTCAGCTTGAACGACACCGATGGATTGAGCGTGATCGCCTCGACCAGCACGTCGGTCAGCGCGTAGCGGCCGTTCCAGGTGCTGCCGTAGTTCAGCTTGGCGCCGTACGGCACGAACAGGCCCAGGCCGACCGCCCATTGGTCGTTCAACTTCTTGGTTGCGTACAGCGACGGCGCGGTCACGGAATTAGGCGCGTAGTCGTTGGCCTGGGTGCCGCCGGTGCGCGAGCCGGTGAAACGGGTCGAGCCGCTATCGGTATAGGTCGAATGCGGCACCACGACGGTGGCGCCGGCGCTGATCTGCGTGCCTTCCAGGCGCGACATGCCGGCAGGATTGTAGAAGATGGTCGACGGGTCGTTGGCTTCGGCGCCGCTGGCGTCGGCGGTGCCTTGTGCGGACACGCTTTGCGAACCGAAACGGTAGCCGGAAGCGTTGGCGCCGGTGGTCATCAGGCTCAGGGCGGCGGCGATAATCAGGGGAAGGTGTTTGCGTTGCATGGTGGAGTCTCTCATTGTAGTCGGCGACTTTGCGCCAGGTTTTTTCTGGTCCGACAGCAAATCAACCCGGTCGGGACGGATTTGGTGCAGGAAGGCCAGCAGCTTACTACATTAATAAACTTTGCCGTAAGATGTGTTACTAGAGGGCAAACACTAATTTTCACCTTGAAACCGAGCACTTGCTCTGCATTCCAGACAAAAAAAAGGCCGAAGCCCTTTTTTCAACTCCGGGGTCAAGTCTGTCATTCGGACACGAACTGGTCCGTAGCGTGACCTTACGGCGGAGACCGTGTCCGAATGTCAGACTTGACCCCCGCTTTTATTGCGGATCGAAGGCGCTCTTGTTGAGCGACACGTTCGGCGCCACGGTCGGCGGCGTGCCGCCGCGCTTGCCGGTGACCTTGCCGACCACCCACATCAGCGAGCGGTAGACGAAGCGGATCAAGGTCAGGAACAGCAGCACCTCGATCGCCGTCTGAACGAACGCGAGCGCCGTGCCCCATACGCCGAAGCGGCCGGTCCAGTGGTCGACACGGCGGTGGTACTTGACCGCCAGGCTGTCCTTGTTGATCTCGATGCTGTCGTAGAAGGTCGGCACCATCAGCAACGTCAGCACGGTCGAGGTGATCGTGCCGCCGATGATGGCGATCGCCATCGGACGGTAGAACTCGCCGCCCTCGCCCAACGCCAGCGCCACCGGGAACATGCCGGCGATCAGCGCGAAGGTGGTCATCAGGATCGGACGCAGGCGCATGCGGCCGGCGTACATCAGCGCGTCCTCGCGGCTGTAGCCCTCCTCCTCGCGCTTGCGGGCGGCGTCGAGCAGCAGGATGGCGTTCTTGGCCACCAGACCCATCAGCATGATCACCCCGATCAAACTCATCAGGTTAATCGTGCCATTGGTCATCAGCAGGCCCAGCACCACGCCGATCAGGGACAGCGGCAGCGACAGCATCACCGCGATCGGCGCCGTGAACGAACCGAACTGCATCACCAGGATCAAATACATCAGGCCGATACCGGCCAGCAGCGAGATCATCATCTGGCTGAACACTTCGTTCATGTCCTTGCCGGCGCCGCCCAGCGACAGGCCATAGCCCGGCGGGAAGTCGATTTCCTTGGCCAGTTTCATGGCGTCGTTGGTCACCTCGCCCGGCGAACGGCCCTGGGCGTTGGCGCTCACCGAGATGATGCGCTTGCCATCCTTGTGCTTGATGGTCGACGGGCCCTTGCCCATCGTCACGCTGGCGATCTGGTCGAGCGGCACCATCTGGTTGGTGCCGGCCACGCTGATCGGCAGGCGCTCGATGTTCTCGGCGCTGGTGCGGTCCTCCGGCGCCAGGCGCACGGCGACGTCGCGCGATTCGCCGGTCGGGTCGACCCAGTCGCCCACTTCGATGCCGGCGAAGGCCACCCGCAGCGCCTGGGCGGCGTCGCCGGCGGCGATGCCCATCGAGTTCGCCAAGCCACGGTTCAGTTCGATCTGCAGCTCGTCCTTCGGATCCTGCTCGGACAGGCTGACGTCGACCGCGCCCGGTACCTTGCGCAACCGCTCCATATAGGCGTTGGTAATTTCCATCAGCTTGCGCGAGTCGGCGCCGGTGAACTGGATCTCGACCGGCTTGCTGGCGTTGTTGCTCAAGTCTTCCAGCACCGTGAACTCGGCGCCGACCAGCCCGGCCAGCTTCTCGCGCAATTCCTTGGCGATCTCGTTGGCCGAACGCTTGCGCTCGGTCTTCTTGCCGATGTCGACATAAATGCGTCCGCCGGTCGGGTTGACGTAGGCGTTGGTCTGCTTGGTTTCCTTGATGGTGAAGGCGACCTTGGCGGCACGGTCCAGCTTCAGGCGCGAGTATTCCAGGCTGGCCGACGACGGCGCCCGCACGTCGATGGCGATGGTGCCGAAATCCGACGCCGGCAGGAAGCTGAAGCCGCCCAGCTTGGCCTGCAGCGCCAGCGCGCCGGCGAAGGTGAGCACGGCCAGCACGGCCATCGCTTTGCGGTGGTGTAATGCCCAGGCGATGACGTTGCCGTAGCGGTCGGCCTGATGGTCGAACCAGTTGTTAAAGCGTTCCAGCACACGGCCCAGGCCCTTGCGCGGCGCCGTGTGGTGGTCCGGCGGGTCGCCCCAGAAGGCCGACAGCATCGGATCCAGCGTGAACGAGATCAGCAGCGAGACCGCGACCGAGCACGTCACCGTCAAGGCGAACGGACGGAACCACTCGCCGGTGATGCCGGGCATGAAGGCCACCGGAATGAACACGGCCATGATGGAGAAGGTCGTGGCGGCCACGGCCATGCCGATCTCGGCCGTGCCGTTGAGCGCGGCGGTGCGGCGGTCGGCGCCCATCTGCATATGGCGCACGATGTTTTCCCGCACCACGATGGCGTCGTCGATCAGCACGCCGATCGCCAGCGACAGGCCCAATAACGTCATGAAGTTCAGTGTGAAGCCGCACAGCCAGACGCCGATGAAGGCGGCGATCACCGAAGTCGGCAGGCTGAGCGCGGTGATCATCGTCGAACGCCACGAATTCAAAAACGCGTAGACCACGAAAATGGTCAGGCCGGCGCCGAACACCAGCGCCTCGATCACGTTGTTGAGGCTGTTCTCGGCGTCCTCGCCGCCATCTTCCGTCACTTCCAGGGTGGCGCCGGTCGGCAGCTCCTTGCGCATTTCCTCGACCATCGCCTTGACCTTGCGCGCCACCGTGACGGTCGACGCGTCCTTGGAACGGGTGATCGAAATGCCGACGTTGGGCTTGCCCGAGCGCACGCTAAGCGAGCTCATCTCGGCGAAGCCATCCTCGATCGTCGCCACTTGGGCCAGGCGCACCAGCTCGTCGCCATTGCGCTTGACCACCACTTGCTGGAAGTCCTCGGGACGCTCGATGCGGCCGACCAGGCGGATGCTCTTCTCGTCGAGCTCGCCCTTGACCTTGCCCACCGGCGCATTGGTGTTCTGATTGCGCAAGGCGTTGACGACATCACCCACGGAAACATTATATTCACGCAGCTTCTCGGCCTTGAGCAGCACGCTCAGCTCGCGCTTGAGCGAACCGTCGATGTTGACCGAGGCCACGCCGTCGATGCCGCGGAAGCGGTCGGCCAGCTTGTCCTCGGCCAGGCGCGAGATGACGGCGTGGCTTTGCACGCTCGACGACAGCGCCAGCTGCATGACCGGCTGGGCCGAGGTGTCGATGCGTTGCAGAATCGGCTCGCGCATCTCGATCGGCAGCTTGTAGCGCACCGAAGCGATCGAATTGCGGATCTCGTCGGACGCCTCGATCAGGTTCTTGCTGAAGGCGAACTTGATGAACACGCGCGCCTGGCCCTCGGACGCGGTCGAATTGACCTCGGTCACGCCGGTGATCGACTGGAACGACTTTTCCAGCCGGTTGACGATCTCGCGCTCGACCGTCTCCGGCGACGCGCCCGGATACGGGATCATGACGACGATGAACGGCACTTCGACGTCGGGATTCTGGTTGACCCGCAATTTGCTCAGGGCCATCAGGCCCAGGCACATCATGGCGACGATCAGGACGATGGTCGCGACCGGCCGTTTAATACTGAAATCGGATAAGAACATGGCGGTGATTCCTTATTTTTCTACCGCGGTGGACGCCGAGGCCGACGCGGTGGCCGAAGTCGCCGGCTTCGGCGCGCTGAGCACGACCTTCTGGCCATCCTTGAAGCCCGAGCCGGGCACGCGCACGATGGTGTCGCCGGCGGCCAGGCCGGAGAGCACCTGCCAGCGGCCGCTGCGCTCGTCGCGGGCGCCGATGGTCAGCTGTGCCTTGTTCAAGGTGCCGCCCTTGACGCGCCACACATAATTGCTGTCGCCGGCCTGCACCAGCGCCGACGGCGGCACCATCAGCGACGACGACGATTTCGACTCGACCCGGCCTTCGGCGTACAGGCCGGCCACGCGGGGCTGCGCCGATTCGGCGAATTCGACCAGCACCTCGACCTGGCGGGTGACGGCGTTGGCGGCCGGATCGACGCGCTTGATCTTGCCGCTGAAGTTCTGGCCCGGATAGCCGTTGACGCGGAACAGCACCGGCTGGCCGACCTTGACCTCGCCGATCTTGTCGGCCGAGACCAGGCCCTCGAAGCGCATGCTCGACGGATCGATCACCTTGATCAACTCTTTGCCGACCTGGGCGGTGTCGCCGTTGGACACCTTGCGCTCGCTGACGATGCCGTCGAACGGCGCGCGCACGGTGGTGCGGCTCAGCTGCTGGCGCGCCGCCACCAGGCGCGAGCGGGCCGCCGACAGGTCGCTCAGGGCGTTGTTGCGGCGGATTTCGGCGTCTTCCAGCGCCTGGGTCGAGACCATGCCGGAGGCGCGCAGGGTGGTGTTACGTTCGTGCATGCGTTCGGCCTGGGCCAGCGACTGCTGGGCCGCGCGCGAGGCTTCCTCGGCCGAGGTCAGGCTGTCGCGGATCGAGGTCTCGTCCAGGCGCACCAGCACGTCGCCCTTTTTGACGGCCTCGCCGTTTTCCTTGAGTACTTGAATTACCACGGCGCCGACTTCGGCGCGCAGGTCGGCGCGGCGCTCTGGCTGGATCGAGCCGGTGATCACCGGGCCGGAAGCGAGCGCGTTCGATTCGACGGCCAGGATATCTTCCTGCGCCATCTGCAACACCACCTCGGGCTCTTTCTTGGCATCACCCTTGCCGTCCGCCTTGGCGGTGGCCGAGGCCGCCGCCCCTTTCTCGGGCTCCTTGGAAGACTTGCCGCATGCAACCAAGGCTGCAGCGACGGCGAGAGCGAGTAGGGTTTTGCGCAACATAAAGTTCTCCGAGATAGTGGACGTGGTGCTATTAGTATTTTAGCCAGACTACAGCGCGCAGAGTATCCCCGAGTGGCTCGCAGAGGTCAATCGACGTGCGACGGACGGCAGAATTTGTGGCTGAAATGCCGAATGAGAGGATGAACGGTGCCGACGACGCTCCAGCCGGAATCAACCCCGACCGAAAATGGCGTGGATGGCGTGCGCGATCGCGATGCCGGTGCACAGGCCGCCGATGATCTCGACCACCGTGTGGCCCATGCGTTCGCGCAGCCAGGTGTGGCCGGAGGCAACGGCGGCGGGCCGCCCCTCCTCCGACGCCAGTCGATTAATCGCGGCGGCCTGCTTGCCGACGTGCTGGCGCAGGCTGTTGGCGTCGATCACGACGATGAAGCACAACGTCACGGCAACGCCGAACGCCGGATGCCCGATGCCCTCGCGCAGCGCGATCAGGGTCGCCATGCTCGACACCACCGCGCTGTGATTGCTTGGAAAGCCGCCGTTGCCGACCAAATTAAAGGCCCATTTGCGCGCCTTTGCGCTATTAATCAGAAACTTGATCGGGCCGACGGTGACCCAGGTAATCAGGGGCGTGACGAGGTAAGCGATGTCCATCCGGAATTCCTTTGCATTTTTGTGGCGCAATTATCGCAGATGGGTTCACAGTGGCGGAAGCAAGTCAGCTAAAATTCGGTACATCACATCATTTCAATAAAGACAATCATGCGACATTTCGGCATTTCCTTCATCGTCACCTTCATCCTCCTGGCCCTGGCCGGCTGGTGGGGCTTCAACCACGGCGGCAGTTCCGGCCTGCTGCAAGCGTTGTGGATTTGCACAGTGCTGGGCATCATGGAAGTGTCGCTGTCGTTCGACAACGCCGTGGTCAACGCCTCCGTGCTGCGCCACTGGAACGAATTCTGGCGCAAGTTGTTCCTGACGGTCGGCATCCTGGTGGCCGTGTTCGGCATGCGGCTGGTGTTTCCACTGCTGATCGTGTCCATGGCCACCGGCCTGGGCCTGATGGACGTGTGGACCATGGCCACCAAGAATCCCGACGAATACTCGCGCTACCTGACCGGCGCGCATGCCCAGGTGGCGGCCTTCGGCGGCGCTTTCCTGTTGCTGGTGTTCCTCAATTTCCTGTTCGACGAGGAAAAAGAGCTGCACTGGCTGGGCTGGATCGAGGCCAAGCTGGGCGAGCACGGCACCGAGAGCCTGGCCGTGCTGCTGGCCCTGGCGGCGGTGTTCGGCTGCGTCTACCTGGTGCCGGAAACGGAGAAGTTCAGTGTATTGACGGCCGGCGTGGTCGGCGTGCTGGTATATCTGGCGGTGGGCTGGATCAGCAGCCTGCTGGAGGAAGACCCGCCTGCCGAGGACGGCGACACCACCGAGGCCGGCGTCGGCGCCGTGGTCTCGGCCGTCTCGCGCGGCAGCATCGGCGGCTTCCTGTATCTGGAGGTGCTGGACGCGTCGTTCAGCTTTGACGGCGTGATCGGCGCGTTCGCCATCACCAAGGATGTCGTCATCATCATGCTGGGCCTGGCGATCGGCGCCATGTTCGTGCGCTCGCTGACGGTGTTCCTGGTCCACAAGGGCACTTTGGACGAATACGTCTATCTGGAGCACGGCGCGCACTACGCGATCGGTATTTTGGCACTGATCATGCTGGCCAGTGTCAAATACCATATTCCGGAGTGGTTTACGGGCTTGTCCGGGGTGGCCTTCATCGCCGTATCGCTGTGGTCATCGATCCGTCACAAGCGACTGCACCCCGCATGATAAGATTGAAAACATTGCGGACTTACCTGGATATTCAACCGGCTTACTTATGACAAAATCATCGCGTATCGTTCTGTATTTCATCGCCCTGGTGGCTGCCACCCTGCTGGTCTTCGTCGCCTATACGTGGGCGATGTTGCATATTTCCTACTCGGATGGCGAGCGCGCGGGCTACCTGCAAAAGTTTTCCACCCGTGGCTGGATTTGCAAGACGTGGGAAGGGGAGATTTTGCTGACCTCGATGCCGGGGGCGATACCGGAGAAGTTCGAGTTCAGCGTGCGCGATGAGAACGTGGCCAAGCAATTGACCGACGCCACCGGCAAGCGTGTGATTTTGAGCTACGCGCAGCACAAGGGCGTGCCGACGCAGTGTTTCGGCGAGACCGAGTATTACATCACCAAGGTGCAGGTGCAGCAGTAAAACACGGTTTGGTTCAGCATGTTTGAACCAAGCATCCCCGCGCACACTGCGATCAGCGTGCGCGCCACACCGGCTGGGCCTGACGCGCTTCCTTGCGGGCGCGGGCCGCGTCCAGCGTTTCCACCACGGCGCCTTCGGCCGCTTCCACCCTGGCCTGCACGCCATCCAGCGCTTTCTGCACCGCGCCATGACGGCGGGTTTCCAAATCCAACAACTTCTGCTTGGCGGCGGTCATCGCGGCCGTCGTGTCGGCCACTTTGCGCTGCATGTCGGCGTACGCCTTGGCCGTTTCCAGCAGCGCCTGCTGGCCTGCGGCCTTGTCGACCGCCGCTTGCGCCGCAGCCTGCTCGGCCTGCGCGCGCTGCGCCATCGCATCCGCTTCCGCCTGCTCGGCGTCGGCGCGCTGACGTGCCGCCTCGGCGATCTGCTGCTCCGCCGCCAGACGCCCGGCGATCGCCTTCGAAGCGCGCACTTCCGACGCCGTCGTCAAGCGTTGTTGCGCCAGCTTCTGCTCGATCAGCGCCAGCGACTCACGCTCGGTCTCGATGAATTCACGCTCGGCCTGCAGCAGCGCTTCGGCGGCGGCCGCCTTGTCCTGTTCGATGCGCGCGCGCTCGGCATGCACCGCGCCCAACTCCACGGCCAGTCGCGCTTGCGCGGCCAGCGCCTGGGCTGCGGTGGCTTGCTGCCCGGCTTCCAGCGCCACTTGCGCGGCGATCACGCTCGCCGCTTCGGCTTGCTTGTCGGCGGCGGCGGCCAGGCGCTGCTCGGCTTCCTGCTGCTGACGCAATGCCTCGGTCTGCGCGCGCTCGGCGGCGACGCGATGTTTCGCGGCGGCGCTGGCGCCCTCCTCGGCCGCCAACTTCTCCTTCAGCGCCGCGATGGCTTGCTGCTCGTCGGCGGCGCGCGCCTGTTCGGCTTGCAGCAACATCCCCGCCTGCTCGGCCTTTTGCTTGGCCAGCGCGTCGGCCTGGCGTTGCGCCTCGACCTGGCGCGCGATCGTGGCCACTTCGGCTTGCTCGGCGGCGTTGACGCTGGCGGCCAGTTCGGCGGCCGTGCGCGACAGCGCGGCGCGTTCCTCGGCCAGCGCGGCGGCGCGCTGCTGTTCCTGCGTCTCGACCCGGGCAGCCTCTGCAGCGAGCTCGTCAGCCACCTGGCGCTGCTTGGCTTGCGCCATCGCCAGCGATTCGGCTTCGACCCTGGCGTGAGTGCTCAGCTCGGCTTCCTGCTCGGCCTGCACGCGGGCCAGCGCGACGGCGCGCAGCTGGCTGTCGACCTCGATGCGCGCCTCGGTCGCGGCCATGATGCTGGCGTCGGCGTCGCGGCGCGCCTTGGCGCTGGCGGCGGCGACCATTTCCAGGCGCTCGCGGTGGATGGCGGCGTCGCGGATTTCTTTTTCGGTTTGCAGGCGCAGGTGCAGCGACTGCGCGGCGCTGCGTTCGGACTCGGCCTTGGCCAGCGCGATCTGCTCACGCTCCTGCTCCAGATGGGCCAGCGCGCGGGCCTCTTCCAGCGCACGCACTTCGGCGGCGGCGCGGTTGAAGGCCGATTCCAGCGCGATCTGGTCGGCGCGTTCGCGCTGCACGGTCAGGTCCAGCGCTTCGGCCTCGGCCTGGGCCAGCATCTGCGCGGTTTGGCGCGCGGCGTAGGCCTGGCGCTCGCGTTCGCGCGCCAGGGTGGCGACGCGGGCGTCGGCGCTGGCAATGCCGACCACTTCATCCTTGGCGGCCTGCACGGCGGCGACGCGCTCGACCGCCTGCAGGCGGGCTTGTTCGGTCTGGGCTTGCAGCTCCTCGGCGGCGCGCGCGGCCTGCTCGGCCAGCTCGGACTCGGCGGCGATCTGCTCGAAGGCGCGCTGGCGGCTTTCGTTCTCGGCCTTGGCGCGCGTTTCGGCGGCCAGGCGGATTTGCGTGTCGGCCTCGACGCGGGCGCGCAATTCGGCGGTTTCCTGTTTGACGGCGTCCAGGCGGGCGACGCTGGCCTGGGCGGCGGCGCGCAGCGATTCGAGGCGGTCGCGGTTGGCGGCGATGGCCTCTTCCGAGGCCTGGGCGTTTTGCTGGGCCACGGCGGCGGCGGCGGCGTCGATGGCGGCGCGGTCCTCGGCCAGCGAGCGGGCGCGGGCTTCGGCGTGGGCGCGGTTTTCGGCGGCGCAGGCGGCCTTGGCCTCGGCCTCGACGCGGGCGATGGCTTCCTGGATGGCCTTCATTTCCATCGCCGCGCGCGGGGTGGGCTCCTTGGAGGCGGGTTCGTCGGGGTCATGCAAGACGACGGTGGGAACGGTATCGGCGGAAAAAGCCACGCCCAATTGGACGTCTTCGATTGCGCTTTCGCGTTGAGCCAGTTCTGCTTGCATGAGATTTCTCGCTAGAGGTGCGTCCCGGCACACGACGGGACTTCTGAACGCTCATTATCAAACAGGGAACAGCCGGGCCGAACGGCAAGCAGAGGGGGGAAAACCCGTTAATTCCGGTTTAGTCCCCGCCGCCGCCGCCGCCGCTCAATCTGTTTGCGAAGACGACAACAGCGCGGCGTCGCCCCAGCTCACCGGCAACTGCTCGTTGACGCCCGTGGCGCTGCGCGCCACCAGTTCGATCACCTTGACCCCGGCCACGTCGGCGCTCAACGCCTGCGCCGCCTGGCCCCAGCGCAGCGGCTTGCTCTTTGCCAGCAGCTTGCCGTCGCCGTAAATGATGAAGGTGACATCGTGCTTGCGGTCCTGGGCGGTATCGTCGACGCCGACCCGCGCGCTGAGTAGCCGATAGCCGCCGTTGCGCACCTCCAGCCGGGAATTGGCCAACACGCCGATGCCGGCCGCATAGGTCTTTCCGGCGATGCGCAGCGTCTGGCCGTAAGGCGTGCTGTCGGCGCGCGCGCCGCCCCAGCCGGCATACATCGGACGTTCGCCGGCGCCCCTGGTCCCGGACCAGGCGGCCGATGAGCGGTAGATCATCGGATCGGCCTGCGGCCTGACCACCCCGTCCACGGCCGGATTGACGCTGCCCGGCTGCTCCGACAGATAGCGGCCGCCCGCCAGCAGCGGCGCGCCGCCGACACGGAAGATCCGCGTCTCGCGCGGCGCCACGCGCATTTTGGTGGTGTCGGTGAAGGTGGTGTCGGCCTTGGTCCACAGATCGGTCAGCGTGATCGGCGCGTCCTTGCGGAACTTCAGGTGGTCGGCGTTCAGGTCGACGTCGATGGTCGCCACGCCGCGGTTGAACACCGCCACCGCCTTTTGCCCCGAGGCCAGCGGCTTGACCAGGATCTGCAGATCGTCGGCGTCGTAGGCGAGCGTGGCCTGGTTGCCGGCCGGGTCTTGATTGACCGCGATGATGTCGGCGTTGCCGACCACCTCCATCAGCGCCTGCGGCATGGTGCGCAGGTCGGCGCCGATCATCAGCGGCGCGTTCAACATGGCCCACAGCGCGAAATGCGATCTGGCTTCCACCAGATGGCCGGCGTCGAAATCGCCCTTGCCGATGTAGAGCATGTCGGGATCGTTCCAGCTGCCCGGATGGGCGTACAGCTCGCGCCTGGCCGCGCTGTCGAAATTGGTCAGCATGCGCGCCCACGATGGCGTGATGTCGTCGCTGGTGCGGGAGATGTTGCCGTAGTTTTTACCCCAGGCCCGCACATCGGCGGCGCCCCACACGCACAGCGACAGCAGGAAATCGCCATCCGGATTGCTGCGCGCGAGCGCCGCGTTAATCTGGGTAAATTCCGCCTGCACCGCCGGAATGTCGGAGCGGGCCACCGATTCCAGGTTCAACACCGGCGCCAGCGCGCGGTATTGGCCCGAGCGCACTTTCGGGCTGTCGGCGCCATAGGCGCGCAGGCCGCAGCCGTCGACTTTGATGAAGTCGAAGCCCCAATCGGCGAAATACAGCGCAATGTCGCGATCGATATGGCCGTACAGGCCGACTTCGCGCTCGAGCACGCTCCCCTTGGGCAGGTCGGCGTCGCTGTCGGAATACGCCTGCGAACAGGTGTTGCGGCCCAGGTCGGAATAAATACCGGCCTTCAGTCCCATCGCGTGCACCTTGTCGGTGAATGGACGGAAGCTGCCGCCCGCCACCGAGGACGGGAAGCGGTCGGGCCGTATCTCCAGCTTGCCATCGGGGATCCGGCGTCGCAGCGCCCAGCCGTCGTCGATGTTGATGTACCGGTAGCCTTTGGCGGCCAGGCCGCTGTCGACGATACGTTGCGCCGAGCCCAGTATCTTCGCCTCGTCGATATCGGTGCCGAACGCGTTCCAGCTGCTCCACCCCATCGGTGGCAAGGCCGCGCGACCGGCGGTGTAGGCGCTCCAGCGCGCGGTCGGCGCCAACGGCCCGGTCGCTGCGTGCGCCCCGCCTGCCGCGCAGCACAAGGCGATCAAGGCCAGGCGGGGCCGCCAGCGGGAAGTCGTTCGGTCCGGCATTGCGGTCTCCAATGTAGTGATCTTCAATGTGGTGTCACCGGATTGGCGAACAGCCCCTTAGACAGGCAACGGCGGCTCTTCCATCAGCGCGACCTGCTCGCGCAATTCGAGGATGCGGTCTTGCCAGTAACGTTGCGTATTAAACCACGGAAACGCCGCTGGGAACGCCGGGTCGTCCCAGCGCCGCGCCAGCCAGGCCGAATAATGAATCAACCGCAGCGTGCGCAGCGCCTCGACCAGATGCAGCTGGCGCGGGTTGAATTCGCAGAAATCCTCGTAGCCGGCCAGGATGTCGGACATCTGGCGTACCTGCTCGCCCCGGTCGCCGGACAGCATCATCCACAGGTCCTGGATCGCCGGCCCCATGCGGCTGTCGTCGAAGTCGACGAAGTGCGGCCCGGCATCCGTCCACAGCACGTTGCCGCCATGGCAATCACCATGCAGACGCAGTTGCGGCAACTCCCCCGCCCTGTCGTACGAACGGCGCACACCGTCGAGCGCCTGCTGCGAGACGCTGGCATACGCCTCTTGCAAATCCGCCGGAATGAATTGATTCGTTTGCAGGAATTCGCGCGGCTCGGTGCCGAAGGTGGCGATATCCAGCGCCGGCCGCTCCAGATACGGCTTGACCGCGCCGACCGCGTGGATGCGGGCAATGAAACGCCCGGTCCACTCCAGCACCGACGGATCGCTCAGCTCGGGCGCGCGGCCGCCGTGGCGGGTGAAGACGGCAAAGCGGAAGCCGTTAAAGTGATGCAAGGTCCGGCCGTCCAGCGCCAGCGCCGGCACCACCGGGATCTCGCGCGCGGTCAACTCCTCGGTGAAGGCATGCTCCTCGAGGATGGCGGCGTCGCTCCAGCGCCCCGGACGATAGAACTTGACCACCAGCGGCAGCGCGTCTTCGATGCCGACCTGGTAGACGCGGTTTTCATAGCTGTTCAGCGCCAGCAGGCGGCCGTCGCCGCGCAGGCCGATGCTGTCGAGCGCGTCGAGCACGCATTCGGGATTGAGCGCGGAATACGGGTGCGGCACGCGCGCCGGGGCCACGGCGCCGTTATCGGCGGCAGCAAAGTCGCCGTCGTCGGCTCCGCCCTGCGGCCCGGCCATGGCGGCGGCCAACGCGGCGGCGCGGGCGTCTTCTTCTTCGTCGTCTAAATGATCTTGGTTATCTTGGTTCATCCCCGCATTGTACGGGGCGCGGCGTGTATACTGTCGCCTTCAACCCAATAAAAAGAGCAAGCCATGCAACTCGACCAGCCACTGAGCGACAAAGAATTCGACGAATTAGACAATTTCCTGTTATCGGAGCGCAGCCCCGAGGACGCGATGACGATGGACATGCTGCACGGTTACCTGACCGCCATCGCCATCGGCCCGGAAACCATCATGCCGGCCGAGTGGCTCAAGCGCGTATGGGGCCAGGAAGAAGCCGACGTTCCGAAGTTCAAGAACCCGAAGGAAGAGGAACGCATCCTCAACCTGATCATGCGCTTCATGAACGAAGTGCTGGTCACGTTCGAAGTGGCGCCGAAGGAATTCGAGCCGCTGTTCGTCGAGCACGAGCACGAAGGACAGACCCTGATCGACGCCGAGGCATGGTGCTGGGGCTTCTGGGAAGGCATGGAATTGCGCCCGGGCTCGTGGCAGGAAATCTGGGATTCGGACGTGCAGGAACTGATGAAGCCGATCTATCTGCTGGGCGCCGACGAGATCGAGGAAGACGAACTGCCGCTGGTCGAAGATCCGGTCAAGGCCCACAAGCTGGCCCAGGACCTGGAAGCGAACCTGCCGCTGATCTACAAATTCTGGGTGCCGCGCCGCAAAGCGCCGGTGGCCACCGTCAAGCGCGACGAGCCTAAAGTCGGCCGCAACGACGACTGCCCTTGCGGCAGCGGCAAGAAGTACAAGAAGTGCCACGGCGACGAAGCGGCCAACGACGCGGCCGAATAAGCCGTCGTTTGCGTGGTTAAGTCCCTATTCGCTGCGCAAGGGATAGGGACAAAGTTGCACCAACTCAAGTAGAATTTCGGCATTCATTATCAGGATGCCCATGTTCTCACTGCCTTTCAAGCTCCCCACCACCGCCACCGCGCCGTTCTGCCCGTCCGAAGTGGCCGGCACCGTCCACGTGCCGGAGGGCGATCCGTTCTGGAAAAAAGTGCTGCGCTTCGCCGGTCCCGGCCTGCTGGTCTCGGTCGGCTACATGGACCCGGGCAACTGGGCCACGGCGATCCAGGGCGGCTCGCAGTTCGGCTATCAGCTCTTGTTCGTGGTCGTGCTGTCGAGCCTGGCCGCCATCGTGCTGCAATGCCTGAGCATGCGCCTGGGCATCGTCACCGGCAAGGACCTGGCCGTGCACTGCCGCGAGCAGTACAAGCCGCCGGTGGCCAAGACCTTGTGGGGCTTCGCCGAAATTTCCATCATCGCCTGCGACCTGGCCGAGGTGCTCGGCTGCGCGCTGGCGTTCAAGCTGCTGCTGGGCGTATCGCTGCCGACCGGCGTCGCGCTCACCGCGCTCGACACGCTGCTCATCCTTGGCCTGAAAGGCAAAGGGTTCCGCCAGATCGAAGCGATCGTGCTGGCGCTGATCCTGACGGTGGCCACCTGCCTGTTCACCGAGCTCATTTTCGTCAAGCCGGACTGGAACGCCGTCGTGGCGGGACTGGTGCCGTCGCTGTCGACCCTGTCGTCGCGCGAGCCGCTGTACCTGGCCATCGGCATCCTCGGCGCGACCGTGATGCCGCACAATCTGTACCTGCACTCGTCGGTGGTGCAGACGCGCGTGGTGTCGCAAAAGGCCAGCGCCAAGCGCGAGGCGATCGGTTTGTCGCGCATCGACACCGTCGTCTCGCTGCTGCTGGCGTTGCTGATCAACGGTTCCATCCTGGTGCTGGCGGCGGCCGCCTTCCACGAGCCGGGCAACACCCGCGTGCTCGACATCGACGACGCCTATTTGCTGCTCGCGCCGGTGGCCGGCACGGCGCTGGCGGCGACCTTGTTCGCTCTGGCGCTGCTGGCGTCGGGGCAAAGCTCCACCTTCACCGGCACCATCGCAGGCCAGGTCATCATGGAAGGTTTTCTGAAAATGAAGATTCCGTGCTGGCAGCGGCGCGCCCTCACGCGCGGGCTGGCGCTGATTCCGGCCATGATCGGCGTGCTGACGTTGGGCGAACATTCCGTCGGCAAGCTGCTGGTGCTGAGCCAGGTGGTGCTGAGCATGCAACTGCCGTTCGCCATGTATCCGCTGATCAGCCTGACGTCGCAACGCCGCATCATGGGCGACTTCGTCAACGCCTGGTGGACCACGGCGTTGTCGTGGTTCCTGTTCGCGGTCATCTCCAGCGCGAATGCGTGGCTGGTGTGGCAGGCGCTCGCGGGATAACGAGGCGGGGATATAACCTTGGAGACACGTAGGGCGGATTAGGCGGAACGCCGTAATCCGCCATGCACGAGCCGCCGACGGAGCTTGGCGGATTACGCTACGCTAATCCGCCCTACGTGGTTCAGATGGTTTCAAACTTACCTGTCCATCGCCGTCGCGCAAGATAAACGCTGCCACGTCATCCAACGTCGGCGCCAGCCAGCGTAGCGGTGCGGCGATCGAGCCGACCAGCGTGGTGTGGCTGACCTTGTCGTAGTAAAGCTCTTTGACGTCAACGTGATTGGCGCGCAGCCGTTCCGCCAGATGGCCGGTGTTCCGCTGCGGGTCCACCAGCTTGTCACTACGCGCCGCGATCAGCAACGCCGGCGGCGAGGCGGCCGACACATGCCGCACGGGCTGCGATTCCGGCGGCGAATCCGGGAAATGAAACACCGGCTTGGTGGTCGGATTTTCGATCGGCAAAAAGTCATACGGCCCGGCCAGGCCGATCCATCCGCGCAGATCCCCGATAGACATGCCCTGCTTTTTAAGCCAACGCTCGTCGAGCGCCACCATCGCCGCGTTGTACGCGCCGGCGCTGTGGCCCATCACATACAAGCGCCTGGGATCGCCGCCGTAACGGCCGGCCTGCCTGGCGGCCCACGCCACCGCCTGCGCCGCGTCATCCAGAAAATCGGGATAGCTCACCTCGGGATAGAGCCGGTAATCGGCGACCACAGTGACGATGCCGCGCGACGCCAGCGCCCGGCCGACGAACGCATAGTCTGCACGCTCGCCCGCCACCCAGTTGCCACCGTAGAAGAACACCACCACTGGCGCCTTGCCGTTGGCGTCTTTCGGACGGTAGACGTCGAGCATGCGGCGTGGCCCCTCGCCATAGGACAGACCGGCGGTGCGTTCGGAGGCGCCGCCGGGCGACAACGCGTTAAGCGCAGTCAGCGGCGAACAGGCCGCCAGCGCCAGCAAAACCGGCACGGCGACCGCAAGCGCGAGGTAGGAACGAGGGATGCGGGTCATGGCAATGGATGAGTTCGTTGGAATCCGGCCAGTGTAGAAGCGTTACGCACCGCCCACATTCGGTTTCATTAACGAACGGTGCGTTCAATCACTTATGGAGCCGCCCTATTTGACCTGCGCGCTCCAGTCGCTCAGCATGTAACCACCCGGCACGCCACGGCACAGGCGCGCCGATGACGCCGACGCCAGCTTGAAGCCTTCCGCCGTCCACAGCCAGGTCGCCTGCATGTTGCAGTCGCCCAGCCCGCGCCCTTTCGCAAAGCTACCCAGCTCGCCCTTGTCGAACGATACATTGAGCAACTCGTTGTCCGGCGCGCCGTCGGCGTCGGTCAACCGCGCCCGCTGGGCCGCGTACGGCGCCTTGTCATTGGCCGTCCAGACTGCAAAGCTGGACTGGTAGGCGCCGCGCCCGCATTCAATCAGCAGCAACACCTTCGACGCCGACAAACGATAAATTTCGCTCTGCGACTCACCGCCGCCAATCAGATCCGGCTGCTCGTCACACCCACCTTTCGGCAACTTCTTGACGATCACCGGCAGCAAGGCCGCGTCCTGCTTGCGCTCCGCCACCGGCGGCAGGCCACGCAGCACCGGCACGGGCACAGCCGGCAATACCGTGCTGGCGGGTTTGGTACCCGGCTTCACCAGTGCAGTCACGGTGCCAACCCGCCCTTGCAAATCGTCCATCTTCAGCAACGCCGCCTTCATGCCCGCCAGAGACAGCCTCCACTTGGTTTTGCCATCGGTGACATCCGCATACCCCGCATCCAGCAGCGCCGGCAGCAACTGGGCAAGCTGCGCCGGTTTCAACTCGGCCTCCGAGGTCAAACCGGGCAAAGCCAGCTTCCCAACCCGCAAGGTCAGCGGGCCGACGGCGGTCTCATCCTGATTGATCGCGGTCAGCTTCGCCGCCACGGCCCCGTTCGGACCGGCCGCACGCCCCAGCCACAACGCCACCGGCGCACTATCGCCCTCATCGGCCTGATACCCGACCGCCTCGCAGGCGCGCGTGTTGTCGCAAGCAACCTCCCAATCCTTGATCGTGAAATGGGCGGCGCTGGCCATCGAGCCGACCAGCGCCAGCGCTGCGGCGACAAAACATTGCAAAATCTTCATGACTTACCTTTCAGACGAAAAAAAACAGGTTCAACCGAACCTGTTCCGATGGACGCGCGCGTCCCTTACAGCTTGATGAAATGCTCGCGGTAGTACTTGAGCTCTTCGATCGATTCGATGATGTCGGCCATGGCCGTGTGCATCTGGTGCTTCTTGAAGCCGGCCACCATCTCCGGCTTCCAGCGTTTGCCCAGCTCTTTCAACGTCGACACGTCGATGTTGCGATAATGGAAATACGCCTCCAGCTTCGGCATGTAGCGCACCATGAATCGGCGGTCCTGGCCGATGGTGTTGCCGCACATCGGCGCTTTGCCCTTCGGTACCCACAGCTTCATGAACTTGATCAGTTCTTCCTCGGCCTGCGCCTCGGTCACGGTCGACGCCTTGACCTTCTCGATCAGGCCGGAGCGGCCGTGCGTGCCCTTGTTCCAGGCGTCCATGCCGTCGAGCACCGCGTCGCTCTGGTGTACCACCATCACCGGGCCCTCGGCCAGCACGTTCAGGTGCATGTCGGTGACGACCACGGCCACTTCGATGATGCGGTCGGTGTCCGGCTCCAGACCGGTCATCTCCATATCGACCCAGACCAGATTCATTTCATTCTGGCGCGGGGTAATCACCGCCGGAGCGGAACCTTCTGGCAAATCGTTAGCTTGTGACATAATTCTCTCTTGGCTCGCGTGAGCCCACGTTAATCCGAATCCGCCATTTTCTCACAGGCATAGAATGTATTCACTCGCGTTTTCGATTTTGTTCGTATCTTTCATCATTTTGACCTTGATCGTGCGCTTCTGGCTGGCCTCGCGCCATATCCGTCATGTGCTGACCCATCGCGGCGCCGTGCCGGCCGAATTCGCCGAGAAGATCCCCCTCGCCGCCCATCAGAAGGCGGCCGATTACACCGTTGCGCGCACCAAGTTCGGCCTGTTCACCTTGTTGATCAACACCTTGGTGCTGGTCGGTTTCACCTTGCTTGGCGGCCTGCAGTGGCTGTCGGTGGAGATCTTTAAACTGACCGGCGGCGGCATGGGCTACCAACTGGCGCTGCTCGCCGCGTTCGCGCTGATCTCGGGCGTCATCGACCTGCCGTTCGACTATTACAAGCAGTTCGGCCTCGAACAGCGTTTCGGTTTCAACAAGATGACGCGCGGCCTGTTCTTCGCCGACATGGTCAAGGGCGCCTTGCTGGGCGCGGCCATCGGCCTGCCGCTGATGTGGGTCATGCTGACCCTGATGGAGAAATCGGGCGACCTGTGGTGGTTCTACGCGTGGCTGGTGTGGAGCGGCTTCCAGTTGCTGATGATGGTGCTGTTCCCGACCGTCATCGCACCGATGTTCAACAAGTTCACGCCGCTGGAAGACCAGTCGCTCAAGTCGCGCATCGAAGGCCTGATGAAGCGCGTCGGCTTCGCCTCGAAGGGCCTGTTCGTGATGGACGGCTCCAAGCGCAGCGCCCACGGCAACGCCTACTTCTCCGGCTTCGGCGCCAACAAGCGCATCGTGTTCTTCGACACCCTGCTCTCGCGCCTGCAACCGCAGGAGATCGAGGCGGTGCTGGCGCACGAGCTGGGCCACTTCAAGCTTAAGCACATCATCAAGCGCATCGTCATGATGTTCGCCATCTCGCTGGGCTTCCTGGCGCTGCTGGGCTACCTGAAGAACCAGGTGTGGTTCTACACCGGCCTCGGCGTCGATCCGCTGCTGCTGCCGGGCCAGAACAACGACGCCATGGTGCTGCTGTTGTTCATGCTGGCGCTGCCGGTGTTCACCTTCTTGTTCAGCCCCCTGACGTCGATCGGCTCGCGCAAGCACGAGTTCGAGGCCGACGCCTTTGCCGCCAAGCACACCGATTCGCGCGACCTGGTGTCGGCGCTGGTCAAGATGTACGAGGACAACGCCTCGACCCTGACGCCGGACCCGCTGCACTCGGCGTTCTACGATTCCCACCCGCCGGCGAGCGTGCGCATCCGGCATCTGAACGCGGCGACCGCAGCATGAACACTTCCCGCACGACGCTCCCCGACCTGCTCGCGGGCCATAGCCGGCCCGCCAAACAGGCGCTGACCGCCGACGAGGCCGCGCGTCTTGCAACGCTCGTGCCCAACTGGTCGCTGGAAGACGGCAAACTGTGCCGCTCCTTCGGCTTTCTCAATTACTATCGCACCATGGCCTTCGTCAATGCGTTGGCCTACCTGAGCCACGCCGAAGACCACCACCCGGAAATGACCGTGACTTACAAAAACTGCACCGTGCGCTACGATACCCATTCGGTCGACGATGGGCGTGGCGGCCTGTCGGACAACGACTTCATCTGCGCGGCCAAGGCCGACGCGCTGTTCGCGCAACTGGCCAAGGCGTCCGCATGAGCCAGCAAGCGCCAACCAAGCTCAAGGCGACAATCATCGCCGCCCACGGTCGCCACTATCTGGCCGAGGCCGGCGGCGTCAAGCTGCAATGCGTCACGCGCGGCAAGAAGACCAACGTCGCCGTCGGCGACATCGTCGATGTCACCATGACCTCGCCCGACCAGGGCGTGATCGACAAGATCGAAGAACGCAAGACCTTGCTGTACCGCTCGGACCAGTACAAATCCAAGCTGCTGGCGGCCAACCTGACGCAGCTGTTCATCGTCGTCGCGACCGAGCCCGGCTTTGCCGACGACCTGGTGTCACGCTCGCTGGTGGCGGCCGAGGCGGCCGGCATCCAGGCCCGCCTGATCCTCAACAAGACCGACGTCACCGAATCGCTGGCGCGCACCCGCGAGCGGCTGCAACCGTACGCCTCGCTGGGCTACCCGGTGCACGAGGTGTCGGCCAAGGCGCACCCGGACGAGGCGCTGGCGGTCCTCAAACCGCTGCTGGCGGGGCAATCGTCGATCCTGATCGGCCAGTCGGGCATGGGCAAGTCCTCGCTGATCAACCTCCTGGTGCCGGACGCCGACATCGCCGTGCGGGAAATTTCCGCCGCGCTCGACACCGGCAAGCACACCACCACCTTCACAAGGCTGTACCAGTTGCCCGAACTGGGTGAGGGTTCGTCCATCATCGATTCGCCCGGTTTCCAGGAGTTCGGCCTGTACCACCTCAGCGAAGGCATGCTCGAACGCGCCTTCGTCGATTTTGCGCCCTACCTTGGACATTGCAAGTATTACAATTGCCGGCACCTGATCGAGCCGCAATGCGCCATCCTGGCGGCGGTCGCCGAGGGCAAGATCACCAAGATGCGCCACACGCTGTACGGCCAACTGTTGCATGAATCGTCGCAAACGCTGTATTAAATAGTACTCTTGCATCATAGGAGCCACCTTTTGCGTGGCCCGCGCACACGGTATCCGGTTTGGCGATTATAATTCTCAAGGGAAATTATACGTGCGTTTCCATCAACACATTTAGATGCGCGGTTCGAGGACATCGATGGACATGTTTGCGCTCGACGACGAAGTATCGCAGTGGGAAACCGCCCTGCCGACCTTGCGCGGGCCGGCCCGCCTGCCGGTGCTGGTGCCGCTGGCCTGGCACCTGCGCCAGCGCGACAGCGCGCGCGCCGTCGCCCTCGCCCGTGAGGGCCTGGATCTGCTGCCGGCCACCGCGCTGGGTCCGCAGGCGCAAACCGTGACGGCGGCCCGGCTGCGGCTGGTGGAAACCGAGGCCGACTGGCTCGAAGGCCGCCTGCCGGAGGCCGAGGCCAAGGCCGCCGCCATCGCCGCGCAATTGCACGCGCAGGGCGACCAGCGCGGCTGCGCCGACACGCACTGGCTGCGCGCCTGGGTCGCCATCGACGGCGGCGACCATCCGGGCGGCATCGCCCATCTCGAACGCATGGCGGCCATCGCCGGCGAGGCCGGCGACACCGAGCGCGTCGCCATCGCCGAAGCGACCATCGCGCGCTGGGCAGTCATCGAGGACATGCGCGCCGCCGAACGGCGATGGGGCACCCACTTCCAGCACTTCCAGCACCATCTGGTGGCCGACGCCGGCGCCACGGTGGAACCGGCCGCGCCGATCGCGCCGATGGAACAAGGCGTGGCCGCGTGGATCGGCGACTTTTTCGGCACCCGCGCCAGCCAGGGCGGCCACTACGGCGCCGCCGCCGGCCACTTCATCCGCGCCTACGAGGCCGCGCGCGCCACCGGCCAGCTGCGCGCGGCCATCACCGCCGCCGTCAACGTCGGCCTCGATTTCGCCATCCTGCACGACCACCACGCCGCGCTCGACTGGCTGCAGCGCGCGCTCGACCTGGCCCGCCCGACCGGCTGGCCGCGCAGCGTCGGCGCCTGCCTGTCGCACACGGCCGACACCATGCGCCGCCTGGGCCGGCTCGACGCCAGCGCCGAACTGCTGGCCGAGGCCCTGTCGGTGCTGGCGCCGCTGCCGGCCGGCCGCAGCTACGCCTCGGCGCTGCACTTCCTGGGCGACCTCTCGCTCGACCGCGCCGACTACGCCGCCGCGCTCGACGCCTTCAGCGGCCTGGAACAACGCGCCGCCGCGCTGCGCCAGGTCGACCTGCACAGCGTGGCCCGCCGCGGCCAGGCCCACGCGCTGTGCTACCTCGACCGTCCGCAGGAGGCGCTGGCCGCCGCCGAGCACGCGATCGAACTGGCCACCGCCCAGGACCACCTGGACAACCACGTCGCCGCGCTGCGGGTGCTGTCGGAAATCCACGCGCGCCACCCGCTGCCGGCCCCGCCCGGCATGACCAAGCCCAACGCCACCCTGCACTACCTGCACCGGGCGCTGGCGGTGGCTTCGCGCATCGACGGCTACACCCTGCCGGGCGACCTGCTCGACGCGCTCGGCGCTCAATACGCCCGCATCGGCGACCACGCCCAGGCCTACGCCTCGGCCTTGGCGGCGGCCGCCGCGCGCGACAAGACCCACGGCCAGGAGGCCACCAACCGCGCCATCGCCATGCAGGTGCACCACCAGACCGAACGCGCCCGCGCCGAGGGCCTGCACCACCGGCTGCTGGCAGCGTCCGAGGCCCACCGCGCCAAGCTGCTGCTGCAAACCACCGCCACGCTCGAGCGGCTGTCGGTGATCGGCCGCGAGATCACCACCCACCTCGACGCCGCCGCCATCTTCGCCGCGCTCAACGCCCACGTGCAGGCGCTGCTGCCGGCCAACACCTTCGCCATCTACCTGTGCGACCCCGGCTTCGACACCCTGAGCCGCGTGTTCGGGGTCGAGAACGGCGCGCCGCTGGCGAGCAACACCATCGCCGTCGACAACCCGCGCGCCAATGCCGCGCGCAGCCTGCGCGAGCGCGTCGAGATCTATGTCGACGACGCCGGCCCGGACGACATCTTCCTGGCACCCGGCACGCAACTGATGTCGTGCGCGCTGTACGTGCCGCTGCTGGTCGGCGAGCGCACCCTGGGCGTGATGACGGTGCAGGCGGCCCGCGCGCGCGCCTACGGCGAGCGCGAACGGCTGATCTTCCGCACCTTGTGCGCCTACGGCGCCATCGCGCTCGACAACGCCCAGGCCTACCGCCAGTTGCAGGACGCGCAGACGCAGCTGGTGTCGCAGCAAAAGCTGGCGGCGCTCGGCGCGCTGATGGCCGGCGTCGCCCATGAACTCAACACGCCGATCGGCAACAGCCTGCTGATCGCCAGCACCTTGCACCAGAAGACCGAGGAGCTGGCCAAACGCCTGGACGGTCCCGGCCTGCGCCGCTCAGACCTGTCCACCTATCTGGGGGACGCCGTCGCCGCGCACGCGCTGGTCATGCGCGGGCTCACCAGCGCGGCCGACCTGGTCAACAGCTTCAAGCAGGTGGCGGTCGACCGCACCACCGAGCAGCGCCGCCGCTTCGACCTGCAGCAGGTGGCCACCGAGGTGATCGCCACGATGATGAACCGGGTGCGCGCCAGCGGCCACCGCATCGACGTCGAGGTGCCGGCCGACATCGCCATGGACAGCTATCCCGGTCCGCTGGGCCAGGTCATCGCCAACTTCATCAACAACGCCCTGCTGCACGCGTTCGGCGGCGCCGACGCATCTGGCGGCAACGGCGACGGCGCCGGCGGCGGGCGCATGTGGCTGCGCGCGGCCGCGCCGGCCGACGGCAAGGTGACGCTGGTGTTCGGCGACGACGGCGCCGGCATCGCGCCGGAGCACATGTCGCGCATCTTCGATCCCTTCTTCACCACCAAGCTGGGCCAGGGCGGCAGCGGGCTCGGATTGTCGATCAGTTACAATATTGTCACGTCGGTGCTGGGCGGGCAGATCACGGTCCACAGCGCGCCCGGCGGCACCACGTTCACCCTGGAGCTGCCGCTGACCGCGCCGGCGCCGGCCCCCGGGGCGGCCGCGGCGCGGATCTACCATTAAATTCGCCCCCGCCGACAGCACAATCTGCGGCAATTCGCCCCTTTGGCCGAATTGCCTTTATAATTGTTCGGCTCAGCCGGCCGCGCATCCAGTCACGGGCCAGTTCACCTGTCAGTTGTCATTATGCCTATCCAAAAACCGATCAAGCATTACCTGCAGTTTTCCGACTTCACGTTGGCCGAATACGAATACGTCATCGAGCGCGCGCACCTGATCAAGCGAAAGTTCAAAAACTACGAGATTTACCACCCGCTGATCGACCGCACGCTGGTCATGGTGTTCGAGAAGAACTCCACCCGCACCCGCCTGTCGTTCGAGGCCGGCATGCACCAGCTGGGCGGCGCCGCCATCTACCTGAACACGCGCGACTCGCAGCTGGGACGCGGCGAGCCGGTGGAAGACGCCGGCCAGGTGATGAGCCGCATGTGCGACATCATCATGGTGCGCACCTTCGGCCAGGACATCATCGAGCGCTTCGCCGCCCATTCGCGCGTGCCGGTGATTAACGGCCTGACCAACGAACACCACCCGTGCCAGGTGTTCGCCGACATCTTCACCTTCTACGAGCACCGCGGCCCGATCGCCGGCAAGACCGTGGCCTGGATCGGCGACGCCAACAACATGCTGTATTCGTGGCTGCAGGCGGCCGAAGTGTTCGGCTTCCACGTCAACGTCTCCACGCCCAAGGGCTACGACATGGACATGTCGCTGGTGTCGACCGACCGCTACACCTTCTTCGCCAACCCGGCCGACGCCTGCGAGGGCGCGCACCTGGTCAACACCGACGTGTGGACCAGCATGGGCTACGAAGAGGAAAACGCCGCCCGCATCAAAGCCTTCGACGGCTGGATCGTCGACGGCGCCAAGATGGCGCGCGCCGCGCCGGACGCGCTGTTCATGCACTGCCTGCCCGCCCACCGCGGCGAGGAAGTGGCGGCCGAAGTCATCGACGGCCCGCAGTCGGTGGTCTGGGACGAGGCGGAAAACCGCCTGCACATCCAGAAGGCGCTGATCGAATACCTGCTGCTCGGCCGCCTCGACGCGCAGTGATCTTCATATAAAAATACATTTCACCTCCATTGGAACTAGCATGAGCGATATTAAAAAAGTAGTCCTCGCCTACTCGGGCGGCCTCGATACCTCCGTCATCCTCAAATGGCTGCAGGATAACTACCAGTGCGAAATCGTCACCTTCACCGCCGACCTGGGTCAGGGCGAAGAGCTGGAGCCGGCGCGCGCCAAGGCGATCAAGTTCGGCATCAAGCCGGAGAACATCTACATCGACGACGTGCGCGAAGAGTTCGTGCGCGACTTCGTGTTCCCGATGTTCCGCGCCAATACGGTGTATGAAGGCGAGTACCTGCTGGGCACCTCGATCGCGCGTCCGCTGATCGCCAAGCGCCTGATCGAAATCGCCAACGAGACCGGCGCCGACGCCATCTCGCACGGCGCCACCGGCAAGGGCAACGACCAGGTGCGCTTCGAACTGGGCGCCTACGCGCTCAAACCGGGCGTCAAAGTGATCGCCCCATGGCGCGAGTGGGACCTGCTGTCGCGCGAAAAACTGCTGAAGTACGCCGAAGACGCGGGTATCGCCATCGACATGAAGCACAAGAACGGCGGCGCGCCGTACTCGATGGACGCCAACCTGCTGCACATCTCCTTCGAAGGCCGCCATCTGGAAAACCCGAGCGCCGAAGCCGAGGAAAGCATGTGGCGCTGGAGCGTGAGCCCGGAGAACGCGCCCGACCAGGCCGAGTACCTGGACCTGGAATACGAGCGTGGCGACATCGTCGCCGTCAACGGCGTGCGCATGTCGCCGGCCACCGTGCTGACGGAATTGAACCGCCTGGGCGGCAAGCATGGCATCGGCCGTCTGGACCTGGTGGAAAACCGCTACGTCGGCATGAAGTCGCGCGGCTGCTATGAAACCCCGGGCGGCACCATCATGCTCAAGGGCCACCGCGCCATCGAGTCGATCACCCTGGACCGCGAAGTGGCCCACTTGAAGGACGATCTGATGCCGCGCTACGCGTCGATGATCTACAACGGCTACTGGTGGGCGCCGGAGCGCGTCGCGCTGCAAACCCTGATCGACCACACGCAGGCGACCGTCAACGGCTGGGTGAGGATCAAGCTTTACAAGGGCAACGTGATCGTCGTCTCGCGCGATTCGAAGACCGACTCCCTGTTTGATATGAACATCGCCACCTTCGACGAAGACGGCGGCGCCTACAACCAGGCCGACGCGGGCGGCTTCATCAAACTGAACGCGCTGCGCATGCGCATCGCCGCCAACGCGCGCCTCAAGCGCGGACAGTAAAAAGTCAACCAGCAGGCCGGCGCGCAGCTTATACGCCACGCTTGATGACGAAACGGGCCGCTGAATCAGCGGCCCGTTTTTTTTGTCCTCCACAAAGGGCGGCAAGATGATACATTGCTCCCACCGCATCATCGTAGTGGAGCATGCATGTTAAAAGACCTCGGTATCAAGACAAAACTCGCCATCGGCTTCGGCGCCATCGTCGCCGTCATTCTGGTGCTGCTGCTGGTGGCGTTCACCAATTTCATCAAACTGTCCACCGCGGGCGACTGGGACCGCCACACGCAGGAGGTGCTGATCGAGGTAGCCGCTATCGACAACGCGCTGCTGCAGGTGCAAAGCGCCAATCGAGGCTTCATGCTGACCGGCGTCGAAACCATCGCCGCGCCGATCACCGCCGCCGACGCGCTGGCGCGCAAGCAGATGGACAAGGTCGCCCTGCTCACGCGCGACAATCCGGCGCAGCAGGCGCGCATGGCCAAACTACGGCCGCTGTTCGACAACTGGATGCACAACGTCATCGAGCCGCTGGTGGCCAGGCGGCGCGCGCTGAACAAGACGGTCGGCATGTCGATGCAGGCGGCGTCGATCGCCGACATCCAGGGCGGGACCGCCACCATGATCGCCATGCGCCAACTGATCCGCGACATGTCGGCCGAGGAGACGCGCCTGCTGGCGCTGCGCTCGAACGCGTCGAACGAGCTGCAGCAAACCATGCGCCTGCTGCTGACGATAGGCGGCGCCGCCTGCGTGCTGCTGGCCGTCGTCGTCGGCGTGGTCCTGACGCGCGCGCTGCTAACGCCGCTGAACAACCTGACCCACGCGGTCGGGCGCATCGCCGGCGGCGACCAGTCGGCGCGCGCGCCGGTGCTGTCGGCCGATGAACTGGGCAAGGTCACCGTCGAATTCAACCGCATGGCGCAGGCCATCCAGGACAGCCAGGCCAACGAGCTGGCGGCCACCAACCTGCTCAAGTCCAAGGTCGATTCGCTGCTCGGCGTGGTGTCGAAGGCCGCCTCGGGCGATCTGACCGGCAGGATCGAGGTGACCGGCGCCGACGCCATCGGACAGTTGGGCCATGGGCTCGACCGCATGTTCGACAACCTGCGCGGCCTGCTCAACAACGTGCAGCGGGCCGGCATCCAGGTCACCACCTCGGCCACCGAAATCGCCGCCTCGGCCAAGCAGCAGGAGGCCACCGGCATCGAGCAGGCGCAGACCAGCGTCGAGATCCTCAGCACCACCAAGCAGATCTCGGCCAACACGGCCGAACTGCTCAGGACAATGGAGGACGCCACCGCCGTCGCCGACTACACCACCAGCGCCACCGCCGAGGCCCAAAACAACCTGCAACGCATGGACGGCACCATGCAGCACATGGTCGCGGCCACCGATTCGATCAACGCCAAGCTGGCCGCGCTGTCGGAGAAGGCATCCAACATCAACAGCGTTTTGATCACCATTACCAAGGTTGCCGACCAGACCAACATCCTGTCGCTCAACGCCGCTATCGAGGCCGAGAAGGCCGGCGACGCCGGCCGCGGCTTCTCGGTCGTGGCCACCGAAATACGCCGCCTGGCCGACCAGACGTCGGTGTCGACCTGGGACATCGAACAAATGCTCAAGGAGATGCAGTCGGCCGTTTCGGCCAGCGTGATGGGCATGGACAAATTCTCCGAGGAGATCCGCCGCAGCGTCGGCGAGGTGCGCCAGGTGACCGACCAGCTCTCCGGCGTGATGGACCAGGTGCAGAAACTGGCGCCGCAGTTCGACGCCGTGCTGCAAGGGATGCAATCGCAGGCGGTCGGCGCGCAGCAGATTTCCGAGACGATGATGCAGCTGAACGACGCCACCCAGCAGACGGTCGAATCGCTCAAGTCCACCAGCGAGGCGGTGCACCAGTTGCAGTACGCCGCCGGCGATCTGCAAACGAGTGTCGCCAACTTTGCCGTAGCGGCCTAAGCGTGGGACAATGCCGCGACCAACGCGGCCATCGGAGAAAACATGTTGAAGCACGCAAGCATCAAGACCAAACTGTATCTGGGCTTCGGCGCCATCCTGGCCATCATCCTGCTGCTGCTGACGATCGCCTACAACCGGTTTAACAGCCTGTCGGAAGCCAACGGGTGGGACCGGCATTCGATGGAGGTGATCCAGGCCATCGACAACTTGCGCAACGACCTGCTGCAGGTGCAGGTGGAGGCGCGCGGCTACTACCTGACCGGCGCGCCGGTGCGGCTCGAACGGGCGCGCAAGGAGCTGCTCGACATCCCAGCCTCGGTCCGGCAACTGCAAAAGCTGGTGGCCGACAACCCGGAGCAGCTGGCGCGCTTCAAACAACTCGAATCGATGACCGATGGCTGGGCCAGGGACGTCATCGCCTCGCAACTGGCGATGCGCGAGCAGATGGGCGACAAGCCCGGCGCCGCCGACGCCATGGGGCGCACACCGCAACTGGCCGGCACCAATTCGGTCATCGGCGGCATCTACAAATTCATGAACGATGCGACCGCCGAGGAAAATCGGCTGCTGGCCGAGCGCACCGCCGCCGCCGAGAGCCTGCAGGCGAGCATGCGGCTGGTGCTGTCGGCCGGCGGCGTGGTCTGCGTGGCGCTGGCCGCGCTGGTGGCCTGGCTGCTGGTGCGCACGCTCACAGCACCGATCAACAACCTGACCCACGCGGTCGGGCGCATCGCCGCCGGCGACCAGTCGGCGCGCGCGCCGGTGCTGTCGGCCGATGAACTGGGCAAGGTCACCGTCGAATTCAACCGCATGGCGCAGTCGATCCAGGACAGCCAGGCCAACGAGCTGGCCGCCACCAACCTGCTCAAGTCCAAGGTCGACTCGCTGCTCGGCGTGGTGTCGAAGGCCGCCTCGGGCGACCTGACCGGCCGCATCGAGATCACCGGCGCCGACGCCATCGGCCAGTTGGGCCATGGGCTCGACCGCATGTTCGATAACCTGCGCGGACTGCTCAACAACGTGCAGAAGGCCGGCATCCAGGTCACCACCTCGGCCACCGAGATCGCCGCCTCGGCCAAGCAGCAGGAGGCGACCGGCATCGAACAGGCGCAGACCAGCGTCGAGATCCTCAGCACCACCAAGGAGATCTCGGCCAACACCATCCAGCTGCTCAAGACGATGGAGGACGCCACCGCCGTCGCCGACTACACCACCAGCGCCACCGCCGAGGCGCAAAACAACCTGCAACGCATGGACGGCACCATGCAGCACATGGTCGCGGCCACCGATTCGATCAACGCCAAGCTGGCCGCGCTGTCGGAAAAGGCGTCCAACATCAACAGCGTTTTGATCACCATCACCAAGGTTGCCGACCAGACCAACATCCTGTCGCTCAACGCCGCCATCGAGGCCGAGAAGGCCGGCGACGCCGGCCGCGGCTTCTCGGTCGTGGCCACCGAAATACGCCGCCTGGCCGACCAGACGTCGGTGTCGACCTGGGACATCGAACAAATGCTCAAGGAGATGCAGTCGGCCGTTTCGGCCAGCGTGATGGGCATGGACAAATTCTCCGAGGAGATCCGCCGCAGCGTCGGCGAGGTGCGTCAGGTGACCGACCAGCTCTCCGGCGTGATGGACCAGGTGCAGAAACTGGCGCCGCAGTTCGACGCCGTGCTGCAGGGGATGCAATCGCAGGCGGTCGGCGCGCAGCAGATCTCCGAGACGATGATGCAGCTGAACGACGCCACCCAGCAGACGGTCGAATCGCTCAAGGCCACCAGCGAGGCGGTGCACCAGTTGCAGTACGCGGCCGGCGACCTGCAAACGAGCGTGGCCAACTTCGCCGTCGCGGTCTAGGAACGGGCGGGCGCGATGAAACTGCTCGTCTTCCACATCGGCGCCGACCGCTATGGCCTGCGCCTGCGCGACGTGGTGCGCGTGGTGCCGCTGCTCGAGCTCAAACACCTGCCGCTGGCGCCCGACGCCGTGGCCGGCCTGATGGATTACCACGGCCAGTCGGTGCCGGTGATCGATTTATGCCGCATCAGCGGCCTGCCCGCCGGCGCGGATTATTTCGACACCCGCATCATCGTGGTCGACTACCACACGCCGGAGGGAGGCAGCCATCCGCTTGGCCTGCGCGCCGAGCGCGTGCTGGGCGTACAGGAAGTCGGTGAGGCGCGCCTGACCGACAGCGGCGTGCTGGCCGCGCCGTTCCTCGGCCAGGTGGCCGGCGATGCCGACGGCATGCTACAACTGGTCGAACTGGAGCAGCTGCTGCCCGCATCGCTGCGCGCCATGCTGTTCCAGACTGCGGCGGACCCTCTGCCATGACCCCGGGCCAAACCATGCTGCACGCCGCGACCGGCTTGAGCCTGTCCAAGGCCGTGGTCGACCGCGCCATCCGCCAGCGGGTGGAGGTGACCGGCGCGCGCGACGCCGGCGCCTACCTGGAGGACATCGCGCCGGCGGAACTGGAGGCGCTGGTGGAGCTGGTGGTGGTGCCGGAATCGTGGTTCTACCGCGACCAGCAAGCCTTCCATGCGGCGGCAGACTACCTCTCCACGCGGCTGGCATCCACGCCGGAGCGCATGCTGCGCATCCTGACGGTGCCGTGCGCAGGCGGCGAGGAACCCTACACGATGGCGATGGTGCTGTCGGATGCCGGTATCGCGCCCGACCGCTTCATCATCGACGCCGTCGACATCAGCAAGGGCTGCATCGAGCGCGCCAGGACCGGCCTGTATGGCCGCAACGCCTTCCGCAACCAGGACCTGGGCTTCCGCGAGCGCCATTTCACAGCCTGCGAGGGCGACGAGTTCCGCATCAACGACGATATCCGCAAACAGGTGCGCTTCAAGCAAGGCAACATACTGGAAGCGGACCTGGACGCACGCACCGGCTCCTACGACGTGATCTTCTGCCGCAACCTGCTGATCTACTTCGACAAGCCGACCACCAAAGCGGCCATCGCCAAGCTCGATCAGCTGCTGCGGCGCGACGGCCTGCTGTTCGTCGGCTATGCGGAAGTGCCGTCGCTGTGCCAGAACGGCTTTGCGCCGCTGCCCTACGCACAGGCTTTCGGCTTGACCAGGGAAGCGGAGGTTGAGCGGCGCAAGGTGGCGCGCCCGGCGATGCCGCCTCCACCCCGGCCGACGCCGCGCTCCGCGCCGGCGGCCGTGTCGACGCCAGCGCGCCCGCCGACGCCCCCGCCCTCTTCCGCGCGCCTCCCGAGCGCCGCGCCGGCCGCCACGGCGGCGCCGAAGGTCGATCTGCTGGCCGACGCGCGCCGCCTGGCCGACCTGGGTCAACTCAAGGAAGCCGAGGGCAAGTGCCGCGATTATCTGGCGCAAGTGCCCGATTCTGCCGAGGCGTATTTCATACTGGGACTGCTCAACGAATTGACCAAGAAGCTGCAGCTGGCCGAAGACTACTGGAAGCGTTGCATCTATCTGCAGCCGGACCACTACGAAGCGCTATGCCATCTGGCCCTGCTGGCCGAAACCAAAAGCGACACGGCCACCGCCGCCGCGCTGAAGGCACGCGCGGCGCGCATCTACAAACGCCAGCAGGCATCATAAGGGCGTCCACACATGACGATCACCATCCAACCCACCACGCCCGCCCCGCCGGTCGCCATAGAAGACTGCTGGAACCGCATCGGCGTGGTCGGCGACCAGAGTTGCGGAAAGCTGGAGCAGTACGTCCACTGCCGCAATTGCGACGTCTACGCCAGCGCCGCGCAGCGCAACCTGCAACGGCTCGTCGGCGACGACTACAAAAAAGACTGGGCCACGCACTTCCGCCAAGCCGCCAGCGACACGCAAGCGCTGGACGCGTCGTGCCTGGTGTTCCGCGTCGGCCGCGAATGGTTGTCGTTGCCGACCAAATTGTTCGTCTCGGTGGCGCCGCAGGCGAAGCCGCACCGGCTGCCGCACCGCGCCGCGCGGGGACTGATCGGCATCGTCAACGTCGGCGGCACGCTGCATCCCTGCATGTCGCTGGCGGCGCTGCTGGGCATCGACGACAGCGAAGGCGAGGCCGCGACCCATCGCCACACCTTCGCGCGCCTGCTGTTGATCCGCTGGGAGGACCAGTCGTACGCGCTGCCGGTCGCCGACCTGCACGGCATCATGCGCTACGCCTCCGCCACCGTGCAGGCGCCGGCCGCCACCATCAACAAGGGCCTGAGCCGCTTCCTGTCCGGCGTGCTGTCGCATCAGGACATGCATATCGGGATGCTCGATGCGGCCCTGATCGGCTACCAGCTTGCGAGGACGCTGCGATGAGCCAGGATAACAACGGAGACCTGAGCCAGTTCTCCATGATGGACCTGTTCCGCATGGAGGCGGACAGCCAGACCCAGATCCTGACCGACGGCCTGCTGGCCATGGAGCGCCTGAAGGACGCCGGCACGGTCGAATCGATGATGCGCGCCGCCCACTCGATCAAGGGCGCCGCCGCCATCGTCGGCCTGGAAGTGGTGGTGCAGCTTGCGCACCGCATGGAGGACGCCTTCGTCGCCGCCCAACACGGCAAGCTGGCCCTGACGCCCAACCGGGTCGACGTGCTGCTGGCCGGCGTCGACCTCATATTGCAGCTGTCACGCCTCCAGGACAGCGGCCTTGACCCCTGGCTGGCCGCCAACGCCGCCCACGTCACGAGCACGCTCGACGCCATCACCACCATCGCCTTCCTTCCCGAGCCGGTCAACCTGCAAATGGAGGCGGGCCTGCTGCCGCCCATCTCGGCGCCGGTGACGACGGCGCCGTACTTCCCGCCCGGCGAGCTGCCGGTGGCGGCGTTCCCGCCCGCTCCGGCGCCCGTCCCCGCCACGCTTCCGGCACAGGTTTCCGCGCCACCGCCGGACGAGCCGCCCGCCGCGCCGGCCGCGCGCCCGCACGCCGCGCCCAAGGCGGCCCAAAACTTCGACAAGCTGCTCTCGCTGGCCAGCGAGTCGCGCATCAACGCGCACCAGATGCATCCGTTCGTGCAGAGCATGCAGCGCTTCAAGCGCAACCAAAGCAGTCTTTTTTCCGTCATCGAGCAGCTGCACGAGGCGATCTCCAACAGCACCGACGCCAAGCTGAAGGAACAGTCGCTGGTGGCGCTGCAAAAGACCCATCCGCTCAAGCAGTTCGTGCTCGAGCACATCGCCGACATCGAAGCCTACGAGCGCCGCCTGCTGGCCGTCTCGCAAGGGATGGTGGACGAGGTGCTGACCATGCGCATGCGGCCGTTCCGCGACGGCGTGCAGTCCTTCCCGCGCATGGTGCGCGATCTGGCGCGTACCTTGGGCAAAGATGTGCGGCTGGAGATCGTCGGCGAGGACACGCTGGTCGACCGCGACATCCTGGCCAGGATCGAAAGTCCGCTCAACCACATGCTGCGCAACGCCATCGACCACGGCATGGACACGGCGTCGGCGCGCATCGCGGCCGGCAAGCCGGGCACCGGCACCATCATGCTGGAGGCGAAGCACCGCGCCGGCATGCTCAGTATCGAGATCAGCGACGACGGCCGTGGCGTCGACCTGGAAAAAATCCGCCGCCGGGTGATCGAGCGCAAGATGGCCAGTGCGCAGATGGCCGGCTCGCTGTCGTCGGCCGAGCTGCTGGAATTCCTGTTCCTGCCGGCCTTCAGCCTGAAGGAAAGCACCACCGAGATTTCCGGGCGCGGCGTGGGCCTCGACATCGTCCACGAAACCATCCGTTCGCAAAACGGCACCGTGCGCATCGAATCGGAGCTCGGTGTCGGCTTCCGCACCTGCATCACGCTGCCGTTGACGCAGTCGATCGTGCGGGCGCTGGTGGTCGACGTCAAGGGCGAAGCCTACGCCATGCCGATCGCCCAGGTCGAACGGGTGGTCAAGATACCGCAATCGGCCATCCACACGCTGGAGAACAAGCAGTTCTTCGACTACGGCGGCGAGCATCTGGGCCTGGTCTCGGCCTCGCAGGTGCTGGAACTGGGCGACACCGACGCCGGCAGCGGCGAGTTGGCGGTGGTTGTCATCGGCACCGGCGCGCGCCGCTATGCGCTGGTGGTCGACACCATCCGCGGCGAACAAAGCCTGGCGGTGCAAAGCATCGATCCGATCTTCGGCAAGATGCGCGACATCTCGGCCGCCGCCCTGCTCGACGACGGCGAGCCGGTGCTGATACTGGACGTGCCGGACCTGCTGCTGTCGATCGACAAACTGCTGCACGAGGGCGGCCTGCATCAATTGACCAAGTCCGACCACGCCGAACGGCGCAAGACCAAGCGCATCCTGGTGGTCGACGATTCGCTGACGGTGCGCGAAATGGAGCGCAAACTGCTGCTTGGCAGGGGCTTCCAGGTCGACATCGCGATCGACGGCATCGACGGCTGGAACGTGGTGCGCAGCGGCGACTACGACCTGGTGATCACCGACGTCGACATGCCGCGCATGGACGGTATCGAACTTGTCACGCTTATTAAGAAGGACATTCACCTCCATAAGCTGCCAGTCATGATAGTCTCCTATAAAGACAGACCCGAAGACCGGGCGCGCGGGCTTTCGGCCGGCGCAGACTACTACCTGACCAAGGGCAGCTTCCACGACGAGACGCTGCTTGACGCGGTCAGCGATTTGATTGGAGACGCCAGTAGATGAAGATCGCCATCGCCAACGATGTCGCCATGGCAGCGGAAGCGCTGCGGCGCGTGGTGGCCAGCACCGCCGAACACCAGGTGCTGTGGATCGCCCGCACCGGCGCGGAGGCGGTGCGCATGTGCGCCGACAACCGGCCCGACCTGATCCTGATGGATTTGAACATGCCGGAGCTGGACGGCGTCGAGGCCACTCGGCAGATCATGGAACACAGCCCGTGCGCGATCCTGGTGGTGACCGGCCGCCCGCAGGACAACGTCAACCAGGTGTTCCGCGCGCTCGGCGCCGGCGCGCTGGACGTGACGGCGACGCCGGTGTTGCAGGGCCAGCCCGGCGGCGACAGCGAATTACTGGCCAAGATCCGCACCATGGACAAGCTGATACGCCATAGCGGCGGCACCCAGGCGATGGCGCCGCGAACCTCGCCGAACGGCGCGGCCAATGGCCAGGCCCAGGGCTGGCACCACAGCGCCGACGGTCCGGGCGTGCCGGTGCAGGTGACGTCGCTGCTGGCGATCGGCGCCTCGACCGGCGGCCCGATGGCCGTCTCCAAGCTGCTGGCCGGCTGGACGCCGCCGCGCGGCTGCGCCATCGTGGTGGTGCAGCACATCGACCAGCACTTCGCCGACAACTTCGCGCGCTGGCTCGGCGAGCAGCTCGACATGCCGGTGCGCGCAGCCGAGGAAGGCGACGAACTGGCCGCCGGCACCGTCCTTATCGCCAAGAGTAACGATCACTTAACGCTGGATCAAAATTATCGGTTACGGTACGATGCCAATCCGAAGGAGTACGCCTACCGGCCGTCGGTCGACGTGTTTTTCCATTGCGTCGCCCAGCATTGGAAGGGCGAGGCGATCGGCGTGCTGCTGACCGGCATGGGCCGCGACGGCGCCGAGGGCCTGCTGGCCATGCGCCGCGCCGGCCACACCACGATCGCGCAGGACCAGGCCAGCAGCGCCGTCTACGGCATGCCGCGCGCCGCCGCCGAACTGGATGCGGCGCAGATGGTTTTACCGCTGACGAAGATCGGCCCCGTTTTACGCAGCACCCTGGGCAGCCGCTGATCCGCACCGGCGCCGACACTTAAAGAGAACACCGATGTCAGAAGCAAACGCATTCGCAGCAGATCCAGAAGCGGCGCTTACCGCCTTCAAAGTGCGGGTACTCCTGGTGGACGACCAGTTGATCATCGTCGAAGCGGTGCGCCGCATGCTCAGCGACCAGCCGGATATCGAGTTCCATTACACGACCGACGCCGGACAGGCGTTGCAGACAGCCCTGCAGCTGCAACCGACGGTGATCCTGCAGGACCTGGTGATGCCGACCATTGACGGTTTCGGCTTGATCAAGATCTACCGCGACGAGGAAGCGCTGCGCCATGTGCCGGTGATCGTGCTGTCGGCAAAGGAAGACCCCAAGCTCAAGGCGCACAGCTTCTCCATGGGCGCCAACGACTACATGGTCAAGCTGCCAGACAAGCTGGAGCTGCTGGCCCGCGTGCGCTACCACTCCGGCGCGCATATCAGCCGCCTGCAGCGCGACCAGGCGTTCCGCTTCCTGCGCGAGAGCCAGAAGAACCTCGCCGACGCCAACATCGAGCTGCAAAAGCTGGCCGCGCTCGACGCGCTGACCGGCATCGCCAACCGGCGCCGCTTCGACGAGACCATGGCGGTCGAATGGCAGCGCGCGCAGCGCGACAAGAAGCCACTGACCCTGCTGCTGTGCGACGTGGATTTCTTCAAACTTTACAACGACAGCTTCGGCCACTTGGCGGGCGATTTGTGCCTGAAGAAGGTGGCGGCCGTCCTGACCGAACATTTGAAGCGCCCCGCCGATCTGGCGGCGCGCTACGGCGGCGAGGAATTCGTCATTATCCTGCCTGAGACACCGCTGACCGGGGCACTGATCGTGGCCGAGTCATGCCGCCGCCACCTGGAACACCTGGCCATCGAGAACCCCCAGGCGACCACCGAGCTGTCATCGGTGACGATGTCGATCGGCGTGGCAAGCGTGATACCTTCGCCGCAGTCGAGTATCGAGGATCTGATCGAGATGGCCGACCAGGCGCTGTACGCCGCGAAGAACGCAGGCCGCAACCGCGTCATGAGCGCGGACGAACTGCCCGGCGCCACCACCCCATCATCCCAATAAGGAAAAACCGCAGCATGAGTGCTCAATTTGATCAAGTCAGCGTCGTCAAGAAATCGAACATCTACTTCGACGGCAAATGCGTGTCGCACAATATCATCCTCGCCGACGGCAGCAAGAAGAGCGTCGGCGTGATCTTCCCATCGAGCCTGACCTTTAACACCGGCGCGCCGGAGACCATGGAGATCACCGGCGGCGTGTGCAAGGTGCGACAGGCCGGCGCCACGGAATGGCAGACTTACGGCGCAGGGCAGGAATTCAAAGTGCCCGCGAATTCGCACTTCGACATCGAGACCGTGGAAACGGTCGATTACGTTTGCCATTTCGGCTAAACCGTAACCCCCGCACGGCGATCCGTCGCGGGGTCGTACCCCGTACGGGGTACGACCCCTCTGTCCTGCGGGTTTAAACGAACACCGGCTCCGGCTCCAGCAACACACCGTACTTCGCCTGCACATCCGCCTGGATCGCCCGCGCCAGCGCCACCACATCGGCGCCGGTCGCGCCGCCGTTATTGACCAGCACCAGCGCCTGTTTTGGATACACGCCGGCCGCGCCGAGGTTCCTACCCTTCCACCCGCATTGATCGATCAACCAGCCGGCCGCCAGCTTCTCCGTGCCGTCGGGCTGCACGTGATGCACCAGCGCCGGAAAACGCTCCAGCAGCGCCACGCACTGCGCGCCCGTCACCACCGGATTTTTAAAAAAGCTGCCGGCGTTGCCGATCACCGCCGGATCGGGCAGTTTGCGGCGGCGGATCGCCACCACCGTATCGGCCACTTGCTGTGCGCTTGGCGTGGCATGTCCCTGCTCGGCCACCGCCTGCGCCAGTTCCGCATACCGCAAATTCGGCTGCCACTGCTTCGGCAGCGCGAACGTCACATCCAGAATAATCAAATGGCGCCCGGCGTCCTGCTTGAAGATGCTGTCGCGATAACCAAACCGGCAGGCGCCGGCATCCATCGCATACGTCGTCGCGCTGACCGGATCGAACACCGTTACGCTGTGGAAGACGTCCTTGGTCTCCAACCCATACGCGCCGATATTCTGGATCGGCGCCGCGCCGACGGTGCCGGGTATCAGCGACAGGTTTTCCAGCCCGCCCATGCCCTGCGCCAGGGTCCATTGCACGAAGCCGTGCCAGTTCTCGCCGGCGGCCGCGCGCACGAAATGGCTGCGCTCATCGCCGCCGACGACCTGCTTGCCCTCGAGCGCGATGTGCAGCACCAGCCCGGGAAAATCCCCGGTGAGCAGCAGATTGCTGCCGCCGCCTAGCACCAGCCGCGGCAAAGCAGCCCAGGCGGCATCGGCAAGAACACCGAGCAATTGCTCTGTTTTCGTCACGCGCAAATACGCATGCGCGGTCGCGGCGATGCCGAAGGTATTGAGGGACTGTAGGGGAAACTGATGCTGGATGGGAGACTGTGGATGCATGGAGGAAAAACCGATTAATTTAGTCGATTATAGAGCGAAACAAGTAAAAAACCAGCGCCCGTATGGGGGTGACCGGCCGGTTGTCCGTTAAAATGTCAGACTTTGATGGGGAGCGGTAGCGCCCCATGCCACACGAAAAGGAAATAGCCATGCCGTCGTTTGATGTAGTGTCCGAAGCAGATATGATCGAAGTGAAGAATGCCGTCGAGCAATCTCAAAAGGAAATCGCCACCCGCTTTGACTTCAAGGGGACCGGCGCATCCGTCGAGCACAAGGAAAACGAACTGACCGTTGTCGCCGATTCCGAATTCCAACTGCAGCAAGTGCGCGACGTGTTGACCAACAAACTGTCCAAGCGCAAGGTCGACGTGCGCTTCCTCGAGGACGGCGACATCAAGAAGGTCGGCGGCGACAAGGTCAAGCAAGTCATCAAGATCAAGAACGGCATCGAGGCCGATGCGGCCAAGAAAATCGTGCGCGTCATCAAGGACAGCAAAATGAAGGTTCAGGCCAGCATCCAGGGCGAAGCCGTGCGTGTGACCGGCGCCAAGCGCGACGATCTGCAAGCCGCGATGGCCATGCTGCGCAAGGACGTCCCCGACATGCCGCTCGAGTTCAACAACTTCCGCGACTGATCCCGCCCGCGCGGCGTTGCCGCGCCGTCACAGAGCGGTAGCACACTTGGAGTAGAATTACTTGAGCCTCCATCGACGATGCTGCCGCGCGACCTGCATACCGCCGGGCCACGCCCGGCAAACAACCTCGGTAGTCTAAGGATAGCAATGAAACGTGTTGATGATTTCCGCCTGCGATTTGGCAAAAACGAGTACGTGCCCATCATGGTCGGCGGAATGGGTGTGGACATTTCGACCTCGGAACTGGCGCTGGAAGCGGCCCGCCTGGGCGGCATCGGCCACATCTCCGATGCAATGGTCGAAGACGTGTCCGACCGCAAGTTCGATACGAGCTTCGTCAAGGATAAAACCAAGCTCTACAAGTTCAACATCAACAATTCGGACAAGTCGGTCGTGCAGTTCGACCTCGAGCGCCTGGCCGACGCCCAGCGCCGCCACATCGGCGCCACCATGGCGGCGAAAAAAGGCGATGGCCTGATTTTCGTGAACTGCATGGAAAAGCTGACCATGAACGGTCCGCGCGAGACCCTGCGCACGCGCCTGAACGCGGCGCTCGACGCCGGCATCGACGGCATCACGCTGTCGGCCGGCCTGCACTTCGGCTCGTTCGCCTTGATGGCTGACCACCCGCGCTTCCGCGAAGCCAAGCTGGGCATCATCGTGTCGTCGGTGCGCGCGCTGCAAATCTTCCTGCGCAAGAACGCCAAGCTGAACCGCCTACCGGACTTCATCATTGTCGAAGGCCCGCTGGCCGGCGGCCACCTTGGCTTCGGCATGGACTGGGCCGAATACGACCTGATGGCGATCACCAAGGAATTGCTGGCCTACCTGAAAACCGAGAACCTCGACATTCCGCTGATCGCGGCCGGCGGCATCTTCACCGGCAGCGACGCCGTCAGCTTCCTCGAAGCGGGCGCGGCGGGCGTGCAGGTGGCGACCCGCTTTACCATCACCAACGAATGCGGCCTGCCGGCCAAGGTCAAGCAGGAATACGTCAGGGCCACCGAGGACGACATCATCGTCAACGGCATCTCGCCGACCGGCTATCCGATGCGCATGCTCAAAAGCACGCCGGCGATCGGCGGCGGCATCCGTCCGGGCTGCGAATCCTACGGCTACCTGCTGGACGCGACCGGCAATTGCGCCTACATCAACTCGTACAACCGCGAAGTGGCGGCGCATCCGAACGAGAAAAACATCGTCGTGATGGACAAGACCTGCCTGTGCACGCACATGCGTAACTTCAACTGCTGGACCTGCGGCCACTACACCTACCGCCTGAAGGACACCACGCACAAGAAGCCGGACGGCGATTACCAGCTGCTGTCGGCCGAGCACGTGTTCAAGGACTACCAGTTCAGCACCGACAACCAGATCGCGCTGCCGGAAAAAGAGTTCTGACCGGCGACGGATCGCGGACATGAAAAACGGCGCCTCGGCGCCGTTTTTTTATCCTTCGGAATTGATCCGGTGGATCAGCGCGCCCAGTACCTCCTCGGCGCGCTCGTTGTCGACCTGGCAGGTGCCGGCGTTCTCGTGCCCGCCACCGCCGTACTCCAGCATCAGGGCGCCGATGTTGGTTTTCGACGTGCGGTTCAAGATCGATTTGCCGGTGGCGAAGACGGTGTTCTGGTTCTTCAGCCCCCACAGCACGTGGATCGAGATGTTCGTCTGCGGGAACAGCGCATAGATGATGAAGCGATTGCCGGCGAAGATGATTTCCTCGTTGCGCAGATCCAGCACCACCAGGTTTTTGTGCACCTGCGCGCAGCGGCGGATCTGGTCCTTGCACTTTTCCGCATGCTCGAAATACAGGTCCTTGCGCTCCTTCACGTCCGGCAAAGCCATGATCTGCTCGATCGTATGGTTCTTGCACGCGTCGATCAAGTCCATCATCAGATTGTAGTTGGAGATACGGAACTCGCGGAAGCGGCCCAAGCCGGTGCGCGCGTCCATCAGGAAGTTCAGCAAGTCCCAGCCTTGCGGATTGAGCACTTCCTGTTCGTTGAAGCGCGCGGCGTCGCCCTTGTCGACCGCCGCCATCATGTCGCCCCACGATGCCGGGAAAGCTTTCTCGGCGCCGTAGTAATCGTAGACCACCCGCGCGGCCGACGGCGCCTCCGGGTGGATCACGTGGTTGGCGCGCTCGCCGGTGTTGCGGATGGTTTCCGACAGATGGTGGTCGAAGGCGATGTGCACGCCCGGCACGTAGGGAAGATTGGTCGTGATGTCGTTGTCGGTGATCGCGATCTTCCCGTCTTGCATGTCCTTCGGATGCACAAACAGGATGTCGTCGATCATGTCCAGGTGTTTCAGCAGCACGGCGCAGACGAGGCCGTCGAAATCGCTGCGGGTGACCAGACGGAATTTATTTGCCATGAATACACCTCAAAAGTTGAACAGTGCGATCGTCCATCATACATGCCCCAAGGCACAAAAAGCGCAAAAGGCAACGCTTATAGTTGCGTCGAATCATTTCTACATCAAGTGTTCAATAGGATCGCGTTTGACATGCGACATTCCGGGCAGTACGATAAATTTCTTTAACTGGGTTTGAACGGGCGATGTCTGCCCGAGCTCCGTGGCAAGGCGTTCTCCGCCGCCACGATACGGTTCAGTTCGAACCCCTCTGATCATCCGCAGGCCGCCGCTCTCAAGGAGCAGGCGCCGCGCAACAAGGAGGGGCATGATTCATTTGCTTTCATTAGCCGGCAAACGGGCACTCGCGGAACTTGTCGCGACCGAGCCGGTACTCGCCTTCACTTTCGACGGCACCCTGGCGCCGCCAGTCGTGCTGCCCAGCCAGGCACGCATGCAGCCGGCGCTGGAGCGTTGCTTCCGCGACCTGTGCGCTTTGCTGCCGGTCGCCGTCATTACCGGTCGCGGCCTGGACGATGTCGAGGCGCGGTTGCCGGTGCGTCCCGCTTATCTCGTTGGAAATCACGGCTCGGGCTGTTTGCCCGGCCAGGAGGATGACGCGCCGCGTGCGCGGGATATCTGCGCGGCCTGGTTGCGGCAGATGATCGACGAGCATGGCTTGCACAAAGTCGATCCTGGATTGCTGATCGCCGATCACGGGTGTTCCCTGTGGCTGCATTACCGGCTGCTGCGCGACCGGCCGCGCACCATGCGGGAGATTGAGCGGGTGCTGGCTGCGCTGGAGCCGGCGCCGGTGGTGGTCGGAGCGCGCAGCGGCATCAATTTGCTGCCGCCGGACGCGCCGGGCAAGCGCATGACGCTGAATACGGTGCTGGATCATGCCTCGCGGCATACGGCGCTGTACATCGGCGAGGATGAGGCGGATGAGCAGATCTTCCGGGATGCGCCGGAGTCCTGGCTGACGGTGCGCATCGGGCGCAGCAAGGACAGCGCGGCGCGGTATTTCTTGCACCATCAGTTCGAGGTGCTGGAGTGTCTGCAGTATTTGCTTGGGAGGATACGCCGGCATGAGGCGATCGCTCATGCCTGAGCTGCGGGCGGGTTATCAATGGCGGATTACGCTTCGCTAATCCGCCCTACGTGTCTCCGAAACGTCATTAACGTTTCGTCCAGACGAAAAAAAGCCCCGACCAGATCACTGGAAGGGGCTTTTTTAATATAACTAGCCTGACGATAACCTACTTTCACACTGGTTGCAGCACTATCATCGGCGCAGAGTTGTTTCACGGTCCTGTTCGGGATGGGAAGGGGTGGGACCAACTTGCTATGGTCATCAGGCATTGACTTGTCTGAGTGGTCGTTCCCTGTTGGGCAACGGCACTCTAATCTGGAAGTAGTAAGTAATTAGTATCTCAATACTGGGTAATGAAGTTGTGTATCAACGAACGCCTCAACGCACTTCTTATTCACCATAACCTGCTAAGGTTATAGGGACAAGCCGTACGGGCAATTAGTATCAGTTAGCTTAATGCATTACTGCACTTCCACACCTGACCTATCAACGTCCTGGTCTCGAACGACCCTTCAAAGAGCTCAAGGCTCTGGGAAATCTCATCTTAAGGCAAGTTTCCCGCTTAGATGCTTTCAGCGGTTATCTCTTCCAGACTTAGCTACCCGGCAATGCCACTGGCGTGACAACCGGTACACCAGAGGTCTGTCCACTCCGGTCCTCTCGTACTAGGAGCAGCCCCCTTCAAATTTCCAACGCCCACGGCAGATAGGGACCAAACTGTCTCACGACGTTTTAAACCCAGCTCACGTACCACTTTAAATGGCGAACAGCCATACCCTTGGGACCGGCTACAGCCCCAGGATGTGATGAGCCGACATCGAGGTGCCAAACTCCCCCGTCGATATGAACTCTTGGGAGGAATCAGCCTGTTATCCCCAGAGTACCTTTTATCCGTTGAGCGATGGCCCTTCCATACAGAACCACCGGATCACTATGTCCTACTTTCGTACCTGCTCGACTTGTCAGTCTCGCAGTTAAGCACGCTTATGCCATTGCACTATTAGCACGATGTCCGACCGTACCTAGCGTACCTTCGAACTCCTCCGTTACACTTTAGGAGGAGACCGCCCCAGTCAAACTGCCTACCATGCACTGTCCCCGACCCGGATAACGGGCCAAGGTTAGAACCTCAAATGAACCAGGGTGGTATTTCAAGGTTGGCTCCACGAGAACTGGCGTCCCCGCTTCAAAGCCTCCCACCTATCCTACACAGATTGATTCAAAGTCCAATGCAAAGCTACAGTAAAGGTTCATGGGGTCTTTCCGTCTAGCCGCGGGTAGATTGCATCATCACAAACACTTCAACTTCGCTGAGTCTCGGGAGGAGACAGTGTGGCCATCGTTACGCCATTCGTGCAGGTCGGAACTTACCCGACAAGGAATTTCGCTACCTTAGGACCGTTATAGTTACGGCCGCCGTTTACTGGGACTTCAATCAAGAGCTTGCACCCCATCATTTAATCTTCCAGCACCGGGCAGGCGTCACACCCTATACGTCCACTTTCGTGTTTGCAGAGTGCTGTGTTTTTATTAAACAGTCGCAGCCACCAGTTTATTGCAACCCGTTCACCCTACTGAAGTAAATCAGCCAAGCTACAAGGGCGTACCTTTTCCCGAAGTTACGGTACCAATTTGCCGAGTTCCTTCTCCCGAGTTCTCTCAAGCGCCTTAGAATACTCATCTCGCCCACCTGTGTCGGTTTGCGGTACGGTCTCGTATGACTGAAGCTTAGAGGCTTTTCTTGGAACCACTTCCGATTGCTTCGAGACCTAAGTCTCTCGTCCCACTCCCTTGAATTACGCGCCCGGATTTGCCTAAGCGCCTTCTATGAAGCAGCAACCAACTATTCCAACAGTTGGACAACCTTCCGCGATCCGTCCCCCCATCGCATCATACGACGGTGCAGGAATATTAACCTGCTTCCCATCAGCTACGCATCTCTGCCTCGCCTTAGGGGCCGACTCACCCTGCTCCGATGAACGTTGAACAGGAAACCTTGGGCTTACGGCGTGGGGGCTTTTCACCCCCATTATCGCTACTCATGTCAGCATTCGCACTTCTGATACCTCCAGCATCCTTTACAAGACACCTTCGCAGGCTTACAGAACGCTCTCCTACCATATGCTTGCGCATATCCGCAGCTTCGGTGACTGGCTTAGCCCCGTTACATCTTCCGCGCAGGACGACTCGATCAGTGAGCTATTACGCTTTCTTTAAATGATGGCTGCTTCTAAGCCAACATCCTGACTGTTTTAGCCTTCCCACTTCGTTTTCCACTTAGCCAATCTTTGGGACCTTAGCTGGCGGTCTGGGTTGTTTCCCTCTTGACGCCGGACGTTAGCACCCGACGTCTGTCTCCCAAGCTCGCACTCATCGGTATTCGGAGTTTGCAATGGTTTGGTAAGTCGCGATGACCCCCTAGCCATAACAGTGCTCTACCCCCGATGGTGATACTTGAGGCACTACCTAAATAGTTTTCGGAGAGAACCAGCTATTTCCAAGTTTGTTTAGCCTTTCACCCCTACCCACAGCTCATCCCCTAATTTTTCAACATTAGTGGGTTCGGACCTCCAGTGCGTGTTACCGCACCTTCATCCTGGCCATGAGTAGATCACTTGGTTTCGGGTCTACACCCAGCGACTATCGCCCTGTTCGGACTCGATTTCTCTACGGCTTCCCTATATGGTTAACCTTGCCACTGAATGTAAGTCGCTGACCCATTATACAAAAGGTACGCAGTCACGGAACAAGTCCGCTCCTACTGTTTGTATGCACACGGTTTCAGGATCTATTTCACTCCCCTCCCGGGGTTCTTTTCGCCTTTCCCTCACGGTACTGGTTCACTATCGGTCGATTACGAGTATTTAGCCTTGGAGGATGGTCCCCCCATATTCAGACAGGATTTCTCGTGTCCCGCCCTACTTGTCGCACGCTTAGTTCCACACATCGCATTTCACATACGGGGCTATCACCCGCTATGGCTCCTATTTCCAGAGGATTCTGTTATGCGTCATGCTAAAACGTGCAGGCTCTTCCCATTTCGCTCGCCACTACTTTGGGAATCTCGGTTGATTTATTTTCCTGCAGCTACTTAGATGTTTCAGTTCGCCGCGTTCGCTTTGCATACCTATGTATTCAGTATGCAATGACCTAAAAGGCCGGGTTTCCCCATTCGGAAATCTGCGGATCAAAGCTTGTTTGCTAGCTCCCCGCAGCTTATCGCAAGCTACTACGTCCTTCATCGCCTGTAATCGCCAAGGCATCCACCATGTGCACTTATTCACTTGTCCCTATAACGTTAGCCCCTGCGACTAAACAAGGAGCGTTTATAGGAATAAGAAGTACTACGTTGTTGCGTTTGTTGATACATACAATCATTACCCATCGCGCCACCTGTCGGTGTCGCGATCAATAAAAATTTACTTACTTCTTCCAGATTGTTAAAGAACGTACAGCACTTGATCTCTAAAAGACCAAATCTAAACACACGCGATTGGCGTTGCTTACATTTGAACTTTTTGGTGGAGGATGACGGGATCGAACCGACGACCCCCTGCTTGCAAAGCAGGTGCTCTCCCAGCTGAGCTAATCCCCCTGAGATGTACTACAGGCAGAAACTGGTAGGGCTGGTTGGACTCGAACCAACGACCCCCGCGTTATCAACACGGTGCTCTAACCAGCTGAGCTACAGCCCCAAATGCTGTTCTTTATATTGACAGTCGATAAGTGTGAACGCTTGATGAGTGAACCGTTTAACGGGTTCGTGCCACTCTAGAAAGGAGGTGATCCAGCCGCACCTTCCGATACGGCTACCTTGTTACGACTTCACCCCAGTCACGAATCCTACCGTGGTAAGCGCCCTCCTTGCGGTTAAGCTACCTACTTCTGGTAAAACCCGCTCCCATGGTGTGACGGGCGGTGTGTACAAGACCCGGGAACGTATTCACCGCGACATGCTGATCCGCGATTACTAGCGATTCCAACTTCATGCAGTCGAGTTGCAGACTACAATCCGGACTACGATACACTTTCTGCGATTAGCTCCCCCTCGCGGGTTGGCGGCGCTCTGTATGTACCATTGTATGACGTGTGAAGCCCTACCCATAAGGGCCATGAGGACTTGACGTCATCCCCACCTTCCTCCGGTTTGTCACCGGCAGTCTCATTAGAGTGCCCTTTCGTAGCAACTAATGACAAGGGTTGCGCTCGTTGCGGGACTTAACCCAACATCTCACGACACGAGCTGACGACAGCCATGCAGCACCTGTGTGATGGTTCTCTTTCGAGCACTCCCAAATCTCTCCGGGATTCCATCCATGTCAAGGGTAGGTAAGGTTTTTCGCGTTGCATCGAATTAATCCACATCATCCACCGCTTGTGCGGGTCCCCGTCAATTCCTTTGAGTTTTAATCTTGCGACCGTACTCCCCAGGCGGTCTACTTCACGCGTTAGCTGCGTTACCAAGTCAATTAAGACCCGACAACTAGTAGACATCGTTTAGGGCGTGGACTACCAGGGTATCTAATCCTGTTTGCTCCCCACGCTTTCGTGCATGAGCGTCAGTTTTGACCCAGGGGGCTGCCTTCGCCATCGGTGTTCCTCCACATATCTACGCATTTCACTGCTACACGTGGAATTCTACCCCCCTCTGCCAAACTCTAGCCTTGCAGTCTCCATTGCCATTCCCAGGTTGAGCCCGGGGATTTCACAACAGACTTACAAAACCGCCTGCGCACGCTTTACGCCCAGTAATTCCGATTAACGCTTGCACCCTACGTATTACCGCGGCTGCTGGCACGTAGTTAGCCGGTGCTTATTCTTCAGGTACCGTCATTAGGCCTCTGTATTAGAAAGACCCGTTTCTTCCCTGACAAAAGAGCTTTACAACCCGAAGGCCTTCTTCACTCACGCGGCATTGCTGGATCAGGCTTGCGCCCATTGTCCAAAATTCCCCACTGCTGCCTCCCGTAGGAGTCTGGACCGTGTCTCAGTTCCAGTGTGGCTGGTCGTCCTCTCAGACCAGCTACTGATCGATGCCTTGGTAGGCTTTTACCCTACCAACTAGCTAATCAGATATCGGCCGCTCCAGGAGCATGAGGTCTTGCGATCCCCCACTTTCATCCTTAGATCGTATGCGGTATTAGCGTAACTTTCGCTACGTTATCCCCCACTCCAGGGTACGTTCCGATATATTACTCACCCGTTCGCCACTCGCCGCCAGGTTGCCCCGCGCTGCCGTTCGACTTGCATGTGTAAGGCATGCCGCCAGCGTTCAATCTGAGCCAGGATCAAACTCTTCAGTTTAATCTCTGTTACTTTTGCCGTTTTACCGGCACTCTTATTGCTAAGAGGTCGCTCACTCAAAATACTGACAGGCCACTACTTTCGTAGCGCCTATTTCATTACTTCTTGTGAACATTTGATATTTTAAGTATCGCGGAACCGAGGTTCCGCGTGCACCTTCATCAAACGTCCACACTTATCGACTGTTAATTTTTAAAGAACTTTGTTTGGTACTGCGTCGCTAACAAATCGTTTTGTCTGTCAGCGAAGAAGGAAGAGTATGAATCGTTTAGACCGTTTCGTCAACCTTCTTTTTCTTCTCGTTTCACTCTGCAACACGTTGTTTTGTGTGCGCCGTTTTGCGAGGAGGCGAACTATAGCAAAGCCGCTCCGGGCTTGGCAAGAACTTTCTTCACACCATCCGCAAGTGCCGCCACCAACAACGCCACGGCCCCAATTCCCATCAACAAACGGTGGTCGCCGCCGCTCTGCGCGAACAGGTAGGAATAGCCATACCCGGCCAACGCCTGGAACAACGCAAACACCGTCGTGGCGCGACTCCACACGGCGCTCTGGCGATGCGCATCGCCGGGCAGTAGCTGATGGACGCGGCCAAGCACAATCGGCACGATGCCGGGCGGGAAGGAGCCGACGACAACGGTCGCCGCGATCAGCACAAAATGATTGTGGGACAACATCATCAACCCGATCACTGCCGCCTGCAGACACAGCGCCAACTGGCCGGTGCGCGTAGGGCCGATGCGATCGGTCAATGCCCCATACACCATCGGGCCGGCAATCGCGCCGATGCCGTAAGCGACCCAGAACAGGGCCGCCGTATGCGTCCCCCATCCCAAACCGCGCGCCACATAGTCGACCAGGAACACCATCAGCGGAACCAGACCAATCGCCATCAAGGCATACTGGACGTATAGTACGTTCAGATCGAAGCGCGCGCTGGCTATGGGCGCGGCCGGCTCCGCGCCTTGAGCAGCGGCGGCATGGGCGTGCCCGGCATGCGGCCAGCAAAACCAGCTTGCGATACTCAGCACCAGCGCCAGCGCACCCAGTCCCAACCACGTCTCGCGCAGGCCGACACCCAGCAACATCGGCACCACCGTGCCCGACGCCGCGATGCCGACGCCCACACCCAGGAATATTGCCCCGCTCGCCATACCCCTGCGCTCGACCGGCACATGCGGCAACACGGTCGACGCCACCAGCACCATGATGATGCCGCCCGATACCCCCGACAGCAGGCGCCAGGCAAAGAACCAGCTCACCGACAGTGGGAACGCACAGGCAAAGAACGCCAGCGAAGCCAGCATCATCATCACACGCAGCGTCGACCGCGCCGTCAACCGCGCAGCCAGCGGGCGCCCGATCAATGCGCCCACCAGATAACCAACCAGATTGGCCGCGCCGAGATAGACAACGTCCTGCGCGGCAAACCAATGCGCCTCGATCAGCGGCGGTATCAGCGGCGTGTAGCCGAAGCGCGCCAGGCCAATGCCGACCAGGCTGGCGCACAAACCGGCGAATATAGCGCGGCCGGCCGCGCCCTTGTCTTCTGCGTGATTCATCAACGATCCTTAGCCGTCCATCATGTTTTACAGCATAGTCAAACTTGACACCACTGTCAAGAATGGCGATAATCCGCTCCATGGCAGGCATAAAACAATTCAACGAAGAAGAAACGCTGGAGCGCGCGATGCACGTTTTCTGGCGGCAGGGCTACGCCTCAACCTCGATGCAGGACCTGGCGCAGGCCACCGGCGTGCTGCGCGGGTCGCTTTATAACGCTTATGGCGACAAGCAATCGATCTTTTTGCTGGCGTTCGCCCGTTACAAGCAACGCTATCTGGCGGCGGCGCGGGAACGGATGCTGGCGGACGATCCCGTCGAGGCGCTGCGCGATTTCTTCGGTTACGTCATCGGTTCGATGTCGCAACCCATCCCCCAGGATGACGATACGCCCTCCTCGTCCACGCGCGGCTGCCTGACGACCAAAATCGCCACCGACGAAACAGCGATGGATGACGCGGTGCGCCAGGCGTTGCGCGACATGCTGGAAGGATTGGGGGAGGTATTGGAGGAACGGCTGTCGGCGCCCGACGCCGTCGCGCGGCTGCGCCTGCCGCCTAAGGACGCCACACGTTTGCTGGTCACGTTCACACGCGGCAATGTGGTGATGGAACGCATCTACCACGCGCCGGAAGAACTTCAGGCCACGGCCGACACGCTGTTGCAAATACTGTTTACGCCGAAAGCTGCCTAGGCGAGTGGCACCACGTCCTCAGCAATTATTGATGACGACGTCGATGCGCTTGTGGACGTCTTCGGCAAACGCCAGGAATTCGCGCATTTCCTCCGGTCGCGAGACGTCCAGTGCGAACCACTCCGCCGAACCGCCGGCGCTGCGGATCTCCGTCACCAGCGCATGCAACTTGGCGGAGCGCCGCGCCCCCAGCACCACGTGATGGCCCTCGCCGGCCAACTGGCGCGCGGTGGCAGGACCGCTGCCCCGGCTGGCGCCAGCAATCAGTATCACCTTTCGATTGGTGTGTGTAGCAGTCATGGTGCGGTCCTTTCAATGGTAGTAAAACCAGACTGCATCATACGAACATCCGGCGATGCTGCGAATGCACATGCCTATGTGTTTCTTGCCTAATCCTATACATCGTCAATAGTCCCGTAGCCACGGCCGCCGGTTTGATGGATCATTCCTATTCATTACTGTACGTTTGGAGAAATTAATTGGAACGCATGATCGCTCTGCACACCAGTCTGGCAAAGCACGACGGCTACACCGAGACGGCGCTCGAAGACGTGCGCCTGACCCGCGCCACGGAAAGCGTGACCAAGGCGCCGGCCATGTCCGACCCGTGCATCGCCATCGTGCTGCAGGGCCGCAAGCGCGCCCACTTCGGCGACGACGTGCTGCAGTTCGACGCCGAACATTACCTGGTGGTGGCCATTCCCACGCCGTTCCTCAGCGCCACCGAGGCGTCGGTCGAGGAACCGTTCATGGGTCTGGTCATCCGCGTCGACCGCACCACGCTGGCCGACCTGATGTTTGCCATCGACCAGACGGCCAACGAAGTGCCGGCCATGCCCAAGGGAATGATGACCACGCGGATGGACCAACGCCTGCGCGAAACCGTGTTGCGCCTCATGGAGGCGCTGAACTCGCCGCTGGAGGCACGCGTGCTCGGTCCCGCCATCGTGCGTGAAATCTGCTTCCGCGTGCTGATGGGCGAGCAAGGCGCGGCGATGCGCGCCGCGCTGACCAGCCAGGGCCAGTTCGGCCGCATCGCCAAGGCGCTGCGCCGCATCCACGCCGATTGCGCGGCGGACATGGATGTCGGCATGCTGGCGGCCGAGGCCAGCATGAGCGTGCCGGCATTCCACGTGCACTTCAAATCGGTGACGCACTGCTCACCGATCCAGTATCTGAAGTCGGCCCGGCTGCACCAGGCGCGGCTGCTGATGGCGCGCAGCGACATCACGGCGCAGGCGGCGTCGGCCAAGGTCGGCTACGAAAGTCCGTCGCAGTTCAGCCGCGAATTCAAACGCTACTTCGGCCGCAGTCCCGGCGAGGAAGCCGAGGCGATGCGCCGCATGCTGGCGCCCCAGCCGGCGGAAACGGCAAGGTTGCCGTAAAGATAATTTGAGGGTAGGATGCGGGGCGGATGGCATTGCAAATAAACCAATGCCGCCATTTACAGTCTCACCTTTAAGGAACTATATGCGACTCTTGATCATCGCGGCGGCCGCGCTTGCCGTTGCCGGCCCATCGTTTGCGGCCCCTTTCGAACCCGGCGTCTATCTCGGCGTCTCCGGCGGACGCGCCTCGGTCTCGTCCAAATACGTGGACAACAGTAGTGACTTTTCGGTCGGCGGCGCGATCGGCTACCAGTACAGCCCCAACTTCGGCTTTGACGTCTATACCCGGGGCCTGAGCCTTAATCCGTTCCGCGGCATGTTCACCGAGGCAGGCTACTACCCGGATCGCACCTACGGCATCGCCGTCCAGGGCACGGTGCCGCTCAGCGAGCGCGTCAGCCTGTTCGGCCGCGCCGGCATCGGCCGCACCTCGATGCAGGGCAACCGCAGCGACCTGCCCGACCGCGATGAAACCGATCCGATGGTTGGCGTCGGCGTCAGCTACGCCTTCAACCGCCAGTGGTCGATCGGCGTGGACGCCAGCTATCTGACCAAAACCGAAGTGTCGCTGTTCTCGTTCGGCGCGCGCTTCAATTTCTAGGCGCAACCGCGCACAATCCACTCGCCCAGGCTGTCGAGCGCTTCCCACGGCTCGCGGCCGTGGGGGCGCACCAGGAAGTAGCCGCGCGCCGTGCTCAGCGCCGGCGCCGGCAGCGTGACCAACTGGCCATCGCGCACCAACTCATCCACGAGCGGGCGCCAGCCCAGCGCCACCCCGTGTCCAGCGACCGCCGCCTGGATCAACAACGGGTAATCGCCCAGGGTCAGGCTCGGAATATCCATACGATGGCGCGACGCCGCCAGCCGGCGCCGCCTTCCCGCTCTACATCGCCGGCCGCAGCCTGCTCACGCGCCAGCGCCAGGGGCTGAGATGTTCGAACAACTCCATCAATATTTGCCGCTGGGAGACGCGGTCAACGCGGCGGTCCGTTTGCTCATCGATCACAACAGCGACCTGTTCGACAGCGCCGGTCGCGTCATCGAAGGTTTGGCCGGTGTCATTGAAAGTGTGGTGCAACTGGCGCCAGCATGGGTGGTGATTGCCTTTGCCGTGATCCTCGGCTGGCGCCGCCTGTCCTGGCGCTTCGCGGTTTTTGCGGGATTGTCCTTGTTGTTGATCACGGTGCTGGGCTATTGGCCGCAGACGATCGTCACCTTGGGACTGACCTTGTCGGCTACGTTGATCAGCCTGGCGTTGGGCGTGCCCATTGGAATTTTAGCGGCGAGGAACCGGCATGTGCACGCGGTGCTGCGCCCGGTGCTGGATTTCATGCAGACCATGCCGGCCTTTGTTTATCTGATCCCGGCGGTGATGCTTTTTGGTCTGGGGCGCGTGCCGGGCATCATCGCCACGGTGATTTTCGCGATGCCGCCGACGGTGCGGCTGACCCCCATCGGGATTTTGCAGGTGGACAAGGAACAACTGGAGTCGGCGCCGGTGGTCTTGGGGGCGAAGTATTAAGCAGCACTCAGCAATTGGATGTGGGACTGGGTTTTGAGAGCGGCTTATACGTAGTGTTAGTGGCGATTATATTGGACCGCATCACACAAAGTTTCGGAGAACGATAAGGATTGCGCGTCGTATAAACGAAAAAAAGCCCCATCGGCACCGAACGCGATCTTGAGCGCGTTCAGGCTGATGAGGCTTTTTAATATAACTAGCCTGACGATAACCTACTTTCACACTGGTTGCAGCACTATCATCGGCGCAGAGTTGTTTCACGGTCCTGTTCGGGATGGGAAGGGGTGGGACCAACTTGCTATGGTCATCAGGCATTGACTTGTCTGAGTGGTCGTTCCCTGTTGGGCAACGGCACTCTAATCTGGAAGTAGTAAGTAATTAGTATCTCAATACTGGGTAATGAAGTTGTGTATCAACGAACGCCTCAACGCACTTCTTATTCACCATAACCTGCTAAGGTTATAGGGACAAGCCGTACGGGCAATTAGTATCAGTTAGCTTAATGCATTACTGCACTTCCACACCTGACCTATCAACGTCCTGGTCTCGAACGACCCTTCAAAGAGCTCAAGGCTCTGGGAAATCTCATCTTAAGGCAAGTTTCCCGCTTAGATGCTTTCAGCGGTTATCTCTTCCAGACTTAGCTACCCGGCAATGCCACTGGCGTGACAACCGGTACACCAGAGGTCTGTCCACTCCGGTCCTCTCGTACTAGGAGCAGCCCCCTTCAAATTTCCAACGCCCACGGCAGATAGGGACCAAACTGTCTCACGACGTTTTAAACCCAGCTCACGTACCACTTTAAATGGCGAACAGCCATACCCTTGGGACCGGCTACAGCCCCAGGATGTGATGAGCCGACATCGAGGTGCCAAACTCCCCCGTCGATATGAACTCTTGGGAGGAATCAGCCTGTTATCCCCAGAGTACCTTTTATCCGTTGAGCGATGGCCCTTCCATACAGAACCACCGGATCACTATGTCCTACTTTCGTACCTGCTCGACTTGTCAGTCTCGCAGTTAAGCACGCTTATGCCATTGCACTATTAGCACGATGTCCGACCGTACCTAGCGTACCTTCGAACTCCTCCGTTACACTTTAGGAGGAGACCGCCCCAGTCAAACTGCCTACCATGCACTGTCCCCGACCCGGATAACGGGCCAAGGTTAGAACCTCAAATGAACCAGGGTGGTATTTCAAGGTTGGCTCCACGAGAACTGGCGTCCCCGCTTCAAAGCCTCCCACCTATCCTACACAGATTGATTCAAAGTCCAATGCAAAGCTACAGTAAAGGTTCATGGGGTCTTTCCGTCTAGCCGCGGGTAGATTGCATCATCACAAACACTTCAACTTCGCTGAGTCTCGGGAGGAGACAGTGTGGCCATCGTTACGCCATTCGTGCAGGTCGGAACTTACCCGACAAGGAATTTCGCTACCTTAGGACCGTTATAGTTACGGCCGCCGTTTACTGGGACTTCAATCAAGAGCTTGCACCCCATCATTTAATCTTCCAGCACCGGGCAGGCGTCACACCCTATACGTCCACTTTCGTGTTTGCAGAGTGCTGTGTTTTTATTAAACAGTCGCAGCCACCAGTTTATTGCAACCCGTTCACCCTACTGAAGTAAATCAGCCAAGCTACAAGGGCGTACCTTTTCCCGAAGTTACGGTACCAATTTGCCGAGTTCCTTCTCCCGAGTTCTCTCAAGCGCCTTAGAATACTCATCTCGCCCACCTGTGTCGGTTTGCGGTACGGTCTCGTATGACTGAAGCTTAGAGGCTTTTCTTGGAACCACTTCCGATTGCTTCGAGACCTAAGTCTCTCGTCCCACTCCCTTGAATTACGCGCCCGGATTTGCCTAAGCGCCTTCTATGAAGCAGCAACCAACTATTCCAACAGTTGGACAACCTTCCGCGATCCGTCCCCCCATCGCATCATACGACGGTGCAGGAATATTAACCTGCTTCCCATCAGCTACGCATCTCTGCCTCGCCTTAGGGGCCGACTCACCCTGCTCCGATGAACGTTGAACAGGAAACCTTGGGCTTACGGCGTGGGGGCTTTTCACCCCCATTATCGCTACTCATGTCAGCATTCGCACTTCTGATACCTCCAGCATCCTTTACAAGACACCTTCGCAGGCTTACAGAACGCTCTCCTACCATATGCTTGCGCATATCCGCAGCTTCGGTGACTGGCTTAGCCCCGTTACATCTTCCGCGCAGGACGACTCGATCAGTGAGCTATTACGCTTTCTTTAAATGATGGCTGCTTCTAAGCCAACATCCTGACTGTTTTAGCCTTCCCACTTCGTTTTCCACTTAGCCAATCTTTGGGACCTTAGCTGGCGGTCTGGGTTGTTTCCCTCTTGACGCCGGACGTTAGCACCCGACGTCTGTCTCCCAAGCTCGCACTCATCGGTATTCGGAGTTTGCAATGGTTTGGTAAGTCGCGATGACCCCCTAGCCATAACAGTGCTCTACCCCCGATGGTGATACTTGAGGCACTACCTAAATAGTTTTCGGAGAGAACCAGCTATTTCCAAGTTTGTTTAGCCTTTCACCCCTACCCACAGCTCATCCCCTAATTTTTCAACATTAGTGGGTTCGGACCTCCAGTGCGTGTTACCGCACCTTCATCCTGGCCATGAGTAGATCACTTGGTTTCGGGTCTACACCCAGCGACTATCGCCCTGTTCGGACTCGATTTCTCTACGGCTTCCCTATATGGTTAACCTTGCCACTGAATGTAAGTCGCTGACCCATTATACAAAAGGTACGCAGTCACGGAACAAGTCCGCTCCTACTGTTTGTATGCACACGGTTTCAGGATCTATTTCACTCCCCTCCCGGGGTTCTTTTCGCCTTTCCCTCACGGTACTGGTTCACTATCGGTCGATTACGAGTATTTAGCCTTGGAGGATGGTCCCCCCATATTCAGACAGGATTTCTCGTGTCCCGCCCTACTTGTCGCACGCTTAGTTCCACACATCGCATTTCACATACGGGGCTATCACCCGCTATGGCTCCTATTTCCAGAGGATTCTGTTATGCGTCGTGCTAAAACGTGCAGGCTCTTCCCATTTCGCTCGCCACTACTTTGGGAATCTCGGTTGATTTATTTTCCTGCAGCTACTTAGATGTTTCAGTTCGCCGCGTTCGCTTTGCATACCTATGTATTCAGTATGCAATGACCTAAAAGGCCGGGTTTCCCCATTCGGAAATCTGCGGATCAAAGCTTGTTTGCTAGCTCCCCGCAGCTTATCGCAAGCTACTACGTCCTTCATCGCCTGTAATCGCCAAGGCATCCACCATGTGCACTTATTCACTTGTCCCTATAACGTTAGCCCCTGCGCCGCTGACCGCGCGTCTACAAGGAGCGTTTATAGGAATAAGAAGTACTACGTTGTTGCGTTTGTTGATACATACAATCATTACCCATCGCGTCACCTGTCGGTGATGCGATCAATAAAAATTTACTTACTTCTTCCAGATTGTTAAAGAACGTACAGCACTTGATCTCTAAAAGATCAAATCTAAAGGCTTACCCTTACATTTGAACTCTTGGTGGAGGATGACGGGATCGAACCGACGACCCCCTGCTTGCAAAGCAGGTGCTCTCCCAGCTGAGCTAATCCCCCTGAGATGTACTACTAGGGTAAAACTGGTAGGGCTGGTTGGACTCGAACCAACGACCCCCGCGTTATCAACACGGTGCTCTAACCAGCTGAGCTACAGCCCCAAATGCTGTTCTTTATATTGACAGTCGATAAGTGTGAACGCTTGATGAGTGAACCGTTTAACGGGTTCGTGCCACTCTAGAAAGGAGGTGATCCAGCCGCACCTTCCGATACGGCTACCTTGTTACGACTTCACCCCAGTCACGAATCCTACCGTGGTAAGCGCCCTCCTTGCGGTTAAGCTACCTACTTCTGGTAAAACCCGCTCCCATGGTGTGACGGGCGGTGTGTACAAGACCCGGGAACGTATTCACCGCGACATGCTGATCCGCGATTACTAGCGATTCCAACTTCATGCAGTCGAGTTGCAGACTACAATCCGGACTACGATACACTTTCTGCGATTAGCTCCCCCTCGCGGGTTGGCGGCGCTCTGTATGTACCATTGTATGACGTGTGAAGCCCTACCCATAAGGGCCATGAGGACTTGACGTCATCCCCACCTTCCTCCGGTTTGTCACCGGCAGTCTCATTAGAGTGCCCTTTCGTAGCAACTAATGACAAGGGTTGCGCTCGTTGCGGGACTTAACCCAACATCTCACGACACGAGCTGACGACAGCCATGCAGCACCTGTGTGATGGTTCTCTTTCGAGCACTCCCAAATCTCTCCGGGATTCCATCCATGTCAAGGGTAGGTAAGGTTTTTCGCGTTGCATCGAATTAATCCACATCATCCACCGCTTGTGCGGGTCCCCGTCAATTCCTTTGAGTTTTAATCTTGCGACCGTACTCCCCAGGCGGTCTACTTCACGCGTTAGCTGCGTTACCAAGTCAATTAAGACCCGACAACTAGTAGACATCGTTTAGGGCGTGGACTACCAGGGTATCTAATCCTGTTTGCTCCCCACGCTTTCGTGCATGAGCGTCAGTTTTGACCCAGGGGGCTGCCTTCGCCATCGGTGTTCCTCCACATATCTACGCATTTCACTGCTACACGTGGAATTCTACCCCCCTCTGCCAAACTCTAGCCTTGCAGTCTCCATTGCCATTCCCAGGTTGAGCCCGGGGATTTCACAACAGACTTACAAAACCGCCTGCGCACGCTTTACGCCCAGTAATTCCGATTAACGCTTGCACCCTACGTATTACCGCGGCTGCTGGCACGTAGTTAGCCGGTGCTTATTCTTCAGGTACCGTCATTAGGCCTCTTTATTAGAAAGACCCGTTTCTTCCCTGACAAAAGAGCTTTACAACCCGAAGGCCTTCTTCACTCACGCGGCATTGCTGGATCAGGCTTGCGCCCATTGTCCAAAATTCCCCACTGCTGCCTCCCGTAGGAGTCTGGACCGTGTCTCAGTTCCAGTGTGGCTGGTCGTCCTCTCAGACCAGCTACTGATCGATGCCTTGGTAGGCTTTTACCCTACCAACTAGCTAATCAGATATCGGCCGCTCCAGGAGCATGAGGTCTTGCGATCCCCCACTTTCATCCTTAGATCGTATGCGGTATTAGCGTAACTTTCGCTACGTTATCCCCCACTCCAGGGTACGTTCCGATATATTACTCACCCGTTCGCCACTCGCCGCCAGGTTGCCCCGCGCTGCCGTTCGACTTGCATGTGTAAGGCATGCCGCCAGCGTTCAATCTGAGCCAGGATCAAACTCTTCAGTTTAATCTCTGTTACTTTTGCCGTTTTACCGGCACTCTTATTACTAAGAGGTCGCTCACTCAAAATACTGACAGGCCACTACTTTCGTAGCGCCTACTTCATTACTTCTTGTGAACATTTGATATTTTAAGTATCGCGGAACCGAAGTCCCGCGTGCACTTTCATCAAACGTCCACACTTATCGACTGTTAATTTTTAAAGAACGTGTATTCGGTGATACTGGTACTGCTTGCACGCTTGACAAATCGTTTTGTTCGTCAGCGCAGAAGAAAGAGTATGAAGCGTTTCGCTTATTTCGTCAACCCCTCAGCCACTTCTTCTTTTCTCGTTTCACTCTGCATTTGCATGCGTCGTTTTGCGAGGAGGCGAACTATAGCAAAGCGCCCACAGGCTTGGCAAGCGCTTTTTCTGTTCCCCTCTCCACGCCGTCCAGTCCCTATTTCTTGCAGACTGTCGCATGGGCATGGCGCATCGCCGCCATCACCGTTACAGTTGCATCGTCACAAAACTCATACTCCAGAGTGAAAGCCTTACATGTTTCCTATGCCCAAAACGCAAGACACCCTGAAGACCGCCGCCGCCTGGCTGCATCGCGGCTTCGATGCGACCGCCACCTGGGTGACCCAGCTGTCGTGGTGGAAGTTCCTGGTGTTCGCCGTATTGATGCTGATCGCCGGCTCGATTCTGCAAGATGAGCTATTTTCGTCGAGCCCGGTTCAAGAGGAAGTGGTCCGCAGTGACAAAAAACGCAAAGGCGCCGACACCAATATCGTGATCGACGACAGCGGCATTCGCTTCAATATGCGCGGCAAGCGCAACAAAGATGCCGACAAAGCCGACAGCAGTGTCGACGAGAACGGCGTTCCGCGCGCCGAACCGGCACCCGCGACCGAGCCGGCACCTCCCGCCGAGCCCGAGGCGCCCGCCGAACCTGCTCCGCCAGCCACGCCGAATGTCAAACCCGGCAAGCCCGACAAAACGATCACCCCGGCCGTCCCCGCCCTGCCCACCCTGCCTGGCGAAGAGGTCCACATCGACCTGCCGCCACAAATCGGCGAAGAATTATCCAACGCCATTGAAGAAGCGGTCGACGACGCGGCCGAGCAAAAAGTCGCCCGCTACCACGGTCAGGCATCGACCTGGTTCCGCAGTTTCGTCACGTTGCTGGTGCTGGCCCTGTTCGGCATCAAGGCGCTGATGGGCAGCAAAAAACGCGCCGAAGCGGAAACCCAGACCGCCAACGCGGCGGTCGAGCGCGAATCCATGCAGCGCCAGCTGAGCGAAGCGAAGATGCAGATGATGCAGGCGCAAGTCGAACCGCACTTCTTGTTCAATACGCTGGCGTCGGTCGAGCACCTGATCGAGACAGACCCGCCGCGCGCCTCCGCCATGCAGCGCAGCCTGATCAAATACCTGCGCGCGGTGCTGCCGCAAATGCGCGACAACGCGCTGATCACCAACCTCGGCCGCGAAGCCGACATGGTGGTGGCCTATCTGAACCTGCTGAAAATGCGCATGGAAGAGCGGCTGACGGTCGACTTCGACATCCCCGACGGCCTGCGCAGCGCCGCGTTCCCGCCGATGATGTTGCAGTCGATGGTGGAAAACGCCATCAAGCACGGCCTCGAAGCCAAGCCCCAGGGCGGCACGCTCAAAGTACGCGCCGACGTGGCCCATAATAAACTGCGCGTCATCGTCAGCGACGACGGCCTGGGCTTTGGCGCGGTGCCCAGCGACGGCACCGGACTGGGCCTGATGACCATCCGCGAGCGTCTGAAACTGCTGCACGGCGACCAGGGACAGCTGCTCATCGCGGCCAACAGCCCGAGCGGGGTCATCGCCACCATCGAGGTGCCGTATCAGCTGGCCAATAAAGAACCCAAACACGAACCAAAATAAGAGCAATTGATTATTGCGCGGATTCGTTGAATAATTGACCAAATAACCATTCACACTTAATAAGCTGAAACCACCCATGCCTACAGCAATCATTGCCGATGACGAACGTTTGATGCGCGACCAACTGCGCATGCGCCTGGGCCAGGTCTGGCCCGAACTGGAGATCATCGGCGAGGCCAAGAACGGCGACGAGGCGATCGAACTGGTCGACCAGCTCAAGCCGGACTTCACCTTCCTCGATATCCGCATGCCCGGCAAGACCGGCATGGAAGCGGCCACCGTGATCGGCAACAAAAGCCACATCGTGTTCGTGACCGCCTACGACGCCTACGCGGTCGAGGCGTTCGAGCGCGGCGCCGTCGACTACGTGCTCAAGCCGCCCGAGCCCGAGCGTTTGCAGATCACCGTCGACCGCCTCAAGACGCGCCTGAGCAAGCCGGCGGCCGACGTCAACGCCAGCGTGACGGCGATGCTGTCGCAACTGGCCGAGAAAATCACCGCGCCCAAGCCGGCTTATTTGCAGTGGATACAGGCCAGCATCGGCCAGGACCTGCGCATGATTCCGGTCGAGGAAATCCTGTTCTTCCGCTCCGACGAAAAATACACCTGCGTGCAGACCGAGCGCTACGAGGCGCTGATCCGCAAGCCGGTGCGCGACCTGGCCGAGGAGCTCGATCCGGCGCTGTTCTGGCAAATCCACCGCGCCACCCTGGTCAACGTCAACGCCATCGAAGGCGTAACGCGCGACATCCGCGGCCGTCATCTCGTTATGATTAAGGGTAAGTCGGACAAGCTTGAAGTAAGCCGCAGTTTCCTGCATTTGTTCAAGCAGATGTGACGACGATCCATGGACGCCGGCGCCCGGCGTCCGCTTGAGACACGTCAACAGGATTGAAAAGAGATTGCGCTACTGTATCGGTTGCAGCCGCCCTCTCCGGCTGAGGGATGCCGCATGAAAACGCCCGGCCAAGCCAGATCGTTATTCAAGCTGCCCGCCATCAGCGTCGGCGCAGCCTTGTTCGCCCGCTTGTCGTGGCGCCTCGGCTGGTTCTGTTCCAGCGCCGCCTCCGCCGCGCACAAGCGCAGCCGGGGCATTATCCAGCACGCCAGCGACGCCATCATCATCACCGACGAGCACCAGCACATTTTGCAGGCCAACCCATCGGCCGCCGCCATGTTCGGCACCACGGTGCAAGCCATGGAAGGCGTACCGCTCCAGCAATTCATTCCGCGCGACCAGCGCCAGACCGGCGGCAACGCATCCCCGCATTACTTCGGCTCGACCGGCATCCGCCTGCGCATGAAGGGGCGGCGCGCCAGCGACTACGCGGTCACCGGCACGAAGGCCAACGGCCAGCACTTCCCGCTTGAGGGCTCGATCTCATCGCTGTCGGAAAACGGCCACCAGATCTACACCATCATCCTGCGCGACATCACCGAGCGCAAGCAGGTGCAAGAACAGCTCGAGCAGTCGTACTCGCAGTTGCGCGAACTGTCGGCGGCGCTGCAAACGATACGGGAAGAGGAACGCAAGCACATCGCCCGCGAACTGCACGACGATCTGGGCCAATTGCTGGCGACGTTGCGGGTCGATCTGGCGCTGCTGCAACAGAAGTCGAGCGGCGATCCGGCCGCGCGCAAGCTGCAGGCGGGCATGGACGATCTGCTGATGTCGGCCATCACGTCGCTGCGGCGCATCGCCAGCAATCTAAGGCCGCGCGCGCTCGACGAGGGTGGTTTGTATTTTGCGCTCGAAAGCCTGCGCCAGGAATTCGTGTCGCGCTACGGCATCTCTTGCCGGTTGCACGCGAATGAAGAGGATCTGATACTCGATGACGCCTACAGCACGGCCATCTTCCGCATCGCGCAGGAAGCGCTGACCAATATCACGCGCCACGCGGAGGCGCAAAATGTCGAGCTGTCGCTGCGGCGCTCGGAATCGTCGCTGCAAATTTCGATCCACGACGACGGTCGCGGCATCGCCGAACAGGACATGGACAAGGCATCGTCCTTCGGCCTGATCGGGATGCGCGAACGGGTCTGGGCACTGCAAGGCGACATTTCCATCCTCAGCGATGGCGGCACCCGGATCATCATCCGGTTGCCGCTGCGGTCTCAGGAAAGCGCCTTCGATCCTGCTTAGAACGAGTGACGCACGCCAACGTTGAAGGCTTTGTCGCCCGTACCGGCTTCGTTGTTGTTACCCACGGTGTAGCCGGCGCCGTTCTTGTTCTTGATCTTGGCGTAGGCGATGTACGCGCCGGTACGCTTCGACAGCGCATGCAGGTAACCCACGGCCCACTGATCGGCATCCTGGTTGAAGCGGGTCTTGTCGTTCTTGCGGATCGCCGACGCCATGATGGTGCCGCTGCCGACCGGCACTTGTACGCCGATCAGAATGTCGTTGCTGTCCAGGCTGGCGCGTGGCGCGACAGCGTAGCCATAGGCGTTGGCCACCGGCAGCGCGGCGCTGTTCAGGCCCTTGTCGGCGCCGTAGGCGAAGTAAGCCTTGACGACCTGGAAGTCGTAATTGGCGGCGAACAGGGTGTTGCGGCCCGAGTCGCGGTTCGCTGCCGGGGTGGTGCCGACGGCGACGGTGTCGTTGTTACGGTTGTTGTAGACCAGACGCGCGTTCAGCGGGCCTTGTCCGTAGTTCAGGCCCAGGCCGAACTGACGGCCCGCTTCGTTGCTGCCGGCCTGCTCGCCCAGCGCGTACAGCGCTTCGGCGCTGAAGCCCGCGAACACCGGGGTGGCGTAGACGACGGCGTTGCTGACGCGGGTGTTGGCGCCGGCGGCCGGGAACAAGTTCTTGATCGAGCCAGCGTAGCCGGCGCCGAACGGGTCGGCCACCTGGCTCATGGCGTTGTACAGCATGGTGTACTGGCGGCCCAGGGTCAGGGTACCGGCTTCCTTGCTGCGCAGACCGACGAAAGCCTGACGGTTGAACAGTGCGTTGTTGGCATTGTCCAGGGTGCCATCATCGACTTTCAGGCCGGTTTCGATCTGGAAGATCGCCGACAGGCCATTGCCCAGGTCTTCGGTGCCGCGGAAACCCAGACGCGACTGGCTGCCGATACCGCTGGTGACTTTGGTCACGCTGCCGGCCGAGCCGCCGCGCTCGCTGACGATACCGGCATCGACGATACCGTAGATCGTGACGTTCGATTGAGCTTGCGCCTGCGCTGCGAAACCGCCGATGATCATTGCTGCCAGAGTAAGTTTTTTCACTTGATGTTCTCTACTGAAGGTTGAAAGAAAGCTGCACGGGGCGAATCATGCCTATCAATTACTTCAACAATGTGACAACACCAATTTGTTGTAAATCAACATCACTCATGAAAAAAAAGGTAACGCGGCAGCGTTGATCCCCTATCTACCTTCGAACCGCTTATTTCAGCTTGCAGCTCAGCAGGTAGTAGTACTGCAGACGCTCGATGCGGATCTGCTTGGCCGACGCCGCGAAGCGCTTGCGCAGGGTGCTGTCGGTCAGGTAGTTGTGCATCACCTCGTAGCGCTGGCCGTCGTCCGCCGTCAGGATCTGGAAGGTATTGCCTTCCAAGTCGGTGCGGGCGAACACCATCGTATCGCCATCGACATACGATTCGTCGAGCAACACCAGCATCACATCCTTGCCCAGCTTGGCGCGCAGGGTCTTCAGGTATTTCTCCTGGTCTTCGCGCTTGACGTGGGTCCACAGCCCGGCGGCGAACACGGCGGTATATTTTCCTTCCAGGTCGTCGGGCAGATTGAACGCGTCCATCACGCCGAAGGTCACGACGTCCTCGTCCAGGCCGCGCGTCTCGGCCAGCGCGATCATTTCCGGGAGCAGATCCGTGGCGTGGACGGAATCGGCCACCTCGGCGATCAAATCGGTCCAATAGGCGGTGCCGCAGGCCAGTTCCAGCACCTTGTGGCCCTGGAACAGCTCGGCGACCATTTCCTGCAGGTCGTCCAGATCGTCGAAGCGCTCTTCGCGCGCGTAGACCTGGTCGTAGTTGTCGGCATTGACGGCATAAAATTGTGCCAACTGATTGGTAATCATGGTAGTGCTTTCTAGTTACAGTTCGTAGTGCTCTTTTTCACCGCTCATGGCCTGCTCGATCAACTTGCGGTTGAGCGTGGGGGCCAGCAGTTCAATAAAGGTGTATATATAGCTGCGCAGATAGGCGCCCTGCTTGACCGCCACCCGCGACACATTCATGCCGAACAGATGGCCGACAGGGATGGCGCGCAGGTTCTTGTCGCGCTCGGCGTCATAGGCCATACCCGCTATGATACCAATCCCCATGCCCAACTCCACGTAGGTCTTGATCACATCGGCGTCTATGGCTTCCAGCAACACGTCCAGCTTCAGCCCGCGCAGGGAAAACGCGTGGTCTATCTTGCTGCGGCCGGCGAAGGCGCCATCGTACGTGATGATGGGGAATGCGGCAATTTCTTCCAAGGTCACCTGCTTCGATTTAAGCAAAGGATGGTCCGGCGCCACCACCACCACGTGTTCCCATTGATAACAAGGCAACGTTATCAGGCCGGTAATGCCGGCGATGGATTCGGTGGCGATCGCCAGGTCGGCCTGGTCGCGCTGGACCATTTCGGCGATCTGCTGCGGATTGCCTTGCAATAAAGACAAGCGCACCTTCGGAAACTTCAGCATGAAGGCCTGCACCACCTTCGGCAAGGTGTAGCGCGCCTGCGTGTGCGTGGTGGCGATGGTGAAGCTGCCGCTGTCCTGGGCCGCGTATTCCTTGCCGATTCGCTTGAGGCTGTCGATTTCCTGCATAATCAACTCCACCGACTGCAACACCAGCCGTCCCGGCTCGGTCAGGCCGCGGATGCGCTTGCCGTGGCGGGTGAAGATATCGACGCCGAGCTCCTCCTCCAGCTCGATAATCGCCTTCGAGACGCCGGGCTGCGACGTAAACAGGGCCTTGGCGGCGTCGGTCAGGTTGTAGTTCTGGCGTACGGCCTCGCGCACGAAGCGCAATTGGTGAAGGTTCATCTAGTCTTGGCCCATCTTAAAATTATTAGCGTCCATGCTTATGCCCAATCCTTATATAAGCAAATAAAGACTAAGTCGTTTGGAATAAAGACGAAGTTTATTACTATTAGCGCTAGTGTGGGGATTCTAGCAAGCTACTATCTAGGAAGAATATGTATCAATACGACCAGTACGACCATCTTATCGTGCGTGAACGCATCGCACAGTACCGCGACCAGGTACGGCGCCGCCTCTCCGATGAGCTGACGGAAGCCGAATTCGTGCCGCTGCGCCTGCAGAACGGCCTGTACATGCAACGTCACGCCTACATGCTGCGCATCGCCGTGCCCTACGGTTTATTGTCGTCCAAGCAAATGCGCATGTTCGCCCACATTGCCCGCAAGTACGACCGCGGCTATGGCCACTTCACCACCCGCCAGAACATCCAGTTTAACTGGGTCGAGCTGGAACAGACCCCGGACATCCTGAGCGACCTGGCCTCGGTGGAGATGCACGCCATCCAGACCTCGGGCAACTGCATCCGCAACACCACGTCCGATCCGTACGCCGGCGTCGCCGCCGACGAGATCATCGATCCGCGCCCCTACGCGGAAGTGCTGCGCCAGTGGTCGACCTTCCACCCCGAATTCATCGCCCTGCCCCGTAAGTTCAAGGTCGCCATCAACGGCGCCGTCGAAGACCGCGCCGCCATCGCCGTGCACGACATCGGCCTGACCGTGGTGCGCAACGAGGCCGGCGAGATCGGCTTCAAGTTCATGGCCGGCGGCGGCATGGGCCGCACCCCGATTCTGGGCAGCGTGATCCGCGAATTCCTGCCGTGGCAGCACCTGCTGACCTACACCGAAGCCGTGATGCGCGTGTATAACCAGTACGGCCGCCGCGACAACAAGTACAAGGCCCGCATCAAGATCCTGCTGAAAGCCATCGGCGTCGAGGAATTCACGCGCCAGGTCGAAGCCGAATGGGTTGACCTCAAAGACGGTCCGGAAACCTTGACCGTCGACGAGATGCAGCGCGTGATCGACTACTTCCAGCCGCCGGCCTACAAGCAGCTGGACGACAGCGACGTCACCGCCGCACCGGAAGCGGCCGGCAACAAGGCCTTCGCCAACTGGGTCAACCGCAACGTCAAGCCGCACAAGCAGCCCGGCTACGCGGCCGTGGTGCTGTCGCTGAAAAAGACCGGCGTGCCGCCGGGCGACGCCACCGCCGAACAGATCGACTTCATGGCCGACCTGTCGGACAAATACAGCTTCGGCGAACTGCGCGTCACGCACGAGCAGAACATCGTGCTGGCCGACGTCGAGCAGTCGCAGTTGTTCACACTGTGGCAGCAAGTGAAGGCCAAGGGCCTGGCGACGCCGAACATCGGCCTGCTGACCGACATGATCTGCTGCCCCGGCGGCGACTTCTGCTCGCTGGCCAACGCCAAGTCGATCCCGATCGCCGCCGCCATCGCCGAACGCTTCGACGACATCGACTACCAGCACGACATCGGCGAGATCGAGCTGAATATCTCCGGCTGCATCAACGCCTGCGGCCACCACCACGTCGGCAGCATCGGCGTGCTCGGTGTCGACAAGGACGGCAGCGAATGGTATCAGGTGTCGATCGGCGGCTCGCAGGGCAACCACTCGGCCATCGGCAAGATCATCGGGCCGTCGTTCTCTGCGCTGCAAATGCCGGAAGTGATCGCCCGCCTGCTGCAGGTCTATGTGCGCGAGCGCTTCGAGGACGAATCGTTCGCCGCCTGCGCGCAGCGACTGGGCGTCGCACCGTTCAAGGAATTTGTATACGCCACGCCGATCGCCGAAAAGTCGGGTCGCCTGGTTGGAGAGGATGAATATGTCTGACGCTGTTTCTAAAAATCTGATCATCAAGGGCCGTGAAGTCGTGGAAGACGACTGGCTGGTGCTGCGCCTGGCCGAGCCGGTCGAAGGCGCGCCGCAGATCGACCCGGCCACCGTGGAAGTCCCGGCAGGCAAAATGATCGTGCCGCAAAGCCTGTGGCTGGTGCAGCGCGAGCTGCTGGCCGCGCGCGCCGCCGCCGGCGAGATCGGCGTCTGGATCGCCAGCGATGAACGTCCGGAAGCGATCAAGGACGACCTGTCGCAGTTCGCCGTCATCGCAGTCGACTTCCCGAAATTCACCGACGGCCGCGGCTACTCGATCGCCTACAACCTGCGCATCCGCCTGGGCTGGACCGGCGAACTGCGCGCCATCGGCGACGTGCTGCGCGACCAGCTGTTCCAGATGCAGCGCGTTGGCTTCAACGCCTACGCCACGCGTCCGGACCGCAGCATCCACGATGCGCTCAAGGGCCTGTCCGATTTCTCGGAAACCTACCAGGCGTCGGTGGACCAGAAGCTGCCGCTGTACCGCCGCCACGCCCGTACCTCGGGCGCCGCCGCGCCGGCCGCCAACAACGATGGCGCCGGTATCTGATTGCATGATTGGAGTTTGAATGTCTGACCTGAGCAAGCTGATTGCCGACAGCAGCGCCACGCTATCGCGCATCGCCAGCGATTTTTCCCCTGCGGTCTTCGCCTCCAGCCTGGCGGCCGAAGACATGGTGCTGACCGATTTGATCCTGAAATCCAAACTGGATATCGGCATCTTCTCGCTCGAAACCGGCCGCCTGCATGACGAAACACTGGCAATGCTCGACAAGGTGAAGTCGCACTATGACGGCTACGAGATCGCCCTGTACAAGCCGCAGCCGGAAGCGGTCGATGCCTACGTCGCGCAGAATGGCCTCAACGCCTTCTACGACAGCATCGAAATGCGCCGCGAGTGCTGCCGCATCCGCAAGGTCGAGCCGCTGGGCCGCGCCCTGGCCGGCAAAAAAGCCTGGGTGACCGGCCAGCGCCGCGCGCAGTCGGCCACCCGCGCCGAGCTGCACGTGCAGGAGGACGACCCGGCGCACGGCATGACCAAGTTCAATCCGCTGGCCGATTGGTCGGAGGAAGACGTGTGGAACTACATCCGCGACAACGGCGTACCGTACAATGCGCTGCACGATCAGGGCTATCCGTCGATCGGCTGCGCGCCATGCACCCGCGCGGTGGAACCGGGCGAGGACGTGCGGGCCGGCCGCTGGTGGTGGGAAAACCCGGACTCCAAGGAATGCGGCCTGCATATGGTCGATGGTAAGCTCATACGTATTAAATCCGTGGCAGCAGAAGATGACTTCATGCGCGCCACAAAAATAATAGGCTAGTCCAATGAACGCTTTAGTTGAAAACAACAACGTACACGTGAATGCGCGCCACCTCGACGCCCTGGAATCGGAAGCGATCCACATCCTGCGCGAAGTGGCGGCCGAATGCAGCAACCCCGCCCTGCTGTTCTCCGGCGGTAAAGACTCGGTGGTCTTGCTGCGTTTGGCGGAGAAGGCCTTCCGCCCCGGTAAATTCCCGTTCCCGCTGGTGCACGTCGATACCGGCCACAATTTCGCCGAGGTGATCACCTTCCGCGACAAGCGCGTGGCCGAACTGGGCGAGCGACTGATCGTCGGCTCGGTCGAGGACTCGATCAAAAAAGGCACGGTGCGCCTGCGTAATCCGCAAACCGATTCGCGCAACGCCGCGCAAGCGGTCACCCTGCTCGAGACGATCGCCGAACATGGCTTCGACGCCTGCATCGGCGGGGCGCGCCGCGACGAGGAAAAGGCCCGCGCCAAGGAGCGCATCTTCTCCTTCCGCGACGAATTCGGCCAGTGGGACCCGAAATCGCAGCGCCCGGAACTGTGGGACCTGTATAACACCCGCGTGCACCCGGGCGAAAACATGCGCGTATTCCCGATCTCGAATTGGACCGAACTCGATGTGTGGCAGTACATCGCCCGCGAAAAACTGGAACTGCCGCCGATCTACTTCGCCCACGAGCGCCAGGTCATTCCGCGCAACGGCCTGCTGGTGCCGCTGACCGACCTGACCCCGCCGCGCGAAGGCGAGACCGTCGAGACCCAGGTGGTGCGCTTCCGCACCGTGGGCGACATTTCCTGCACCTGCCCCGTATCGTCGGACGCGGCGACGGTCGAGGCGATCATCGCCGAAACCGCCATCACCCAGATCACCGAGCGCGGCGCCACCCGGATGGACGACCAGACCTCCGAGGCTTCGATGGAAAAACGTAAAAAAGCAGGATACTTCTGATGAACGCTAGCACCACCAATGTAGAAACCCAGACCGAGCGCGGACTTTTACGCTTCATCACCGCCGGTTCCGTCGACGACGGCAAATCCACGCTGATCGGCCGCCTGCTGTTCGACAGCAAAGGCATCTTCGCCGACCAGCTGGACGCGATGTCGCGCTCCAAGCACAAGCGCACCGTCGGCGACGCCGTCGACCTGTCGCTGCTGACCGACGGGCTGGAAGCCGAACGCGAACAAGGCATCACCATCGACGTGGCCTACCGCTACTTCGCCACGCCGAAGCGCAAGTTCATCATCGCCGACACCCCGGGCCACGAGCAGTACACCCGCAACATGGTGACGGGCGCCTCGACCGCCGATGCCGTCATCATCCTGATCGACGTCTCGAAAGTGAAGCTGCACGAGGACGGCGGCGTCGATCTTCTGATCCAGACCAAGCGCCACTCGACCATCGCCCACCTGCTGCAGATCGAGCACGTGGTCGTCGCCGTCAACAAGATGGACCTGGTGAACTACGACCAGGCGATCTACGACCGCATCGTCAAGGCCTACGGCGAATTCGCCGCCACCCTGGGCCTGAAGGACATCACGCCGATTCCGCTGTCGGCCCTGAGCGGCGACAACGTCGTCGACGCCAGCGAAAAACTGAGCTGGTACAAAGGCCCTACCCTGATCCAGCTGCTCGAATCGCTGTCGGTTTACGATGAATCGCACAACGCGCCGTTCCGCTTCCCGGTGCAGCTGGTGGCGCGCCACAACGGCCACGAAGCCAACGACTTCCGCGGCTACATGGGCCGCATCGAGGCGGGCAAGGTCAGCGTCGGCGACAAGCTGGTGGTGCAGCCATCCGGCCAGAGCGCCACCGTCAAGGACATCGTCACCCTGGAAGGCTCGCACCAGTCGGCGGTGGTTGGCCAGTCGATCACCTTGCTGCTGAACGAGTACCTGGACATCTCGCGCGGCGACCTGCTGGCCAATGTCGAACAGCCGGCGACCCTGCTCAAGACCTTGAAGGCGGACGTCTGCTGGATGTCCGACGAGCCGCTCGACCAACGCCGCAAGTACTGGATCAAACACGGCACCAAGCAGACCTCAGCCAAGATCACCGGCATCGAGTCGCTGTTGGACATCAACACCCAGCAGCGCCATGACGCCGATGGCCTAAAGCTGAACGACATCGCCCGCATCGGCCTGACCGTCCAGCAGCCGCTGGCGGCGGATGCCTACGCAGACATCCGTGCCACCGGCGCCTTTATCCTGATCGACGAAGTGACCCACCAGACCGTCGCGGCGGGTATGATTCGCCTTTCGGAATAAAGCGGTAATAACGGTATGGCAATGGCATCTCTCGGAAAAGTCTATTTGATCGGCGCCGGCCCAGGCGCCCAGGACCTGATCACCATGCGCGGCGCGCGTCTGCTGGCGCAAGCCGACGTCGTACTGCACGACGCGCTGGTGACCCCTGAGATGCTGGAGCTATGCCCGCAGGCCGAGAAAATCTCGGTCGGCAAACGCAGTGGCCAGCGCTCCACCGCGCAGCAGGTCATCAACCAACAGTTGGTCGACAACGCGCAACGCCATGCGCTGGTGGTACGCCTCAAAGGCGGCGATCCGATGCTGTTCGGCCGCGCCGACGAGGAATTGCGCGCGCTGGAGGAAGCCGGCATCGAGGTCGAAATCGTCCCCGGCATCACCACCGCCGTCGCCGCTGCCGCCGCCAGCAAGCAACCGCTGACCAAGCGCGGCGTGGCCCGCAGCGTGGCCTTTTTCACCTCGTCGACGGCGCCCGACGAAGCGCACCACGACGCCATCCCCGACACCGACACCCTGGTGCAGTACATGGGCGGGCGCGAAGCCATCGCCACCGCCGAACGCCTGCTGGCGCACGGACACCGTCCCGACACCCCGGTCGTCGTCATCGAAAACTGCAGCCGTCCGGACCAGCGCATCCGCCGCCTGACCATCGCCGCGCTGGCCCTGGGCCTGGGCGAAGCCCACGGTCCGGTGCTGGTGATGCTGGGCGATGCCATGCAAAGCCGCTCGCACCAACGCCTCGAAGCGGAGATCAGCGGCGCAATAGCCCCCCAGCTTGGCGCCTGATTCCCCGAAATCCGTAATAGAATGTCCATTCATCTCATAAGAGGTAGTAATGGATAATGTTCATGAAGTTCTGGAGCGCGCCTGGGGTGCCCATTCCGCCGGCGAGTTCGATGCGGCCCTGAAGGACTATATCTGGCTGTTCGACGCCACGTCCGTGCGCGATACGGAAGTAGCTCCGCTGCGGCTGTCCTATGTGCTGAGCGCCTGGGCCAAACTGGCCGAGGAACACCTGCCGGCGCGGCAAGCGCTGGTCGAACTGCGCCAGCGCCTCACGGACCGCCTGTTGGCCGACGGCGGCGACGCCATCCTCTTCAACGACATCCGCGCCATCAACGACAAGCTGGGTGACTTGCAAAATACCTGGCTGCTGTTCAAGCAGCTGCCGGCCGAATTGGCGGCGGAATGCGCCAACTCGGCGCTGACATCGATGATGGCCTGCGGCGACTATCCGCTGGCGCGCAGCTATCTGCCCGAACCGGAAAAGCACCTCGCGGCCTACGCGGGCGAAGTCAACGCCCACGTCGCCCAGCTCCAGCTGCTCACCGACGAAGGCATGTCCGACCTGCTGGCGACGGTCTACAACTACATGGCCGAAGTGCGCCTGCTGCTCGAACTGCTGGCCGGTTGCGGCGAAGTGGATGCGGCGGAAGCCATGCGCCGCAACGCGGTCGACATGATCGTCTCGCCGGAGGCGCGCGCCTGCGTCGAGGCGGAATTCGCAACGCCCGGCACCACCCTCGACGCGATGGTCGAATTACAGAGTTCAACGGTAGCCTGATAGTGAAACCAATTGTGCAAATAAACAGTATTAAAACGCCGCTCCTGCTTTCCCTGCTGCTTTCCCTGCTGCTTTCCCTGGTGCCGGCCGCCGGCGCGCTAGCCGCGCCCTCGATACCGACCTATGACTTTAAGGTCGTGCACAGCTATCCTCACGACCCGCAGGCGTTTACCCAAGGCCTGCTGTACCGCGACGGTTTTCTGTATGAGAGTACGGGCCTGAACGGCAAATCATCGATCCGCAAGGTGAATCTGGAGACCGGCAAGGTCCTGCAAAGCAAGGACATCCCGCCGCAGTACTTCGGCGAAGGCCTGACCGTCTGGAAGGACACGCTGGTCGGCATCACCTGGCAATCGCAGACCGGCTTCGTGTTCGACCTCGCCACCTTCGACCTGCGCAACCAGTTCGCCTATCCGGGCGAAGGCTGGGGCCTGGCGCAAAACGGCAAGGAGCTGGTGCTCAGCGACGGCAGCGCGACGCTACGCTTCCTCGATCCGAAGACCTTCCTCGAAGTGCGCCGCGTGAAGGTGACGGCCGACGGCATCGCGGTCGACCAGATCAACGAGCTGGAAGTGGTGGGCGACGAGATTTTCGCCAATATCTGGCATACCAACACCATCGCCCGCATCGATCAACAGACCGGCAAGATCGTCGGCTGGATCGATCTGGGCAAGCTGTATCCGGACGCGGGCAGAGGCCCCAACAACGAAAACGTCTTGAACGGCATCGCCTGGGACGGCGACAAGAAACGTCTGTTCGTCACCGGCAAACTGTGGCCCAAACTTTACGAGATCAAGCTGGTGCCGAGGAAGTAGAAGGTGGCGTTGCCAGCGACGCCACGCAGTAATCGGACAGCGCGTTGAGCACCGCCGCGTTCTCGCCGGCCGCTTCGACCACGTTGATCGTGATTTGCGGATAATCGATGCGCAATTGATCGACCATCAGCGGCAAGTCTCGCAGCACATGGCCGCCCTGCCCCAAAAACACCGGCACCACCGTGATGTGCGTAACGCCGCTTGCCGTCAGCGCCGCGACCTGCTCCGGCAGGCGCGGCTCCATCAACTCCAGAAACGCCAACGACACCGGTACATCCGGCATGCGCGCCTGCGTCAGGTCGCGCAGGCGCTCGAACGGCGCCGCCCAAGACGCTGCACGGGCGCCGTGCGCGAAGAGGACGAGGGCTCGTTTATTCACAATACTATTCATCTAATGTCGCTCCACCCACCACAAGGCACTCAGCGCCAGCAGCAGGAAAATTAAACTTGGGGCGATCGCCGTCAGGGCCGCCGGCCAGGTGCTCAACACACCGAGGTGCGAGAACAGCGTATTGACGAGCAGGTAGCTGACGCCGATCATGATGCCAACGAAAATCTTCAGACTGACGCCGCCGCTGCGGGTGTGCAGGTAGCCGAACGGCAGCGCCAATGCCATCAGCACGAAGATCGCCAGCGGATCGAACAGTTTTTTCCAGAACGCGATCTTGAAGCGCTCCGTCTCCTGCTTGTTTTCCTGCAGGTGGCGGGTGTACAGCGCCAGCTCGCTGGCCGACATGCGCTCCGGGTCCGAGCGCGACACCGACAGGATGCGCGGCGTGATCTCGGAGATCAGCTCCCGGGTGGCGCTGGTGCGCGTCTCGATCATGCTGCTGCCTTGGGCATAGTTATTCGCCAGATTGGCTTCGCTGCCCGGCTTGACCAGCGCCGGATTGGTGAAGATGTTCTCCTTCACATCCGACAGCATCCATTTGTTCGTGCCCTGGTACGTGCCGGTCTTGGCGACCGTGATGGAGCGCAGGCGGAAGTTGTTATCGAATTCGTACAGCTTGACGTCGACCAGTTTGCCGTCCGGGCGCACCTCGCGCACGTTGAAGAAGCGCGACCCGATCACCTCTCCGCTCATGCCTTCGGACTTGACGATATCCTTGGTCCACAAGCCGGAGCGGAACTCGGTCGAAATTGTCGTGCCGCGTCCACTGAGTTTGATTTTTTCGGCCAGCGGCGCGGTGCGCGGCGTGATCAGCTCACCGAAGATGAAGGTGATAATCACCAGCACGACGCCGATCTTGGCCAACATCCACGCCACCATGCCGGTGGTCATGCTGGAAGCACGCATGATAGTGAACTCGGACGTCGACGCAAACTGCGCCATCGTATAAATGGTGCCGATCAGCGCAGCGAGCGGCATCACCTCGTACACGTGCCCCGGCAGCTTGACCGCCACAAACAGCAGCACATACTGGATCGCGTAGCCGTTCTTGCCGACGCGCGGCAGTTCGCCGGTGAGGTCCATGAAGGCTTGCAGCGCCAGGAAGGCGACCAGCACGAAGGCCACCGCCTGGAAAATGGTGACGGCGAAGTAGCGTTGCAGGATCTTCATGGCGCCACCGCCTTCTTGTTTGCCGCATTTGCGCTACGCGAACGCTTCATCGCCGCCAGCACTGCCAGCGGGTGGTAACGGTGATTCAGATTGAGCCTCCATGCGAACAGGCCGAGCACCGTCAGCGCCGCCATCAGGTGCAGCGGCCACCACGACAGCGCGAACGAGAACTTGCCCAGCCTGACGCTGCCCTCGACCAGCTTGACCGCGTTGGTGTACGAGAAAAAGATCAGCAGCGCGATAATCAGGTTGGCCGAACTGCCGGCGCGCGGATTGACGAAGCCCAGCGGGATCGCCAGCAGCACCAGCACCAGGCAGGTCAGCGGCGACGCGATCCGCCACAGCAGCTCGGCGCGGCCGGAATTGGTGGTGTCGGTCAGCAGCGTCATGGTCGGCACGGAATCGGTGTCACGCTCCGTGTCGAGGTCCTGGGCCTGGCTGGTCACGCGCATGCTGTAGGTGTCGAACTCCATGGTCTGGAAGTCGGACTGCCCCGGCATGCCCTGGTAGCGGCGGCCGTTCTTGAGCACCAGATAGCGCTCGCCTTTGGGTCCGTTGCTGATCACACCCTCGCGCGCGACGATGACCGCCGTGCCGTTTTTATCGACCGTGTTGACGAACACGTTCTGCACCACCGAGGTGTCGCCGGCGACGCCTTCGACGAAGAAGATGCGGTTGGCCGACGACGATTCGCGGAACTGGCCGGGCGATACCTTCTGCAGGTCTTCGCGTTTGGCGAAGCGCTCGACGTATTCCGCGCTCTTTTCCTTGGCCCACGGCGCGGCGACGAAGCTCAGGCCCGCCGTCAGCAGCACCATCGGCAAGCCGAAGCTCAGCACCGGCGCGATCCAGCGGGTCAGGCTCAAGCCGGAAGCGAACCACACCACCATCTCGGAATCGCGGTAGCTGCGCGTGACCACCATCAGCACCGAAATAAAGCTGGTGAGGATGAGGATAGTTGGCAGATAATTCACCGTTGCGAAAAGGATCAGCGCGACCACGTCGCTGGAGGCGACCTTGCCGCCGGCGGCCTTGCCGAGGATGCCGATCAAGGTCCAGGTAACGCAAACGCTGAACAGAATCGTGAAGCTGGCGAAGGCGGTGCTGGCCATTTCACGTCGTAGGGTGCGTTGAAAGATCATTCGAAAGTTATAATTCGGTAGTTAAGGGCTCGTCACAGGGCCACAAGTTAATAACAGCCCGGCCAATCAGGCCACGGGGCTGGCAATTCGTACACGACACGGAGAATCAAATGGACTTTAGCATAAAAGCATTCGACACAAAAAACACCATCAACTCGGCCAAAACGGGCGTCGTCGCCGTGGCGGTGTTCGAGAATAAAAAGCTGTCGCAAGCTGCCAAAGCACTGGACGGTTCCGGTGACATCACGGCCGCGCTCAAGTCCGGCGACATCAGCGGCAAAGCCGGCAGCACCTTGCTGCTGCGCGGCGTCAAGGGCGCCAGCGCCGAGCGGGTGCTGCTGGTCGGCCTGGGCAGCGACGACGCCGTCAGCGAGAAAAGCTTCGCCAGCGGCGTTTCCGCGGCATTGAAGGCTTTCTCGGCCCTGGGCACGAGCGACGCTATTATCGCACTGCCGATGACCGAAGTGAAAGAGCGCGACGTCAATTGGGCGATCCGCTGCGTGGTGCAAAGCGCCCACGAAGCCGCGTTCCGCACCGACGGCCAGAAAAGCAAGAAGGATCCGGCACCGGCCGGCGTCAAGAAGATCGCCCTGGCGGTGCCGAACACGCCCGCCACCAAGCTGGCGCTGGCGCAAGCCGTGTCCATCGCCAACGGCATGGACCTGACCAAGGAACTGGGCAACCTGTCGGCCAACGTCTGCACCCCGACCTACCTGGCCAACACCGCCAAGAAGCTGGCCAAGGACTACAAGTTCGACGTCGAGATCCTGGACCGCAAACAGCTCGAAGCGCTGAAGATGAACAGCTTCCTGTCGGTCACCAACGGCAGCGAGCAGCCGCCGAAGTTCATCATCCTCAAGCACATGGGCGGCAAGTCCAAGGATGCGCCGGTGGTGTTGGTCGGTAAGGGCATCACCTTCGACACCGGCGGCATCTCGCTCAAGGCGGGTCCGGGCATGGACGAAATGAAGTACGACATGGGCGGCGCCGCCTCGGTGCTGGGCACCTTCCGCGCCATCGGCGAGATGGATTTGAAATTGAACGTGATCGGCGTGATCGCCAGCTGCGAGAACATGCCGTCGGGCCGCGCCACCAAGCCGGGCGACATCGTCACGTCGATGAACGGCTTGACCATCGAGATCCTCAACACCGACGCCGAAGGCCGCCTGGTGCTGTGCGACGCGCTGACCTACGCAGAACGCTTCAACCCGGCCGCCGTGATCGACATTGCCACCCTGACGGGCGCCTGCATCGTCGCGCTGGGCCACCACAAGAGCGGTTTGTTCACGCGCGACGACGACGTCCACAACCAGCTGGCCGACGAGATCATGGCCGCCGGCAAAGCCTCGAGCGACACCGCGTGGCGCCTGCCGATCGGCGAGGAGTACAACGAGCAGCTGAAGTCCAACTTCGCCGACCTGGCCAACATCGGCACGCCGGGCGGCGCCTCGTGCACGGCGGCGGCGTTCCTGGAGAACTTCACGCGCAAGTACACCTGGGCGCATCTGGACATCGCCGGCACCGCATGGAAATCGGGCGGCGCGAAGGGCGCGACCGGCCGTCCGGTGCCGCTGCTGTCTAACTTCCTGATCAACCGCGCCGGTTCGTAAGCGCACAACGCAAAGGGCGGATAGTCGGGTCCCGCCCGGCTATCCGCCCTTTGTCGTTCAACATGCATTCAGCGGCGCCCGCCGCCTCAATACAAGGTCACGCCGGCCGCTGGCGGCGGCCCCTCGTCCCTGCCCTCGGCCGGACGCATCACCACCGTCAACGTCGACGGATAATCATAGCCGGCGCCGGTGTTGCGGTCGATGACATAGCCGACACCCGCCGTCAACATCACATTGCCCCACAAATTGCCGTTGGCCTTCGGATCGACCTTCTCGTACGCCCAGGCCGCGCCCTCCTTCTGGCAATCGATGCGCAGCGGGGCCGCGCTCTTGCGCAGGGTCACGCGGGCCGGCGTGGTGACGAACCACTTGCCGACATCGTTATACAACACGCAGCCAACGCCGCCGATCTCGCGGTGATCGAGCACGGTCTGCACCAGCACATTCTGTTGGGTCGATTCAGTCAGGGACGCGCAGCCGGCGCTTGCCAGCATGGCCAGCAAGACCGGCAGTGCGCGGCACGCGGCGACGGGACGGAGAAACATGGTCTGCCTCTAAAGTAGATACAGACGCAGTGTAGCAAGCCGGGCGCGGATTGATTCGCTCAATCAAGAGGCGTAAAGCGTTGCACTTTTACGCCATCGAGCTCGATGAGTTGAAAAAACACGTCTTTCGGCCGCGCCCAGATGGACCCGTCGGGCGCGCGGTAAACGATCATGGTGCTCAGGTCGGACTCCAGGGTGGCCTCGCACACCAACTCGTAGAGGCCGCCCTTGTAGTGCCGGAAGCGGGTCATCGCAGCCTTGGCGTCAGGCGTTCTGACGAACTTGCGCCGACTGGGCCACACGTTCCTCGACTTTGTCCTTGCCCTGTTCCTGCTCCAGCTGCTTCTTCTTCAAGCCCTGCACCACTTTCAGGATGTCATCCATGCCGCGCTCGCCACCAAGGGTGGAGAAAGCGTCGAGGACTTCGTTCAACACCTGATTGCGCACCGCGGCTTCGTCGGAATTAATAACCGGGGGACGTTGCAGCGCTTCGGCTGCGCGCTTTTCGGCGGCGGCTGCCTCCTTTTGCGCGGCGGTCTTGCGACCGCCCGGCGTTTTGCCATGTTCCAGTGCCGCTTGCCAGATTACCCAGCGGCGCTGCGTTTCAAAGACCAGATACTCTTCTGGCTTATCTTCACGGCGGCGAACGATATGTCCGTCGCGCTGTGCCCATGCCTCAAATGCAGTTCGCATTTCAATTCCTTTGTAAATGCGCTACGCGCAATTCACTGTTAAAACTACAAGTTATTTCCGTATAGTATCACTTATTGCGGCATCACAATGATTAATATACACGGCTCTTGCTATTTTGTGGTTGCTGATAGGAAACACTAGTTTTCCCACTAATTTGCATCAGTATATTTCTCTTTTGCCATTCTGTCTCCTAGTGAAGTACAATTCTGACAACTATGAGACAAAAGTAGCAATTAAATTTTTATTTCACACTTTTTGCAACATTTTATGCCTTACCACCACACTTGCGAAGTTCTATTTCGTGTTTTTTTATAAAACACGACAAATCGACAAGCTCATCTGTTAAATGAAGTTACGGTAAGATGCGTTTCATAGGCGTATCGCCTCCACCAAACCCGCAAGGACACTGATCCCCCGATGAAACTAGCCACATGGAATGTTAACTCACTGAACGTAAGACTGCCGCACGTTATGAATTGGCTGGTGGAAAATCCAACAGACGTGCTCTGTCTGCAAGAAACAAAATTAACCGATGACAAGTTTCCGGCTAGTATTATTGAAGCCGCTGGCTATCATGTCGTGTACAGCGGGCAAAAAACTTACAACGGCGTCGCGATTATTTCCAAGTTGCCGATCAGCGACGTGGTCAAAAACAACCCGCTTTTGGATGACCCACAGCAACGTATCCTCGCTGCAACCATCGACGGCGTACGGGTCGTCTGCGCCTACGTGCCCAACGGCCAGAGCGTTGGCTCTGAGAAATACGAATACAAAATGGGCTGGCTGTCGGCCTTTCACGACTGGATCAAGCAGGAAGCCGCCCTCCATCCCCAACTGGCCGTGGTCGGCGATTACAACATCGCCCCCGAGGACCGCGACGTCCACGACCCGGCCGCCTGGGAAGGCATGGTGCATGTTTCCGAAAAGGAACGCGCCGCGCTCACCCGCCTGCTCGACATCGGCCTCACCGATGCCTACCGCCTGTTTGAGCAACCGGAAAAATCGTTCAGCTGGTGGGACTACCGTGGCCTCGGCTTCCGCCTGAACAAAGGCCTGCGCATCGACCACATCCTGCTGTCGCCGGCATTGGTGGCACGCTGCAGCGCCTGCGTCATCGACCGCGCGCCGCGCAAGCTGGAGCAGCCGTCCGACCACGCGCCGGTGATCGCCACACTCGACTGATCCGCCACCCCGGCTCTCTGCTCCGTCTAAACGGCCACGATCGGAGGCCGCGGCAGCAGCAGCTGCGCGGTCGCATGCGGCACCGGCGGCGAAAACAGATAGCCCTGCGCGAACTGGCACCCGTTGCGCTGCAGGAGCGCGTACTGGCCCTCCGTCTCCACCCCCTCCGCCACCACCGACAGCTGCAGGCTGTCCGACAGCGCGATGATCGCCGCCACGATGGCGCGGTCCTCGGCGCTATCCTCCAGATCCTTGATGAAGGCGCGGTCGATCTTGATCTTCTTGACCGGGAAGCGCTTCAGGTAGGCCAGGCTGGAATAACCGGTGCCGAAATCGTCGATCGACAGGCGAATGCCCATCGCGTTGATCTGCCCCAGGACGTCCAGCGTATGCTCGCCGTGCTGCATCAGCGCCGTCTCGGTGATCTCGAATTCCAGCAGCGCCGGATCGATGCCGGTTTCGTCGAGGATGCGCCGTATCGATTCGACCAGCCCCCGGTGCATGAACTGGCGCGGCGACAGGTTCACCGCCAGCGGCACCGGGACCAGGCCTTCACGCTGCCATGTCATGCTCTGCACGCACGCCTGGCGGATCACCCATTCGCCGACCGGCACGATCAAGCCGTTTTCCTCGATCAGCGGAATGAAACTGTCCGGCATCACCAGTTCCTCGTTGTCGCGGCGCCAGCGCAGCAGCACCTCCATCGCATGCAGGCGGCGCGTGCCGATATCCATGATCGGCTGGAAGTGCAGGGTGAATTCGTCCAGCGCCAGCGCGCTGCGCAGGCTCGACTCCAGCTCGAAGTGGCGCGCCGCCGACTGGTTCATCGCCTCCTTGAAATACTGGTAATTATTCCTGCCGCTCGCCTTGGCGTGATACATGGCCGCGTCGGCGTGGCGCATCAGGGTCGCCACGTCGGCGCCGTCGTCCGGGTACACACAGATGCCGATGGACGGCGTGATGTGCAGGTTGCGCCCTTCCAGCGGAAAGCCTTCGGACAGCGCCAGGATGATCTTCTCGGCCACCTGGCTGGCCTCGTCGGCGCTGGAGATGCCCGGCACCAGCACCACGAACTCGTCGCCGCCCAAACGGGCCACGGTATCGCTGGCGCGCACCGCGCGGCACAAGCGGCTCGCCACTTCCTTCAGCAGCTGGTCGCCGGTCATGTGGCCCAGCGAATCGTTGATGGTCTTGAAGCGGTCAAGGTCGATGAACATCACCGCCAGCTGGCGCTGCGAACGCCGCGCCGCCAGCATGGCGCGGTCCAGCCGGTCCGACAGCAAGGCGCGGTTCGGCAAGCCGGTCAGGCTGTCGTGGTAGGCCATGTGATGCACGCGCGCCTCGGCCTGGCGGCGCTCGACGATCTCGCCTTGCAGCAGCGCGTTGGCGCCCGCCAGTTCGGCCGTGCGTTCGAGCACGCGCACTTCCAGCTCGTCGCGCGCGCGGCTGACCGCTTCGGCCGCCTCGCGCCGCGCGGTGATGTCGTCCACCAGCCACACCGAGCGCCCGTAGGGCTGCGCCAGGTCGAACGGCCGGCCCGATAGGCGCGCCCAGAACCGGCTGCCGTCCTTGCGCACCAGTTGATACTCGGCGACGTTGACGCGGCCGGTGCGGAAATCCTGCGCCGTCGCCGCGCGCGCCTCCCGCCACGCGGCCTTGTCGGCATAAAAAGCCTGCACGCTGAGGTGGTTCATCTCGCCGGGCGCGTAGCCGAACAATTCCTCCATCTTGGTATTGCAGCGCAGGTTGAGCCCCTGCTCCACAACCGAGATGCCCAATACCGCGCTGTCGAGGATGGCCTGGTTTTCCAGCAGCGCGTTGCGCAGCGCCTCCTCGGCGCGTTTTTGCTCGGTGCGGTCCTCGATCACCCAAATCGTGCCCTGGCCCGGATCGGCCGGATTGACCACGTAGCCGATCAGTTGCGCCCACAGGCGCGTATCGTCGGCGCGGCGCATTTCTATCTCGGTCTGGAAAGGCTTTGCCACCGACAGATAGGGCGCGGCCTCTGCGCCCAGCCGCTCGTAGGCTTCCTGCGACGGATACAGCGCGCGGCCCGGGACACCCAGGCCGGTGTCGCCGGGATAGCCGAACATGTCGCCGAAGCCCCGGTTGTAGCGCGTGATGATGCGGTTTTTGGTGAACAGGATGCTCATCGAGGCGTTGGTCATGATCGCCTCCACTTCCATCTGCGTCTGGCGCGTGGTGGTCACGTCCTCGATGATCCAGATGGCGCCGCCCTCGGTGTTCACCTCATTCATCGCGTTGGCGCGCACGCGGCACCAGATCACGGTGCCGTCCTTGCGTTTGAATTCGAACGCGGAGCTTTCGTAAGGCTTGCCGTTGTCGAGCCGTGCCCGCGCCTCCAGCGCGAAGACCTGATACTTTTCCTGCGACGGGAACATGTCGGACGCCGGCATGCCGACCATGTCCTCGACGGCGTAGCCGAACATCTCCGCCATGCGCCGGTTGCAGTTGCGGACGACCTGGCCTTTACTAAACAGGATGCCGATCGACGCGTTGTCCAGGATCGCCTTCTGCTCGATCAGCGCGCGGCGCAGCTTTTCCTCGTCGATGCGGTGCTCGTTGATGTCTTCGACGATCCACACCGTGCCTTCGCTGGTGTGGATGGTATCGATGGCGCGGCCGAACAGCCGCGCCCAGAATGTGCTGCCATCCTTGCGCCGCAAGACCAGTTCCGTCTTGAACGGCAAGCCTTGCGCCAGCGGCGGCCCGGCCTCGCGTCCCAGCTCGAGGAAATCCTGCTCGCTGGGATAGACGATCACGCTGGGCGCGCCCTCGAGCTCCTCGCGGCTGTAGCCCAGCATCTCGGCGCAGCGGATATTACATTCGGCGATGCGGCCATCCTTGCCGAACAGGATGCCGACGGCGGCGTTCTCCAGGATGGCCTGCTGTTCGAGCAGCGTTTTACGCAACGCGCGCTGCGAGCGCTGTACATCGCTGATATCGTGGAAGACGATGGTGCCGCCATCTGTTTCGGCGCCGGCCGGCAGCGGTTTGGTCCAGGCCTGCACGGCGATGTACTTGCCGCTGGCCGAAGCGAGGCAGCTGTCCCAGGACTGCACCGTCTGCGCGTCGTTCAGGCGCGCGACGCTGGCGGCGCGCAGATGGCGCGCGAACAGACTCGCCACGGTTTGGCCGCAGGGATCGGATTCGAGCAGGGAGATCAACTCCGCGTTTGCGGCCAGCACCAGGCCCTCGGCGCTGTACGCGCACGCGGGTACGCCGATCAGCGCCAGGGCGTCCGCGACGAAATCAGTATGGGATGAAACGCGATTCATGAACACCAGGAGCACCCGAAAAAAATGCCGCCTTGATCGTTACATATTGGCAGCATTGTTGGCAGATGATAAACCACATTGGTATCATTAGCCATCCGCCTGCCGATTTCGCGTTCTTAAAAACGACACTGCGCGGTGTCCCAAGACGCCGCGCAGCCGGGCCGCGCACTGACTCGCATCATGCCAGCGTCACGCGGCGGGGGTCCTCACCCAGCCTTCCATCAGCACGCGCGCGCTGCGGCTCATGACAGCCTTGGTCACCCGCCACTCGCCGTTTTGTTGTGTCGCCTGCGCGCCGACGCGCAAGGTGCCGGATGGGTGGCCGAAGCGCACCGCGTCCAGCGCACCGCCGCCCGCGGCCAGGTTGACCAGCGTGCCGGGAATGGCGGCGGCGGTGCCGATCGCCACGGCGGCCGTGCCCATCATCGCGTGATGCAGCTTGCCCATCGAGAGCGCGCGCACCAGCAGGTCGATATCGCCGGCGTGAATGCGCTTGCCGCTGGAGGCGATGTAGCTCGAAGGCTTCGCCACAAACGCCACCTTCGGCGTGTGCTGGCGCTGCGCCGCCTCGTCCAGGTGCTTGATGAGACCCATGCGTAGCGCGCCATGCGCGCGGATCGACTCGAACATCGCCAGCGCGGCCACGTCGCCATTCACCGCGTCCTGCAGTTCAATGCCGGTGTAGCCGATGGCATCGGCGTCGACGAAAATGGTCGGGATGCCGGCGTTGATCATGGTCGCCTTGAGCGTGCCGATGCCCGGCACCTCAAGGTCGTCGATCAGTTGGCCGGTCGGGAACATCGAGCCGCCGCCGCCCTCCTCGTCCGCCGCCGGGTCCATGAATTCAAGCTGCACTTCGGCCGCCGGGAAAGTGACGCCGTCAAGTTCGAAGTCGCCGGTCTCCTGCACTTCGCCATTCGTCATCGGCACGTGGGCGATGATGGTTTTGCCGATATTGGCCTGCCACACGCGCACCACGGCCATGCCGTTTTGTGGAACGCGCGCCGGGTCCAGCAGGCCGGCGCTGATGGCGAACGCGCCGACGGCGGCCGACAGGTTGCCGCAATTGCCGCTCCAATCGACAAACGCCTTGTCGATGGAGACCTGACCGAACAAATAATCAATATCGTGATCGGGTTTGTCGCTTTTGGAGACGATCACCGTCTTGCTGGTGCTGGACGAGCCGCCGCCCATGCCGTCGATTTGCTTGCCGTAGGGGTCGGGGCTACCGATCACGCGCAGCAGCAGCGCGTCGCGCGCGGCGCCCGGCGTCTGCGCGGCCTCCGGCAAATCGCCCAGCCGGAAGAAAACGCCCTTGCTGGTGCCGCCGCGCATATACACGGCGGGGATCTTGATTTGCGGCGGGTGGATGGTGTAGTTCGTCATGGTCAGGCCGCCTTCACGGATTCGAGGAAATCCTGGGCGAAGCGCTGCAGCACGCCGCCCGCCTCGTAGATCGACACTTCTTCCGCCGTATCGAGACGGCAGATCACCGGCACCTCCACCTGCGCGCCGCTGAGGCGATTGATCACCAGGGTCAGCGTCGAACGCGGGGTGCGCGCGCCGATCACGTCATAGGTCTCGGTGCCGTCCAGCGCCAAGGTCAAACGGTTCACGCCGGGCATGAACTCCAGCGGCAGCACGCCCATGCCGACCAGATTGGTGCGGTGGATGCGCTCGAAGCCCTCGGCCACGATCGCCTCCACGCCGGCCAGCCGCACGCCCTTGGCCGCCCAGTCGCGCGACGAGCCTTGGCCGTAGTCGGCGCCGGCGATCACGATCAGCGGCTGCTTGCGCTCCATATAGGTCTCGATGGCTTCCCACATGCGCGTGACGCGCCCTTCCGGCTCGATGCGCGCCAGCGAACCGGCCATCACCTTGCCGTCCTGCCCGCGCACCATCTCGTTCTTCAGGGTCGGATTGGCGAAGGTCGCGCGCTGCGCGGTCAGGTGGTCGCCACGGTGCGTGGCATAGGAGTTGAAGTCCTCCTCCGGCAGGCCCATTTTGGCCAGGTACTCGCCGGCCGCGCTGTCGAGCATGATGGCGTTCGACGGCGACAGATGATCGGTGGTGATGTTATCGCCCAGCAGCGCCAGCGGACGCATGCCCTTCAGCGGCCGGGCGCCTGCCAGCGCGCCTTCCCAGTATGGCGGACGGCGGATATAGGTGGTCTGCGGACGCCAGTCGTACAACGGGCTCACTTTCAGGCCGTCGTCGGCCTGTTTGGCGAACATCGGGATGTAGACCTTGCGGAACTGCTCCGGCTTGACGCTGGCGGCGACAATGCGGTCGATCTCCTCGTCGGACGGCCAGATATCCTTCAGGGTGACCGGCTGGCCATTGGCGTCGTGGCCCAGCACATCCTTTTCGATGTCGAAGCGGATGGTGCCGGCGATCGCGTACGCCACCACCAGCGGCGGCGACGCCAGGAAGGCCTGCTTCGCATACGGGTGGATGCGGCCATCGAAATTACGGTTGCCCGACAGGACGGCGGTCGCATACAAGTCACGCTCCACCACCTCTTTTTGTATCGCCGGATCGAGCGCGCCGGACATGCCGTTGCACGACGTGCAGGCATAGGCGACCACGCCGAAGCCGAGCTTCTCCAGCTCCGGCATCAGCCCCGCCTCCTCCAGATACAGGGTGACGGTCTTGGAGCCGGGGGCGAGCGAGCTTTTCACCCACGGCTTGCGGGTCAGGCCGCGCGCGTTGGCGTTGCGCGCCAGCAGACCGGCGGCGATCATGTTGCGCGGGTTGTTGGTATTGGTGCAGCTGGTGATGGCGGCGATGATGCAGGCGCCATCCGGCATCAGGCCAGGCTCGTTTTCCACCACGCCGCTGATGCCGCGCGCGGCCAGCTCGGAAGTCGGCACGCGGCTGTGCGGATTGGACGGCCCGGCGATATTGCGCACCACCGACGACAGGTCGAACGTCAATACGCGCTCGTATTCGGCGGTTTTGAGCGCGTCGGCCCACAGGCCGGTTTCTTTCGCGTAAAGCTCCACCAGCTTGACCAGTTCATCATCGCGGCCGGTCAGCTTCAGGTACTTGATGGTTTGCTCGTCGATGTAGAACATGGCGGCGGTGGAGCCGTATTCCGGCGCCATGTTGGAGATGGTCGCGCGGTCGCCCAGGGTCAGGTGGGCCGCGCCCTCGCCGAAGAACTCCAGATACGACGACACGACCTTTTGCTTGCGCAGGAATTCGGTCAGCGCCAGCACCGTGTCGGTGGCGGTGATGCCCTCTTGCGGTTTGCCGGTCAACTCGACGCCGATGATATCCGGCAGCCGCATCCATGATGCGCGGCCCAGCATCACGCTCTCCGCTTCCAGTCCGCCGACGCCGATGGCGATCACGCCCAGCGCGTCGACCATCGGCGTGTGCGAGTCGGTGCCGACCAGCGTATCCGGGAAGGCCACGCCATCCACGGTCTGGATCACCGGCGACATGCGCTCCAGATTAATCTGATGCAGGATGCCGTTCCCCGGCGGGATCACGTCGACATTCTTGAACGCCTTCTTGGTCCAGTTGATGAAATCGAAGCGGTCCTCATTGCGGCGGTCCTCGATTACGCGGTTCTTGTCGAAGGCGTCGGGATCGAAGCCGCCGCATTCGACCGCCAGCGAATGGTCGACCACCAGTTGCGTCGGTACCACGGGGTTGACCAGCGCCGGATCGCCGCCCTGCAAGGCAATGGCGTCGCGCAGGCCGGCCAGGTCAACCAGCGCCGTCTGGCCCAGGATGTCGTGGCACACCACGCGCGCCGGGAACCATGGGAAATCCAGGTCGCGGCGGCGTTCGATGAATTGGCTAAGCGAAGCGTTCAAGGTCGCCGGGTCGCAGCGGCGCACCAGGTTCTCCGCCAGTACGCGCGAGGTGTACGGCAGTTTGGCCCAGGCGCCGGGCTGGATCGCGTCGACGGCGGCACGCGCGTCGAAGTAGTCCAGCTGGGTGCCCGGCAAGGGTTTGCGGAATAAGGTATTCATTTATTTCCTGTCCTTGATCGGCACGAATTGCAGGTCCTCCGGGCCGACGTAGTTCGCGCTCGGACGAATGATCTTGTTGTCGATGCGCTGCTCGATGATGTGCGCGGCCCAGCCGGAGGTGCGCGAAATGACGAACAACGGCGTGAACATCGCCGTCGGCACGCCCATCATGTGGTACGACACGGCCGAGAACCAGTCCAGGTTGGGGAACATCTTCTTGGCGTCCCACATCACCGTCTCCAGGCGTTCGGCGATGTCGAACATCTTCATCGAGCCACCCTCGCGAGACAGCTTGCGTGCCACCTCCTTGATGACGACGTTGCGCGGATCGGAGATCGTGTACACCGGGTGGCCGAAACCGATCACCACTTCCTTGTTGGCGACGCGGTTGCGGATGTCCGCTTCCGCCTCGTCCGGATTTTCGTAGCGCTTCTGGATCTCGAACGCGAATTCGTTGGCGCCGCCGTGTTTCGGACCGCGCAGCGCGCCGATCGCGCCGGTGATGGCCGAGTGGATGTCGGACCCCGTGCCGGCGATCACGCGGCCTGCGAAGGTGGACGCGTTGAATTCGTGTTCCGCATACAGGATCAGCGACGTGTGCATCGCCTGCACCCAGCTCTCGGACGGCTTGAAACCGTGCAGCAGGTGCAGGAAATGGCCGCCGATCGAGTCGTCGTCGGTTTCGACGTCGATGCGCTTGCCATTGTGGCTGAAGTGATACCAGTACAGCAGCATTGAACCGAAGGACGCCATCAGGCGGTCGGCGATGTCGCGCGCGCCCGGCACGTTGTGATCGTCCTTCTCGGGCAGCACGCAGCCCAGCACCGAGACGCCGGTGCGCATCACGTCCATCGGGTGCGCCGACGCCGGCAGCGCCTCAAGCGCCGACTTGAGCGCCTGCGGCAGGCCGCGCAGGGAGCGCAGCTTGGCCTTGTAGCCGCGCAGCTCCGCCTCGTTGGGCAGTTTGCCGTGCACCAGCAGATAGGCGATTTCCTCGAACTCGCAGGAGTTGGCCACGTCCAGGATGTCGTAACCACGGTAATGCAGGTCGTTGCCGGTTTTGCCGACGGAGCACAGCCCCGTGTTACCGGCGGTGACGCCCGACAGTGCGACGGATTTTTTTGGTTTGAAGGTGGTCTCGGTCATGTCTGGTCTCCTGTTATTTTTTGTGTACAGCGTTTTGAGCGGAATTTTGTGCCGCAAACAAGGCGTCGAGCTTTTGTTCGAAGCTGTGATAGTTGATGCGTTCATACAGCTCGGCGCGGGTCTGCATCGACTCGAGCACGTTCTGCTGCGTGCCGTCGCGGCGGATCGCGCCGTAGACGTTTTCGGCGGCCTTGTTCATGGCGCGGAAAGCGGACAGCGGATACAGCACCAGGCCGACATCGGCGCCGCGCAGTTCATCGACGGTGAACAGCGGCGTCGAACCGAATTCGGTGATATTGGCCAGCACCGGCACTTTGACGGCGGCCGCGAACTGTTTATACATATCGAGGCTGATCATCGCCTCCGGGAAGATCATGTCGGCGCCCGCCTCCACGCAGGCGACGGCGCGTTCGATGGCCGCATCCAGTCCCTCGACGGCCAGCGCGTCGGTGCGCGCCATGATGACGAAGTTCTCGTCGGTGCGCGCGTCGACTGCGGCGCTGATGCGGTCGACCATCTCCTGCTTCGAGACGATCTCCTTGCCCGGACGGTGGCCGCAGCGCTTGGCGCCGACCTGGTCTTCGATATGCATGGCGGCGGCGCCGAACTTGATCATCGATTTGACGGTACGCGCCACATTGAACGCGGAGGCGCCGAACCCCGTGTCCACGTCGACCAGCAGCGGCAAATCGCAAACGTCGGTGATGCGGCGCACGTCGGTCAGCACGTCGTCGAGATTCGAGATGCCCAGGTCCGGCAGCCCGAGCGAACCCGCCGACACGCCGCCGCCCGACAAATAAATCGCCTTGAAGCCGGCGCGCTTGGCCAGCAAGGCGTGGTTGGCGTTGATCGCGCCGACCACCTGCAACGGGGATTCTTCCTGAACAGCTTTGCGGAAGGCGGCGCCTGCGGAATATTGACTCATGTCCTGACCTTTCAGTATTGCATTGAAGTTGCAATGGTATTGCAAGGTGCATGCCACCCGCTCACGCTATAGAAATCAAACACTTAGCTTTTACAAACGTTTCACTATTGTTTCATTTTGAAACATCGAAACGCACATGCAACGAGTACGCTACAATTGAACCATGCGCCATTCCATGCCCCTGCCGTTCGATCCCGACGATAAACCGGTCATATGGACCGTTTCCGTGTCGCGCCTCTACGACCTGTTCCGCGACATCACGCTCGAATATGACAATCTCGCCACGATAGAACCGATCAACCTCGGTTTCGACGAGGCGGCGCGCCACATCCGCGAGCGCATGGCTACCGAGCGTTGCGACGCCGTCATCGCCGCCGGCTCAAACGCCGCGTATCTGAAAGGTCGCCTGTCGGTGCCGGTGGTGATCGCAAAATTCAGCGGCTTCGACGTGATGCAGGCGCTGGCCCGCGCGCGACGGGTATCGGACAGAATCGGGGTCATCACGTATCAGGAGCGTTTGCCGGAACTGGCGGAATTCGCCGGCACCTTCGGCTTCGATGTTGCGCAACGCACCTACGCCACCGAGGAAGACGCGCGGGCGCAGATCAACGACCTGAAAGCGGCAGGCATCAAGGCCATCGTCGGCGCGGGCCTGATCACCGACCTGGCCGAGGAAGCGGGACTGACCGGGGTGTTCGTCTACTCGGCCGCCTCGATCCGCCACGCCTTCGACGATGCGCTGGAAATGGCGCGCCTGACGCAGCTGGAATCGAACCGCGCACGCACGCGCGGCGCGGTGGTGACCGATACTCTGCGCGCCAGGCATGGGCTCAACGATCTGCGCGGCGAATCGGCTGCGATGGAGACGCTGCGGCAGTCGGTCGTGCTGTACGCGAAATCGCCGGCCACGGTACTGATACAAGGGGAAACCGGCACCGGCAAGGAGCTGGTGGCGCAAGCGATCCATCGCGAGAGTCCGCGCAGCCTGGGACAAAACCGGCCATTCGTCGCCGTCAACTGCGGCGCGATCGCCGAATCGCTGCTGGAATCCGAACTTTTCGGCCACGAGGAAGGCGCGTTCACCGGCGCCCGGCGCGGAGGCCATGCCGGCTTGTTTGAAGCGGCCAATCGCGGCACGCTCTTCCTCGACGAAATCGGCGAGATGCCGCTGGCGCTGCAAACCCGCCTGCTGCGGGTTCTGGAGGAACGGGAAGTGGTGCGCGTGGGCGGCACGCGGCCGATTCCGGTCAACGTACGCATCGTCAGCGCCACCCACTGCGACCTGGAACAGCGCGTGCGCGAAGGCCGCTTCCGCGCCGACCTGTTTTATCGGCTGGCGGTGCTGCGGCTTTCGCTGCCGCCGTTGCGCGCCCGCCCGGACGATGTCATGACGCTGGCCGAGTGGTCGCTGAAAAACGCGCTGGCGTCGCTGGGCGCCCGCCCGCACCCGAACCTGCATGCGGAGATGAACGCCTGCGCAGCGCTGCTGCGCCGCTACAACTGGCCGGGGAACGTGCGCGAGCTGCGCAACCTGACGGAGCGTTTGGCGCTGTATCTTGCGGCCGAGCCGTTGCAGGCATTAACGCCAGCCTTTGTTCTTAGCGTAGCGCCGGAATTGGGCGTCGAGACGGTAACTGCGGCGACGATGACAGATCCAGCCGGGCCCACGTCCCCAGCCGGCACACAGCATATCGAAACGGCAACCGAAGCACTGGCCCGGTTTGGCGGACGCCGCGATGCAGCCGCCGCCTACCTGGGAATCAGCCGCACCACCCTGTGGCGGCGGCTGAAGGAAGAGACTGATTCCACAGGACAATGACAGAAGTCATAAACAATTCGAATATCGAATATCGGAATTTAAAATTATATTTATATCTGGAGAGCGGCTAGACTGTAGTTATTGCAAAAACGCCGTACAAAGGAGTTTATATGATTACCTACATCGCCACCCCACAGACCATGACCTCGCCGGCAGCTAAAGGCCGTGACTGGAAAGCGCTGATCCGCCGCGCATTTGAATTGGCAGGCGCCCCGTACGCCAACAGCCCGTACCAGCCACTGTAAGCCATCGCCGGGTAGAGGCGGCGCGCTCACATGCGCAATGCCCGCACCGGCACCATGCGCATCGCGATCCAGGTATGGCGCGCGATCGCGATCAGCGCAATCGCCCACGTCAGCGAAAGCGCCAGCACCAACGTCCAGTACCCGATCGGCGCGTGTTCGGCATAACCGGCCAGATAGCGGTTGATCGCCACCGCCGCGATGGGCAGCGCCAGCACGGCCGCCGCCAGCAGCAATGCCCCGACCTCCCGCAGCACCAGCATGCCGATGTCGGTTCGGCGCGCGCCGTGCAGCCTTCGCAGCACAATCTCGCGCGCCCGCCGCTGCACGGTGTTCGCCGACAAGACGTAGGTCCCGAATGCCGCGATCACCAACGCGATGCCCGTGGCGACCGCCAGCAACCGCGCCAGGCGCGCATCCTCTTCATAATTGACGGCCAGGATGTCGGCCGCGCGATAGGTGCGCGGAATCGCATCGGGAAAATAGCTCGGCCAGAGCTCACGCGCCGCGCGTTCGATATCGGCCGGCTTACCGGACGCGCGCAAACTCAGCACCGTTCCGGTGGTCCCGAGGTCATACGCGACAGCGTTCGGCTTGTCCCGCAGTGAACGGAAACGCAGCTCCGGCGCAATGCCGACAATACGCTTCGTCGTCACGACGTTGTCGAAACCGGTGAATATCACCGACTGCCCCACCGCCTCCTCCGCGCTGGCGAAGCCAAGTTCGCGCGCTGCGACGGCGTTCAGCACCACCGGCACGCTGTCGTTCTCGGCGTCGATGCCTTCCTTGAACAGCCGCCCCGCCCTTGGCGCGATGCCGTGCACCTCGAAGAAATTCGCGCTGACCGATTTCATCTCCATCGTCGCCGCCTGTCCGCCGGGTCGCTTGAGCGCCCGCGTCCATATGTAGTCGAGCCGCCCCACCGGGTCTTCGGAGATCACCACTGCGGCCACGCCGGGCTGCGCTTTCAACGCCGAGTAAAAGCGCCGTGCCTTCTCGCTTTCCTTGACGCGCTCCGGCATATCCACGATCACCATCGGCGCGGGATCGAAACCGGGAGACGCGTGCATCGCGAAGTCGGTTTGCCATGCCACGGCGATGGTGACGCTGGCGAAGCCCATGGCGACCGCGACCTGCAACACGGTCAGCGCGCGGCGCCATTGCATGCTGCCGACCGACTCCGTATCCGGCCGCCCCTCTAGCGCCTGGCGCGGTGGCACCCGCAGCGCGATCCAGACCGGATACGCGGCGGTGGCCAATCCCAACAGCGCCCCGATGCCGAATGCGGCGGCGACGTTTTGCAGCGAGAACAAGCCTTCCAGCTGGCGGTTGACCAGGTGGGAAAATGCCGGCAACGCCAGCCACGCCAACAGCAAGGCAAGTACGGTCGCCACCATCGTCACCAGCAGCGATTCGAGTACGAACTGCAGCGCGATGCGCCGCGCGCCGGCGCCCAACACCTTGCGCATCGCGACCTCGCGCTGCCGGCGCAGTACGCGCACCATCGCCAGGTTGACATAGTTGATCCCGGCCAGCAGCAGGATCAGTACCGCGATCGCTGCCAGGCCGGCGGTGACAACGGGGCTGGCCCGGTCGCCGGGCAGCGCGATAAAGCTGTTCTTTATCGTGTGGTCGAAGTAAGCGTCGCGCAGCGGCGACATCGACAATTCAATCGCCTTGCGCTTGCCGAGCCGTTCGCGCACCTCCGGCGGCCATTGATTCACGCTGGGCGTGACATCCACCACTTGCTGCAAGCGGCTGACGATTTCGGGGACCGAGGCGCCCGGCTTCACACGCAGCAGCATCTTGGTCATCCAGCCGCCTTCGCCGGTCAGCATTTCGTGCCGAATGGCTTTTTCCACCACGCCCGCGTGAACGCCGAACAGGACCTCGAACGGAATCGTGGTATTGGCCGGCGGCGCCGGCACGACGGCGCCTACCTGCATGGTCGCGCCTTCGGACAGCATGGTCCGCCCCAACGCGTTGCGCGTGCCGAACATGCGCAGCGCCGCCGTTTCGGTGACGACAAACAGGTCGGGCCGCTCCAGCGCCTGCGCCAGATCACCCTGCACCGCCCGCAGGCCGAGCATCGACGGGAAACCGGGCAGCACGATCAGGCCTCGCACCGTCATCAGGTTGCGGTCGACGCGCACCGTCAGCGGCGTGATCTCCGGGCGTGCCGGAATATAGCTGGTGGCGTCGACGACGCCGGGGATCTTGAGCGCGGTCTCACGCAGGAACATCGGCGCCAGATCGAACAGCGGCGACGATTGTTCGACATTGAAGTGGTGTTTAACGACGTAGATTTGATCCGCGTCGGGCAGGTGCGTGTCGTACTCCATCGAATAGCGTACGTAACCAAGCAGCAGCAGGCAGGCGGCCAAGCCCATGCCGAGACCCAGCACGGAGGCCAGGCTGTATGCAGGCTCCTGGATCAGGGTGCGCCAACCGATGCGCAAGTCGCGTAGCTTCATTGGGTAAGTCCGTGGATGGAAGATAAAGGAGCATTGCAACTACCATGCCACGGCTTTTTACACCCTGTTTTCACCCTGCCGCGCGCGGAATCGACGATATTTGTTCGGAAGTGGACGTTGGCGCTGTTCACTTCCGAACACTTTACTTCGACTTCACCGGGAAGGCCGGACGCGGAGGACGCACCGGCGGATTCTTCGCCAGTTCCGCCTTGATGACCTCAATCGCCTTTTCCAGCTGCGGATCACGTCCGGCGATGACGTCCGCCGGCGTTTGATCGACCTCGATGTCCGGCGCCACGCCCTCGTTTTCCACGCCCCAGCCGCCCTCGCGCGTCCAGAAGGCCAGGTTCGGCGCGGTGATCGTGCCGCCATCGAGCAGCACCGGGAAGCCAAGCACGCCCACCAATCCGCCCCAGGTTCGCTTGCCGATCAACGGCCCCATTTGGTTTTTGCGGAACATCCACGGCAGCAGGTCCCCGCCCGAGCCGGCCGTCTCGTCGATCAGCATCGCGCGCGGTCCCTGGATCGAGGCCGATGGCGTTTTCATGTCCGCGCCGTAGCGCATGGTCCACCAAGCGATTTCCTTCTTCTGCAAAATTTCCAGATAGTAGTCGGCCACGCTGCCACCGCCATTGAAGCGTTCATCGATGATGACGGCATCCTTGTCGGCCTGCGGGAAGAAGTAGCGCTTGAAATAGGTATGCCCCAAACCTGCGGTGTTCGGCACGTACACATAGGCTACCTTGCCGCCGGTGGCCGCGTTGACCTTGCGGATATTCCCCTCGATCCAGTCGCGGTTGCGCAGCGCGTCCTCGGTCGGCACCGGCACCACGGTGATGGTGCGCGACTTGCTGCCGTCCGCGTTCGGGCCGACGGTGATGTCGATCGCCTTGTTGGCGGTGTTTTCGAAGGCGCTATACAGATTGGTCGGCGCCACCAGTTGGCGGCCATCGACCGCCAGCAAATACTCGCCGGCCTTGACGTTCAGCCCCGGCTCCGTCAGCGGCGCGCGCAGCGCCGGATTCCAGTTCAAGCCGCCGTACACTTTCTTGAAGCGGTAACGGCCATCGCTGATCTCGTAGTCCGCGCCCAGCAGGCCGCCCGGCACCGCTTTGCTGTCGGTGAAGAAGTCGCCGCCGCCGCCGCGATGATGGCCGACACCCAGCTCGCTGCACAGCCACTGGATCAGGCGATTCAGATCGGCGCGCGATGACAGCTCCGGCAGGAACTGCGCATACTTCTCGCGCATCTTGTTCCAGTTCGCGCCGTGCATGCCGGGATCGTAGAAGAAGTCGCGATTGATGCGCCACGCCTCATTGAAAATCTGCGTCCACTCGGCGCGCGGTTCGGCGCGCACTTCGATCGCCTCGACCTTGATCTTGCCTTCGCCCGGCGTCAATGTCTTGGCGCTGGCGCTGCCCATGGCCCACGCCTCCTTGAGGCGGTAGACGATCTTTTTGCCATCGGAAGACACCTCGAATTCATCAGCCTCCGCCAGCAGCGTTTCGGCCTTGCGGTCCTTCAGGTCGAAGCGCTGGATCGCTTTCTTGCCGTCGTTCTCGCGCAGGAAGAATATCTGCCCGTCCTGCCCCGCTTCCAGGTCCGACAGCGATGCCGCCGGTATCGGCAAATCGACGATGCGCGTTTCGATGCCCTCGAAATCGATAGCCATCGGCGCGACCGGCGCCACCGTGACCTTCGGATCGTCGCGCCCCGTCTTCGGATCGATCTTCGGCGTCTCCGGCTTGGCCGGTTCCTTCTTCTCCGACACCGGTGGCGTGGCCGGGGCTGCTTTTTCCTCGTCGCTCTCCTTGATCAGCGGCGACGGCAGGTCGCGCCGCAGCACCGCCATCCAGACCGTGCGCGTGACGCGGTTGTCCTCGTTCTGCTGGGAGAACCAGTTATTGCTAGGTCCCGCGTTGGTGGAGGCGAAGAAGTACAGATACTTGCCGCTCTTGTCGAAGACCGGATTGACCACATCCGACAGGCCGTCCGTCACCGGCCATGATTTTTTCTGCTCCAGCGAATAAATGTAGGCGCTGCGCGTGTAGGTCATCGAATTGAGCGCGTAGGCGATCCAGCGCGAATCCGGCGCCCATGCCGCGCGCAAGGTCTTGTTCACGCCATACAGCGGTTCGGACGCGATCTTGCTGATCGTGCCTGAGGCGACATCCATCACGTACAAGGTCCAGGAGTTGTCGGTGTAGGCGATCTTCTTGCTGTCCGGCGACCAGACGGGGTTGTCGTAGAAGCCGGAACCGGTCAGCTTGAACTTGCGCGGTTCGCCCTTACCGTCCTGCGCGCGGATATGCAGCGCATACTCTCCCGATTCATCCGAGAAGTAGGCGACCGAGCGGCCATCCGGCGACCATGCGGGCGAGCGCTCGTTGGCGGCCGTGGTCTGCGTCAGGTTGCGCACATCGCCTTTGTCGGCGGGGATGGTGACGATCTCGCCACGGAATTCATACGCCACCCGCGCACCCGACGGCGACACCGAGAAATTGCGGATGTACTTGGCGCCGCTGAGCCAGCGCGGACGCGACATCCCCAGGTCGCTGCTAACGCCGATGGTCAGCTTGCGCGCCTGGCCGCTGCCCAGGTCCAGCGCGTGCAGATAGCCGGCCTGCTCGTAGACGATGCCGTTGCCCGACGCGGAAGCGTTCAGCACCGGGAAGTCGGTATGCTTCGTCAGCGCGCGCACGGCCTTGGACTTCACATCGTAGGCATACAGATTGAATTCGCCGTCGCGGTCGGAGCGGAAGTAGACGGTGTCGCCGATCCATATCGGATCGACGTCGTTCGAATGCGTGGCCGGCTGCGGTATCTTGACCACCGATTTGTCGCCCCGGTTGAACAGCCACAGAATCGAGTTGGTGCCGCCCCGGTAGTGCTTCCACTGCAGGAAGGCTGGCGAGAACGGGTTGTAGACGATGCTCTTGCCATCGGGCGACCAGGCGGCGCGCGCGGCGTTCGGCACTTCCAGCTGCGTCTCCACGCCGCCGGTCACCGGCACGGTGAACAGTTTGCGATAGCGGTTGTTGAACGCCGCGCGCGGCGAAGTAAACATCACCGACTTTCCGTCGGGCGCAAAGCCCTGCACCACGTCGGCGCCAGGATGATACGTCAACCGCTTCGGCACCCCGCCCTCGATCGGCAGCAGATAGACGTCGGTGTTGCCGTCGACTTGCGCGCTGTAGGCGATCAGTTTGCCGTCCGGCGAGAATTGCGGATTCGATTTCTCGCCCGGGTCGGACGTCAGGCGACGCGGTGCGCCACCGTCCGGATTCGCCAGCCACACATCGCCCGCATAGATGAAGGCCAGGTGGGTGGCCGATAACGCCGGCTCGGTCAGCATGCGGGTATCGCTGGTGCTGGGCAGTGCCTGCGCGGATTGGGCCATGGTGATGGCCGCACCGGCGACGGCGACGGATACGAGGCGCTTCAAGTGCATCAAGGTCTCCTTATTTCAACGCGGGGATCACCTGCGGTTGATATGGTTTGATCGGATTGTCCTTCAACTTTTTGTCCAGCAGTTCCAACGCCACTTCCAGCTGCCGGTCCTGTCCCATGAAGGTCGCATGCGGCAGGTTGTCCACTTCCACATCCGGCGTCACGCCCACGCCTTCGATCAGCCAATGGCCGTCGACGGTGTTGAACTGGCCGTTCTCGGCGACGCGCGCCATGCCGTTGTCGCTCAGGCGGTTGTTATCGCTCAGCCAGACGCCGGCGCCGGCGGTGCGCTTGCCGACCAGCGGCGCCAGCCCCAGGGCCTTGACGCCGGCCGCAAAGGTTTCGCCGTCCGAATAGGTCAGTTCATCGACCAGCACCACCAGATGCCCGCGGAAGGTGTTCTGCATGTTCGGCGCCGGCTGCGCGCCCGGGGACGACCAGAAGGCCCAAGCCTTGCGCAGCAGTTTTTCGATGATCCAGCTATCGATGTTGCCGCCGTTATTGCGGCGCACGTCGATGATCAGGCCTTCGCGGTTGACGTTGGCGTAGAAGTCGCGCGCGAACGAGGCGATGTCGCGCGGTCCCATGGCGCGCAGGTGCAGGTAACCGATGCGTCCCTTCGACGCCGTCTCCACCTGGCGCGCGCGGCTCTGCTCCCAGTCGCTGTAGCGCAGGCCGGCCTGCTTGAACATATTCACCGGCATCACGATCACGGGACCGGCGCCGCCGGCCTTGCGCTTGATCTGCAGCAGCACCTGCCGGTCGGCCTGGTTCAGCAGCAGGTCGGCGATGTCGCGCGACTCCAGCACCGGCTTGCCGTTGACGGCGGTGATGATGTCGCCCTCCTTCACGTTGACGTCCGCCTGCGCCAGCGGTCCGCGCTCGGACGGCAGCTCCGGCTCGCTGCGGTAGATGTGATCGACGCGGTAGCCTTCGGCGGTGCGCGTGAGCAGCGCGCCCAGCCCCGCCGGCACGCCCTCCGGAGCGGAGCGGCGAATGTCGCCGGGCGCGATCTGCGAGTGCAGCGCGCCGACCTCGCTGATCATCATGCCCAGGATGTCGTTGAGCTCCGCGCGGTCGGTCACGCGTTCGACCAGCGGCGTGTATTTATCGCGCACGGCGGTCCAGTCCACGCCGCGCATCTTGGCGTCGTACAGGAAGTCGCGGTGCATGCGCCAGGCGTCGTTGAACATCTGCTTCCACTCCAGGCGCGGATTGGAGGTGAAGCTCCAGTCGTCGACCTTGACCCTGGACTTGGAGATGTCGCCCGGCGCCTTGGCGGCCGCGTCGACGATGATCATGTCGCCCGGCCCGCCGCTGAAGGTGCGGTAATAAATGTGCTTCTTGTCGGCGGCCAGGTCGAATTCGCGCACGCCGGCGGCGAAGGTTTCCGGCTGCGGACCGTTGGAGGCGATCGCCAACGTTTTCAGATTCGCCTTGCCATCGCCGGACTCCACATCCAGGAAGTACAGTCGCTTGTCGTCCATGTTCAGGCCACGGTAGTTACCGGGCGCCAGCGGCACTTCGTACAGGCGGTCCTGCAGGCCGGCGAAGACGATCTCCGGCAGCGACTTGTCCGATTTCTTGACCGGCGGCGCAGTTTTGGTGACGGCTTTTTCGACCGCTTTAGCGACTGCTTTCTCAGCCGCCTTCTCCGCCGCCTGTTCGACCGCCTTGTCGGCCGTGCCCTCGGCCACCTTCTCGCCCGGCTTGCCCAGTTCATCGTCCGGCTTGAACGGGAAGCGGTTGCCCGGCTGGAGCGCCAGCGCATAGACGCCGGTGCGCTTGTCGAACACCGGTCCCATATTGCGGTCGCCCCACGGCGAACCGTTCGCCAGCTGGAAGTTGCGGGCAGAGAGGAAGTACAGCCATTTTCCGTCCGGCGAAAACACCGGCGCGCGCGAGGTGTAACGGTCGCTGGTAACGAAGGCCAGCTGCTTCGACGCCAGGTTGTACAAGCCGATTTGCTCGCGCTGCTCGGTGGTTGCGGAGCGCACCAGCGCTAGATTCTTGCTGTCGCCCGACCACAGGATTTCGTCGTGCTTGTCGACGCCGGCCTTGCCCGCGTCGTCGATGACGATATTCGATTTGGTGGCCAGGTCCAGCAGCCAGAAACGGCCCTTCTTGTCCGTGTGCCCCAGCCAGCGGCCGTCCGGCGATGGATACAGCTGCCAGCGGTGGCTGATGCCGTCGCGGGTCAGCTGCTGGCCGGGGCCGGAGCCGTCGGCGGCGAACTTCCAGATTTCGTTTTCGCCCGTGGTGTCGACGATCGCGTAGACCCACTTGTCGTCTGGGCTGAAGACCGCCTCGCGCGCCCGCGCGCCTTCCGGCACCGCGATCTCGACGCGGCGCTGGGCGCCGGTGCCGGCCAGGCTGACGCGCCCGCGCGCCGTCAACACCAGCCGCTCGGACTTGGCGGACAGCTGCACATTCGTCAACTGATCCAGCGGCGAGCGAATTTGACGCGCGCGTTGCTGGTCGAAGTCCGAGACCAGGCCGATCGACAGCTGGCGGTCGGCCGACGCGGCCAGGTCGAACACGCGTAGGTCCGCGCCCAGTTGGTAGACGACGCGGCCGTCGCCCATCGCCGCATTGCGCACATCCCAGTCGTTATGTTTGGTGAGCTGGCGCGGATCGCTGCCATCGGGCGCCATCGACCACAGGTTGTCGGAGCCGCCACGGTCGCTGATGAAGTAAATCCGGCCCTGCCACCACATCGGACGCTTGTTGTTGCCGGCATCGTCGGCCAGCAGCGGCCTGGCTTCCGCCCCGGCGCCCGCGTTCAAGTCGTAGCGCCACAGCTGCGCGTGGGCGCCGCCGCGATAATTTTTAACGTTGTCGTTGGTCAGGGCCAGGCCGTAGCGCGTGAAGTACAGGGTCTTGCCGGCGTCGTCGAGCACCGCATCGTTGGCGTCGGCGACGGCGAACACGCGGCGCTGCAAGGTCGATGGCTGCACGGCGGCGACGATGCGGTGCGCCGACGGCCCCTTCGAATCCTGAGTGCTGACCAGCACCTCGCCCTGCGCCGTCCAGCCCAGCACCGTGACGGCGCCGTTCTCGAACGTCAACCGCTTCGGCAGGCCGCCGGCGACCGGCATGACATAGGCTTCCTGCGCGCCCTCGTAGGAAGCGGAGAACGCGATCCATTTGCCGTCGTACGAAATGGCGGCGTTGGTTTCGGCGGCAGGGTGCGTGGTCAGGCGCTGCGCCTGCCCGCCCTGGGCGCCGGTGCGCCACAAGTCGCCTTCGGCGGTGAAGACGACGGCGTCGCCACGGATGGCGGGGAAACGGTAGTAGGATTCGGCGGCGGAAGCCGCCTGGCCGGCCAACAGGCCGGCGGACATCAGGATCAAGGCAACGGGGCGTAGGCGGAAGCGAAGGCGGAGCGGTGACATGGACAGGCTTTGCGAGTTGTCGATAGGAACGACGATTCTGTCATACCTTGACCGCTTGACGCAAAGAAAAACTGCCCCGCAGCCGCGCCACTGTTACTCCGTTTTCAAGCTGACATTGTCCAACATGAACCAGCTTGACTGATCGCCATCCGAGCTGGACGCGAACCGCAGCCGCACCGTCTTGCCGCGAAACGCGCTCAAGTCGAAGCTGTGGGTGACAAAGCCGGGCGCCGCGTCCAGGTTGCTGAACGCCTTGACCAGCGCGAGCGGTTGGTTGAACAGGCCGCGCACCTCGACCCGGAAGTGATCCTGCGCCACGGCCGCATTGCCGGTGGTGCTCACGCTCAGCGCGAACGACAGCTTGGCGGTGGCGGTGTTAGCCGGGATTGTCAGCGCCTGGTAGATCGCCGCGCCGGCGCCGGTTTCATAGTTGCCGAACCACGCCATGTACTTGCCCGCTTGGGCCGGGTACTGGATCCAGGTGCTGATCTTGTTCAGATGGCCAGCCCAGTCCAGTTCGCCATCCTCGAAGCCGCCGTTGGCGATGCGTTCGTACAAGGTGCCAGGCGGGTTGATGCTCAGCACGGCCGTCTGGCTGGCGGCCGTGGTCGGCAGGTTGGCGCTGTCGGTCACGCGCACGGTGATCCTGGCGCCGGCGTCGGCCGCCGTCGCGATGAAGCTGTAGGCCGGACCCGTGACGTTGCGCACCCGCGCGCCGTTCTTGTACCAGGCGTAGAAATACGGCGCCGTGCCGGCCTCCGCGTAGGCCGTGAAAACCGCCGGCCGACCGATGGTAACGCCGGTGCTGGCGGGCTGGGTCAGCAAGGCCACCGGCGATTTGTAACCAGGCTCGTCGATGTCGTAGCCGACGTTGATGGCGGCGTAGGCGCGCTGCACGGCGATCGCCTCGGCGCTATCGTCGCCGTACAGCTGGCGCGCCACGTCGATCATGTGCTGGCGCGCCGCCGCATAGTTGGTGCCGGCGGCAAACTTGGTGGTGTTGGCGGTGAACCAGATGCGGTAGGCCTTGTCGTTGCCGATGCCGGTCATGGCCCTGGGCGTGCGCTTGAGGTAGCCGCTGTAGCCCTCCGCGCCGGCCTTGGCGTCCGAACCCTGCGACAGGAAGTAGAACATGCGGTTGTTGGCGCCGCTGCTGTAGTGCGGATCGAGCTTGCCGATGTCGGCACTCCAGGCATCGCGGCTCTTGCCGTCCCTGGACGGCTTGCGCAGATAGCGCAGCGCCTGGCCGGGAAACCATGCCTCCTTGGCCATCATCCAGTCGTTGCCCGCCGGGACCGTCTTGCCGACGCCGCCATTGTGCGCGTAGGCCTCGGCCATCTCGCCGTTGATGTCCGCGCCCGATTCGTTCAGGCCGCCCGCCTCGCCGTACATCGGCAGCTTGGAGGTGCGCGCCGTGACGCCGTGGCCCATCTCGTGGCCGAGCACATCGACCACGCCCAGATTTTTATAGTCGACGCCGTTGCTGTCGCCCACCCGGATGCAGCGGCAGTCCTCGCCGTAGTAAGCGTTGGTGTGGGCCTGTCCATAGTGCACGGTGGCGTAGGTGGCGGTATTGTTACCATCCAGGCTATGCCAGCCCATGACGTTTTTCATCATGTCGTACGTGCTTGCCAGCCCGAACATGGCGTTGACGGCGGCGGTCTGGCCGTTGACGCCGGTGGTGCTGGCGCCGGCGATGTATTGCAAGCCGTCGCCCCACTGGTTGTCGGCGTCGGTGTAGAGCGTGCCGGTGGGGATGTAGTCGTTATTGGCGTTGGTGACCGCCAACCCGCCGAACTTGCCGCCGGCGCCGCGGCTGGTGTCTTTCATCTGGTACAGCGCGCCACTCTTGGTCGTGTTGAGCTTGACGACGCCGTTGTACTGGCTGTGGCCGGTGCCGGCGACGTCGGTGCGGGCGTTGTGGCGGTCGATCAGGTGGCCGTCCTCGGCGCTGACGATGTGATCCCAGAACTGCAAGTCGTTGCGGATCAGCATGCGCGTCCTGACCACATAGGCAAGGCGGTAGTCGGTCACCACGTCGTCCACGTCGAGCGCGTTCAGTTGCGCCAGCGGCTTGCCCTCGCCGGTGCGGGCGCGGGTTCTTGCCATCAACGGATAGACGACCAGCTCGGCGGTGGTCTCCTCCAGCGGCCGCGCGCCGCGCTCGATACCGGCGAGCACCAGGTTAATCGCTTCCTGCGCGCTCACCGGCGGACGCTCCGGTAGCGCATTGGCGCCCTCTTCCGTCGCCGTCGCCAGCGCGCCGCGCCGGTCGCTCAGGGTTTCGCCGATGACGGCGCCAGTATCAGTTAAAAGCCAGAAAGTGTCAAATTGTATTTTTATTTTTACATGATTGCGGGTGCGCTTGCGGACGAAAAAAACCCCGCCGGCGCAAAGCGGGCGGGGTTTTCGATACTGCGATCTAGCTGGCCTGGCCGACTTAGTCGACTTCCACAGTCTCCGGCGGCGTGGTTGGCGCCGCATCCGGCGGTTCCGGGAACTCCAGCTTGACGACATCCTTCTCGTCCAGATCCACGGTCACGCGGCCACCGGTCACCAGACGGCCGAACAGCAGCTCGTCGGCCAGCGCCTTGCGGATCATGTCCTGGATCAGGCGTGACATCGGCCGTGCGCCCATCAGCGGATCGAAACCTTTCTTCGCGAGGAACTTGCGCAGTTTCTCGGTGAAGATCGCCTCGACCTTTTTCTCGTGCAGCTGCTCTTCCAGCTGCATCAGGAACTTGTCGACCACGCGCAGGATGATTTCCTCGTCCAGCGCGCGGAAGCTGATGGTCGCGTCGATACGGTTGCGGAACTCCGGCGTGAACATGCGCTTGATGTCGGCCATCTCGTCGCCTGCCTGCTTGGAATTCGTAAAGCCGATCGACGACTTCTGCAAGCTTTCGGCGCCCGCGTTGGTGGTCATGATGATGATCACGTTGCGGAAGTCGGCCTTGCGTCCGTTGTTGTCGGTCAGCGTGCCATGGTCCATCACCTGCAGCAGGATGTTGAAAATGTCCGGATGGGCTTTTTCAATCTCATCGAGCAACAGCACCGCGTGCGGCTTCTTGGTGATGGCTTCGGTCAGCAAACCGCCCTGGTCGAAACCGACGTAACCCGGCGGCGCGCCGATCAGGCGCGACACGGCGTGACGCTCCATGTACTCGGACATGTCGAAACGAATCAGTTCGATGCCCAGGATGAAGGCCAGCTGTTTCGCCACCTCGGTCTTGCCGACGCCGGTAGGACCGGAGAACAGGAAGGAGCCGATCGGCTTGTCGGTCTTGCCCAGACCGGCACGCGCCATCTTGATCGCCGACGCCAGCGCTTCGATCGCAGGATCCTGGCCGAACACCACGTTGCGCAGATCGCGGTCGATGGTCTGCAGCTTGCTGCGGTCGTCCTGGTTGACGGTCTGCGGCGGGATACGGGCGATCTTGGCGATGATGTCCTCGATCTCGGTCTTGCCGATGGTTTTCTTCTGCTTCGACTTCGGCAGGATGCGCTGCGCAGCACCGGCCTCGTCGATGACGTCGATCGCCTTGTCGGGCAGATGGCGGTCGTTGATGAAGCGCGCTGCCAGTTCGGCGGCGGTCGACAGCGCCGACGACGAATACTTCACGCCATGGTGCTCTTCGAAGCGCGACTTCAGGCCGCGCAGGATCTGCACGGTCTGCTCGACGGTCGGCTCGTTGACGTCCACTTTCTGGAAGCGGCGGGAGAGCGCGTGATCCTTCTCGAACACGCCACGGAATTCCGTGTAGGTGGTCGCGCCGATGCACTTGAGCTGGCCGTTGGCCAACGCAGGCTTCAGCAGGTTCGATGCGTCCAGGGTGCCGCCCGAGGCTGAACCGGCGCCGATGATCGTATGGATCTCGTCGATGAACAGGATGCCGTTCGGGTTGTCCTTCAATTGCTTGAGGACGGCCTTGAGGCGCTGTTCGAAGTCACCGCGGTACTTGGTGCCGGCCAGCAGCGCGCCCATGTCGAGCGAATACACGACGGCGTTTTGCAGGATTTCCGGCACATCGCTTTGCGTGATGCGGTAGGCCAGGCCTTCGGCGATCGCGGTCTTGCCCACGCCGGCCTCGCCGACCAGCAACGGATTGTTTTTGCGGCGACGGCACAGGATCTGGATCACGCGGTCGACCTCGTCTTCGCGGCCGATCAGCGGATCGATCTTGCCTTCGGCGGCGGACTTGTTCAGATTCTGCGTGAACTGGTCCAGCGGGCTTTCCTTGGTCTGGCCTTCGCCGCCCGGAGCGCCCTCTTCCACGCCTTCCGATGCCTTGGCGGCATCGGTCTGCTGGTCCTTGCGCACGCCGTGCGAAATGAAGTTGACCACGTCCAGACGCGTCACGCCCTGCTGATGCAGGTAGTAGACCGCGTGCGAATCCTTTTCGCCGAAGATCGCCACCAGCACGTTGGCGCCGGTCACTTCCTTCTTGCCATTGGACGCCGACTGCACGTGCATGATGGCGCGCTGGATCACGCGTTGGAAACCGAGCGTCGGCTGGGTATCGACCTCACCGGTGCCTGGCACGGTCGGCGTGTTATCGCCGATGAAATTGGTCAGGGTTTTGCGCAGATCTTCAATGTTGACGGCGCATGCGCGCAACACTTCGGCAGCCGAAGGGTTGTCCAGCAAGGCCAGCAGCAAGTGCTCCACCGTGATGAATTCGTGCCGGGCCTGTCGCGCTTCGACAAACGCCATGTGCAAACTTACTTCTAATTCCTGCGCAATCATACTTCCTCCATCACGCACTGCAGGGGATGACCTGCCTTGCGCGCATGCGTTAAAACGAACTCCACTTTGGTACAGGCTATATCTTTAGAGAACACGCCGCACACTCCTTTGCCGTAGCGATGAACACTGAGCATTATTTGCGTGGCTGTTTCACGGTCTTTGTTGAAATACTCCTGGATGATAGCGACTACAAATTCCATCGGTGTGTAGTCATCGTTGAGCAACGCCACCTGGTACAACGGTGGCGGCTTCAGCGCTTGCCGCTCCAAAAGGGTTTCGGTGTCATGCTTGGTTGCCATACGCTTATATTCTAATGCTTTCGGGGTTGATGCAATGTGCATTTCACTATGCACATCCAATTGTTTTCCATCTTACGCGTTTTCTTAACATGGCGCAGATGGCGACCCATTTGTTAAAATCAAGAGTTGCTTTTTCGCCAAGCAGATCAAAAGTAGCAAAATGCATACAAATCTGCTTGACTTTAAAAATCGGTCCGCTAACAATGCGTTATCGGCTTCGTGCAGAAATGTACATGTTGATAAGAAGTGAGGCGTGAGGAGGGGGCAAGAAGCTTCTTGCTTTTATGGCTCGTGTGATCCGTTTTAATTTTGAAAGTTCTTTTTATGGCAACAGGTACAGTTAAGTGGTTCAATGATTCCAAAGGTTTTGGCTTCATCACTCCAGATGACGGCGGCGAGGATTTGTTCGCTCACTTCTCCGCAATCAACATGAACGGTTTCAAGACCCTCAAAGAAGGTCAAAAAGTTCAATTCGAAGTCACGCAAGGCCCTAAAGGCAAGCAAGCTTCCAACATCCAAGCTGCCTAAGTTACACGGCACAGATGTGAAAAACCCCGTCTGCGGGGTTTTTTTTCGTCCAGCGGCCGGCCCGGGCCACGGATAGCCAAACGAAAGTGTTGTAGAAGTCCGACGTTCCCCTCTCCCCCTATGACTCATCTGATAACGCTGGCGATGGCTGCCCTGGTGGTGCTGTCGATCCCGATGCCGGGCCGCGCCGCGCCGTCGCTGGCGACGGAAATACAACGCACTCTGCAGCAAGAACAACTGACCGGCGCCGTTTGGGTCACCGTCACGCCCGAGGCCGGCGCGCTGGCCGGCGCCGCCGGGCTGGCCAACGCCGCCAGCGGCGCCGTGATGCGCGCCGACAACCGCGTGCAGGTCGGCTCGGTCGCCAAGGTGGCGGTGGCCGCTGGCGTGCTGCGCCTGATCACCGAAGGCAAGCTGTCGCTCGACACGCCGGTCGCCACGTTGCTGCCGGCATTGTCGTTCACCAACCACTGGCAGGACACCGACCCGATCCGCGTGCGGCATTTGCTCTCGCACACGGCGGGGCTGGAAAACTTCCGGCTGTGGCACATCTTCAGCCTGTCGGCCCGGGCCGACACGCCGCTCGGCGCCGCCTTCGCCAACGCATCCGATCCCGCGCTGCTGACCGTGCAAGCGCGGCCGGGCAGCCGCTTCGCCTATTCCAACATCGGCTACGCGCTGCTCGGCATGATCATCGAAACGGTCAGCGGCCAGCGCTACGACCGCTATCTGGACGCGCAATTGCTGCAACCGTTGGGGATGCGCGACAGCACCTTTGGCTTCGTCACCCAGACCGGGCCGGAGGCGGACCCGCGTTTGGCGATGGGCCACTTCGAGCGCGGCGTCACGCAGCCCGCCGTGCGCGGCTACCTGCCCTCGGCTGATCGGCTCACCACCACCGCCGCCGACATGGCGCGTTTCGCCGTCTTCCTGATGGGCGACGGCGCCATCGACGGCCGCCCCTTCATCGACCCCAAGCTGATGGCGCAACTGGGCACGCCCAGCGGCACCGAGGCCGTGCGGGCCGGCTTGACGACCGGCCACGGCCACGCGCTGGTCGGCCGCGACCGCCATGGCCAGCTTGGCTACTGCCATCCCGGCACCTCGGTGGGCTTCAACGCCATGCTGTGCGTCTATCCGGCGCAGCGCAAGGCGTTCTTTGTTGCCATGAACACGGACAGCGAAACGGCGAACTACGACCGCTTCAATAAATTGCTGATCTACAAGCTGCATCTCCAGCCGGCCGCGCCTGCGGTCAAGCCCGCCACGCCAGCCGGCGACATCGGCGACTGGCTGGGAATTTACGTGCCGGCGATGCACAGGGTCAGCAACCTGGCCTGGACCGACATCGTCTTCAACTTCGTGCGGGTGGGCCGGGAGGGTGGCGTCGTGCGGCTGGCGCCGTTCCAGGGCGAGCCGACGGTATTGACGCCGACCGGCGGCCACTTGTTCACGCAGGCCGGCCGCCTGGACAACACGCACGCGATGCTGGTTGGCGACGACGGCCGGCGCATCGTCACCGACGGCATCCGCAACTACGCCAAGGCCGACATGGTGCTGTTCACAGGCCTGTGGCTGAGCCTGGGGATCGGTCTGCCGGGGCTGGCCTATATTGTGACTGTCGGTTGCTGGCGGCTGCTGCGACGGCGGCTGCGGACCCGCGATCCGTTGTTCGCGCCGTTGATGGGTGTGCTTGCGCTGGCGCTGCCCGCGCCGCTGTTTTACATGCAGTCGTTCTTGCGGATGGGGGAATTGACGATGGCCAGCGGCATGCTGGCGGTGGTCACGGCGGCGTTGCCGCTAACGTTGATGGCGGGACTGGCGATGCAGTGGCGCGGTGGGCAGCGACATGTCGGCGATACGCTGGCGCTGATCGCAAGCCTGCAATGCATGCTGGTGCTGGCCGCGTGGGGCATGCTGCCCTTCATGCTCTGGAAATAAACCAAAAGCAACTCCGGGGTCAGGTCCACCATTTCTACACGTGCTGATCTATTTGGTGAAAATCGTTTCCCGAAAAGCAGATTTGGGCGATACGCGCATGTGAAATAGCCGTCGCCCACGCCCCAAGGTCGGGCCCGTGTAGAAATGGTGGACCTGACCCCGGAGTATTACAGACTAGTCCTGCATCTGCTCGATCATCACTTCGCCGAAGCCGGAGCACGATACCTGCGTCGCGCCTTCCATCAGGCGCGCGAAGTCGTAGGTGACCTTCTTCGAGTCGATGGCTTTTTCCATCGACTTGATGATCAAGTCGGCCGCTTCGGTCCAGCCCATGTGGCGCAGCATCATCTCGGCCGACAGGATCAGCGAACCCGGATTCACATAGTCCTTGCCCGCATATTTAGGCGCTGTGCCGTGCGTCGCTTCGAACATCGCCACCGAATCCGACAGGTTGGCGCCCGGCGCGATGCCGATGCCGCCCACCTGGGCCGCCAGCGCGTCCGAGATGTAGTCGCCGTTGAGGTTCAACGTGGCGATCACGCTGTATTCCGCCGGACGCAGCAAGATCTGCTGCAGGAAGGCGTCGGCGATCGAATCCTTGATCGTGATGTCGCGCCCGGTCTTCGGATTCTTCACCTTGCACCAAGGGCCGCCGTCGATCAGCTCCGCGCCGAATTCCTTCAGCGCCAGCTCGTACGCCCAGTCACGGAAGCCACCCTCGGTGTACTTCATAATGTTGCCTTTGTGGACGATGGTCACCGACGGCTTGTCGTTGTCGATCGCGTACTGGATCGCCTTGCGCACCAGGCGCTGCGTGCCTTCGATCGACACCGGCTTGATGCCCAGGCCCGACGTTTCCGGGAAGCGGATCTTGGTCACGCCCATTTCCTTGACCAGGAAGTCCAGCAGTTTCTTGGCGCCTTCCGAACCCTGCTGGTATTCGATACCGGCATAGATGTCTTCCGAGTTCTCGCGGAAGATGACCATGTTGGTTTTCTCAGGCTCTTTGACCGGCGACGGCACGCCGGTGAAGTAACGCACCGGGCGCAGGCAAACGTACAGGTCCAACTGCTGGCGCAGCGCCACGTTGAGCGAGCGGATGCCGCCGCCGACCGGCGTCGTCAGCGGGCCCTTGATCGACACCACGTACTCCTTCACCGCCGCCAGGGTCTCCTCCGGCAGCCACACGTCGGGGCCGTACACGGTGGTCGACTTTTCGCCGGCAAAAATTTCCATCCAGTTGATCTTGCGCTTGCCGCCGTAGGACTTGGCCACCGCCGCATCGACCACCTTGAGCATGACCGGGGTGATGTCCGCGCCGGTGCCGTCGCCTTCGATGTAGGGCACGATCGGGTTATCTGGTACATTCAGGGAAAAATCGGCGTTGACGGTGATTTTCTGGCCGTCGGCGGGTACGTTGATATGTTGGTACATCGTGTTCTCCGAAATGGACGCTCGGCAAGCGGCATACAATACTGCTACCGGGGCAAGGATTCTTTGTTTTATTGCCAAGTTAGTACAAATACCTAGGTCTTCTATAAGACATAAGACAGGCGTTTTGCATTATGCACCAGTATTTTAGTGGGCGCTACGATTTTACGACACCGGCCTTCAAGCCTACACCAATTCCATCCTCACACAAGCATGCCCCTCATTCTATTTAATAAACCTTTCCAGGTGCTGTGCCAGTTCTCGCCGCAGGACGACAAGGCCACCCTGGCCGACTATCTGAAGATCCCCAACATCTACCCGGCCGGCCGCCTCGACGCCGACAGCGAAGGCTTGATGCTGCTGACCGACGACGGCAAGCTGCAGCACCAGATTGCCCATCCGGACCACAAGGAGGCCAAGGTGTACCTGGTGCAGGTCGAAGGCGTGGCCGACGCCGGCAGCCTGGCCAAGTTGCAGGCGCCGATCGACCTGGGCGATTTCGTCACCAAACCCTGCAAGGCGGTCCGGATCGCCGAGCCGGAGTGGCTGTGGCCGCGCACTCCGCCGATCCGCGAACGCGCCGGACAGCCGACCAGCTGGCTGGCGATCACGTTACAAGAGGGAAAGAACCGCCAGGTCAGGCGCATGACGGCGGCGGTCGGGCTGCCGACCTTGCGGCTGGTGCGCACCGCCATCGGCGCCATCTCGCTGGCGAGCCACCCGCTGATGCCAGGCGAATCGATGCCGGTGCAGCCATCGGAGCTGACCAACGACTGAGTGAACGGAACGGCGAAAATGATGTAAAAGTGATATGCTGTGTAGGCGGAAGGTTGTGCCTTCCACAAACATAGTCAATAGGTAACTAAATGATCAACCAATCCGCCCTGGCCACAGGGCAAAACCAGGGCAACTTGCCTTGGCTGGACGGCTTGCGCGGGTTGGCCGCCATGTGGGTCCTGCTGTCCCACATTCAAATCCTCACCGGCCTGCGCGACATCCCGCTACTGTCATGGGGCGAACTGGCCGTCGACCTGTTCATGCTGCTGTCCGGTTTTTTGATGGCGCATAACTATATCGCCCGCAAGCAGACCGAACCTTGGGAATCGTCGCGCACCATCGGACAATTCTGGGTGCGCCGCTTCTTCCGCATCGCGCCGCTGTATTACATCGTATTGGTGGTGGCGCTGGTGGTCGGTCCGCAGATGGGTCATTTCCGCGAGTCCATCGCACTAGTGTGGCCGTCGACCACCACCGCGCCGGAACGCTATTTCGACCAGAGCTTCACCAACATCGTCATGCACCTGAGCTTCCTGTTCGGGTTCTCGCCGACCTATGCGTTCCGCACGGCGTTGCCGGACTGGTCGATCGGCCTGGAAATGCAGTTCTACCTGTTTTTCCCGTTCATCATGATCGTCATGGCGCGCCTGTCGCCGATCATCGCCAGCGGCCTGCTGATCGGCATCTGCCTGGCCATCCGCCTGTTCTTCCGCGATTACTTCCACTCTTTCCCGATGCCGGCCTTCCTCGCCATCAAGTTTTACGTGTTCCTGATCGGCATGTGGATCGCGCAGGCGCGCGCCGAACGCACCATGCATATCGGCTTGCTGGCCGGGGTCGGCCTGGCGATGATGTGGCTTTACCTCGAACGCAGCCAGGTTGCCGTGGCCCGCGTGGTCCTGGTCGTCGGCATGTTCTATCTGATGAATAACGGCACCCTCCCCGGCAGCAACGCACTGGCCGGCGCCACCATCGGCCTGCGCAAGCTGCTGTCCAACCGCGTCGCCATGTTCCTCGGCGAGACCTCGTACAGCGTCTACCTGGTGCATTTGCTGGTTGTGCTGCCGGTGGCCGGCGTGCTGGCACGCCAGGCCGCCTATGTGCAACTGCCGGGCGTGGTGCGCTTCGGCATCGTCATCGCGATCGCCCTGCCGATCAGCTATGCGATCGGCTGGATGCTGTTCAATTCGGTGGAAAAGAAGGGCATACAGATGGGCAAACAAGTGCTGCTTCGGTTTAAGCCGAAGCTGGCCGCCTGAGTCTTCGCAGCGGGCAAACGCCCGCGTCCGCCGGCCTGGTCCGGCGGACCTCGCTACCCGCCCCCCCATCCCGTCATCATCCAGTCCCCAGCTATTCCCTCGCCACAAACGAAAAAACCCGCGCCGACCGAAGTCAGCGCGGGTTTCTGCTTGGACTCCCGGTGAGGGGAATTAAGCGGACAGTGCCTTCAGGGCAGCTGCCAGACGGCTCTTGTGACGAGCTGCCTTGTTTTTGTGGATGATCTTCTTGTCCGCAATGCTGTCGATTTTCGACACGGACGATTGGAAGATTGCGGTCGCAGCAGCTTTGTCGCCGCCCTGGATCGCCTTACGCACTGCTTTGATAGCGGTGCGCAGGGTCGAGCGCTGGGACGAGTTGTGAGCGTTTTGCTTGACTGCTTGACGAGCACGTTTGCGCGCTTGTGCGGTATTTGCCATGGAATTTCCTAAATCAGGGTAAAGGTGCGTTTGCAAACATTATTGTTTGTCAAACAGGTGCGTTCAGTAGCGTCTGCCGAACCATGTGAGTCAAACTGCTGCCTGCCAAACATTAGTGTCTGCGTAACAGAATTCTGTACAGCCTGCGATTATAGCGATCTTTTTCGGCGGGAGCAACTATAATCATGCCCCATGAACTTGCTAAAAACTCTAGCCGCCCTGAGCAGCATGACCATGCTGTCCCGTATCACCGGATTATTGCGCGAAATCCTCATCGCCCGGGCCTTCGGCGCCGGGGGCATGACCGATGCCTACAACGTCGCCTTCCGCATCCCCAACCTGTTGCGCCGGCTGTTTGCCGAGGGCGCGTTCTCGCAAGCGTTCGTGCCCATTTTATCCGAATACAAGAACAAGCAGACCGGGGAAGACACGCGCAATCTGGCCGACCATGTCGGCACCACCCTGGTCTGGGCCACCGTCGTCATCAGCGCGCTGGGCATCATCGGCGCCCCGCTGCTGTTGATGCTGGTCGCCAGCGGCCTGCAGCCGGACGATTTCGACGCCGCCGTGTGGATGACGCGTTTGATGTTCCCGTATATCGCCTTCATGTCGTTCGTGGCGCTGGCCGGCGGTATCTTGAATACCTGGAGCCAGTTCAAGATTCCGGCCTTCACGCCAGTGTTGCTCAATATCGCGTCCATCCTGGCGTCGCTGTTTTTGCAGCAGCACCTCGAGCGGCCCATCTACGCGATGGCGATCGCGGTTTTCGTCGGCGGCCTGCTGCAGGTCGCGATCCAGATCCCGGCGCTGCTGAAGATCCGCATGCTGCCGCGCATCTCGCTCAATCCGCTGTCGGGACTGCGCGACGAGGGCGTGCGCCGCGTGCTGAAAAAAATGGGGCCGGCGGTGTTCGCCGTCGCCGCCGCGCAAATCAGCCTGCTGATCAATACCAGCATCGCCTCCAACCTGGCCGAAGGCAGCATCTCCTTCCTGACCTACGCCGACCGCCTGATGGAATTCCCGACCGCCATGCTGGGTGTGGCCCTGGGAACGATTTTGCTGCCCAGCCTGTCCAAGGCAAACGTCGGCGGCGACACGGAGGAATATTCATCGCTGCTCGATTGGGGCTTGCGGCTGACCTTTTTGCTGGCGATGCCGGCCGCCGTGGGCTTGGCCACCCTGGCCGTGCCGCTGATTTCCACCCTGTTCCAGAACGGCGCCTTCACGGCGGCGGCGGCGCACGCGTCGGCCCAGCCGCTGATCGCCTACAGCGTCGGCCTGCTCGGCATCATCCTGGTCAAGATCCTGGCGCCGGCCTTCTTCGCGCGGCAGGACATCCGCACGCCGGTGCGCATCGCGGTCGGCGTGCTGGTTGCCACGCAGCTGATGAACATGGTTTTCGTACCGCGGCTGGCAGTGGCGGGACTGGCGCTGTCGATCAGCCTGGGCGCCTGCCTGAACGCGGGCTTGCTGTTTACCGGCCTGCGCCGGCGCGGCATCTACACGCCCAAGCCGGGCTGGCTGCTGTTTTTCGCCAAGCTGGTGATCGCCTGCGCGCTGATGGGGGCGACGGCGTGGTACAGCGCGGCGCAGGTCGATTGGACGGGGATGGCGCATCAGACGCTGTTGCGCATCGCTGCGCTGTTCGCGGTGATTGGCGTGTCGGCGCTGGTGTATTTCGGCGCGCTGATGGCGATGGGGTTCCGGTTCCGGGATTTCAAACGCACGGCGCGCTAGGCGCGAACCCGCACGGCCAACCGGGGTCGGACCCCGCCGGGTCCGACCCTTGGTGGTGACGCCGGCGTTTCGCCAAAAGGGTGCGTGGGGTCAGCGCTGCGCCGGCTCGACCGGCGGCTCCGGCTGCGGCTCCATTGCAGGCTTTTCCTCCGCCGGCTCTGGCGAAGGCTCTGGCGGCGGAGCCGGTTCGGGCTCCGGCTGCGGTGGCTGCGCCGGAGGAGCTGGCGGCGCCGGCGGAATCGGGGTGAGCAGGCCTCCGGGCATGGGCGTGCCGGGTTTCACTTCCACCGCGCCGGGCTGCTGGTTCTGTCCCGGCACCGGCAGCGTGCCGCCGGTCGCGGCGAAGCGCCACTCCGAGATTTTCTGCTTGCCGGCCAGGCCCTGGAACCGCTGCGGGAAGTTACCGATCTTGACCGGCTTCGCATCCGACAAACTGTACACCGCCAGCACGCCGGCCTTGTCGCCCAGGTAGGTGATGCCCCATTCCGCCTTGCCCGTCATCGGATCGACAAACACCTTGCGCAGGTGGCGCCGCACGGTCGGAAAGCGCGGGTCCTTGAGCAGCTCCTTCAACGACGGCGGCTGCGGCGGAAAGCCGGCGGGCGTGGCGTTGGCATAGCTTTGCAGCGCGTCGCTGAAGGCGGCGCCGATATCGAGCAGTTCCTGCTCGGCCCTGCTCCGCTGCAGCACCGATCCCAGTTTCAGCGCCGACGCGGACACCAAACCGATGATCGCCACCAGGATGATCAGGCTCAGATAAGTGAAGCCGCCGTTGCGGCGCTTGACCGGCCGCCGCATCACCAGTCGGCGTAAGGCTTGCCGCTACGGTCGTTGCCGGGCGCGCCGCTCTTGATGTTGTAGACGCCGCCCTTGGCGCCGTCTTCCGGCGGAATGATGACCCATGTCGTTTCGCTGTCGGTGACCGGATCGACCGGCAACGCGCGCAGGTATTTTTTCTCCACCAGCTGCTCCAGCGAGTCGGGATAGCGGCCCGTGTCGCCGTAGTACTGGTCGATCACGTTGCGCACATTGCGCAGGTTATCGGCCAACACCACTTCCTTCGACTTGTCGATGCTGGGGAAGTAGCGCGGCACCGCGAGCGTCAGCATCAGGGCGACGATGCCCAGCACCACCAACAGCTCGATCAGCGTAAAACCTTTGGTCTTCATGGTCACCATTTATTGTACGGAACGCCATTCAGGCCGCTCTTCTCGCTCGTGCTGAACACATCGTAGACATCCTCGCCCTCTTTCGGCTGGTCCGCTTCGCTGGCGTAACTGCGCTTGCCCCAGGATTGCGACTCGCTCAGCGTGGTGTCGGAATTGAACGGATCGCGCGGGACGCGGCGCAGGAAGTAGATCTTCGCCTGCTTGGGATTTTGCAGATCCGGCACGCCCTCGACCAGCAGCTCCAGCGTCTTCGGATAACCGGTCGAGGTTAGCGACTTGGTGATGCGGCCCTGGTCGTAAGCCAGCTTGTAGGCGTCGATGCCCTGGCGGATCTGATGCAGCGCCTCGCGCAGGTCCTGCTCTTGGCGGCGCTGCACCACCACCTGCGCGGTCGGTATCACCAGTACGCTGAGCAGGCCGAGGATGGTCAAGGTCACCAGCAACTCGATCAGCGTGAAACCGCGCGCGCGCATCATTGCCACCCTGGCGTCACTGCTGCGGCGACGGCGAGATTTCGACCGCCGGTTGTACCGGTTGCGGCTGCACCCCTTGCGTCGGCGGCAGCGGCGCCGGCTGGCCGGTCGACAGCGGCATGGCCTGCACCGGCGGCGGCAGGATCGCCTGTGTGGTCGCGCCCTGCGCTTCGGCCGGCGCCGGCGCGTTGGCCGGGTTGGTTGGCGCGGCGGGCGCAGCTGGCGCCGGTGGCGCCGACGATGCGCCCGGCGGGGCCGGCAACTGCACCGGCGTGCGCACGGTCAGGTCCGGACGGCGGCGGAAGCTGGCCTCCGTGCCGGCCGAGAATTCGGAAGCGCTGGCCTCCGGCCGCTGCACGTTGCGGATCAGGCGCGGCGTGATCGACAGCACGATCTCGGTCTTCTGGTTGTCGTCACGCTTGCTACCGAACAGACGACCGATGATCGGCAGGTCGCCGGCGCCGGGCAGCTTGCTGGCGGTGCCGCGCTCCTCGTTGTTGATCAGGCCCGCCAGCACCTGGTTCTCGCCATCCTTCAACTGCAGCATGGTGGTGGCCTGGCGCGTGCCGATCTGGTAGGCGGTGCCGCCGTTGCGGGTGGTGATGGTGTTGGTCAGGTTGCTCACTTCCAGCTGCACGCGGATCGCCACCTCGTTATTCAAATAGATGGTCGGTTCGACGTTGAGCGTCAGGCCGACATCGACGTAGGTGACGTTGTCGCTGGCGAAGCCGCCGATGCCCGACGATACCGTCGCCGTGATCACCGGCAGCTTGTCGCCGATGACGATCTTGGCCTTTTCCTTGTTGCGCACGCGGATGCGCGGATTGGCCAGCAGGTTGGAATCGGTATCGGTCTTGTTGGCGTTGATGGCGGCGGAAATGCCGCTCACTCCGATGGTGTCCGAATTCAGGCGGCGCAGGTCGCGCAAGGTGATGCCGGTGCCGCCGGCGGTCGACAGCGGCGTCAATCCCACGCTGGTCGGCCACTCCACGCCGAGGTTCATCAGCGTGCCGCGCTTGACCTCCAGGATCTCCACCTCCAGCATCACCTCCGCCTCGGGCGCGTCCTGCACCGCGATCAGGCGTTCGGCCAGGCGGATCGCCTCCGGGTTGTCGCGCACGATCAGCAGATTGAGTTTTTCATCAACCACCACGTCGCGCGACTTGAGGATGGTCTTGAGCGTATTGGCCACCAGCTTGGCTTCGGCATTCGCCAGGAAGAAGGTCTTGACCGTCATCTCCTGGTATTCCTTCAGCTTGGCCGCCACGTTCGGGTAGATCAGGATCGTGTTGGCGTCCATGACCTGCTGCTCCAGCTGATTGGTCAGCAGCAGGAAGTAGATCGCCGATTCGACGGTGCTGTTCTTCAGCATGACGGTGGTGCGCTGGTCGGTCTTGACGTCCTTGTCGAACACGAAGTTCAGGCCGGAGCGGCGCGCGATCACCTCGAACACCTGCTTCAGCGGGGCGTCGCGGAACTCGATCGTGATCGGCTGCTTGTACGACTTCGCCAACCCCGACTCCACCACCGGCTGCGCGCTTTTCTCGGTCACTTCGCGCAGCAGCAGCCGCGCCTTCTCGTTCGACGGCGTCTCGGTCAGCAGCGCGTTGAGGCGCAGCTTGGCCAGATCGTATTCCTTCTTGTTCGCGTGCTCGATGGCGGCGGCCAGCAGTTTGTCCTGGCGGCTGTCGCGTTCTATCGCGCGCAGGCCGCTGCGCGCGCGCTCGTTCATCTGGTCCAATCCCAGCACGCGGCGGAAGCCCTGCTCCGCCAGATCGGGACGGCCTTCCGACAACTGGCGCTCGGACTGCTCCAGCAGGCGCTGGGCGGCGCGGTCGCGCGCCATCAGATAGGCGGTGCGGTACTCGGCGTTGCCCGGTTCGGCCCGAACCGCCTCCTGGTACTTGAGCAGGCCCGCTTCCACCTGGTCCTTGGCGACCAGCTGGTTGGCTTCGCGGAAGGCCATTTGTCCGGCGCAGCCGCTCACGCCGACGGCGATCGCCAGCATGGCGGGCAGCGCGGCGCGGCGGCGCCATGTGTTCAGATGACTAGCCATCAGTCGAATGCTCCAATATTAATCTGTTGTACCTGGTTCAAAGGCAGATAGGTCACGGTCATCAGCGGCGGCGCGATCCGGTCGACGCGGTAGGCGCCATCGATCACGGTCTTGTTGCGCACCACATAGGTCTTGTCGCCGCGCGCCAGATAGACTTCCCACTGGCCGTCGGCGACGGCTTTGCCGAAGTAATTAAAGGGAACGGGGGGCGCCATCGGCGGCGGTGGCGGCGCGTTCGATTGCGACTGCGACGGCGGTGGCGGCGGTGGCGGATTCCAGTTCTGGCCCAGGAACACACCCTCGCCGGCGCCGAAGCTGGCGTCGGCCGAATCGCCGACCAACGCCGCGCGGGGCACCAGCCGCAGGATCATCGCGTCCGCCGCGGCCTTACCGTCCTTGCCGGAGCGCTCGACGGGTGCCGCGGCCACCGCGCCCGGCGCCTTGGCGGAGCGCGCAACCGGCTCGGCGATGTCCGACGCCGGCGTGTTATCGCCGAAGATCACCAGTGCGGCGGCACCGGCCAGCGCCACGCCCATCGCGATGTGATAAGGCTTCATGGTTCGCCGTCCTTGAGGTACAGCGTGAAGCGCAGACGCGCCTCCACCGTCGCCTCGGCGATGGTATCGCGGCGGAAGCCGATTTCGTCCAGCGAGGCAAACGGCATCTCGCGCAACCCCTGCATGGCGAACTGCCAGATCGCCTGGTACGGCCCCTTGACCGGCAGGATAATCTGATAGGTGCTGACGCGGCTAGCCTTGTCGTAGGCCGATTTATACTCGCCCTGGCTCAGCACCAAATTGGATTTCGCGGCCAGGTCGAACAGCACCTTGACCTGCTGCTCCGCGTATCGCTTCTCGCCCAGCACCTGGTAGAAATCGGCCAGGTTCTGGTTGGCCGATGGCGGCGGCGGCGCGGTCACCAGCGACGACGGCGCCGGCAACGGCTTGGCCATCACCTTCGCCTGCGCCGCGCGCTGCGGCAGCAGCCACGCCCACGCCGCCACGCCGGCCGCGCACAAGGCGATGGCCACGCAAGCCGGCGCGCCGAGACGCAGCAGGGCCAGACGCGCGCGCAGCGCCAGCACGCGGATGCTCGCAGCGTTCAACGTGTGATCCATGTGGCCTCCAGCTGGAAGCGCAAGGGCCGCAACGGGTCCTGGTCGTTGATCTCGTGGCGCGTCAGCACCACGCCGCTGAAGGTTTCCTGCTGCTTGAGTTCCGCCACGTAGGCCACCATATCGTCGCTGGTCCTGGTTTCTGCGGTGATCTTGAGCACCTGCTTGCGCGGGTCCGGCTCCATCGCCACCAGCGCCACGTTGCGCGGCGTGGCGGCGGCCACGGCGTCCTGCAGCTCGCGCCATGGCAGGTTCAATTGCAGGATGGCGCCGTTGACGAAGGCAGCCTGCCCTTCCGGTATCACCACCCGCGCCACCTCCACCGGGCGCGCCGACATGGCCGCCGCGCGCTGCTGGATATGGCGCAGTTGCTGTTCGCGCTCGCGCTGTTGCCCGACCAGCTTCCAGCCGCCGAGGGCCGCGCCCACGCACAGCAGCAGTCCGGCGGCGCCCAGCGCCAGCAGCGCCGGGTGCGTGTGGAACAAGGTGCGGCGCAGGCTGCGCGGCGCGAAGTCGATGTGCATCGCGTTCTTGGTCATGCCACGCTCCCGCCGCGCGCCAGCAGCGCCGCCGTCGACAGCCCGGCGCCGCCGGCCTGCTGCGCCTGATCGAGCGCCTCGCATGGAATCTGCGAGGCGCTGGCGGCGGCGCGCGTCCACGCGGCGACGCCGGCCGTGCTGGCCGCGCTGGCCGATGCTGCGCCGCACAGCTGCAGCAGTTCCGGCGGCGGCATATCGAGCAGCAGCGCCTCGCGCTTCAAGGTCTGCGTCAGCCATGCCGCATCGGCGCCGGGCGGCACCGGCAGCGCGCGGATCGCGCGCATCGCCTGCGGCCCTTTGCCGTTGCCGGTTTCGATCGCCGCCAACGTCAGCAGATTGTCGTGCAGCAGGCCAAACCAGGCGCCCCGCTTGATGCCGCGCCGCCAACGGTTCCACGCGCTGACGAAATGCGGCTCGACACCGACGATGGACAGTTTGAATTCCGTCGCCACCAGCTCCAGCACCGCCAGCAGCGCGCGCGGCATGGCGGCGGCGAAGAACGGCTCGGTGGTGTTCCAGTCGGCCGCTATCTTCCAGGCCGACGGCGCCTCGCCGTACAGCGACTGGAAGCGCAGGCCGGCCGCCGCCTCCATGTCGTCCAGGCGCGTGGCGCCGGGCGGCGGCGTGACGCGCCACATGCGCGTCAATTCCTCGGCCAGCACGATGCTGGCGGGCCAGCCGCCCACGTCCTGCTCGCCCAAAAGCGCGCGCAAGGCGTTGGCGATGGCGTCGAACGGATGCGCGGCCGATGGCGCGAACGCGTGCTCCGCCAGCACGGTAAATCGCTCTCCGCGCCAGCGGCTCACGCGCACCAGGCTGACGGCGTGGCCGGCCACGCCGATGCGCAACGATTGTCCGACGGCTCTAAGCATGCAAGGTCACCCGTTTGATTTCGCCCAAAGTGGTGCCGCCGCGCTTGACCAGTTCCAGCGCGGCCTGGCGCAGGCTGCGCGTGCCGTTGTCGTAGGCCGCCTGCTTGATCTGGCGGATCGGCCGCTTGTCGACGATCAGCTCGCGGATCTCGTCGTTCAGGGTCAGGATTTCGGCGATCGAGCGCCGCCCCTTGTAGCCGGTGCCCCGGCAATCGCCGCAGCCCGGTCCCTGCATGAAGCGGTAGTCATGGACATCGGCGCGGCGCAGGCCGACGCTGGCCAGTTCGTGGTCGTCCGGCGTGTAGTCCACCGCGCAGTGCGGGCAGTTGATGCGCACCAGGCGCTGCGCCCAGATGCCGTTCAGCGCCGACACGAAGGCATACGGATCGATGCCCATGTGGGTGAAGCGGCCGAACACGTCGAACACGTTATTGGCGTGCACGGTGGTGAGCACCAGGTGGCCCGTCAGTGCCGACTGCACGGCGATTTCCGCCGTCTCGCGGTCGCGGATCTCGCCCACCATGATCTTGTCCGGATCGTGGCGCAGGATCGAGCGCAGTCCCTTGGCGAAGGTCAGGCCCTTCTTCTCGTTGACGGGAATCTGCAGGATGCCCGGCAGCTGGTACTCGACCGGGTCCTCGATGGTGATGATCTTTTCGCGGCCGTTGTGGATCTCGGTCAGTGCCGCGTACAAGGTGGTGGTCTTGCCCGAGCCGGTCGGCCCGGTCACCAGCAGCATGCCGTAGGCCTCCTGCGCCAGCACCCGCAAGGTCGCCAGCGACGGCGCGTCGAAGCCCAGCGCCTCCAGGGTCAGCGAACCGTAGGCCTCGATCATGGCGCGCTTGTCGAGGATACGGATGACGGCGTCCTCGCCGTGGATGCTCGGCATGATGGACACGCGCAGATCGATCTCGCGGCCGTTGGCCTCGACCCGGAAGCTGCCGTCCTGCGGTACGCGGCGCTCGGCGATATCGAGTTCGGCCAGCACCTTCAGGCGCGAGATGATTTGTTCGGCGACCTCGATGCCGTTGACGGCGGTGGCGTGATCGAGCACGCCGTCGACCCGGTACTTGACGGCCAGGCCGCCGGAGGTGCTCTCGAGGTGGATGTCGGAGGCGCCGGCCTTCAAGGCATCGTACAAGGTGGAGTTGACCAGCCGGACCGCCGGACTGGCCGCCTCCGACACCGAAGCGAACGACAGCACGGCGGCGGTCTTGCCGTCGCGCCGGCCCTCGCTGGCGCCGGGCAGCAGCGAGTCGGTGGCGCGCGCCGATTCCTCCTGCTTGGACAAATAGGCCTGGATGTCGGCCTGCAGCGCCAGGCGCACCGGCAGCGGCGCGTGCGGCGTGGCGCGCGCCTGCGTGCCGAGCCAGGTTTGCAGATCGAGGTCGAACGGATCGGCGATCACGCCCACCACCACGCCGTCGAAGCCGCGCAGCAGCACGCAGTGGCGCGCCATCGCCTGCGACAGCGGCAGCAGGTCGAAGGCCGGCACGAAGGCCAGCATGTCGACCGTCTCCAGCACCGTCATGCCGAACGGCTGCGCCAACGCTTGCACCACCAGGCGCGGCTCCATGCCACTGAGCGCTTCGAGCTCCTCGACCAAGGTGCGTTTCGATTGCTGGCGCAGATGGCGCGCGCGCGCCACCAGCGCGGTGTCGAGGGCCGGCACGGGGGAAACCGGGACGCCGGTATCAACGGGAATGGCCTGGGCCGTCATGACATGTCTCCGGCCAGATCGAAGATCGGCATATAAAGCAGCACCACGATGGCGCCGACGATCAAGCCGATGGCGGCCATTAGCAGCGGTTCGAAGGTGCGGGTGAAACGGTCGATCCAGCGGGTGATCTCGCCGTCGTAGAAGGCCGCCGACTGCGTCAGCATCGGCCCCATGTCGCCGGTGCGCTCGCCCACGCGCAGCATGCGCAGCGAGATCGGCGTGGTCAGTTGATTGGCCTCGAAGGCGGTCGACAGCGGCAGGCCCGCCTCGATGGACGCGCGCGCCGCCTGCAGGTTCTGGCGGATGCCGGCCGAGACCATGCCCTGCACCGTCTCGATGGCGTGGACGATGGTGATGCCGCCCTCGCTGAGCATGCCCAGGGTCAGGTACAGCCGCGACAATTCGTAGATGCGCACGCGCTCGCCGATGCCCGGCAGGCGGCTGAGCAGGCGGACGATGCCGCCGCTGCCCATCAGGTGGCGCACCGTCAGCGCCAGCGCCGCCAGCGCCGCCGCGATGCCGCCCAACAGCAGCACCGTGTGCTGGCTGGCGAACTGGCCCCAGTTGAGCATCTGCTGCGACAGCCATGGCAGGTCGCGCCCGGCGCCCTGGTAGACCTCGGCGAAGCGCGGCACCACGTAGCCGATCAAAAACAGGCTGACGCCGCCGCCGACGAGCAGCAGGATGCACGGATAAATGGCGGCCGACACCAGCTTGCCGCGCACCAGGTCGATGCGCTGCTGGTAGTCGATAAAGCGCGACAGCGAGCGCGGCAGGTCGGACGTGCCCTCGGCCGCCTTGACGATGCCGATGTACAGCGGCGGGAACAGTTCCGGCTGCTCGGCCAGCACGGCCGAAAAGCGCTGGCCCTCGCGCAGGCCGGCCAGCAGCCGTTCGAGCACCCCGCGCGTGGCCGGATTGGCCTCTTTTTCCAGCAGCGCCTCGAGTCCCTCGACGATGCCCAGGCCGGCCGTCAGCAGCGCCAGCAACTCCTGGCTGAACAGCACCAGGGACAGCGCCGGGCGCTTGCCGGCGCGGCCGCGGCCGGTCAGGCCGCCGCGCGCCGGCGCGATGGCGCTGACGAAGAGGCCGCGCGCCTCGACCTGGCGGCGCGCGTCGGCCTCATCGCGGCCATCGATCAACAGATGGGCGATGACCATATCGGCCGACAAGGTGCGGACATCGAACTGCATGGCGAATGCGGCTTTCGTTGACGGTGGCGGTGGCGCGCGGGGTGGCGTGAATCCGGACGCTGGCTGCGTTATTGCGAGCTGATCTCGGCGTCCTCGCCGGTGCCGCCGGGCTGGCCGTCGCGTCCCAGCGAGGTGATCTCGAACTCGGCCTTGGTGCCGGGCGCCTTGTACTGGTAAGGATGGCCCCACGGATCGGGCGGCACGCCCTTCTTCAGGTACGGGCCGTTCCACTTGGCGCCCGCCGTGGCCGGCGCCACCACCAGGGCGCCCAGCCCCTCTTCGGTGGTCGGATAGCGGCCAACGTCGAGGCGGTAGGTGTCGAGCGATTTTTCGAACGCGTCGATCTGCGCCTTGGCGATGGTCACCTCGGACTTGCCCAGCTGGGCGAAATATTTGGGGCCGACATAGGCCGCCAACAGGCCGATGATGACGATCACCACCAGCAATTCCAACAACGTGAAGCCGCCGGCCTTGCGGGCCGCCGTCCAACCGCGATTCTTCGCCACTTCCATCCGACCAACTCCTTAAATCCACCCGAAACAGTCCGCCGCGTGCCGGGCGCCGCGACGGCGCCCTCAGCGCTACCAAAGGCTACCATGCGCTTTGCCAGTCATACAATCTTTTCTTCGGACGCGCGGTCCACCCGGCGACCGCGCGCCCCGGGGCGGCCGCGCGCCGGCCCGTTTTGGGGGCTCAATACTCTACCGTAAAACACGGCGGCCGCGCGCATGTTCTCTGTGCTTCCTCAACAATGTTGCAAATTATTCACAGGCAATAACAATAACGGTTCAACGCCGCTCCCAGCGGAAACCGAATTTCCCACTGCAAAAATGCTAGTTACCCGAATTTTCATTCCTAAACTTTTCGCCTTTTTATTGTCGCCGTTGCTACACTTCTTGACATCTCCCGCGCAGACGGGAGCACACGCTTGTCCCGGCGCGTCAAGGGGCATCAACGTCATCGTCGCTTCACTCACAAAAGGGTAGATCCATGAAACGCAGCTCGTTCCCCACCGATGCGCCACGCGCCGCGTCGAGCCTCCGACTGACACAATTGGTCCGTGCAACCATCTTCGCCGGCCTGACCATGGCCGCGCTGTCGTCCGCCCACGCCGCCGACGTCACCATCGACTTCGAGGGCCTGCCGCCGGTGGGCCTGACCCATCAGGACGCCATCGTCGGCCAGGGCTTCAACGCCGGCTTCTACTCCAACGACGCCCAAGCGCAAGCGGGCGACGCGGTCGGCGCCATCATCGACGGCACCGATTCGGTCGCCGCGTGCGGCTTTCTGCAGTGCCCGGCCAGCAGCGGCAACTATGCGACCATCATCAACGATGGCTACCTCGAACTGACCAGCACCGCCCCGGGCGCCACGTTCGGCCTGAAATCGTTCGACGCCGCCTTCCTCGGCTCGAACGCCTACGACTACCCGCCAACGCCGGGCTTCCTGCGCGTGCAGGGCTTCCGCGCCGACAACAGCACCGTGTATGAAGACTACGCGTTCTACGCGCCCGGCAGCGAAGGCTTCGAGTTCGGCAGCTACACCTCGTCGTCGCTGTTCAGCAACGCCCAGTTCACCAGCCTGGCCTTCTTCGCCTTCGTCTGCGACGCCAACGGCGATTGCTCGGCCTTCAGCACCGGCCGCGGCCAGTTCGCCATCGACAACATCACCACCTCGCTGGTGGCCGCGCCCGTACCCGAGCCGTCGACCTGGCTGATGATGGGCGCCGGCCTGCTCGGCGTGGCCGGCGCCGCGCGCCGCCGCAAGCTAGCCGCAGCATCGACACCCGCCGTCTGAGCCACCCATCGAGGAATAACACAATGAAATTACGCCCTGTTTCCGCAGCGGTCCTGCTGCTGCTCTCCGGCCTGAGCCTGGCCGCGCACGCCGACGACACGCGCCGTCCGTACATCGTGCAACTGGCCGACAAGCCGCTCTCGTCCTATACCGGCGGCGTGGCCGGCATCGCCGCCACCAAGCCGGCCGCCGGCGCGCGGCTCGACCTCAACACCGGCGCCGCCCAGGCCTATAGCGGCTACCTGATCCAAAAGCAGCAATCGGTCAAGGCGGTCGTGGCCGGCGCGCCGATGCTGTACGACTACAAGGTGGTGCTCAACGGCTTCTCGGCCATGCTCACCGACGACGAGGTGCGCGCGCTCAAGGCCAACAGCGCCGTGGCTAACATCACCGCCGACACCCCGCGCCAGATGCTGACCAATTACACCCCCACCTTCCTCGGCCTGGACGGCGCCAACGGCCTGTGGAGCCAACTCGGCGGCAAGGAAGGCGCCGGCGAAGGCATCGTGGTCGGCATCATCGACGGCGGCATCTGGCCCGAGAGCCCGTCCTACGCCGACCGCGTCGACGCCAACGGCAAGCCGACCTTCGACAACAGCGGCACGCTGGCCTACACTCCGCTGCCCGGCTGGCAGGGCGGCTGCGACACCGGCGAAGGCTTCACTGCGGGCCATTGCAACAACAAGCTGATCGGCGCGCGCTACTTCATCGACGGCTTCAAGGCCAGCGGCCGCCAGCTGCACTGGACCGAGTTCGTCTCGCCGCGCGATTCGATCGGCGGCACCGTCGGCCACGGCGGCCACGGCACCCACACCTCGACCACGTCGGCCGGCAACAACGGCGTGACGGCCACCCTGGGCGACAACATCCAGATGGGCCAGACCTCGGGCATCGCCCCGCGCGCGCGCATCGCCTCGTACAAGATTTGCTGGACCTTCAACGACACGACCGACCCGACCGGCGGCAAGAACAGCTGCTGGGGCGCGGACGCGGTGGCCGCCGTCGAACAGGCCGTCACCGACGGCGTCGACGTGCTGAACTACTCGATCAGCGGCGGCACCGTCATCAACGACGCCGTCGAACAAGCCTTCCTGCACGCGACCAACGCCGGCGTGTTCGTGGCCGCCTCGGCCGGCAACGACGGCCCCGCCAACGAGGTCAACCACGTCAGCCCGTGGCTGGCCACGATCGCCGCCGCCGTCAACAACCGCGTGTTCCAGGGCACCGTCACGCTGGGCAACGGCGCCAGCTACAAGGGCGTCTCGCTCAACAACCATGCCCTGCCCAACACCGCGCTGATCCGCTCCGAAGACGCGGTGCGCGCCGGCGCCAGCGCCGCCGAGGCGCGCCTGTGCTACAGCGTCGGCAGCAACGGCGCCCCGACGCTCGACCCGGCCAAGGTGGCCGGCAAGGTCGTCACCTGCGTGCGCGGCACCAACGCCCGCGTCGACAAGAGCCTGGCCGTCAAGCAGGCCGGCGGCGTCGGCATGATCATGGTCGATAACGGTTCGGGCCTGGTGGCCGAGGTCCATTCGGTGCCGACGGTGCACGTGACCAAGCCCGACGGCGACGCCATCAAGGCGTATGCGGCGGCGCAAAACGCGGTCGCCGCGCTGAGCGTGTTCAGCAACGTGATCGTCCAGAACGCGCCGGTGTCGGCCAGCTTCTCGTCGCGCGGCCCGAACCGCTACGACGGCAACGTGCTCAAACCGGACGTCACCGCCCCCGGCGTCGACATCCTGGCCGGCGTCACGCCGGAGCTGACCGCGGCCCAGCGCGCCGACGTCGTCAACGGCACCCTGACGCCGAAACCGGCCTGGGCGCTGTACCAGGGCACGTCGATGTCGTCGCCGCACGTGGCCGGCGTGGCCGCGCTGCTCAAGCAACTGCATCCGACCTGGTCGCCGGCGGCGATCAAGTCGGCGCTGATGACCAGCGCCACGCCGACCTTCCCCGACGGCCTGGCAGCGCTGCAGCAGGGTGTGCTGCCGTGGGCCCAGGGCGCCGGCCACATCAATCCATACGGGACCGTGCCGCATCCGGCCGACGGCCGCGCCTACAACGCCAAGGGCGCCAGCGACCCGGGCCTGGTCTACGAGCTGGGCGCGCGCGACTACAAGCGCTACCAGTGCGGCGCCGGCTTCAGCAACGAGTGCACCGAAGGCTCGATCATCGGCTACAACCTGAACCTGCCGTCGATCACCGTCAACAACGCGCTCGGCACGGTCGAGGTCACCCGCACCGTCACCAACGTCGGCACCAGCGCCGCCACCTACAGCGGCAGCGCCAGCCTGCCGGGCTTCACCACCGTGCTGACGCCGGCCACCCTGACCTTGGCGCCCAACGCCAGCGCCAGCTACACGGTCAAGCTGACCCGCACCAACGCCGTGTTCAACGAGTGGCAATACGGCGACGTCACCTGGACCGACGCCAACCACGTGGTGCGCGTGCCGTTGACGGCGCGCAGCGGCCGGGCCATCTCATCGCCGGCGCTGACGGCCAGCACCCGCGCCTCCAGCACCGTGCTGTTGAGCGTACTGGCCGGCTTCAACGGCCGCATGGGCGCGGCCGTCGGCGGCTTCAAGGAAGTCAACCGCGGCGCCACGCAAACGGTGCCGGCCATCCTGGAGCCGCTCGACACGGCCGCCGACGTGGCCGCCGCCTGCGTGGCCAACACGGTCGGCGTGCGCGCCATTCCGGTGACGATCCCCGCCAACACCGTGGCCGCCGCGTTCGAACTGTTCGACCGCGACACCGCGTCCAACGGCGGTGACGACCTCGACCTGGTGGTGCTCAATCCGGACGGCAGCGTGGCCGGCGCCAGCCTGCGCGGCGGCTCCACCGAGTGGGTGCGTCTGAACAGCCCGGCGGCCGGCAACTACCGCGTCTGCGTGGTCGGCTACGCGCCGGCCGACGGCGTCGCGACCGACTTCAACCTGTCGTCGGCCGTGGTCACCCGTGGCGACATGGCCGGCGCGCTGAAGGCGGCCGTGCCTAGCCGGGTCTACGAGGGCAACGTGGCCACGGTCACGGCCAGCTGGAGCGGCCTGGCGACGGGCAAGCGCTACTACGGCGGGGTGCAATACCTCGACCTGAACGGCGCCGTCGCCTCGTCGACCACCTTGCTGGTGGAGACCAACAATCCGGTGCCGCTGGCCGAGGGCGCGGCCAAGACCCGCAAGCTGAGCGCGCGCTAAGCGCATCGCGCGCCTTCGCGGGCGCGACGTTCCATCGAAACCGCCGTGCCCGCAAGGGTGCGGCGGTTTTTTTTTACCCCGCGCGGCCGGGCAAAAAAAACGACACATTCGCATGTGCCGTCTTTACCTGCCCGGGCGCGGCGTTGGCGCCGCGCCCCCTTCCCTGCCGCCGGATCGACGTCTTACGCCGCCAGCTTGCGGCGGCGGGCCACGCCGCCGACCAGCGCCAGCCCGGCGCCCAGCATCAGCCAGGTCTCCGCCTCCGGCACGGCGCTGACCGCCGTGACGCTGGTGTCGATCGTGTTGCTGAGCATGGTCGGCACGACGGTGCCGGCCGGCGTCCAGTTCAGCAGCACCAGCGAGCCGGACAGGTCGTTAGTGCCCAGCAGCGCGTCCTGCGCCTGGTTGTACAGCGCCACCGTGAAGACCGAGGCGGCATTGGCGCCCGGATCGGCGGCGCCGCTGAAGGTGACGTTGAAACCGACTTTGCCGCCGAAGTTGACGGCGTGGAACAAGCCGTTCAAGCCGCCCGCGCCATCGTTCACGAAGGTGTAGCCGGTCGCCAGCGAGCCTGCGGCATTGCCGCTCAGCTGCGCGGTGCTCGAATCGCCGAAGCCGGTGAAGCCGCTCAGCGCGGCCTGCGCCAACGGGCTCGACGCGCCGCCCGGGTTGAATTGCAGGTCGATCCAGCCGGTGGACGCGAACGACGACGTGTCGAGTTCGACGTGGAAGGTCGACGCGGCCGAGGCCAGGCTGGCGCAGGCGCCCAGGGCCAGGGCCAACAGCGCGCGGCGCAGGGATGCTACGGGGAGTTTGACGATCATCTGAGGTTTCCTTAGAAATTACCGCTGTAAATTTTTGCCGTGTAGCTGATGCCGGCCGCGCCGGTCTTGGTAAAGCTCAGCGGGACGGTGATGGTGGCGCCGGGCGCCAGCGAACCGACGTTGGCGGTGATATACGGCGCGCCGTTGTGGCTGCCGCTGGCGTTGAGCACGGTCACGCCGGCCGCCAGGCCGCCCAGTTCGATCTGCAGCGGGCCGTTGATCGGGCTGGTGCCGGTGTTGGTCACCGCGTAGTTGCCGCTCCAGCGTCCGGTCAGGCGCGTGTACACCAGGCCCGAGCCGACGCCGCGCACGCCGGCGGTGACGTCGAGCGCGGCCGCCGGCAGGTTCAGGCTGACGACCACCGGATCGTGGTCCGAGGCGCGGTACGGCGCGGCCGTGTACTTGTCCTGCGGCTTGCCGTCGAGGTTGTAGTCGACCACGGTCGGCTCGTCGGCGTTGTTGTGCCACTCGGCCGCGTCCACCACCGAGGCGTTGAGCGCGGCGCTGGCCAGCGCGTGGTCCAGGTAGCCGGCCTCGCCGTTGAAGACGTAGGAATACGGCATCGCGCCGGCGCCGCGGATGAAGCGCTCGAGCTGGTTGACATAGCCCTTGTTGACGATGGCCTGCACCGGGTCTTCGTGGCCGTAGGCGTTGAAGTCGCCGATCAGCAGCACCTTGGCGTCGCCGGCGGCGGCCACCACCTGCGGCACGAACACGTCCACCAGGCGCCGCGCCTGTTGCACGCGGGTCGCGTTCCAGCAGCTCTGGCCGTCGCCCTTGTCGCCGTCGACGTTCGACGGCGCCGGGCAGCTGCCCTTGGACTTCAGGTGGTTGACCACCAGCGAGAACTTGCCGCCGTTGGCGGCCTTGAAGGTCTGCGCCATCGGCGGCCGGTTATTGATCGTGTCGGCGTCCGACAGCGCGTTGCCGACCAGGGTCAACGTGGCCGGCTTGTAGATCATCGCCACGCGGATGGCGTCGGTGCCGGTGGCCGGCGGCTGCGGCACCACCGCGTAGGTCTTCAGGCCGGTGCCCGGCGAGATCGCCTCGTTGAGCGCGTCGACCAGCTTGGTGACCGAGTAGTCGCCGCTGTTCTGGATCTCCATCAGGCCGTAGACATCGGCGTCGAGCGCCTTGAGCTCGCCGACGATCTTGACGCTTTGGCGGTTGAATTCGGTGATGTTGTCGGCGCCGCGGCAGTTCGAGCGCGACGGCGCGCCGCCGCCGATCACGCAGCCCTGGCCGCTGGCGCCGGTGATGTCGGTGCCGTTGGTGAAGGTGGTGAAGTAGTTCAGCACGTTAGCGCTGGCGACCTTGACGTTGCCGGCGGCCAGCAGCGGCGCGGCCGGACGCGGGTTGTCCTGCGAGAACACCGGCGCGACCGTCGGCTGCAGCTTGAAGCCCGCCCCGCCGCCGCCCTTGGCGCCGAAGTCGACCACGCCGGTCAGGTTGTCGACCGTGTCGCCGGCGCGCAGCGAACCGTCCGCGCCCAGGTAGGGAATCACGCTTGGCGTGGTGAAGATGCCGTCGTCGAGGATGATCTGGTTGCGGGCGTTGGCGGTGGCCATCGCGATCGCCTCGGCGCTGCCGGCGGGGAATTTATTGGTGGCCGTCTCCAGGCGGCCCGATGCCAGGGTCACTTCGCCGCGGTCGCCCAGGTATTGCAGCTGGTTGACGGTCAGCGGCGACGTGAAGCGCACCAGCATGCCTTCGAGCTGGCCCAGGTTCGGGTGCGGCAAGGTGACGTTGGTCGGCGTGATGGCGATGCCGCCGGCCAGCTTGACGATGGCGGTGATGGTGGTCAGCTCGGTATAGACGCGGCCGCCGGCCACCGGCGCGTAGTCGGTGACGGTGCCGCTGATGCGCACGCGGTCGCCGATCTGCACGGTGCCGGTGTTGGCGGCGGTGGTAAACACGAACAGGCCGTCCGACGTCGACGGATCGCCGTCGCCGTGCTCGTCCTGGATGAAGAAGCTGGTGCCGACCTTGGCGGTGACGACGCCCTCGGTGGTCTGGACGGTGCCGGCATACGGGCTGGTGTCGCCGCTGCCCTGGATTTGCGGAATCGTGTGGGTCACGGTGGCCGGCGCGGCGACCGTGACGTTGATGTTGCAGATGGCTTGCTGGGCCTGGTCGTTGCCGAAGGTGACCACCACCGGGTAGCTGCCGGCCTGCACGCTGGCGGCCACGTTCAGGCTGGCGCTGGCGGTGCCGCCGGCGGCGCCGGCCGTCAGGAAGTTGGCCAGGCTGATGCCGGGCACGGCGCCGGCCGTGATGGCGGCGCTGTTGACGATGCCGTCTGCGTCGGTGGCGCTCAGCTCGGCGTTGCCCTCGACGCCGAAGGCCAGCGCCAGGTTGGCCGGGCAGCTGGCGACAATCGGCGGCGCCTGCGGCACGCCGCACGGACGCAGCGCGCTGGCGCTGTTGCGCGGGGCCGGCGCGCCGGTGGCGAAGTCGCTGGCGTTGTTGTCGGTGTCGGTGCAACCGCCGGCGGCGCGCAGCGCGGCGGTGGTGTTGCTCAGGCCCGGGCCGTTGGCGCCTTCGAAGAAGCCGGCGTTATAGCCCAGCAGGTCCATCAGCGCGGCGCTGGCCGGCGCGGCGCCGCTCAGCGGCGTGCTGTTGTTGACCAGCGCGACCTTGCCGGCGCTGCCGCCCATCGCCAGCGAGCCCAGGGTGTCGGGGGTCGGCAGGTTCTCGCTGCCGCCGGTGCCGGCCGACTGTTGCAGCAGGAAGTATTGGCCGGGCTGCAGGCTGACGTTGCCGGTGACCTTGCTGACCGCCCACGTGCCGCCGGCGGCGCTGGCGTACTGCACGCTCCAGCCGGTGATGTCGACCGCCGCGTCGCCGCGGTTGAACAATTCGATGAAATCATTTTTGAAGGTGGCGCCGGAATTGCCGCCGCCCCCGTAGACCTGGCTGATGACGACCGGCGAGGCGGCCAGCGCCGGCGCCGACAGGGCCGCCGCCAGGGCAGCGGCGATCAGGGTGCGGGGCCCGGGCGCGGCGGCGCGGGCGGTAGAGGAGACTATCGTGGGCATGAATGGATCCTGTCGGGGAAAGGTTGGCGGAATGGCTCTGTTCCATGATAGGCCACCCCAATGACAGGATCATGACGCATGCCTGGTCCGATTGGGCCGATTCCGCGCCAATGCCGCGAAACAGCATAAAAAAAATGAAAAAGAGTGAAGAAAAAGCAACAAGTCATGGCGGCAAGGACATTGCACACGCCGCCAGGGCAAAAAAAAACCGCCCCTGACCAGGGCGGTTTCTTTTATTCACGGGCGGCGCGTGCGTAGCGCGTCACCCGGCGCGGCCTGATGAATTAGGCTGCTTTTTTTGCTTTGCGACGGCTGGCGAAGCCGATCAGACCCAGGCCGGCTGCCAGCATGGCGTAGGTTTCTGGTTCTGGCACGGCCAGCACTTGCACGTCGGCGGCGTACGAACCACCACGGTTACCGGTGACCATGCCGGTCACTTCCAGATAGTAGTTGCCGGCCGACAGATTGACGGTGTCCAGCTTCCACAGGTCGTTGGTGCCGGCGCCCGAGGTGCCCAGGTCGTTGTAACCGGTGACCTTGAACAGGACGTTGTTTTCGTTCGCGCCGTAACGGATCAGGTTGAAACCGGTGATGGTCAGGTCCTTGACGTTGGTGCCCAGTTTGGTGAACGACGACGTGACCGACGCGGCGCTGGTGAACGGCGTGGCCAGCGTGAACAGGAAGTGGTCGTCGAACGCACCGATGGCGCTGCCGAAACCGTTGGTGGCCGTGCCGCTGAAGCCGCCCGAACCGTCGCTGTACAGGTCAAACGAAGCAGCTTGGGCCGAACCCATGAAACCTGCGGTGGCCAGCATGGCTGCGAAAACTACGCTTTTGAAATTTTTCTTGATCATGATTTAACTATCCTAAAAGATACCGCATCGAAAACACCCTTGGCAAAACGCCATTTTTTTACGTACTTAACAACAAATTCTGCGATGTAAGAATAGTACCATAAAAAATAAAAAGTATTGCCTTATCTTTACGAGGAATGCACTTTTCGCAATTATTTTAATAAAGTCGTTGCCCCCGACGGGGAGAAAGTACATTTAGGAAAGTTTCCCGGGAGGGCGCAACGTCAGCGTCTATAGGGGGCGGCCAGCGGATTGCCGATAAAAACGCCTTGTGCCGGCCACGCAACACTTTTCCAATAAGCTTCCAGTGCCGTGTCGCCGTTCACGTAATGGCGCAGCAATACCTTGCCGTGCGGAAATTTCTGCCAATAGTTGCAAGGTTCTGAGACGCTGCCGTAGCTGGCCGTGGCGCCCGCCTCCAGCCAGCGCAGGCTGCTCATCTGGGCGTCGCCCAGCAAATCGCCGCCGGCCGAGGTCAGGTGATCGGCCAGCGCGCCGGGCAGGAAGCGCAGCGTGTCGAGCCTGGCCACCCGCGCCAAACCGGTCTGGTACAGCATGACATCGGTCTTGTCCTCGAGCACGTCGGCAAACAGCGTGCGCACGGCCAGGTTCTTCTGCGGCACCTGGCCGGACGGCGGAAACGTCGCGGCCCGGCTGCTGCGCGCCTTGTCGCTGGTGACGAGAAAATACGCCGTCGCCTGCGGCAGCTGGAAATTGCGCGCCGTGCCGCGCGCGATCAGCGCCTTGGCCAGCGGCACCGATTGCGTCGGCAGAAGCATGCTCAGGCGGCGGCCCGGCTCGATGCGCGGCAAGCCGGCCGGCCTGTCGAAATACGGACTGGGCTTGCCGGGCCCGCACGGCGTGTCGCACTGGGCCGCGTCGAAACCCAACGTGAACGCCGACGTGATGGCATTGCACTCGACCGCGTAAGGGGCCGTCCACACCATCAGCACCGCCTCCACTTCCGGGCCCAACTGCGCGTCGATGCGTTCTTTGAGGGCCGAGAATTGCTTGGCGGTAAGCCGGCGCGGACTGTTGGGAATGCTGACGTGGGCGATGTTTTGCTCGGGCACCTGGTGCGCCAGCCGGTAGGCCTGGGCCACCGCCACACTGTTGGGGTCGTCATCGTTGACGACCAGCGCCAGAGCGGACGCCGTCAGCGGCGCGGCCCACAGCGGCAGCGACAATGACAAGGAAACGGCCAGCGCGGCACGACGGAAAAACAGAAAGGGAAGGCGCACGGAAAACCCCGGAAAGCGGCGCGCGGGCGGCGCTGTGGTCAACAAAAACAACTCTTCCGCGAGTCTAGCAAAGAAACGGGCGGCCCGGTGAAAACCGGGCCGCCCGGGCGCCGGTCAGGCGCGCTGGTAGACGTCCTCGAAGCGGACGATGTCGTCCTCGCCGAGGTAGCTGCCGGACTGCACTTCGATGAGGTGCAGCGGCAACTTGCCCGGGTTTTCCAAGCGGTGGTTCATGCCGATCGGGATGTAGGTCGACTGGTTTTCCGACAACAAGGTGACGGTGTCGCCGCAGGTGACCTTGGCGGTGCCGCTGACGACGATCCAGTGCTCGGCGCGGTGGTGGTGCATCTGCAGCGACAGCTTGCCGCCCGGATTGACCGTGATGCGCTTGACCTGGAAACGCTCGCCGATGTCGATGCCCTCGTACGCGCCCCACGGGCGGTAGACCTTGGTGTGGTGCACGTGCTCGGTGCGCTCGGCCGTTTTAAGGTGCTCGACGATCTGCTTGACGCGCTGGACCTGGTCCTTGTGCGCGACCAGCACCGCGTCGGCGGTCTCGACGACAACGAGGTCTTGCACGCCGACAACTGCGACGATGCGGCTTTCGGCGCGCACCAGCGTGTTCTTGACGCCGTCGAGGTAGACGTCGCCGCGCTGGGCATTGCCGTCGGCGTCGTGCGGCTGCACTTCCCACAGGGCCGACCACGAGCCGACATCGCTCCAGCCGATGTCGGCCGGCACGACGACCGCGCGTTTGGTGTGTTCCATGACCGCGTAGTCGATCGAATCGGACGGCGAGGCGGCGAACTGTTTCTCGTCCAGGCGCAGGAAGTCGAGGTCGCGGTACCCTTGCGAGACGGCGCCCTCGACGGCGGCGTCGATGGCCGGCGCGTAGGCGCGCAACTCGTCGAGGTAACTTTCGGCGCGGAACAGGAACATGCCGCTGTTCCAGTAGTAGCCGCCGTCGGCCACGAAGGCCTGGGCGGTGTCGCGGTCCGGCTTCTCGACGAAGCGGTCGACGCTGTAGCAGGTGCCGCCGGCGGCCGCGCCGCGGTGGATATAGCCGTAGCCGGTCTCCGGCGCGGTGGGCACCACGCCGAAGGTGACCAGCGCGCCCTCGGCCGCCTGCGCGGCCGCGGCGGCGACCGCGGCCAGGAAGGCGGCGCGGTCCTCGATCACGTGGTCGGCCGGCAGCACCAGCATCAGGGCGGTCGGATCGATGGCGCGCAGCACGTGCGCGGCCGCCGCCACCGCCGGCGCGGTGTTGCGCCCGGCCGATTCAAGCACGATGGCCAGCGGCTCGACGCCGATCTCGCGCATCTGCTCGGCCACCAGGAACCGGTGCTCGTTGCCGCACACGATCAGTGGCGCCTGCATCTGCGGCGCGCCGCTGACGCGGCGCACCGTTTCCTGCAGCATCGTCTGCTCCGACACCAGCGGCAGCAACTGCTTGGGCAGCACCGCGCGCGAGAGCGGCCACAGACGGGTGCCGGCGCCGCCGGACAGGATCACCGGATAAATTTTCATACCACTTCCTCACTCTTATTGATATCGCTTGCCGCGGCGGCCTCGCCGGACGGCTTGGCCTCGCCCTCGGCGCGGCGCTTGTTGCGGCGGTCGCGCGCGTTGGTCCACTCGCCGGTGGCGTATTCGGACACGTGGCGCATCTCGCCGGCGCGGTTGACACTGTAGTCCTTAAAGACGATCATTTCCTCAAGGCTTACATCGTGTAACACGCGGGTGTACTCGAACAGCACGCTGCGCACGACGGTGGCGCCGGCGCAGATGTGGCTGCCGTGGCCGATCCAGGTCGGGCCGATGATGGTCGCGCCGGCCTCGATCTTGCAACCCGAGCCGATATACACCGGGCCCTCGATGGTGGTGCCTTCCCAGTCGATGCGGGTGTTGAGGCCGACCCACAGGCCGTCGGCCAGCTGGATGCCCGGCACGTCCATGTGGGCCACCTCGCCCATCATCACGCTTTGCGACACTTCCCAGTAATCCTTGACGCTGCCGATGTCGATCCAGTTGAAGGTGCGGTTCTGCGCGTAGAACGGCAAGCCCTTTTCGGCCAGCAGCGGGAACAGTTGCGAGCCGATGTCGAACACCTCGCCGGCCGGGATCAGGTCGAGCACCTCCGGTTCGAAGATGTAGATGCCGGTGCTGACGAAGTTCGACAGCGCCTCCTCCTGGGTCGGCTTTTCCTGGAACTGCTTGATGCGCCCGTCCTTGTCGCTGACGACCACGCCGTAGCTCTCGACCTTGTCCCACGGCACCTCGCGGCAGATGACGCTGGCCAGCGCGCCCTTGCGGCGGTGCTCGAACAGCGCCGACTTGAGGTCGAGGTTGATGACGGCGTCGCCGCACCGCACGATCGTGGTGTCGTCGAAGAAGCCGCCGAACTCCTGGATCTTCTTCATGCCGCCGGCCGAACCGAGCGCCTGCGGCACGACCTCGCCGTTATCGGTGGTGTAGCCCTCGAACGAGTAGCCGATCTGCACGCCGTACTGGTGGCCTTCGCCGAAGTAGTCCTCAATCTTCTCGTGAAGATAGCTGACGTTGACCATGATCTCGTTAACGCCATACTTGGCCAGGTGTTCGACCAGATAGGCCATCACCGGCTTGCCCAGGATCGGTATCATCGGTTTTGGCAAGTCGTAAGTGAGCGGGCGCACCCGGGTACCTTTGCCTGCCGCCAGGATCATCGCTTTCATCTTCATCCCTTATCTATATATATAAATGAGTGTCACCGCCACGCCAACGCCCGACGTGCTGCGGCGCAGCGCGTTTGAGCGTAACATCGGTATTGTGCACGCAAAGCGGCGCAAGTGACGCACCCTAGGCGCATCCGGCGCCGCCGACCGTGCCGTGCTGCATTGCCGCATGACCTGCCCCGGATAGCGCATAATACAAGCTTTCCTGTAGCGAACTATAACAGCAATTCAACGAATTCGATAGCATTTGTACAATGGCGATCATAGCACGGGCGCTACTTGCTAGTCACTTTGGCCGCTGCGGGCGCCGTTTCGCCGCAGCGCCGCATAGCGACGGCAAAAAAACAACAAAATATTTCGATTTCATAAAAGATAAGTCCGAGATGAAATTGGCAACGCTGGCGCACGGCGCCTAGCCGGCATGGTAATTGAGTTTTATTTTGACAAGTTATATTGCACTAGAGTAGGATTTGCCCCGGGATGCCCGGCACCGGGAACGCCGCGCGGGCCCGCCCCGCCACCGCCGCTCTGCTTTATCGACAACAAGCTTATAACGGCGTCTAGTCGAAGTGGCATCATGCGCTGCCGGGCGCGTGCAGGCAGACCCGCGAGAGTGGCCTGCGGCGCGGGTTGCGGCGGATCGACGCGGCGTCAAATTGCGTTGACGGGCCGCTTGCGGGGCCGAACGCTGTGTATAATTATTCCCATGGGCCAACTTTTTTGCCTGTCATCCACACTAAGGAGCACATCCATGTCCGCACAGCCAATCCAGCGTCGACAGCTTTACACGTCTTGCGCCATCCTTGCCATTCCCCTTGCGCTGGCAGGCATGGCAGCCCACGCCCAGACCACGTCGAGCACCGCGGGCGTGCTGCGCACCAGCACTGTCGGCACGGCCGCCACCGGCGCCAACAGCACCGTGACCGTGGCGGCCGCCGCCAGCACCGTGACGACGGGCAAGACCGCTGCCGCCACCACCACCACCGCCAGCACCGGCGCGACGGCCAAGCCGGCGACCACCACCACCGTTAGCAGCAGCACCACGCCGACCGTGAAACCGGCGTCGACCGGCACCGCCACGACCAGCGCCGCGCCGGTGACGGCCTATAGTAACACCAGCAAATTCGGCAACTTCCTGCGTCCGTTCGCCGCCAACTCGCTGTGGAACGCGCGCCCGGTTAATCCAAAGTTCGGCACATTCGCCATCCCGACCTCGGATTACTATCCGGTGGTCGGCTCGGGCGCGTACTCGGCCGGCGTGTTCGAAGGCTTGCCGACCGATCCGCCGATGGAGATCGTCGGCCCGGCCGGCAGCAAGGGCCTGTGGAACGCCGACGCCGAGGAATACGTGCCGTCGATTACCGTGCCCCATTTCCCCACCACGACCACGCCATCGACCAGCGGCGACGGCCACGCCGACATCATCGACTCGGCCACCGGCATCGTTCATTCGTTCTGGCAGCTCAAACAGGTCAACGGCAAATGGCAGGCCCATACCTACGGCTGGACCCGGGTCGACGGCAGCGGCTGGGGCGACCCGGCGCGCTACTACCAGGGCGCGCGCGCGGCCGCCGTGCCGCCGCTGGCCGGCCTGATCCGCAAACACGAGATCGATGACGGCGCCGACTCCTTTTCGCACGCGCTGTCCATGTCGCTGACCTTCAACGCGTTGGGCGGCAAGCCGACCTACGTCTATCCGGCCACCTCGGCCGACACCTATGCGGCCAGCCTGAACTCCGGCCAGATCCCCGAGGGCTCGCTCGTCATGTTGCCGCCGTCGTTCGATGTCAGCAAGCTGACCTCGCCCAAGCTGCGCAAGGTCGCCAACACGCTGAAGAAATACGGCGCCTACGTCGTCGACCAGAACGCCGGCACCCCGTACTTCATCTACGTGGAGAACAACAGCGGCTACTGCATGCACTGCATGCCTTGGAACAGCGTCGTGGCCGCCGAGCTGCAACAGGTGCGCGCCGCGCTGCGCCAGGTGGTGGCCGCCGACGGCTGGCTCGATGGCGACGGCAAAGCCATGGTGCCGCAGACCAAGTTCAACCTGCTGTCGATGCGCGGCCCCTGGACCCGCGTGTCGGGCACCGGCACCGGCAAGTTCAACACCTACAGCCAGGCCGTCGAATTCGGCCCGACCACCGCTGCGACCACGCTCACCAACGGCACCGGGCGCGGCTTGGCCGGCGTCACTTGGGCGAAAACCGAGCCCGGTACGACCATGAAGCTGACCGCGATTACCACCGGCGGCGGCAAGTTCCGCGCCCAGGTCTACGGCGGTTCGAAGGTCGCCTTCGACACCGGCCTGATGGAGAACGGCGCGACGGCCCGCTTCGTGCTGCCGACCGGCGGCTGGTATGTGTTCTATGCCATCAGTGGCGTCGGCGCGAGCTCGACGGTCCGGGCGACCCTGGAGACCGTCACGCCTTGATAACTTTTCAATGAGTATCAAAAAAACACCCGATTTAGTGTAAACTACATCGGGTGTTTTTTATTTTTTCAAGGAATCGATATGATCTTCATGGTAGCGCTGCTGCTTACCATCGTGCTTGCCATCATCCTGATTCCGATCTTCGTACTGTTGTTACAGTCTTTCCTCGCCCTGACCGCCAAGCGCGGTGACACCGTCGCGCCCGGCCCGCGGCCGCGGGTGGCGGTGCTGGTGCCGGCACACAACGAAGAAGCGGGACTGGCGGCGACGCTGGCCAGCCTGATACCCCAATTACAGCCCGGCGACCGCCTGCTGGTGGTGGCCGACAACTGCGACGACGACACCGCCGGCGTGGCCCGCCGCGCCGGCGCCGAGGTGCGCGAACGCTCCCACGCCACCGAGCGCGGCAAGGGTTACGCGCTCGACTTCGGCGTGCGCAGCCTGGCCGACGCCCCGCCCGAGGTGCTCATCATCGTCGACGCCGACTGCCTGGCCGCCGACGGCGCGCTGGCCAAACTGGCGCACGAGGCGGCCGCGCTGCAGCGCCCGGTGCAGGCGCTGTACCTGATGTACGCGCCCGGCGGCAGCCTGATGAAAAAAATCGCCGAGTTCGCCTGGGTGGTGAAGAACCAAGTGCGTCCGCTCGGCTTCCACCGCCTCGGCCTGCCCTGCCAGCTGATGGGCACAGGCATGGCGTTCCCGTGGTCCATCATCAGCCGGGCGGCGCTGGCCAACGGCCACATCGTCGAGGACATGAAGCTGGGCCTGGACCTGGCGCTGGCCGGCCAGCCGCCGCGCTTTTGCCCGGGCGCGCTGGTGTCGAGCACCTTCCCCACCAGCCAGGCCGGCACCGACTCGCAGCGCACGCGCTGGGAGCACGGCCACCTGAGCATGATCGTGGCCGAGGCGCCACGCCTGCTGTGGCGCGGCCTGGCCAAGGGCAGCGTGAAGTCGGTGGCGATGGCGCTGGACCTGTGCGTGCCGCCGATCGCGCTGCTGTGCCTGCTCACCCTGGCGGTGTCGGCGCTCGCCGCGCTGTTTGCCGCGTTCACCGGCGCGCTCGCGCCGCTGCTGCTGGCCGGCGTCGCGCTCGGCGCGCTGGGCCTGGCCGTGGTGCTGGCCTGGGCCGGCTTCGGCCGCGCCATCCTCAGCGCCGGCGACCTGCTCACCGCCGTGCTGTACATGTTCGCCAAGATACCGCTGTATCTGCGCTTTTTGATCAACCGCCAAGTCGAATGGGTAAGGTCCAAACGTGACAATGAATAAGCCAGAGGGCCCGCCGGCCGGCGGCACCGACTACCACCGCCGCGTCTACGCCGTGTTGGGCCTGCCGTTCGACGCCGTCACCATGGACCAGGCCGAGGCCAAGCTGCTGGCCGACCTGGCGCTGCGCCGCCGCAACTTCTTTTCGACGCCCAACCTCAACTTCCTCGTCGCCGCGCTCGACGACGTGCCGTTCCGCGACTCCGTGCTGCGCTCGGACCTGTCGATCGCCGACGGCATGCCGATCATCTGGATCGCCCGCCTGCTGGGCATTCCGCTGCGCGAGCGCGTGGCCGGCTCGACCCTGTTCGAGCGCCTGCGCGCGCAGCGCCAGGTGCCCGTGACGGTGTTCTTCTTCGGCGGCCCGGACGGGGTGGCGCGGCGCGCCGGCGACGTCCTCAACGCCGAGCACGGCACGATGCGCTGCGTCGGCGCCCGCTCGCCCGGCTTCGGCAGCATCGAACAAATGAGCACGCCCGAACTGATCGCCGAGATCAACGACGCCAACGCAGACCTGCTGGTGGTGGCGCTGGGCGCCAAGCGCGGCCAGAGCTGGATCGAGCACAACCTGGCCGCGCTGCGCCCGCCGCTGGTGAGCCACCTGGGCGCGGTGGTCAACTTCGTCGCCGGCACCGTCTCGCGCGCGCCCGGCCTGGTCGGCCGGCTCGGGCTCGAATGGCTGTGGCGCATCAAGGAAGAGCCGGCGCTATGGCGGCGCTACTGGCGCGACGGCGTCGCGCTGCTGGGCCTGGTCACCGGATCGGTGCTGCCCGGCGCGCTGGCGGCCGCCCGCCAGCGCCGCGCCGGCGGCGCCCGCACCGCGCCGGTGCTGCACGCCGCGCAGGGTCCGCGCCTGACCCGGCTGACCCTGGCCGGCGACTGGCTCGAGCCGGACCTGGCGCCGCTGCGCGCGGCGCTGGCCGCCGCCGGCGCCGCGCCGGGCGACCTCGAACTCGACCTGGCCGCCGTCACGCGCGTCGACAGCGCACTGATCGGCCTGCTGATGCTGGCGTTCGGCCACCACGCCAAGGCCGGCACGGCCTTCAGCGTGACGGCCTGCTCGGCCGCCGCCGCCCGCGCGCTGCGCCTGGCGCGCGCCGAGTACCTGCTGCAGGGGGCGGTGCGCGCCCCCGCCTCCGCCCCCGTTCCCAACACCCTTCAAAAGGAATTGTCATGAAGATCCTGGTCACCGGCGGCGCCGGCTATATCGGCTCGCACACCTGCATCGAACTGCTCGCAGGCGGCCACGACGTGGTTGTGGTCGACGACCTGTCCAACAGCGAGGCCGACGTCATCGACCGGATCGGCCGCATCGCCGGGCGCGCGCCGGCCTTCGTCGAGGGCGACATCCGCGACGCCGCCGCCATGGCGGCGCTGTTCGGCGCCCACCGCTTCGACGCCGTGATCCACTTCGCCGGCTTGAAGGCCGTCGGCGAGTCGGTGGCCGCGCCGCTGCGCTATTACGACGTCAACGTGCACGGCAGCGTGGTGCTGTTCCAGACCATGCAACAGCACAACGTCAAGACCCTGATCTTCAGCTCCTCGGCCACCGTCTACGGCGACCCGGCCACCACCCCGATCGTCGAGGACTTCCCGCTGCAGACGACCAATCCGTACGGCGCCTCGAAGCTGATGATCGAAAACATCCTGCGCGACCTGGCCGTGGCCGAGCCGGACTGGCGCATCGGCCTGCTGCGCTACTTCAACCCGGTGGGCGCCCACGAGAGCGGCCTGATCGGCGAGAACCCGCGCGGCATCCCCAACAACCTGCTGCCGTTCATCGCCCAGGTGGCCGAGGGCCGGCGCGAGCGCCTGTCCGTGTTCGGCGACGACTACCCGACCCCGGACGGTACCGGCATGCGCGACTACATCCACGTGGTCGACCTGGCCGTCGGCCACGTCAAGGCGCTCGAGCGCCTGGCCGCCGCGCCCGGCGTGCTGACGTACAATCTGGGCACCGGCAAGGCCAGCAGCGTGCTCGACATGGTGCGCGCGTTCGAGCGCGCCTCCGGCCGCCCGATTCCCTACGCCATCATGCCGCGGCGCGCCGGCGACATCCCGATTTGCTACGCCGCCACCGGCCTGGCCGAGCGCGAGCTGGGCTGGAAGGCCGAGCGCGACGTCAACCAGATGTGCGTCGACACCTGGCGCTGGCAGAGCAGCCTGATCAAGTAATGCGGGCGCCCGGGGCGCCGGCGCCCTGCGGCCCCTTGCCGCTGTCCCGGCGCCCCGCCCCCGCCCTTAACTTTCCCGTATCCACCGTTTCCCCTCCACGCCGCCGATGATCCTCACCTCCAACGACTTTTCCCCCTCCAGCCACGACGTCAGCACCGGCGTGTGCATCGTCGGCGCCGGCGCGGCCGGCATCACGCTGGCATGCGAGCTAGACCGCAGCGGCATCCCGGTGCTGCTGTTCGAGGCCGGCGGCTACGACCTCGACGCCGACACCGCCAGCGACTATGTCGGCAGCGCCAACAAGCCCCATCCCGAGACCACCGAGTTCCGCCGCTCCAGGCTGGGCGGCACCACCGGCATCTGGGGCGGGCGCTGCGTGCCGTACGATCCGATCGACTTCGAGCGGCGCGACTACATCGCCAGCAGCGGCTGGCCGATCCCCTATGAAGAAGTGGCGCGCCACTACAAGCGCGCGATGGAATACTGCGACGCCGGACGCGACGACTTCTCGGTGGGCGGCTCGCTGCCGGCCGGCGCCGGCGCCACCATCGCCGACCTGGCGCCGAACGATGTGCTGCTCGGCGACCGCATCGAGCGCTACAGCCTGCCGACCGACTTCGGCAAGCGCTACCGCAAGCAGTTGCAGGACTCGGCCAACGTCACCACCGTGCTGCACGCGCGCTGCACGGCCATCGTGCGCGCGCCCGGCGAGGACCGCGTGGCCGCCATCGAAGTCACCGACCGCGGCGGGCGCAAGATCACCGTCGCGGCGCGCGCCTTCGTGCTGGCCGGCGGCGGCATCGAAGTCGCGCGCCTGCTGCTGAACTCGGACCGCGCCAACGGCGGCCTGGGCAACCGCAACGACCTGGTCGGGCGCTACTACGCCTGCCACTTTGAAAACACGGTCGGCCGCATCCGCCCGGGCGCCGCGCCGATCCCGTTCCAGTTCGAAAAAACCACCGACGGCGTGTACGCGCGGCGCAAGCTGCAGTTCTCGGCCGCGGCCCAGCGCGAACATCAACTGCTCAACACGGCGTTCCGCTTCCATTTCCCGGAGTACTCCGACGCCAGCCACGGCAGCGCCGTGATGTCGACCATCTTCCTGGCCAAGTCGGTGCTGATCCCGGAATACCGCGCGATCCTGCAGCACAGCGCGGCGTCGAGCGCCGACTCGCCGGCCTCGGCCCACATCAAGAACGTGCTCACCGGCCTGCCGCAGCTGGCCAAGTTCGGCTACCAGTGGCTGTTCCTGCGCCAGCTTGCCGAGCGCAAGCTGCCCTACACCCTGGTGGCCAACGCCGACGGCAGCTTCCCGCTCGAGTTCAACTGCGAGCAGACGCCGCTGGCCGACAGCCGGGTCAGCCTCACGGAGGCCGACGACCGCCACGGCATGAAGCGCGTCGACGTCGCCTGGAAGGTGGCGCCGGACGACATCGACGCCGCCTTCCGCGGCTTCCAGCTGCTGCGCGAGACCTTGCGCGCGCACTCGGGCGCGCGCCTCGAGTTCGACGACGACGGCCTGCGCGCGCGCCTGGCCGGTTCGGTGCCGCTGGGCGGCCACCACATCGGCACCACGCGCATGGGCGCGAGCGCGCGCGACGGCGTGGTCGACCGCGATTGCGCCGTGTTCAACCTGCCCAACCTGTTCGTCGCCAGCTCGGCCGTGTTCCCCACCAGCAGCCACGCCAACCCGACCCTGACCATCGTGGCGCTGGCGCTGCGCCTGGCCGCCCACCTGAAATCGGCGTACGCGCCGTAACGGCGCGGTCGCGCCCAGCCCCCAACGACTTACAACAGACTCGACATGCAAATCAACGGTATTCAATTCCTGCGCTTCGTGGCGGTGTTCCTGGTGCTCGGCTCGCACGCCGTGCTCGAGATGCTGCGCCGCCTGCCCAACGCCGACGGCTACCACTTCTGGCACGACTACGGCGGCACTGGTGTCGACATCTTCTTCGTCATCAGCGGTTTCGTCATCACCATTTCAACCATGCGCGCGGCCAGCAGCGGCGGCGCGGCAGCGGCCTTGCTGTTCTGCAAGCGGCGGATCATCCGGATCGTGCCCATGTACTGGCTCTACACCGGACTGAAGGTGGCGCTGATCCTGGCGATCGGGTCGAAGACGTTCGAGGCCGGGCTCGAACCGGGCTTCGTGCTGGCCTCGCTGCTGTTCTGGCCGACGACCAACCCGGTCGGCGCCCACCTGCCGGTGCTCGAATCGGGCTGGACCTTGAGCTATGAGATGCTGTTCTACGCCACCTTCGCCATCGCCATCTGGCGCCGCTGGCCGCCGCTGCGCTTCAGCCTGGCCGCGCTGGGCGTGATCTTTGTGCTGGGGCAATTCGAGGGCAGCCCGTTGTTCCTGAGCTTTTTCGCGCGCAGCCTGCTGTTCGAATTCCTGCTCGGCGGCCTGATCGCGCGCCTGTGGGTACGCCGCATCGCCATGCCGGCGCCGCTGCCGCCGCTGATGCTGGTGGCCGCCGTGCTGCTGCTGTTCGTGGTGCCGATGCCGGCCGGCATTGACCGCTTGCTGGCCGTCGGCCTGCCGTGCGCCATGCTGGTGGCCAGCGCCGTCTGGCTCGAGCGCTACGGCCCGATCAGCCGCGGCGCCGGTCACTTCAAGCTGCTCGGCGACGCCTCGTATTCGATCTACCTGTCGCACGGCCTGCTGATGCCGCCGATCGTCATCGCCCTGCTCAAGATGGGCGTGCAGCACAAGGCGCTGGTGTTCGGCGCGGCCGTCGGCGGCTCGCTGCTGATCGGGTGCGCGTTGTACCTGTGGCTCGAAAAACCGCTCACCGACATGCTCAACCGGCGCTACAGCGGCGCCAAGGGCGCCAAGGCGGCCGGCACGGCGGCCTGAAGCGCCATCCGATGGCGGCGGTCCGCGCCGCTGAAACGCGAAATGGCCGCCCGGTGGGCGGCCATTTCGCATGGGTCTGCCGCGCCGCGGGCGGCCTGCCTACCTGGCGGCCGCCAGCGGCGTGAAAATATCGCCGTGGCGCTCGATCCAGCGCGGGTTGAAGTGGTCGCGGTCCTTGAAGATCGATTGCCTGGCCGCCGCGTCGTAATTGAGGCAGCGGCGCGCTTCGCACAGCGCGGGACGCATCGACAGCAAGCGGAAGCCGGGCTCGGCCTGCAGCTGACCGAACAGCGCGTCGTATTCCTTGTTTTCCTCGAAGAACCACGACGAATCGGGCCGCGTGTCGATCTTGCCGCGCCAGAAAAAGTCGCGTTCGAGCTTCTTGGGCACGCTGGTGGTGAACCACGGCGTCGAATCGAGCACCGCCACCTGCACCTTGCTGGCCAGCACGCGCTCGATCGAGCGGCGCACGCTGGCGAGCACCGCGCCCGGATCGGCCTGCTCGCGCACCGGCACGCAACGCACGCCGTCGACGGCGCAGATGCCCTCGGCGCGCGGCGTGAAGAAGGTCCAGTTCTGCGAGATCACCACCGTCTGGTAGGTGCCCGACGCGGCCAGCTCGAACGCGCGCCGGGTGAAACCGCGGCAATCCTTGTCGGCGCCGACCCGCTCGTAGCCCTCGATCAGCGGGCAACCCGACTTGATGAAGAAGGTCGTGTTGACCTTGCTGTTGGCGAGGAACCACGGGTACAGATGGCCGGCGTGCGAGTCGCCCATCACCAGGATTTTCTTGCCGGGGGCGTCGCGGTTAATGACGCACAGATTGTCGCTGCCGCGGCCGTCGTTTTCGCAGGCCGGATCGAAGGTCGAACTGCGCGCGGCCTGCCGCAATCCCTGGTAGAAGGCCGGATCGCCGACACGGAACAGGAAGCCGCCGCTGTGGACGGCCGCGAACGAGACGGCCGCCAGCACGGCGCCGGTGCCGACCAGGCTGGCGTAGCCGCGCTTGACCGACAGGTTTTTCAGCCGGCGCGCGGGCTCGATGTACCGGTACGATAGATAGCCGAGCACCAGCGACAGCGCCACGCCGCCGATCTTGGTCAGCCGCGGCTGGTCCGTCATCAGCCCGGTGACCATGGCCAGCATCACCAGCGGCATGTGCCACAGATAGATCGAATACGACCAGGCGCCGAGCTTTTGCATGACGACGTTGTTGAGCAGCACATTGCCCTCGTAGGCGGCCAGCAGGATCAGGCAGGCGCCCAGCACCGGCAACAGCGCGAAATAGCCGGGCCAGACCGCCTCGAGCGCGTAGCGGCGCACCACCACCAGCGACAACAGCACCACCGCGCAGCCGGCGTAGCTGAGCAGCGCGCCGTGGCCGAAGCCGGGCCGGCGCGCCTTGAGCGCCATGTAGACCAGGCCGCCGGCGAGCATCTGCCAGCTGCGCGCGGCCACCGAGAAGAACGCCAGCTGGCTGTTGGCGCCGATGCAGTAGGCCAGCGACGCGGCCGCCGTGGCCGCCAGCAGCGCGGCCAGCACCAGTGGCGCGCGCGCCGGACTGACGCGCTTGGCCAAGGCGTGGAAGACCCACACCAGCGGCGGATACAGCAGGTAGAACTGCCATTCCACCGACAGCGACCAGGTGTGCAGCAGCCAGTTGTCGTCGGCGCCAAGCGTGAAATAGCCCTGCTTGGCGGCGAAATAGTTGTTCGAATTGAAGTACACCGCCTGCAGCGCCTGCTCGCCAAGGCTCAGCAAGTCCGACGGCGGCAACAGTACCGCGCCCAGCGCCAGCAGCACCAGCACCAGGCAGAACAGGCCGGGAACAATCCTGACGCCGCGCCGCAGCACGAAGTCGAGGTAGTCGAAGCGTCCGGCGAGCATGCCGCCGACGATGATCTTGGTCATCAGGTATCCCGAGATGACGAAGAAAATATCGACACCGACGAAGCCGCCGCTGAAGATGCTGAAGTTGAAGTGATACAGCACGACCATCAGCACGCTCATGCCGCGCATGCCGTTGATGTCGTTCTGAAAACCGCTCTTGGCTGTTGGTTGCATCGTGACTCGCTTATAGGGACGGCTCGCGCCGGTAAATGCAGGGTGGTGGCGCCGCCGTCAGCCGGCGTGGGCCGCCATCAATTGTTCGAGCTTGCCGATTTCCGTTTCAAGGTCGTGCATGGTGCGCACCGCTTGCGCGCCGCGCCGGCCCATGGCGCCGAGCGTGTCCGGGTCGGCGGCGCTGACGGCGCCGAGGGCGGCGACCAGTTCGTCGACCGATCCGGCCGCCACCAGCCAGCCGTTGTCGCCGTCGCGCACCAGTTCCGGGATGCCGGCGATGCGGCTGGTGACCACCGGCCGGCCCAGCGCCAGCGCTTCCATGATCACGATCGGCAAGCCCTCGGCAAAGCTCGGCAGCACCAGCGCGCGGCTGGCTTCGATCTCGCTGCGCACCACGTCGCTGCCCTGCCAGCCCAGCAGGCGCACCGATTGCTGCAGGCCGTGCGCCTCGATCAGTTGTTCGATCGGCTTGCGCGACGGACCGTCGCCGATGAAGCGCAATTCGCAGCGCCCGCCGGCGGCGATGTGGCGCGCCACCGCCTGCACCAGCAGCAGCATGCCTTTCTCCGGGCACAGGCGGCCGACGCACACCAGCCGCGGCGCGGCCGGGATCGGCAGCGCGGCGACGTTGGTGAATTCCTCGGTGACGCTGCAGCGCACCACGTGCAGCTTGTCGAAGTCGCGCTGGTCGGCGAACACCATGCACTGGCTCTTGCAGAACGAGGTGATGCAGACGGTGAAGGACGAGCGCGCGATCTTCGTCGCCAGCGACCACTTTTGCGGATTGTAGAAGATGCCGGGACCGTGCACCGTCATGCTGAACGGGATGCCCGACAGGCTCGAGGCGAGCATGGCCACCGTGGCCGAGTTCTCGGCGATGTGGTTGTGCAGCAGCTGCACGCCGCGCGCGCGCAGGCTGCGCGCCAGATAGGCCGCCTCGACCAGGTAGGCCAGCGCCAGCACGCTGCCGCGCAGGCCCGGCACGCGGATCGACCAGGCCAGCCGCGCCGCGCGCAGCAGCGCGCCGGGGGCGCCGACGGCGGTGGCGGCAAAGGCGCGCAGCAGCGGCGCGGCGCCGTGGCTCAGAATGTAGTCGGTCGAGGCCTGCTCGCGGCGCACCTCCTCGCTCACGTGCTGGTCCTCCTCGGCCTTACGGATCGAGTAGGTGTGCACCGTGTGGCCGCGGCGGCGCAGCGCCACGACCTCGTTGCGGATGAAGGTGTCGCTGGCGCGCGCGTAAATACTGGTGATGTAAGCTATATTCATCGGAGGACAGTCAGGGTTGAGGGAGCACCGGCCTAGCCGGTGCGCAGGCACGCCTGCAGCGACAGCGGCGGCGTCCAGCCGAGCACGCGCGTGAGCGCGGCGTGGCCGGCGCGCGCGCCGTGGAAGCGGGCGCGCAGGCGCGCCGGCACGAGCAGGCCGGGCAGCGGGCGGCCGCGCCTGAGCGGGCCGAGCAGCGCGCCGCCCAGCGCCGCGCCGGCGCGGGCCAGCCCGTACGGCAGCGGCAGGCGCAGCGCGGCGCCCTGGCGGCCGGCGTGCTGCCAGGCCGTGACCGGATAGCCGTCGTCGACGTTGAAGGTGTGGCCGGCCGCGCGCGGGTCGAGCGCGGCGGCGAAGGCGGCGGCGCAATTGTCGACGTGGGTCAGGCGCATCGCGCGGCCCGGGCCGATCACGACGACGGCCTGGCCGGCGCCCACGCCGACGCCGTCGAGGTCGCGGCGCCCGGCGGCCCAGATGGTCGCCGGGCGCAGCACCGTGAGCGCCAGCGCGCGCGCGGCGCAGGCCGCGCGCGCGGCGCGCTCCTGCGCCAGCTTGGCGCGCGCGTAGCCGTCCTGGCGGGCGGCGGCGTCCGGCCCGAGCAGCGCGGCGTCCTCGTCCAGTTCGGCGCCGACCCGCTCCCAGTCATACACGGAAAAACTGCTGGCCAGCACCAGCCGGGTCGTGGCCGGCCCGAGCGCGGCGATGAGCCGCTCGGTGCCGCCGACGGCCGTGGCGATCTGGCCGGCCTCGTCGCCGCCCATGTCGGCGGCCAGGTGGATCACGGCGTCGACGCCGTCGCAGGCGGCGGCCAGGCCGTCGCCGGTGAGCACGTCGCAGCGCACCGGCGTGACCGCCGCGCCCCAGCCCAGCGCCGCCGCTTGCACCGGCCGCCGCACGCCGGCGCGCACCTGGTGGCCGGCCCGTTCCAGCGCCAGCACCACGCGCCGCCCGAGGAAGCCGCTGGCCCCGGTCACCAGCACGGTCGTCATCGCACACCCCGCGCGCGCGGCAAGGGCTCGGGCGTCGCCCACACGGTCACGGCCATCTCAGTGCCGCGCCGTGTGGCCGACGGCGTAGCCGCCCGGCGGCGCCGCCACGAACGGCTTGACCACCTTCGCCTTCAACGGCGCCAGCGAACAGGCCGCGCCGATGGTGAACCAGAAATACCAGTTGAAGATCAGGTAGGCGTAGATATTGTCGGAGGTCGACACGATCAGGTGCGCGATCATGGTGGCGATCAGCAGCACCGCCGCCAGCCGGTCGACCGTGACGAGGTTTTTGAGGCGGCCGATGACGCGCCAGAACACGAACAGATAGGTGCACAGGCCGACCACGCCGATGTCGAAGATCAACTGCACCAGCAGGTTGTGCGGGCTCCAGTCGATGCCGGCGGCCATGGTGAAGAAGGTCTGCGAATGGAAGCGGAACGCCTCGACCCCGTAACCGAACAGGTAGTGCGACGGCGCCATCCAGCGCAGCCCGGCCTCCCACAGCACCATGCGCCAGGCGAACGAATTGAGCTTGGCGTAGGTGTAGACCTCGTTGCCGCCGGCCAGGTCGAGAATGCGCTCGCGCACGCTCGGGATCAGCGCCGCCACCAGCGGCATCAGCAGCAGATACAACAGGTACTTGCGCTCGAACATGATCGCGTAGATGGCGAAGATGGCGCCGCAGGCGATCCAGGCGCTGCGCGTCTGCGTCAGCAGCAACAAGGCCAGCTGCAACACCAGGTAGGCGCTCAGGCCCAGCCGCTGGCTCTGGCGCAGCGCGAACGTCGGGCTCTTGAGCACGTACAGCAGCAGCGAGATGATCAGCGTCAGGTAAAACGCCAGGATGTTGGCGTGGGTGAAGGCGCTGACCAGCCGGAAGCTGCTGTCGCGCGCGTGCAGCCCGATGTCGACGAAGGCGTACAGGCTCACCAGGATCGACGAGCTGATCACCACTTTGAGGGCGAACTTGAAGTCCTCGCGGCTGCGCACCATGTAGGTGCCGATGATGAAGATGGCGAAGTACGACAGCGTGGCCATGACCAGGCGCACGCCGTCGGCCTTGTTGGGCGTGACGACGAAGCCGATCATGATGATCAGCATGAACGGCCACCAGGCGGTGGCCAGCTGGCGCGGGAACTCCTTGGGGCGCTCGAGCGTGAACAGCGCGGCGATCAGGATGATCACCAGGTTGATGCCGACGCCGACGCCGAGCTGGGTGCCGCCGAGCGAGATCTTGGTCGACTCGAGGATCGGGTCGCCGACGGCGCGCACGAGCAGGATCAGGATCAGCAGCACGCGCTTGTCGTACAGCAGCAGCAGGCCGAGCACCATCACCGCCGGCAGCGCCATCAGCTTGGGGATGCTGGTGCCCATCAGCGAGACGTAGATCGGCGTGGCCACGCCGAGGAACAGCGCCAGCAGCAGGGTCGCCGCCGACACCAGGAAGCCGCGGCTGGTGATGGTGTCGAGCACGGCGCCTGGCCAGGCGCGGCCTGCGCGCGGCCGCGCAAACGCTGTCATGGCCGCCAATTTCATGCGCGCCCCTCGGCGGCCACGCGCAGGCTGGCGCGGCCGGGCAAATGGCGCAGCATCCAGGCGCGCACCGCCAGCCACTCGCCGGTCTCGGGCGCGTGCTTCTTCTGGAACGACCAGTAGCGTCCGGCCAGGCCGAGCTCGCGCCGGGTGCTGGCGACCCAGCGGAACGCCAGTTCGCGGTCGAGCTCTTCGGACTGCCCCAGCACCTGGCGCAACGTCGCGGCCATGACCTCGAAGGCGCGGTCGAAATTGCCGCGGCCGTCGACGTCGAAGAACTTGGCGCCGTGGTTGCAGAACGGCGCCGGATCGAAGTACGGCACCTTGTGATAGGCGCAGAACGAGCGCGTCAGGTAGCGCGACACCAGCAGCGACACATCCATCTGCTCGGCGAAGCGGGTCACGCTGACGTTGCTGGTGTGCCAGCGGTAGCGGATCAGGCGGTCCGGCAGGTTGTTGACCTTGCCCAGCACGGCAAGCTGGCCGAACAGGAAGTAATCCTCGGCCAGGTGCGGCACTTCGATGCGGTCGGCCTCGGGCAGCACGTGGATGAAATCGGTGCCGTAGCGCACGCCCAGGCGCTCGATGGCGGCAAAGTCGATCATCGCGGTCGGGTGCGTGACGGGGTTGCGGAACAGGCTGGCGGCGGTGTTGCGGGCGCGCCCGACCGGCACGCTCTGCTCGGTGATGTGCTCGCCTGCGGCGTTGATCAGCTCGGACTGGCCGCCCATGGCGATGCAGTCGGGCTGGTCGCGGAAACCGGCCAGCTGCAGCGCGAAGCGGTCCGGGAAGCAGACATCGTCGGCGTCGTGGCGCACCACGTAGTCGCAGTCGCATTCGTCGAGCCCGCGATTGAGCAGCCCGGACAGGCCCTTGGCCTCCGGGAAGCTGCGCACCTCGACCCGCTTGTCGCGCCCATGGTAGGCCTCGGCCATCTCGCGGCTGCCGTCGGTGGAGCCGTGGTCGAGCACCAGCAGGCGCCAGTCGGTGAAGCTTTGCGCGATCACGCTGTCGATGGCCTCCGCCAGGAAGTCCTTGCCGTTTTTTACCGGCAGCAAAATATCGATCTTGGCCACAGTGTTACCCCATAATAAATTGTTGTTGAGCCCGCGCGCAGCGGCGCGGCGCCATGCCCTGCTTCACGCCACGCCGGCGGGCGCGCCGGCGCGGTGCGCGGCGAGCCGGTCGATGTCATCGAGCAGGGCGCCGGACGCGTCGGAAAACTTGCGCGCGAACAGCACCTCGCGCTTCTCGTTGGGACAGTTGTTGCGCGCCGAGTCGCGGATCACCGGCCCGGCGAACTGCGGCAGGTAGCTGGCGTCGAGCGTCTCGGGCCCCATCTTGCCCGGCTGCCAGTCGGTGTAGGTCAGGCTATGGCTGATGCGCGCGCGAAACGGCGAATTCCACAGCGTCACCTGGAAGAAAAACTCGTCCGAGCAATCGACGAACTTGCAGAAACGGTACAGCCGGGGCTGCCGTTTGGTCTGCTCCAGCACGTAGCGCACCGCCGCCCCCGTCAGGCACCACCACTGCGAGCCGGTGACGGCCTCGCCGCCGCCGAGCGCCTTGCGGTAGTCGCGCGGCGGCACGTGGCGGTTGAGCCAGTGCTGCAGCGGCCAGCGAAAGCGCGCCAGCGGCTTGCCCTTCCTGATCCACCAGCGGCTGATGCGCTCGATCGATTTGCCGTACTCGGCGTTCGGCAGCGCGAACACCTCGATGAACTCGGTGCCCTGGTGCGCGGCCAAAAATTGCGCGATGTAGTCGGCCGTCTGCAGCGGATAGTCGGCGCCGCTGAGCAGCACGCAATAGTCGTACTGGCCGCCGGCGGTGGCCGCGGCCATCAGCGCCAAGGTCGCCTTCACCAGCGAGATGTCGCCCCAGCTGCATGCCACCCGGTTCGGCAGCAACGTCACCGCCGGCCCGGCCAGGCCGGCGAACGGCGCCAGCGGCGCGTTGGCGTCGATGTGCACGTAAAACGCCTCGCCGGGCGCCCGCAGGCGTGCGATCAGGCGCGCCAGGTGCGCCGGATTGTTGTGCGCCAGTATCAGGTAGGCGATACGCACGGTTCCGCCTTGACCAGCCGCACCAGATCGCTCTGGCCGGTCCACTCGTTGATGTAGGTCGAATTCTTGCCGTAGCTGTTGTCGATCACCGTGTTGCGCTTGTCCATCAGGCACGACAGGATATGGCCGTGCAGGCGGTCGGTGACGATGTGGTCGTGGCGCGAGAACAGCGCCACCGCCTTGTTCGAGAAGCGCTGCGCCACCGGCACCCAGTACCACGGACCGAGCTTTTTCTGCAGCGCCTGCCAGTTGCGCGCGTTAAAGCGCCCTTCGAGCCGCCAGGCGAAGTCGATCAGGTTCTTCTCGCTGCCGACCACCTCGACCCAGTCGGTGCGGGTGTCGAACGTCAGATCGCGCAGCGATTCGGGCACGGCCGGTTTTTCGACGTCGACCCGCTCGATGCGCAGCACGCCCTTGCCGCCGGGCACGCCGGTGATCGGGTACAGCTGGTGGGCCATGTCCGGCACCAGGTAGACGTGGTCGGAGAAGCGCTGGGCGATCTGCTGCGAGACGCGGTCGCGGATGAAGATATGGACGTCGCGGTGGCGGCGGAACACGGCCGCCGAGGCGTCGCGCTTGGCGTCGGTGGAAAAGAAGATCGTCTGCGGCAGCATCACGATGCGGTTGTCCGGGAAGCGCGTGATGATGTCTTCGCGCAAATCGTTGATGTTCGGGTACAGGTCGCCGAAGTTGCCGCCGCCGTGGAACACCAGGATGTCGTCCTTGCCCACCCACTCGGGCTTGAAGGCGGAGGCGGTCGAGGTGGTCTTCGGAGAAAGATTTTTTTTCTTGAAGAACGCCAAAGTCCCTTGCATGATCAGCAGGTCGCCGATGTTGTCGTGCATCGGGATGTCGATGTAGTGGAACTGCCGGTTCTTCAACAAATCGTAAATGACATCGTGCGTCTTTTGCAGATCCAACATCATCGAACGGTGGTCTTTCATATTTAGCTCCGGAAACTTTCAGGGGATTATTTGGAACGCTTGATGAGCTTGCGCAGCATGTTCAGGTCGTCTTTGGTCGGCACGAATTCGGGCATCGGCTCCTTGAGCTTGGTCACGCTCAGCACGATCGTCATCACCAGCCGCAGGCAGGCGCCGCACAGCATGAGCAAGGCCAGGTAGACGTAGGTGTTTTCGTGCGGCAGGAACGGAATGGCCACCAGCACCGGCACGATCGAGACGAACTGGCGCGCCAGCACCAGGCCCGGCTGGCCGGCGGCGTTGAAGCGTTGCGCCAGCGTCCAGCTGGCCCCGCCGATGACGCATTCGAACAGCAAGATGGCGAACGGCACCGTCATGTCGGCGAAGGCCTTGCCGTACACCAGCGTCAGCGCCCACGGCGCCAGCGCCGCGCCGACGGCGGCGATGACCATCAGCGGCAGGAAGGTGACGCGGAAGGCGTTGCGCACCGCTTGGCTCAGCTGCTGCTCGTCGCGGCCGGCAAAGCGCGAGAACAGCGCCACCGAGATCGATTCCTGCACCGCGCCGATCAGGCGCGAGGTGGTGAAGGCGAGCGCGTAGTAACCGTACTCCTTGATGGTGCCGCGGTTGAGCAGGAACAGCTTGTCGAAGTTGAGCAGGAAGATGCCCAGCAGGCCGATGCCCTGCTGGTGCAGGCCGTAGCGCAGCACCGGCCACGGCGAGATCGGCTCGCGCGGCTCGTCGCGCAATTGCCAGATGCGGTGCTTGCGCGCCCACCAGATGCCGCTGCCGGTGACGATGACGAGCACCAGCAATTGCGCGGCGAGGATTTGTTCGAACGTGACGACCTTGAACCACAGCAGCAGCGGCAGCATCAGGATCAGGTTGCCGAAGACCTGGGTGAAGCGCAGCACGTTGAAGAAATGCAGGTTCGAATGGAGCTGCGTGAGCGAAAAGATATAGGTCTGGCTGGCCATGAAGGCGGCAAAGGTGAGGATCACCCACCAGATCTCGTGCAGCGCCATCGCGTGGCTCAGCTGCAGCCCGGCCGCGGCCAGGCCGGCGGCCAGCGCGCTGATGCCCAGCATCGAACCGGCGAACAGGCGCAGGTACGGGAAGCGGCGCGCCGCGCCGAAGTGGTAGACATAGCTGCTGCCCATGCCGCACTGGGCCACGCTGGCGGCCAAGGTGCAGATCAGCAGCGCGGCCGACAGCAGCCCGCGTCCCTCGGGACCGAGCAGGCGGGCGTTGATGACCGAGGAGATGAAGCCGACCACGGTCATGCCCATCGTGGTCATCAACGTCTTGCCAAACGCCTTGGACAATCCGGACATCGGCGGATTGGCCGCCATCATCGGCGCACCTGCGCCGTGTCGGCGACCAGCGCGTGGCCGCGGCGGTCGGTGGCGGCCACCAGCTGGCGCAGGAACGCTTCCTGCACCTGGTAGGCGCCGGCGGCGTCGCCGTCGTCGCGCACGACGGTCGAGGCGCGCACCAGGATGCCGTCGCTGACCTTGCCCTGCAGGCCGTCGCGGAAGATCTTCACGCGCATGGCCAGCCCGGCGTTCGGATAGCCGTCGCCCACGCGCGTCCAGTACGTCACCGCCTCGGTGCGCCCGTTGCCGCGCGCGAGCATGTGCTTGCCCGGCAGCGCGGCGCCGCCGTGGCCGACGGCCAGCACCGCCGGCGCCAGCGCCAGCACCTTGTAGCCCTGGGCCGGGTAGCAGATCTCCGGCAGGTGCAGCTTGACGTCCTGGCGCTGCTCCTTGGCGTACGCCAGCGCCACCATCAGCTGCTCGCCCTGCGGATTGACATAGGTGCGCATGACAACATCGTCATAGACCGCCGCCACCACTGCGGCGCCCTCCTCGGTGGTGGCCAGGTTGGCCTGGGCGACCGAGGTCGGCAGCAACGTCCACTCGCCGATGCGGGCCGGCACGGCCTGCTCCATGGTCAGGCCCGGCGCGACCGCGCCCAGCTTGGGCACGAGCGCGTGGGCGCCGGCCACGCACGCCAGGGTGCAGGCCAGGAACACGGCGGCCGGGCGCAGCGCCACGCCGTCGGTGAGCGCGCGCCAGGCGCCGGGGGCCATCGCCGGCAACTGCAGCCCGGCGCCCTCGGTCTTGACGCGGCGGCCCTCGACCCGCTTGGCGACCAACCAGCTGAGCATGCCGTCGACGCTGATGATGAGCATGAGCGCCGACAGGAACAGCACCAGGCCCGAGAAGCCGTGCAGGAAACCCTGGCCGGCAGCGTCGCCGAGGTAAAAGGTGATCAGCGAGAGGAACACAATGCGGATGGTGTTGGCGGTAAACGAGATCGGAATGATCAGCGCGGCCAGCACGGCGTTGCGCAGCAGCGACGGATGGCGCACCAGGTTCATGTACAGCAACCCGAGCGCCTCGAGCGTAAACAGCGAGTTCAGGCCGGCGCAGGCATCGGCCACGAGCAGTTGGTAGGGGCCGATGTTGAGGATGACGCCGCTGCGCGAGACCGGATAGCCCAGCCAGTACAGCAGGTGTTCGGTGGCGTACGAGACGCCGATCTTCATCGGCAAGGTGAGCATGTCGACGATCGACGGCGGCAGCGGGATCATGAAGAACATGAAGAAGAACGCGAACCACATGCGCGACCAGGTGCGCGCGCCGAAGAACGCCACCAGCAGGCCGCTGAGCACGAACAGCAGCGAGCCGACCTCGAAGATGGCCACGCTTTGCGAGCGCCCCAGCACGTACAGCACCAGGCCGGCGGCCAGGATGGCACCGCCGAGCAGCGGCGCCGGCGCCCGCTCGAACTGCCCCTCCGAGATCACCTGGCGCAGGCGGAAATACAGGAACACGAAGGCCACCACCATGACGATGGGGCCGTGGGCGTTCTTCTCCGAACTCCAGGCGCCGTTGAACAGGTCGATGAAGCTGGGCAGGTACATGGCGGCCAGCCCCGCGGCCAGCAGGAACCAGGGGAGCAGGCGCGGCGGGGTGAGCGCTGCGCCCGGCGCTTTGAGCGGGGGGGAGATTGAGCCGGCCATATCGGTGACGATCAGAAGTTGTTGAGCGCGGTGCCAACGAGGTGGGTGCGCGATTCGGCCAAGGTGGCGATGGCGTCGTGGACGTCGCGCACATGGCTGGTGTTTTGGCGGGCCACGACCAGCGCGCCGCCGGCGCGCCCGCCGATCATCTGCGCGTCCGAGCAGTCGCCGGTGGCCGGGGTGTCGATCAGGATCACGTCGAATTGCTGGGCCAACTCGCGCAACACCTGGCCGAAGGCCGGGCGGCCCAGCAGTTCGGACGGGTTCGGCGGCGGCGCGCCGGCCGTCAGCACCGACAGGTCCAGCAGCGGCGCGACCCGCTGCACCACTTCGACGCCGTTGCGCCCCGACAGGATCGAGGACAGGCCGGCGCGGTTCTCGAGCCCGAACAACTGGTGCTGGCTGGGGTTGCGCAGGTCGGCGTCGACCAGCAAGGTGCGCTGGCCCTGCTGGGAGAACACCACCGCCAGGTTGGCGGCGAAGAAGCTGCGCCCGTCGCCGCGCTCGGCGCTGGCGATGGCCAGCGTCTTGCGCTCGGCGCCGGCGTCGAACCAGCGCCACATGAGCTGGTTGCGCAGCGCGCGGAACGCCTCCACGCGCGCGGTGAACGGCTCGTAGGCCGCCACCACGCTCTCGCTGATGGCGCTCTCGCCGCGCAGCAGGTAGGGATAGTCGTACTGGCGCGAGAGCGCGAACTCGATGTCGGCCTCGGTCAGCAGGCCGAGCGCGAGCGCGGCGTCGCCAAAGCGCAGGTTGTACTCGACCTGGTGGCGGATGACTTTTTCAGCATCGGCGGCCGACAGGCGGCCGATCTTGATGAGGATGGCGCCGATCGAGCGGTCCGGCGGCGGCGCCGCCTTCTCGCGCAGGTCGGGGACGGCGAACGCTTGCACAGTGGGGGTGGGATTCATGCTTGGGGCTCCAAATGGTTGGCGCAGGCGCTCACGCCTGCAAGGCCGGGGCGTCGTCGCCCGCGGGGGGCAGCGCCTGGCGTGGATGGTTCTTCAGACGGGCCCGCGCGCGCGGCTTGTCGATCACGCCCAGCACCGGCAGGCCGAACGCCTCGCCCAGGTGGGATGCCGAGCGCACGCGCTGATCGAGCAATTCAAGCACCAGCACCGCGCCCAGGCCGAGCACCGTGCCGACCACCAGGGCGACGGCGACGTTGAGCAGCACCCGCGGACCGGACGGCGACAGCGGCGCGGTGGCGGCCGTGAGCACGGCGATGTCGGCCTGCTTGGACTGGCCCTCGAGGCTGGTCTGGTTGAAGCGCTGGCCGGCCATCTCGTAGGCGCGGCGGGCGTTCTCCATCTCGTTGGTGAGCACGCTGAACTCGTCGCGCGCGCCGTTGAGCGCCTGCACCTTGGCCTTTTGCGCCGCCAGCGCGGCGCGCAGCTCGTTCTCGCGCGCCTGCAGGATGCTGGCGTTGGCCGACACGCCGCTCGAGGTCAGGCGCACCTGCTCGTCGAGGTTGCTGCGCAGCTTGTCGACCTCGGACTTGGCGGCAATGTATTGCGGGTGGTTCGGCGCCAGGCGCTGCGAGGTGTCGGCGAACTTGGCCTCGGCCGCGGCCAGGCTGCTACGCAGGCCCTGCACCAGCGGGTTGGCCTGCACGTCCGGCGAGGTGGTGGCGCTGCCTTCGGCCTGGCGGCGGCGCGAGGACGCCTCCATCACCTGGCTTTGCACGGCCACCAGCTGGCTCGACAGCTCGTTGAGGCGCGCGGTCTCGACGTCGACCCGGTTGTCGGCGCTGTAGATGTTGTTCTCGCTCTGGTACTTCGACAGGCGCGACTGGGCCCGCTCGTACTGGTCGCGCAGCAGCTTGATCTGGGTGGTGATGTAGCCCGACGCCTGCTGCACCGGATCGGTGCGCAGCTGCACGCTCAGGCCCAGGTAGGCGGTGGCGAAGCTGTTGGCCACGGCCGCGACGAACTGCGGGTCGGTGCCCTTGAAGGTGATGTTGATGACGCTGCTCTCGCGCGACGGCACCACGTCGACCTTGCTCAGCAGCAGGTCGGCGAGCCAGTCGCGCACGTTGCCGCGGCCGTCGGTGGCGTCGGTGAACTGCTGGCGCACGGCCGGGCTGTCGGCCAGCTTGAGGTCGTCGACCACGCGCAGCGCCGTGCTGCGGCTCTTGATGATGTCGACCTGGGTGGCGATATAGCCGGGCATCATCTGGGTCGGCTGGCTCAGGCCGGTGACCGGGTCGACGCCCTTGTAGTTGACCACCATCGACACGCCGGCCATGTAGGTTTTCGGCAGCAGCAGGCTGATGATGACGGCGGCGGCCACCGTCACGGCCAGGGTCAGCAGGACGATGCGGTAGCGGGCGCGCAGGGCGAGGAGGAGTTGGCTCAGGCTCATGATAGGGCTTTCAATACGGGGGCGGTAAAAACGGCGGGCGTCATCAGAACAGGCTTTCCTTGACGTAGACGACATCGTCCGGCCGCACCAGGTCGTCGTGCTGGGCTTCGAGGATCTGCAGCTTGCCGGCCGCGTCGCGGCGCTTGATGCGCAGGCCGCGCTCGGTGCCGCGCGGGGTCAGGCCGCCACCGGCCGCCAGCGCCTGCAGCACCGTCATGCTGCGTTCGAGGCGGAACAGCCCGGGACGCTGCACTTCGCCATAGATGAAAAAGCGCGGCGCGCGTTCGACATAGACGACGTCGCCGCCTGCCAGGTCCAGTTCGCCGGTGTTGCCGCTGCGCACCATCTGCTCGAGGTCGATGGTGTCCTTGGTGGTGGTGCCGTTGCGCTTGCGCAGCACCGAGATGACGTCGCCGCCCTCGAGGTTGACGCCGCCGGCCAGCGCCAGCACGTCGAGCACGCTGCGGCTGGCGTCGATCGGGAAGCGCCCGGGCCGGTTGACCTGGCCCAGCACCGATACCTGCTGGCTCTGGATCAAGGTCACCAGGATGTTGACCTGCGGCTTTTTGACGAAGCCGCCGCTCTCGAGCAGGGCGGCGATCTTTTTCTCGGCGGCGGCCGGCGCCAGGCCGGCCACGGCCACCTGGCCGAGCAGCGGGAAGGTGACGAAGCCGCCTTCGCTCACGCGCGCCTCGGTGGTCAGGTCGGGGTTGTTATAGACGGAAATTTTCAGCACGTCGGCCGTGCCCAGGGGCAGGTCGGCGCCGTGGGCGGCGCCGGCGAGGGCCAGGGCCAGCGTCGCCAGCCAGAGGGAGAATCGTTTGATCATGGTTGCTTCCTGCGTTATATGCTATCGAATCGAAGGCGCGCCGCGGCGCGCCGCGTCACTTCAGGCCGGCCACGCCGCGGGCGTTGGCGTCGGCGTCGGCCGGCGCCGCCGGGGCCGCCGGCGCGCCGGGCGCCGCGGCGGCGGCCGGGGTGGCGGCCGGGGCAGCGCCGGGCGCGAACGCCTTGTTCAGGTACTCGATCTTGGCGCCGGCCCGCAGGCGCTTGATCTCGGCGGCGGCCGCGTCCTTGCTCTTGGCGTTGACCAGGAATTGCTCGATCTGCGGCGCCACCGCGTCGAACGTGACGGGCGCGTCCTTGATGTCGGTGATCACGCTCAGCACGCTGCGCTCGCCTTCGCGGACGATGAACAACTGCCCCTTGGGCATCTCGAGGAGCTTGGCGGTCAGCTGCGGCGGCAGGTCGGCGCTGGTGCGCACGAGCTGGTTGCGCGCGAACTTGACGTTGCGCGCGCCGAGCTGCTCGGCCACTTCCTCCAGCGACTTGGCGCCGTCGATCAGCTTGGTCACCTCGGGCGTGACGTCGGTCGTGGCCAGGATCAGCTGGCGCATCTCGAACTGCTTGCGGGCGCTGAAAAAGCCCGGGTTCTTGTCGAAGTATTCCTGCTGCTCCTGGCGGCTCGGGCGCGCGCCCTGGCCGACGTGCTTTTGCATATAGGCCTGGGCGATGATGAGCGCCTTGGCGCGCTCGATCGCCTGCACCGTCTTCGGATCGCGGTCGAGCTTTTCGTCGGCGGCGGCGCTTTGCAGCAGCTGGCGGTCGATCAGGCTCTCAAGCACCTGCTTCTTGGCGGTTTCCTGCTGGGCCGGCGCGACGTTGGCGCGCTGCAGCTCGTCGTTGAGCTGGAGCATCGTGATCTCCGTGCCTGCAACGCTCGCGAGCGCCTGGCCGGAACTCTTTTCCTTCTTGTCGCCGCAGCCGGCCAGCGTGGTGGCGGCGGCGAGCAGGACGACGGCGCAAGCGCTGCGCAAGAACGCGTCGCGCGCGCGCGCTGTGGGGTGATAGCTCAAAATTACTCCTCGAAAATCATTTACACGGTCCGCAGTGGGCCGCCGTTCGCCAGCGAATGCCGCACCGCACCAATTTACAGGAAACTTGCATCGAATGCAACGGCGGATACAAAAAAACCACCACCTGCATAGATACCCATACGACAATCTTAGTTGCTGCGATTGTAACGCTTTCCAGCGCGGCGCGGCCGGAATTTTCGTACCGGGACGCCCTCTTTTCATGCCGCCGGTCGTCAGTGGGCATTCTCGCGCTTGGCCACCACGTGCACGGTGCGCAAAATGATCCACAAGTCGAGCCACAACGACCATTTGCGCAGGTAGTCGAGATCGTAATTGATGCGCGCCTCCATCTTGTCGAGCGTCTCGGTCTCGCCGCGCAGGCCGTTGACCTGGGCCCAGCCGGTGATGCCCGGCTTGACCTTATGGCGCAGCATATACCCCTTGATCAGTTTGCGGTACTGCTCGTTGTGCGCCACCGCGTGCGGGCGCGGGCCGACAATGCTCATGCGCCCCTGCAGCACGTTGATGAATTGCGGCAACTCGTCCAGCGAGCTTTTGCGCAGGAAGGCGCCGACCTTGGTGACCCGCTGGTCGCCCTTCTTGGCCTGCACCACCTTGGCGCCGTCCTCGGCCACGGTCATCGAGCGGAACTTGTAGACCAGGATCTCCTCGCCGTTCAAGCCGTAGCGGCGCTGGCGGAAGATGATCGGGCCGGGCGAGGACATTTTGACGGCGACCGCGATGACGGCCATGATCGGCAGCAACATGACCTGGATCAGCGCGGCGATGACGACGTCGCTGATGCGCTTGAGAATGCCGTTCAGGCCGGTGAACGGCGACTCGCAGATGGCAATCACCGGCATGCCGCCGACGGTGTCGAAGCGCGCCTGCATCAGGTCGAACACATAGATGTCGGGCAGGAAGTAGACCGACGCCGTGGTGTCCTGCAGCTCGTCGAGCAGCTTGCGGATGCGCGGCTGGGCCGATACGGGCTGGCTGATCATGATCATCTTGATGTTGTGCTCGCGCACGTAGCCGGCGATGTCGGCCATGCCGCCGAGCATCGGCTCCTTCATGTCCTCCGGCCAGCGGTTCTGCGCGCGGTCGTCGAAGTAGCCAGCCACCTTCATGAACAGATTGGGGTTGCGCCCGACCGTGGCGGCGAACTTCAGGCTCATGGCGTTGGCGCCGATCAGCACCACCGAGCGCATCTCGCCCGGCGCGTTGGGGTCGGCGCCGACGCGGCGCCCGGCCAGGTGGATCAGCAGCAGCGCCAGCGGCGTGACGATGAACCACAGCAGCACCACTTGCCGGTTGTAATGGCGCGTCATGTCGCCGACGGCGCCGAGGAACACCAGGAAGCCGACCGTGATGAGCCAGCCGACGCAGACGTCGCGCGCGTACGCCAGCATGCGCCCGGCGCGCCAGGTACGGTACGGATCGACATACTGGTAGGCGGCGGCGGCGATGAAATGCCCCAGAATCATGAGCACCAGCTCGTAGCCGGAGAACGGCGCGCCCAGCGCCATCGTGCACAGGTACAGGCTGCCCATGATGATGAGCGGGTCGAGCACGCGCTGGAAAAACGAGATCAATGGTATATCGTTGGCCGTCATGGTCAGAACTGCAGCGTGGCGTTGATGGAGGCCCCGTTGGCCGTGTAGGAGCTGGTGCCGGCGGCCACGCTGCCGCTGCGGCGGTCGCGGAACACGTTCGCCTGCAGCGACAGGTTGCGCCATGGCCGGTAGGTCACACCGGCCGACACCAGGTTACTGGTGTCGCTCAGCTGCGACGGCGACAGCAGCACGCCCGACAGCGAATACGGGGCGAAGTCGCGTTTCTCGTGCTTGTAGTTGGCGGTGGCGTCGATCTTGGCGGTCGCCGCCCAGGTCGCGCCCAGAGCGATGCCCTTGATCAGCGCGCTGTTGACGAAGGCGCCCTCGGTGGCGCCGTACTCGCGGTACAGCTGGGCGTTGAGCTTGACCTGCTGCGTCGGCGCGGTGCCCACGATCAGCCGGCCGTTGGTGCCGCGGTCGTCGCGGGCGCGGAAGAAATCGTGTTTGCGCTGCACGAAGCCGCCCAGGAAGTTGACCTGGGTGGCGCCCGAGACGAGCCACAGGATGTTGAGCTTTTGCTCGTCCTGGGTGTAGCCGTTGTCGCTGAAGCCGAGCGTCTCCTGGAACGGATAGCTGCCCTTGAGCCGGCGCAGCTGCACGCCGATGGTGCTGCCGCTGGCGGCCAGGTAGTCGATGCCGGTCATCACCGAGGTTTCGGTGCGGTCGTTCTGGCGCTGCGAGCGCAACTCGTAGGTGTAGCGTTCGCGGTTGTAGCCGGCGCGCAGGCGCCAGCTGGGGTGGTAGCGCCAGTTGCCGTCGGCGTATTCGCGCCGCACCTTGCGCAGATTGCGCTCGGAGGTGACGCTGAAGTCGGAGAACGGCGCCAGCACCTCGCTGTAGGCGGCGCCGACGTGGCCGTCAAGGTGGTTGCCGAGGAACCAGCCCCAGTCGCCGTTGAGGTCCTTGCCGGTATAGTCGAGCTGGTCGTTGTGCTCGAAGCTCACGCGCGAAAACTTGGCCATGCCGGTCAGCAGCTGGCGCCCGACGGGCCGCTCGAACGACGCGCCGGCGATCAGGCTGCGGAAGGTGTCGGACCCGTGCTCGACGTTGCCGATGGTGTCATCGGACAGGCGGAACAGGTTGTCGTCGTGGTTGAGCGCGACGCTGACGAACGGGTGCACGGTATCGGACAACTCGGCCCAGGCCGGCGCGCTCAACAGCACTCCGGACAGCAATACCGTGCCTGCGCGCAACACCAGCGCGGACTGGGACGCACCCGGGGCCGGGAGCGCGACGCGTGGGTCTTGATCGTTTCGTAAATTTTTCAACATTATTCTTCTTAGGTTAGAGCCACCGGGCGGTCGGCCAAGTCGCGCGGACTCGCCATGACGCTACCAATACGACCAGTTGACCGGTGAAAATTATCCAAGCGCCCAATAGCCCATTGGTCACCCCATGTCCAACAATTGCCGAAAATAATATCACTGCGCATGCACAACAACGTGCTCGCTGGCAAGGCAATCGTGCGGCCAGCCACCGATTATGTTCGACACCGAATAATAACACCGTAACAACAATCACCCGCGTTTTCGCAGATGGGGAATCGACGTTCCATCCGTTGGAAGTCTATATCCTGCGCAACAGAAATGACCACACATCAACTTGCACCGCGTCCGCGCCGGTACCGCCGCCGCGCCGGCCGGATGCAGCGAGGGCCGCCGCCGCGGAGCGCGATGCTGCGCTGCAGCGCGTCCGGCGCCGGGAATAATCGCCCCGCCCGCCTTCGGGCCCGCGGCTATTATATTAAAATCATTGTAATCTGACTACATTCACACGAACTTTTTTATTGCCCTGCACAAATCAGCCTTTGCGCGCCTCGATCTGCTCCCATTTCTCCAGCGCCTCCAGCAACAGGCCCTCGATTTCCTCGACCCGGGCATGCACCCGCTTGGACTCGGCCGCGTTCTTTTTATAGAAGTCGGGATCGGACAGTTGCAGGGTCAGCGCGCTCTGCTCGTCCTCGAGCGCGGCAATCTGCTTGGGCAGCTCGTCGAGCTCGCGCTGCTCCTTGAAGCTGAGCTTTTTGGCCTTGACGGCGGGCGCCGCCATGGTCGAGACCGGCTCGGCCGCCTTCACGGCGGCGGCCGGCCTGGCCTTGGGCGCGGCGGCCACGGTGTCGCGCACCCGCTCCCAGTCGCTATAGCCGCCGACGAACTCGCGCCACTGGCCCTGCCCTTCGGCGACGATGACCTGGGTGACGACGTTGTCGAGGAAGGTGCGGTCGTGGCTGACCAGGAACACGGTGCCGGTGTATTCCTCAAGCAACTCCTCCAGCAGCTCCAAGGTGTCGATGTCCAGATCGTTGGTCGGTTCGTCGAGCACCAGGCAGTTGGCCGGCTTGGCGAACAGGCGCGCCAGCAGCAGGCGGTTGCGCTCGCCGCCGGAGAGCGACTTGACCGGCGAACGCGAGCGCTCGGGCGAGAACAGGAAGTCGTTCAGATAGCTCATCGAGTGCTTGCGCTGGCCGTTGACCTCTACCCAGTCGCTGCCCGGCGAGATGGTGTCGATCAGGCTGGCCTCCTCGTTGAGCTGGGTGCGCATCTGGTCGAAGTACGCCACCTGCAGCTTGGTGCCCAGGCGGGCGCTGCCCTCGTCCGGCGTCAGTTCGCCCAGGATCATCTTGAGCAGGGTGGTCTTGCCGGCGCCGTTGGCGCCGATCAGGCCGACCTTGTCGCCGCGCAGGATGGTGCCGGTGAAGTTGTCGACGATGACCCGGTCGCCGAAGCGCTTGCTGACGTTTTCGAGCTCGGCGACGATCTTGCCCGAGCGCTCGCCCGAACCGACCTCCAGCTTGACCTGGCCCTGCTGTTCGCGGCGCGCCGAGCGCTGCAGGCGCAGCGCCTCGAGGCGGCGCACGCGGCCCTCGTCGCGCACGCGGCGCGCCTTGACGCCCTTGCGTATCCACACCTCCTCCTGCGCCAGGAACTTGTCGAACTTGGCGTTTTCCACTTCCTCGTTCTCCAGTTGCTCGGCCTTGCGGCTCTGGTAGGTGGTGAAGTTGCCCGGGTACGACAGCAGGCGGCCGCGGTCGAGCTCGATGATGCGGGTGGCGACGTTGTCGAGGAAGGAGCGGTCGTGGGTGATGAACAGCACGCTGCCCTTGAAGTCGCGCAGCAGGCCTTCAAGCCACAGGATGGAGCTGAAATCGAGATGGTTGGTCGGTTCGTCGAGCAGCAGCACGTCCGGCGCCGACACCAGCGCGCGCGCCAGCGCCACGCGCTTTTGCATGCCGCCCGAGAGCGTCTTCATGAGCATGTCGCCGGTCAGGTTCAGCTTGTCGAGCACGGTTTCGACCTTGTTCGACAGGTTCCAGGCATCGCCGGCGTCGAGCTTGACCTGGATGTCGTGCATGCGCTCCATGACGGCGTCGTCGTTACCCTGGCCGAACTGACCGGTGAGCGCGTCGTATTCCTTCAGCAGCGCCGGCAGTTCGCCCATGCCGGCGGCCACGGCGTCGTGCACGTTCATCTCGGGATCGAACACCGGTTCCTGCTCGACGTAGGCGATCTGGAGGTTTTGTTGCATCACCAGCAAGCCGTCGTCGAGCTTGAAGCGGCCGGAGATCACCTTCAGCAGCGACGACTTGCCGGTGCCGTTGCGGCCGATCAGGCCGACGCGCTCGCCGGACTCCAAAGAAAATTCCGCATGGTCGAGCAGCGCGACGTGGCCGAACGCCAGTTGCGCCGATGAAAGAGAGATGACTGCCATATAAGTAATAGATGATCGGCGGCCGGCGCGTGGCGCCGGGCGAGCCGGTGGTTTGGATGGAAAGCAGCATTGTACCCATACTGGACGGCCAGCAGGCGGATTCCGCGCCCAAATTCCGCCGGCCGCCCCGGCGCTGGGCTATAATGGCGCTCGCTTCACGGCGTCCTCCCCGTAGCACAATGGATAGTGCACATGCCTCCTAAGCGTGGGATACTGGTTCGATTCCAGTCGGGGGGACCAACAACTAGTTCTAAGAAGTCCTACCGAATCCAACAAACCCGCCTCCGTCATAGGAGCGCGGGTTTTTTGTTGTCCAATGCATTCCGAAGGCGTAGCATCGGATACCATCATTTTCCTGGTATTTTTGTTGGTACCTCTTTCGAACCCAAAACCAGATACCAACACGGAGGCATCATGGCTCTAACAGACACATTCGTCCGACAGGTGAAGTACATCGGCGCACCAGCAGGCGAGAAGTACACGGACGGATACGGCATGTTCCTTCTGGTGAAGGCATCAGGCAAGTACTGGCGCATGAACTATCGTTTTGCTGAGAAACAAAAAACCTTGGCGCTAGGCGTCTATCCAGCGGTCACCCTTGCCAAGGCGCGTAAGCGTCGGGAGGAAGCACGAGAACTACTTGCGGATGGCATCGACCCTAGCCAAGCAAAACAAGACGACAAGCGTACCAAGGTTTCGGCTGCCGCGCACACCTTTGAAATCGTGGCCAGAGAATGGTTAGCCAAGACTGCGCCTGACCGTGCATCCAACACCCAAGCGAAAGTGGCGAACTGGCTGAACAACAATGTTTTTCCATTCATCGGAAAGAAACCGATTTCTGCGATTTCTCCGCGTGACGTGCTGTTGACCGTACAAAAAATCGAAGATCGCGGTGCAGTCGATTCGGCGCATCGCGTCAAACAGATTTGCGGACAAGTGTTCCGCTACGCTGTAGCCAGTGGGTTCGCCAGCCGTGACGTTACTGCTGACCTGAAGGGCGCTCTGGCAGTGCCGGAAAAGGGGCACTTTGCTGCGATCACAGAACCCAAACAGGTAGGCGCCCTATTGCGCTCCATTCACGACTACGGCGGCCATCCGTACGCGACAGCAGCATTGAAACTGTCGCCGCTGGTGTTCGTTCGCCCAGGCGAATTGCGCGCCGCAGAGTGGGCCGAGATGGATTTAGACGCAGCGGAGTGGCGCATACCCAGCCACAAAATGAAAATGGACAACGATCACATCGTGCCGCTTTCAACACAGGCCATGGAAATCCTACGTTCGGTATTACCTTTGTCCGGCCACGCGAGGTTCGTCTTCCCCAGCATCAGAACCACAGATCGATGCATGAGCGAAAACACCGTTAACGCTGCGCTACGGGCCCTGGGATATAGCAAAGAAGTGATGACTGCTCACGGCTTCCGTGCCATGGCGCGCACCATTATGGACGAGGTGCTTGGTGAACGTATCGATTTAATTGAGCATCAACTAGCTCATGCGGTCAAGGATCCAAACGGTCGCGCTTATAACCGCACAGCCCATCTTCCAGCTCGTCGAGAAATGATGCAGCGGTGGGCAAATTACTTAGATAGCTTGAGAGACGGGGCGCAGGTCATTTCTATTCGAGGCTGATAGCTAACTCAGGTTAAATCGGACTCTGATGCGTCATCCAAATCGTCAAGGCTGTTTAAATAAGAAGCGATGACATCACCATGGCACGCTAAGGGTTTGCAATGACATGCAAGGCGATACCCTTTTAAAGAAAGCAGCGCCTTCTTTCTCTCGGGATCAGTCAATAGTTCTTTTTCAAAATATTCTTTGTACTTCCTAATAACATCCTCTCGTGTATCACCAACACCCCCTTTTCCAATCGGAAATGGATTACCCCAAGGGGTGCCTCGCCCAATGTAAACGTCGTACGGTTCATCTTTATCCTTGTTTCGGACTTTTGTAATTTCGATCGGAACAATTCTCAGCTGTTTTTTTAAAAGCTTTGCTGTAAAAATAACGTCGGATAAATCTTCACCATCCCAAAAAATTATGACATGGGTAAATTGAGCAAGTTTTCTCTTTAAAGAAAGGCGTGGAATTGCATCAATCTGCTGCACTGACATACCTAGTTCAGAGAAGTAAGAGCTAGCAATAGATTTTGCATCCTGCATGACCGTAATTTCGTCCGCCTGAAGAGCAGACAGCAATCTCTCGATTTTGCTAGCAAAGAAGCCACGAAAACCGAAGCCTTTAGGAAGACCTATCAGTAAGGAAGATGTTTGATGTGTGTATTGCATTACTACTACCTAGAAAAGATGCTTTATCTCTAAGGGGGCACTCCAGCAAGAATTTAAGTATTCCAAAGCGATACGCCTGTGACAATGATGAGGCTTGTGCTCACTGCACATTAAACATCCATCTGTAATTAAATTTGGATCGATCCGTTTCTCGATTGAACGTTTCGCCATCAACTCGGTATATAAATATTCATACCGCGCCCAATCAATCAGCTTGTTTCGGTAATCTTTTAGCATTGCAGGCTCAGGAGCCAAATCAGGCAACTCTATGTACTCGATATCGCAAATTTCCTTTAGGAAGTATCGCAAATCCTCGCGTTTGGCAAAACCTGCCAACTGTGAAGTTTTGTTTAATCGGACGTCTATCAATTTTTTGGCTGACGAATTTTTCAGCAGAGAGAAAAAACTCTCCGCTGTTTTTTCGGTAAAGCCGATTGTGAATACTTTACTCATTTTAGTATTTTCGAATTATCTTTTGATAATCTGGGAAAGTGAAAATTCCATTAATCTGAAGCCAATATCCCGCACGTGAATCCGGTGCCTGATAATGACGGCTAAGCCCGATACGCAAGTACAAACGCTCTTGGTCTGCAATAAACTCGTTCACTTCGTCAATGCTCATGCGACGTTTCTGTGGATTGCCGACATAGTCAAAAAAACCAAGATCAGTGATCGGAAGGTAGCGGAAGATCTGCCCAGCATCATCAACGACGGTTGCTTTGACGCCTTCACCATTGTAACCCGCTAAGATGGAGATTTGATGCGGTCTGATTGCTAGGGTGATGATCGAGCAGTCTGGTGCCGCAGTCAGAACCTTATCGTTAACCGCCATTCCGAACCCGTCCGCAACGGTCCGCACCGCAGAGTTCCGCAAGACGGCTTCGAATTCATCGGAACTGCAAGAACCCACCATTTTTAAACTCGAAAAAACGTTGTCTTCGACATGGGGCGCGTGAATCGGATTGGATGGGGTAAAGACACCCTCCAGTTTTGCCCCAGGTAGCAGACCAGCTTTTTTGCACTCTTCATAGGACAAATAGCCGGGCTTCCCTGCCCTCATCGGCCGTATACATGTCTGACCATCCGCCGTTACGCCTGCCATGCATAGCAGATCGTTGTTCTTAAACCGTGTTAAGTCAGTGACAATGATTTCCATTCTGCCCCCACCTGTTGAGTTATAGTTGCATTTATCATACGCTCAATCCTTGCGGAAAGTTTAGATTCTTTTAATTATTTTCCCGATGTCATGATTAGGTGGTTGGATCGCTGTGTAAAACTGGTAGTCGGAGCGGTACGCACTATCGTTTAACGTGAAAGAGATGACTGTAAGGACGTGACAATGCCCGCCCTGCGTCGAGCGTAGCCAATGTCGATAGCGTCGAGGCTCAAGCAGGGTTAGGCAGGAAGCCGAAGCGTTAGAGTGACTTGATCCAGCGGGGGGCGTTGCGGGCAACCGAGAGTGCTTCGTAATCGACGGTGCTGTCGCGGAAATGGCTGGCGCTTGCGAGCATGTGGAAGATGGTGCGCAAGATTTGTGGCCGATGGAGATGATTGTCTATCTAAGGGTGTACCCAAATCGTTAATTCACCCCGAGGTACGCTGGTGTCAACGATGCGAGTGAGCGGGCAAACGCGCTTAATTCTTCTTGCCGACGCAAATCTGTAGAGTAGAATGCTGCTACACAAAAATCAAATCCAGTCTAGATGGCAACCTCAAAACCGCGAGCCCGAAAAGTGGCCCCTGTCCCTACAAGCGCGATGGAGGCGTACAAGGCACTTCAAAAGTCCTTACAAATCCGTGCTGTTAGTGAGGACGAAGACGACACGACAACGGCAGAAGAAATCGACTTTTTGCACTCGAATCAAGCACCGCTTCTCTCGGCGTCCGTAAAATTTGCAATGACGGAGATTTCGCTAGCGGAGCGGCTGGGGTGTGTTTCGAAAGTGGCAGGCAAAAGGTATTTTGCATTCGAGCGCCGCACAGCTAGCGAAACGTTCCTAAGCCGCCCGGTTAACGAGGATCTGTTCTCGGATGATCTTGTCCCAGTCCTAGCGCTGTTTGAGACACTTGAGAATGCCCAAACTCATGAAGAGCTCAATGCGTCTCTAAGTGCCTGGGACTCCAATTTACTGCAGAAAACGCTCTACTCGATGGCGATGTCATTCTGTTGTGCTATCGACATCCAAAAAACAGGTGACAAAAAGACTCCAGGAACGTTTTTTGAGTACTTTGTCGCCTATTTAATCTCACGCCGTCTACGGGTCAATCCAGTTCGCCGCGTAGAAATAAGTAGTCGAGGCATCAATATTTCGTTGCCTACCGACTTCATTTTTGAGCCGGGTCATCGGTTAAGAAATCTCCACGTTCCGGTTAAGACATCTACACGTGAGCGAGTTATACAAGTGTGGGCACATCAGCGCGTAATCGATGGTACGCTAGGCCAAGGACGCTATCTAGGCACGCCGGTAATTCTTACCGAGACAAAACTCGATAAGAAAAAAATGGAAGTAGTTGAAATATGCCTACCTGAACAATGGCAAATTTACCAGGGGCATATTTCACAGTTATCTAGGATCTATTACTTGGATCTTCCCCAGCCTTACATGGATCTCAATACCAAGCTGCCCCCAATTTCAGTTAAGCCATTTGCAGAGTTTTTTTTCGAATCTGACGCTTTGGTCGGGGTTTGATAAATACGAGGAAGTAACTATGATTCTTCCTCGCATGTACCTGCTTTATCATCCTCGAAACCCCTGGCTTCCCTTTTCGAACAATAACGAAAAGATCTTCGCATACAAAACCATAAGAAGCATATTCGTTAATTAACTCTACGTGGGTGAGTCGCTGCTTATTAGCACACACCTCATCCTGACATTTAACTATGAAAACGCCATTATCCTTTAATACACGCCAAGCTTCCTTACCGGCTTGAAAATAAAGGTCTAATACGGCTTCATGGTATTTCTTACCGCCAGCGGCTTCTCCACCGTTGTTACGATAATAAGCCTCAAAATTTTGATGCCCTTGGTGGGCAGTTCCACCAGGAGTGTGCATGTAAGGTGGGTCAAGAACGACGCCGCCAAACGACGAATCTTCATATGGAAGTGCCCGGCAATCCGTGCCAGATGCAACGTCAGAAGGGACCAGTTCACAATGGTCGCGAGGAACATTCCGCCAAAACACACCTGTTCCGTAGGTAACGTCGGCCACGCGTGCACCTTGCGGCACATACAACTGTACGATGTGGGGGAACAGCTCATCGTTGTTGCACATGTACGCTGAGAGGATGAGCTCATTTGTTGCGACGCCGCTCGCAACACGCTCAGTCTTTTTCGCCTTGGTGGGCGTCGCTTTGCCTGGGGTTATGACCGGCAGTCCGTAGGTTTCAGTTCTCATGAACGAAGTTTACCAAGCCTAGGGGAATTCCGGAAGGCCCTAGGTGCAAATAAATCCAATTTATTACGGCAGATTGAGGCGCGTCAGAGTTGCCGCTGGCTGCATGCCTCTTGTTGCTTGATGTGGACGGGCTACATGAAGGAGCATGCCTACCTAAGTAGGCACCCTCTTGGCTCTTGTCGTAGACCGTTGGCGCCTACAGAGCTACTTGACCCCACAGAAGCGAACGTTAGTACTGTGATCATTCATTGCTGCCCAGACATCTATTTCGCTACGAAGTACCGTCAAGTAATCAGCGTCAACCTTCAACTTAGCATCACTGAAGGGCTCATGCTCATCTCCGTCTATCAAACCCAGCATCAACGCCCGTACCTGAGTAGCAATTGTATCGTCACCCTTGATGTACGAGTAAGCATTTAACGGTTTATCTTTAGACTCCTCATCGCCACCAAGGAAACGCTCGAAGTCCGGCATGCTAACTCGGTGACGTATCGTCAGCCCCGCCGCTCGTGCTTCCAGTACAGCGTTTCGGATTTTCAAATTTTCGGTCCACATGCCGTTTGCTGATCCGTCTTTTTTAAATGGCGGATCACAATCATGGATTAGCCCAAAACCTATCTTAAAATGTTTCATTACCTTGATGAGGGGTAGCAAAATTGCCTTCCCACGCGCACGAATGATTGTGACTCGATCCATGAGTTCATGATGTCGCTCAATGATGGATGCCATAAAGGCTGCGTGTTCCGTATCGCCCTCAACTAAAATCGGGTAAGAACCAAAAAACACTTCGGCAAAGCTAGGATCGATGTGTTGTAACGCTTGTAGGCGCTGCTTCTCAGTGCCGTCAAAGTGAATGTGATCTGACTGATATGTCTTAGGTGCAATGAGTGTATCGTCAGCGCCTCCGCGCTCTAGCCGTACGATCGTAGTGTGATCCTCAAAAGGATTTATGAAATATGGGGAGTGTGTAGTCATCAAGACTTGCCAATCCGGGCTCGCGCCAAGCTGGTATAGATGCCGTTGCGCTGCGCGTGCGGCCATCGGATGAAGAGCGTTCTCCGGCTCGTCAATGAGCAGAAGGTAACCTGGCAAGGCTGGGTCATCCGGACTGTCAGGGATAGGCCCACCTGCATTGTGAGCTGCCAATAACGCAATTGCCGCATCCACCGCAGCTTGGTACTCCGCCATGTTTTCTATGGTCTCCTTTTTTGGTTTCTTCTTCCTCTCCTCAGCTACACGCTTTTCTAACTGCTTGCGAAATTCTTCACGTATCTCGCGCGCCCTACTCAGCTCATTGTGGACCTGCAACATTGCCCAAAACAGTGCCCGACGAGCCCCGGTCCCCTGCTGGGAAAGTGAGGTAGTCGCTTTACCATCTGTTATTTTCAAACCAGATCCGCGCTTGACGATATCATCTACCTTCGGCACAAACGGTGCGGCTCCAATATTTAAATGCACCCCCAAGGAAGGAAAAACACTCTGAAATCCTTTAGTAACCTGCTCTGCTATTTTGTTAAAGTCTTGCTCATGGTTTGCGCTGAGCGCCTCAATACTGCCGGTAACGCTAGCAATTGCCTTGGATAAGGCAGACTCAGCGTTGAGCCTCGCTATTTCCAGGCTGGAAAGCAAAGGTGTCAGCGCTAGGGTTAGAAGCATCTCCTCCGTTTTAGCGGCATCGTCCAATGATCCTATTCGCAATGGACGAGGCAACCTAGCCGAAAATACATTGTCTAAACCAGCTGCATTTTTATCCGGATCCCAGTCTCCAACCCCATCTTGCCCGCCCTTTGGATTCCACGTCGTCCGTATTTTTTCAAAACTTGGTGCAGCCCATTGCCACCGGCTGCGGACAATTCTCAGTCCGTCTGCGTCAATTTTCCAATCGGCATTAATATTCCCGATGCCGTCCGGTATGTGAACGTCAAGAATGACCTCGCAAGGCTCATCCTCTTTTGCATGCTGGTAGCGATCACGGCTTGTATCAAGCGAGAGAGTGCCCTTAGCAAACTCGTATGCACGTAGGATCGTTGACTTCCCTGCATTATTTTTCCCCACAAGGCATACCACCTTGTCCAAAGCAATCTCTACTCCCTCAGCACCTATGCAACCGATGTTACGTACGGTCATACGAACTAATTTGGAGCGGTTGTTCTCTTCAGTCATGTGCATTCCAATATGAAAGCCGGATTGAAAAATTGACAATTTCCATGCTACATCACTTTGGTTTCGTTAGCAAAGCTATGTAACTTCCAGCGTTGAGCACAACCTCCGTACCACTAGGGCAGGGTCAAGTGATCTATCGCCTCACCCCCTCCAAAAACTATCAAAACGGCACTTAATTTTAGAGCCTATTGATAATTTCACCACATCTAAAACCTATTGATAGAAAGGAACTGTATGACAACATACGGCTACGCCCGCACCTCGACCGTTGAGCAGGTCGCGGGCCTCGCAGACCAAATCTCAAAGCTGAAGGGCGCGGGCTGCACAGATCAGTCGATTTACCAGGAGCAGGTCAGCAGCGTAAAGATGGAGCAGCGTGTTGAATTTACCAAGCTGCTATCCGTGCTCAAGGCTGGCGATGTGCTTGTCTTCAGCAGCTTGTCCCGCGCCGCGCGCTCAATGGTCCACATGGTCGAGATAGAAGCAAGGGTAGCGCGTGCAGGCGCAACCATTCGCATCCTCGATCTGGCGATTGACACGGCCACGCCACAAGGGCGGCTTACGTTCAACTTGTTCGCCTCCATAGCTCAGTTTGAACGCGAGAACATGCTGGAACGACAGAAGGTGGGTATAGCTGCCGCAAAACAGCGAGGCGCATATGTCGGCCGCGCACCGACCGCTCAAGCGAAAAGCACAAAGGTGCTTGCGCTCAACTTGAAGGGGCTTACCAAGCAAGAAATTGCAAACGCTTGTTCCATTGGGATAGCTTCAGTCTATCGAATCTTAAAAGCATCTGCCTAGTTAGTGCCTTTAAAGCCCGGCAGCCTGAAACAGCTCAGATGGCTTGCAATGGATCGCATTTGCAATCCGCAGGATATTCAGGAACGACACATTACGCTCGCCGCGTTCCAGCTTGCCCATATGGGATCTATCGATCTCCGCCAGATCGGCCAACGCCTCTTGCGAGAGTCCTAACCCCAGCCGACGCGCACGCACTACCGCGCCGAAACGCACTAGATCACTGTCTTTATCGAGTTTTACGGAGACTCTTGCCATACCTCAATGGTGTAGCTATGATGACTTTGTGACCACGGCATTTACGACCCATTTTAGGTATTTGCCAACTTACTCTCTCATTTGGAACCCTCGCCTTTCATCGACAATAATTTAAAGGAATTAAGATGATGCTTTTGAAAAAAATGAAATTTTCTGCTGTAGTATTCTTATTAACCGCTGTCGCCTCCCCCTTTAGCCAATCCGCAGCTCAGCCTTATACAACTGAAGAATTGATCGAGTTAATACCTAAATATATCGCTAATGGTCACAGTTCGGGACTTGCGTTCGACAATGATAAATCAAAAGAATTTAATGAAAATTTAAGCGCTGACTGCGAAATATTTTACCCCTTAATCACAAGAAGTACAGGCCCCAGTTTGGGGTATCAAATATTTGATGGAGCCATCCGATATATTTCATCAAAAGACAGTGGAAAACAAGAATACTCGGAAAGACTTAAATCTGACCTCTCTGAACTCAGGAAGAAATCATCTAAAATTTGCTCGGACGGGCTAGGGCCAGAATACTTTAATCGCCTACAAGCGCTTATCGATTCAATTATTAAAGCTGGTCCAACAATCAAAGTAGCAAGTCAAGGACAAATTCAATTAACCAAAGAAGGTCGAGAGAAATTACACGCTGCTGAGAGGCAGCGAAATGCCGACTACGCAAATAAGGACGCTAAGGATGCGACGTGTAAGGCGACGCCTCTATATCAAGTGTATTTATCTTCTTACATTATCGAAAGAAACAGACCCTTCTTCCGAAATGCTCAACAGGAAATAACGCGACAGCAAGACGGCGCCAAGATATCAGGATATATCGACAAGAATAGGATGTATGAGCTAGGGAATACGGTCTCAAGGATTAATAGAGAAAATGCAGATGCTTTTGCAATTTACAGGAAAAACGGCGGCACCCAGAGCCATGCTGATTTAGTAAAGATATTACCAAACCCTTGCCAGTAAAAAACCTTCCGACGACGGAAGGTTTTATCTATCATTATGTCTAAATTTTAGCCCTCGGACGGCCGCGACCGAGACTGTTCATCTGAACAGTCTCGCCCTTGCCGTACATGCGGCTCCGCTTCGACGGTTTTTCCCTCAGGTATTGGTCCGTCTTAAAGAAATACTTCAATATTTTGTGGAGATTTCTTATTTTATCCGATTCCGAGTGAGATATCATACCTATACCAAGCAAGCCCAGCTTTTCGAAGCAATGTTTATTAAAATTACTTACATAAAACACGCCATTCCCTTGAGTTAGATTGAGCCAATATTCTCCCATCAACATCCCTCGGGAAATATCTTTTCTTGCCCTTGACCCATCTAAAAAAATTAATAAATGGTAGTGATAACCTTTTAATTCACCATACTCTAATTTCCAGATATAGCCCACCACATCATCGAAAATCTTATTCGACCTTTTGGCATTAAGGAATCGAGACAATAGTTTTTTTGCGTCTTCTATCGACACGCCTTCATCAATTGCATTTTCAGTATTTCTGAATCCTAAATCCAATCGAACAACTAAAAGTCTTGAATACTTCTCAAACAATGACTGAACGTATTTTTCGGCACTACTATACGATTTTTTGAAATTGGCGTTCCATTTCTTTAGCTTTTGTTGAAATGGCTTAGACAGCGCAATAGCTTTCATCGTCTCTATTAAGCCACGAAATACCACAACATTTTGATTTGAATTTTTTTGATAAAACCTGTCAGGAATAAACTCATAAAAAATATTTGACCCATGACACGATTTCATGGCTTCAAAAAATAGCTCTACTTTCGGGCTATAAAAATAATTTGGCTTAAACTTATTTAAGAAATAATTGATTAATGGATAGTAGTCAGAAATATTTGCGCTGCTGTGTTTACTGAGATCATGAGGAAACGCTACAGCATTGACAAAATCCTCGATTGCAGAAATAGTCAATTCAGGCTGTAGGTCGACATTAATCTTTAGATTACCTGAAGCTTCTTGAGTAACGAAATAGTCAACTTCATCTACTAGCTCGCAATCAATCTCTTCCATCGTTAACGTATGGTCACTCAACAGTTTAATCTTTAATGTTTTCATGGTAACTGAGAGGTATCCTATCCATATTTTTATATAGCATTAATACCAGAAATCAGGGTTTCAAAAGAAAAGCCGTCAAAGCCTGAATATTAAAGAATACCGGGGCGTAGACGGCTATGCACTAATTTAGGGATAGCGAAGTTATGCGCTGTAGTAGATTTTTTCAGACATATATCACCACTGTGAAGCGCACACGCTCCGAACCGTTAAACGCGATTCATCTGCATGCGGCTTAGCAGCCATGCTTCGATTTCCGACTCCACCCAGCCAACGGAATTTGCGCCTAGTTTGATAGCGCGAGGAAAGGATGGATCGAAGCGTGGAGAGTTGGACGATAGACGGTCGTAGATTGCAGAGCGCGATAGGCCCGTGCGTTCCTCCAACTGCTTGCGGCGTATGATTCGTAGAGGCGGTAAAGATGAAGTGGTGGTCATGACTAAGATCCAAAGTCCCGGCAGCCGGTATGCCTGAACCATAAGTCTTTGTGTCCACCAAATTCAGTACAGTAAAAATTAGTCGCCGGCGAGTAATTTTCTGGGATTGTCTTGAAAAATCGTCCGCAAGTGCTTTTCGATCACGCTAGTTGTTAAAGGAGGAATGCGGTCATCCCAGCGTTTAGCAGCCTGCTGGTCAATCTCAGCCGCCCATTTCGTTGAGTCACCGACAACTTCTTTTATCTGCTCACGAAACAGCCACAGGCCAAATTTCAGTACTTCCAACTGCTTTTTAGAATGCACCTCAGTGTTCCCGTGCGTGGGCTTGGCAGGGGAGGCAACATCTTTACCTAATCTTAATACGGCAGCTTTCGGCAACGGCCGTCCCTCGCTCATGCGTGATATTTCGCTAGCTGGAACAAAGAGCTGCTCAATGGTAGTCTTGGGGGGATCGTCACCCAGTTCGTCTATTGCCTCCCACACCCCGTTTATCGCCGCCTCTCGTAGCTGGGCCTGAAAGAAAGGGCTGAAAAGATCCGGAATGCCATCATCTACCGCACTGCCACGATGATCTTGCCCTCCATCCTCGCCTAGCTCTGCATCGCCGTCTGATCCGCCATCCTCAGTCAACGGCCCGCTCAACCTAGATTGAGCTGAAAATTCTTTTCGCGCTACATCTGGCGCATAAAACCGCGTGGGAATAGCGTAGCCAACAGCTTCTATCACGCTCAAGGTGGAGGGCGGCAGTATGACGCGATCCGCCGGACCGAACTCATAAACAGCTGGGGAGTCAAAGCCAATCAGTCCGAATCGATCCTGGTCTGTCGGCCACATGAAACGTCCTTTAGCAAGTATCGGAGCGACCAACGAAATCTTGCCTAGCGCACCGATATGCAGAAGGTCGTCAGGCGTACATCCAAGCATTTCCGCTGCCCTAGCAATTCTAAAGTACCGAACCTCGCTGAGAATTGGCAAATCAGCAACGGAGGGTGAGACGGATGCCGGCTGTTTCTGGTGATTTTCCATTTACTTTACTCTCGTCACATGGCCCACAAGGATTGTCAATTCTGTACAAGTTAGCTTACCCAGTTGTACAAGTTATTCCCCCACTCTACAGCACCGTAAGCGCTGGCGGTAGAGCTGGAAATGGGCTCATCCCGAGCGGTCATAGCAGCACAGCCCGTATTGGGCTGTGCTGCTATGACGTTATCGCTTACAGCGTGACAGGCTCCACCCTCAACTTCAAAAATCCACTTTAAGGACTTACTATGCAACAAAGCGTTTCCCCATTAGAGCACCTTACCGCATTCGCAATTGTGTTCGCGGCAGGCGTTTTGACAGCAGCTAGTTTTGCAGCATACATCGAGCAGGTACGGCGTCAGGCCGTTCGGGACCATTGCAAGCGGACAGTATCCGAACATAGTTCATCCGATCTGATGCCACCAAGTAAGAGCATCACGGGATGACACGCCATTGCCCGAAATGTGGTTCGGATCGCATTGCGACCAAGGGCTACGCAAGAAGGCTGCTATGCACTGTGGGCGCGGTTGCCGGTGCCGTTAACGGTGCGGCAGGTGCGGAGATTGGCATCGCGACTGGAATGCTTGCCGGCCCATCTGGTGCCGTCGTAGGCGGCGTAACAGGCGCAATCGTCGGTGCCTTTGTCGGTGCTGCTGCTGGTGGAGCCGTTGGTGCTGCCTTGGGCGAAATTATCGACGATAATATCCTCAACGATTTCGTTTGCTTAACATGCGACCTCAACTTCGGCAAAACAACCGGTCCAGTCCCAGTAGAATCGTTTTACGAACAGCAGTGAACTATATTGGCAGTGAGGAAGCAATACCGGAGCAAAATTATTTTGTTGGTACTTTTGATGGTACGTTTAGCATTTTCCATCGATTTTCATAGGGAAATGTGATTCCAGTCGGGGACCATCGCCGCCCGCGCGCGCCACTCGGCGCCCGCCTTCGCCCTTCCCGCTCCGCCTTCCCGCTCTTCCTTCCCTTCGCTCCTCCCCCTGCGCCGACCCATGATCCAGCCGCGCCCGCCCAGCCAGGGACACGTTTTCCGTGCGGCGGGGCCCGCCAAGCCGCAGCCGGCCGTGCTTTTGTTTGTAAAATGCCACCAAGAAATATCTTGCAATTGGAAAAGAATTCGGTATAATTTGTTTCACAACAGCAAAATATCTTCTCAGGGTTAGTTACAGCCACTTGCCAAAAGGACTGTAATGAGAATTCGTACCGCACGCTTTCAATCTTTCTTTGTAGCAGTAAACCTACTACTTTCGACCACTTTCACACTCGCTCCCGTCCCCGCGCACGCGGCGACCGATTTCGCGGCCACCACCGGTTTCGGCACGTTTTACAAGCCGTTCGCGCCCGATTCCCCATGGAATAAACGGCCGATCAATCCCGTGCTGCGCGCCGGCGAAATCAAAAAGCCGCTGTACAACCCGACCTGGATCCCGGTCGTCGACGACGGTGCGCTGTCGCTGCGTGTTTTCCTCGCCAAGGCCAGCGATCCGGCCGTCACCATCTATGGCAAGCCCGGCACCGCCGGAGTGGGCGATCCCGATACCGGCTTTTACCGCACCATCACCGTGCCGCGCTGGCCGGCCGACGTGGTGCCGGCCAGCGGCGCCGACGGCCACGCCGACGTGGTCGACACCGTCACCGGTATCGTCCATTCCTTCTACCAGCTCAAATATGCCGATGGCAAATGGACTGCTGGCATGTACTCGTGGACCCGCATCGACGGTCGCGGCTTTGGCGAGGGCGGCCACTGGAGCCAGGGCGCGCGCGCCAGCGGCGTGCCCAATATGGGAGGCCTGATCCGCATCCACGAGATCGACGACGGCGAGCCCTTCTACCGCCACGCGCTGGCCATGACCTTGCCGCGCCACACGCTCTCGGGCGGCGCCACGGAACCGTCCTACATCCGGCCAGCCACCAGTACCGACAGCAACGCCGCCCTGAACACGGGCAGCATCCCGATCGGCGCGCTGATCATGCTGCCGTCGTGGTTCGACACCAATCAGCTCAGTTCGCCGAAATTGCGCAAGATCGCCGCCACCCTGAAACTGTGGGGCGCTTATGTGGTCGATAGCAATTACGATACCGCATACGGCATCCACGTAGAAAATGGCGCCAACTTCGCCCTGATGCCCGGCGGCACGTGGGATACCAAGGTGGTGGCGGACCTTGAGCTGATCCGCGCCGCGCTGCGCCAGGTCGCCAGCGCCCAACAGTGGCTCGACGGCAATGTTGTCACGCGCAACAAAGAAGCACCGATGGAGTTGCTGTCGATGCGCGGCACGTGGCTCATTTACCAGACCAGCACCAAGGGTCCGGGCAGCTTCGACACCTGGAGCCAGGCGCTGGTGTTCCCGTACATGGCCAGCAAGGTCACCTTGATCAACTACAACAACGAAGTGAGCAAGGTGGCCTGGGCCAAGCCGGTGCCGGGCGGGCGCGTGCGCTTCGAATCGCAGTCCACCGGCGGCGCCTCGATCCGACTGCAGGTCAATGTGGGCGGCAAGGTGGTGTTCGATAGCGGCTTCCTCGAAAACGGCGCGGCGGCCACCTTCAACTGGCCGACGGCCGCCGCCGGGCAGGTGACGGTCACGTTGCTGGCCGAATGCGGCGTCAAGCAGGCCTCCTCCACCCGGGGCGTGCTGACCAACGTGTTCTAGCCGCGTTGTCCCGCCGCGCCTTGCGCGGCGGCCGGGAACGCCAGGCCGACGCGGCGCGTTACCGCGCGAAACGCGAAGAAGTCGGCAAACTGATGGCCAAACCGTGTAAGATATCAATATCTGTTAAGTATACGACAGCAACAATATTGACAGCGGCCCATGCGCACCGCGGATGGGCCGCCCGAATCTTTGCTCCACGGAGTTCCCATCTTGAAATTTGTCCCTGAAGTAAATGGCATGCGCGCCCTTGCCGTGGTCGCGGTCGTCCTGTTCCACCTGGAACTGCCGTGGATTCCCGGCGGCTTCGTCGGCGTCGACGTGTTCTTCGTCATCTCGGGCTATCTGATCACCTCCATCATCGGCGCCGAGCTGGCCCGCGACCACTTCTCGTTCCGCGTGTTCTACGGCCGGCGCATGATGCGCATCCTGCCGGCGCTGTACGTGGTCTCGATCGCCACCGCGCTGATGTTCTCGCTGCTGTTCCCGCCGCAATTGTCAGGCGAACTGCTCAAATCAATGGTGGCGGGCCTGCTGTCGTTCTCCAACCTATGGTTCTATTTCACGGTCGATTATTTCGCCGACAACGTCACCCAGCCGACGCTGCACTACTGGTCGCTGGCAGTGGAGGAACAGTTTTACCTGGTGCTGCCGTTGCTATATTGGGCGCTGTGGCGCGCCGGCGGCGCCCGCCTGGCGCTGCGCGTGTTCGCGCTGCTCTTGGTCGTGTCGCTGGCGTGGGCCTGCTGGGTGGTCGGCGCCGAGCGCTCGGCAGCGTTCTTCCTGCCGTGGCTGCGCGCCTGGGAACTGCTGGCCGGCTCGCTGTTGTCGCTGGCGCCGCTGCAACGGTGGTCGCCGCGGCTCAAGCGCTGGCTGGCCGAGGCGGGGCTGGCCATGGTGGTGCTGGCGATTTTCCTCTACAACAGCAAGATGGTTTTTCCCGGTTACAACGCCGTACTGCCGGTGCTCGGCACGGTCATGATGATCGCCGGCGCCGGCGCCGGCGGCCTCGCCAACGGCCTGCTGCGTTCGCCCCCCGCCCAATGGCTGGGTAAAATTTCCTACTCGCTCTACCTGGTCCACTGGCCGCTGATCTGTTTGGTGTCGCTGGTGTTCGCGCTCACGTTCAAGTTCAAGCTGCTGGTCATTGCGGCGAGTCTGCTGACGGCATGGCTGTGCTGGAAATGGGTCGAAGCGCCGTTCCGCCGTCCGGTCACCGAAGCGAACAGCGGCAAGGTTACGCGCGTCACGCTGACCGCCACCGCCGCCTGCGCGGCGCTGTTCGTGGTGTTCAACCTGGGCGGCACGCGCCTGTGGCAACAATACCCGCAGGCTATCGCGTACACCCAGCCGAGCCACGCCGACACCACGTTCTTCAACCGCGACACGTGCTTCCTGACATCCCAGTCGAACGCGCTGAGCTTCTATCGCAAGGACCTGTGCCTGACGCCTGCCACCGACCGCCCCAACGTGCTGGTGATCGGGGACAGCCACGCCGCCAACATCGTCGAAGCGCTCAAGCTGGAGGCGCCGGGCGCCCACGTGATGCAGGCCACGGCGGTCGGCTGCAAGCCCACCCTCGAGCCGGTCGGCGAGAGGCGCTGCACCGATCTGGTCCGCTATATCTATAACGACTGGCTGCCGCGCCACAAGGGCGTCGCCGCGCGCATCATCATCGCAGGCCGCTGGGACAGCGCCGACGGCGCCGCCCTGGCCGCCACGCTGGCCTACCTCCGTGGGCTGGACCAGAAGGCGACGGTCTACGGTCCGGTGCCCGAATACTTGGTGCCGGCGCCGCTGATCCTGGCCTACGAGCAGTTCTCCAAAATGCCGTTGCGCGCCTGGCTGGTCAAGACCGACCGCCGCGCCGTCGACACCGCGTTCGCCGAGCGCTTCGGTCCGGCCGCGTACTTCTCGCCGTACCGCAACCTGTGCCCGGCCAGCGGCTGCGTGATGGAACGCAATGGCGTGCCGCTGTTCTTCGACCGCGACCATTTGACGCCGCAGGGCGCGCGGCTGGCGGTGAAAGGCCTGGACACGGAGCCTTCCGGGGCCGCTGTCGCCACGCAGGCGCCGGCCAGCACCGCGGCCGCCGCCATGAAGGCCTTGCAACACTGAACACCGCGCGGCGGATGCGCGCCCCTGGCGAGCGCCCGCCGGCGCGTCACGGCACGATCGCCGTGACTTCGATCTCGACCCGGGCGCGGTCCTCGACCAGCCCGGCCACCTGTACCGCCGTCATCGCCGGGTAGTGCGCGCCGATGACGGCGCGGTACGCCGCCCCCACCTCCTTGTAGGCGGCCACATACTCCTTGCGGTCGATCACGTACCACGTCATGCGCACGATGTGCTCGGGCCGCGCGTTGGCCTCGGCCAGCACGGCGACGATGTTTTCCAGCGCCTGGCGCGCCTGGCCGGCGAAATCGTCGGTATGGAACACGCCCTGCCCGTCCCACCCGATCATGCCGCTGACGCACACCGTGCGGCCGCTGGCGGCCACGCCGTTCGAATAGCCGCGCGGTTTGGCCCAGTGCGGCGGTTGAAGTATCTCCATCATGCGTCCTTGTCGGTCTGCTCGCGCAGCAGCTCGCGCGCGATGATCAATTGCTGCACCTCGGTGGCGCCCTCGTAGATGCGCAGCGCGCGGATCTCGCGGTACAGGCGCTCGACCGGCTGCCCGCTGACCACGCCGAGGCCGCCGAACATCTGCAGCGCCGCGTCGATAACCTGCTGCGCCGTCTCGGTGGCCGTCATCTTGGCCATCGCCGCTTCCTTGGTGACCTTTGTCCCCTGGTCGCGCTGCCACGCGGCGCGGTAGGTCAGCAAGGCGGCGGCGTCGACGCCGGTCGCCATCTGCGCCAGCCTGGCCTGCGTCAGCTGGAAGTCCGACAGCATCTGGCCGAACATCGGCCGCTGCATGGCGTGGGCCAGCGCCTCGTCGAGCGAGCGCCTTGCGAAGCCCAGCGCGGCGGCGGCCACCGAGGTGCGGAACACGTCGAGCGTGGCCATCGCCACCTTGAAGCCCTGCCCCGCCTCGCCGATGCGGCTGGCGGCCGGGACGCGGCAGCCGTTGAACACCAGGCGCGCCAGCGGATGCGGCGCGATCACCTGGATGCGCTCGGCGATCTCGAAGCCCGGCGCGCCGGCATCGACGATGAAGGCGCTGATGCCGCGCGCGCCTGGCTGCTCGCCGGTGCGGGCGAACACCACGTAGAAGTCGGCGATGCCGCCGTTGGAGATCCAGGTCTTTTCGCCGTCGAGCACATAGTGGTCGCCATCGCGCACTGCGGCGCATTGCATGGCGGCGACGTCGGAGCCGGCCTGTGGCTCCGACAGCGCGAAGGCGGCGATGGCCTCGCCGCGCGCCACGCGCGGCAGGTAGCCCCCGCGCTGCGCGGCGCTGCCGTGCAGGCTGATGGCGCCGGCGCCCAGCCCCTGCATGGCGAAGGCGAAATCGGCCAGGCCGTCGTGGCGCGCCAGGGTCTCGCGGATCAGGCAGATGGCGCGGGTGTCGATGACGTCGGCCTCGCCGCCGTGCGCGGCGCCGGCGACCGCGTGCCGCAGCCAGCCGCCCTCGCCCAGTTGGCGCACCAGCCGGCGGCAGGCGCCGTCGACGTCGGCGTCGTGATGCTGACCGACGTGGCGCGCGGCCCATGCCTCCAGCCGCTGTTCCAGCGCCGCGTGGCGCTCCTCGAAAAACGGCCACGCCAGATAGGTTTTGTCGGTCATTCTCTAATCGCCTTCGAATTCGGGTTTTTGCTTCGCCACGAAGGCGTGGTAGGCGCGGTGGAAGTCGTTGGTCGCCATGCAGATGGCCTGCGCCTGCGCCTCCGCCTCGATGGCCTGGTCGACGCCCATGTTCCACTCCTGCTGCAGCATGGTCTTGGTCATGCCGTGCGCGAAGGTCGGACCATCGGCCAGCCCTTGCGCGAAGGCGCGGGCGGCTTCCGCCAGTTCCTCCGGCGCCTTGAGGCTGTTGAAAAATCCCCAGCGCTCCGCCTCCGCGCCGGACATCGAGCGCCCGGTGTACAGCAGTTCGGCGGCGCGGCCCTGGCCGATCACGCGCGGCAGCAGCGCGCAGGCGCCCATGTCGCAACCGGCCAGGCCCACGCGGGTGAACAGGAAGGCGGTCTTGCTGCGCTCCGTGCCGATGCGGATGTCGGACGCCAGCGCCAGCATCGCGCCGGCGCCGGCGCAGATGCCGTCGATCGCCGCCACGATGGGCTGCGGGCAGGCCAGCATGGCTTTCACCAAATCGCCGGTCATGCGGGTGAAGGCCAGCAGGCCTGGCATATCGAGCTTGGTCAGCGGGCCGATGATGTCGTGCACGTCGCCGCCGGAGCAGAAGTTCTCGCCGGCGCCGGTGATCACCACGGCCTTGATGTCGTCCGCCCGCGCCAGCGCGCGGAACAGGTCGCGCAGCTCGGCGTAGGAGTCGAAGGTCAGCGGATTTTTGCGGTCCGGCCGGTTCAGCGTCAGCGTCGCCACGCCGCCGTGGGCGTCGAACAGAAAATGGCTGGCGCGGTACCCTGCAAGCGTGGCGCGGTTGCCGGGCAGCTGGTGGGCATCGCCTTGAAGATATCGCATGGGTTTTCCTTAATTCTTGTTCCTATTTTCCGTCGGCGTTGCGGTCAGCGGAGTACAGATGCTGCTTCATCTGCGACAGCAGGTCGATCAGCTGGCCCTTGTCGGCGCCGGACATGTCCTGCAGCAGTTCGGCGATCCAGCCCTCGTGCACTTCGGCCATCTCGGTGAAGGCGCGGCGTCCCTCCGCCGTCAGCTTGACGCTGTAGGCGCGGCCGTCCCTGGGATCGGGCACGCGCACCACCAGCTTTTCCTGTTCCAGCTGGTCGGTGATGCCGGTGATGTTACCGCCGGTGACCATCATCCGCTTCGACAGCTCGCCCATGCGCAGTCCGTGCGGATAACGCTCCAGCTGCGCCATCAGGTCGAAGCGCGGCAAGGTGATGCCGAAGGTCGCGCGCAGCCGGGTGCGGATTTCGGTTTCGATCTTGACGGTGCACGACAACATGCGCAGCCAAAGCTTGAGCGACTGGTGGTGGTCCTGCGTCAGGCGGCTGGCCAGGTCGAGCACCGGCTCCGCGTCCGTCGCTTGTTCGTCCGGTGCGGACGGATCTTCGTCTGGTTTTTCTCGATCGTTGTCGGATAGGGGCATAGCGTCCTTGTACGTCACATGACTTCACCGCCGGCGACGGCGATGGACTGTCCATTCATGGCGGCCGATTCGGCCAGGCATAGCCAGGCTACGGCGTTGGCCACTTCGGCGCTTTGCACCAGCCGCTTTTGCGGATTGCCGGCAGCCAGTTCGGCGCGGGCCTCGTCTTCGCTGCGGCCGGTCTTGGCGACGATGTTGGCGACGGCGTCGCGCACGATATCGGTCTCAGTATAGCCCGGGCAGACGGCGTTGACGGTCACGCCCTTGGTGGCCACCTCCAGCGCCAGCGCGCGCGTCAGGCCGACCACGCCGTGTTTCGCGGCCGTGTAGGCGGCGGTGTAGCGGTAGCCGGTCAGGCCGGCGGTCGACGCGACGTTGACGATGCGGCCCCATTTCGCCTCCAGCATCGCGGGCAGCGCGGCCTGGGTGCAGTGGAAGGTGCCGGTCAGGTTCACGTCCAGCATGCGTTGCCACAGCGCGGCGCCGGTTTTGCCGAACGGCGCGGCGACGGCTTGGCCGGCATTGTTGACCAGGATATCGATGCGATCGAAGCGCTCGGCGGCGGCGGCGAAACCGGCGCGCACCGAGTCCTCGTCGGCGACGTCCAGCACCTGCGTGGCGATCTCCGCCCCCGGCGGCGACATGGCGCGCATCGACGCCTCGGCGGCGGCCAGCGCGTCGGCGTCGCGGCCGGCCAGCGTCACGCGCGCGCCGCGCGCCAGCAAGGCCTGCGCGCAGGCGGCGCCGATGCCGCGCGAACCGCCCGTGACCAGCGCGTGTTTGCCGGCCAAAGGCAGTGTGCCTTGCGAATTCAATTGGTCGTTCATTCATCCGTCCCGCGTGGTTCAACCTTGTTCGCCGAGGCCAACTGGCGCTCGCGCGCCATATTGCGCTCCATCTGCTGCTTGGCCGGCAAATACTGCCTGGGCCAGCTCACCGCCGTATAACCCAGCTTCGCCGCCTCGCACAGCGTCCACGCCGGATTGGCCAGGTGCGGCCGCCCCACCGCGCACAAATCGGCGCGGCCCGCCGCGATGATGCCGTTGGCATGGTCCGCCTCGAAGATCGAGCCCACCGCGATCGCGCCGATGCCGGCCTCGTTGCGTATCCGGTCCGCGAACGGCGCCTGGAACATGCGCCCGTACACCGGCTTTTCCAGCTTGCTCACCTGCCCCGACGAACAATCGATCATATCGGCGCCGGCGGCCTTGAACAAGCGCGCGATGCGCACCGCGTCGTCCGGCGTGATGCCGCCTTCGACCCAGTCGTGGGCCGAAATGCGCACGCTCATCGGCTTGTGGCGCGGCCACGCGGCGCGCATGGCCGCGAACACCCGCAGCGGATAACGGCAGCGATTTTCCAGGCTGCCGCCATACTCGTCGCCACGCTCGTTGGTCAGCGGCGAGATGAAGGACGACAGCAGATAGCCGTGGGCGCAGTGCAGCTCCACCCAGTCGAAGTCCGCTTCGTCCGCCGCGCGCGTGGCGCGCACGAAATCGTCTTCGATGCGGCTCATGTCGGCCAGGGTCATCGCCCGCGCCGTCTGCGAAACGCCGGCCAGGTACTGCTGCGGCGAGGCCGACACCAGCGGCCAGTTGCCCTTCTCGAGCGGCTGGTCGATGCCGTCCCACATGACGCGGGTCGAACCCTTGGCGCCGGCGTGGCCCAGCTGCACGGCGATGTGCGCGTCGCTGTTCTGGTGGACGAAATCGACAATGCGCCGCCAGGCCTGCGTGTGTTCGGGCGCGTACAGCCCCGGACAGGCCGGCGTGATGCGGGCGTCGGCCGACACGCAGGTCATCTCGGCGAACACCATCGCCGCCCCGCCCATGGCCCGCGCGCCGAGGTGCGCCAGGTGGTAGTCGCCGACAACCCCGTCGACGGCGCTGTACTGCGCCATCGGCGACACCACGATGCGGTTCTTCAGCACCAGCTTGCGCACCTTGAACGGCGTGAACATCGGCGGCACGTGGATTGCGGCGGTGCCGGCCGGCGCCGGCAAGCCCGCCTGTTCAAAGGCGCGCGCCGCGAACCAGTCCTCATAGCCGGCCACATAGGCCGGATCGCGCAGGCGCAGGTTTTCGTGCGACAGCCGCTGGCTGCGCGTCAGCATCGAATAGGCGAATTGCGGCGCCTCCATCGCCGAATAGCGTTCGACGTTCTCGAACCACTCCATCGAGTTGCGCGCCGCGCTTTGCAGCTTGGTCACCTCGACCGCGCGGGCCTCCTGGTAGGCCGCCAGCGCAGTTCCGGCATCTTCGGCCCGCCCGAAGCAGCGCGCCAGCTCGATCGCGTCCTCCAGCGCCAGCTTGGTGCCGGAGCCGATCGAATAATGCGCCGAATGGGCGGCGTCGCCCATCAACACCACCGGCACCCGTTTGCCGCCGGCGTCGTTCCAGTGCACCCACTGGTCGCAGACGATGCGCGGAAACTTGATCCACATGTTCGCCCCTTGCAGGTGGGGTGAATTCGACATCAATTCATGGCCGTCGAGCTGCTCGGCGAACAGCTGTTCGCAATAGGCGATCGCCCTGGCCTGGCTCATTTCCTCCAGTCCGGCCGCGCGCCACACCGATTCCGGCGTCTCGACGATGAAGGTCGATGTCTCGCCGTCGTACTGGTAGATGTGCGCCTGGAACCAGCCATGCGCCGTTTGTTTGAAGGCGAAGGTGAAGGCGTCGAACTTCTTGCGCGTGCCCAGCCAGACAAAGCGGCATTGGCGCGCCTCGATCCGCGGCTGGTAGCTGTCGGGGTAGCGCGTGCGTATGCGGCTGTTCAGGCCATCGGAGGCGATCACCAGATCGGCGCCATGGCGCGCGGCCAGTTCCTGGTCGTCGCGCACCTCGGTCTCGAACACCAGCGACACGCCCAGCTCCTCGCAGCGCTTCTGCAAGATGTTGAGCAGGTGCTTGCGGCCGATGCCGCAAAACCCGTGGCCGCCCGACGTCACCTTGCCGCCTTTGAAGAAGACGTCGATGTCGTCCCAGTGGTTGAATGACCGCAGTATCTCGCGCGCGGTCGGCTCGTCGGCGTTCATCAGGTTACCCAGCGTCTGGTCGGAAAACACCACGCCCCAGCCGAAGGTGTCGTAGGGCCGGTTGCGTTCCACCACGGTGATCTGGTGGGAGGCATTCTGCTTTTTCATCAGCAGGCTGAAATACAGGCCGGCGGGGCCGCCGCCTATGCAAAGGATGTTCATGGATTTTCCGTACGCAGTTTGAAGCGCTGCAGCTTGCCCGTCTCGGTGCGCGGCAGCGCCTTGAGGAAACGGATCGAACGTGGATACTTGTAAGGCGCGATTTGCTGCTTGACGAATTCCTGCAGCTGCGCCGCCAGCTGCGGCGACGGCACGGCGTCCGGCTTGAGCACCACGTGCGCTTCGACGATCTGTCCTCGCTCGTCGTCGGCCCTGCCGATCACGCCGCATTCGGCCACGGCGGGATGGCGCAGCAAGGCGTCCTCCACTTCGGGGCCGGCGATGTTGTAGCCGGCCGAGATGATCATGTCGTCGGTGCGCGAGCGGTAGTAGAAATAGCCGTCGGCGTCCATCTCGTAGGCGTCGCCGGTCAGGTTCCAGCCATTGAGCACGTAATCGCGCTGGCGCGCGTCGGCCAGGTAGCGGCAGCCGGTCGGACCCTTTACCGCCAGCCGACCGATCACGCCGGGACCGACAGGCTGGCCGTCATGATCGAGGACGCAGGCCTGGTAGCCCGGCACCGGCTTGCCGGTGGCGCCGGCGCGCACCTGGCCGTCCGCCGCCGAAATGAAGATGTGCAGCAGCTCCGTCGCGCCGATGCCGTCGATCATTTCCAGGCCGGTGGCGCGGCGCCAGGCCTCGCGCGTGGCCGCGGGCAGCGCCTCGCCGGCCGACACGGTCGCGCGCAGGCTGGCCAGGTCGTGGACGCCGGCCATCTGCGCCATCTGCCGGTAGAACGTCGGCGCCGTGAAGCACACCGTGGCGCGGTATTTTTCCATCGCCTTGAGCAGCGTTTCCGGCGTCAGCTTCTCCAGCAGCACCGCCGCCGCGCCCACCCGCAGCGGAAACAGCAGCAGGCCGCCAAGGCCGAAGGTGAAGGCCAGCGGCGGCGTGCCGATGAAGACATCGCCGGGCCGCGAGCGCAGCACCGAACGCGGGAAGCAATCGCAGACCGCCATCACGTCGCGATGGAAATGCATGGTGCCCTTGGGGATGCCGGTGGTGCCGGAGGTGAAGCTGATCAGGCACACATCGTCTGCCGCCGTGTCGACCGCCTCGAAGCTGGCCGGCTGCGCGGCCATCAGCGCCTCCAGCGGGCTGTCCTCGCCGCCGAACCACAAGGTCTTGTCGCGCACCGCTTGCGGCAAAGGCGGATCGACCGCCTCCAGTTCGGCGCGCAGCGCTTCGGCGCACAGCACCGCGTTGATCTCGGACTTGCCGGCGATGGCGGCCAGCTCGCGCGCGCGCAGCAGCGGCATGGTCGGCACGGCGATGCAGCCGCACTTGATCACCGCCAGGATGCAGGCGGCCATCATGGGATTGTTGGCGCCGCGCAGCAGCACGCGGTTGCCGGCTTCGAGCCCCATCGGCCCGCGCAGCACGTGGGCGATACGGTCGACCCGCTCGCGCAGGCCGGCGTAGGTCCAGCTTCCGTGTTCGCACAGGATCGCGGTGCGGTCATCCAGATCGGCGGCGCCGTTCAGCAACTCGCGGACGCAATTGAGGCGCGGCGGGTAGTGCAGTTCCGGCAGGTCGAAGCGAAGCTCGGGCCACAGCGCGCGCGGCGGCAAGTGATCGCGCGCGAAATGATCCGTGTAAGCGCTGGCTGACGCGCCGGCGGAACTGTCGGTAGGTTGGTTCATGGTCGCCCTGGAATGGCAATGTCGGAGATACTTTAAACCTAAACTATATCAACATCAAGCCAAATATGCGGAACAACCCCGGAGCAAAATCAACACGCGGTCAGGCGGAGGTGCTCTTGCGGACCGATTCGGCCTGTTGATCGACCGCGCGTATCACGTCCGACAGCACCGCCTGAACCGCCTCGTTGGACAAGCGGCCCGGCGCAAAACCCTTCAGCGCGGCGGCGGCGCCGTCCAGGCCCAGGGTCACGCAGCCGGCGTGCAGCCGGTCGATGCGCGCCTGCGCTTCGTGCTGGCCGCCACCGGCGAGCAGCGCTTCGAGATCGCCGCCGGCGGCGGCCAGCTGGTTGTGAAACCCGCTCAGGTACACCAGCAGGCGCTCGGCGTTGATGCCCAGGCGGCGCAATGTCTCCACCGGGTCCTCGGCCTGGTGTCCGGAACCGCTGGCCGCCTGGTCGAGGAAGCCGGCCAGGTGCACGCGCACCTGCTCCGCCTGGAACGGCTTGACGATGTAGCCGGCGGCGCCGGCCTGGGTGGCTTCCTGCAAGGTGTCCTTGTCGGAGGCCGACGTCACCAGCACGAACGGCATGCCCTTCAGGTCTGCATCGCCTTTGACGTGCTGCAGCAACTCCATGCCCGACATATTGGGCATGCGCAGGTCGCAAAAGCAGATAGCAGGCCGCAAGCCGTCCCGCAGCTGCCGCCATGCGTCGGCGCCATCCTCCGCTTCCACGATGTCGAACTTGCCGCAGCTGTCGATCAAATGCATCAACACCATGCGCGAGACGACGTCGTCGTCGACCACCAGAACTTTCATGTCATTCCCTGTGCCTTTGATCCTGCATTATAAACAGGGCATCAATCCCGGTGTCGCCAACTTAAGCGGCTTACAGGGTGCTAGTCGCTCCCGCCTGTTCCAGCAGTATGCGCAGCTTCGGCATGGCATCGGCGATGCGCCGCCAGTCGGCATGGTCGGCGCACAGTTCCAGTTCGCCGCACAGGGCCTGCAGCTCCTGCTCCTCCAGATAGCCGGCGCTGCCCTTCATGCCGTGCAGCAGGCGGCTGGCGGTGTCGCCGTCGCCGCCGGCCAAGGCCTGCTCCAGCTCCGCCAGGCGCAGCGGCGCGTCCTGGTTGAAGGCGTTGCGCAGGCGCGCTTTCAGATCGCCGCCGGCGCCGCTGTGCTGCGCCAGCCTGGCCGGCTCCGAGGCGGCCGGCTCGACGCCGAACATCGCATCCAGTTCCGTCGTGCCGATGGCGGGATGGCGGCGCGGCTCCATGCGCGGCAGGCTCACGCCGCGCTGCAGCTGGCGCTCGATCGCGCGGCTCAGCTGGAAGTGCAGCTTGTCCTCGTCGATCGGCTTGGTGAGGAAATCGTCCATGCCGGCGGCCAGGTAGCGGCTGCGGTCCTCCTCGCTGGCGTTGGCGGTCAGCGCGATGATCATCAGCTCCTGGTCGCGCACCGGCGACGCTTCGGTGCCGCCCGAGCGGATCAGCCGCGTGGCGCTGGCGCCGTCCATCTCCGGCATGCGGCCGTCCATCAGGATCAAATCGTAGCGGGTCAGCGCACAGGCCTTGACCGCCAGCACGCCGTTGGCGGCGATGTCCACCTTGTGCCCCAGGTCCTCGAGCATCATGCGGATGATGATCTGGTTGGTGGGGAAGTCCTCGGCGCACAGCACCTTGAGCTGGTGGCTGTGCGGCTCGCGCGGCACATGCGGCACCAGCGGCGGCGGCACGCCGTTCGCCAGCGGCAGCTCGAACGAAAACACGCTGCCCCGCCCCGGCGTGCTGACGGCGCTGATGCTGCCGCCCATCAGCTCCACCAGTTGGCGGCAGATCGCCAGCCCAAGGCCGGTGCCGCCGTAGCGGCGGGTGGTGGAGGCGTCGGCCTGCTCGAACTGCTGGAACAGGCGCGGGATGGCATCGGCCTCGATGCCGATGCCGGTGTCGGCGACCGAGAAGCGAATGCGGTTGACCGTCCCCTTGCGGCCGGCCCACGCATCCCGGTTTCCGTGCGCATCGTCGGGCAGGCGCTCGATGCGCATCATGACCGACCCGTGCTGGGTGAACTTGAAGGCGTTGCCGACCAGGTTGACCAGCACCTGGCGCAGCCGCGTCGGATCGCCGACGACGAACTGCGGCAGGCCGTCGCCGAACTCCAGGCGGAAGCCGACGCTGTGCGCCGCCGCCTGCTCCTCGAACAGGCCGACCACGTTCTGCACCGCCGCCGACAGCGAGAAGTCGATGTTCTCGATGGTCAGCTTGCCCGCCTCGATCTTGGAGAAGTCCAGCAGGTCGTTGATGATCGACAGCAGCGACTGCGCATTGGCCTGGCCGCGCAGGATCTGCTCGCGGGTGCCGTCCTGCAGCCGGCCGTCGCGCAGCGCGAAGTTCAGCATGCCGATAACGCCGGCCAGCGGGGTGCGCATCTCGTGGCTCATATTGGCCAGGAACTCGGATTTCTGCCGGGTCGCGTCCTCCGCCTTCCGCTTGGCCAGGCGCAGGCGCTCGTCGTTGTCCTGCAAGGCGCGGTTGGCCAGCGCCAGCTCCTCGGTGTGCAGGCGCACCTGCTTTTCCTGCAGCAGCAGCTGGTCCTGGGTCTGGCGCAACGTCTGCAGCGCTTCCTCCAGCTGCTGGTAGGCGCGCGCGTTTTCCAGCCCCGCCACCGCGTGCGACGCCAGCGTCTGCAGGATGTCCATGTGCACCCGCTGGTAGCTGTCCTTTTGCGTGCTCTGTACGCAAATCAGGCCGACCACCCTGTCGCCGGCGATCAGCGGCGCGTACAAGGTGGACTGCGCGGCGGCCAGCTGCACGCCATCCTCGCGCACGCACAGCATCACCGACTCCAGTCCGGAATCGTCCATGTAGTCGCGGTACTCGGCGCGCATGTCGTTGATGAAAATCGGCTGGCGGTGGGTGACGCACCACACTGCCAGCTGGTTCGGATCATCGAGCCGCCGCTGGTAGGGCCGCGTGCGCACGCCGCCCTCGATCGCGAACGGGAAATCGATCACGCCGTCGTCCTCGCGCACGAAGCCGATGCCGAAGATCTGGGCGCTCATCAGATGATGCACGTGGCGGTACAGCGTCAGCATCGACGTTTCCATGTCCAGGGTGGCGCTCAACTCCCGACCCAGCTCGCTCAGCACCGAGATGTTGCGGTGCGCCTGCTCGACGTTTTCCTTCTGCAGCTCGACTTCCTTCTTCTGCCGTTCGGTGTCGAGGCGGCGCTGTTCGGCCTCGGCGCGCTGGGCTTCGGCCTCCAGCCGGCGCAGCTCCAGCTCCTGCTTCTGCTGCTGCAGCAGCAGGTTCTTATGCTCGACTTCCGCCGTGCGCGAGCCGACCAGCTGCTCGAGCCGCTGCTGCTGGCGGCGCAGGCTGCGCACGCGCGCGTGGTAGGCCGCGTAGGCGGCGCTCAGCAACAGGAACGCGATCACGCTGCGGAACCACCAGGTTTTCCAGAACGGCGGCAGGATGGTGATTGCCAGCGTGGCCGCGTTGTCGTTCCAGATGCCGTCCTTGTTGGCGGCCTTGACGCGGAAGGTGTAGGTGCCCGGATCGAGATTGGTGTAGGTGGCGAAGCGCTTGGTGGCGTCGGTCACCACCCAGTCCTCGTCGAAGCCTTGCAGCTGATAGGCGAAGCGGTTGCGCTGGGGCGCGGCATAGTGCAGCGCCGCGAACTCCAGCGAGAACACCGAATCGTTCTCGCTCAGGGTCAGCGCGCTGGTGTGCTCGATGGCGGTTGTCAGCACCTTCGGATGGTCGCCCTGCCCGGCTTTGAGCGACTTGTTAAAGATCTGGAAGTCGGTGATCGCCACCGTCGGCGCCACGCTGTTTTCGCGCACGTCCCCGGGCGAAAAGGCCGTGATGCCGTTAAAGCCGCCGAAGTACAGCGTGCCGTCCGGCGTGCGCAGCGCGGCGCCGTCGAAGTAGGCGCCCTCGATGGTGCCGTCGGCGCCGCTGTAATTGCGCACCAGGCCAGAATCGATGTTCAGCCGCGACAAGCCGCTGTTGGTGCTCAGCCAAAGGTTGCCGGCGTTGTCGGGCAGGATGGAGGCGATGGCGTCGTCGGCGATGCCGTCCTTGCGCAGGTAGCGCCGAAAGCGGATGCTGCCGTCCGAGGCCACGTCCATCCGGTTCAGGCCCGCCGCCGTGCCGACCCAGATCGTGCCGCGCGCGTCCTCGTACAGGCAGTGCACCTCGTCGTGACTGAGGCTGGACGGATCGCCGGCGTCGCGGCGGAAGTGGCGGAAGCGCCCCGTCTTGCGGTCCAGCAGATCGAGGCCGTTGAAGGTGCCCACCCATAGCTGGCCGCGGCGGTCCTCCAGGATCGGCCGCACCACGTTGTCGGCCAGGCTGTTTCCGTCGGCCGGGTTGTGGCGGAAGGTGCGCACGTCCATGGTGCGTGGATCGAGCCGGTGCAGGCCGCCCCGGCTCGCGACCCACAGCATGCCGCCGCGGTCGGCGACGATGTTGCGCACCGTGTCGCTGCCGACGTCCGCGCTCATGAACGACACCGCGCGGATCGCGCCGGTGGCCGGATTGAGGTAGTTGACGCCGGCCCGTCCGCCGATCCACAGGTTGCCGTTTTTTTCGCGCAGCAGCGCGGTGACCTGGTCGTCGCTCAGGCTATTGGGGTCGCGCGGATCGTGGCGCCACACCCGGCTCTCGCCGGTGACGGGATCGTACAGGTTCAAGCCGCCGCCGCTGCCCAGCCACAGCTTGGCGCCGCCCTCGGCGACGATCGCCCGCACCTTGTTGTCGGACACGGAGTTGAGCATGTCGGACTGGCGCACGATGCGCGCGAAACCGCCGCTGCCCATGTCGACGCGACTGACGCCATCGTTCCAGGTGCCGACCCAGAAGGTGCCGACGCGGTCGCGGAACAAGGCCGATATCTGGTTGTCCGCCACGCTGTGGCTGTCGCTGAACTGGTGGCGGTACTGCGTCAGCCGGTTCTCCGCCGGCAGCCAGCGGAACAAGCCGTCGGCCTGGGTGCCGACCCAGATCTGGTTTTCGACATCCTCGTACAAGGTGGTGACGCTGACCCCGGGGTTGATGCCTTCGCGCGCGCCCAGCCGGCGGCGCTGCGGCTCGACCCCGAGCAGGCGCCATTGTTCCAGTCCGCCCATGGTGCCGATCCACAGCGTCTGCGCGCTGTCGACCTGCAGCGACAGCACGGCGTTAAAGCGGCTGTCGCCGCCGGCGTCCATCGTGTAGTGGCGGAAGTGCGCCGCGCCCGGCGCCAGCATATCGAGGCCGGTGGCGGTGGCCACCCACAGCCGCCCGGCGGCGTCGCGCGCCAGCGCGTTGACCTGGTCGTTGGCCAGGCTGCCCGCATCGGCCGCGTCGTGGTGCCAGCTGGTAAAGCGCCTGGTGGAGGGGTTGAAGTGGTGCAGGCCGTCGGCGCTGCCCACCCACAGGCCGCCCAGGCCATCGTCGACGATGGCGCGCACGTGGCGGTTGCCGTTGCCGCGCTGCCCCGGTTCCTGCGGCGCGAAATGGGTGAAACGGCGCGTGGCCGGATCGAACAGATCCAGGCCGCCGTCGGTGCCCACCCACATGCGGCCGGTGCCGTCGACGTGCAGCACCCGCACCCAGTTGTCGACCAGGCTATTGGGGTCGGAGACGGCGCTCTTGTAGGTGACGGTGCGGTAGCCGTCGAAGCGGGTCAGGCCGGCCTGGGTGCCGAGCCAGATGAAGCCCTGCGTGTCCTGGGCGATGGCCAGCACCGATTCCTGCGCCAGCCCGTTCTCGACGCCGAGCTGCTCGAAACGCAGGGTGCGCGGCGGCGCGCCGGCCCATGCGGCGGCCATGCCGAGTCCCCACAGCAGCAGGACCGGCACCAGCAAGTGTGCGAACAAGCGTCGAAATTGGCGTCTAAAACACGGCAAAACGGTCCCGCAGTCGGTGGTCAGGATTCAAATTCAGGATTCAAAGAAGGCCAGCACGTCCTCTTTACGCGCCTGGGTGTCGCGCTGACCGAGGCGGATCAACTCGCAAGTATAAGTCGATTCGAACAATAAATACGAGGCCAATGCGGCGCCGCGCGTTTCGGTCGCGCCGATTCCCGACAACATGGTGCGTATCGGCGCCGGCAAACTGGCGATATGGCGGCTGGCGATATCGTCGAGCCGTTCGGAAGGCGCGATCACCAGCAGCTTGACCGGCTTGAGGGGAGTTTGTTCGAGCAGCTCCGGCGGCAGCATCGACAAGGTCTTGTTGACGCGCTCGAGGCGCTCGATGTCGACCGCCAGCGAATCGAGGAAGATCGACGACATCGCGTGGCCGGCGATCTGCGCCAGGCTGGGATAGCGCGCCGAACTTTTTTCGGCGGCGCTGCGCGTCGGCTCGGTCAGGCGCCCCGCCCCCACCACCAGCACCTTGCTGGCGCCGAGGTGGATCGCCGGCGAGATCGGCGCCAGCTGGCGCATCGAGCCGTCGCCGCAATACTCGCGGTGGCCGCCCATGTACAGCGGCGTGGCCGGGAAGATGAACGGGATCGCCGACGACGCCAGCAGGTGCTCGACGCCGATCTGGTCCTGCAGCGCCACGCGCTGCATGCGTATCCACGGCGCGATGTCGGCGGCGGTCTGGTAGAACGTCAGGTGGTTGCCGGCGGTGTAGGACGAGGCGGTGACGGCCAGCGCGTGCAGCAGGCCCTCGGACAGCGCCGCGTCGAGGCGCGGCAGGTCGAGCATGCGGTGCAGCAGGCCGACCAGCGGCGTGTTGTCGAGCAGGGACGCCGGCGGCGCGGCGCGCCATTTGCGCAGCAGCCAGCCGAACGACAGCAACGACAGCCAGCGCGCGCCGGAGCGGATCACGCCCAGCGAATCGGCGCGGTAGACCTGTTCGACCTCGATATGCTGCCAGACGTCGAGCAGTTTTTGCACGCCCTCGCCGAAGTTATCGGCGCGGCAGGCCAGCGCGGTGGCGTTGATCGCGCCGGCCGAGGTGCCGCAAATGATGTCGAAAGGATTACGCGCCGGAGGCCAGCCCGCCTCCCATAGTATCTCCGAGATCGCCTGTAGAACGCCGACCTGGTAGGCCGCGCGGGCGCCGCCTCCCGTCAGGATCAAGCCTGTTTTCTTTTGAATTCCCATGCGCCAAGGTTAGCAGGGTATGCAGCGTTTGGGGAAGGCGCCTGCGGCTTTTCGGCGACGTTTGCCACAAACTCAATCCCCCAGCACAATCCCCTCGCGGCGCGGATCGGCGCCGCCGAACCACTGCGCCTTGCCGTCGACGACGCGGCGCTGGATGCCCTGCAGGCCCGAGTTTTGATCCCCCTCGCGCACCTGATGGCCGCGCGCCTTGAGCTCCTCGATCACCGCCGGCGCCACCCGCTTCGCCTCGATCTCGGTGGGTCCGTTGCGGCTGCCCATGTTCGGCAGGCTGATGGCCTGCTGCACGTCGAGCTTCCAGTCCAGCGTCCCGACCAGCACCTTGGCCACGTAATTGATGATGGCCGAGCCGCCGGGCGAACCGGTGGCCAGCACCAGCCGGTGCGTGCCTTTGTCGAACACCAGGGTCGGCGACATCGCGCTGCGCGGGCGTTTGCCGGCCTGCACCCGGTTGGCGATCGGGCCGTCGGCGTCCTGCGAATCGAACGAGAAGTCGGTCAGCTGGTTATTGAGCATGAAACCGTCGACCATCTGGCGTGCGCCAAAGGCGTCTTCGACCGAGGTGGTCATCGACAGCCCGCCGCCGAAGGCGTCGACCGCCACGAAGTGCGACGTCGATGGCTTGTCGATCGCGGTGTCGGCGCCCCACGCCACCTGCATGGTGGCCGGCGTGCCGTAGTTGGCGCGGCCCATCGAGCGCTCGCCGATCAGCGACGCGCGCTGCGACAGGTAGGCCTTGTCCAGCATGGCGCTGACGCCCTTGCCCGGCAGCGGCACGAAATCGGTGTCGGCCACGTAGCGGTTGCGGTCCGCATAGGCCAGCCTGCCCGCTTCCGAGAACAGGTGGATGGCTTCGGCGGTCGGCATGCCGTCGACCGGTTTGTACGGGCTGATGTCCTTGACCTCCAGGATGCCCAGCATCTGGGCGATGGCGATGCCGCCGGACGACGGCGGCGGCGCGCCGCACACGGTCCACGCCTTGTAGTCGCTGCAGACCGGCGCGCGCTCCTTGGCCTGGTAACCGGCGATGTCGGCGGCGGTCAGCTTGCCCGGATTGGTCGGATGCGAGGCCACCTTGGCGGCGATGTCGCGCGCGATGCGGCCTTTGTAAAAGGCGTCGGCGCCGCCGGCGGCGATCTCGCGCAGGGTGCGCGCCAGTTCCGGGTTTTTCAGAAGGTAGCCGACGGGGCGCGGCTTGCCGTCGTCGTCGAAGAAGTATTTTTTGGCGACCGGATCGCGGGCGAGGTAGCGGTCGTAGGAAATCAGCGCGTTCAGGCGCGGGCTGACGGCGAAGCCCTCCTCGGCCAGCTTGATGGCCGGCGCGAACAGGGTTTTCCACGGCAGCTTGCCATGCTGCTTGTGCGCCAGCTCCAGCATGCGCAGCACGCCGGGCGCGCCCACCGAACGGCCGCCGATCACGCCGATCTCGCGCGAGACAGCCTTGCCGTCGGCGTCCTGGAACAGGTGTTCGTCGGCCGACGCGGGCGCGGTTTCGCGGCCGTCATACGACTGCACCCGTTTGCCGTCCGAGTAAAGCATGAAGGAGCCGCCGCCGATGCCGGACGATTGCGGCTCGACCAGTGTCAGTACCAGCTGGGTGGCGACGGCCGCGTCGATCGCCGAACCGCCCTGCTTCAGCATCTGGTAGCCGGCCTGCGTGGCCAGCGGGTTGGCCGCGGCGACCATGAATTTTTGCGAGGACTTGCCGGCCTTCTCAGCGTAGCCGGTGGCGATTTCCGGCGCCGCGTCCGGCGTCGCGCGTTGCGCGTAAACCGGCGCGTGCAAAACGGCCAGCAAAGGTATGGCCAGTGCGGCGCTGCGCGCCAGTGTCTTCAAACGAATCATGGGCTCTCCAAATAGAGGGCGCGCCTGCCGGGAAAGGCTCCCTTAGCCGCGCCCGATCATTCTGGCATCCTACACGAAATCGTTTAAACCGTTTTACTTGGCTTGCATGCGGATAGCGCCGTCGAGGCGGATGGTCTCGCCGTTCAGCATCGTATTCTCGATGATGGCCTTGGCCAGATGGGCGTATTCATGCGGCTTCCCAAGGCGCGGCGGGAACGGCACCATGGCGCCGAGCGCGTCGCGCACCTCGGCGGGCATGCCCATCAACATCGGCGTCTCGAAGATGCCCGGCGCGATGGCCATCACGCGGATGCCGCTGCGGGCCAGGTCGCGCGCCATCGGCAGGGTCAATCCGGCGACGGCGGCTTTGGACGACGCGTAGGCGGCCTGCCCCATCTGGCCGTCGAAGGCCGCCACCGAGGCGGTATTGATGATGACGCCGCGCTCGCCGGTATCGATGGCGGCGTTCCTGGCCATCGCCTCGGCCGCCAGACGCGCCATGTTGAAGGTGCCGACCAGGTTGATATTGATGGTGCGCTGGAACAGTTCGAGCGGATGGGCGCCGTCCTTGCCGACGGTCTTGGCGGCCGGCGCGATGCCGGCGCAGTTGACCAGGCCGCGCAAGGTGCCCAGCGCCACGGCCGCCGCGACCGCGCGGACCGCATCGGCCTCGGCGGTCACGTCGGTCTGGACGAAGACGCCACCCAGTTCGGCCGCCAACGCTTGGCCGGGCTCGGCCTGCACATCGGCCAGCACGACCTTGCCGCCGGCCTCGACGATCATGCGCGCCGTCGCCGCGCCCAGTCCGGAGGCGCCGCCGGTGATGAGGAATACATTGTCCTGGATCTGCATAAATCTCCCTGTACGAATGACGTTTACGTAAACGTCAATCATAACCGATTACAGCGCCAAATCCCACCCACGTCCGGGGGTCAGTGCCGACATTCGTACACGAACCGGACCACATCACGGTTGAGCTCGTGTCCGAATGTCGGCACTGACCCTACGGTGGGTACGTCAAGGCCCAGGCCGTGTAGAAATGGCGGACCTGACCCTGGAGTGTCAGCACTGCAACCAGGCGCCGTTTCGTTGGCACATTTTGCCGGCCGGTGTGATCGTGGTGTTGCCAGCGCCGGTGTTGTGACGCGCGCCGCTGGGGTCGTAGCAGCCGCCGGCGGTGCAGCCGATCGCGGGAATCGGGTTTCCGGGCGGTTGCATCAGCGTTTCGATCGGGGTGGACGGCTGCGGCTTGGGCATGGCGACCTGCGGCGCGAGCTTGTTGCTCGGCATCGGCTGTATCGTCAGCGGCACCGGCCGGCGCGGCATCGGCGCGGCGGCCGGCGCCGTGCGGCAAGGCTCCTCCGCGAGCCGCTTGCCGTCTTCGCTGAGCTTGCAGACGGGAAGCTTGGCGTAGGCGTCCTCACTCATCTTCGCCGCCCGGGGCGTGTCACCCCAGGCATTGGCGCAAAGTAACGATCCAAGGAAAAACGCCGCCGTCAACGCGGCTGGTTTGAGAGAGTTCATTTCATCACCTTCCAAGTGCTGTTACCTGTTTATATTATTAGCAGGCATGGCGGCGCACGAAAGGCCCTGAAACAATTCGTAACTTCTGGCGCCCGCTTACCTGGCCGGCGCCGGTTCGGAGGCCGGCGGCGGCGGTGGCGGCATGCCCGGCGCCAGCGGCGCGCCTTCCGTCAACGGGGAGGCCGGGCGTGGCGGCGGCGGCGCGTCTTCAGGCAAGGCCCGCACCGGCGCCGGCGCGTGCGCGGCCATCACCGGCGCGCTCACCGCCAGCCAGCCCGAGGCCGGCAGCAAGGGCACCAGCAGCAAGGCGACGATGTTGATGATCTTGATCAGCGGATTGACCGCCGGGCCGGCGGTATCCTTGTACGGGTCGCCGACCGTGTCGCCGGTCACCGCCGCCTTGTGCGCCTCCGAGCCCTTGCCGCCGAAGTGGCCGTCCTCGATGTATTTCTTGGCGTTGTCCCAGGCGCCGCCGCCGGTGGTCATCGAGATGGCGACGAACAGGCCGGTGACGATGGTGCCCATCAGCATGCCGCCCAGTGCGGCCGATCCCAGCAGCATGCCGACCACCACCGGCACCACCACCGGCAACAGCGACGGCACGATCATTTCCTTGATGGCCGAGGCGGTCAGCATGTCGACCGCCTTGTCGTACTTCGGCTTGCCGGTGCCGTCCATGATGCCCTTGATGTCGCGGAACTGGCGGCGCACCTCCACCACCACCGCGCCGGCCGCCCGCCCCACCGCTTCCATCGCCATTGCGGCGAACAGGTAGGGAATCAGGCCGCCGATGATCAGGCCGACGATCACCATCGGATTGGACAGGTCGAAGGTGATGCTCTTGCCGGCCGATTCGAGCGCGTGCGTGTAGTCGGCGAACAGCACCAGCGCGGCGAGCCCGGCCGAGCCGATGGCGTAGCCCTTGGTGACGGCCTTGGTGGTGTTGCCCACCGCGTCGAGCGGGTCGGTGATGGCGCGCACCGATTCCGGCATGCCGGCCATTTCGGCGATGCCGCCGGCGTTGTCGGTGATCGGGCCGTAGGCGTCGAGCGCGACGACGATGCCTGCCATCGACAGCATCGAGGTGGCGGCGATCGCCACGCCATACAGTTGCCCCAGCTGGTAGGAGACCAAAATCGCCGCGCACACGGCCAGCACCGGCCAGGCGGTCGACTTCATCGACACACCCAGCCCGGCGATGATATTGGTGCCGTGGCCGGTGGTGGAGGCCTCGGCGATATGTTTGACGGGATAGAAATCGGTGCCGGTGTAGTACTCGGTGATGTAAACCATCAGCCCGGTCAGCACGATGCCGACCACGGTGCAGCCGAGCATGCGCATGCGCATCGCCTCGTCCGGCCAGACCTGCCACGTGACGACCGCGAAGCCGATCAGCGACAGCCCGGCGGCCCACCACAGGCCGGTGTACAGCGCCGACATGATCTTCTTGCCCGGCTTGGCCTTGACCATCGAGCAGCCGATGATGGAGGCGATGATGGAGACCGCCCCCAGCAGCAGCGGATAGACCACCGCCGTGCTCGACGTGGTCATCAACAGCGCGCCCAGCAGCATGGTGGCGATCAAGGTGACGACGTAGGTTTCAAACAGATCGGCGGCCATGCCGGCACAATCGCCGACGTTGTCGCCGACGTTGTCCGCGATCACGGCCGGGTTGCGCGGGTCGTCCTCGGGGATGCCGGCCTCGACCTTGCCGACCAGGTCGGCGCCGACGTCCGCGCCTTTGGTGAAGATGCCGCCGCCGAGCCGCGCGAAGATCGAGATCAGCGAGGCGCCGAACGCCAGCCCGATCAGCGGTTCGATGACCTTGTGCAAATTAGACCCGAGCTCGGCGGGCAAGCCAGCGATCAGGTACATATAAAACAGCACCACGCCCAGCAGGCCGAGGCCGACCACCAGCATGCCGGTGATGGCGCCGCCTTTGAAGGCGACGTCGAGCGCCTCGTTCATGCCCTTGGAGGCGGCCTGCGCGGTGCGCACGTTGGCGCGCACCGAGACGTTCATGCCGATGAAGCCGCACGCGCCGGACAGCACCGCGCCGATCAGGAAGCCGATCGCGGTATTAATATCGAGTAATACGCCGATGAGGATGAGCAGCACCACGCCGACAATGCCGATGGTGCGGTACTGGCGCGCCAGGTAGGCGGCGGCGCCTTGCTGAATCGCCAGGGATATTTCCTGCATGCGCGGGTTGCCCGCGTCCTGGCGCAAAATCCAACTACGTGACCATAAACCGTAAACCACGGCGATAACGCCGCAACCGACTGCTAACCAAAGACTGGCTGCCATAGATGTCCCCTTATTTTTATTGAACGAGCCTACAAACCACACTTCAGTAGCTGTCCGGTGGGGACAGCCGACTAACCTGCGAACTGCAAAACGTCAAATCGGGAGGGCATCCAGCCTTAAAAAAAAAGCGGACACTCGGTCCGCTCTACTTTACCGCTTATTCGGCGAGCGCGGCAAACGCGCTGTCGCGAATTTGTTCAACCGGCCCGACCCCGGCGATGCGGCGGTATTTCGGCGCGCCAGGCTCGCCCGACTGTGCCCAGGTATTGTAGTAACCCAGCAGCACCTCGGTTTGATTGTGATACACGTCCAGACGTTTCTTGACGGTTTCCGCCTTGTCGTCGTCGCGCTGCACCAGGTCTTCGCCGGTGACGTCGTCCTTGTTGTCCACCTTGGGCGGATTGAACTTGACGTGGTAGACGCGGCCCGAACCCGGGTGCACGCGGCGGCCGTCCATGCGCTCGATGATCGAGTCGTCCGGCACGTCGATTTCCAGCACATAGTCGACCGCCACGCCGTTGTCCTTCATCGAGTCGGCTTGCGCGACGGTGCGCGGGAAGCCGTCGAACAGGTAGCCGTTGGCGCAGTCGGGCTGCTGCAAACGCTCTTGCACCAGGCCGATGATGATGTCGTCGGAAACCAGGCCACCCGCATCCATCACCTTTTTGGCGGCTACGCCCAACTCCGTCCCGGCCTTGATCGCGGCGCGCAACATGTCGCCGGTCGAGATCTGCGGGATGTTGTATTTTTCTTTGATGAAATTAGCCTGGGTGCCCTTGCCTGCACCTGGTGCCCCTAAAAGAATAAGACGCATGAAAAAATTCCTAAAAACAGATTTTGGATGTGGTGAGTGTTTGCGTGGAGACAGTAGAAATACTGTAAGTCCGACTATGTTGGTACGAAACTTACCACAAAACTTCGTCTAAACGCCAATTTGTGACAGCTTGCGCCGCCCTTCGCTGGCAAAACGGGAGCATACAGAGATATTCCGTATGAATATCGCACTTGCTCCCTGTTTATGATTGATTTATGGCGATAAGTTGATCTATATCAATACAGCAGCCGAACCCGGGCCAGGTCTTCCGGCGTATCCACACCGGCGGCCGGCGCCGAGTCGGTGACATGGACGGCGATCGGATAGCCGTGCCACAGCACGCGCAGCTGCTCCAGCGCTTCGATCGATTCCAGCGGCGAGACGTCCAGCGCCGGATAGGCTTGCAGGAAATCATTGCGGTAGGCGTACAGTCCGATGTGACGGAGCGGTACGTAGCCGGCTGGCAGTGCTTCTTTGGACTGCACAAAGGCGTCGCGGTTCCACGGTATGGTCGCGCGGGAAAAATACAGGGCCCGTCCGGCCTTGTCCAACACCACCTTGACCACGTTCGGGTTGAAGGCGTCGGCAACATCGTGCAGCGGATGGGCGCAGGTCGCCATTGGCACGTCGGCGCCGATGCGGGCGGCCGCCGCTTGCAGCAGCGCCGGGTCGATCAGCGGCTCGTCGCCCTGCAGGTTGACGACGACGGCGTCGGCCGGCAGGTTCAGGGTGCGCGCCACTTCGGCGATGCGGTCGGTGCCGGACGGATGGTCGCCGCGCGTCATGCACACTTCCACGCCGTGCAGTTCGCAGGCGGCGCGGATGTCTTCATGGTCGGTGGCGACGATGATGCGCGCGGCGCCCGCCGAGGCGGCGCGCTCGGCCACGCGGACCACCATCGGCTTGCCGCCGAGGTCGGCCAACGGCTTGTTCGGCAAGCGGGTCGAGGCCAGGCGCGCCGGGATGATGACGATGAACGGGGACATCGGGGCGGAAACGGACTGCACCGCTCAATCCACCTTATCGTGCAGTTTATCTTGCAAAGTACGCGCCTCATCGGCCCACATGATCGGGATGCCGTCGCGGATCGGAAACGCCAGGCGGTCGCCCTTGCAGATCATTTCCTGGGCTTTCTTATCGTACTCAAGGGGGCCTTTGCAGACCGGGCATACCAGGATATCAAGCAATCTAGCGTCCACGACATTTCTCCACGATTTGGTCGGCCAGCGCCGCGTCGATGCGCGCCGTTACCGGGACGACCCATAGTCGCGGGTCGTCTCTGAGTTCTTCAATTTGCGCACATTTTACTGCATCCTTCTCGGTCATCAAGATGATATCGGCCTCCAGCAGCGCGAACGGACGGTCGGTGTAGTCGTGATGATCGGGCAAAGGCAGCTCGGCGATGGACAGGCCGGCGGCCTTGAGCATGCCGAAGAAGCGCGACGGATTGCCGATGCCGGCGGCGGCGGCCAGCCGCAAGCCGGGTTGGTTCAGCCCGGCCAACGGACGGCGCTGGCTCCGGTCGCGCAGTTGCTCGGCATACTCGCCCACCAAGGTCATCTGGATCGGCGCCAGCTTGTCGGGGTCTAATTTGTCGGGGTCAGACCCCGACATTGTTGCCGAGGCGGACCCGATGTCGGGGTCTGACCCCGACATGGACTTTCCAAGTGGGCAGCCGACGGCGCGTATCAGCTCGTCGGTCAGCAGCGGCGCGTTGATCACGGTGAAATCGCGCCGGCGCGAGACCGGCTCGCGCAGCGGCCCGGCCGGCAGCAGCCAGCCATTGCCGGCGCCGCGGCCGTCGAACAGGATGATTTCGATATCGCGTTGCAGCGCGTAATGCTGCAAGCCGTCGTCGGTCAGGATGATGTCCACGTCGGGATGGGCCGCCAGCAGCGCCCGCCCGGTGGCGGCGCGGTCGCGCCCGACCATGACCGGACAGCCGGTGCGCTGCTTGATCAGCAACGGCTCGTCGCCGACCTCGGCCGGCGTCGACAAGGCGCCCACTTCGCGCGCGCCGTCGCGGCCTTGCCCGCTGCCATGGCCGCGCGACACCACCCCCGGGCGCATGCCGGCCGCCTGCAAGGCTTGCACCAGCCAGATCGTCAGCGGTGTCTTACCGGTGCCGCCGATGTAGATATTGCCAACCACCACCACCGGCACCGGCAGCCGCGACGACTTGAGCAGGCCGGCGCGGTACAGCCGCGCGCGCAAACCGCTCAACGCGCGGAACAGCAAGGACAGCGGCCACAGCGCGCAGGCGAGCGGACCGCGCCGCAGCCAGTTGCGCGTCAGCGTCGTTTCCAGCGCGGACGATGTATGAGGACTAGGCGGCGACACTTATTTGGCGGCACCGGTCTGCGCGGCGAAGGTCAGCTTCTCATAACCGGCGATGCGGGCCGCCTCCATCACGTTGATGACCATCTGGTGCATCGCGAACTGGTCGGCGTTGACCACCACCACCGGCGACCTGCCCGGCTCTCCGCCCTTGTCGGCAACCGTTTTCATCGACTGCGCCAGGCCGGCCACGTCGCGGAACGACACCGGTTCGCCGTTGATCGTGTAGTTGCCCTTGGCGTCGACGGTCACGTTCAGTTCGAACGGCTTTTCTTCCTGCTTCTGCGCGTCGGCGGTCGGCAAGGTGATCTGCAGCTCGGTGAATTTGCTGTAGGTGGTCGAGACCATCAGGAAAATCAAAATCACCAGCAACACGTCGATAAACGGGATCAGGTTGATCTCGGGGTCCTCGCGGTGCCGGCCTTTGCGGAAATTCATGCGGACGTCCTTACTTGCGCTTGCTGTGCACAATGTCGACAAACTTCACCGCCTGCTGCTCCATCTCGATGACGAAGCTGTCCACCAGCGCGCGGAAGTGGCGGTAGAACACCAGGGTCGGCATGGCGATCGCGAGGCCGAAGCCGGTGTTATACAGCGCCACGGAAATGCCGTGCGCCAGTTGCGCCGGGTTGGAGCCGGTGGCGTTTTGCGAACCGAAAATCTCGATCATGCCGACCACCGTGCCGAACAGCCCCATCAGCGGCGCCAGGGTCGCGATGGTGCCCAGGGTGGTGAGGAAGCGTTCCAGCGTGTGGGCCACGCCGCTGCCGGCCTCTTCGATGGATTCCTTCATCACGTCACGCGGGGCGTCGACATTGCGCAGCGCGGCCGACAGCACCACGCCCAATGGCGAGCTTTTTTCCAGCTTGTCGATGACGCCGGTGTTGACGTTGCCGCCGCGATAAACCTGCACCACCTCGTCCAGCAGCTTCTTCGGCAGGATTTTGCTGCGGCGCAGGTACAGCAAGCGTTCGATGATCAGGGCCGTGGCGACGATCGAGGCGATCAACAACAACCAGATGGGCCAACCTGCGGCTTGGAAAATAGCGAGCAAAACGAACTCCTGTAGTGATATGAAACCCGAAGGCGCAATGTATCGTGTTGGACGACGCTCGGCAAGTAGCGAATGGCTGGACAGCAGCGCACCGCGCGGGGCGGCCGTGGAGTTCTGCACATTTTCTGTGGACAACGATGTGCGCAAGGCCGCGCAACAACGCCCAAGCCCTTGATTTAACAGGGAATTAGACCAGAGATTAAAAACCTCGCAGGCGCAGATGTCCGGGCCTGCATTTTGCCCTGCAAAAGTTGTGCCCACTTATGCCCACATTCTGTTGATAAGATTGTGTGCAAGCCGGGTGATGCCTGCCGATGTCCTTGATTTTAATCAATATTGTTATCCTGCATAAAAATCCGGCATATCATGGCTCGATGGAAGATGTGGCTTGGAAAATTATTTTTAAGGCAACTTAAAGCGCACCGTTGGCTCAAGCGGGAACTTCTGCACACTTTATGTGGATAAGATTGTTAGCAATACCCTCCATGCCTTATCAAGCCCTTGATTTTAAAAGGTAATTACTCCATGCGTAAAAATGACGCATGCAAAACACCCGTCGGCATGCGTGTTCGACGATTGGTATGGCACGCGACTTCTGCACATTAAATGTGGATAAGATTGTGCGCAACGGTTCCCGCCTTGTGCAAGATCGTTGATTTAAAAGGGATTTTTTGCCATGAGTAAAAATATGGCAGAGCGGCATTTCGATGACGCTTTGAGAGGTCAACGGGAGTTTTCCACTGAACTGGTCGCCAATGCTAGCGATAATGCCGGCCTATCGCGGCAAAACGCTCACTTCTGCACATTTTGTGTGGATAAGATTGTTAGCAATGCCGCCTACCCATTCCCATGTCATTGATTTACACCGAATAAATTGCCATGCACAAAAACGATGCATATCGTTTCCTCGCAACGGGCCTTCACCGCACGCCGCCGGCGCGAACCCGGGCCGCCATCACGTCGCCCGTCCGGCCCGGGAATACTGCTCAAGTTCTGCACAAGTTCTGTGGATAAAATTGTGCGCAATACTATGTTTGTCGCCCTAACCCTTTGATTTCGCTCAACTTACTTTCCTTGCGTAAATTTTAGGCATATAAAATCAGCAATAAGAAAACAACTATCGGTCACAAAAGTTTCACACAGCATTTGTGGATAACTTTGTGCGTAACCACCCTGCCTTACGGCAAAGTGCTTGATCCGTAAGGCTTTTTCGTCGCTGCACGCAAATACGGCAGAAAAGTTTAACCTTTAAAATCAAATACCTACCTATAATACCTCCTGCTTTTTGCGGCATATGACCGCTGTGTGACCAAACGCACATTGTGTGGATAGTTTATTTTTTTGAAATCTATGATGTTCGACGACCGCTCCGATTCCGCCCCCGCCGCCGCCCCCGTGATGACCGTGACCGCGCTCAACCAGGCGGTCGCGCGGCTGCTCGAGCGCTCCTTCCCGCTGGCCTGGATCGGCGGCGAGGTGTCCAATTTCACCCGCGCCAGTTCCGGCCACTGGTACTTCACGCTCAAGGACAACGCCGCGCAGGTGCGGGCGGTGATGTTCCGCGGCCGGGCGCAGTACGCCGACTTCATCCCGCGCGAGGGCGACAAGGTCGAGGTGCGGGCGCTGGTCACCTTGTACGGCGCGCGCGGCGACTACCAGATCAACGTCGAGGCGATCCGCCGCGCCGGCGTCGGATCGCTGTTCGAAGCGTTCCAGCGGCTGAAGGAAAAGCTGGACGCGGCGGGCCTGTTCCACGCCGACCGCAAACGCGCGCTGCCGATGTTCCCGCGCGCGATCGGCATCGTCACCAGCCCGCAGGCGGCGGCGCTGCGCGACGTGCTGACGGCGCTCAAGCGGCGCGCGCCGCACGTGCGCGTGGTGCTGTATCCGACGCCGGTGCAGGGACAACTGGCCGCCGAGAAGATCGCCAACGCCATCGACACCGCCTCGCTGCGCAACGAATGCGATGTGCTGATCGTCTGCCGGGGCGGCGGCAGCATCGAGGACCTGTGGTCGTTCAACGACGAGGATGTCGCGTACGCGGTCGCCAACTGCCGCATGCCGGTGATTTCCGGCGTCGGCCACGAGACGGATTTCACGATCTGCGATTTCGCCGCCGACCTGCGCGCGGCCACGCCGACGGCGGCGGCCGAACTGGCGGCCACGCCGCGCGCCGACTGGCTGGCGTCGCTGCGCGCCGACGCCACCGACTTGCGCCGGGCCATGCGCCGCAGCGTCAGCGAGGCGACGCAAACACTGGATAGCCACACGCGCCGCCTGCTCAATCCGGGCGCGCAGATCAAGCAGCAGCGTTTGAAGCTGCTGGCGTTGGCGACGGCGATGATGCACGCCAACCGCATGCCGCTGTCGCAGTCGCGTTACCAGCTCGATCGCTTGAGCGGCCGGATGGCCGCGCACAAGCCGGATGTGCGGGCGGCGCGTTCGGCGCTGGCGGGCTTGCGCCATCGCGCCGAGATCAGCGTGGCGACGCAGCTGGGCCGGCGCCACCATGCGCTGGCGGCGCTGTCGTCGCAGCTGGAGTTATTGAATCCGCAGCGCACCCTGGAGCGCGGCTACGCCATCGTCACCGACGACAAGGGCGCCATCGTACGCGCGCCGGCGCAGCTGCGTCCGCGCAGCACGTTGACGTTGCGGCTGGCCGAAGGCAGCGCGCAAGTCGGCATCGACTCGGTGCAGCCTTCGCTCGATTAACCCCGACAACGGCGGGGTCGTACCCCGTACGGGGTACGACCCCAGGGACGCGGCGGCCGCGTACCACGGTCGGGCCGGTGGGTTTCAGCCGGCCGACAGCATCGCCGACATCCCGATCAAGGTCGGATAGTCTTCGGTGATGACGTAGGTCGGGATATGCGACAGATAATCCGAAAACCGCCCCTTCTGCTCGAAGCGCGCGCGGAAGCCGGAATGCTCGAAGAACTCGCTCATGCGCGGCACGATGCGCCCGCCGATATAGATGCCGCCCTTGGCGCCCAGGGTCAGCGCCACGTTGCCCGCCACGGTGCCCAGCATTTCGCAGAACGCCTCCAGCGTCTCCTCGCACACCGGGCAAAGGCGATGCAAGCCCTGCTCCATGATCTCGTTGGTATTCAGGTTGCGCGGCTCCACGCGAGCCCGTTCGCACAGCGCGCGGTACACCAACCCCAGGCCGATGCCCGAGACCAGCCGCTCGCTCGACACGTGCTCGTGATAGCGGCGCGCATAGCGCAGGATATCGATCTCGCGCTCGTTCATCGGCGCGAAGGTGCTGTGCCCTCCCTCGCTGTCGATGGCGATCCAGCGGCCATCGACGCCGGACGGCACCAGTCCGGACACGCCCAGTCCCGCGTCCGCGCCGACCAGGCCGATGGTCGCGCCGGCGCGCGCCACGCCGCCGCCGATCTGGCGCTTGTGGTCCGCCGCCAGATACGGCAGCGCGCTGGCCAGGGCGGTGAAGTCGTTCACCACCACCAGCGATTTCAAACTGAATTGCGAGCACACCGCCTCAATCGAGAACGACCAGTGGTGGTTGGTCATCGTGACCCAGTCGCCGTCGATCGGGTTGGCGATGGCGATGCCGGCGAAGCGCGCCTGGTAGCCGCCCGCCGCCACCGTGGCCGGCTGCGACAGGTAGGCCACCAGCGCGGCGCCCAGGGTGGGATACGTGGCGCAGTCGGTGACCCAGATGGCGTCGATTTGATTGGGCGCCGTCTCCAGGCCGAAGCTGGCGCTGGTGCCGCCGATGTCGGCCAGCAGGCGCGGGCCGTTCGCCAGATGCGAAAAGTTTGCGCGATCCATGTCTCTTCCTTTTTTATTGTTGGTGCCGATGTTTGTTATGCGGATTATACGGCAGCACCCTTATGAAATCGTTTTCAACCACTGTTTTCATTAAATACCCGCCGCCGCGGAAAGTCAATCCGCCGGCGGAACTGGCCGAAAGGATAGTGAATATGGTAACCTTGGGTGAAAAGGTTTTCATAACATTTAAATAACAGGAATTCCCCTTGGCAGATCTCCCCTCGCATTCCGGCCCATCGACATTGATGGATGTTGCACGCCAGGCGGGAGTGTCGCCCAGTACGGTTTCCCGCATTCTCAACGGCACCGCCAAGGTGTCGGACGACAAGCGCGAAGCCGTGCTGGCCGCCATCACCAAGATGAATTTCGCCCCCAACCAGATGGCGCAGGGCCTGAAAAAAGGCCGCTCGCTGACCATCGGCATCGTGGTGCAGGATATCTCCTCCCCTTTCTTCGATGAAACGCTGCGCGGCGTCGACGACGGCCTCAAGGGCACCGGCTACGCCTCGGTCATCGTCAGCGGCCACTGGAACGCCGACGAGGAGGCCGAGCGCATCCGCCTGCTGCTGGCGCGCAAGGTCGACGGCATCATCCTGCTGTCGGGCCGCATCTCGGACGAGACGGTGCTCGGCTTTTCGACCCAGCGGCCAATCGTCTCGACCGGGCGAGAACTGCAGACCCGCACCGCGCTGGGCTTCAAGATCAACAACGAATACGGCGCCTATCTTGCCGTGCGCCATCTGATCGAGCTGGGCCACCGCCGCATCGCCTTCATCTCCGGCCCCGCCAACAACATGGACGCCGACGAGCGCCTGGCCGGCTACAAGCGCGCGCTGGAGGAGTCCGGGGTCGAGGCCGACCCGCACCTGATCGTCGAGGGCAATTACCACGAAGCCAGCGGCATGATGGCGATGAACCGGCTGTTCGATACGCACCAGCAATTCACGGCCGTGTTCGCGGCCAACGACCTGAGCGCCTATGGCGCGCGGCTAGCCCTGTACCGCAAGGGCATCCGCGTGCCGGACGACATCTCGCTGGTCGGCTTCGATGACCTGCCCGGCTCGTCGTACACCACGCCGCCGCTGACCACCATCCGCCAGCCGCTGTACGACATCGGCCGCATCGCCACCCACGCGCTGCTGCGCGTGATCAACGGCGAGGACGCCCAGGGCGAGATTCCGCCGCTGGAACTGATCGTGCGCGAGACCACGCGCAGGGTGCGCTGAGCCCGCCGCTGAGTATCCACACGGAAAGCGGGCCTTTTGAGCATGGAAGGCGCATCCGCTTTACAATGATGAACGTTTCGCCATAATTCACTCTCGGTTTTAACACCCCAAACAAAGGAACAACAATGGAACATACCCTGCCAGCACTGCCATATGCCATCGACGCCCTGGCGCCGCACATCTCGCAAGAAACCCTGGAATACCACTACGGTAAGCACCACCAGACGTATGTCACCAACCTGAACAACCTGATCAAAGGCACCGAGTTCGAGAACCTGTCGCTCGAAGAGATCATCAAGAAATCGTCCGGCGGCGTGTTCAACAACTCCGCCCAGGTGTGGAACCACACCTTCTACTGGAACAGCCTGACGCCAAACGGCAAAGGCGCACCGGACGGCGCGCTGGCCGAAGCGATCAACGCCAAATGGGGTTCGTTCGACAAATTCAAGGAAGAGTTCACCAAGTCGGCCGTCGGCAACTTCGGTTCGAGCTGGACCTGGCTGGTGAAAAAAGCCGACGGTTCGCTGGACATCGTCAACACCTCGAACGCCGCCACCCCGCTGACCACCGATGCCAAAGCGCTCATCACCTGCGACCTGTGGGAGCACGCTTACTACATCGACTACCGCAACGTGCGTCCTAAGTACCTGGAGACCTTCTTCAAGCTGGCCAACTGGGACTTCGCGGCGGCCAATTTCGCCTGAATGAACTAGTATCGCTGAAAAAGCCCGGCCCTCTTCGCGAGGTCCGGGCTTTTTTTTAATCCGCATGGAGACACCAATGACCTACCTCGCCTCACCCCATCGCTACGAAGAAATGCAGTACCGCACCTGCGGCCGCAGCGGCTTGAAGCTGCCGGCGATGTCGCTCGGCCTGTGGCACAACTTCGGCGACACCAACAACCTCGCCTCGCAGCGCGACATGCTGCGCACCGCCTTCGACCTGGGCATCACGCACTTCGACCTGGCCAACAACTACGGCCCGCCGTACGGCTCCGCCGAATCGAATTTCGGCCACCTGTTCAAGTCCGATTTCCAGCCCTACCGCGATGAACTGATCATCTCCACCAAGGCCGGCTGGGACATGTGGCCCGGCCCCTACGGCCAGGGTGGCGGCTCGCGCAAGTACGTGCTGGCCAGCCTCGATCAAAGCCTGAAGCGCATGGGCCTCGACTACGTCGACATCTTCTACTCGCACCGCTTCGACCCGGCCACGCCGCTGGAGGAAACCATGGGCGCGCTGGCGCACGCGGTCCAGCAGGGCAAGGCCTTATACGTGGGCGTGTCGTCCTACTCGGCCGAGAAAACCGCCGAAGCCGCGCGGCTGCTGCACGAGTGGAAGGTGCCGTGCCTGATCCACCAGCCGTCCTACAATATGCTGAACCGCTGGATCGAGGAAGACCTGCTCGACACCCTGGGCAAGCAGGGCATCGGCTGCATCACCTTCACCGCGCTGGCGCAGGGCATCCTGAGCGACAAATATTTGAACGGGATTCCGGCCGACGCGCGCATCAACCGTCCGGGCGGGGGCTCGCTGATGGCGTCGCACCTGAGCGAGGAAAACCTGGCCCGGGTGCGCGCCCTCAACGAGATCGCCAAGGCGCGCGGACAAACGCTGGCGCAGATGGCGCTGGCCTGGGTGCTGCGCGACGCGCGCATCACATCGACCTTGATCGGCGCCAGCAGCAGCGCGCAGATCCGCGAGAATGTCGCCGCGCTGAAAAACCTGCACTTCAGCGCCGACGAACTTGCCGCCATCGACCAGCAAGCCAAGGAGGGCGACATTAACCTGTGGGCGGTATCGTCCGCCCACAAGTAAACCAGGCCGCTAACTGGCGAGAAGATCTGAACCACGTAGGGCGGATTAGCGTAGCGTAATCCGCCACGCTCCGCCCGCAGCCTGCATTACTGACGCGGCGCCGGCTGCCCGTTAAGCCGCGACTTCTCCGTGCGCTCCAGCGGCACGTCGTCATCCGGCACGCTGCCGTCATCCTCCAGCGGCACCACGTCGTGGAAATCGCCGTCCACCATCGCATCGCCGCCAGGGATGGTTTCGATATGGTCGTAACCGATGTCGGCGCCGGCCGCCACCCTGTCCATCGCAACATCGCCACGCTCGCCGGTGCCTTCGGCATCGGTGTCGCTGTCGAGCGCCAGATCCGGATTGCCGGCCACGTCGCTACCGCTGTCGGAGTTGTCGCTTGGGCCGAGCGAACGCGTGCCGTGGCCGCGCCCCAGCACGCGATCGTTACCTGCCGGGATGTTATCGGGGTCGAGTGTACTGTCAGACATGATCTGCTCCTTCCAATGAAAACCCGATTGGACCACTGCGGCGGCGGCCGGTCCGTGCGCCCACTCGCATATAAGGGAGACGCATCCAGTGGCGCCCTATCGTCCCGATAGGAATTTTTTACTTTACAAATGTACTATTCATAGATATAGTTACTCCATACACACACGAAGGAGTCCATCATGAGCACCGTTACCAACAATCTACTGCGCGCCGCCACCATCGTTTTCGCCATCGCCTCGGGCAGCGCGGCCGTCGCCCAAACCACGTCGCCGGCCACCGGCACGACCGGCTCCGTCGCTGCAGCCAGCGGCGCCAGCACCAGCGCCACCAAGGCCGCGACCAGCAGCACCGCCGCCGCGCAGAACGCCGTCGCCGCCAGCGCTGTCGCCGCGAGCAAAGCCGAGCAGCCAACGGGCCTGACCCGCGCCCAGGTGCAAGCCGAATTCCTCGAAGCGCGCAAGAACGGCACGCTGCTGCAAACGGAAGCCGACTTCGACGTCGCGCAAACCCGCAAACACGTCGCCAACTAATCGCCTGCTCCAAGCCGATCGCCATGAACACGCGTCCTTCCTCACGCCCCCTGACCGCCGCCATGCTGGCGTGCGTGGTCGCGGCGCTGGGCGGATGCGCGGACATGGGCCACATCCAGCCGCGAGCCGTCGCGCTCAAGCCCGCGCAACTGAACCCCGGCAAAGCCATCGCCGCCGCCAGCGCGGACGTGGCCTGGCCCGGGGAGCATTGGTGGGAAGCGCTGCATGACGAACAGTTGAACGGGCTTGTGAGCGCGGCGCTGGCCGACAATCCGGGTCTGCGCGCGACGCAAGCGCGCGTGCGCCAGGCCGAATCGCTGGCGGGCGTCGCCAGGGCCGGCACCTTGCCGCGCGTGGACGCCTCGGCCAGCAGCGACCGCGAGCTGTATTCCGCGCACAGCACCGTGCCCGCGCCTTTGGCCGGCAACTACGCGTGGAAGAACACCGCCACCCTGTCCGGCTCCTACGACCTGGATCTGTGGGGCCGCAACCGCGACGCGCTGGCCGCCGCGCTCGACGAGGCGCGCATGGCGTCGGCCGAAGCGCAGATGGCGCGGCTGACATTGGAGACGGCCATCGTGCGCAGCTACATCCAGCTGTCGCTCGATTACGCGCTGCGCGACAGCGTGGCCGACAACCTGGCGCAGCGCCAGCGCATCCTCGAGATCACCCGCAAACGCCACGCGGCGGGACTGGTGAGCGACATCGACGTCACCAACATTGAAACGACACTGCCGGCGGGACGGCGCGACCATGAGCAGATCGACGAATCGATCGCCCTGGTGCGCAACCAGCTGGCGGCACTGATCGGCAAAGGACCGGGCGACGGTGAAACCATCGCCCGGCCGAAGCTGGCCCTTGAAGCGGGACACGGCGAAGCGGTGCCCGACACCTTGCCGGCGGAACTGGTCGGCCGGCGGCCGGACATCGTCGCCCAGCGTTGGCGCGTGGAGGCGGCCGGCGCGCGCATCGCCGGCGCGAAGGCCGACTTCTACCCGAACATCAACCTGGCGGCGTTCGTCGGCGTGCAGTCGCTGGGCTTCTCGCGCTTCCTCGACAGCCACTCGCAGATGCGCGGCATCACACCGGCCATCAGCCTGCCGATCTTCGACGGCGGCCGGCTGCGCTCCCAGCTAGGCAACCAGACCGCGATTTATGATGGCGCGGTCGAGCAGTACAACGCCGCCGTGGTGCAGGCGATGGCCGATGTGGCCAACGCGATGGTGCGCATCGCCTCCGTCAGGCAGCAGGACCTGTTGGCGCAACGCGCGCTGGCGTCGGCGCGCCGCCAGCAGCAGCTGGCCGAACGGGCCTACAACGCCGGCATGACCGACTCGCTCAACGTCATCAACGCGCAGCTGACTTTGTTAAACGAGCAGCAGCAAATGGCACAAGTGGCGAGCAAACAACTGGATAACTACGCTTTGTTGATGTCGGCGCTAGGCGGGGGCATAAAAGTGGATTAACCGGGGAGCTTCCAAGTACAATCAATCCTTTAAAAATTATAAGAGGAGCAAGGCAATGAGCAGTTTTGAAGCGACTAAAAAACGCCTGAAAAACATCCATGCCCGCATGCCGGACTTCCCCGAGGATCTGATGCGCCTGATGCGCATGACCTACCACATCCAAAAACGGATGAAAGATTTGAGCAACGCCGCGCTGCGCAAATATGACCTGGTGGACGCCAGCTACATGGTGCTGGCGGTGTTGTATGGCTCGGACGACGAGACCTCCACCGCCTCCACGCTGGGCGAGGCTTGCATGGAGAAGCCGGCCAACCTGACGCGCGTGTGCAACGACCTGGAAGCCCAGGGACTGATCACGCGCGGCAACCGTCCGGGCGACCGCAGGTGCGTGATGATTTCGTTGACCGACAGCGGCCGCGCGCTGATCGCCAAGGTGCTGCCGGAAGTATGGGCGGCGACCACCCACGCCTATGACGGCTACGACGCGGAAGAAGTCAAACAGCTGGAAGCGCTGCTGAAACGGCAGTTGAACAATCTAGAAGCACTTACATAGACGAACCCACACCATGAACCCTCCCTCCGCCGCCACGCCAACACAGGAAAACAAAGCGGCGCGGGGAGCGGTGAACCAGGGAGCGGCGTGGTTGCGCTCCGAGAGCGCCGACTGGTTCAACACCGAAGGCCAGCGCTGGGTCTTCGTCGCCAAGGCCATGCTGGCCGCCTTCTTCGCCCTGTGGCTGGCCTTCCGCCTCGGCCTCGACTCTCCCTCCACCGCGCTCGCCACCACCGTCATCCTCGCGCTGCCCAGCAGCGGCATGGTGCTGGAAAAAGCCTTCTACCGTTTTCTCGGCACGCTGGTCGGCTGCGCCGCCTCGCTGCTGCTGGTGGCGCTATTCCCGCAATCGCCGCCGGTGCTGTTCATCGGCGTGGCGCTGTGGGTCGCGCTGTGCACCGGCGGCGCCGCCATGCACCGCAACCAGCAATCCTATAGCTTTGTACTGGCCGGCTACACGGCCTGCATGATCGTCGTTCCCGCCATCGACGCGCCGGCGCATGTGTTCACCTTGGCCGTCACCCGTGTGACCGAGGTCGGGCTGGGCATCATCTGCGCGGCAGTGGTGCATGACGTGATTTTCCCGCGCCGCCATTCGCGCGCCGTCATGCGCACAGTGCAGACGCGCTACGCCGGCTTCATCACCTTTTGCCAGCAGGTGCTGGAGCGGCGCCTGTCGCCGGCGGACGCGGAGTTGAACCACCTGAAGTTCGCCGCCGATATCGCGGCGCTGGAGTCGGGCCGCGCCGCCGCCTTCTTCGAGGCGGACCACGCGCGCTCCCAGACGCGCCAACTGCATGCCTTCAACGCCGCTTTCATGACGGTGCTGACGACTTTCTACACGCTGCACCGCCTGATCCACCGCCTGCGCATCAACGCCGCCGATCCGGTCCTGGAGCTGGTGGAGCCGATGCACGCACATCTGGCGCAGGCGATGAAGCCGGATCTGAGCGCCGGCCAGCTGGCGCGAATGCGCGTGGAACTGGCGGAAGATATCGCGGCGGCGCGCGCGCGGCTGGCGTCCGCCCCGTTGGACGGGCGCGCGCAGCAGATCGACTTCGACACGGCCGCCGAACTGCTGGACCGCTTCGTGCGCGACCTGGAGGAGTTCGCGGCGCTGTATCACGGCCTGGCGCGTGAGGAGCGCCAGCAGGTCAGCGATCCCGGCGCCTACACGCCCAAGACGCCGCCGGCCATCGTCATCGCCAGTGGCTTGCGCGCCGGCGCCACCTTGCTGATCACGGCCGCCGCCTGGTACTGGCTGGCCTGGCCCTACGCCGCCAACGCCATTCTGATGGCGACGATCTTCTGCGCGCTGGCGTCCTCGTCGCCGCGCCCGACGGCGCTGGTGCAGCAGGTGCTGACCGGCTTCCTGATCGCCATGCCGCTGTCGTTCCTCACCGAATTCCTGCTGATGACGCGGGCCGACGACTTCGGGCCGATGGTGCTGGCGGCCTTGCCGCTGCTGGCGCTGGGCTCCTACCTGGGCACCGGTCCCAAATGGGCCGGCGTGGGCATCGGCATCGGTATGTTCTCCGCCACCTTGCTGGTGCCGGCCAACCAGATGCACTACGACGTCGAGGCTTTCATCAGCAGCGAACTGTCGCTGGCGATGGGCGTGGCGGTCGCCTACGTGATGTTCAAGGTGGTGCTGCCGGAGCACACGATGGGCCACAAGGGCCATGTCGCCGCAGCGCTGTGGCGCGAAGCGCTGCACGCCTGCACGGCGCCGCTGCACCGGCTCAAGCGCCGCTTCGACAACCGCGTGCGCGATCTCCTGAGCCAGTTGAACGCCGCCTCGGGGCCGGCGCCAGGCGAAGCGGCGCGCTCGGTGGTGCGCCAGGGCCTGACCTTGCTGGAACTGGGCCACGCCGTCATCGAGCTGCGGCAGTTGATCGTCGCCTCGCCGCCCGGCCCCGCGCGACAAGGCTTGCAGCAGGTGGTGCGGCACTTGGCCGGCTATCTGCGCGCGCCGACGCCGATGCACGGCGCGGCCACGCTGGAGTCTCTGCTGTACGCAGGCACGGCGGTGCGCGCCGTGCTGGCCGAAGCCGCGCCCGAACGCCGCCCGGCGCTGCACACCGCGCTAACCGACCTGCATTCAATCTACACGTCCTTGCTGGACCAGCTATCAACAGGAGAACCCCGTCATGCCGCGTGAAATCGACCTTTTCGGCATATTGCTACCCGGCGTGCTGCCGCTGTTCCTCGCCAGCCTGCTGCTGCAGGTCGCGTTGGACAGCGTGTTAAGCCACGTCGGCGCCTACCGCCAAAGCTGGCATCCGGCGCTGGTGCGCCTTTGCCTGTTCGTCTGCATCTTCGGCGCCCTGCTGCTAACCCTGTACAAATAAACCAAACCATCTTCGAGAGCTAACGTGAGCGCATCTAAAATCTTCCGCTTTTTCCTGACCATGCTGTTGCTGGCGGCGGCCCTGTGGATCGGGCGCACCGCCTGGGACCACTACATGGAATCGGCATGGACCCGCGACGGCCGCATCAAGGCCGACGTGGTCACCATCAGCGCCGACGTCGCAGGCACCGTGACCGACGTGATGGTGCGCGATAACCAGATGGTCAAGCAAGGCGACGTGCTGTTCGTCGTCGACAAGGCGCGCTACCAGAACGCGCTGGCGCAGGCCAACGCCATGCTGGCGTCGCAGCAGGTCGAGAAGGGCCGCCGTAGCAAGGAAGCCAGCCGCCGCGCGGCGCTGGACAGCTCCATCATCTCCGCCGAGAGCATGGAGACGGCCCAATTCGCGGTCGGCACCGCGTCGGCGCAATACCAGGCCGCGCTGGCCGCGCGCAACCTGGCGCAGCTCAATCTGGAGCGCACCGTGGTGCGGGCGCCGGTGGCCGGCTATGTCACCAACCTGAATGTGCACGCGGGTGATTTCGCCGCCGTCGGCGCGGCCAAGCTGGCCGTCATCGGCAGCGAGTCGTTCTATGTGGTCGGCTATTTCGAAGAAACCAAACTGCCGCTTTTGAAGGTAAACGACCAGGTGGAGGTGCATCTGATGAGCGGCGCGGCGCAGCTGAACGGCCATATCGAGAGCATCGCCCACGGCATCACCGACCGCGACGCCAGCGTGGGACGGGAGCTGCTGGCCGACGTCAACCCCACCTTCAACTGGGTGCGGCTGGCGCAGCGGGTGCCGGTGCGAATCCATATAGACCAGAAGCCGAAAGACCTGGCGCTGGTGGCCGGCACCACCTGCACGGTGGTGATCCACAGTTAATCGACGTTAGCGCGAACCGGCGACGTCCAGTATCGCGCCGCTGACGTAGGACGACTGCGGCGACAGCAACCACAAGATGGACTCGGCGACTTCCTCCGACGTGGCCGCGCGCCCCATCGGCAAGCTCGATGCCATCCGCGCCACGCGATCGGGCATGCCGCCGCTGGCGTGGATCTCGGTGTCGGTGACGCCGGGCCGCACGCAATTGACGCGGATGCCCTCCTCCGCCACTTCCTTCGACAAGCCAAGCGTCATCACATCGATGGCGCCTTTGGAGGATGCGTAGTCGATGTAGGTATTGGCGCCGCCGTGCCGGGCGGCGCCGGAGGAGATGTTGACGATGCCGCCACCCTGCCCGCCGCTGCGCGTCGACATCCGCTTGACCGCTTCCCTGGCGCACAGGAAGGCGCTCATGATGTTGGTGGTGAAAACGCGCTGCATCCGCTCGGCCGACATCTCCATCAGCTTGCACTGTTGTTCGAGCACGCCGACGTTGTTGACAAGCGCAGTGATCGGCCCCAATTGGGCGTCGACCGCCGCGAACAGGCGCAGCACGTCGGCTTCCACGCTCATATCGCCCTGCACGACGATCGCCTCGCCGCCCTCGCCGGCAATTTGCGCGCGCAGCTGTTCGGCCGCCTCGCCGTTGCTGACGTAGTTGATGCAGACGGCGTAGCCACGGCGGCTCGCCATCAAGGCCGTCGCCGCGCCTATGCCCCGGCTGCTGCCGGTCACCACCATCACTTGTTTCATCGCTCGCCTTGTAAAAAAGCCCGCTGGCGCGGGCTTGTAATCAGGGTTACTTCTCCGGACTGGTGTTTTTCAGCGCGTAGGCCACGTGCTGCCACCAGTGGTCGCGCGAATCGACGCTGCGCAGGCACTTTTTGTCGATCTCGCCCTTGAACATCGGATCTTCGCACTTTTTGGTCATCAGCGCATAGCGCTGGTTTTCCGCGTTGGCCAAGGCGACCACCAGCCAGAAGACCAAGCCCGCCAACACCACCACCAGGCTCCAGGCGACATGGTTGATATACGCCCACTCGAACAGCGTCTCGATGGCCGGTGACGACTCTTTATAGAGATGCATCACCTTGCCTTCGGCGGCCTTGCGTTCGTCGCTGATTTCTTTCATTTCGTACCCGTTCCAAATTAAAGCGCATCTTTGCGCGGCGGGTGACACGTCCAACCACGCCACGAGCGGAGATTACCACTTTTCAGGCGCGAGGTGGCTGTTCGCGCCTGATCGGCGATTAAAACCCGCTTAAAACTCGTAGCGCGCCGACAGCTTGAGCTGGCGGCCGTCGGCCGGATAGATGCCGGCCTTGCAGGAAAACGCTTGCGAGTAGTACTGCTTGTCCGTCAGGTTGAGGCCGGACACCGCGAACTCCCACTGGCCGATCTTGCGGGCATAGCGGGCGTCGACGGTGGCGAAGCCGGGAATTTTTCCTGCGCAGCTGTTGTCGAAGTCCGAGCCGTAGCGCTGGCTGTCGACCCACTGCGTGCCGATGTCGGCGGACTGACCATCGGCCGGGGTCCAGCTCAGGCGCGCGCTCAGCGTATTCTCCGGCACCAGCACCATTTGCTTGCCGCTGTTGGCGCCTTCGCGGAACTTGGCGTCGACGTGCTGGTAATGCGCGCTGACGGTCCAGTCGGTGGCGATGCGTTGCTCCGCATCGAGTTCGACGCCGCGGCGTTTGGTCGGGTCGAGGTTGATGTTGGCGAAGTTGGTTGGATCGTAGAAGATCTCGTTGCTCAGGTTATGGCGGAACACGCGCGCCGTCACTTTGTGCACGGCGTTGGCGAAGCTGGCACCGAACTCCAGATCGTGCGACTTCTGCGGCAGCAGCGCGGCATTGATCACCCGCGTGGCCGCGTTTTCGTCCGAATTGGCGACGCGGTAGCTTTGTCCCGCCTTGCCGAATACCGTCAAACCATTCAGCGGCATATAGCTCGCTTGCAGCTCCCACGCGTTCAGCCCCTGCGCGACGTCATAGCCAGTGGTGGCGAAACCTTTCGGGTCACTGAAGTCCTTGTCGAAGACCTCGCGCCGCACGCCGACCGAGACGCGGCCCTGGTGGGCTGCGTCGAATCGCAACTCATCTCGCACGTAAATCGCTTTCGATTTTTGGTTCGCGTCCGCCGCCGAGAACGACGCCTCGGTGGTGCGCTCCCACTTGGTCAGGTCGATACCGGCCACCACTTCATTGAGCATGCCGCCAATCTGGCCCAGGCGACGCACGCGCGGCGAGAACTGAATCTGCTTGCTGTCGTAGGTGCTGGGCGAGGGGAAGCCGCCGAAGAAATAGGTCGTGTCGACGGTCTTCTTGCGGTAGGACAGATCGGCCGCCAGATCGTAGCCGGCCACCCGGTACTGACTGAAAATGGTAAAGCGGTCGCTGTCAAGCGAGCCGTGATCGTCGGGTGAACTGTCCTGGCGCGGATTGGCCATGTATTGCGCCTCCGTCAGCGATCCCGGCAAACGCATGTCCTGGCGCGCGCCTTCATAACGGAAGCCCACGCGCCCTACATCGTTGAACCACTGCGCGCCGCCGCTGAACTGCGTCTGTTTGAATTCGTTGTTGTCGCGGTAGTTGTCGGTGCGCTGGTGGCCCAGGGTCGCATCGGCGGCGAAGCCTTCCCATGCCTGCGCCGCCGACACGCGGGCCTCGCCGGCGTTGAAGCGGCCACCCTCGACAAACACGCTGCCACGGCGGGTGTTCTTGCCCGGGTTCTTGGTGACGATATTGATAACGCCACCGGTGGCGCCGTCGCCGTACAACACGCTGGCGCCGCCGCGCGTGATTTCGATGCGGTCCACGGTATCGACCGGAATGGTCGACAGAATCGCGGTGCTCAACTCATTTTCCGACAGGCGCACGCCATCGAGAACGATCACCAGATTCTGGCTGCTGTTGGTGCCGAAGCCGCGCAGGTCGAGATCGAAATCCGGGCTGCCGTTCAGGCTTTGACGGCCGTAGACGCCGCCGATTTTGCGGATCGCCGAATTGACGTCGCCGACGCCGGCGCGGCGGATATCCTCGGCAGAGATCACCGTGGCGCCGATCGGGGCCAGCGCCGGATCGGCGTCGAAGCGCGAACCGGTGATGACGACCGGCGCCAGCACCTGGGCGACCTGCGCACCGACCGCGTCTTGCGCGATGGCGGTGGCCGGGGTGATCGCGGCGGCGGTAAAGCAGAGGGAAACGGCGGCGGCCAGCAAACGTGGCGCCGAAGGCGGAACAAACGCGAAGGAATTCATGGTAAATCGTTTTCAAAAGAGACATCCGCGCCTGCGTCCCCGCAAGTCGGAAGTGTACGGAAGCCGCGCACCGGTCGACGGCGCGCGCTCCCCCCTGGTCTGGCCGATATCCGGGCTGGCCGGCGCGGTCGGAGCGACTCTCGACAAAGCGCCGGCGTTACCGTTGCGGGGGCAGCACACCTTGGCCGGTTCGCGGAATGCGGAAGCGGCCCTGTGTTTCCCGTTTAACCGCGCACGTGAACACATGCGCAGGCACCAGAACCCCGGCATTATACGCCTGCCAACACCGCCGCGCCCGACAGGGACCGGCTCCGGCATCATTCAGCATTTCGATAGGACCTATCTACATTTCATGCATTGATTGCCGGGCATTACATCCCCATAGTACATATAACAACGATACCGGAGCAACGCCATGAGCACCACCCAAACCCTTCCCACCTACTTCCTGTCCCACGGCGGCGGCCCGTGGCCCTTCATGATGGACACCGTCGGCCACCTGTACGCAAAGCTGGACGCTTCGCTGCGCGATATCCCGCGCCAGCTGGGCGTCACACCGAAAGCGGTGCTGGTCGTTACCTCGCACTGGGAAGGCCGCGACTTCATGCTGTCCTCGTCGGCCAAGCCGCCGATGTTGTACGACTACGGCGGCTTCCCGCCGCACACCTACGAGGTGCAGTACAGCGCCCCGGGCGCGCCGGAACTGGCGGCGCAGGTCAAACAACTGCTCGACGCGGGCGGCCATCCGGCGCAACTGGACGGGCAGCGCGGATTCGACCACGGCACCTTCAGCGCCATGTATCCGGTGTATCCGAACGCCGACGTGCCGATCGTGCAGCTGTCGCTCAAGCACGGACTCGATCCGAAGACGCACCTGGAGGTGGGACGTCTGCTGGCGCCATTGCGCAAGGAAGGTGTGCTGATCATCGGCAGCGGGCTGAGTTACCACAATCTGCGCGCGTTCAACGCGCAGGGCGCGGCGGCGTCGCATCAATTCGACGGTTGGCTGCGGGCGGCCATGGCGCTGCCGCCGGCGGAGCGCACAGCGGCGTTGATCGAGTGGGAGAAGGCGCCGGCCGCGCGCGTGGCGCATCCGCGCGAGGAGCATTTGCTGCCGCTGATGGTGGCGTTGGGGGCGGCCGAGGACGAGCCGGCATCCGTGCCGTATCACGAGGATGCGTTTATGGGGTCGTTGGCGGTGAGTAGTTTCCGCTTTGGCGGCGCATAGATGGCGGATTACGGCGTTCCGCCTAATCCGCCCTACGTGTCACCGTGGTCCCGTCGCGGGCGCTGGTCTTAGGTTCCGCGTTTGCCCTTGGCGTATTCGGCGGCCTTGGCTTCGGCGATCGCTGCCTTCTCGGCCGCTTTGGCTGCCGCCTCCACTGCGTAAGCGTCGAGGCGCTCCTTGCGCGACGCCGGCGTCTCCAGCGAGATGCGGCCCAACGTGCCGCTGCGGTAGTCGCCAAGGAAGGTGTGCGACGCCTTCTCGAAATCCAGGTCGCCACCCTTCTGGCGGAAGCCGCGCTTGGCCGCCACGCCCTCCACCACCGCGATGCCGTCGAAGGTTTCGATGTCCTTGAAGCCGTAACGCGCCACCAGCAGCTGCGGGTAGTACTTCAGCATCTCGTCGGCCAGGAACACCGCCACCTCCTCCTCGATCAAGGCGTTCGAGCCGATGGCGTGGCTGGCGGCCAGCATCAAACCGTCGCTGGGCAGCGCGATCTTCGGCCACAGCATGCCGGGCGTGTCGACCAGGATAGTGTTCTTGTCCAGGTAAAGCTTCTGCTGCTGCTTGGTCACCGCCGGCTCGTCGCCGACCTTGGCCACTTTCCGCTTGAGCAGGGCGTTCATCAGCGTCGACTTGCCGACGTTGGGGATCCCCATGATCATGATGCGCAGCGGCTTGGTCGGTACGCCACGGTGCGGCGCCAGCTGCTTGGCCAGTTCCGGCACGCGCGTGACGTCGGCCGGCTTCTTGGTCGTCATCGCGAACGCCGTCACGCCCTCCTGCGCGTTGTAATACTGGACCCACGCCGCCGTGGCGGCGGGATCGGCCAGATCGATCTTGTTGAGGATCTTCAGGCACGGACGCTGGCGGAACTTGCGCAGCTCCTCCACCATCGGATTGGTGCTGGCCTCCGGCAGGCGCGCGTCGACCACCTCGATCACCAGATCGGTGTTCTCCATCTGCTCCGCCGCCTTCTTCTTGGCGGCGTTCATGTGCCCCGGGTACCATTGTATCGACATGCTCTGACCTTCAAAATCGTTCTGACAATCCGCTATTTTACCTGCTGGCCCGGCCGGGATTCGGATATCATGGGGCGCTTTTCCTTTTTTCTGACCATATAAACAATATTATTTTCACCGGAGTGCTGAAGATGAGCATAGCTGCACCGTCCAACCCGAGGGAGATCACCCTCCGCGGCATTATCCTGGGCATCCTGATTACGCTGGTATTCACCGCGGCGCAGGTCTACCTGGGCCTGAAAGTGGGCCTGACCTTCGCCACGTCGATCCCGGCGGCGGTGATCTCGATGGCGCTGTTGAGCGCCTTCAAGAACGCCACCATCCAGGAAAACAACATCGTCCAGACGATCGCCTCGGCCGCCGGCACCCTCGCTTCGGTGATCTTCGTGCTGCCAGGCCTGCTGATGATCGGCTGGTGGGCGCACGTGCCGTTCTGGCCGACCTTCGGCGCCTGCGCCATCGGCGGCGTGTTGGGGGTGATGTACACGGTGCCGCTGCGCCGCGCGCTGGTGTCGCAATCGAACCTGCCGTATCCGGAGGGCGTCGCCGCCGCCGAGGTGCTTAAGGTCGGCACGGCTTCGCGCGCCGGCGCGGCCGAAGGCAAGGCCGGTTTGCGCGCGGTGGTGCTGGGCGCCGTCAGCTCGGCGCTGTTCGCCGCCGGCGCCGCCGTTAAGGTGATGGCCGGTGAATTGTCGTTCTACTTCCGCACGGGCGCGGGCGCCACCGGCATCGGCGCCTCCGGTTCGCTGGCGCTGATCGGCGCCGGCCACCTGATGGGCATCACGGTCGGCCTGGCGATGCTCGCCGGCCTGGTCATCGCCTGGGGCATCATGGTGCCGCTGATGACGTCACTGTCGCCGGCCGCCGCCGGCGTGGAAGCCAGCGCCCACGCGCTGTCGATCTGGTCGAAGGAAGTGCGCATGATGGGCGCCGGCGTGATCGGCATCGCAGCCATCATCACCTTGGCCGGCCTGGCCAAGCCGATCTTCGCCGGCCTGAAATCGGCGATGGACACCGCGCGCCGCGCCAAGCTCGATGGCGCCGTGCTCGATCGCACCGAGATGGATATGCCGATCTTTATCGTCGGCCTGGTCACCCTGATCTCGCTGGTGCCGGCAGGCTGGCTGCTCTCGAGCTTCCTGCAGGGCGGCCCGCTGTCGTCGATCGCGTTCCCGCTGGTGGCGGTCGGCATCGGCTACATCCTTGTCGCCGGTATCTTCGCCGCCGCCGTCTGCGGCTACATGGCGGGCCTGATCGGTTCCTCCAACTCGCCGGTGTCGGGCATCGCCATCCTGACGATCCTGGGCGCGGCGCTGAGCGTGGGCATGGTCGGGCGCAGCATCATGGGACCGGAAGTGGCGCAGGCGCTGATCGCCTTCGCGCTGTTCGTCACCACCGTGGTGCTGGCGGTGGCCGTCATCGGCAACGACAACCTGCAGGATCTGAAGACCGGCCAACTGGTCGACGCCACGCCGTGGAAACAGCAGGTCGCGCTGCTGATCGGCGTGTTCGCCGGTTCGTGCGTGGTGCCGCCGGTGCTGGAGCTGCTCAACCACGCCAACGGCTTCGTCGGCGCGCCGAATCTCGATTCGATCTCGGACCAGCCGCTGGCCGCGCCGCAGGCGTTGCTGATCTCGACGCTGGCCAAGGGCGTCATCGGCGGCAACCTGCAATGGAACCTGCTCGGCTACGGCGTGATGGTCGGACTGGTGCTGGTGGCGATCAACTTCGTGCTGAAAAAATCCAGCAACGACAAATACAGCCTGCCGCCGCTGGGCGTAGGCCTGGCGATCTACCTGCCCAGCGCGGTGATCACGCCGGTGGTCATCGGCGCGGTGGCCGGCTACTTCTTCGAGCGCGCGTGCGGCAAATCGGCCGGCGGCGAAACGGCCAAGCGCCTCGCGGTGCTGATCATGTCGGGCTTCATCGTCGGCGAGAGCTTGTTCAACGTCGCGCTGGCCGGCCTGATCGTGCTGTCGGGCGAAGGCGAGCCGCTGGCCATCCACACCTCGCTGAGCGAAGCGCACACAATGATCATCTCGCTGATCGTCGCCACGTTCGTGGTCGTGGGCCTGTACCGCTGGTCGTCCAGGAACGGCAAAGCCGTCAACGCCTGATCACTCCGGGGTCAGGTCCACCATTTCTACACAAGCTGAACCGTAGCGGGCACATCGCCTCCCCAACGGCACAGCACGTGTAGAATTAGTGGACCTGACCCCGGAGTTGTTTTTGGGCTCCGGCCAAGTCATCGTGGAGATCTTGCGTCTTCGCATGGACAAATAGTTCCATCCGGCATAAGATTGTCAAATCTTTAACCACCATGATCCCCCCATGCGCCGCTTCCGTTTCCATTTGCCGGCCGCCGCGCTGTGCGCCGCCACGCTGACGCTGCACCACGCCGCCGCCAGCGATCTGCCCGCCATCGCCAGCTTTTTCCAGACCGCGCAAGTGGGCTTGGTGACGCTCTCCCCCAAGGGCAATTATGTGGCGCAGGCCAGTATCCTGGCCGACGGCACCCAGGCCCTGGTGGTCCGCGACACCGCCGCCCCGTCCAACTACACGGTCCTGAGCCGGGTCGATCCGACGATGGTGAGCATTTACGCGATCCACTGGGTCAACGAGAACCGCCTCGGCTACACGCTCAAGAACATGCACCTGGGCGCCAGGACCAATCTGGACGAGTTCGCGATCGACCGGGACGGCAAGAACCAGCGGCACCTGATCAACGGCAACTGGGCGCACAATCGCGAGCCCAGCACCGGCAGCATGATCGCCAGCCGCACGCTGACCGCCGACTATGCCTTCCACAGCGCGCCGCACGACGGTTCCGACGACATCCTGGTGGAGAAATACACGTGGAATAACGTCGATGCCGCGCCGGCGTCGTCGCGCCTGTTCCGCCTCAACACGCGCACCACGCAACTGAGCTCGACCTTCGAGGGCGCGCAGCCGCAGGCCACCGGGCGCTGGATCACCGACGCCAACGGCGTGCCGCGCGTGGTCCAGTCGCGCGTCAAGGGCCATTGCATCGTGTCCTACCGCAAACCGGACGCCAACAGCTGGACCGAGATCGACAACGGCACCTGCTACGAGCATCAGCGCTTCGCGCCGCTGTTCATGGACGGCCTCAACACGCTGTACGTGCGCGCCGACTACAAGGGCTACAGTGCGCCGTTCCGCTTCGACCTGACAACCATGAAGCTGGACCCGGAACCGATCATCGAAACGCCCGGCTTCGATTTCCTCGGTTTGCCCGTGATCGACGGTCCCAGCAAACGCATGCTGGGCATCCATCTCGAAACCGACGCCGAAACCAGCGTCTGGTTCAACCCCGTCATGAAGGCCGAGCAGGCCAAGATCGACGCCGCCCTGCCCGGCAACATCAACACCGTCGAATGCGCCAGCGACTGCCTCGGCTCGCCGGTGTTGCTGATCAAGTCCGAGACCGACCGCCGGCCCGCCGACTACGTGCTCTACACCCGCGCCACCGGCAAGCTCGTCGGCCTGGGCAACATCCATCCGGACATCGTGCCGGCGCAGATGGGCGCCCGCAGCTTCCACCACTACACGGCGCGCGACGGCCGCGCCATTCCGGCCTATGTCACGCTACCGGTCGGCAAGGCCGACGGCCCGCGTCCGGCCATCGTGCTGGTGCACGGCGGACCGCACGCGCGTGGCGCCTCGTGGGCGTGGGAGCCGGAGGCGGCCTTCCTGGCCTCGCGCGGCTATGTGGTGATCCAGCCAGAGTTCCGTGGCGGCACCGGTTTTGGCTTCGCGCACTTCAAGGCCGGCTGGAAGCAATGGGGCGGCGCCATGCAGGACGACCTGGCCGACGCCGCCCAGTGGGCCGCCAAGCAGGGCTGGGCCGATCCCAAGCGGGTGGCCATCATGGGCGCGAGCTACGGCGGCTATGCCACCCTGATGGGTTTGATCAAGCATCCGCAGGTGTTCCGCGCCGGCGTCGAGTGGGCGGGCGTGACCGATATCGGGCTGATGTTTACGTCGATCGAATCGGACGCGTCGGAGGAAAACCTGGGCTATTCGATGCGCACGCTGATCGGCGATCCGGACAACGCGGCCGACGCCGAAATGTTCCGCAAGAATTCGCCGCTGCTGCGCGCCGCCGAGCTGAAGCAGCCGCTGCTGATGGCGCACGGCGTCGACGACCGGCGCGTGCCGCTGGAGCACGGCAGGCGCTTCGGCAACGCCGTCAAGGCCAACAACGCCAACGTCACGGCCATCTACTACGACAACGAAAGCCACGGCTGGCGCAACGAAAAAAACCGCGTCGACTTCTGGAAACAGGTCGAGGCCTTCCTCGATAAAAACCTCAAGCAAGCCCCGTGAGCGCTGGCGCCCGGCCGGGGTCTCAGATCTCGGCCAGCGCCTTCAAATGCGCGACCACGCTGCGGCCCAGCGCCGACAGGTTGTAGCCCCCCTCCAGACAGCTGACGATGCGGCCCTTGCCGTACAGCCGCGCCACCTCCATCACCTGTTCCGTCATCCACGCGTAGTCCGCCTCGACCAGCCCCATGCCGCCGATATCGTCCTCGCGGTGGGCGTCGAAGCCGGCCGAGATGAAGATCATCTCGGGCTTGAACGCGTGCAGCGCCGGCAGCCACTGCTCGGTGACGATCTTGCGCACGGCGTCGCCCTTGGTGGCGAGCGGCACCGGCACGTTGACCAGATTGGCAGTGATCGGCTCCGGCTCGCTGTACGGATAGAACGGATGCTGGAAAAAGCTCACCATCAGCGCGCGCGGCTCGTTGAGGAAGGCTTCCTCGGTGCCGTTGCCGTGGTGGACGTCGAAGTCGACGATGGCCACCCGCGCCAGGCCGCGCGCGTCGAGCGCGTGCTTGGCCGCCACGGCGACGTTGTTGAACAGGCAGAAGCCCATCGGCTCGACCGGCCGCGCGTGGTGACCGGGCGGACGCACCGAGCAGAAGGCGTTGTCGATCTCGCCATCGATGACGGCGTCGGTCGCGGCCACGGCGGCGCCGGCGGCGCGCTGCGCGGCCAGCCAGCTCCAGGCGTTGAGCGAGGTGTCGCCGTCGATCGGATAGGTGTCGCCCGGCGCCGGGACGTTGTCGCGCACGATGGCGATGGCGTTGCGGCTGTGGTTGCGCTCGAGGTCGGCCAGCGCCACCAGCGGCGCCTCGCGGTGCTCGAGCAGGTCGCTGATGTGCGATCCGATCAGCTGGTCCGCGATGGCTTGCAGGCGCGCCGGCGATTCGGGGTGCCAGTCGCCCATGTCGTGGCGCTGGCAATCGGGATGGCTGTAAATGGCTGTGGTCATGTGTGTTTTTTGCGGGGCCGCGAATGCCCTCTCACTACGCTATATCCGCTGCGCGGTTTCTCGCATAGAATCGTTCAAACGCCGCGCCTGATTCTGCTGATGCCAGACGCTAATCTACCATACATATCATGTACACAAAATTGCACGCGGTGGCACGCCAGGTCGGAGACATCATTGTCGGCAAGGACTTGCAGATACGTCAAGCGCTGACCTGCCTTTTGGCCGGCGGCCACCTGCTGGTCGAGGACGTGCCTGGTGTGGGCAAGACCACGCTGGCGCACGCGCTGGCGATCTCGCTGGGGCTGCGTTTCAACCGCATCCAGTTCACCAGCGACCTGCTGCCGGCCGACGTCAACGGCATCTCGATCTACGAGCGCGAAAAGAATGGCTTCGTGTTCCATCCGGGCCCGATCTTCACGCAAGTGCTGCTGGCCGACGAGATCAACCGCGCCACGCCGAAGACCCAATCGGGCCTGCTGGAGGCGATGGAGGAGCGCCAGGTCAGCGCCGACGGCGTCACGCGGCCGCTGCCGCTGCCGTTCTTCGTCATCGCCACGCAAAATCCGACCCACCAGATCGGCACCTTCCCGCTGCCCGAGTCGCAGCTGGACCGCTTTCTGATGTGCCTGTCGCTGGGCTATCCGGACGCCGCCGCCGAACGCGCGCTGCTGCTGGGCGAGGACCGCCGCGTGCTGCTCAAGACGCTGCCGGCGGCGATGACGCCGCCCGAGCTGGCCGCCGCCCAGCTAGCGCTCAAGCAGATCCACGTGTCGGCGTCGCTGGTCGACTATGTGCAGGCGCTGGCGGCCGCCTCGCGCCAGAACGGCATGTTCGCCGAGGGCATGAGTCCGCGCGCGGCCATCGCGCTGCTGCAGGCGGCGCGCGCCTGGGCCGCGCTGGAGGGCCGCAACCACGTGCTGCCGGAAGATGTGCAGGCGGTGCTGGTGCCGGTCTGCGCGCATCGCCTGCGTCCGCTCAAGGCGGCGCACGGCGTGGCGTTGGCCAGCCGCGACCTGGTGCTGCAGTTGCAGAAATCGGTGCCGCTGTAGTGGAATCCGGCGTGAATTCCGGCGTGAATTCCGGCCTGCAAGCGTTGTACCGCAAAGGCAGGCGGGTTGGCAACCGGTGGGTGTTCCAGCTGCGCGACAACGAACCGGGCGAGGTCACCCTGACGTCGCGCCGCGTGTTCATCCTGCCAACGCGCGCCGGCCTGTCCTTCACCTTGCTGTTGCTGATCATGCTGATCGGCGCACTCAATTACAACCTCGGCCTGGGCTTCGCGCTGACCTTCTTCACCGGCGCCTGTGCGGTGGCCGACATGTTCTTGACTGCGCGCAACCTGGCTATGCTGAAGCTAAAACCGGGCCGCGCGCCGCCGGTGTTCGCCGGCGAGGAGGCGCAGTTCGAGCTGCATCTGGCCAATCCCACCAAGCTGGACCGCTACGCCATCTGGCTCGGCTTCCAGACGCACGGCGCGCCGCGCCAGGTGACGGATGTGGCGGCCGGCGGCGCCAGCGCGGTGGCGCTGTCGCTGCCGACGCGCGAACGCGGCTGGCTGGCCGCGCCGCGCATCCAGCTGACGACGCGTTTCCCGCTCGGCCTGTTCAAGGCGTGGAGCTACTGGCAACCGGACTTGCGCGTGCTGGTGTATCCGGCGCCGGAAACACCGGCCCAGCCGCTGCCGTCGCACGGCGCCGCCAGCGAGGACGGCCACGGTACCGTGGGGCTGGACAATTTCGCCGGCATCCGCAGCTACCAGCAGGGCGATCCGATGCGGCATCTGGCCTGGCGCCAGATCGCCCGCCACGATCCGGCGCTGGGCGGACAACTGGTGACCAAGCATTTCGAGGGCGGCGCGGTGGCCGAGCTGGCGCTGGACTTCGCCGACCTGCCGCTGCAAATGGACCTGGAGCTGAAACTGTCGCGCATGACGCAATGGGTGCTGGAGGCGGAGCAGCGCGCCCTGCCCTACACCTTCCGACTGGCGCAGTACGCCTACGGTCCGGCGCTGGGCGACGCCCACCGCGCCGCCTGCCTGCGCGCGCTGGCGCTGTTCGGACGCGAGGGCGGCGCATGAGCGACACATCGCCACGCGGCCCGGTGCAGCGCCTGGCGGCCCTGCCGCGCGACAAGGCCGACACCCTGCTGCTGCTCACCGCCGCGCTGATGGTGCTGGCGCCGCACTTCGCCCACCTGCCGTTTTGGGTCAGCCTGGCCGTCTGCGCCACGCTGCTGTGGCGCGCCGCCATCACCTGGCGCGGCAAGCGCATGCCGCCGCTGTGGCTGCTGGTGCCGGTCGCGGTGGCGTCGATGGCCGGCGTCTACTTCACCTACCGCACCTTGCTGGGCCGCGACGCCGGGGTCGCCATGCTGACCCTGCTGCTGGCGTTCAAACTGCTGGAGATGCGCGCCAAGCGCGACCTGTTCGTCGTCATCTTCCTCAGCTTCTTCGTGCTGCTGACCAGCTTTTTCTATTCGCAGACGATGCCGGCCGCGCTGTTCATGGCCGTCACCATCATCGTGCTGCTGACGGCGCAGCAATCGTTCCAGTACACCGGCGCCGTGCCGCCGCTGGCGCGGCGCCTGCGCACCTCGGCCAAGCTGTTCCTGCTGGCCGCGCCGCTGGCGCTGCTGATGTTCATCGGCTTTCCGCGCGTGCAGGGGCCGCTGTGGGGCATGCCGGGCGACGCCCACAGCGGCCGCAGCGGCATCTCCGACAGCATGGCGCCGGGCACGCTGTCGTCGCTGGCGCAGTCGGACGACGTCGCCTTCCGCGTGCGCTTCCTCGACCAGGCGCCGCCGCAGAACCAGCTGTACTGGCGCAGCATCGTGCTGGGCGACTACGACGGCCGCACCTGGACCCGCGTGCCGCGCCGGCGCGGCGCGCGAGGCTTGCGACCCCGCGACATCGCCATCAGCGTGCGCGGCCAGGCCATCCGCCACGAGGTGACGATGGAACCGACCGGCAAGCGCTGGCTGGCGCTGCTGGAGCTGACCGGCCCGCGATTCAGCGTGCCGGGCTTCAACGTGCGCGAGTCGGAAGAGATGGAGCAGTTCACGATGGAGCCGGTGGCGCGCCGGGTGCGCTACGCCGCCAGCGCCTACGTCGATTTCGATTTGCAAGCCAATGAGGCGCCGGAAAACCTGCGGCGCTGGCTGGAGCTGCCGGACGGTTTCAACCCGCGCACGCTCGCGCTGGCGCAACAGCTAAAGCAAGCCGCGCAGTCGGCGGACGCCCGCCAGCTATCGCAGCAAGTGTTATCGATGTTCCGCCGCGACACCTTCAGCTACACCTTGCAGCCGCCGTTGGCCGGACGCGACATGGTCGACGACTTCCTGTTCATCACCAAGGCCGGCTTTTGCGAGCACTATTCGGGCGCCTACGTGGTGCTGATGCGCGCCATGGGCGTGCCGGCGCGCGTGGTCACCGGCTACCAGGGCGGAGAAATGAACCCGCTCGACGGCTACCTGACGGTGCGCCAGTCCGACGCCCACGCCTGGGCCGAAATCTGGCTGCCGTCGCAGGGCTGGCGCCGGGTCGATCCCACCGGCGCGGTCGCGCCCGAGCGCATCGCCCGCAACCTGGCGCGGGCGCTGCCGGCGCCGACCGCGTTCGGCTTCGGCCAGTTCATCGAACTGCAAAACGACCCGGATTCGTGGCTGGCGCAACTCAGATTCCGCTATGCCGCGTTGAATAATTCTTGGAATCAATGGGTCCTGGATTACAATCCAGATAGGCAGCGAAGTTTCCTTGCGGAACTAGGTTCCGTGTTCGGCAACTGGCGCAGCGCACTCGGCGCGGCCCTGGTCTGCGCGTTGGCCTGGCTGCTGCATTGGCGGCGGCAACGCCGGCCGGCCGCGCCGCTCGACGGACTGTACCAGGCCTTTTGCCGGCTGCAGGCGCGTCACGGTTATGCGCGGCGCCCCGATGAGGGCCCGCTCAGCTATGCTGCCCGTCTGCGGGACATGCCCGCCAGCGCGGAAAAACACGCGGCGATGGAGACATTTTTAACCCTGTATGGCGCGCTCAAATACGGCGGCGCCGGGGCCGAACAACGAACGGCGTCGCTCAAGACGCTGAAAACACTGTTACCACTATGCCGATGAAGACTTTGATCACCCCCCTGCTGGCCGCCGCGCTGCTGGCCGCCACCGGCGCCAGCCACGCACAGGTCGACCGCTACGGCTACAAACTGCCGCCGAGCATGCAGCAAAAGGCCAAGAAGAAGGCCGCTCCCGTCAAAAAGAAAGCCGTGCCGGCCATCGACTACGTCGGAGAGTACGTCAACTTCGGCGAATGGAAAGAGGTGCGCGCCTTCCTCGACGATGTCGCCACCCGCAACGGCTTCGACCGCAAGGAGCTGGACAGCTTGATGGCCCAGGTGCGCTATGTCGACGCCACGGTGCAGCTGGTTAAGCCGGCGCCGCCGGGCAAGCCGAAAAACTGGAACGCCTACCGGGCGCTGACGATCGAGTCGACCCGGATCGACGGCGGCGTCAAGTTCTGGAACGACAACGCCGACGCGCTCAACCGCGCCGAGGCGCTGTACGGCATCCCGGCCGAGATTATTGTCGGCATCATCGGCGTCGAGACCGTGTACGGCCGCGTCACCGGCCGTTTCCGCGTCGTCGATGCGCTCACCACCTTGGCGTTCTCGTATCCGGAGGCGCCGCAGCGCGCCGCCCGCATGGAATTCTTCCGTGGCGAGCTGGAGGCGACGCTGGTATTCGCGCGCCGCGACGGCGTCGATCCGTTGTCGCTGCGCGGCTCGTTCGCCGGCGCGATGGGCATGCCGCAGTTCATGCCGAGCAGCCTGATCAAATATGCGGTCGACTTCGACGGCAGCGGCCACATCGACCTGCTCGGCTCCAGCACCGACGCCATCGGCAGCGTGGCCGCCTTCCTGGCGGCGCATGGCTGGGAGCGCGAGAACGGCGGACCGCTGGTGTATGCGGCCTCGGCCTCGCCCAACAAGGCCTGGGAACCGATGCTGCAACAGGGCCTGACGGCAAAATATTCGCCGCAGGACTTGATAGCGGCGGGAGTCACCACCACTGTACCGGTGCCGGAGCAACAGACCTATGGTCTGGTCGATCTGCAAAACGGCGCCGACCCAACCGAATACTGGTTGGCCAACAGTAATTTCTTTGCAATTACGCAGTACAACCGCAGCTATTTCTACGCAATGTCGGTCATCGAGCTGGGCCGCGCGGTGCGGCTGGCGCGTGGCGGACTGTAGAAAAGGCGCACGTTAAAGGCGCGCGGACGCGTGTAAGGACGGCGATGAGGGATGTAAGCAACCGTAACGGGTGTTGTAGCCCTAACTTGCACGCGGTATTGTTTAGTTGACACTTGGAAATTAATCATCCAAACTGGCCGCTAAAGCATGAAATTATAAGCATCTATACAACGGAATTGCCTTATAATTAACTTTAGTTGCTAAATAATAGCGTGCGCCATAGGCTAGCACAAGACTCGGTGTATAATTCTCACACAATGTTGCATCGGGACAACAATACACGACTATGCAGTTTTTTTCTATTGCTGTCGGGTATTACATTGCGAGATGTTGTATAATTGTGTATATATTATGAAACTTGTTATCCCGGAATCGGTCCGTGTGTAAATTCGTTCCTTGGTAAGGATGAACATTAACGCAGCAAAGCGAGCTCCGAGTGTTGTACTTTGCAGGACAACTTTACAGAAGGAAAAGACGAAATCATGACAAACCAAGTCGGCATAGATATGAACAACGATGCGGATGGCGATGACCTGCTGCAATACAATCCCAACCGTCTGCTCGATACCCTGATCGAAAACCTGCGGTTGAAAAACGACGCGGCCCTGTCGCGCGCGTTGGAAGTGGCACCGCCAGTGATCAGTAAAATTCGCCACCATCGCCTGCCGGTCGGCGCTTCGCTGCTGATCCGCATGCACGAAGTAAGCGATCTGAGCATTCGTGACCTGCGTTACTTGATGGGCGACCGTCGCAACAAGTTCCGCATCAGCGATAAGCAGTTCAAACCAAAGGAAGGCGAACCAGGCCAGGGCCAGGGTTAAGTTTTACCCCGGCGCTGACCTGTAGCGTTTTACCCTTGTATCCCTCCCCCCTCTTGCAGGGGCGAGGGATACATCTTTTTGCGCGCCCGTTTTATGCTGGAAACACGCCGGTCGACAGATAGCGATCGCCCCGGTCGCAGACGATGAACACGATGGTCGCGTTCTCGACCGTTTGCGAAATGCGCAACGCGATCTCACAGGCGCCCGCCGCCGAAATACCACAGAAAATACCCTCTTCCGCAGCCAGCCGCCGCGCCATGCGTTCGGCCGACGCCTGCGACACCGCCTCGACCTTGTCGACGCGCGTGCGGTCGTAGATCTTCGGCAAGTAGGCTTCCGGCCATTTGCGGATGCCGGGAATCGACGAGCCCTCTTCCGGCTCGGCGCCGATGACCTGCACGTCCGGATTCTGCTCCTTCAGATAACGCGACACGCCCATGATGGTGCCGGTGGTGCCCATGGCGCTGACGAAATGGGTGACGCGGCCGTCGGTGTCGCGCCAGATTTCCGGACCGGTGCCCTCGTAGTGCGCGCGCGCGTTGTCCTGGTTGCCGAACTGGTCCAGGATGATGCCCTTGCCATCTTTTTGCAGTTGCTCGGCCATGTCGCGCGCGTATTCCATGCCGCCGGTCTTGGGCGTGAGCATGATCTGCGCGCCGTAGGCGGCCATGCTCTGGCGCCGCTCGATGCTCAGGTTCTCAGGCATCAACAGCAACATTTTGTAGCCGCGCAACGCCGCCGCCATCGCCAGCGCGATGCCGGTGTTGCCGCTGGTCGCCTCGATCAGCGTATCGCCGGGTTTGATGTCGCCGCGCTCCTCGGCGCGCTTGAGCATCGACATGGCGGCGCGGTCCTTGACCGAACCGGCCGGGTTGTTACCTTCGAGCTTGCCGAGAATAATATTGTTGCGGGCGACCGCGTCCGCGCCCGGCAGGCGGGTCAGCTGCACCAGCGGTGTACTGCCGATCGTATCTTCCAGAGTCTTGTAAGCCATCGTGTTCAATCTTCAGTGGGTTTCGCCAAAACATGCATTTTAATCCGACTTGCCGTTGCGCGTATTGCAAGACCTGGCCGCGCCCCTGCCTGAGGAGGTAAAGTGCCGGAAGTCTTTGGACTGGAGCGGCCGCATGCGCTAGACTTGCATCATCGCTGCATCGCACCACGCCGTGCCGACCACTCTTACACCACTCGACCGCCATGTCCACCTCACCGCTTGAAATGCTGCCCGACACCACCCCGGAACCGCACGCCGCCGCGCTGCCGGCCGACCTGGAAAGCCGCCGCCACCAGATGTTCCCCACGTTGTCCGACAGCGACATCAAGCACATGCTGCGCTTCGGCCACGTGCGCCATTTCAGCGACGGTGAAAAAATCGCCGAGGCGGGCAAGAGCAGCTACGGCATGCTGCTGGTGCTCAAGGGCGGCGTCGCCATTACCCGCTTCGACGGGCTGGGCAACACTTCCTATATCACCACGCACACGCCGGGCCAGTTCTCCGGCGAAGTGGCGCAGCTGTCCGGACGCCCGGCGCTGGGCAACGCCAACGCCGTCGGCGAGGTCGAGGTGCTGGTGGTGCCGCCCGAATCGCTGCGCGCGCTGCTGGTCGCGCACGCCGACCTGGGCGAACGCATCGTGCGCGCGCTGATCCTGCGCCGCGTCGGCCTGATCGAACAGAACTCGGGCGGCCCGGTCATCGTCGGCCCGCGCGGCCACGGCCGCATCCACACCCTGCAAAGCTTCCTGGCCGCCAACGGCCATCCGTACAGCGTGCTCGATCCGGAGGTGGACCAGCAGGCGACGGAATTGATGGAACACTACCAGCCAAAACCCGATGAACTGCCGCTGGTGGTCTGCCCGGATGGCGTGGTGAAGAAAAATCCGACCACGGTCGATATCGGCCGCTGCCTCGGCATGCTGCCGGACCTGCCCGCCGACAAGGTGTGGGACGTGATCGTCGTCGGGGCCGGCCCATCCGGACTGGCGACGGCGGTGTACGCCGCGTCCGAAGGGCTGTCGGTGCTGGCGCTGGAGACCCGCGCCTTCGGCGGCCAGGCGGCGGCCAGCGCCCGCATCGAAAATTACCTCGGCTTCCCGACCGGCGTCTCCGGCCGCGCGCTGGCCGGCCGGGCCTACGTCCAAGCGCAGAAATTCGGCGTCGAGATCGCCATCCCGGCCCCCGCCGGCCGGCTGATTTGCGATACCTATCCGCTGCAGGTGGAAATGTGCGGCAGCCTGCAGAAACTGCAGGCCAGGACCGTGGTGCTGTCGTGCGGCGCGCGCTACCGCCGGCCGTCGCTGGCCAACCTCAAGCAGTTCGAAGGCAAGGGGATTTATTACTGGGCCTCGCCGATCGAGGCCAAGCTGTGCAAGAGCGAGGAGATCGTGCTGGTCGGCGGCGGCAACTCGGCCGGCCAGGCGGCGGTGTTCCTGGCGGCGCACGCGTCCAAGGTGCATATGCTGATCCGCAAGGACAGCCTGTCGTCGACGATGTCGAGCTATCTGATCGAACGCATCCAGGCCACGCCGAACATCGAACTGCACACGCACTCGGAAATCATCGCGCTCGAAGGCGACGAGGATGGCTTGAAGCAGGTGCGCATCCGCAATTCGAAAAGCGAGGAGGAATGCGATTACGATGTCTGCCGCGTGTTCCTGTTCATCGGCGCCGATCCGAACACCGGCTGGCTGGAGGAATGCGGCGTCGACGTCGACGGCCACGGTTTTATCCGCACCGGTTTCGACGTCACCAAGGCGCAGTGCAAGGCCAACTTCGACAAGGGCGTGTACCCGCGCGAGATGCCGGCCCGCGCCGCACTCGAGACCAGCGTGCCGGGCGTGTTCGCCATCGGCGACGTGCGCGCCAGTTCCACCAAACGCGTCGCGGCGGCGGTGGGCGAAGGCGCGGCGGTGGTGTCGCAAATCCACGCCTTCCTGGCGAATCTGCCGGCCGATAAACGCTAGCGGGTTGGCAGATGGAGCACAGGGCTTCCCGGCCAGTTAAACCAGGGCGGCGCTGAACGACTCGGGCCGCCGCGCAAGCAGGAGGGACAGCCGTTGAAGACCCGCCCGCAAGCGTCCACGGTCCTTGATGCTACCCAGCGAGATCCGGATCGCGTTCACGGATACGCCGCCCGTGGCGAATGCCTCAGCCGGCGTGACCGCGATGCCTTCGCTGTCGGCGGCACGCGCCAGCTGCGAGGAGTTCCAGTACGCCGGCAATTCGAGCCAGACATGCAGGCCGTCTCCGGCGCCGCTGTACCGCCCCGCCAGAATATCCCGCGCCATCCGGTGGCGCAGGCGCGCCTCGCTGCGTACTCCTTCCATCAAGCGGCCGGCAGAACCGTCGAGTATCCACTGGGTGGCCAACGCGGCCGCCAGCGGAGCGGCCATCAGCGCAAATGACCTGAGCGCGACCAGGAAACGTTCGCGTTCGTGCGCATCGCGTATCAGCACGAAGGCGACGCGCAAGCCTGGTGTCAGGCATTTCGACAGCGTCGAGATGTAGACCACCCGTTCCGGCGCAACCGTGGCAATGGGCGGCGGCGGGGCCTCGGCAAGGAGCCAGTAGGGATCGTCCTCGAGGATGCGTACATTGCAGCGCTGCGCGATGTCGGCGAGAGCCTTGCGCCGGCGTTCCGGCATGGTGATGGCGGTCGGGTTCTGCAGTGTCGGATTGAGGTAGACCAGCCCCGGCTTGTGCTGGCGGCAGGCCTCCTCGAGCATCTCCGGCACCATCCCGTGCTGGTCCGCTTGCACCGCGATGACGTGCCGGCCGAATTGGGTCGCGGCGGCACGCAAGCCGGGATAACTCGTGGACTCCGCCAGGATCACGTCGCCGGGCTCGGTCAACGCGAGGATCACTGCGGCGATCGCCGCCTGCGCCCCCGGACAGACAACCACCTGTCGCGCGTCCAGTATTCCGAACATCGGCTCAAGCCATTTGGCGCCGGCGTTACGGTCGGAGTCGCTCCCTCCGCCCAAGTGGTACGTCATCAGCATTTGATTATCCGCCCTCATCAAGACCTGAGACAAACCCTGTTTCAGCATGTCGTCGAAGTCCACGCCGTCCGGCGGTGGCGGGGTATTCATGCCCAGGTCGAGGATCGAGGTCCATTCGACTTTCGGCGCCGCCACATACGTGCCCCGGGCGCCGCGCCCCTCCAACAAGTTGCGGCGCCTGGCTTCGTCGTAGGCGCGCGTGATCGTCGTCAGGTCGACGCCCAGCTGCGCCGCCAACTGGCGCTGCGGAGGGAGACGGTTGCCCGGTTTCAGCGATCCGTCCACCACCGCCGCCTGCAACGCATCCGCAATCTGCAAAAACCGTGGCCCTTTGTTCCCGGCCAGACGCGGCAACCAGATTGGCAAACTTTCATCTTGTATGGTTTTCGACTGGGACATTTTGCCTCTATGTATGGATATTGTTTTTAGGTAGTATGCCTTACGATAGATAGTGGCATAGCCTGGAAATACCCAAAATGATCGATTGGATCCCTGTAGTCTTCGTTATCTTCAAGTTTCTCGTGCTCGGTATCGGCATGTACTTCGCCATCAAGTGGCATTACGACCAAGGGAAAAAGAACAAAGAGAAGCGCGCGGTGCTCCGCGCGAGCGGCAAGGTGGCCGCCATCTTCTTGCTATCGCTGCTGGCACTGGGATTGGTCATCTTCGCCCTTATCAAGATGCTCGGCATGGACTTGAACTTCCCATGAAGGGAAGTTCAAGCGAATAGCATTAGCGGACGCCGGCCTTCTCCAACTGCTCGATCTCGACATCGCCGTCGTCCACCAGCCGCTCCCACCCTTCGAACTTGCCCATGCCGCGCGTGCGGGCAATCGAGAGCAGCAGGCTTTGTCCCGGCGCCTGGCGCTCCGGCTGCAACTGGTACACCGGATCGGCGAACGCCTGCGCCGGCGTGACGATCGTCCATCCCATATCGACGAACTGCTGGATCACATCCTTCAACCACAGCGCGTTGATCAGGTTGTGATGCTGTAGCAGCACCTGCGGAATATCCCGCCCTTCCAGCTTGCGCGACAAATCACGATAGGCGATCGCCCGCTGTTTAACGTGCGCCAGGTAGGCCCGCTTGACCGGCTCGATGTCCGCCTTGGGATTGGCCCGCAATACTTCGTTGAGCTTCGCGTCCAGGCGCCAGTCGCTGGTGTCCAGGCTCACATAGCCATTGCGGTAGCCCTGCTCCTTGAGGAAGCTTCGCATGCCGTCCCGCTTTTCCGGCGTGTTCCCCTCGCGCAGATAGGTGAAGCGGAACCACTTTCGATACCCCGGCAAGGTGGACGTGATGCGGTCGCAGTCGAGGATCTCACGCTGGTACTGCGCCAACGTCACTTTGGCTGAATTCAAATCCGGATGCGTCATCGTGTGGTTGCCCAGCACATGGCCGGCATCGCCCCACGCCTTGGCAAGCGCGTAGCCGGCCGGCTTGGTGGCGCCGAAGTCGCAGGTGACAAACAACGCCGCCGATACCTTGTGCGCGGCCAGCGCGTCGAGCATGGCCTGGTTGCGCTGCTGCGGCGACATCAACGGCGTGTCCTCCAGCTGCGGCCCGTCGTCGAAGGTGAAGGCCACCGACTGCGCTTGCGCCGCGCAGATGCCAGCGAGTGCCATTATCGCGGCCACTGCGGTTAAGCGAATCCGATGACGAAGTGTTACCAACATATTTTCTCCTTAAGGGCGATTTAATCGAACGCCGAGCTCATCCATGCCAGAATGAAAGCCGAGGTAACATGCAAGGCCTCAACGTCCCATTTGTTTCCTCGACATCATACTTCAACCATCCGAGGACAAAATGCGACTTCCACTCATCCCCCCGAACGAACTGAGCCCCGAACAAAAAGACCTGTACGACAGCATGCGCAAAGGCATCGCCAGCAACTTCAACGCCTTCAAGGTCGAACGCGAAGACGGCGCCCTGATGGGCCCCTGGAATCCGTGGCTGCACGAGCCGGGCATCGGCAAGGCGATCTGGGACCTGACCCTGGCCATGACAGCAAACGCCGTCCTGCCGGACAATGTGCGCCAGATCGCGATTCTCGTGGTTGGCGCCCGCTATAACGCCGCCTATGAACTGTACGCGCACGTCGCCGTCGCCGAGAAAGCCGGCATGTCGGCCGAGCGCCTGGCCGCGCTGGTGGCGGACCTGAAGCCGGTCGACCTGTCGAAGCAGGAGAACGTCGCCTTCGATTTCTCGTACGCGCTCAGTCGCGGAGGCACGCTGCCGGAGCCCCTGTACCGGCTCGCGATCGACACCTTCGGCCAGCATGGCACCAACGAATTGATCTACCTGGTGGGCCTGTACGCGCTGGTATCGACGACGCTGAACGGCTTTAACGTGCCGGTGCCGGAACGTGAATAAGCGCGATACCGGCACGCTGCCCGACAGCCGGCTCAAGCCCGCCAGCGCGGGTCCATCGGAGTTCGGCAGCGTCGCCCTGGTGCTGCAAGGCGGCGGCGCGCTGGGCGCCTACCAAGCCGGCGTCTACGAACGCCTGCTGGAAAGCGGCATCGAGCCGCATTGGTTGTCGGGCATTTCGATTGGCGCCATCAACAGCGCCATCATCGCCGGCAACGCCCGGGAAAACCGGGTCGCGCGGCTGCGCGAATTCTGGGAACTGGTCAGCGATGGCGGCCCTCCCGGCGCCAACTGGAGCGGGCTGGCGCTGGCCGACGCGACGCGGGCCTGGGTCAACCAGCTCGCGGCAGGCAGCGCGTTCGTGCGCGGCGTGCCGGGCTTTTTCGAGCCGCGCATGCCGTCCTTCGGGTTCGGCAGCGGCAGCGGCGCCACCAGCTTCTATGACACCTCGCCGTTGCGCGCCACCCTGGAACGGCTAGTCGATTTCGATCGCATCAACGCGCGCGAGACAAGGCTCAGCGTCGGCGCGGTGAACGTCCGCACCGGGAACTTCGCCTACTTCGACAACGCCACCGAGCACATACGGGTCGAGCACATCATGGCAAGCGGTGCGCTGCCGCCGGCCTTCGAAGCAGTGGAGATCGATGGCGAAAAATACTGGGACGGCGGCATGGTGTCGAACACGCCGCTGGAATGGGTGCTGTCCAACAGCTCGGGCCTCGACACGCTGGTCTGGCAAGTCGATTTGTGGAGCGCCCATGGCGAACTGCCGCGCGACATGGCCAGCGTCGCCACGCGCATGAAGGAGATCCAGTATTCCAGCCGCACCCGCATGGCGACCGACTCACTGCGCAGGGTGAAAAAGCTGCACACCGCGCTGAGCGAACTGTTGGCCGTCATCCCGGCGGACATGGCGGCCAGCCCGCAAGCAAAGCTGCTGGCGGCGGCAGGCGATCCAGCCCTCTACAACATCGTCGAACTGGTCTACCGTTCGGCGACTTACGAGGGCCAGTACAAGGATGTGGAGTTTTCCCGCAGGACGATGAACGAGCATTGGCAGGCCGGCTACAAGGACGCCGACACCACGCTCACGCACAAGGAAATCCTTCAGCTGCCCAGCATCGACGACAATCCGGCCGTCTTCGATTTCCTCACGAAGCCGGCTTAGCTTCCTTGAGGCGCCGCAGTTGCGCCGCCTGGTAGGCGCCGAAGGCGTCGTTGAACAGGCAGCGTATCAGCGGATCGTCGACGATGTCGGCGTCGGCCGGCGCACCCGTGATCCGCATATACATCGACGTCAGCGATTCCCCCAGCGCCAGGCCGGCGTACAGCTTGGCGATGGGGATTTCGGTCTGCCATGACGGCGCTTCCTCGTGCCCCGCCGCAGCGATGCTGTCGCCATGGATGCGGTAGCGGTACTGCCGGACGGCGCCCGCATGATCGTAGACCGACAGTTGCCAGACGCATGGCGTCTCGAAGTAGCTGTCGGGTGGTAGTTCCATCTCCCGGTATTTGTCGAGCAAGCCCGCGCCGCAGTAGTCCAGCACCAGCGCGGTTTGCGCGTCCGTCAGCGGCGCGAAATGACTGGCGATTTCGGAAGTCGGCGGCGGCGTGATATCAGCGTCGTATTGATAGTCGACGTCCTGTTCGCCGACCGGCTGCACCCAGGACAATGGCGCGGCTGGTGTCAACGCTTGCGGCGTCAGTTCCATCGCGACGGAGGGATTGAGGCGGACCACGCGCGCATGCGGCAGCCATGCGCCGACCTCGCGCTCGAACTGCCGGTAGGTGATCGGGAACAGTGCGTGGTTGTACCAGGACCATGGCTCCTGCACGAACTGGCAGGAGCTGGGAACGATGTAGCGCGGTGCGAGTGCGCGCAGCTGCCCGGGCCACTCCTCCGGAAGCTCCGGCAGGCCGCCCCCGGCGCGCGATGGCGCGATCACGTCGATTTCGCGCATGGTCTGGAAGGGCCACAGCACCATGTCCCACGGCGCGAAGGCCGTGAGCTGTTCCAGCGTCTCCGGGTCCATCCACGAATCGACGACGTTCAGCACATTCAAGCCGCCGGCACGGATGTGAAACATCGAATCGACATCGGCGTCGAGCGCCCTGCGCGGAATCACTTCGATCGCGCTCACCTGCACCGGCACATCCACCGCCAGCGCGCGCACGTCGCTGAAACCCAGCTCGCGTATCATCGCGAACAGTTCGTCGAACAGGCAGTAAAGATAGATCGGCGTGGCGCGCGGCAGCAGGTCCAGGCTCTCCATCGAACAATGGTCGTCGTGGAAGTGCGAGATGAACACCGCGTCCGGCGTGAGCTTCCTGATCTGTTCAAGGTCGAAGCGCACGGCGGGAAAGGCGTGGCAGTTGCGGCTGAACGGGTTTTCGAAAATCGGATCGAACAGTATCTGCGTGCCTTCGTGCTCGAAGACATAACCCGCGTGGAGTATCCTGGAAATGTTCAGGGGCGACATGTGCGGACTCCAATCAAAATGTCGCGCTATCTTACCAGACATAAAAACGCAAAAGCCCGCAGCGCGGGGCTGCGGGCTTTTGCTGGTGTGACAGATTTATTTGCCGGCTGCGGCGACTGGCGTGGAGCTCGCTTTGGGAGCGGCTTTGTCGGCTTTGGGTTTGGCGGCGGCGGCCGTGGCGCCCTCTTTCGACTTGCCGTTCACCAGCAAACCGGCCTCGGACAGCTTGGCGGCGTTCTTGCCGCCGACGCCTTTGACGCGCTGTTCAAAGTCGGCCCAGTCCTTGAACTCGCCTTTTTTTCGTTCTTCGAGAATGGCGGTGGACTTGGCGGGGCCGATACCCTTGATCGAATCGAGCGCGGCTGCGTCTGCTTTGTTGGCATCGACTTGTGCGAACGCAAAGCTCATCGTGGCGGCGAGCGTGGCAATACCCAGCATTAGTTTTTTGAACATGTCTGTCTCCGTGGTTGGTGTCGAGCAAGGGCGAAAATCGCACCTTGAATACCCTTAACGGGTAGACACCCAATCCCGGTTGACGCTGTTCGTATGAGCTAGATCAAACGCCGAGGCCCGCGTCGAACAACTCTTCGCGCGTGACTGTTGCCGTGCCGAGCTTCCCTACAACGATGCCGCCGGCGCGGTTGGCCGTTTGCACCGCTTCGTTCCAGCCCGCGCCCGCGCCCAGCATGCACGCCATCGTGGCGATGACGGTGTCGCCCGCGCCCGAAACGTCGAACACTTCGCGCGCCTGCGCCGGCATGTGGAACTGGTCGTTCTCGGTGTACAAGGTCATGCCCTCTTCCGAGCGCGTGAGCAGCAAGGCGTCCAGCTTCAATTCCGCGCGCAGTTGCTGCGCCTTGGCCGTCAGTTGCTCTTCGCTGTTCCAGCTGCCGACGATGCGCTTCATCTCCGATTTGTTCGGCGTGAGCACGGTGGCGCCGCTGTAGCGCGAGAAGTCGTCGCCCTTCGGATCGACCATCACCACTTTGCCGGCCGCGCGCGCGGAGGCGATCATGTCGGCCACGTTCACCAGGCTGCCCTTGGCGTAGTCCGACAGGACGATGACGTCGTAGTCGGCCAGCAGCGCCTTGAACTGCAGCAGTTTGTCGCGCAGGACGGTGTCGGTCGGCGCTTCTTCGAAATCGATGCGCACCATTTGCTGTTGGCGGCCGATCACGCGCAGCTTGATGATGGTGGAGATGGCGCTGTCGCGTTTCAGGTAGCTGTGGATGCCGCCGCCTTGCAGCAGCTGTTCCACTTCGGTGCCCGCTTCGTCGGCGCCGACCACGCCCAGCAAGCCGGCGTGCGCGCCCAGCGCGGCGGCGTTGCGCGCCACGTTGGCGGCGCCGCCCAGGCGCGCTTCGCGCTTTTCGATGCGCACGATGGGGACCGGCGCCTCCGGCGAAATGCGGCTGACGTCACCGAACCAATAGCGGTCCAGCATGACGTCGCCAACGACCAGGATGCGCACCTTGTCCAGTGCGGGGGATTGAAAAGCGGTGACGGAAGTACTCACATGGTCCTCTGATTTATTCTTAATTCATGACGTTCAGTTCTTCGGTGCGGCGTGGCGGGTAGGTCTCCCACCGGCTGCATCCAGGGCACTGCCAGTAGAACTGGCGCGCCTTGAAGCCGCAATGGCTGCACTGGTAGCGCGCCAGCTTCTGCGTGTAGCCATGCACCAGGTTTTTCACCATCGACAGTTCCGACACCACGCTCGCCGGCGCATCGACCAGGCGCGCTTCCAGCAGCTTGTCCAGTCCCAGCAACGTCGGCGTGCGGCGCAGCTCATTGACCACCAGGTCCTTGGCGGCATCGAGGCCGTCCAGCTCCAGCACCGCCTTGTACACCACCTCCAGCAGGTCGATCGACGACGCCTGCTCCAGGTAGGACTTGATCAGATTAACGCCTTCGAGCTGGCGGCCGACCTTGCGGTAGCCGTCCATCATGCGCTGCGCCACCAGCGCGGTGTGCGGCACGCTGATTTGCTCGACGCGGCGCCACGTCATCAACGCGCCCTCGACATCGTCCTTGGCCAGCTGCGCGTCGCCGATCAACAGGGTCGCGCGCACGTTGACACGGTCGGCCTGCAGCGATTTTTCCAGCAGCGGAAGCGCATCCTCGGGATGCAGGTGCACCAGCGCGTCCTGCGCCAGCTCGCAATAGAACTGCGCGATTTCCTTCTGACGCGATCCGGCGCCCGATTCCTGCAGGCCAATGGCCGCTTCGATGGCGCGCGGCCATTCCTTCTCGCGCTGGAAAATCTCCAGCAGCGCGCGCCGCGCCGGCACCGCGTACTGGCTGTGGATCAGGCGATTGAAGGTTTCCTCGGCGCGGTCGAGCAGGCCGGCCTTCAGGTAATCCATGCCCAGTTCATATTCGGCGTGCTCCTTCTGGTCCTGCGGCAGGTCGGGACGCGACAGCAAATTCTGGTGGACGCGGATGGCGCGTTCGGTCTCACCACGGCGGCGGAACAGGTTACCGAGGGCGAAGTGCATGTCGGCCGTTTCCGGGTCCATGCGCACGATCTCGATGAAGGCGTCGACCGCCTTGTCCGGCTGGTCGTTGAGCAGGAAGTTCAGGCCCTTGAAATAACCGCGCGGCAGCGAGCGCGATTCGGACACCAGCTGGCGGATGTCGACGCGCGCGGCGATCCATCCCATGCCGAAGAAGAGCGGGATGCCCAATAACATCCAGAGTTCAAATTCCATGCTTGTTCTTGTCGTTGGTAGTGGTGCTTATTGTGTGGTGACGCCATCGGGCTGCGGCTGCGCGTTGACTTGCTGCGCCGACGATTGCAGCGTCGTGATGGTGGTTTTGTGTTTGTTCGTTTCGCGGCGGTGGCGGAACACGGTCGGCGTAAGCGCCAGCACGCCCAGGACGGCGCCGGCGACGAAGAAGCCGAGCAGCATCAGCACCAGGGGTCCGCGCAGGTCATAGTGCAGGAAAAAGTGCAGATCGACTTCCTGCGTATTTTTCAGGGCAAAGCCAAAAAACAAGACGAATAGGACGATTCCAATGAGGGTGGATACGAATTTCATCAGCCTGGTTCCTGTTCTCAATTTCTAAGAGCGCCAGTATGGCACTAGTCACCAAATACTACAAAAAAAGCGCAAAAAAAGCGCGTAAAAAAAAGCGGCATCCGAGGACGCCGCTTTCTTGTCAAACCATCAGACGCTTCAGTCCTCGATGATCGGTTGCCCGACCATCGCGTCGACCCGCTCGCGCAATTGCTTGCCCGGCTTGAAGTGGGGTACCCGTTTTTCGGGCACCATCACTTTGTCGCCCGACTTCGGATTACGTCCGATACGCGGTGGCCGGCTATTCAGAGCAAAGCTGCCAAAACCGCGGATCTCGATGCGTTGACCGGTCGCCAAAGCGTTGGTCATCGCATCCAGAATGGTCTTGACGGCATACTCCGCATCTTTGGCCACCAGCTGAGAATAACGCTCAGCCAGGCGGTTGATCAACTCGGACTTAGTCATCGACTAGTTCTTAGTTCTTGTTATCGAACTTGGCTTTCAACAGCGCGCCCAGGCTGGTGGTGCCCGAAGCTGCGTTGTTGTCGGTAGCGGCCATTTTCTGCATCGCTTCCTGGGTCTCGACGTTGTCTTTGGCTTTGATCGACAGCTGGATCGAACGCGCTTTGCGGTCGATGTTGATGACCAGGGCTTCGACGGAGTCGCCAACCTTCAGGTGCGTACCGGCATCTTCCACGCGGTCGCGGGAGATTTCGGAAGCGCGCAGGTAGCCTTCGACTTCTTCGGACAGTTGGATCACGGCGCCTTTAGGCTCAACCGATTTCACGGTGCCGGTAACCAGCGCGCCCTTGTCGTTCATGGCGGCGAAGTTGTTGAACGGGTCGCCTTCCAGTTGCTTGACGCCCAGGGAAACGCGCTCGCGCTCAACGTCGATGGCCAGAACGATGGCTTCCAGCTCGTCACCTTTCTTGAAGCGACGAACAGCTTCTTCGCCGGTTTCGGTCCAGGACAGGTCCGACAGGTGTACCAGGCCGTCGATGTTGCCGGCCAGGCCGATGAACACGCCGAAGTCGGTGATCGATTTGATCGCGCCACGGACTTTGTCGCCCTTCTTGTGGGTCACGCCGAAGTCATCCCATGGGTTCGCTTTGCACTGCTTCATGCCCAGCGAAATACGGCGACGCTCTTCGTCGATTTCCAGAACCATGACTTCAACTTCGTCGCCCAGCTGGACAACTTTGTTTGGAGCGACGTTCTTGTTGGTCCAGTCCATTTCCGACACGTGGACCAGGCCTTCGATACCCTGCTCGACTTCAACAAACGCGCCGTAGTCGGTGAGGTTGGTGACTTTACCGAACAGACGGGTGCTTTGTGGGTAACGACGGGACAGACCGGTCCATGGGTCGTCGCCCAGTTGCTTCACGCCCAGCGAAACGCGGTTCTTTTCCTGATCGTACTTCAGGACTTTGGCGGTGATTTCCTGGCCAACGGTCAGCACTTCCGATGGGTGACGCACACGACGCCATGCCAGGTCGGTGATGTGCAGCAGGCCGTCGATACCGCCCAGATCCACGAACGCGCCGTAGTCGGTGATGTTTTTGACGACGCCGGTCACGACCGTGCCTTCTTTCAGCGTTTCCATCAGTTTCTGACGCTCTTCGCCCATCGAAGCTTCGATGACGGCGCGGCGGGACAGAACGACGTTGTTACGCTTGCGGTCCAGTTTGATGACCTTGAATTCGAGGGTCTTGCCTTCGAATGGGGTGGTGTCCTTGACTGGACGGGTGTCGACCAGCGAACCCGGCAGGAACGCGCGGATGCCGTTGGTCAGAACGGTCAGGCCGCCCTTGACTTTGCCGTTGACGGTACCGACGACGATTTCGCCCGATTCCATCGCTTTTTCCAGTGCCAGCCACGAAGCCAGACGCTTGGCTTTGTCGCGCGACAGGATGGTGTCGCCGAAACCGTTTTCGAGCGACTCGATCGCCACGGAAACGAAGTCGCCTACTTTGACTTCCAGTTCGCCGTGGTCGTTTTTGAATTCTTCAACTGGGATGAATGCTTCCGATTTCAGGCCGGCGTTGACGATCACGAAGTTGTGATCCAGACGAACGACTTCAGCCGAGATCACTTCGCCCGAACGCATGTCTTGACGCGACAGGGATTCTTCGAAGAGGGCTGCAAAACTTTCCATATTAGACATTGTGACTTCCAGGTTGCCAACAAGGCTCGCGAATGCGACTTCAGTTGGGTTAAGGTTGATCAAAGTCCCGCAAGTGAATTAGTGAGTAACTACTAACTCTTCCTGCCGGACCCGCCTTTGCTACATTTTCAGTGAGGCTTGCCCACTGCCGCATACCACTGCAACACCTGTTCGACCGCTTGATCAGCGGTCATATTGGATGTATCCAGCACATGCGCCCCTTCCGCTGGCACCAGCGGCGCGATGGTCCGGTGGGTATCCCGGTCGTCCCGCGCCTGCAAATCCATCAGTAGGTCTTCCATCTTAGCAGAAATTCCCTTGCCAATCAATTGCTTATAACGACGATCGGCCCGAGCAGCTACCGAGGCGGTCAAAAACACCTTCAACACCGCGTGCGGGAAGATCACCGAGCCCATGTCGCGCCCGTCCGCCACCACGCCGGGCGCCTTGCGGAAGCCCAATTGCAGCCCGACGAGCGCATGGCGTACGGTCGGGAATGTTGCAATTTTTGAAGCGGTATTGCCCACCTCTTCCGCCCGGATGGCGTCGGTGACGTTTTCCTGCGACAAAATGATGTCCCCGCCCTGAAAACTGCATTGCAGGTGTTCGGCCAGCTTGGCCAGCGCGTGTTCGTCGTTCAGGTCGGTGCCACGGCGCAGGGCCGACAGCGCCGTCAAGCGGTACAGGGCGCCCGAATCCAGGTAATGGAAGCCGAGCTTATCGGCAACGCGGTGCGCGACGGTGCCCTTGCCGGATGCGGTCGGGCCGTCGATGGTGATGACTGGGATTTGGGATGTGACCATTTTGCTCAGTTATTTATTTTGCAATCGCGGCAAACGCCGAGAAGTATTCAGGGAAAGTCTTGCCGACGCACTTGGGATCGTTGATGCGCATCACGTTGCCCTTGCGCGCGGCCCCGTCCAGCGACACCAGCGAGAAGCACATCGCCATGCGGTGGTCGTCGTAGGTGTCGATGGTGGCGGCCGTGATGGTCGACGGCGGCGTCACCTTTATATAGTCAGGCCCCTCCTCCACGATGGCGCCGACCTTGCGCAGCTCGGCCGCCATGGCCGCGATGCGGTCGGTCTCCTTCACGCGCCAGCTGGCGATGTTGCGCAGGGTGCTGGTGCCGTCGGCGTACAGCGCCGCCACCGCGATGGTCATGGCGGCGTCGGGAATGTGGTTGAAGTCGGCGTCGATGGCTTTAAGCACGCCGTTCGACTTGGCCTCGATCCAGTTGTCGCCCATGGTGATCTGCGCGCCCATCTGCTCCAGCGCGGCGACGAAACGCACGTCACCCTGAATACTATCGCGGCCCACGCCTTCGACGCGCACGGGACCGCCGGCGATGGCGCCGGCCGCCAGGAAGTACGACGCCGACGAGGCGTCGCCCTCGACGTGGATGGTGCCGGGCGACTGGTAGACCTGGCCCGGCTGCACGGTGAACGCGCTCCAGCCGTCCTGCTCCACCGTCACGCCGAAGCGGCGCATCAGGTTCAGGGTGATCTCGATGTAGGGCTTGGAGATCAGTTCACCTTCGACGGCTATGGTGATCGCGTGCTTTTTGGCCATCAGCGGCGCCACCATCAGCAGCGCGGTCAGGAACTGGCTCGAGACGTTGCCGCGCACCGACAGGCGCTGCGCGTGGATCTTGCCCTGCTTGATGTGCAGCGGCGGGAAGCCGGGATTGCCGGTGTATTCGACGTCGGTGCCGGCGGCGTTGAGCGCGTCGACCAGGTCGCCGATCGGGCGCTCGTGCATGCGCGGCACGCCGTGCAGTGTGTAGTCGCCGCCGATGACGGCCAGCGCGGCGGTCAGCGGACGGATCGCGGTGCCGGCGTTGCCCATGAACAGATCGGCCGATTTATTCGGCAGCACGCCCGCCACGCCCTTGACGTGGTGGATGGTGCCGGTGGCGGTTTTCTCCTCGGTCCATTGCACGCCCAGCGAGCGCAGGGCCGCCAGCATGACGGCCGTGTCGTCGGAGGCCAGCAGGTCGACAATGGCGACGTCGCCCTGCGACAGCGCCGCCAGCAGCAGGATGCGGTTGGAGATCGACTTCGAGCCTGGCAGGCGCACCGCGCCCTCGACGTGGGGGACGGGTTGAAGATCGATGTACTCGTTACTCATGATGAATCCTTTAAATTACGTGCATGTGCGGCACCTGCAAAACCCGCACTGCGGCAAGCCGGGGTCGTACCCAGTCGGGTACGACCCCATCGTCTTAGGGTTACAGCGCCGCTTATTCTGCTTTGTCTTTTGACGGCGGCGCTTCGGCCGCCTCGATCGCGGTGATCCACTGATGGCGGGCGCGCTGGGCGTTGCCGTACACGCTTTCCAGCGCGGCGCCGTCACCGGCGGCCAGACGGGCGCGCAGTCCCGTCAATTGTGCCAAATAGGCGTCCAGCTCCGTCAGCAGCGCCGACTGGTTGGCCAGGCTGATGTCACGCCACATTTCCGGCGACGATCCGGCGATCCTTGTGAAATCGCGAAAACCGCTGGCCGCATACTGGAACAGTAAATCCGCATGCGGCTTGTTGGCGATGTCGTCCACCAGGGCGTATGCCAGCAAATGCGGCAAATGGCTCACGGCGGCGAACACCTTGTCATGTTCTTGCGGCGACAGGCGATGGATGACGGCATGGCAGGCGCGCCAGGCGGCCGCCACGCGCTCGACATCTTCCGCCGTGTTTTCTTCGAGCGCCGTCAACACCACCTTCTTGCCGACATACAGGTCGTCGATGGCCGCCTCGGGACCGTTGGTTTCGCGTCCGGCGATGGGATGACCCGGCACGAACAGCGCCACCTTGCCACCCAAGGCGCGGCGCGCGGCTGCCACCACGTCGGACTTGGTGCTGCCGGCGTCGGTGACCACGGTGCCCGCTTGCAGGTGCGGTGCAATGGCCGACAGGATCGCTTCGGTCTGCGCCACCGGCGCCGCCAGCAGCACCAGATCGGCGCCCTGCAACGCTGCGGCCATGCCCTCGTCGCCGGCCGCGCCGATGACGTCGATGATGCCCAGTTCCTTGGCGCGCGCCAGCGAGGCCGCCGAGCGGCCCATGCCAACCACGCTGCCGACGGCGCCAGCCTTCTTCAGCGAACGCGCGAACGATCCGCCGATCAGGCCCACGCCGAAAATGACGACTTTGTTCAACATGCCCTACTCCGCCAGCGCCTTGGTCAGCGCGGCGATCAGGACCGCGTTTTCTTGCGGCAGGCCGATGGAGACGCGCAGCCATTCCGGCAGCCCGTAGTTGCCGACCGGGCGCACGATCACGCCCTGCTTCAGCAACGACAGGTTGACGCGCGAGCCGGCCGCCGGATCGTTGCCGACCTTGACCAGCACGAAGTTACCGTACGACGGCACGAACTCCAGTCCCAGCTGCGTGAACGCCTCGGTGAATTGCTGGTAGCCGGCGGCGTTGTTGGCCGCACTGCGCTTGAGGAAGTCCTTGTCGTTCAGCGCTGCGATGGCCGCCGCCTGCGCCATCGAGTTGACGTTGAACGGTTGGCGGATGCGGTTCATCAGGTCCGTCAGCGCCGGCTGGGCGATGCCGAAACCGACGCGCAGGCCCGCCAGGCCGTAGGCCTTGGAGAACGTGCGCGACACCAGCAGGTTGGGATACTTCTTGACCCACTCGGCCGATTCGAACTGGTTTTCCTCGGCCAGGAATTCGTTGTACGCCTCGTCCAGCACCACGACCACATTGGCCGGCACCTTGTCCAGGAAGGCCTGGATGTCGGCGGCCGGGATGAAGGTGCCGGTCGGGTTGTTCGGGTTGGCGATGAAGACCAGGCGCGTCTCGGCGTCGATGGCGGCCAGCATGGCCGGCAGGTCATGGCCGTAGGCCTGGGCCGGCACCACGATATGGCGCGCGCCGACGCCCTGGGTCGCCAGCGCGTACACGGCAAACGAGTACTGCGAATAGACGATGGCCTGGCCGCGCTCGACGAAGGCGTGGGCGGCGATTTCCAGGATGTCGTTGGAGCCGTTGCCCAAGGTGATCCAGTCGGCCGGCACGTCGTAGCGCTTGGACAGCGCCGCCTTCAGCTCGAAGCCGTTGGCGTCCGGGTAGCGACCCAGGTCGGTAGCGGCGGCGGTCATCGCCTGCACCGCCGATTCGGGCACGCCGAACGGGTTTTCGTTCGATGCCAGTTTGACGATCGACGCTTCATCGAGGCCGAATTCGCGCGCCACTTCGGCGATCGGTTTGCCGGCCTGGTAAGGGGCGATGGCTCTGACGTATTCTGGTCCGTAGTTCTTGGTCATGTTCTGTCTCTGTTTTAGTTAGGTCAGGCTCACGGGATACGATCCCAGCACCTTGAAGAAAGCGGCGTTGCTCTGCAACTCGTCCAGCGCCTTGGCCACGGACTCGTTCTGGATGTGGCCTTCGACGTCAACGTAGAAATAGTATTCCCAGTTGCCGTTGCGGGCCGGGCGCGATTCGAAGCGGGTCATCGACACGTTGTTCTGCGCCAGCGATCCAAGCAGGCGATACACCGAGCCGGCGCGGTGCGGCGCGGCCAGCGCCATCGAGGTGCGGTCCTTGCCCGACGGGCCGGTTTGCAGGTGACCGATGACGGCGAAGCGCGTGCGGTTGTGCGGGTCGTCCTGGATGTTGGCCTTGACGGTGCCGAGGCTATAGCGCACGCCGGCGCGCTCGCCGGCGATGGCGGCGATCGAGTGGTCGTCGCGCGCCATGCGGGCCGCTTCGGCGTTGGACGAGACGGCGCGGCGCTCGACGTCCGGATAGTTATTGTTCAACCAGATCTGGCACTGCGCCAGCGCCTGCGCATGGGCGCAGATGGCGGTGACGCCGTCCATGTTGCCGGTGCCGGTCAGCAGGCTGTGACGCACGGCGATGGCCACTTCGCCGCTGATCGTCAGCGGCGTATGCAGCAGCAGGTCCAGTGTGCGGCCGATGGCGCCCTCGGTCGAATTCTCGACCGGGACCACGCCGAATTCGGCGGTGCCGGCTTCGGTGGCGCGGAACACTTCGTCGATCGACGAGCAGGCCAGCACGTCGACGGCGGTGCCGAACTGCTGGTAGACCGCCTGTTCGCTGTAGGTGCCGGCCGGGCCGAGGAAGGCGACGGTGACGCGCTTTTCCAGCGAGCGGCAGGCGGACATGATCTCGCGGAAGATGGTTTGCATCTCCGTGTTGCCCATCGGGCCGGGATTGCGGTCGGCCACGCCGCGCAGCACCTGCGCTTCGCGCTCGGGGCGGAACACCGGGGCGTTGGTTTCGGCTTTGACGTGGCCGACTTCCTGCGCCACCTTCGCGCGGCGGTTCAGCAGGTCGAGGATTTGCGCGTCGATGGCGTCGATTTGTTCGCGTAAAGGGGTGAGTTTATCTGTCATGGTATCGTCAATTTTTCAGCTATCGTCTTCGGAATCGTAGGTCGGATTAGCGCAGCGTAATCCGACAACCGCAGTTGGCGGCTCATGGCGGATTACGGCGTTCCGCCTAATCCGCCCTACGTATTACCGGCCCGCGAACTCGTTCAGGTAGTCTACCAGCGCCTGTACGCCCTCGATAGGCATCGCGTTATAGATCGATGCGCGCATGCCGCCGACGGACTTGTGGCCCTTGAGCTGCAGCAGGCCCCGCGCCTTGGCGCCGGCCAGGAAAGCTTCGTTCTGGCTTTCGTCCTTCAGGTAGAACGGGATGTTCATGCGCGAGCGGCTTTCCTTCGCAACCCTGGTCTGGTAAAAATCGTCGACGTCGAGCGCCTTGTACAACAGCTCCGCCTTGGCGATGTTGACCTTTTCCATGGCCGCGACGCCGCCGTTCTTCTTCAGCCACTGGAACACCAGGCCGGCGATGTAGATGCCGTAGGTGGGCGGCGTGTTGTACATCGAGTCGTTGTCGGCGACCAGCTTGAAATCGAACGCCGACGGGCACACTGGCAGCGCCTTGCCCAGCAAATCCTCGCGCACGATGACGATGGTGACCCCGGCCGGGCCGATGTTCTTTTGCGCGCCGGCGAAAATGACGCCGTACTTGGAGACGTCGATCCGCCGCGACAAAATATGCGACGACATGTCGGCCACCAACAGCACGTCCGGTTGCGACGCCGGTACGCCGGCATCGAAGTCGAACTCGATGCCGTCGATGGTCTCGTTGGTGCACATGTGGACGTAGGCCGCGCCTGGCGTGAGCTTCCAGTCCGACTGCGGCGGCACGCCGGTGGTCGACGACGCGGCGATGTTGACGTTGGCGTATTTAGCCGCTTCCTTGATGGATTTGCCCGACCACGAACCGGTATGGATGAAATCGATGGTTGCTGGTTGCGGCTTGTGGCCGACCAGATTCAACGGAATGATGGCGTTCTGGGACAAGCCCCCGCCCTGCATGAACAAGATCTTGTAATTGTCCGGTACTGCAAGCAGCTCGCGCAGGTCGCGCTCGGCCGCCTTGTAAATCGAGATAAACTCCGGTCCGCGGTGGCTCATCTCCATCACCGACATGCCGCTGCCATGCCAGTCCAGCATTTCGGCGGCGGCTTGCGCCAGCACTTCCTTCGGCAGTACGGCAGGGCCGGCGGAGAAGTTATAGATGTGAGTCACTGTGGATCCTTTTGTATCGCTTTAAAAATGACAACGGGGCCAGTCTTATTGTCGCATTAATCCGCGAAATAAACCCTGGCCCCGCCGGCCCCGGTCCGATACTGCGGCCGGGGCTTTGTTTGCTGCGCTTATTCCGCCGGATTGTCGTCCGCCGGGGTGTCTTGCGCCGAAGCGTCCGCCGCCGGAGCGTCGGCCACCGGTGCATCGACAGGCTTGCCGTCCGGACCAGGTTCCAGCTCGACTTCGTCGATGTCGGTTTCGACCACGCGCTGCAGGCCGGACAGCTTGGTGCCATCCTCCACCGCGATCAGGGTCACGCCTTGCGTGGCGCGGCCCATCTCGCGGATCTCCGCCACGCGGGTGCGAATCAGCACGCCGCCGGTGGTGATCAGCATGATCTCGTCGGTTGGCGTGACCAGGGTCGCAGCCACCACCTTGCCGTTACGCTCGGAGGTCTGGATCGCGATCATGCCCTTGGTGCCGCGGCCATGACGGGTGTACTCGATGATCGGGGTACGCTTGCCGAAGCCGTTCTCGGTTGCCGTCAGCACCGACTGCTGCTCGTTTTCCGCCACCAGCAGCGCGATCACGCGCTGGCCTTCGTCCAGGTTCATACCGCGCACGCCGCGGGCGTTGCGGCCCATCGGACGCACGTCGTTCTCGTCGAAGCGCACCGCCTTGCCGGAGTCGGAGAACAGCATCACATCGTGCTCGCCGTCGGTCAGCGCGGCGCCGATCAGGAAGTCGCCCTCGTCCAGGTCGACCGCGATGATGCCGGCCTTGCGTGGATTGCTGAAGTCCTTCAGCGGCGTCTTCTTCACGGTACCGAGGCTGGTCGACATGAAGACGTAGTGGTCTTCCGGGAAGGTCCGGTTCTCGCCCGACAGCGGCAGGATGACGGTGATCTTCTCGTTGTCGGCCAACGGGAACATGTTGACGATCGGTTTGCCGCGCGAGTTGCGCGAGCCTTGGGGCACTTCCCACACCTTGAGCCAGTACATGCGGCCACGGTTGGAGAAGCACAGGATGTAATCGTGCGTATTGGCGATGAACAGCTGGTCGATCCAGTCTTCCTCTTTGGTCGCCATGGCCTGCTTGCCGCGTCCACCGCGCTTTTGCGAGCGGTATTCGCTGATCGGCTGCGCCTTCATGTACCCGGTGTGCGACAGGGTCACCACCATGTCCTGCGGCGTGATCAGGTCTTCGGTGCCCAGATCGGTGGCGTTATGCTCGATGTTCGAACGGCGCGGATCCTTGGCGCGGTCGCCGAATTCGTTGACCACGTGGGTCATCTCGTCGGTGATGATGGTGGTGACGCGTTCCGGCTTGGCCAGGATGTCCAGCAGATCGGCGATTTCGGCCATCACGTCTTTGTATTCGTTGACGATCTTGTCCTGTTCCAGGCCGGTCAGGCGCTGCAGGCGCATTTGCAGAATTTCCTGCGCCTGGTCGTCGGACAGCTTGTACATGCCGTCGGCCTGCATGCCGTAGTGCTTCGGCAGGTGCTCCGGACGGAAGGCGTCGATGCCGCCGATGGTGTCACCCTCGCCGGTACGGGCCAGCATCTCGCGCACCAGCGACGAATCCCACGAACGGTCCATCAGGCCCGTCTTCGCGACCGGCGGCGTTGGCGCGGCCTTGATGATGGCGATGAAATCGTCGATGTTGGCCAGTGCGACCGCCAGGCCTTCGAGCACGTGGCCGCGTTCGCGCGCCTTGCGCAGTTCGAACACGGTGCGGCGCGTGACCACTTCGCGGCGGTGCGACAGGAAGCACTGCAGCATCTCTTTCAGGTTCAGCAGGCGCGGCTGGCCGTCGACCAGCGCCACCATGTTCATGCCGAAGGTGTCCTGCAACTGGGTCTGCTTGTACAGGTTATTCAGCACCACTTCCGGCACTTCGCCGCGCTTGAGCTCGATGACCACGCGCATGCCCGACTTGTCGGACTCGTCGCGGATGTCGGAAATGCCTTCGAGCTTCTTGTCGCGCACGTTCTCGGCGATACGCTCGAGCAGCGACTTCTTGTTGACCTGGTACGGCAGCTCGTCGACGATGATGGCCGTGCGGCCGCCGTCCTTGCCGTACTCTTCATAGTGGGTCTTGGCGCGCATCACCACGCGGCCGCGGCCGGTGCGGTAACCGTCGCGCACGCCCGACACGCCGTAGATGGTGCCGCCGGTCGGGAAGTCCGGCGCCGGGATCAGCTCGATCAGTTCGTCGATCGAGCAGGTCGGGTTGCGCAGCACGTGCAGCGCGCCGGCGATCACTTCGTGCAGATTGTGCGGCGGAATGTTGGTGGCCATGCCGACCGCGATACCGGACGAGCCGTTGATCAGCAGGTTCGGGATGCGGGTCGGCAGGACGGTCGGCTCTTTTTCCTTGCCGTCGTAGTTGGGCTGGAAGTCGACGGTGTCCTTGTCGATATCAGCAAGCAACTCGGCGGAGATCTTGTCGAGGCGGCACTCGGTGTAGCGCATCGCCGCCGCGCCGTCGCCGTCGACGGAGCCGAAGTTACCCTGGCCGTCGACCAGCATATAGCGCAGCGAAAAGTCCTGCGCCATGCGGACCAGCGTGTCGTAAATCGAGGCGTCGCCGTGCGGGTGGTACTTACCCATCGTCTCGCCGACCACGCGGGCGCACTTGACGTAGGGACGGTTCCACACGTTGTTCATTTCATGCATCGCGAACAGAACCCGGCGGTGCACCGGCTTCAAGCCGTCGCGCACGTCCGGCAAGGCGCGGCCCACGATCACGCTCATCGCGTAATCGAGGTAGCTCTTGCGCATCTCTTCTTCGAGGGAAATAGGGATTGTTTCTTTTGCGAATTGATCCATTGGCGGGTCGACTGATCTTTGACTGTGGGTTATCTTTTAAGCAATGTATGCCGCACTTACTGCACTCCTGCCCTCCCTTTCCTAATTGGAAGGGCAAGCGTGCGATTTTAGCATGCGGGCCGCGCAACTAACACAAATTGGCCGCCCGCCCAGCACCCATGCCTTGTGTGCGCTACTTCACGCGTTGTAACACCATGTAATATTGATGACACATTACTCAATTATTATCGACAATCACGTTGCAACAAAACAACATTTTGGTCGGACGCGACTCGGCGCCATGTTGGCGCCTTTTCACGCCCCCGGATCGCTTGTGGCAAAATGATTTAGAAGTTAATTGCTCGTTTCGCAATCGGGAGACAGGCGTGACGCCCCTGCGTGGTAGAATTCGGCCCACGTAATATACGTCGCGCAGTTTTTCTGCGGATATCACCCCCGAAAGGAAGAAAAATATGAAAAAACTTATTTCGATGTTGGCCGTGTCGGCAGCTTTCGCCGGCTCGGCAATCGCCCAGACCCCAACCCCTACCGCGCCACCATACGCGCCAGTCACCCAAGACATCAAGGCTGCTACGCCTAAGAGCGCCTACGTTCAGGATTCGCGCGGCGTGATCGCCCGTGACCCGTTCGGCCTGTGCTGGCGCACCGGCTACTGGACCCCGGCCGATGCCGTGCCAGGTTGCGACCTGCCACTGTGCGTTGAGCCAGAGAAACTGGAAAACGGCAAGTGCGTAGCACCGCCGCCACCACCGGTTGAAGCGCCTGCGCCGGCCCAGCCAGCTCCGGCCCCAGTACCAGTGCCAGTGCCAACCGCGCAAAAAGTAAGCTTCGCCGCTGACGCGTTCTTCGATTTCGACAAAGCCGTGCTGAAGCCAGAAGGCAAGTCGAAACTGGACGACGTCACCTCGAAACTGAGCTCGATCAACCTGGAAGTCATCATCGCCGTCGGTCACACCGACTCGGTCGGTTCGGATGAGTACAACCAGAAGCTGTCGATCCGTCGCGCTGAAGCCGTCAAAGCCTACATCATCTCCAAAGGCGTCGATGCTAACCGCGTGTACACCGAAGGCAAAGGCGAGAAACAGCCAGTTGCAGACAACAAAACTGCAGAAGGCCGCGCTAAAAACCGTCGCGTAGAGATCGAAGTCGTCGGTACCAGCAAGTAATAAATTGCAGATGCACGCCGCCGAGCCGGCGCCCATGCGTTAAGAAATTAACGCTCCGGCGCCCTCGGCGCACAGAAACCCCGCCCCGGCGGGGTTTTTTTATGCCCGCTGCTTTAGAATAGCGAATACTTTTGTCACGGAACACCGAGCCCATGAACGCCGATCCATTAGAACTACAGAAATTCTCCGACCTGGCCCACCGCTGGTGGGACCCGACCTCGGAGTTCCGCCCGCTGCACGAGATCAACCCGCTGCGCCTGGAATGGATCAACGCGCGCGTGCCGCTGGCCGGCAAGAACGTCATCGACATCGGCTGCGGCGGCGGCATCCTGAGCGAATCGATGGCGCGCAAGGGCGCCACCGTCACCGGCATCGACCTGTCGGAAAAAGCTTTGAAGGTGGCAGACCTGCACAGCCTGGAGTCCGGCGTGCAAGTGCGCTACAAGCTGGTCGCGGCCGAGGAGATGGCGGCGCAGGAGCCGGGCCAGTTCGACGTCGTCACCTGCATGGAGATGCTCGAGCACGTGCCGGACCCGGCGGCCATCGTGCGCGCCGCCGCAGCGCTGGTCAAACCGGGCGGCCACGTGTTCTTCTCGACCCTGAACCGCAATCCTAAGTCCTACCTGTTTGCCATCATCGGCGCCGAATACGTGCTGCGCATGCTGCCGCGCGGCACCCACGACTACGATAAATTCATCACGCCGTCCGAACTGTCGCAGTTCGTCCGCAGCGCCGGTCTCGATCTGAAGGGTTTCAAGGGCATGGGCTACAATCCGCTGACCAAGATTTATTCCCTGAACGAAGACACCAGCGTCAACTACCTGGTTGCCACCACCCGTCCGCTCTGATCGATCCGCCCATGACTACCGCACTGCCGGCGCCGCGCGCCATCCTGTTCGACCTCGACGGCACCCTGGCCGACACCGCCCCCGACCTGGCCGCCGCCGTCAACCTGCTGCGCACGGCGCGCGGGCTGGAACCGACCGCCTATGAACTGTTGCGCCCGACCGCTTCGGCCGGCGCGCGCGGCATGATCGGCGCCGCCTTCGGACTGAAGCCGGGCGACGACGGCTTTGCCGAATTGCGCGAAGGTTTCTTCGACAACTACCAGGCGGCGATGGCGGTGCACAGCACCTTGTTCCCGGGCATCGTCGATCTGCTGGCCGGCATCGAGGACGCGGGGCTGCAGTGGGGCATCGTCACCAACAAGCCGGCGCGGTTCACCGATCCGCTGCTGCCGCAGATCGGGCTCGGGCACGCGGCCTGCATCATTTCCGGCGATACCACGGCGCACGCCAAGCCGCATCCGGCGCCGTTGCTGGAAGCGGCGACGCGCCTGGGCCTGCCGCCGCAGCAGTGCTGGTACGTGGGCGACGACTTGCGCGACATCCAGGCCGGCCAGGCCGCAGGCATGCCGAGCATCGGCTGCGGCTGGGGCTATTGCGGCCCGGTCGAGCCGCTCGGCTGGAAGGCCGACCTGGTGCTGGACACGCCGGAACAACTGCTGGCGTTGATGCGCTCGGCCGTGGCCGATAAGGCCCAATTGGCGGCGTAATGCCGTATGGCACCGCTTCCATGAATCCATTTAAATAAACTTGTTGCTCAAATCGCTTGACAGGTATAGTCTTCGAGTTAGTGCGTAGAAATACTTATTTCCATTAAACCAATCGACGCTTGATGGAAAGAGGAGCAGCGGACACTTCTCCACTCTTCGTCAGGCCATCATGATCAACCCTGAACAGGCTGCCCCATACCCGCAGCCCTACCCCGAACAGTTCGCCGATTTCGACGTCCACCAGTTGCCCGAGCACACCAACGCGCCGCAAAGCTGGATGGTCACCGTGGCCGACGCCCGCTACCACTGGTACGACCTGATCGCCGGCTTCCCGGAACGCCCCGACATCCGCGACCCGGTCGGCCGCTACCAGCGCCGCATGCAGTTCGAACTGGAGGCGGTGGCCGAAAAACACCATCTGTTCTTCGCCGTCACCCGCCCGCGCGTGCGCTTCGATACCGCCGCCGCCGTGCAATGGGGATTCTTTTCGCTCAAGCTGACATTGCCGCTGCTGGTCGGCGGCGGGCAGGCCAAAGACAGCCTGACCATCGAGCTGACGGTGCCGTTCGCCGCCACGCTGAAAAAGCCGACGGTGACGATGACGCCGACCTTCGTCACCCTCAACTGGGGCGGCCTGATCGAGGCGTTTTCGATCCATGACATCCTGCAGACCTATCCCAACCACCTGTCCGCGCCCAGCCGCGTGTTCCACGTCGGCCAGACCCGCGACCCCGATGCGCGCCTGTCCAGGGCCAGGCTGCCGGCGCTGCAAAAACTGCACGCCCAGCTCGGCGACGACGTCGACACCCTGCTGCTGGTGCAGAGCATGAACGTGCACGTGATCTGCGACGAGGGCGACGCCGCCGACCTGCCCTGCAACGCCGATCCCCGCGCCGCCGAGGCGCTGCGGGCCGAACGCATGGACATCGTCGAGGCGGCGCTGATCCGCCATTTCGAGGCTGCCGGCGCGCGCGGTCTGACTTTGGCGCAGCGCAAGCTGGGCTGCGAACGGTTGGCAGAAGTGCAGCAAATGAATAATCTTGTGCAATTTACCATCGACCTTGAACTGCCCGAGGTTGGCAACTACGACAAGCTGTGCTCGGACCAGGTGGCGCCGGCGCCGTCCCATCTGCTGAGCTGCTTCATCGCCGACGGCGAGGCCAGGGTGGCCGCGATGCCGGTGCCGCCGGCGAATGGCAAACGCTAGGACGGCGGGCCAGCTGCACCCGCGGGGCGTGAGAATGTGTGACTATTTAGCCGTTTTCAGGAATTGCCAGGTGGAAATGTCACCGGGAACGACTATACTATAGTCATTAAAAGTCCCAACAAACGACCGATTAAACGAGACCCTGGAGTGCGCATCATGACGAGCGATTACCCGACCCTAATCGCCGACGACTATCCCGACCCTAGCCCGGAAGAACTGGGCATAGGCGAACTGTTTGCCGAATCGCCGGAACCATTCCACGATCTGCTGGCGCCCCCGGCCGAAGCGCTGGACGACTTGCTGCCGTTGCTGCCCCAGCGCAGCGCGTCGCCGCAAACCTGGGTGGTCACTGTCGCCGACGCGAAATATCACTGGTACGACCTGGTGGCCGGCTTCCCCGAACGGCCCGATATCCGCGACCCGGTCGGACGCCAGCTGCGCCGCATCCAGTTCGACCTGGAAGCGACGATGGAAAAGCGGCTGATCTATTTCGCCGTCAACCGTCCGCGCGTGCGCTTCGATGTCAACGGCAAAACCAGCTGGGGCTTTTTCTCCCTCAAGCTGACGGTGCCGATCGTGGTCGGCGCCGAGGAAAAACGCGATAGCATCACGATCGAACTGACCGTGCCGTTCGCGGCCACGCTGAAGAAGCCGACCGTGGTCATGACCGACCGCTTCATCACGCTCAACTGGGGCGGCCTGATCGAGGCGCTGTCGATCCACGACGTGCTGCAACAGTATGAGAACGACTTGCGCTTCCAAAGCAAGGTGCAATATGTCGGCCAGACCAAGGACGCGGCCGGCCGGCTGGCGCGCGGGCGCCTGGCGGCGGTGCAGAAGATCCACCAGATCAACAACGAAGACAACGACATGCTGCTGCTGATACAGCGCATGAACGTCGAGGTGCTGTCCGACGACGGCGATCCGGTCGACATGCCGGTCAACCAGAACGCCATCGCGGCCGACCTGCTGCTCAAGGACCGCGTCGACATCATCGAATGCGCGCTGATCCGCTACTTCGAGGGGCCGCAGATGCACGGCCGCAGCGCCAAGGAGGCGGAAGTGCGCAAGCAGCGGGTGCGCGAGGTGCACGCGACCAACCATCTGGAGAGCTTCCGCATCGACCTGCGCCTGGAGGAGACCGGGCCCTACCACGACCTGTTCTCGCAGCACGCGCCGGTGTCGCGCAGCCATGTCCTCGACTGCGCCATCGTCGACGGCGAGGTGATCGTCACGCGCGTGCCCGACAAGGTCAAGCCGGACAAGAAATAGCGCCTCCGCCAGCGCTTCAGACGGCGGCCAGCGCCTGCTCCAGATCGGCCAGCAGATCGTCGATGTGCTCGATGCCGATCGACAGGCGCACCGTATCGACCGTCACGCCGGCCTTGGCCAACTCCTCCTCGTTGAGCTGGCGGTGCGTCGTCGAGGCCGGATGGCAGGCCAGCGATTTGGCGTCGCCGATGTTGACCAGGCGCGTGAACAATTGCAGCGCATCCGACGATGCGCTCCATGCGCAGCGGTCGCCCGCCTCGGCGATGGTCTGGATCGCGCAGGTGACGGCGGCCTGCCCGGAAGCCAGCGCCAGCGCCGCCACCCCGCCCTCGAGCGCGGCGATGCGCTGCTCGAGCACGTCCTGGGTGGGATTCATGATGCGCGTGTAGATGTTGCCGGGCACCTTGAGGTCGAACAGGTCGGCGCCGTGCTGGGTGTCGTCGAACGCGTAGGCGACGGTTTGATTTATAAATGCATATTTTGCATTCTTGCTGCCGACGGGGGCGATTTAAGAGTGCATTTTCCGCCAATTGATTTTGTCATATAGCAATTAAAGTATCTTTGAGGCAGCTACCCGTGATATGCTTTGGCAAATCGCACGACCCTTGCTCAAAGAAACCCAACCAATTGTTTCCGGCGCGCAATCACACCGTAATCATTTACTATCTTTTTTTGGGATACTTTGACATGAAATTCAAGACTGTTTCGACCGCCGCAACCTTGGTACTGTTGATGTCCGGAGGCGCCGCCATGGCTGCCGCCGGCGGTAACGGCAAGGGCAACAATGGCAACGGCAAAGGCAACGGCGGCAGCACCACGCCGGTGGTGACCAAGCCGGCGACCGACAAGCCAGCCACCACGCCTGTGATCACCCTTCCACCGTCATCGACATCGTGCGCCGGTGCCAGCATTTCCGTGGCCGGCGCCAGCTGCATCGGCTTCGTCAGCGGCAATCTGAACGGCAACAAGCCGAGCCTGACCGAGATCAACAGCAACCTGGGCGTATGGGGCGTGCACCTGACGGAAGCCGTGGCGTCGACGTCGATGCTGTCCGGCCTGACCGGCAACACCATCAACTTCGCTCAACAGCTGTACGGCGACACCATCGTCAGCATCCACTACGGCAACGTGACCGATGTCCTGGGCCATAAACAGAACAACGTCACCGCCTTCTATCGCTTCGACGCTGGCCAGGGCGCCGGCGTGGACAGCTTCACGACCGCGTTCAACTCGCTGTCGAACGCCACGCTGTACTCGACCGGCAAGGCGCCCGTGTTGGCAGTTCCGGAAGCGGAAACCTACGCAATGATGCTCGCCGGCCTAGGCCTGATGGGCGTGGTCGCCCGCCGCCGCAAGCAAAAATAACTCCGCGCCTTCCGCGTGAGAACAGGGCCCGGTGCTAGCGCACCGGGCTTTTTTATTGCCATTCGTAAAAATACAACGAAAATTTACTTTGAGCAATTAAATGTATCAAAATAGAAATAGACATGTCAGCAAGTCATGATATGCTTCAACCCATCAGACCGAATTGCACAATGAAACCCAAAAAATTGTTTCCGGCGCGCAATTTATTAACGTAGCCTTTCACATACTGGGATAAAAATATGAACTTTAAGAAACTCTCGACGGCGGCCGCCCTGGCCACGCTTATGTTCGCAGGTAACGCAATGGCGGCAACCGCCCTGTGCGACGGTTCCGACATCAGCGTGGCCGGCGCCAGCTGCATCGGCTTCATCAACGGCAACCTGAACGGCAACAACCCGAGCCTCGCCGAGATCAACCTGAACCTGGCCGTGTGGGGTGTGAACCTGACCTCGGCCGTGCCATCGACCTCGATGCTGTCGGGCCTGAACGGCACCACCATCAACTTCACCCAAATGCTGTACGGCGACACCATCGTCGGCATGCACTTTGGCAATGTGAAGGACGCCGCAGGCACGAAGTCGAACAACGTCACCGCCTTCTACCGTTTTGACGCTGGCATGGGCCTGGACAGCTTCACCACCAAGTTCGGTTCGCTGTCGAACGCCACCCTGTATTCGACCGGCACCGCCGTGACGCCGGTTCCGTAAGCGGAAACCTACGCGATGATGCTTGCCGGCCTGGGCTTGATGGGCGTGGTCGCTCGCCGCCGCAAGCAAAAGTAATCCGCGCTTGGCGCATCAAAAGTCAAAGGCCCGGTGCTAACGCACCGGGCCTTTTTCATTAGTCGTTCGGTTCGCCTATATCCACACGTCGTTGACGGCCGTGCGGTCGCTGGTTTCCTCCTCACCCGTGTTGAGCACGCCGCGCGGCTCGATCAGCAGTAGTTTCACCTCCCCATCGGCCGACGGCTTGTGCTCGGCGCCTTTCGGCACCACCACCATTTCCCCCTGCGACACCAGCACGTGGCCGTCGCGGAAATCGATCCGCAACTGTCCTTCCAGTACGATAAAGGTTTCATCAGTGGCGGCATGGGCGTGCCAGATGAAATCGCCCTGCAGCCTGACTATCTTGAATTGGTAATCGTTCATCTCCGCGACCACCTTGGGCGCCCACTGCTCAGTAAACAAACTGAATTTCTTGGCGAAATTGATGGTGTGGATGGCGTGCGCCGCCGTCTGCTCGGTATGCATTGGATTCGTCCTGTTGCTGTTGGTGAGTGCCCAGCGTACGCAAAACGGGACGGCGTTTCTTGTACGATTGTGCGGACGTCAGCCGGCGCGCATTTTCAGCCAGCGCGCTGGCGACAAGCCATAGGTCTTGCCGAAATGGCGGGTCATGTGGCTTTGATCGGTAAAGCCGGCAAGCAATGCCGCGCCCACCAGCGGCTGGCCCTGAAGCAGCAGCGAGCGCACCAGGTCGAGGCGGCGCATGGTCAGGTAGCGGTACGGCGAGGTGCCGAACAGCAGCCGGAAATCGCGCGACAGGCTCCAGCGGTCGCGCCCGCTGTGGCGCTCCAACTCCCCCAACGTGACGCTGTGCGCCAGGGACTCGTGGATGAATTCCCGCGCCAGCTCGGCCGCGCGATAGTCGAACGGCTGGCTTGATCCCGGCGGCGCCGACACCGCGCTCAGCGCATGGGCCAGGTCGAACAATGCGTCGTCTTCCTCGAGCGCGTCGAGCGGCGCGTCCAGACTGCGCAATAACAGTTCGCTGGCCGCGTACAGCCTGGGATCGGCGCTGATGCCGTGCTGGATGAAAGGCAGCGCGCGCCCGCCGAGGATCTGCTGGATCAACGCGGGTTCGATGTACAGCATGCGGTAGCGGAAGCCGGCGTCGGTCCCCGCCTCGCCGTCGTGCAACTCGTCGGGGTGCAGCACGATGGTGGCGCCCGGGACGCTGTGTCGCTGCCCGCCCCGGTAGTGGAAACTTTGCACCCCGGCCAGGGTGCGGCCGATGGCATAGGTGTCGTGGCGGTGCGGCTCGTAGCCGTGGCCCGAGAAGAACGCTTCGATGCGCTCCGTGCGGCCCGTCTGCGGCGCGCGCACGATCCAGTCGCCGGCCCGTTTGGTCTTGCTCACGGCGCAGGCTTCGAGAAAGTGGCGACGTTCATTCGCGGTCCATCGTCGGGTTGGGAGGAACCTGGAATTCTACTCTTTCCCGATGTTGTGATGGAGCTACAATCGACCTTTACGCTTTCCCACATCTGGAGCAACACTATGCAAGTAAGCACGGCGGCACTGATCATCATCGATATGCAAAAAGGCATGGCCGATCCGGCGGCCGGCATGCGCAACAACCCCGAGGCGGAACAGAACATCGCAGCCTTGCTTGGCGCCTGGCGGACGGCGGGTTCCACGGTTGTCCATGTCCGCCACATTTCGAGAACGGTTGGTTCGCTGTTCTGGCCCGGGCAAGTTGGGGTCGAGTTTCAGGAACGACTGGCTCCTTTGCCGGACGCCTACGTGATCGAGAAGAATGTGCCCGACGCCTTCATCAACACCGGGTTGGAGCGCTGGCTGCGCGTGCGCGGCATCAGCGAACTCGTCATCGTCGGCGTGAGCACCAACAACTCGGTGGAGGCCAGCGCGCGGACGGCGGGCAATCTCGGCTTCGCGACCCATGTCGTGGCGGATGCGTGTTTCGCGTTCGCCAAAGCCGATTACGCGGGCGTGCCACGCAGCGCCGAGGACGTGCACGCCATGGCGTTGTCCAATCTGGACGGCGAATACGCGACCATCGTTCAGACCCGGGATGTGCTCGATGCGTTTGAAACCGCTGCGTGATGCGCATCGCCCTCGGCGGGGCGGGAGCGATACGTTTGCACATGCGCAATTGACGTCGAGGGGGCTGGAATGGATTGCTGCGAATCTGCAGGCCCTCCCAACACCGGCGCTAGCGGGTTAGGTCCCCTGATCGGTGGCTTTGCCGGTATCGGCAAGAACCGATTCCCCGATCGCGTAGAACTGGCCGCCGGCGATGTAATGCAAACTGCGCAGGTTTGGGTCGGCTTTGTCGAATTCCCAATGGCCGTTGCGGAACACGCGGTCGTCGGCCCAAGCCTCCACTACTTCCCCAATGAACAAGTCGTAGGTCTGCTGGATGTGCGGCTCGGGGATCACTTTGCAGATCAGCCAGGCCGAGCAGCCGGAGACCAGTGGCGTGTTATGTTCACCGGCGCGAAATAATTCGATCCCGCATTTTTTCAGCTTGTCCGGCGCGTCGGCCAGGCTCAGATTGCCAACGTCGTAGGTCAGCTGGACTTGGCCCACGTTGGGCACCTGCAGCGCAAAGTAACCGCTGCCCTCCACCAGCCCGCGCGTGCTGGTCGCCTTGTCCAACACCAGCGTCACCTTGGGCGGAGCGAAATCCAGCGCGCAAGACCAGGCCGCCGCCATGACGTTATCCACACCATCGTGCGAGGCCGACACCAGCACCGTCGGCCCGTGATTGAGCAGCCGATATGCCTTTTCCAGTTCAACTGCCACCATATGTTCGTTCATTTTTACTCCCGCAAATACTCAGCAGGAGATTATGCATCGGATCGGAACTGGCTGCTCACGCCAGTGTCTGCAACTCACCTTTGACGACAGCACTCAACGTCCGCGCCGCGAAGACAGCGATGCAAACGGTCGTCGTTGCCAGCAACAGCAGAGCGAGGCCATCTGCAACAATATGATGCGCGTGGCCCGCGTATCGCAAGGCGGCCAAGGTGGCGGCCGCCAGCGGGAAGCTGGCCGCCCACCACGACAGCCGGAACGGCTGTTCCGCAACCAGCACCCGCAACCGGCCGGCGACGATCGCGAGCGCGAAGAACATCACCATGACCAAGCCTTCGGCAAACAGATCGACCTGCCCGGTTGTCGCGATGTAGGCCGAGAAGCCGACACTGAACGGCGCGCTGAGCAGCAGCAACGTCGGCTGCAGCGGCGCGGGCATCGCGTCCTCGCGCATCAAGCGGGTCAGCACCATGCTCAGCAGCGGCAAACCGAACACAAGACCGACCGCGACCGAAAACACCATCACGCCGTGCATTGACGATTGCCAGCCGAGCGCGGGCAAGGCCAGCGGCACGTCGAGCAGGCCGACGACAGGAATCAGGAGCGCGGGCGTGATCACGGCTTGCTTTTCCCTCAGCCAGCGGCCGGTGATCGATAGCGAAAACACCGCCATGCCGACGGCGCCGGCCACCCACAGCATGCGCGCGGCGGCGAGCTGGAACGGCGCCAGCAGAATCGGCAGCAACAGCAAGGTGATCAGCGGTGTGCCAAACAGGTTGCCGGCGACGGCGTGGGCGAACTCGCGGCGTACCGCGTCGAAGCCGTTCCAGGCCTTGATCGCATAGCCCGCGCCCACCGCAACAAAGGCCAATAGCGCAGCCACCGCCAATCCATCGCCGATCCATGCGGGCACGCCGAAGCGCTCGGCGGCCAGACGCCAGGCCACCGCCAAGCCGATGCTGCCCATGACGGCGCCAAACAGCCCGACCGGTATATAGTGAAGCGTACTGCTTGGGACGGCATTGGCCGCCGGATGTGTTGCGTTCATGGTCATTGCTCCTTAAAGGTCTAGTTCGAGCGTGTCGCCGCTGGCGCGCGAAACGCAAATGCACATGTGATCGGCGCGATCTTCGTCGCTGAGCGCGTTGTCGCGGTGTTCCGGCGTGCCGGCCAGTACCTTGACGCGGCAGGTGCCGCAGTTGCCGATCCGGCAGGAGGCTGGCGCATCGACGCCGGCGGCCTCCACCGCCTCCAGAATGCTGGCGCTGGCCGGCACTTCAATCACCTTGCGGCTGCGCTTCAAGGTCACGATGACGGGCCGGTTGACGGCGCGCGCATCGGCCGCGAAGCGTTCGATCAGGACGCGCACGCCCAGTCGCTTGGCGGTTTCGGTCACCGCGTCGAGCAGGCGCGCCGGGCCGCAGGCGACGATGACGCCCTCGCCTGCCATGACCGTCTCGAGCGACAGGCGCCGGCCTTCGTCGGCGGCGTACACGACCAGGCGTGGTCCCAGTTCGCGTTCGAGCTGGTCGAGGAACGGCGCTTGCCGGCGCGACCGCACGGCGTAGTGCAGCACGAAGTCGCGATGTTCGGCGATCAAGGTATGCGCCATCGCCTTGATCGGCGTGATGCCGATGCCGCCGGCGATCAGCACCACCGCGCCGTCGGCCGGCAAGGCGAAATCGTTGCGTGGCAGCGAGCAGCGCAGCAGCATGCCAAGGTGATATTCCGCATGCACGCTGGCCGAGCCGCCCTTGCCCTCGTCCTCGCGCAGCACGGCGATCTCATAGACGCCGGGCTGCGCGGGATCGGAAGCGATCGAATAGCTGCGCGTGGCGGCGCTGCCATCGGCCAGCAGTACCGGCACGTCGATGTGGGCGCCGGCTTGGACCGCCGGCAAGTCGCCGCCATCGAAGCTTTTCAATTCGTAGGCTCGCACCTGCGGCGTCAGCTGCCGCACGCCGCTGACCACCAGCGCCAGCGGGCCATCGCCCAATTCGCTCAAAGGTTGCTTGGCGGCGCTCGCGGCCAGTTGCTCCTTGAGACGCTTGACTTGCGCGTACAGCGGCGCCGTCATGGTGTTGATTTCGGTTTCGGTGAAGCGCGGCGTGATGTGCTGCGGACAGTTCCAGTCGTAGCCTTCGACGGTGATCACGAAAGCGCGCTCGATGCGCGCCGCATAGCCGGGCGTGCGCAGCCGCTCGATCAGCGCGGCATCGTCCGCCGCCTCCACCAAGCGCACGCGGCCGATGAGCTTCAGGCGCATCTGGTTGGCGTAATCCATCACGATGATGGAGATGCGGTCGTCCTTTTGCAGGTTTCCCACGCTGAGGTATTGCACATTGCCGCGAAAGTCGGCGAAGGCGACGGTCTTCGGATCGAGGACCTTCAGGAAGCCGGCCGGGCCGCCGCGATGCTGCACATACGGCCAGCCCGTCTCGCTCACCGTGGCCTGGTAAAAATGGTCGGCCTGGGCGATGAACTCGGCCTCCATGCGGCCCAGGCGGTCGGCCCGGTTGGTCATCAGGTCGAAGCCTTCGTATTGCTCGCGGCTTCCCATGCGTTCCTGCATGGCGCGCACGTTCGGGGTAAAGGTGATGTCGGAAAATGCGCGGCCCATGATGGCTCCTGATAAAAGTGAGGTTTAACGTTTGACGTTGCGACCGAGGAACTCGCGCATCAGCTTTGCGATCTTGTCGCCCTCTTCTTCGAGGGCGAAGTGGCCGGTGTCCAGCAGGTGCAGCTCAGCTTTCGGCAGGTCGCGCAGGTAAGGCGTGGCCCCGGCCGCCGGGAAGATCTTGTCGCCCTTGCCCCAGACGATCAGCATCGGCGGCTGGTGTTTGCGGAAATACGCTTGCCACTCGGGATAGCGCGGCGGATTGGTGCCGTAGCTGTAGAACATTTCTATCTGAACGTCCTTGTTGCCGGGACGGTCCAGATAAGCTTGGTCGAGCATCCACGCGTCGGGGCTGACGTTGACGTCCGGCTTGCGGAAGCCTTCGGTGTATTGCCACTTGGTGCCGCCGATCTCCAGCAGCGGACGCAGCTTGGCGGCCTTGGCTTCGGTTTTGTCTTTCCAGTACTCCTTGACCGGTTGCCAGAACTCGTTATCCAGCCCTTCGTCGTAGGCGTTACCGTTTTGCACCACGATCGCCGTGACCCGTTCCGGATGGGCGGCGGCCAGTCGGTAGCCGATCGGCGCGCCATAGTCCTGCACGTAGAGCGCGTATTTCGTCAGCCCAAGCTGGCTGGTCAGTTTGTCGATCACCTTGGCCTGGTTGTCGAAGCTGTAGGTGAACTTGTCCATTGGCGGCTGGTCGCTCTGGCCATAGCCCGGATAGTCCGGCGCGATCACATGATAGCGGTCGGCCAGTTGCGGAATCAGGTTGCGGAACATCTGCGACGAGGTCGGAAAACCGTGCAGCAGCAACAGGGTCGGCGCGTTTTTCGGGCCGGCTTCGCGGTAAAACACTTTTACGCCGTCGATGCTGGCCGTGTGATAGCTCACGGCGGTCGATGCGGCGGGAGTGGCAGGCGCGGCGCCGGCGGCGGCAGTGACGGCAACGAAGCCGGCGGTGACGGCCAGGCGGGCCCAGACGGAAGAGGACGAGTTCATGGCGATGCTCCTAGAGATGGAATGGGTGGGGGAATCAGGCGGCCAGTTTCAAGTCCACTTGCGGGAAGTCGATGTCGACTTTGCTGGCCTTGCCAAGGATGTTGGTCAGGAAGTTCATACCGACGTGGGTAATGATTTCCACGATGTCGGCATCGGTGAAGCCGGCGCTGCGCAGTTGGGCGATTTCGATGGCGCTCACATCGCCCTTCTTTTCCATCAGGCTGGTGGCGAATTGGACGGCCAGGGCCGCTTGCGCGTCTTCGCTGGTGCCGTGGCGGGCGGCGTTGATTTCGTCGCCGGTCAGTCCGCTCTTGCGGCCGATGGCGGTGTGCGCCGAGACGCAGTATTCGCAGCCGTTTTGCTGGGCCAGCGCCAGGGCGATGCGTTCGCGGGTTTGATGGTCCAGGCTGCCGGCGCCAGCCACGCCGTACAGGCCCAGGAAGGCGCGCAGGGCGACGGGCGAGTTGGCGAATACTTTGAGGAAGTTTGGCACCATGCCGAGCTGGGCCTGGATGGTGTCCAGCAGGGCTTGTTGTTCGGCGTTGGCGTTGCTGCTGTCGATGATGGTGATGCGGCTCATGGTGTTCTCCTTGGGTGGTTGACGAAGTGTTATCCAGCGAATACAGTTTGATTCTTTTGTCGCCTAATTAGAATCCTTACAACCTGCAATGAACCATTCCTGAAAGTGGAATAATATGGATCGGCTCTACACCATGTCGATATTCCTGGCCGTGGTCGACGAAGGCGGCTTCGCCCCGGCCGCGCGCAAGTTGCGGATCTCGCCGCCGGTGGTGACGCGGGCGGTGACGGAGCTCGAGGAAACGATGGGCGTGCGCCTGCTGACGCGCACCACGCGGATGGTGCGCTTGACCGATGTGGGCGCGCGGTATGCGGCGGACTGCCGCCGCATCCTGGCCGACGTGTCCGATTCCGAGCAGGCGGCGACCGGCACGCACGGGGAGCCGCGCGGTAGGCTGGTTATCACCGCGCCGGTGCTGTTCGGCGCCATGTATGTGACGCCGGTGGTGACCGAGTATCTCCGCCGCTATCCGGAAACCGAGGTGGAATGCCGCTTCGTCGATCGCGTGGTTAACATGATGGATGAAGGGATCGATGTGGCGATCCGCATTGGCCAGTTGCCAGATTCGAGCTATCAGGCGGTTCGGGTGGGCCAGGTGCGGCAGGTGGTGTGCGCGTCGCCGGCTTACCTTGAAGCGCGCGGATTGCCGCTGATGCCGGAGGAGCTAGGCGGGCATGACATCGTGCTGGCTAACGCCGTCACCGCATCGCCCGACTGGCGCTTCGAGTTCAAGCGCCAACCGGTGGTCGTGCGAGTGCGTCCGCGCCTTACCAGTACCAGCAATGACGCGGCCATCGGGGCGGTGGTGCGGGGATTTGGCATGACGAGGGTGATTTCCTATATGGTCGCGCCGCACTTGGCGGCCGGGCGGCTCAAGACGGTGCTGACGCAGTATGAGTCGGCCCCGGTGCCGGTTAGCGTGGTGCACCATGAGGGGCGCCGTTCTACGACCAAGGTGAGGGCCTTTATCGACCTTGCGGTGTCGTTGTTGCGGGCCGAGGGCGCTTTCAACTAATTGGCGCAACTCGCGTATCAGAACAGGTGTGATATGTTCTGATGCGATCGGAAATGCGGCCGTGGCTTCTCATGCAGTCATTTGCAATCGATTTTGATATCGTTCTGCCCGACATGTTCGCCTTTACGGGAGGTGATGACGCAGGCATTCGTGTCATCCGGAAGTTGTCGAGCAAGCGTCACTTGGTCGGACTCACCATAAGTGCATGATAGCCATTTGCCGTGAGGAAATTTACCATCAAGTTGATAGGTGTAAACCAGTTCATGTTTGCGGCTTGACTGCTTGTAGTCAGAGAGCTCACCCAATTTTTCAGGCGGACCATCCATCAGAGCGGCGCCATGCAAGTACAGGGGTGAACCCGTGAACGTAATCCAACCTTTGCGGGTGTCCACCAGCTGTATGGACTTTTCGGCGATGAAGGCAAACGAGGGCCACACATTGATGACTACCGACCAGCGGTTGGTCTTTGAGGTCTGTTGCATCAGGATAAACGTACGACATTCCAGCGATGCATAAAAAGCCCCTGCGCTTTCGCGTCGGGGCTTCCTAGTATTCAGTGGGACGGCGTCAATTGAACTCATCTTACAGATTCCTTTAAAATCAATGAGTTAAGCCAATTTTTCGGGTGCGTATTTTTCAGGTTACCCTGAAAAGTACCCCGGCGATGCGGAAGTGATTGTTAGCATTCAAAACGCCACCGTTTAGCATTGCATGCATACCACGGTTTAGCATTCAGAGTCCACCGGCGATTTGCACAGAATTAATACTGGACTCTGGCTTTATTTTTTTAAGGTGCAATTTCTGTTGCGACCGGCAGCTTCCGCCCCAAGCAGACCTTCACACCAGCATGTGACAATGTGTGAATTTTTCCTATTGGTAATTTGTTATGCTCTTAGGTGCCAAACGGCGAGAAGTAGGCAGTAGCCACACCACAGCACTCGAGCGATTGGGGCAAAGTGTAAAGCGCCTTTGTATCAAGCTTCGATTTCCAGAAGAGTTGTGACAGCCGTAGGCAACTGAAGGCTTCCGCATGACGAATAAAAATCCTTGCTAAGTGGGAGCGGCCAGACATTGAAAAGTATCGCTGAAATAAGTGTTGCCACGATCCAACCGGAAGACAACCTACTTACCTGGGTCAACGAGCAAACGTGGAAAAGCCGCTGGGCCGTGGTTGAAGGATTGCCCGGAGGTGGTCAGGGTGATGTCTTCCGCGTTCGTCGGTTGGCCGACGAGAAGATCGGATTCCTCAAGGTGATCAGGGCCAAAACAGATCCGGAACGCCGAGCTCGATTCTTTCGTGAAGCAAGTGCGTACGATACCCTAGCGATTGACGGCATCCCTAGGCTGATCGAGAGCAATGCTCATCTTCATGCGAGTCCCGACATAATCCCTTTCATCGTGACCGAGTTTATTGTTGGACAAACGCTGAGGTCATGGCGCGAGTCAATGGTGTCGGTATCCGTGAAGCAGGCAATTTTAATCACGGTTTGCATCCTCGATATTCTTCAGGCATGTCATCGGCAGGGCTGTGTTCATCGTGACGTTAAACCCGATAACATTATTGTTGACCTGGGCGCAGCGACCAACGTGTGGCTGCTCGATTTCGGGATCAGCTATCACAATCTTGCGGATGTCGACTTTCAGACGGAAGATTGGCAGGAAGTAGGCAATCGCTTTCTTCGACTTCCTGAGCTGTCAGCGGGAAGCCGGTCTAAACAGGATCCTAGGTCGGACGTGTCCTTTGCCGCCGGTATTTTCTTTTACCTGCTAACTGGGGAGCATCCCGACGTACTGGAAGATGAGGATGGCCGGATGCCCCATCAACGAAAAGGGGCCATGGTCAAATTGCGGCAGGCCTCATCGCCGCAGTTGGGACGGATATTGGCGCTGTTTGACGACGCTTTTTCACCTCGAATTGCTAACCGGTTTGCTACTGTGCCCGCGATGCGGGAACGGATGGACAGAATTATGCATGAACAAGAACCAGGACTGTCGCTCGATGCTGACCTGGCCGCACTGCGCGATGTGCTCGACACGTCGGCGAATCGGCGATTGACGGAGACCACAGCTAAGTTGAACAATGTGCTGCAGCGGGTACGTACTGTGTTCGATGGTGTGAGTCAATCGCTTGGTAGCACGCTTAGCATCAGTCAGACCGGCTGGAGCGTCACCGGTGAGCGTGGCCGAAACACCTTATTTTGGTCGCGTCAAGGCACAGTGGACCCTATATTGTCGGTAACGCATGATGTGGTCGCGGCGGGCGAAGAGCTAGTTCTGCGGATGTCGGGAGAGACAGTGTACCGTACCGATTTTGCGGAGCCCGACTTTGGGGATAACTTCACGATTGCGATTCGGACGTGGCTTACGACCCGGCTCCGGGATGTGCTGACGAATCCGAATGCGCTGCCGCCCGAAGCTGATCTATTCCGGGAAGTCCGTCCATTTGGATCGTTGTCGGCGGCGGCAAGCGAAGCCACTCGCCGTCGATGCGCGATCCTAGCCTTCGTGTACGATCCAACGCAGCCGCAGCGAGGAAAATTACATTGGGCGCTCGACTACTTTTTGGAAAATCGGCGTACCCGTGAGCTCATGAATGAAGCTTTTGTCACGGCACTTGTTCCGTTGGCCGCGATCTCCTCGATTTCTCCAGTTCTAGATCAACAATCAATGGAGACGTCACGATGGGTGTTATTGGATCATGATCTTCGCTTCTTGGAGCAGCATGTCATCCAAGCCAATCCTCAGACTGCGGAAATGGTTATAGGCGAGCTGGCTGTCCGTTATCCGGGAGATCTAGCCTGATGGAACAGGGCGGACCAAGGCAGGCTAACTGTAGCGGATCGCGTTTGAAAACGGGGGACGTCCGCTTTTGGCCGATTTCGCCCGTTAACAGGGTGCTCAAACATCAGTAATTTCTCTGATTGCACGCTTAATATCACGTTCGGCATCATCAAGTTCGTTAAGCGCTCTGCGAATTTGGGACTCAACATCTGGATTTGCATCGTTGCGTGCTTTCCTCAATGCAGTGGCCGCATCAGCAATTGCACTGAGAGCCTTCTTGAGTTTGGTCTTCGCTGACATTGGTTTCCTTAGTGGATTGAATTTTCATTTTTCAAACCTCAACAACTATCACACTGACTGCTTGTCGCCGGTTAACGTCGTACTGCGGGAAATAGCCATCGGCGAAGCACTCTACCGCTAGACCTTTAGACATTCCGCTTTTGTTTCCACAGAACAAAACTGAAATCAAAAAGCAAGCCAAAAATTAAAGACGTCGCCCAGTTCACATCAACTCCGGACGAGCTAGAGGATAGGACTTGGCGCTCCAGGGCGCCTACTACTGCTGAGCTGAACTACCCACCATGCGTGCAGATTTCCCCACAGCATTTCGCTCGAAGTATGTTTGCTTTTCAACTACTGGATGTTGTTCTCCGCCTCGTCATCCGCACTGTCCGCACTAATATCCAAAGTCGCGATTAGAGTGTCGACAATTTCTGGCGCGAGCGCGGAGATATGCCGTGACAACAAGCGTAAGTAAAATTGGTTGACGTCCGTGTCTGAAATAATCCAACGAATCTGATTATTCTCCACTGCTGCGTCGGCTAGCTTATTCGCGTCCTCGGTAGTGAAATACTCTTCAAAACGCTTGAGGTTGGCAATCGACTGGTGCGTAGCTTGGAAGAATGTGCTATTGACGAGCGCATCAATGGCTTGAGATTTTTCGGTACGTTCCAGAGGAGACAACGCCGCGTCTGAAGCTAAAACTTCCACGGGCATAATTATCGGCACACCTTGGTCATGGACTATATTCGAAACTTGCTGTTCAGCCACCTTTCCCGACGTGTTCCCCGCTGCTGCTGGTGTTTCTTCCGCAGACTGTGGTGCTGGCGGGAGTTGTTGATTTACGCTTTGGAATCCTAATACGTCGGGCACCAGCGGCTCTTGCGCTGCTTGTGAGCCTTCTGGTGCGGCCGCTAGGTTTAGTGCCTGCTGGGCGTCTTGGATAACCTTCGCGTGGTGCTTCAAAAATGCTTTGATTGAATCGAAAACCTGAAGCGATGAATTCTTTCTTATTTTCCATTCATTTTGGAGAAATGAGTTCGGGTGTGGGCGCCCGTTGGAGTCAGGCCCTTGAAGCGGTGAGACATAGTCCCCATCCTTAGAAATTATGAACAGGTCTTCACTTTCGACTTTTTCCAGTAGCATCTCCCAGTTGTACTGGTCGCCGACACTACCAGCTTTTCCTGGTGGATTTCCTTTATCCGCTCGCATTTTACCTCGCGCATAAACATCGTCATCCTCTTGGTAAAGCGCTGCGACCGCAAATAGACTTTTCAGCTCAATATCCACTTCTAACTCGTAAGTTAGAGCGCTCGCCGTAGCTTCTGCAATTAGCCTGTCGCGAGCTTTTTTGGCTACGTCAATCGCATCGGAATATTGTTTCGCCATTGCTAACGTCATCATGTGTCGAGGTATCTGGGCTTGTAAAGCTGACTTGCTAAACTCACTAGCGGCAATTTTGAGCTTACTTTCCCGGTTTCTCTCCCATTCATTAATAACGTGCTTGGGGAGATGTAGAACAACCTCACCACTGTTCACTTTATTCTTTAACAAACGCAATGAGTCAACGTCGTCGTTGCTAAAATGGTAAAAATTAAGGTAAATATTCGTATCAACAAACAACTGGATTGCCACTTTTCGTCTCCCACATTTATCAATTGAAATTTACGCACCGCGTCAGCACTCTCGTTTGCCGAAACTACAGAACAAAGAATAATATCTGGCTCGTCAGAAAAATACGCTGATTGTCACTTGAAGCTACGATGAGCTAACGATAAGCAAAATTGGCGTTATTGCCTAGGGTGTCCGGTTATGCCTGCAAACAGCCAAAGATATCAGATTTTCCACGTGGAAAAATCACAAATTCTCACAAATGCTTCGAACGATCTTGTTGGGCGCATGCTGCGGATCGACGCGAATGTCCAGCGCGGCCGCACAAACATGCTGCTGGCCGAGCGACCAAGTTATGGTGGCAAATACGAATCGCTGGAAGGTTTCCAAAATGCCAGCCGATGGTCGTGACAATTCAGTCTTGGCCAAACCCTGCCCAAACCGTGCTCAAACCGATCAGGCTACCGGACTCTTTCGTGAATTAATCGGTGCGAAGAGCCGGGCAGGATAGGTGATGTAGGCCTACACGCAAGCGTGTATTCCTCCATCACAACTCCTTATTCGCACTTCGTGCTCAACGGAATCCTGCTCTGCGAGGCCAGGTGGCTGCCGCCACCGATGCGATACCTTTCTCTTACGCCAAAGAGGATGTGCTCGGGTAGCCACCTACCTGAGATACGTGTGCTCCCTGCGGGTGCCGGCAACTCGACGATGAACGCGGCCATCGCCGCGCCGACCATTGCTCAGCAAGGGCGCACCATGTCGCGTGCGTCGTCGGCCAGAAACGTCTTTGCTGGCGGCGGAAACACCGTAGATGCCCCTGGGGGTAAGCAGGCAAAGCCGGACTGTCGCCGACCATGGAGGTCCCCCCATCACCGGTGTCCTCGGTGTAGCGCCGATACCTTGACCCGGTCCGCATCACCAACGGCCTTGGGCCACTCAGCAGGACCTCTCGTGTCAAGGATGGTCGGCGCCACATCGGCACCAAGCTCGGCGACAGGGGAAATTTAGCCGCTAAAAAAGTCGAGCAATTTTTCAGCGGCTAAAGCCCGGAACACCAGCGCCCTGCCCGCTTTGATCTACTCGGCATTTGCTTCGCTTTTCGATAGGCACGCTGCGCAGGCAGGCTCATACTTCAAGCATTCGTTTCGACATATCGATCGCGCGGCAACCGCGCTCTGCTTGGGAGACAATGATGAGCAACCGAACTTTGCAATCCATAACGGCGCTGCGGGCGGGATTGGTGCCGCCGGTGGTCGAAGACAAGCAGGCAGCACCACGGCGCCCAGTTCTCAGCGAGGCCAGGATTTCTGGCGTAGCAGCGCCTGCCCCAGAACGGCGAGCAATTAGCCGCCAGGGTAACCTGCGGCTGGTGCGTATGCCCGAGGTAAAGGCGATCTGCGGTCTGTCGCGCAGCAGCATTTACCACCTGATCCAGGAGGGACGCTTTCCGGCGCCGGTCGCCATTGGCGGGCGGGCGCGGGAGTGGATAAAGCACGAAGTCGAAGGCTGGGTGGCGCAGCGGATACGCGCCAGTCGTCCGCACGCGTAACTGCGCGACGCAGGCGGCGCCATGGCTGATCTTGCTTTTCGAACTGTACGATGCTTACAGCTGAGCGCTTGGCGGATCGCTACCCGCTTTCAAACTGTCGAGGTAGTCGGACCATTGCTGCATCATCTTTCTGCGCTCGGGCAAATGCGCAGTGCGGTTGTAGGCGCGTCCGTTGGGGTCTTTTACCGCGTGCGCCAGCTGGTGTTCGATCAGGTCCGGTCGGGCGCCCAGCACTTCGTCAAGGATGGTGCGCGCCATGGCGCGGAAGCCATGGCCGCTCATTTCATCTTTCTCGATTCCCATCCGGCGCATCGCCGCAAGAATTGCGTTGTCGCTCATCGGGCGATCGTTCGTTCTGACGCTCGGGAAAACATAGGTGCTATCACCGGTCCGTGCGCGCACCTCCCGCAGAATCGCCATCGCTTGTGTAGATAACGGCACGATGTGCTGGGTCTTCGTCTTCGTCACAAGAAACCGCCACTCGGCCGCCTCCAGGTCGATGTCGGCCCACTTGGCCTTGCGTAGTTCGCCAGGACGCACGAACACCAGCGGCGCAAGGCGCAGCGCGCACGAGACGATCATGGAACCCTCGTAACGGTCAAAGGTTTTGAGCAGCCCGCCCACCTTGGCCGGGTCGGTGACGGATGCAAAATGCTCGGCCCTCACCGGAGCTAAAGCACCGCGCAAATCGCCAGTAGGATCGCGCTGGGCGCGTCCGGTGGCCACGGCATAGCGAAACACCTGCCCGCAGTTCGCCAGCGCCCTGTGGGCCGTTTCAAGCGCGCCGCGCTGCTCGATGCGGCGAACGGCAGACAGCAGGTCGGGCGCGGTAATGTCCGACATCGACTTGCTGCCGATCCAGGGAAAAATGTCGCGCTCAAGTCGGCTCAAAATGCGCCCGCCATGGTTCTCGGCCCAGGTCGGCGAGAACTTGGCGTGCCATTCACGCGCCACCACCTCGAAGCTGTCGGCCGCATGCTCCGGCTTGGCGGCTTTCTGGGCCTGGCGCTGCGCACTCGGATCAATCGCTTGCGCAACCAGCTTACGCGCCTGGTCACGCCTTTCCCTGGCGTCCTTCAATCCAATATCCGGGTAAGTCCCCAAGGATAATAATTTTTCTTTACCGTCAAAACGGTACCGGAAGCGCCACCACTTGCCGCCCTGCGGCGTCACCAGCAGGTGAAGTCCGCGCTCATCGGGCAGCTTGTAGGGCTTGGCTTCAGGCTTGGCGGTTTTGATTTTCGTCTCGGTAAGGGCCATGTCGTATCTCCGCGTGGGATAGCTTAGATACAGGCTTTAGACGAATAGTTCAGGGAGCGGCTTGATCGCTCTCATGCTCAGGCCGCGTGATTCCTGCCGGGATTGCTGCGGAATCGGAGCTTCAGGATGCGGGTAACTGGGGTGCGGGTAACTCAAAACGCGTACCCTCAGTTACCCGTAAATCGCCCCCAGTTACCCACAGGATGCCACCGGACGCCTTTGAACCAAGCTGGACTGGCCCCCATAGAGAAAAACCCGCACGGGGCGGGTTTTTTAGGTCTTGCTGAGCCTGCTTGAAACGAATAAGTGGTGGAGACGGCGGGAATCGAACCCGCGTCCGCAAGCACTCCACAGACAGTTCTACATACTTAGCACTATCATTTAATTTAACCAGTACAACACGGACGTGCACGTTTTGGACTAGCGATTCACCTTAGATTTAGCGCTGATCGAAGTGACCCCTCACAGCGCGAGTCCCTGTAAATGACTCCACAGCTTTTAACGGCCCACCCCAGGGACGAGGTGTTGTGGAGCTAACAGCAATTAAGCTGCCAGTGCGTACGAGTTATCGTTTGCAGTTAAGTTTTTCTGGGTGTATTTACGAGGTAACCAGCCCTCGGTATGCCCTGCTCTGCTTTGCAACCCACGTCGAAACCAGGTCGTCCCCACAGACCTCCATTCTAGCGCATTTTGCCTCTGCACGCATGCTCATTCGGAACCCGGTCAAACGCCTGTCACATTCGCCCGATATGATGGCTCCAGTTCTCACACAGAACGACCAATTAGCGCCTCCCGGAGGCGGCTACTACCGGCGCCGGCGGTCGGGAAATATACCGGCACCAATTTCCTTCAGTTACAACATGTGCGCAGCGCGGGCGAACAGCCCAGCGGTCGCGAGCAGGCTGGTGATCATAAGACCTACCAGCCAGCGGAACTGCACATCGCTGCGATCCATTCTCTTGTGACTTTCGGCGAGCACTGCATCGATTCGCGCTGTTGTTTCCCGATGAAAGTCGAACATGCGGGCATTTAGCGAAGCCGAATTATCGGACGCTTCCTTACGCGATTGATCGATCCGTGCGAGTGTCTCTCTGTGCAACGCGTCTATCCTGGCGTTGGTGTCTCTACGTTCTTCAAGAATTCGATCCGTGGTCTCCTGACGCAACCGGTCAATACGCTCGGTCGTCTCCCGGCGTAACTCGTCGATGCGCGCGTTCACCCCGGCAAAACCTTCGCCGACCTCACGCCTCAACATTTGCATCTCGCTCTCCATCTCACTATCCTCGTCGGCGCGATCGCCAGTGTCAAGCACAGCCATTGCAGCAGATGTCTTGGTCATCGCTAGCTCCCTGTCCATCCACCAGCCTATGCGGCCTACTCGTTAATCCTTTGATCACGCTCAATTGCGCACCGAACCAAAGTGTTGCGTTGCAGCACAAAAGCCGTTGACTTCTAGACAGAAAGTAACAATTTCAAACACTTTTTCGATTTCGCAGCCGAACGCTGCATTAGAATGGGATGTACCAAAACTACTGTTCAGACACCTTTTCATGCCTAACGCCGCCACAATCGACTCCCCCAGCCCCAAGCGACGCGGGCGCCCCCTGAAAGGGGAAAGCGGTGGACTGCGTGCGGAATTGATCGAGAAATCGGCAGAATTGTTTCGTACCAAAGGTTACGAGAACACCACCGTGCGCGATATCGCCGCCGCCGCCGGCATCCAGGCCGGCAGCTGGTTCTACCACTTCAAGACCAAGCAGGACATTCTTGCCGCCATCATGGAGCAAGGCCTGGAGCGCTCGCTGGCCGAGATCGAGGCCATCGGCAGCCAGCAACTGCCGCCCTGCGAAATCCTGCGCCAGCTGGTCGAGGCCCATCTGCATACGCTGCTGGCGCCCGACCACCATTACATCGCCGTGCTGCTGTACGAGTGGCGCTCGCTCGACGAGCCGTCGCGCTCGCGCGTGGTGGCGTTGAAGGACCGCTACGAGGCCGTGTGGGACCGCGCCATCGCCGAGCTGCACCTGTCCGGCGACTGGGCGATGCCGTCGTCGTTCGACCGCCTGCTGATCTTCGGCGCGCTCAACTGGACCGTGCAGTGGTACAAACCCGGCAGCGGCGCCGACGTCAAGGAGTTGGCCCGCCAAGCGATGCGCTTCATCCTGCGCACGCCCGCCGCAGTTGAGGCACAATAGGGGCATACTTTCAAAAGGATGCCCATGATTTACGAGATCGCCGAGATATACGTGAAGCCGGATGACCACGACGCCTTCCAGGCCGGCGTGGCCGAGGCGGTGCCCCTGTTCAAGGCGGCCACCGGTTGCCTGTCGATGCGCCTCGACCGCGACATCGAAACGCCCGACACCTATCATCTGGTGATCGGCTGGCAAACCCTTGAAAACCATACCGTCGATTTCCGTGGCAGTCCGGCATTCCAGTCTTGGCGCGGACTGGTCGGCAGCTATTTCGCTACACCGCCCAAGGTGGAGCATTTCGAAACCGTGGTGGCCGGCTTCTAAGCCGCACTGCCCGGTTCAATCAAGGAGGTCGTCATGACACGCACAATACACCGCAATTTCGAACAGGTGACCGACGCCGAAAGCGCCCGCAGCGCCTTGCTGGCCAAGGGTTTTCCTCCGTCCACCGTTAAACTGACCAAGCACACGGCTTTGCCGCCGAGCGTGGCGACCAGCACCGTCGGTAACATCTTCGACGCGCTGACGCCGGGCGGCCCGGCCGCCGCAGCGCACGCGCGCGAACGCAGCGGCGCCATGCTGTCGGTCGATATCTACGACGAGGACGAAGGCGGCAACGCCGACGCCATCATGAGCGGCTTCGGCGCGCGACCGGCGTAAAAAGCACCTGCGGAACTACGTAGGGCGGATTAGCGCAGCGTAATCCGCCAGGCGCCGTCGGCGGCTCATGGCGGATTACGGCGTGCCGCCTAATCCGCCCTACGAAAATCACACGGCCGGGTGGTGGAACACCTGGCGCAGATAAGCCAGGAAAGTCTCGTCCTTGCACAGCGTTTTACCCGGCGAGTCCGACAGCTTGGCCACCGATTGGCCGTTGCAGTTGACCAGCTTCATGACGATGTTGAGCGGCTTCAGGCCGACGTCATTGGTCAGGTGCGTGCCGATGCCAAAGCCGGTCATGATGCGGTCGGCGAAATGGCGGTACAGCTCGAAAGCCTTCTCCAGATTCAGCCCGTCCGAGAACACCAGCCGCTTGGTCTTGGGGTCGATGCGCAACGCTGCGTAGTGCGCCAGCGCCTTCTCTCCCCACACAACCGGATCGCCCGAATCGTGGCGCAGCCCGTCGAACAGCTTGGCGAAATACAGATCGAAGTCGTCGAGGAAGGCGTCCATGCCCACCACGTCGGTCAGCGCGACACCGAGGTCGCCCCGGTATTCCTGCACCCACGCCTCCAGCGAGGCTTTCTGGAAGTCGCGCAGCCGCACGCCGAAGGCCTGGAACGATTGCATGTATTCGTGCGCCATCGTGCCGATCGGCACCAGGCCGAACCTCATCGCCTGGTAGACGTTGGACGTGCCCTTGAAGTACTCGGGCACCTCGCGCGACAGGCGCTGCACCACCTCGTCGTGCCAGGCGCCGGAAAAGCGCCGGCGCGTGCCGAAGTCGGAGAACTCGAACGGGTTGCGGCGCGCCGGCTCGGCGCCGAAGGCCTTGAGCGCGGCGATCTTGGCGCTGAGGCGCTGGCGCCCCTCGGCCAGCGCGGCGGCCTGGTCTAAGCGGCGGAAGTATAGTTCATTGACGATGTAAAGCACGTAGATCTCAAAGCCCATCACGTGCACCTGCGGGCCGGTGGCGCGGATCGCCAAGGTGTCGCCGTCGACGCGCACGTCGATGAATTTGCGCTGGAAGCGGAACACCGTCAGGAAATCGACAAAGTCGCTTTTGATGTACCGCAGCGAGCGCAGGAAGTTCAGTTCCTCGTCCGAAAAGCCCATCGAGCACAGATGATCGAGTTCGCGCTCGACCGCCTCGTGCAGCTCGGCCAGCGGATACTCGGGCGTGTTGCGGCAGACGAATTCGTATTCGGTGTGCGAGTTGGGATGGCCATGCAGCAGCGCTTGCCACATGGTGAATTTGTATAGATCCGTCTCCAGCAGGCTGCGGACGATGGGCTGACTCATGGACTCTCCAGATTGCATATTGCCATGATCTTACGCCATGCGGGCCGGATGCGTTGATCAGGGCCGCGCTTGCTTGTACGCGGACAGGCTCTCCATCAGGTAACGCTTGACCGTGCCCTGGCGCTTCAGCAGCGCCAGCCCGGCCGCCAGTTGCGGCGCCAGCGCCGCGTGCGCACTGCGCAGGTAGGCGTGGCCTGTGGTGCTGCGCACCACGCCGGCCTGGTGCAGGGAGCCCAGACCGCTGCGCCGCTGTTCGGCGTCGCCCAGGAAAAACAGGAAATCGCCGACCGCCTCTTCGACATCGAAATACAGATCGGTGCGCCCCAGGCGCAGCTTCTGCAGGCCCTGGTCGATGGTCTGCACATACGAAAACTCGCCGGCGGCCAGCTCGCGCGACAGCATGTCGCGCAATTCGCTGATGCCGTGCCGGTATTCGCAGCGCAGGCGGCGCGCGCGCACCGCCTGCCAGCTGTCGAACACCAGGCCGGGCCGCGTCGCGTAGGCGGCAAAGCGCACGGCGTTGTTCGGCTCGGGCACCCGCACCAGCGCCGGAAACAGGTTTTGATAGTCGAAGGTGCGTCCCAGTTCGCCGTCGGCCTCGCCCGACAGCACCATGGCGGTGGCGCGCAATGGCGGCACGTCGATATAAACGAAGCGCTTGCCCTGATCCTCAAGCAGATGGGTGTAGACCCGGATCAGCCATTGCGTGCGCGGATTGTCGAACGGGCGCGAAAACACGAACCGCAGCGTGTGCGCCCCGTCGGCCGGACCGGCGCCGAGGCCAGGGCGGGATTGCGCGGCAGCGGCCGCGGCGTACGTCAACGGCAGCGCGGCGGCCGCCTCCAGCAGTTGACGTCGGGTGAGCGCCACAGCCTTCCCCCTCCGGCCGCCGGGATCAGCGGGCGGCGTTGGCCAGCAGTTCGGGCAGCACGTCGCCAGCCTGCATCAGCTGCACGCCGCGCGCTTGCATGGCCTTCAGGAAGCCGTGGTACTGCGCCTCGAAGCCGGTGACGGGACTCATGCAGTCGGTGATCAGCACCAGCTTGGACGCGGCCTGGTCGCCGAAGTGGTCGACGATATGTTCGACGGTCGCCTTGACGCAGTGACTGCCGGCCTCCCCCGCCACGTAGATCTGGTCGGCCTCGGCCAAGGTGTTGACGAACTTGGTGTTGAACTGGGTGTCCGGATCGTCGGCGTAGGGCACCTCGGCCATGACGGCCGAATAGTGCTCGGTCCACGGATTGGAGCCTTTGGCCAGCTTGGCGACGATGCCGAGCGAGGCTTCCTCCCAGGCGGCATAGGCGGCACGCACGTCGTCATGGACGTTGTTGCCCCAGCTGCCGATTTCGCAATGCACCGGCCACACCATCAACTGATAGCGGCCCGCCGCCTCAAGCTTGTCGAGATAGTTCAAAGCCAGCGGCAAGCCGGCAGGATGGCGCGGCAGGTATTTTTCGGCGCGCACGTCGTCGGCCGTGATCTGCGTGAACGGCGCCACCGGCGCGCCGTCGCGGGCGACCCAGAACGTCGGGTGGGCGATGTCGAAGCGGTGGTGCGAGTCGAGCGTGATGCTGATGGCCGTCAGGCCGGAGCGGCCCCGGTTGATCAGGCCGGCCAGGCGCTGCATGTCCTGATGCGCGCCGGGCACCGGCAGCGCCGGCGCGCGCGGCTGGCGCGTGACCGGATCGATCGGCAGATAGCCGGCCGGCAGATCGCAAAAGTCGTTTTGCGGGTCGATAATCAGCAGGTGCAAGTTACGTTTCATAGGGGCTCCGTGACGGGTATGCCTTCCATGATACGCAGCAAAGAACAAGCCCCGCAAGCGGGGCTTCGTTCACGACCGATTGTGTGGCGTATTTGGCGCGGAACTCAGACCAGGATGGCGTTGATGTCGGCGCGGCTCTTGGCGACTGCCGTGGCGACGGCCTCTTCACCCTTCGACACGCCTTCGGCGACGATGAAGGTGATGTCGGTCATGCCCAGGAAGCCCAAGGTGGCGCGCAGGTAGGTGGTCAGGTGGTCGTAGACGGCCGCCGGGCCTTCGCTGTAGACGCCGCCGCTGGCGACAAACACATACACTTTTTTACCGGTCACCAGGCCCTGGGGACCGTTGGCGCCATAGCTGAAGGTGCGGCCGACGCGGGCGATGTGGTCGATCCACGCCTTCAGGCCGGAGGTGACGGAGAAGTTGTACATCGGCGCGCCGATGACGATGGTGTCGGCGGCCAGCAGCTCGTCGACCAGCGCGTCGGACAGCTTGATCGTGTGGGCCTGGTCGGCGTTGCGCTGGTCCGGCGGGGTGAAGTACGCGCCGATCAGCTGTTCGGTCAGGTGCGGCAGCGGCGCGGCGGCCAGATCGCGGGTGACGATGGTATCGGAAGGGTTGGCTGCCTTCCATTTTGCGATGAATTCGCCGCCGAGCTGGCGCGAAACTGAACCGGTGTGACGAACACTGCTATCGATGTGGAGGACGGTTGCCATGATGTGCTTCCTTTAAGTGGTAGGGTTGCATGCATCATAGATCGGGATTACTATCGATGAAATACAGTAAATTTAAATCTTACTGATCGATTTTATCGATATCTAAACATCAACCACCGCATCAACCATAGGCAACCACCATGCGAGACCCCGGCCTCCCCTCCCTCGACCAGCTGCGCGTGTTCATCGCCGTCATCGACCACGGCGGCTTCGCGCACGCGGCGCGGGCGCTGCACCGCACGCAGTCCGTCATCAGCTACACCATCGCCAACCTGGAGGAGCAGCTCAACATCGAACTGCTCGACCGCAGCAAGCGCAAACCGGTGCTCACCGAGGCCGGCAAGGCGCTGCTGGCCGACGCCCGCGCCGTTTCGCTCAAGGTCGACGGCATGCGGGCGCGCGCCAAGGCGCTGTCGGCCGGGCTGGAAGCGGAGGTGTCGCTGGTGGTCGACGTGATGTATTCGACCTGCAAGCTGGTGCGTATTCTGCACGGCTTCCAGAAGGAGTTCCCGACCGTGTCGATGCGGCTGCGCACCGAGGCGCTGGGCGCGGTCACGCAACTGGTCATGGACCGCACCTGCCATGTCGGCCTGAGCGCCTGGATGCCCGGCTCGGCGGACACCATCGAACGGCAGAGCTGCGGCTTCGTGACGATGGTGCCGGTGGTGTCGCCCAACCATCCGCTGGCGCAGATCAAGGGCAAGATCCCCAACGAGGTCCTGCGCGAGCACACGCAGCTGGTGCTGACCGACCGCAGCACCTTGACCAAGGGTCAGGATTTCGGCGTGGTGGCGCTGCGCGACTGGCGCCTGGGCGACCTGAGCTCCAAGCACGCGCTGCTGCGCAGCGGCATCGGCTGGGGCAATATGCCGGTCGAATTCATCCAGTGGGACCTGGACGCGGGACGCCTGGTGCAGCTTGAGGTCGCCGAAGGGCCGGCCTTCAGCGCGCCGCTGTACGTGATCCGGCGCGCCGACGAAGAACCGGGACCGGCCACGCGCTGGGTCATGCAGCAGTTTCTGGAGATGGACAAGCAAATCGCCGACGAATACGGCGGCACCGAACACACCGGCGCGGCGGCCAGGCACCACCCGCCGATCCACATGCCCTTCCATCAGCGTTCGAACGACGCGCCGTCGGCCGCATCGCTGCCGGTGATCACCGCCACGCCGGTCAAGCGGGCGCCCGCGGCTACTTCACGCCGGCCGCGCTGAGCTTGCGGCGCAGGCGGCAGATCTCCTCAGACAGATCGACCACCAGCGCGGCGACGTCGTCGTTGGCCTCGAAGTCGCGCTCGATCTGGCACAGGCGGCGCGCCCGCACCAGGTCGGCGCTGGTGAAGCGCCAGCTGACGCAATCCTCCGAATCGCACTCCATCAGGATGCCGGTGCGCACGCGCTGCACCACCCAGTCGCGCTCGACGGCGCAGGCACGCGCCAGCTCCTCGAGCGTCAGCGCGGTCTCATCGATCAACACGGCGGTCAGGGGCGGCTGCCCCACCGCTGCTTCCATTGTCTGTCCCATAGCTCATCCTCCCGCGCGCGGATTGAACGCCATCTCGCGCGCCATCGTTTGATACAGCTCGCGTGCCTTGTCGGTGTTCGCCGGCGGCAGCACCACTTCCAAAATCAGGTATAAATCGCCGGCTTCCTTGCCGGGGATGCCGCGTCCGCGCAGGCGCAGCTTGCGGCCGCTTTGCGAGCCGACCGGCACCGACACGGTGACCTTGCCCGACGGCGTGGTCACGTCGATGTCGGCGCCCAAGGCGAGCTCCCACGGCGCCACCGGCACCGTCTCGAAGACGTCGCGGCCATCGACGCGGTAGCGCGCATCGGGCCGGAACTGGATTTCCAGATACAGGTCTCCCGGCCCGCCGTCGCCGCGCTGGCCCTGGCCGGACAGGCGCAACTGCTGGCCGGCCGTCACGCCTTTGGGAATGTTGACGCTGAGCGTGCGCTCGCGCGTGACGATGCGGTCGGCGGCGTCGCGCTCGGCCACCATCATGCTGACGTTGCGCGTGGCGCCTTGATAGGTGTCGACCAGGTCGATGGTGATGGTGGCGTGGCTGTCGTCGCCGCGCTGCGGCTCGTAGGCGTACTGCTGGCGCCGGCGTCCGCCCAGGTTGGCGAACAGGTCGGCGAAGAAGTCGCTCGAATCGGTGTCGCCGAAACCGCCGCCCGCAGCGCCGCCGCCGGCGCCCGGATTGCCGGTGCCGCCGCCAAAGCCGCGCCCCCAGTCCGGCGGCGGACGGAATTCCTGGCCGGCGCGGAACTGGCGTCCGCGCCCCAGGTCGTCGTAGGCGGCGCGTTTTTCGGCGTCGCCCAGCACGCCGTAGGCCTCGTTGAGTTCCTGGGTTTTCTTTTGCGCGTCGGCTTCCTTGCTGACGTCCGGATGGTATTTGCGGACCAGCTTGCGGTAAGCCTTCTTGATCTCGTCTTCCGAGGCGGTTTTCGACACGCCCAGGGTCTGGTAGTAGTCCTTGTATTCCACGTTGCGCTCCACTCTTGCCTGCGTTGGGCCGGCGACTTGACTCGACAATGATCGAAGTTTACCTCCAATCCGCCATCGCCGCCGCCCTTCAGACGGGAGGGCGCGGCACCGCCGCCACAAAAAGTTGCAATTTTATATCTTATTCATTTGGAAACAGATACTATTTCCACTCAAATAAAACTAGGGAGATTAAATGTTTTCATCAAAACTGAAGGCGGGGATATTGGCGATCGCAATGGCCACCGGGGCCGGCGCGGCGCAAGCCACCACCATCACCTTCGACGAATTCCCCGCCAACGAAACCGCTTTCCTGAGTGGCGGCGACAGCTTCGCAACAGGCGGCTACAATTTCAACATTTCGTCGGGTCTCGTATTTTTCATCTCCAGGACGGGGACGACCAGCATGGACTTGGGCGGCACCCTGAGCGTGACCAACGCTGCCAACAAGGTGTTTTCGCTCGCCAGTCTCGACCTGCGCACAGTGCTGCCGCTGGAAACGAGCAGCGTCAAGCTGACCGGTACCGACGTGAGCGGGCACAAAACCATCCAGACCTACACCAACAGTGGCGCCAGCCGGCCAAACCCTAACGACCTGACCACCCATTATCTGACCGGCTTTGACAACCTCACCTCGCTCGTCATGGAACTCGTCTACAACGAATCGAGCTTCACCAACTTCAGCCTGGTGGACAACCTTGTGCTCAACGAGCAGCCAGCGGCCGCTGTGCCCGAGCCGGAAACTTGGGCGATGCTCGGCGTGGGCCTGGCGATGGTGGCAGGAATGTCGCGCCGCAAGCGCGCTTGAGGTAGCGCACGCGGTAGCAGGACCCGGGACGGCAAGCCGTCCCGGTCAAGCGCTTAGCGCACGCGGCGCACCGACGAAATGCGGTCGCCCATGTCGCGCAGGTTGTCGTAGCGGCCCGGCGACAGCACGATGCACTTGCCGCGGAAATCGGCGTCGTCGCACAGCTGCCAGCTGCCTTCGCGGATGATCACCGAGCCGGCCTGGTCGTTGAAGTCGAGGCGATCGAGCTTGCGGGTATCATCGCGTAACTCGAGCTCGCTCCCGTTGAAGCGCGACTGCGAATACAGCACGATCGGGGCGCCGCCACGGCCACCGCCGCCGTAGCCGTTTTCGCCGCGCCGGCCATGTCCACGATCGCCCCGGTCGCCGCGATCGCCGCGATCATCGTTGCCGCCCACTTCGCGCAGCGACGACAGCACATCGTTAAATCCTTCCAGCTTGCGGTACTCGCCCGGCCCCAGCACGATGCAATGACCGTCGAAATTGGCGTTCTCACACAGCTGCCAGCGGCCCGAGCGCACCCGCACGCTAGAGGCGCGGTCGTTGAAGCCTTCCGAGGACAGGTCCGGGACCTGGTCGCGCACCGTGACCGCCGGTCCGCCGAAATTGTCGTGGGTATAAAGAGTGACTTCACCGGCGTGCGCGGCGGCGGCGAAGACAACGGGAGCGGCCAGCGCGAGGGCGGCGTTCAGCAAGCGGGGCAGGAATTTTTTCATGTTTTTGGCCTGAATAGTAATTTAGCGACAATGTTGAACATCCGGGCTGGATGCCTTGCACCTATAACGCGCATGTTATTAGTTTCGCATACGCAGCACTCCAACTAAATTGCAACCAAATGCAATCGTGTTCAAAGTAGCCGTTAGAATGGCGGACCCCAGTCACATCAGCTTGCCGCTCCGGTCACCGTATGCCCCACTCTTTCACTCTGTCGTCCATCCGTCTCGAAGCCGCCGCGCTGTGGCGCCTGTCCTGGCCCATGCTGATCGGCCAGCTGGCCACCGTCGGCATGGGGGTGGCCGACGTCGCCATGACCGGCCACACCAGCGCCGACGAGCTGGCGGCGGTGTCGCTGGGCGCGTCGATCTGGTCGATCATCCTGGTCACCGTCAGCGGCGTCATGATGGCGATCAACAGCATTGTCGCGCACGACGTCGGCGCGGGCGACCTGCGCAAAATCCCGCACACGGTGAGGCAATCGTTATGGAAGGCGCTCGGCGTCGGCCTGGTGGCCGCCGCGCTGGCCAACGTCGCCACCCTGCTGTTCGCGCATTTATACCTGACGCCGCACGTGCAGCGCCAGGCCGAGCTGTTCGTCCACATCATCAGCATCGGCCTGCTGCCGTTCGCCGCCTACCGCGCACTGTACGGTTACAGCACCAGCATCAACCAGACCTTGCCGGTGATGCTGATCGCCATCATGGGCCTGTGCATCAACGTCTTCGTCAACTGGCTGCTGGTGTTCGGCAACTGGGGCTTCCCGGCGCTGGGCGGGGTCGGCTGCGCCGTCTCGACCGCGCTGTGCATGTGGATGATGCTGTTCGCCATGCTGGCGTGGATACGCTACGCGCCGGCCTACCGCGCCACCTACCCGTTCACGCACTGGGAATGGCCGCACTGGCCCGAGATCGGCACGATGCTGCGGCTCGGCGTGCCGATCGGCATCAGCTACTTCGCCGAGGTCAGCGCGTTCGGCGCGGTCAGCCTGCTGGTGGCGCGCTACGGCGTGGTGCAGATTTCGGCGCACCAGATCGCGCTCAACTTCACGTCGCTGGTGTTCATGGTGCCGCTCAGCTTTGGCATCGCGCTGATCACCCGCGTCGGCCAGTCGCTGGGCGAAGGCAATCCGCTCAAGGCGCGCTTCGTGGCCTGGGTCGGCGTATGGATGTCGCTGGCGTTCGCCGTGCTGTCGGCCGCGTTCATCGTCGTGTTCCGCTACCAGATCGCGCGCGCCTACACGTCCGACCCGGCGGTGCAGGAGCTGTGCGCGCACCTGCTGCTGTTTGCCGCGCTGTTCCAGCTGTCGGATTCGACCCAGGTCGCGGCCGCCTGCGCGCTGCGCGGCTACAAGGTCTCGCGCCAGCCGATGCAGATCCAGCTGCTGGCGTTCTGGGGCTTCGCGCTGCCGCTGGGCTGCTGGCTGGGCCTGGCGCCGCAATGGATGCCGTGGTCGCCGGCCGCGCCGATGGCGGCGTCCGGCTTCTGGATCGGGCTGGTGGTGGGGCTGACGGTGGCCGCAGTGCTGCTGAGCTGGTCCCTGCGCAACCTGGCGCTGCGGCGCGTGCACGGCGCCTGAAATAAAGCGATACGAAACAAAGCGATACATAAGGCCGAAGGAAAGACGGTTTTGCGGGATGGATTCAGAACATTGCCATCTCGCCACATAAACACGACTCTGGTATCGTCTTGGATTGCCCACCAAGAGACCTTCCATGCGCTTTATCCTTTGCTTTCTCGCACTGCTGGCCGGCGGCAACGCCGCTGCCGAAAAACTGACCCTGGACCGCATCCATGCCGATCCGTCGCTGAGCGGTCCCGGCGTGCGCAGCCTGAAAGTGTCGCCCGACGGCGCCCGCGTCACCTTCCTGCGCGGCCGCGACGACAACCAGTTCCAGCTCGACCTGTGGGAATACAACCTCAAGGACAAGTCCACGCACCGCCTGGTCGACTCCAAGATCCTGGTGCCGGAAGAGAACCTGTCGGACGCCGAAAAGGCCCGCCGCGAGCGCGCCCGCACCGCCAGCCTCAAGGGCATCCTCAGCTATAGCTGGTCGCCGGACGGCAAGCAGCTGCTGGTGCCTATCGCCGGCAACCTGTACCTGATCGACGTCAGCAAGCCCGACGCCGCGCGCATGGTCGCCAGCGGCAACGTGCTCGATCCGAAGATCTCGCCCAAGGGACGTTATGTGTCGTTCGTGCGCGACCAGAACCTGTTCGTCATCGACCTGAGCACCAACAAGGAACGCCAGCTGACCACCGACGGCAAGGGCACCATCCACAACGGCGAAGCCGAATTCGTGGCGCAGGAAGAAATGGGCCAGACCAGCGGCTACTACTGGGCGCCGGACGACTCGGCCATAGCCTACAAGCGCTACGACGAGGCCCCGGTGCCGGTGGTCAAGCGCTTTGAAATCTACGCCGACCGCACCGACGTGATCGAGCAGCGCTACCCTGCCGCCGGCGATCCGAACGTGCTGGTGCAGCTGAAGATCGTCTCGCCTGTCAGCGGCGAGATCCGCAACGTCGAGCTCGGCGCGGAACAGGATATTTACCTGGTGCGCGCCGACTGGAGCGCCAACAGCAAGGCCCTACTGTTCCAGCGCCAGAGCCGCGACCAGAAGAAGCTGGAGCTGGTATCGGTCGACGCCGCGACGTTGGCGCAGCGCGTGCTGATCACCGAAACGTCGCCGACCTGGGTCAGCATCTTCGACGACCTGCGCTTCCTGGGCAACGACAAGTTCATTTGGCCTTCCGAGCGCAGCGGCCGCAAGCACCTCTACCTGTACGACCTGAACGGCAAACTGCTGCACCCGATTTCAAGCGGCGAATGGGGCATCGACAAGCTGCTCGCGGTCGACGAAAAAAATGGCCGCGTGTTCGTACAATCGAACCGCGACGCCGTCATCGACAGCCAGACCTACGCGCTCAAGCTTGACGGCAGCGGCGCCGACAAGCCGACCCGCATCACCGACGGCGACGGCTGGCACGACTCGTCGTTCTCGCGCAATGGCGAAGTGTTCGTCGACACCTTCTCCGATCCGGACACCCCGCCGCAAGTGAGCATCCGCCGTCCGGACGGCAAGATGATCAGCTGGCTCGAGCACAACGAACTGAACGCCAGCCACCCGTACGGCAAGTACAAGGACGCGCACCTGCGTACCGAATACGGCACCTTGAAGGCCAACGACGGCCAGACCTTGTACTACTCGATGATCAAGCCGAGCGGCTTTAGCCCGGTGAAGAAATATCCGGTCTACCTGTCGACCTACGGCGGCCCGCACGCGCAGCACGTCGCGCGCAAGTGGGGCAACTTCTTCGACCAATACATGGCGCAGCAAGGCTTCGTGGTGTGGCGGCTGGACAACCGCGGCTCGTTCCGCCGCGAGCGCGCCTTCACCGACGCCAACTACCTGAACCTGGGCAAGGTGGAAGTCGAAGACCAGCTGACCGGCATCGAATGGCTGGGCAAGCAAAGCTACGTCGACGCCAAGCGCATCGGCGTGTTCGGCTGGAGCTACGGCGGCTTCATGACGTTGCGCCTGCTGGCGCAAGCGTCGGACAAGATCGCCATGGGCGTCTCGGTCGCGCCGGTGACGGACTGGGCCTTGTACGACACCCACTACACCGAGCAGTTCATGAGCACGCCGAAAGCGAACGCCGCCGGCTACGTGTCGGCTGGTGTCTACTCGCACCTGGACGGCCTGAAATCGCCGCTGCTGCTGATGCACGGCATGGCCGACGACAACGTGCTGTTCACCAACACCACGCGCATGATCGACGCGCTGGTCAGCCGCAACGTCCGCTTCGAACTGATGACCTACCCCGGCGGCAAGCACGGCATCGCCGGCCGCGCGCCACAGCGCCACGTCTACGGCAACATCGAAGCCTTCTTCAAAAAGAACCTGATGCCCGACGCAAAATAAACCCGCTCCGGGGTCACGCTCCGGGGTCAGGTCCACCATTTCTACACGAACTGATGCGTAGGCGGATAAAAGCCGCGTAAATCGTTGTTAGCGCCGAGGCCGTGTAGCATTGGTGGACCTGACCCCGGAGGTTTTTGGGGGTGGATTGAGCAGCCACAAGAGGAGATTTGTTGATTAATCGATAATGCCCGCTGCGGCGCGTTTCGCGCCGTTTCACTTATATTCCAGGAGGAATTATGGCTATCGATGTCTATCTGCAGATCGACGGAATCCGGGGCGAGTCGGCGGATGAAAAACACAAGGATTGGATTGAATGCAAGTCGGTCAGCTGGGCGGTGAGCCAGCCGAAATCGGCGACCGCCTCGACCAGCGGCGGCCATACCGCCGAGCGTTGCGAACACCAGGACATCACCCTGCTGAAAATGGCCGACCTGGCGTCGCCCGTGCTGCTGCAAACGTGCTCATCCGGTAAGACCATTCCCAAGGCGAAGTTCGAATTCATGCGCGCCGATGGCCAGGGCGAGCGCATCAAGTACTTCGAAATCGAACTGGAAAACGTGTTGGTCGGCACCGTGTCGCCCAGCGTGACGGAAGGCGATGTGCTGTCGGAGCAAGTGTCACTGAAGTTTTCCAAAGTGAAGTGGCGCTATACGCAGCAGAAAATCTCCGGCGGCTCCGGTGGCAATACCGCCGGCGGCTGGGATTTGTCTTCCAATCGCATCGCGGCCTGACCGCAACGCCCGTAAACGAAAACAGCCGCTGATGCGGCTGTTTTTCTATGCGGCGAATGATCGCCTGCGATGCGCTCTCGGCGCTGGATCGTGCGATTAGTTGCGGTTGCCTTTGACGACGTCGTCGATTGCTTCCTTGGCATCGCCCACGCCTTTTTGCACTTTGCCTTCGGCTTGCTTGTTCAGGCCCTTGGCCTGCTGTTCGGAGCTGCCCACCAGTTCGCCAGCTTTTTCCTGGATTTTGCCGCCGATGTCTTTCGCCGTACCCTTAACTTGATCCTTGTTCATGATGAACTCCTTTATCGTTGTTGAAGCTACAGGACACACAACGTGGCGCCGTGTGCATGGATTCACTATAGGCTTCAGCGGCTGAGCTCTCTGTGCGTTCGCGAACGCTGCCACCAATCAAATTTTCCGCCAAACACTGGCCAGCCACGGCTGCTGATCGCGCGGCAATCCGGTCGGCCGATAGTAATGTTGGACAGCGCTAAAACCTGCTGCGACAAGGTAACGTTCCCACGTTTCGTAATCGTAGTAACTGCCGTAGCGCGGGCCGTTCCAGCCTTCGCGGTTGTCGCCACGCGGATTGGAGCTGAACAAAACGCCGCCCGGTTTCAGGGCCGCTTGCAGGCGGCGCAACACGTCCGGTAATGCCGCGCTCGGCACGTGGAACAGCGAGGCGTTGGCGTACACGCCATCGAAATAGTCGGCCGGCAAATCGAGCTGGACGAAGTCCTGCTGCCACGCCTCGCAACCGCTGTAGGCGCGCGCCATCTCCACAAAGCGGGCCGAGCCGTCGACGCCGATCGCCTCGTGTCCCATCTCGCGGAAAGTTTTCAAATCGCGGCCCGGACCGCAGCCCAGGTCGAGCAACCGGAACGGCGCCGGCGCTTCGATCGCGTCGAGCAGCGCGGCAATATTTTGGCTGACATCGTGATCGATGGTGCCGGCGAAAAATTGCTGCGCCGTCTGCTCGTAGTGTTGCAGGGTTTTCTGCGTGATTGCTTCAATGTGATCGGGTTCCATGACGCCAGTGTAGCGTATCGACACGGCAGAAAAGATACGCTCAGGTATCAAAACGCTTCTGTCATTCGGGGAATCGCTATATAGTTAGCCCATAGCAATGCCCCTATGAAAAGTATCGAGGAGATAAAAATGAAACTTGACGCCTTGTTCCAGAATCCGACCGCGCTGCCCACCGCGCCCAAGGTCGTCGAGGAATTGATCAGCAGTTTCGACAAGGCCAGCGTCTCGACCGAAGAGATCGCGAAAAAACTGGCGACCGATCCAGTGCTCAGCGCCAAGTTGCTGCGCCTGGCCAACTCGGCCTACTATCACGTCTCGCGCAGCATCGGCACCGTCGAGGACGCCGTGCTGATGCTCGGCTTCGTCACCGTGCGCACCCTGGTCATCAGCTCCGGCCTGGTGAGCGGCTTCAAGACCGTTCCCGGCCTCGACCTTAAACAATTCTGGCGCTACAGCCTGCACACCGCCGTGTCGGCGAAGTGGATCGCCAAGAAGACCAAGGAAAACACCGACCTCGCCTTTACCATCGGCATGATGCACGCGATCGGCCAATTGGTGATGCATTCGGCCATGCCGGAAAAATCGATGGAAATCGACAAGATCGCCGGGCCGATGGACGCGCGCCGTCTCGATGCCGAGACCGCTTCGTTCGGCTACACCTTCGCCGATGTCGGCGCCGAGCTGGCCAAGCGCTGGAAGTTCCCGGTCGCCTTCTCGGAAACCATCGAAGCCTTCCCGGAGCCGCATCACAATGGCGAGCTCAATCGCCTGGCGGCCGTCGTCTCGCTGGCCGCTTGGCGCGCCCGCGTCGAGCATGCCGAACTGAGCGACGAGGAAATCGCCGCCTGCTACCCGACCGAACTGGCAGAGGAGCTGGGCCTGGACGACAACGCGCTGATTGACGATATGCCATCGCCGGACGAGCTGAGCGCTGGTCTGGAGGAGCTGGTCAAGTAAACCAGCAAGCTTGCTTTAACGGCAACCAAAGCCGCCTGCTTTTGAGCCTGGCGGCTTTTTTTTCGTCTTTTTCAAATATTTTTTCAAAATACCCTAAAGTTCCCGTTCAAGGCGACGTTAATCAGGACATGCGGTAATCCGTTTGCCGAAGATAACTAGCCTGGGTGGGTATATGATTGCTACCGAAGTCCTCTCGATGTACGAAAACATTGCCGGTTTGAGCAAGCAGATGGCCGCCGCCGCGCGCATGGGCGACTGGGATGGTTTGAGCAAGCTGGAAACCCAATGCGCCACCGAGACCCGCGCGGTCGCCACCGGCGTGCCGGCCCTGAGCGGCGCGCCGCGACTGCGCAAGATCGACCTGCTCAAGCAGATCCTGGCGAACGACCGCGAAATCCGCGACATCGCCGATCCATGGATGAACCAGGTACCCGGCATGGCGCGTCAATAAAAACGCCCGCCAAATAACAAAGCGCCTCATCGAGGCGCTTTTTTTATGCCCAAACACCGTCGACGAACCGCCGACAACGCCTCCAAAGGTCGAGCCCGTGTAGAAATGGCGGACCTGACCCCGGAGTTGCTTTTTTAGCTAGCCAGCGCGACGCGCAACGACAGCGCGATCCCTTGCGCGGCCTTGGTGATCTCGTCCAGCGACGGGAAGCTCGGGGCGATGCGGATGTGGCTGTCCTTCGGGTCGTTCCCGTACGGGAAGGCGGCGCCGGCCGGCGTCAAGGTGATGCCGGCCTCCTTCGCCAACGCCACGGTGCGCTTGGCCGAACCGTCCGGCGTCACCAGGTCGATGAAGTAACCACCCAGCGGACGCGTCCACGATACGCCGGGCACGTCGCCCAGGTAGGCGTCAAACTGCGCCAGCACCGCTTCGAATTTCGGCTGCAGCAGCGCGCGATGCTGTTCCATCAACGCTTCGACGGTGGCGACGTCCTTCAACAGGCGCACGTGGCGCAGCTGGTTGATCTTGTCCGGGCCGATGCTGCGGATGCCGGCGTGCTTGGTCCACCAGGCGATGTTGGCCGGCGATGCGGCCAGCGCGGCGATGCCCGAACCGGCCCAGGTCACCTTTGACGACGACGCGAACACGATCGCGCGGTCCGGATTGCCGGCCTTGGCGCACGCTTCGAGGATGTTGGCCACTTCGAGCTTTTTCTCGCCGAGATGGTGGAAGCGATAGGCATCGTCCCACATCAGGCGGAAGTCCGGCGCGGCGGTTTTCATCGCGGCCAAGCGGTTGACGACCTCGTCCGAATAGACCACGCCACCCGGGTTGCTGTACTTCGGCACACACCACATACCCTTGATGCTGGCGTCCTCGGCCACCAGTTTTTCGACCAGGTCCATGTCCGGACCGGCTTCGGTCATCGGAATGTTGATCATCTTGATGCCGCGCGCTTCGCAGATGGAGAAGTGACGGTCGTAGCCCGGCACCGGGCACAGGAAGGTCACCGGCTCGCGCACCCACGGGGCGTTACCCGGCGTGCCGTTGAGCAGGCTGTAGATGATGACGTCATGCATCAGGGACAGGCTGGCGCTGCTGTCGACGACGACTTGCGCGGCCGGCACGTCCAGCAGTTTGCCGAACAGCTCGCGCGCTTCCGGCAGGCCGATGGTGCCGCCGTAGTTGCGGCCGTCGGTGCCGTCGGCGGCTTTGAAGCCACCCAGCGCTTCGGTCAGCGCGTTGGACAAGTCGAGTTGCTCGGGCGCTGGCTTGCCACGCGACATATCCAGTTTAAGGCCGAGTTGTTTGAAGGCTTGGTACTGTTCCTGATATTGCGACGTTGCGGTCATATGCTCTTTCAAAATGGGGTATGGCGTGCAAAAAGCGTCGAATACTATAACCCAGATCGAGGCACCGCAGGCAAAGCTGAGGTAATAAGCTTATTACTATTGCATTATTGATTCGGGCGTCACTTCGTGCAGCGGCTGCGCCTCCTGGGGCTTGCCCCCCGCCTCGTCCGGCTTCTTCTTGCGGAAGCCCTGCCAGATTTTCAGCGGCGCGGCGCCCGACTTTTTGCGGCGCCAATAGATGAGGCCAGCGCCAGCGAGCAGCAACGCGCCGACCACGCCGGCACCCCAGGCGACATAGTTGGTCGGACGTTCGACCGGCTTTTCCTTCTTGTATTTCAGTTTGGGCAGCACGCGCTTGAGCGGCACCGGCGCGGACGCCGAGGCGGAAGCGCCGGCCGCCGAGGCCGAGGCGTTGGCGCCGTGCTCGCCGGCGGACGCCGATGCGGAGGCGGAAGCCGCTCCTGCGGAGGCCGACGCGGAGGCGCCATCCATCGTCGCCGCCTGCGCTTCGCCGGCTTTGCCCGGTTTGCCGGCCTTGCCGGCGTTGTCCCCTGCCGCCTTGGCCGATGCCGCTTCCGGGCTGGCCACCGCCCCAGGTGCCGCCGACGCTACCGAGGCGGCTTTCGGCGCCTCCTTAGCCGTCGCCGGCGCCGCCACAGCGGCCGCCACGCTGCTGCCAGCCGCCGCCAACACCGCCGTCCCCGCCTGCCCCACCTTGGGCGCGGCGGCAGGAGCAGCCGTTGCGGCAGTTGTTGCCGCCGGCGTTGCAGCCGGCGTTGCAGCCGAATTCTTGATCGCGCCCTGCAGCGCCTTCATTTTGCCCTCGAGCTCCACCAGCTTGCTGGACAAGGCCTGGCTATGCGTATCGAGCGCCTTGCATTCGCTGGCGCTGGTCCCGGACGGCGCGCACGCGGCGGGCACGGCCGCGCGTTTGACCCCGGCTGGCAATGGCAACGGACCCAACGGCAGCAAAGCCTGCGCCACCGGCAACGGCACCGCGCTGTCGGCCGTGGCAGCTTCCCGCTTCGCCGCCGGCTTGGCCGCTGCCGGAGGGGATGCGGGCGTGGCCGCCGACGCGTTACGCGGCGTGCCCATCGCTTCGGCTATGCGCGATGGCAAATCCCGCACCGCCACCGATGATGTCGGCCGAGCCGGCGCCGCGGCCGCTGCGGCGGCCTTGAGCGCCCCCGCTGTACCAGTCTCGGATTCATGCAACGACGGCAACGGCGCCGGACGCGACCGGTCCCGCACCGGCGGCGCGGCAGCCACGGGCGGCGCTGCGGCAACCCGCTCCGCCCTGGCCTGCGCCGCGATGCGCTCGGCGTCGGCCGACGTCATCGCGCTGGGCGCCGGCACGGACGCCACCACTGGCGCCGGCGGAGGCGGCGGATTGGGATCCGCCTGCAACCACACCGTTGCCAAACGAACATCCTGCCGGCCCGCCGCGCCCAGCTCCACATACATATGGACGTAGTCGGCGTCGATCGGGCGCGTGGTGGTCACATGCAAAAACTGCTTCTGGTCGCGCTTGACCACCGACATGCGCACCGACGACAGCGCCGGATTCATCGTGATGTTCGCGCCACGGAACACGTCCGGCCGCGCCAGGCGCACCTGCAAGGCGTTCACTTCGTCCGGCGCCAGCGCCACCAGTTCGATGTCGGCCGACAGCGGCTGGCCGATGAACGAGCGCGCTGAAACGTCGCCCAGCTCGGCAGCGCCGGCCACGTTGGCCACGATAGCTGTCGGCGCCAGCAATACGGCGCAGGCCAGGGAGCGGAGCAAATCTGTAAGTGTGAAACGCTGCATAAAGGGTCGCCGGTAACGCGCAATCTTGAGGTATACGGCTATAACGGCAGAATTTCCCGATTTTGTAGCCCCAGGATAATTTTTCCAAACTGCGCTACACTGAAAAGCCCCCAAGTGATGACTTCCGAACAAGGATGAATTATGAGCAACAGAAGCGAACGTGACAGTTTTGGCCCGATCGATGTCCCCGACGATAAGCTGTGGGGCGCGCAGACCCAGCGCTCGCTGGAACACTTCCATATCTCCACCGAGCGCATGCCGCCGGAACTGATCCACGCGCTGGCCAGCGTCAAGCGCGCCGCCGCCCGCGTCAACCTGGACCTGGGCCTGCTGGACGGCGCAAAAGCGATCGCCATCACCCAGGCCGCCGACGAGGTGTTGGCCGACAAGCACACCGGCGAGTTTCCGCTGGCGGTGTGGCAGACCGGCTCCGGCACCCAGTCCAACATGAACATGAACGAAGTGCTGGCCAATCGCGGCTCCGAGCTGATGGGCGGCGTGCGCGGCGAGAGCCGCAAGCTGCACCCGAACGACGACGTCAACAAGGGCCAATCGTCGAACGATATCTTCCCGACCGCGATCCACGTGGCCGCCGCGCAGGCGCTGGCCAACACGGTGCTGCCGTCGCTGCGCCAGCTGCGCGACAGCCTGCACGCCAAGTCCGAGGCCTTCGCCGACATCGTCAAGATCGGCCGTACCCACCTGCAGGACGCCACGCCGCTGACCCTGGGCCAGGAATTCTCCGGCTACGTCGCCCACCTGGATTTCGCCGAACACGCGATCAGCGCCGCGCTGCCCGGCGTGCTGCGGCTGGCCGCCGGCGGCACGGCGGTCGGCACCGGCCTCAACGCGCATCCGGAATACGCGGTGCGCATCGCCGCCGAGCTCGAACATACCTTGTCGCTGCCGTTCCGCACCGCCGACAACAAGTTCGCCGCCCTGGCCGGGCACGACGCGCTGCTGTCGGCGCATGGCGCGCTCAAAACCCTGGCGGCCGCGCTGATGAAGATCGCCAACGACGTGCGCTGGATGGCCTCCGGTCCGCGCTCGGGCCTGGGCGAGATCACCATCCCCGAGAACGAGCCGGGCAGCTCTATCATGCCGGGCAAGGTCAACCCGACCCAGTGCGAGGCGGTCACCATGCTGTGCTGCCAGGTGTTCGGCAACGATGTCGCCATCACGATGGGCGGCGCTTCGGGCAATTTCGAGCTGAACGTCTACAAGCCGCTGATCGCGCACAACTTCCTGCAAAGCGCGCGCCTGCTGGCCGACGGCATGCGCAGCTTCGAGGAACATTGCGTCCATGGGATAGAGCCGAATCGCGGCCGCATCGCCGAACTGATGGAGCGTTCGCTGATGCTGGTGACGGCGCTGGCGCCGCACATCGGCTACGACAAGGCGGCGTCGATCGCCAAAAAGGCGCAGCATGAAGGGACCACGTTGAAGGAAGCGTCGCTGGCGCTGGGTTACGTGACGGCCGAGCAATTCGACGAGTGGATCGTACCGCTGGACATGACGCGTCCGAACGCCAAGGGCTAGTCAAAATCCACGGATACACGCAGGGCGGATGAGCGCAGCGTAATCCGCCAAGCTCCGCTAGCGGCCTGATCAGAAACCGTACGAGTAGCGCACGCCGGTCAACACATCCGGCGCGGCGTTCGCATCGTGCCCTGGATTCACGCGCAGCATCACCGCGCCGGTCAGCTTGCCCATCTTGCCGGCCTTGCCGACCATGGTGGTGTAGCCGAACTCCAGATCCCGCTCGGTGGCGGTGGGCCGCATATTCAGGGTCGGCGCGCCGAACTCCTGTGCGCCGGCGTAGCTGACGCGGGTGTCGCCGTCGGCGTTCTGCATCGAACCGGTGCGCACCTTGGCAGGCACCGACACGGTCACCGCCAAGCGGTCCCGGGACGAAAAAATCTGCCTTGTCGCCACGCCGACGCTGTACGCCATCGTCCGTACCGACGATACCTGCGCCATCAAACTATCCGGCGCGCCAAATCCTTCGGTTTTGCCATACGAGGCCATCGCCATGACCGAGCTGCGCGGCGTCAGCGCGTACCCGAGCGACAAGGATGTGAATTTGGTGGTGGGACGGCTGTTCATGCCCCATGACGTGCCCGGCTGGCCACCGCCCAGTGTCGAGCCGGTCTCGCGCAGCAAGCCGAAGGTCACGATGCCGACCGCGCGCCCGGTCTTCTTTTCGAACTCGGCGCTGCTCAGGTAGCGCCGGCTGCGCTCGTTCAACATCGGACCGAGCGGATCGAGCAGGGACAGGTTCTCCGGCAAGGCGCCAAAGTGCAGGCGCGGCGCACCAGCGAACGCGGCATAACGGCGCGCGCCATCGGTCTGCAATTGGTCGATCATTGCCGACTGCCGGTCGGCGGCGTCGAACAGCAGCGTGGAATTGGCGCGCGCTTCGAACGCCGGAGTGGCTTGCTGCTGCGTAAAAGGATCGGATGCAGCCGCGCCAGCCGCTGTCGAGAGCGGGGAGACGATTACCAGCATGGTCAGGGAAAGCTTATTCATGATGCTGCTCGGTAAGACATCCGTAAGACACATCGCACTGCTCAAATATTCGGCAGTCACTTCAGGATAACATTTTTTTTCGGGGTGACAACCCGATTCGTTGGGGTAAACTGCGCGGCTGTCGGAATGCCGCTACACTATCTGAAGTGACGTCGGCGCCGGGTTTATATCATGGCAACAGAGGATAAAATGCAAAAAGTAAGCTTTGAATTGAACGGTGAATTTGTGGAACTGAACCAGCTCTTGAAGCTGGTCGGATTGTGTGACAGCGGCGGCGCCGGCAAGATGATGGTGGCCAGCGGCGCGGTCAAAGTCGATGGCAAGCAAGAGTTGCGCAAGACCGCCAAAATCCGCGCCGGCCAGCGGGTCAGCGTCGGCGACGTCAACATCAGCATTGACGCGGTGTAATTTCCTCTTGCTTTTAAGCAATAACGTACTAATCTGTAAGCGCAGCCGAGAAAACGCTGCAGACGGGGGTGAGCGTGTTTGATTACGCGCAAACCGACTGGCGATATCGTAGTTATATTGGGATTGCTTGCCACCCGGCTTTTTCAACTAGTTTCTTTTCGATCATGGGGGACGTCATGGACGGTCCTGAACCACATAGCCCAACTCAGGAAAAACTGCTCGACGATCTGCGCCAGGTGATAGAAAACGCCGAGGAGCTGCTCAAGAACACGAATCAATACCACGGTTCGCTGTACCAGGGCGCCCGCGCCAAGCTGGCGCAGGCGTTGTTGACCGCGACCGAGGAACTGGCCAGGTTCGAAGACGTCCAGATCGGCCGCATGATCGAGCTGACCGCCGCGGCCAACAAACTGCACCGCGATTTGACGGGCGAAGCCAAGCTGCTGCGCGCGTTCAAGCCCGGCAACTGATATTGCTCAGGCAAATTCGGCCACCCCTCTATCCCTCTATTTCGACGATCAGCGCGTGCGCCAGCCATAGTTGTAGATTGCCGGCCACGTCGAAGGCTTCGTCGATGTCGAACGCGGCGTCCAGCGCGGCGCCGAAATCCCTCCCCTCCCCCAGTGCCCGCAGCGCGGCGTGACCGGCGCCGCCGAGCGGAACCACCTGTGTTTTCCAGGCCGGACGCGCGACCACGCCATGACTTGGCGCCGCCATTTGTTCGGGGAAACCGATCCCGCTGTCTGGCTGGTGCGCCTGCCACAGCGGAATCACGGCCCACTCCGACGACACCAGCCGGCAGGCCGGATGCAATGTCATCCGCGCCGTCTCCATTTGTTCGGGCGACAAGGCGGCCAGCCGCTGCGCGGTGACGCCCCGGGCCGCCGGCGCGTAGTGCGCGCGGTGCAGCGCCCACTCCAGCGCCGCCATGTCGGGCAGGTAGGGATAGTCGGCCACATGCGGAAAGTGGCGCAGGAACGTGTCGAAGTCGGCGCCAAAACGGTTGAGGTCGCCGCTGGTGGACGGATGGGCACGTCCATAGGCCTTGCTCAGGCCGCTAAAGAACTCCTCCCCCACCAGCATCCGCACCACCGGATACGCGGACGACAAGGTCTTGTCCCAGGTCGCGCTCAGGTTGCCGCGATAGAGCGCGAAGCGGTGCGCGTTGTCGCCGCCCTTGAATTGCCATAACGCGTGCGGCGCCTGGGCGGAGTCGAGCAGCGCAGCGGCGAACTGCTGCTGGCTCGCGGCAAGTTCGGGGGCATCCGCCTCCGCAGCGCCCGGCGCCGCCACGCGCGACGGCGCCGCAGGCCTGGCGACATAGCGGCGGTGCAGCGCCTCGGCCTTGGCGGCCTCTTCCAGCAGCACCTCGACAGGCGGGATATCGGTATCCCACTCGATCAGCGTCGGCACGGCGCCGAAGCGTTCCAGCGCCGCCTCGTACAGCCGCCAGACGGGGTCGGCCACCTCCGCACCATGGTGATCGATGACTGCCCCGGGCGTCACCAGGTGGCCGGCCAGATGCATTTCGCCGACGGTGCCGGGCGCGATCGCGGCCATGGCGGCCAGCGCGTCCTCGCCGTGGTTGCACTGATTGACGTAGAGGTTGTTGATATCGAGCAGCAGGCCGCATCCGGTGCGCGCGGCCAGCGCCGCCATGAACTCCGCCTCGCTCATCGCATCGCGGCGAAACCGTACGTAGGTAGAAACGTTTTCCAGCAGCAGCTGGCGTTTGAGCGTGTCCTGCACGCGGCTCACGCGCGCGCTCAGCAGGTCGAGCGCGGCATGGTCCAGCATCAGCGGCAAGAGATCGTTGAGATGGCGGTCGCCGACGGCGCCCCAGCACAGGTGTTCGGACACCAGCACCGGTTCGACCCGTTCCACCAGGCTGCGCACGCCCTCCAGATGATGGTCTGAAAAGCCGCGCGCCGAGCCCAGTCCCAGGCCGACGCCGTGCAGGCTGATCGGATAATCGCGCCGCAGTTGCTCCAGCACGTGGTTATCCCAGCCGGCTTGATCGAGGTAATTTTCAGTATGGACCTCGAGCCAGGCGGCGCGCGGCCGCTGCTCGAGAAACTGGCGATAGTGCGGCGCCCGCAAGCCGACGCCGACGCCAGGCTTCGGCTCCGGCAGGCGTGGCGGCGGCATGGCTCCGCTGTTTGCCACGATTGCTATGCGCGTCCCGCCGCGATTACTTGGCTGGTGGCGTGGTTTTGCCGCCGGCTTTTTCGCAGGTGCCTTTTGCCACGTATTTCCACTCGGTCGCCGCGTTGTCGACCTTGGACTGGCCGGCGCACGAGTGCGTGCCATTGGCGGCGGCGCAATCGTTTTGACCGGCCTTGGCGATGCCGAAGCACTTCTCTTTCGGCGTATCTTGGTCGACGGCGGCGGCCGTGACGCAGACGGTGGCCAGGGCGGCGGCGATCAGGGCTTGACGTTTGTTCATGGTAAGTCTCCTCGAATGGATGGTTAAATTCAGAATCGCAGCGTACCAGCAATAACGTCTATACGCTTGTTTCTGTTGACCGGATTCAAATCGAGGAGAGGCACAACCGCCGCTCAGGCGGTTGTATTGATGGTGTTACCCAGGTTGGAAGGCAATCTCGGCGCCGACGGCACCGGAGGAATGGCTTCAATCAATGCTTGCGCGCTGGAAGCCTGGATATCCTGGGCCTTTTTCAGCACAGCAACGCCGACTGCCTGCTTGGTGCCGGTGTCCGCGATCGAGGTTGCGGCTTGAGCAATACTTGAAACGTCCATATCATCCTCCTTTAAGGGGTATCCCTTGTTTTACGGACGATTCGAAAAGAACTTTAGCCTTCCGTCGATTTATTTTGACGTTTTTTCTCGACGTGGGCCAGCAGCCAGGCCAACACCTCGGCGGGCGCGTTCAGGTCCAGCCATACGGTGCCGGGCAACAAATCGGCGGGCCGGGGCAAGTCCGAGGCAACCGCGAGGACATGCGGATCGAGCGGATACAGCGGCGCGCGGCCCTGCTCGGCACGGTAGACTTCCAGCTTGTCGATCGGATAAGTCTTGAACCCTTCGAGCAGCGTCAGGTCGGCCGGCGACAGGCGGTCCAGCTGTTCCTGCAAGGTCGGTTCGGGCGCGCCGCGCAGTTCGCGGATGATCGCCACGCGGAACGGCGACGCCACCATGACTTCGGCGGCGCCGGCCATGCGCAGGCGGGCGCTGTCCTTCCGCGGCGGCTCCAGTTCCAGGTCATGGTGGCTGTGCTTGATCACATTGACCTTCAGCCCCTGCGCCGCCAGCCGGGCGATCAGGAATTCCAGCAACGTGGTCTTACCGCTGCCGGACGTCCCGACGACGCCCAGAACATTGCGCAGATGCGCGGAACTCTCGTGCTGCATTGATCGACCTCTCTCTACCCCAAGCTGTTACCGCCATTATACGCAGCAACATTTAAGGACGTAGCGAGGCTTTCGGCCAGGTGTTAATTGTCGCTCTTCTGGTTGAAGACGTCGTTGCGCGAATGGCCGTTGGCCAGCAGGACCAGGCCCAGGCATATCAGCCCGGCGCCGTAGCCCAGCGGTTCGGGCTGGGTATCGATTTCCGCCGCCTGGGCGCGTGGCATGGCGAAGGCGGCGGCTATCAGGAAAGGCAACAGTTTGAGATGTTTCATGATATTCCCCATGCATTGTTTTCAATGATAAGAAAATATCACTACGAAGTGACAAGTTGATGACAGATCAATACGGAACGCGGTAGCGATAGCCTTTGAAATTGAACACGGCTTCCTTGGGATTCAGCTTTTCCAGTTTCAAGCCGGGGGCGACCTCATCACCCTCGCGGCGCAGCACCTTGTCGATCAGCAGCAGGCGATCGGACGGGTTCTTGGAATAGATGTAACCGCCGACGGCGACCTGTGGAATCGAGCGCTGGATGGGTTCGGGGAGATCGCGCAGATTCTGGACGGGCTCCTCGAACGCGACGGCCGGCTTGGACGGAGCGGGCGGCGCGGCCGAGGGGTTGGCGTTGGCGGCTGGCGCAGGCGCGGCGGGCATCGTCTGCGGATCCGCGTGCTTGCGCGGCGCCGGCGTCAGGGTGGCGACAGGCGGTGGCAGCGCGGCGACGGGCGCCGGCAATGGCGCGGAATTGTCGGCGACAACCTGGACCGGAGTTTGCGTGGCGAAGACCGGAGCCGCCGGAGCGTCGGCTGGCGCGGCGGCCGGTTTCAAGACAATGAACAACAACGCGGCAATCACAACGCTCATGGCCACTATCACCAGCAGCAACGGCTTTTTAAGACGCGCGGCCGCCGACGAGCGGTCCATCGATTGCAGCGTCGGCGCGTGCAGGGTCGGCGAGTTGCCGAGTTGACGCTCCGCCTGCGCTTTTTTCAGCGCTTCCAAAATATAGGACATATTATTTCCCTGCCACGACGTCGGCCTTGCCGGCACGGGCCAGCAAACGTGGCTCCTGTACGCCGCCCAACTGATACAGTCGGATGAAAGTTTTCGGACCGGCCACGCCGTCCGCCTTGAGATGCTGCTCGGTCTGGAACTCGGTCAGGCGGCTGCGCAATGCCGCGTCCAGCGGCTGATTTTCCTGCGGCTTTTTCAGCTCGTACAGCTGCGACAAGCGCTTGGCGAGCCAGTCCACATCGGGACCGTGATCGCCGACGGACACCTCGTCGCGCCAACTGCGCGGCGCGCGCCAGAAGGTGGTGAACTCGCCGCCGAAGCGCGCGGCCAGCGCATCCAGGCTGATCGTCTGCGGCGCGCCGCCGGGTGGCGTGATGATCGCGTTGCGTTTGTCCAGCGCGGTCAGCAGCACGTAGTTGGGCGCGACGGGATCGTCGCGCAAGGTCAGCACCGCCGGACGGTCCAGCAGGCGCAGATCCTCGATGACACCTTTGGTTTGCAGGCAACGCAGATTCAGCCGCGCCGCCGTCGGACAAGGATCGCCGTCGACCAGCGCCAGCCCCCACATGCCGGCCAGCTGGCGCAACGCCGCCGCCTTGCCGCCGCCATCCCCCGCCGCTGCAACCGCTGCGGCCGGGGCCGCCGGAGCCATCGCGGGCGCGGGCGCCGGCATGCCGGCCGCCGGCACCGTCTTCGGCGCGGCCACAGCGGCCCTGGCGGCTGCCGGAGGTGCAGAAGCCGCCTGTGCACTCTGCATGCCCGGCTTGGCATCATGCGCCGCCAACTGCCACAGCACCGCGCTGATGATCACGCCGCCGAGCGCGCCGGCGGCCACCAGCGGCCAACGCGAACCCGAGGCCAGCAAAGCACCCTGCCCCGGAGCCACTTCCTGCCCGGAAAACACTTCCGACGCGGCGCGCCGCAAAATGACCCGCGTCACCTGCGGCTGGTTCTCCACATACGCGCCCAGCAGCGCGCGGTCGCACAGCAGATTGATACGTCGCGGCACGCCCTTCGCCAAGGTGTGCACCAGTCCCATCAACCGACGCGGAAACGGCGCGATCGCCGACGCGCCCGCCACCGCCAGGCGATGCTCGATATAGGCGCCGGTTTCGGCCTCGGTCAGCGAGCCCAGGTGATAGCGGGCGATGACGCGCTGCGCCAACTGCTCCAGCTCCGGCCGCGCCAGCATCGTGCGCAGCTCGGGCTGGCCGATCAGGATGATTTGCAGCAGCTTGCGCTCGCTCGTTTCCAGGTTGGTCAGCAAGCGCAGCTGCTCGAGCACCTCGGCCGACAGGTTCTGCGCCTCGTCGATGATCAGTACATTATTCTTGGCCTGCGCGTGGCTGGCCAGCAAATAGGCGTTGATCGCGTCGACATAGCCCTTGACGCTGACGGCGCCGCCACCCTGCGGCGGCAGCTCGATGCCGAACTCGTCGCAGATAGACAGCAGCAACTCCTCCACCGACAGCTTCGGATTGAAGATATAGCCCAGCTTGCAGTTCTCGGGGATCTGCTCCATGAAGCAGCGGCACACGGTGGTCTTGCCGGCGCCGATCTCCCCCGTCAGCAGCACGAACCCGCCGCCGCTGCCGATGCCGTACAGCAGATGGGCCAGCGCCTCGCGGTGGCGCTCGCTCATGAACAGGTAGCGCGGATCGGGCGCGATGGAAAACGGCGATTGCTTCAGATTAAAAAAGTGGGTGTACATGAAGACCTTGGGAGTGCGCGTGCCCTATTTTAGCCGCTGGCGCACGGCAGGCGGCTGCACCGGCGGCAAGGGCTTGTACTTCGCGCAGTAAATCTTGGATTTGGTATCGAAATAAACGATGCGGCTGGCCGGCTTGGCCTCGCGCACCGGAAAGGCCGACGTGTCGATTCTCGCATAATGCAAGCCGACCTGGGCGATGATCGCCTTCTCCAGCTCCTCGGGCGTGGCCTCGGCCACGGCGCCGACGAAGATATAGGTGCTGGTATCGTCGCTAACCATCACCTCGGAGACCGGCGTGCCCCACAGGTTGGCGCCCTCGGTCTTGAACCAGAAGGCGCCGCCGTCGTGCTTGTAGGCCGGGCCGAAGGCCTTGAGCAGGTAATCGTAGTAATAGAAATTGGCGGTCTGGTCGCGGCACAGCAGGCCATTGCCGATGACGGTGCCGAAGGTGGTGGGCACCGCTTGCGCCAGGGCGGCGCCGGAAACCAGCATGGCGGATGCCGCCAGCGCGCAAACCCCGGCGCGGCGCGGCAGTGAAGAAAACATCATCATTAAAGTTTCGATAACCAGGAGCGGTTGGCGCTGATACGCGCCTTGGCGGTGGCCGGCAACGCCTCGTAGCATCCCGGGTACTGCTTCAAGGCCGCCTCCCGGATTTCCTTCTGTAAGCCATTGATTAAGAACACATATAGCACCGAACCGTCGTCCGTGTTTTTTGTCCCCATGTATTTAATCATATGCGCCCCCGCTTCCTTTTCCCCGCTCGAGCATCAATAACCCGATTATGACATTATCGGCGCCCGCGACGGCAAGTTGAATCGCAGTTCAGCGCCGCTTTTTTGCCGTTGATCCCATTATTCCGCGCATCCGTCCCATTCCGCGCGCCGCATGCTTGCTTTTGTCATATCGTTCATTCCTCGCCACTTCCACCATCGAGATAAAAATGACGCAGACGATCAAACACCAGGCGCTGGCCTGCACCATCCTGGCGGCCGCCATCGCTGGCGGCTACGCCCAGGCCGATAGCAAGTCCGAGAGCAAGGCTGACAGCAAGGCTGACAGCAGGCCTGACAACGGCAGCGCCACCGAGACCCGCACCGTCGCGCCGTTCACCAGCATCAACCTGAGCGGCCCGTTCCGCGTGATCGTCACCAACCAGGCCGGCAACGGCATCGAACTGTCCGGCCCGCGCAAGAAATTCGCCGACATCGAAACCACGGTCAGCGGCGACACGCTCACCGTGCGGCAGCCGCGCAAAAAGAGCAGCGGCTGGGTCTTCAACTTTAACTGGAACAGCGACTACAAGTCGCAGGTCACGATACGAATCAACGCCGCCACCCTGAAAAGCCTGCGCAGCGGCGGCAGCGGCGACGTCGATCTGCAACAATTCCAGGGCCAGGCGCTCAGTTTGACGTCGGACGGCGCCGGCGACATCCACGCCAGCGGCATGGTGACGGACCTGACGGTCACCTCCTCCGGCAGCGGCGACCTCGACTTGCGCAGCTTGAAGGCGGGCAGCCTGAACGTGGTCTCGAACGGTCCCGGCGACATCAACGCGGCCGGCGTCACGCAGGATCTGAACATCTCGGTCAACGGGCCGGGCGACCTCGACATCGGCGACATCAACGCCGGCAAGATCAACACAGCGATGCACGGGCCGGGTTCGGTCACGTTGCGCGGCAACGCCCGCGAAATCCGCGCCGAGGTGGCCGGCCCGGGCGACCTCGACGCCTGCGCACTGAACACGGAAGCGGCCAGCGCCATGCTGCACGGCCCGGGCGACGCCTGCATCGCCGGCAACATCAAGAAACTCGACGCCGAAGTCCACGGCTCGGGCGACCTGACGGTGCGCGGCCTGCAGGCGCAAACGGTGCGCGCCATCCTCAGCGGACCGGGCAACATGACCTTGTCGGGGGCGACGGCAATGCTGAGCGCGGAAGTGAGCGGCCCCGGCGACCTGGACGCAAAAACGCTGCAGGTCGGCCGCGCGGTGGCGCGCAGCCGCGGGCCGGGCAATATTCATTTGAACAGGGTCAGCGAAACGCTGGAAGCGGAAGTGGGCGGCCCGGGCGACCTGACGGCGACGGCCGACTGCAAGAGCGTGCGGCTGAACATGCACGGCCCGGGCGAGGTCAAGCTCGACGGCAAAACCGCGACCCTGACCGCGCAGCTGAGCGGCTCGGGCAACCTGAATGCACGCCAGTTGTGGACCGGCCAAGCCGACGTCATCGTGCGCGGCCCCGGCAACGCGGTGGTCAACGTCAACGGCAAAACGGCGGAACCATCGCGGCTGGTGACGTACGAGCGCACCGGCACCCGCGACAAAGCCAACAATTAACCCAAGGCTTTAGTCGAAGCAGAGGCGCTTCTTGGTGGCGGCAATCAGCTTGTCGTCATACGGATGCAGGTTCTCGACGAACAACAGCTCCGTCTCGTCCGGCTCTTCCAGGCACATTTCAATCATCATCGGCCCGTCTTCCATGCGGCCCAAAAAGTGCGATGGCCAGCGATTCTTGCGGTGCGTCTTCAGCACTTCCATTCCCAGCTTGGCCAACGGCGCCTTCACGCCCGCAGCCAACGCTTCGCGCTGCCAGTCGTCCCAATAGTCAGTCATTTGTCTTACCTTTAAATATCTTAACAAAGCGGAATTGTACTCCTTCCGCCATCCTCCCTACCAAAACCAGACCAAAGTGGCATGCACTGCCGCCCAGCTCGCCAGCTTACCCCGGCTCGTCAATTCCCATTAAAAACAAATAGTTACCGATAAATACCAACTCGACAACCCCAGTCCACTTCAATATTTTATAATACCAGTTAAATACCTGTTGACAAGCTGGTTGGGCAACCATATAGTGCCCTCAACCACCCCGGCCCGGCCGGATTTCCCAGCGACAGCGTTTTCGGATACCCATGATCGAATTTTTAATCGGCGTCGACGGCGGCGGCAGCGGCACCAGGGTTCGCCTGGCGCGCACCGACGGCGTCGAACTGGCCAACGGCACCAGCGGCCCCTCGGCCCTGTCGCACGGCATCGCCGGCGCCTGGGCCGCCGTCGAGGACGCCTCAGCGCAAGCGTTCGCCGCCGCAGGCCTGGATTTCCCGGCCAGATCGTCCATCGCGATCGGCCTCGGCATGGCCGGCGTGCATAACCGCCAGTGGGCCGCCGAATTCGTCGCCGCCAATCCCGGCTATGCGCGCCTGGCGCTGGAGTCGGACGGCCACACCACCGTGCTGGGCGCCCACGCCGGCCAGCCGGGTGCCATCATCGCGCTGGGCACCGGCAGCGTCGGCGAGGTCAAACCGGTCCGCGGCCCGCATGTCGAAGTGAGCGGCTGGGGCTTCCCGGCCGGCGACGAGGCCAGCGGCGCCTGGATGGGACTGCGCGCGGCCAACCACCTGCAGCAAGTGCTCGACGGCCGCAAGCCGGACGACGCCTTCGCCGCCGATGTCGCGCAGGCCTGCGGCGCAGCCGAAGGCGCGGACCTCGCGCAGACGCGCCTGTCGGTCCAGCAATGGCTGGCCAAGGCCACGCAGACCCAATACGCGCAGTTGGCGCGCGCGGTGCTGCGCCATGGCGAATCGAATCCCACAGCGCGCGCCATCCTGCTCGAAGCGGGACGCGAAGTGGAACGCATGGCCGACGCGCTCGATCCAAGCGGCACGCTGCCGATCGCGCTGTGCGGCGGTCTCGGTGCGCCGCTGCGCCCCTACCTGCCGGCGGCGGTCCTGGCGCGCAGCGTGACGCCGCAAGGCGATTCGGCGGCCGGTGCGCTGCGGCTGATCCAACAACGATTGAAGGAGTAGCCCGTGCTGGCCCAGTCGAGCGAACAGCTGAAAGACTTCGAACCGGACGCCGGCAGCGACACGCCGTTGTACATGCAGCTGGCGAACAAGCTGTCGGACGGTATCGTCAACGGCGAGTGGCGCGCCAACGAGGCGCTGCCCTCCGAGCGCGTGCTGTCGGAGATGCTGAATATCTCGCGCGTCACCGCCCGCAAGGCGATCGACATGCTGTGCGAGCGCGGCATGCTGACCCGCAAACGCGGCTCGGGCACCTACATCACGCCGAAACTGGAACAGCCCTTGTCGCGCCTGACCAGCTTTTCCGAGGAACTGCGCGAGCGCGGTTTCAATGCCGGCTCGCGCTGGCTGCAACGCGACATCGGCGTGGCCTCGCCGGTGGAGGTGCTGTCGCTCGGCCTCTCGCCCAACATGCCGGTGGCGCGACTGAAGCGATTGCGCACCGCCGACGATGTGGTGATGGCGATCGAAACGACCACCATCCCGGCCCAGTACATGCCTAACCCCCACAGCGTGACCGATTCGCTGTACGGCTACCTGGAATCGAAGGGCACGATCCCGATGCGCGCGCTGCAGCATATCCGCGCCGTCAACGCCAGCGCGGAACAGGCGCGCCTGGCCAACATACCTGCGGGTGCCGCGATGCTGCACATCACCCGCGTCAGTTATCTCGACAACGGCGCAGCGGTGGAACTGACCCACTCGTATTGCCGAAGTGATTATTATGAATTCGTAGCGGAGTCGCGCAGATGAGCAGTGCAATCAAAGGTAATATCCTCACGTCGGCGGGCTGGATCCGTGGCGAAGTCACATTCGACCAGCGCGTGCTCGCCATCACCGGCGGCGGCATCGATCCGGCCCTCAACGCCGACGACTACATCATCCCCGGCTTCATCGACCTGCACGTGCACGGCGGCGGCGGCAGGGACGTGATGGAAGGCGGCGACGCGGTCCGCACCATCGCCGCCATCCACGCGCGGCACGGCACCACCAGCATGCTGGCGACCACCATGACGGCGCCGCCGGAGGATATCGACCTCGCCCTGGCCGGCATCGGCAAGGCCGCCGCCCAGCGCGGCAAAGGCGAAGCGCGGGTGCTCGGCGCCCACCTCGAAGGCCCGTACATCAACTCCGGCAAGCTCGGTGCGCAGCCCAACTACGCGCGCTCGGCCAAGCTGGCCGACGTCGAGCGGCTCGAAACGCTGGCGCCCTTAAAACTGATCACCGTGGCGCCGGAAATCGACGGCCACCTGGAACTGGTCAAGGAATTGTCGGACGCCGGCATGCGGGTGCAGATCGGCCACACGCTGGGCTCCTACGAGGACGGCAAGGCGGCGCTGGAAAACGGCGCCCACGGCTTCACCCACCTGTTCAACGCCATGACCGGCCTGCACCACCGCGAGCCCGGCATGGTCGGCGCGGCGCTGGCGCACGCGCAGTACGCGGAACTGATACCGGACCTGCTGCACGTGCACCCGGGCGCCATCAAGACCGCGCTGCGCTGCATTCCGCGCCTGTACTGCGTCACCGATTCCACCTCCGCCACCGGCATGCCGGACGGCGAATATATGCTGGGCCGCCAGGTCGTCCACAAGTGCATGGGCGGCGTGCGCCTGCCTGATGGCACCCTTGCCGGCAGCACCCTCACCATGGACCAGGCGCTGCGCAACCTGGTCGGACTCGGCCTCGATCTGGCGGATGCCTCGGCACGGGTCTCGACGTATGCGGCCGACTATCTCGGCCTGCAAGAGCGGGGCCGCGTGGCCCCCGGCGCCTACGCCGACCTCGTGGTGCTCGACCGTGACCTGAACCTCAAAGCCGTTTATATCGAAGGAGAACTGTTGTGACCTCAATGATGTTGAAAGAAGCCTTGTCCGCCGCTGATTGCGTGGCCCTGCAACTGGCCCACGATGGCGACCGTTACGCGGAGCTGGGCGAAAAATTGAGGAGCACCTCGTTCACGACCGCGCTGACCATCGCGCGCGGTTCGTCGGACCACGCCTGCGCCTACGCCGCCTACCTGATCATGGCGCGCCTGGGCCGCGTGGTGGCGTCGCTGCCGATGTCGCTGGTGACGTTGAACAAATCGCCGCTGATCACCCGCGACACCCTGGCGATCTCGATCTCGCAATCGGGCCAGAGCCCGGACGTGGTCGAGCCGATCAAATACTTCCGCGACGGCGGCGCCACCACCATCGCGCTGGTCAACGACATCGATTCGCCGCTGGCGCACGCCGCCGAATGGGCGATGCCGCTGCGCGCCGGCAAAGAGCAAAGCGTGGCCGCGACCAAGAGCTTCATCACCAGCCTGGTGGCCGGCGCGCGCCTGGTGGCCGCGTGGCAGAACGATCCGGAGCTGCAAGCCGGCCTCGAAGCGCTGCCCGATTCGCTGCGCGCCGCCACCACCGAAGACTGGTCCGCAGCGCTGGAAGTGCTGGCGCCAGCCCGCAACATCATGGTGGTCGGTCGCGGCATCAGCTTCCCGGTCGCGCTGGAAGCGTCGTTGAAGTTCAAGGAAACCTCGGCGCTGCAGGCGGAAGCGTTCAGCGGCGCGGAGATCAAGCACGGCCCGATGGCGCTGATCGAGGAAGGCTACCCGCTGGTGATCTTCGCCACGCGTGGCCCGACCCAGGCAAGCCTGCTGCAACTGGCCAGCGAGATGCGCGGGCGTGGCGCGCGCGTGCTGCTGGCCGCCCCGGCCGACGTGGCCGAGCGTGACCTGACCTTGCCGGTGGCGGCGACGCCGGACCTCGATCCGATCGTGGCGATCCAGGCCTTCTACGTGATGGCGGCAAAACTGTCGGCCGCGCGCGGCATGGACCCGGACGCACCGCGCCATCTGAGCAAAGTCACCAAAACAAATTAAGCACGCCGGAGCACCCCAATGACCGACCAAACAAACAAGACTCACGACGAGTTGCGGAAAATCGCGGGCCAACTGATCATGATCCGCTTCCCCGGCACGGTGCTGGACGCGGCCACCGCCGACTTCCTGAAGGCGAACGGCATCCGCGCCGTCTGCCTTTTCCGGGGCAACATGACCGACTCGGAACAATTGGGCAAGCTGACCGCCGACCTGCGCGCGGTCATGGGCCCGGAATCGCTGATCGCCATCGACCAGGAAGGCGGCGCCGTGGTCCGCTCGACCTGGGTGCCGGCGCCGCCGGCGGCGATGGGCCTGGGCGCGGCCGACGACACCGACCTGGCCCACCGCACCGGCGCCGCCGTGGCGCGCGCCGTCAAGGCGCTGGGCTTCAACTGGAACTTCGCGCCGGTGCTGGACCTGAACAACAACCCGCACAACCCGGTGATCGCCGAGCGCTCCTTCGGCGCCGAGCCGCAACGCGCCGCCGAACTGGCGATGGCCTGGATGGCCGGCAGCCACGCGGAAGGCGTGGCCTGCTGCGTCAAGCACTTCCCCGGCCACGGCGACACCAACATCGATTCGCACCGCGACCTGCCGACCGTGGACAAGCCGGTGGAGGAACTGGACCGCCTGGAACTGGCGCCGTTCCGCATCGCCTCTGCCTCGGCCCCGGCGATGATGACCGCGCACATCGTCTATCCGACCCTGGACCCGGACAATCCGGCCACGATGTCGCGCCGCATCCTCACCGGCCTGCTGCGCGACGAATGGCAGTACAAGGGCATCGTCATCACCGACGGCATGGACATGCACGCGATCGCCGGGCGCTATGGCGTGGGCAACGCGGCGGTGCGCGCGCTCACCGCCGGCGCCGACATGGTGATGGCGCTCGGCACCCCGGAAACCCAGGACGAGACGCTCAATTCCATCGCGGCGGCGCTGGCCTCGGGCGAGCTGACCGCGCAAGACGTCCAGCAACGCCTCGACCGCCTGTCGGCGCTGGCGCTGGCCTATCCATGCAAACCGCGCTCGTACAAGGAAGACGCGGCCGACCGCGACGTGATGGCCGAAGGCTGGTGCCGCGCGCTGACGGCCTACCGCCAGCCGGATCGTCCGGCCAACGGCGCAAAGGTGCGCCTGGTGGTGCGCCAGGACGTGGTCAGCGACGGCGTCTCGGAAGCCGGCGTGCCGGCGGAAACGGTGGCCGCGTCGCTGCGCCGCCTGTACGACGTCGAACTGGTGACCTTCGCCGACGCCGACGCCTTCGACTGGAGCGCGCTGCCCGACGACGGCCGCTTCACGATGCTGGCCTCGACCTCGCGCCTGCGCTACGGCGAGCATGCGCGCGCCACCTGGCGCCCGGACCTGCACCTGGCGCTGTGGAATCCGTACCAGGCGCTCGACATCCAGGCGCCGGCGCTGATGACCTACGGCTTCGCCAAGCCGGCGCTGGACGCGGTCAACCTGTGGCTGGCCGACCAGCTGCCCGCCACCGGCCGCGCGCCGGTGCCGGGCTTCGAGTAAAAATCATCCGGGGACGACGTGGACAACAACAAAGAAGACACCCGCAAGCAAACCATCCGCAACCCGAAGTTCTGGGTGCCCAGCCTCTATCTGGCGCAAGGCCTGCCGTTCTTCGCGGTGGCCATCGTCGCCAACCAGATGTTAAAGAGCATGGGCATGCCCAATAGCGAAATCAATCGCTGGACCGCGTTGATCGGCTTCGCGTGGGTCTTCAAACCGTTGTGGAGTCCCTTCCTGGAGCTGGCCAGCAGCAAAAAACTGATCGTGGTCACCTTCCAGATCTTCGGCGGCGTATGCCTCGGCGGCGTCGCGCTGGCGCTGCACGCGCCGTTCTGGTTCGCCGCGTGCATGGCGATGCTTGCGCTGGTGGCCATTTCGGCGGCCACGCACGATATCGCCTGCGACGGCCTGTATATCACCAGCCTCGATGAAAAAGGCCAGGCGCAATACGCCGGCTGGACCGGCACCTTCTTCAACGCCGGCAAATTCCTCACCACCGGCGGGCTGCTGGTGCTGGCCGGGCACTTCGAGCAAACCGTCGGCGTGGTGCCCGCGTGGACCATCTGCTTCCTCATCCTGGCCGCGGTCATGGTCGGCCTCGGGCTTTACAACAGCTGGGCGCTGCCGCAGTCGAAAAACGCGGTGAGCACCGGCACCAACGCCGCCGCCATCGCCCGCACGCTGTGGGAAGTGATCGTCGAATTCTTTAAAAAGCCTGGCATCTGGGTCTCCATCCTGTTCATCATCCTGTTCCGCGCCGGCGAGGCGCAGGTGCAATCGATCGGTCCCTTGTTTCTGCGCGAGGCGCGCCACCTCGGCGGCCTTGGCCTCAGCACGGCCGAAGTGGGCGCCGTCTACGGCACCGTGGGCACGGTGGCCTTCCTGGTCGGCAGCATCGCCGGCGGCTACTTCACCTCGTGGCTAAGCCTCAAGCGCGCCATCCTGTGGCTGATCCTCGCGGTCAACCTGCCCAACGCCGCCTTCTACCTGCTGTCCTACTTCCAGCCGACCGAGCTGGCGGTGATCGGTGCGGCGCTCAGCGTCGAGATGTTCGGCTACGGCTTCGGCTTCGTCGGCCTGATTCTGTACATGATGCAGGTGGTCGCGCCGGGCAAATATCAGACCGCGCATTACGCCTTCGCGACCGGCATCATGCAGCTCGGGTTTGTCTTGTTCAAACTATTCAGCGGCGACATCCAGATCGCGCTCGGCTACCAGCACTTCTTCATCTGGGTGATGCTGTGCGCGATCCCGGTCGCCGTCCTGTCGCAGATCATTCCGATGGCCGCGCGCGCGCAGCCGGAGCCGGAGCCGGTGGTTGCGCGACCAGCGCACGGTTGACGCACCCTTGAATTAAGCGCATCAACCATGATTTATGTAACAATACGTTGGTTTGACCGGCAGGCTCTTTTACTTCCCATAAAGGGATCGTAGAATGTGCGGTTTGCCGGATCGCGCGCAGCGCGGCCCTGAACATAACTCCAATAGCGACGGCATGGCGTTTCTGCGCCGGCCATCTTATGTCTTTGATTGAAGGATTAAACATGTCCCATATTCGTCTCGCTCGTATTAGTCTGATCCTGGCCGCCATCGGCCTGAACGCGGTACCGGCCATGCTGGGCGTGACCGCAGCCCACGCGCAGGACAAGGAAAAAGCCGCCGCCGAAGCGCCGAAGGATACGGTTCGTCCGGAGATCTTCAAGTTGATCGACCCGGCGCAAACCAAGCCGCTGCTCGATGCCAAGAACTACCAGGAATACCAGACCCGCATCGACACCGCCGCCGCCGCGCCCAACCTGACTCCATACGAGACGTTTGTGCTGAACCAGATGCGCGTGCAACTGGGCCAGGCCTCCGGCAACAATGAACTGACCCTGAAGGCGCTGGAGGCGATGATCGATTCGGGCCGCCTGAAGCAGGAAGACAAACTGCGCTTCATCGACGCCGTCGCCGGCATCTACTACAGCTCCATCAAGGACTACGACAAGGCGATCACCTGGTTCAACCGCTACGGCACCGAATCGGGCGACAACGCCAAGCAGCGCCAGTACATCGTGCGTTCGTACTTCCTGAAGAACGACTTCGCCACCGCCAAGACCGAAGTGCTGAAGGATATCGAAGCGGCGAAAAAAGCCGGCACCCCGCCGACCAAGGACGAACTCAATTTGCTGGGTAACGTCGGCATCAAGCTGAAAGACACCGAACTGTATCTGACGGCGATCGAAGAGCTGGTGCGCTACTACCCTTCGGAAGACTACTGGTTCGACCTGCTGAACCGCACGCGCGGCAAGAAGACCTACGCTCCGCGCCTGGACCTGGACATGGCGCGTCTGAAAGGCGTCGCCGCGCCATCGAAGATGGAACCTGAGGACTACCTGGAACAGGCCGAGCTGGCCGTGCTGGGCGGCTTCTTCACCGAAGGTAAAATCGCGATGGACAAGGCTTATCCCGGCGCCATCCCGGCCGGCAAGGACAAAGCCGCGATCCAGAAGATCCGCGACAGCGCCAACAAGGGCGCGGCCGACGATGCGAAAAACATCGATTCGGGCGTCGCCGCCGCGCAGAAGTCGAAGGACGGCGTCGGCCTGGTCAACCTGGGCTACAACTACATCACCCTGGGCCAGTTCGACAAGGGTATCGACCTGATGAAGCAAGGTATCGCCAAAGGCGTGTCGAAGAATCCTGAAGATGCGAAACTGCGTCTGGGCTACGCGCTGGCGATGGCCGGCAAGAAGGACGAATCGATCAAGGTACTGGAAACCGTCACCGGCAACGACGGCCGTGGCGACCTGGCGCGCTACTGGATCATGTATCAGAACAAACCAGCGGCTGCCGCAGCTGCCAAGTAAGCGCAGCGCGATGTCATCAATGCCGGCTTGAAGCCGGCATTTTTTTGCGTTTGATTTTTTGCTTACGCCTTAAGGTTGCGTCGCTTGAGGGTAGCGCCAAGCATGAGCAAACCGGCCGCCATCGTCAGGTAGCTCTCCGGCTCCGGGACCGCAGCGGCAAACTGCGTGCCGAGATCGAATCGCAGCTTGTCGACGGTGACGTAGGCGTCCCAGTTTTCGGCGGTGCTGATTTCAGCGATGTTGATCAGGCCAAGCGTGTGGTAAAGGCCAGTGGCGCCGGCGACAGCATAGCCGCTGTAGCTGCCGGAGGTGTTGAAGTCCCCCCTTGGGTTGACACGCGCCTCAACGTGGTTATCGAAGCCGCCAACAACGGTCGGATAAAAATGATTATCCACGCCAGAAACGGTACCAGGGTACAAAAAGGTGTTGAGACGGATAATGGCGCCGGCGTCCGGCGCGCCGGACGTGCTGCTGCTCGGCCATTGCATCGTTCCCTCGACACCGATCGTCATTGCCCCGTTCAACAAATAGCCAGATTGCGACACCGCGTAGATTTGGAAATAGTCGCTGCGGTAGGCGGAGGGAAAGCCCACTTCCGAATGCATGACAATGTCGAACTCCACCTGGTTGCCAATCACCGTCGGCGGACGATACGCGTACGTGTCGTAGTAATAATCGACGCCGTCGCCATGCGCAACCGAATACGCCGCGTGGGCCGATATCGCCACCCAGAACAGCATGCAAAACGCGAGCAATCTTGCTGACAACTTATTCATAATTCCTCCAATGAAGTGCGACCTTCAACGCGGCGACATGACAAGGAAATTATAAATAAAGTATTTTCAAATAAGTATTATTGAATTTATTAAAATCTATTTAAGCAACACCTTGCAAGATGCTCCCCGCGTGTTCAACGTTTCATCTCAGACGACAGCGTTTGCAGCAGTTGATGCTCGCCATCGGCGGCCAACTCCCAGAACATCGCTCCGCGCAGCTTCTTCGCCTTGATGAAGCGCGCCTTACCTTTCAGCGACTCCTGGTCCTCGTACGTGATCCAGATCTTTTCCTTCGCGTTATGCAGGTACGGCACCTTGGCCGCAGCGTTCCAATACCGCTTGTAGCCGTTTCCACCCTCGAAGGTGGGCGTCAAAATCCCCTGCTTTAGCAGATGGCTGAAGCCATACGCATTGCCGCCACCGGCGCTGCCGGTCGCGCCGCCTTCGCATAGCTGATACTGCCCATCGCCCGCAGGACCCGGCGCGCAACCCTTCCACCCATACCCGTAAAACGGCACGCCCATCACCAGCTTGTCCGCCGGGATGCCGGCGTCCAGATAGCGCTGCACCGACGCCTCCGCGTACAAACCTTTGGAGGTCACCGGATCTTTCGGATCGCCGCTCAGCGCCGCCAAATGCCCGGTGGTTTTCTCCCAAGGCGCGTGGTAGTCGTAGGTCATGATGTTGATCCAGTCGAGGCTTTGCGCCAGCTCCTTCATCCATCCGCTGCCCGCCGCGCCGTCGTTGACGAAGTTGGCGTTCGCGCCCGACGCGATGGTGATGCTGTAATGCTTGCCGTCCTTGTTGCCGGCCGCGTCGAAGGCGGTGCGCAGCTCGCGCACCAGCTTGACGTAGTTCGGCTTGTCCTGCGGCCGCGCGCACACCCTGCCCGCCACGCACGGCACGCCAACCTCGGTCGGGTACTCCCAGTCGATGTCGATGCCATCCAGAGCGTAGCGGCGCATCAGCTTCACCGACGAGGCGACAAAATTGGCGCGGGCGGCGGGCGAATCGGCGACGTCGGAAAACCGGTTCGACCAATTCCAGCCGCCGACCGACACCACCACCTTGAACTTGGGATGCTGCTTCTTCAACGCCACCAATGCGCGCAGGTTGGCGCCGTCCGAGACGGCGTTGCCAAACACCAGCGCGCCGTTGGCCGACACCGGATCGCCGGCCGCGTCCTGGCAAGATGCCTCGTCATTGATGGACGGCTCCGGGTTGCCATGTTTTCCGTCCCAGCATACGTCGATGAACGCGTACAGCGCCATCGTCAATTTGTCGGCGCCGACGTTGACGGCGGTGACAGGATACGTCGCCGATTTCCAGCCGGGGTAGTAGCCGATCACTTCATCGGCCGTTGCGGACGATGACGAAAAAGCTGCGATGACAGCTGCCGCGAACACTGCGCCGGCGTGTAGTTTCATGGTGTCTCCAGTAGGATTATTTTTGTAGCTGCGCGATCAAGACGTCCTTGAAGCGGCGCACCTCTTCGGGCGACATCGCGCCCAGCGCCCCGCGCCGCTGTTCGGGAATATGTTCCAGCCGCTGCGGATCGGGATTGAAAACAAAATGTTCGAAGACCGCCCGCCAAGCCTGCAGCACTTGCGGCTCCAGATCCTTCATGTTCAGCAGGCAGTGCATCAACGCGTTCGATGGCGACATGCTGCGGTCATTCGCGGTGTGCGAGCCGCCCCACCAGTAGTTGACCAGGATATTCAGTTGGCCGATCGATTCGACCTGGTGCCACCAGATCGCTGGAATGTAGATTGCATCGCCCGGCTCCAGCTCGGCCACCTGGGCCGCCGCCAGCGCATCACGAAAGCGCGGATATTTGTCGAAGTCCGGTTGCGCGCGCGAGGCCATGCTGATCGGCGCGCCAGCCGGCGTGTAATCGAGCGGGCCGACATACAGGTTGCCGACCTGCTCGGGCGGGAACAAGGTGAAACGCCGCCGGCCGCTGACGCAGGCCGCGATGTTCTGCGCCTCGTCGAAGTGGGCCGGCACCGTGATGTGATTGCCCAGCCAGATGCGCGGCTGCACTTCCGCCCCCAGCAACGGTATCCGGTTCTCCGCTAAAAAGCCCGGCAGGCATTCGGCGATGACCGCGCTTTGCGCCGCCAGCGCCGGAGCGCGTGCGCCGGCCGGCAGATAGCGCATCAACTGATCGATGATGCTCGATATCGGCAGGCGGTTGCGCACGAAGCTGAAGGCGCTGACGTCGTCGCTGTACGTCACCAGGCCTTGCGCGGCGGGCGGCGTCATGATGGCGTTGACATCGACGCCGCTATCGAAGGATTTGAGGTAACCGCCCACCGCCTGCGGCGACGCCAGCGCCTTGGCGACGACGGGCCAGTCGCGCACCACGCCGCGCATCACGGCGGGGCGGTGCAGCGGCAGTATCTGCTCATGGAAGACGCGGGCGTCGACATCGCGCCACTCGGGTATCGGTTGCGGAATTGGGTGCATCGGCAAAGTATAGCGTTTAAAACCCGTGATGCAGCACCGCGCCCGCCCCTTTAACGGGGCGGACGCGGTCCGACCGGCTTAGTACTTCACGCGCATCGTCAGGAAGAACTGGCGACCGTTTTTGTAGACCGAACGTGGCTGGTCTTCGTTGAGCGCATAGTACTTCAGCTTCGGATCGTTCAGGTTACGCATGTCCAGCGAGAAGCCGATCTTCTCGCTGAATTTGTAACCCAGCGACGCGTTCAGGTAACCCATGCCGACCTGGTTGAACTCCGTGCCGCGATCCAGGCCCACGTACGAATCCGAACGGTAGCTGTACGTCAGGCGGGCGTTGAAACGCTCGTCCTCGTAGAACGCGCTGGCGTTGTAAGTGCGCTTCGACGAACCGAGCACCTTGGCGCCGCTGCTGTCGCTGGCGTTGGTGAAGGTGGCGTTACCGTCGATACCGAAGTAGCCGAACAGCGGCTGCTGATACGACAGCTCGATGCCCTTGACCTTGCCGGTGCTGTTGATCGGCGAAGAGATCAGGTACTGCGCATCGAAGCCGTTAGGATCGGTGACCTTGGTCGCCTCGGTGTAGGTGCGGTAGGTGCCCACACGGGTGCCCTGGCCGATGTAATTGGTCAGGTCCATGTAGTAGACACTGGCCGACACCAGCGAACGCGGTGCGAAGTAGTATTCCAGCGAGGCGTCGAAGTTGTTCGACGTGATGGGCTTCAGATCCGGATTACCGCCCGAACCGGAACCGACGCCGCCCTTGGCCGCCGGTGGCGTCAGGGTGAAGGTGCCGACCAGCGACGAGAAGTCCGGACGCGTCATGGTGCGCGACAGCGCGAAGCGGGCCACCAGATCCTTGCTCAGTTCCAGACGCAGGTTGGCGCTCGGCAGGTAGTCGTTGTAGGTGTGTTCGACGGTGGTCGGCTTGAAGATGCCGAACGCCGACGTGTAGACCACGCCCGGCTGGCCGGCCGGCGTATCGCCCGGCATGCCGACATTGCTGACGGCGCGTTCCTTGGTCTGCACATAGCGCACGCCGACGTTGCCGCTCCAGCCTTCGCCTTCGAAGTTACCCTGCACGTAGGCGGCGCGGTTCTTTTCCTTCAGGTTGAACTCATTGCCGAAGTCTTCACGCGTGCCGTCGGTGGCGCGGTTGGCGAACAGCTTGGAGAACGCCGCCAGCTGCTCGGCGGTGTAGCGGAAGATCCCGCGCGGGAAATTGCCACCCAGGCCGCTGGCGTAATTCGATGGATACGACGCGCCCGCGGCAGGCCAGTTGGCCGGGTTGTACGGCGAGTTGGCGCCGTTGATGCAGCTGTACTGGGTCGGCAGCGGCGCGGCCCAGAAGAAGCCAGGGCCGCCGGCGGCGTCGGTGCGGGTCGAGCAGGTCGGGCCCTGGCCGACGACGTTGTCCGAATAGCGATCGTGGTCGGCGCCGCGCACGCCGAACTTCAGCAGCTTGAGCGGACCGGCTTCGAGCTGGAAGTCGCTGTCCAGTTGCAGCCATTTTTCCTTGTCGGTGACGGTGACGTTCTGGTCGCCGAACATCCAGCTGAAGCCACTGGTGGCGTCGGTGCCGGGCGTGGCGGCCGGATTGTTATTGAAGGAGAAGTCGGCCGCCGTGCCGGTGCCGTTCAACTTGTACGAGGCGCCGGTGCCGGTGGCGCCGTTCCAGGCGATGACGTCCTGGACCGGGGTCTTGCCCTCGCCCTTCGAGCTGCCGGCCTTGCCGTAGAAGGTCAGGCTCTCGGAGGCGCGCCATTTCCCGTCCAGCGCGACGAACTTGGCGGTCGCTTCCGCGCCGGGACGCGAGATCTGGTCGTACTCGTTGTAGTTGGTGCCTGCCACCGGCGCGAAGTTCGCGCTGACCAGGGTCTTGACGCCGTTCTGGGTCTTGACCACATAGCCCGGCAGCGGCGCCTGGCCGTTGCCCTGGTTGATGATGGCGCCGCCGTTGAGCAGGTAGTTGTCGTTGGTGTTCGAGGCCTTCAAGGTCGAGCTGAAACCGGTCAGGTCGAAGTTCAGGTCGCGGCTCGGCTTGAATTGCAGGTCGATCAAACCGCCCTGGCGCTTACGCTCCTGCTGGAACAGCGAGGCGCCCAGGAAGCCGGGATAGTAGGCGTTGGCCAGGTCCGGATGGGCGAGCGCCATCGGGCTGCCAGGCAGAATCTTGTCGTAGGACAGCGCTTCCTGGCCATCGCGGCGCAGGTGGCGTTCTTCCGAGAACACTTGCAGCAAGGCGCCAAAGGTTTTCTGCTCGTTCTTCCAGTTCAGCAAAGCGCTGAATTGCGGATCGGTCTTTTTCGGCAGATCGGCGTACACCGCGCCCAGCGACACTTCGCCGGTGAAGTTCTCCTTGAATTCGAGCGGCTTGCGGCTGATGATGTTGACCGAGCCGGCCACGCCGCCCTCGACCAGGTTCGCTTCCGAGCTCTTGTGCACGACCACCGAACCGACCAGCTCCGACGGCACCAGCGTGTAGCTGACGCTGCGGCCGACCTGGGTGGTCTGGTTCAAAATGAACCAGTCGCCGGAGGCCACGTTGTGGCCGTTGAACAGGGTCTGGGTCAGGTTGGGATTGGTGCCGCGCATCGACACGCGGTCGTTCTCGTCGAAGCCGCCTTCGCTGGCGCCGGCGTTGCTGACGTTGACGCCGGGCACGCGCTGCAGGGAGTCGGCGACGTTTTTATCGGGCATCTTGCCGATGTCTTCGGCCGTGATCACCTCCAGGTGCGACTCCGCATTTTTCTTTTGGTTCAGCGACTGTTGCAGGGCCGCACGAATGCCCTGCACCTGGACGGTTTGCATTTCCTCGCCGTCCTTCTTGCCGGCGTCGGCCTGAGCCTGCGCCTGGGCCTGCGCTTGGGCCGACCACGACATGCCCAGCACCATCAGGCCCACCGCTGCGGCGATCGGCGTCAACTGCTCGACCGCGCTGCGTGGCATGTTCGTCTTACCTGGCAGATTCTCTTTCATTTACTCCCCCTTGATTGCGGCCTGTTTTTTTGGAAAGGCCCGTGCTGTTTTAACGTCGATCGTTTCGCCGGTCATCGCCGCCGCGATGTCATGCAGATCCCTTTTTACAACCTTATACAAAACCAATTCAACGCCAATATACCGCAGTACCAATACCAGAATACTACCAATTGCCATATTTTTTTCATATGTTGTGCGAAGTACACATACCAATTCCCTCTTCGTTGCAGGGGAGCATCTATAGGGCCGTGCGGTCCACAGTAAAACCAGTGTGATACCAGCACGCTGGTTCTTTTTGGTATTATCAAAACAGGTAAGACAACTACCGGGTAGAGACCAATTCACGGCGGCCCGGCCCGGGATGAGGGGAGACGAAACGGATGACACCGCTTGCAGAGATCATGCACACGCTGGGACAAGGCAGCAGCCAGCCGCTCTACCAGCGCCTTCAACGGGCGCTGCGCACGGCCATCGACCAGCGGGTGTTCGGGCCCGACGAAGCGCTGCCGGCCGAGCGGCACCTGGCGGCCGATCTGTCGATCTCTCGCATCACGGTCAGGAAAGCGATCGACGGCCTGGTCGACGAGGGACTGCTGGTGCGGCGGCCCGGTTCGGGCAACTTCATCAACACGCGGATCGAGAAGAATTTCGCCAAGCTGACATCGTTTTCGGAGGACATGCGGGCGCGCGGACGGACGCCGCGCAGCGTGTGGCTCAAGCGGTCCGAGGGGACGGTGACGCCGGAGGAGGCGCTCAGGCTGCGGCTCAGTCCCGGGGCTGCCGTGTACCGGTTTCACCGTATCCGGTATGCGGACGACATCCCGATGTGCATCGAGTACGCCACCGTCGTCGCGACCTGTTTGCCGTCGCTGGAGTCGGTGCAGGTGTCGATGTACGAGGCGCTGGAGCACGCGCACAACCGGCCGGTGCGCGCGCTGCAGCGATTGAGCGCGCTGCTGCTCGACGAGGAGCAGGCGGCGCTGCTCCAGGCCCGGGCCGGGGATGCGGGGTTGGCGGTGGAACGCTTGGGTTTTCTGCGCGACGGCCGCGCGGTGGAGTTTTGCCGCTCGTATTTTCGCGGCGATCTATACGATTTTGTGGCGGAGCTGAACGCGGCTTAGGCGATCTACGCCGCTGCGGCGGTCGCACCGAAGATCAGCGACTGGTGCGCCGACACGCCGGCGAGCGTTCCGTCGGCCGCCGCCAACGCCACATTGCCCGCCATGCGCGCCGCGTCGCCGCACGCGTACACGCCGGCGACGCTGGTCGCCTTCATCGCGTCGGTGCGCACATACATGCCCATCGGGCCCTGCTCCAGTTCACAGCCCAACTGCTCGGCCATCGGACTGCCGCTATGCATGCGGCTGACGACGAACAGACCTGCCATCTCCAACGCCCGCCCATCCTGCAATTCAACCGTCGCCTGCCCGGTGATCGCCTTGACCGGCGTGCGCTCGATTGCCACGCCGCGCTGCTCCAACGACGCCAACTGCTCCGCGTCCGGCTCGAAAGCGCCATTGAGTATCAACGTCACCTGCCCCCAATCGGGCAGCATCATCGCATGATGCATCGACAGCGGCCCGGTGGCCAGCACGCCGATGCGTCCCTCCATCAGCTCATAGCCATGGCAGTAAGGGCAGTGGAACACGGTGCCGCCCCAGCGCTCCGCCAAACCCGGCACCGGCGGCAGTTCGTCGACCACGCCGGTGGCCAGCACCAGACGCTGCGCGTTGTAGGCGGCGCCGTCCTGCAAGGTCACGCGGAAGCCCTGCTCCACCTTCTCCGCCCGCTGCGCCGAGCCTTCGATCCAGCGCACGGTCGGATACTTCATCACCTGCTCGCGGCCGTCGTTGGCGATGGCCGCCGCCTCGCGGCCATCGTGGCCGAGGAAGCCGTGCGAATGCCGCGCATAGCGGTTGCGGCGCTGGCCGGCGTCGATCACCAGGACGCGGCGGCGGGCGCGCGCCAGCTGCATCGCGGCGGACAGGCCGGCATAGCTGCCGCCGATGACGATGACGTCGAATTCAGTGCTCGGATGTGGGATGTGCATGGGAGGCTCCTTTGTGCTTGGCGTATCCGTCGTTGAAGCGGGCCGACAAATCGGCCAGCGTGACGTCCTTGAAACGCTCGATCAGCAAAGCCTCGGCCTCGTCGAAGGCGCTGGAAAGCGCGTCGTTGACGGCGCGCTCCACCAGGCACTCCGGTTGCTCGCTGCGGTTCCCCATCGCGAACACCGTGGGCGAACCGACCGCCTCGTAGATGTCGCGCAGGGTCACCTGGCGCAGGTTGCAGGTAATGGTCCAGCCGCCGCCGTGGCCCTTGTCAGAACCGACGTAGCCACGCTCGCGCAGGCCCGCCAGCACACGGCGCACCAGCACCGGATTGGTGCCCAGGAAGCCGGCCAGCTCGTCCGAGGTGAACGGCCGGTCGGCGTGCGCCATGTGCAGCAGCACGTGCAGGATGGAGGATAGTTTGCTGTCTCGTCTCATGTAACTAATGATAGTACATAATCCGGGGTCAGGTCCACCATTTCTACACGACCTCATGAGTTAGTCCGTCAAACCGGCAATTTTTCGGACCAACGGTCCAGCCCGTGTAGAAATGGCGGACCTGACCCCGGAGTTGCTTTTGGCTATTTTTTGGCTTTGGACTCGTCGCCGGCCACAATCACCGTCAGCTTGGCCGGGTCGATGGCTTTGCGGAAGGCGGCGTTGACTTGCGCCAGGGTGGCCGCTTTCAGCTTGTCCTCGTATTCCTTGCTCCAGCTGTAGGTGCGGTTCAGGTACAGGTTGCGCGTCCAGCCGGCGGCCAGCACTTCGTCCTTGGAGCGGTTCTGGATGCGCTGCTGCAGCAGCCCGGATTTGGCGCCCGCCAGTTCCGCCGCCGTGAAGCCTTCCTTCACCGCCCGGTCCAGTTCTTCCCTGATTGCCGCCCGCAGTTTTTTCAGGTTCTGCGGCGCGGCGATGGCGCTGACCTCGAAGCTGCCGGCGCGGTCGATTTCGCCCGCCTGCAAGCCGGTGCCGCCGCCATACGACAAGCCGTCCTTCTGGCGGATGCGGTCCATCAGCCGCGATTTCAATCCGCCGTCGCCGAAGATGTAGTTGGCCAGGTCCAGCAGCGGATAGTCAGGATCGTTGACATTCAAGTCGAGGTTCAGGCGCGCGGTGTAGAAGCCGTTTTCCTTTTCCGGCGCGTTGATCATTTTGACGATCGGCGGCTTGTCGGCGTTGACGCGGGTGATCGGCGCGTAGGAGACCTTGCTGTCCCAGCCCGAGAACACATCCTCGATGGTTTTGCTGACCACGGCCTTGTCAAAGTCGCCGACGACCGCGATCTCGCCATGACTGGCGCCGAAGTATTTGCGGTGGAAAGCCACCACGTCCTCCAGCTTGAGCGCTTTGACCTCCGCCAGTTGCTCGTCCACCGACGGCGTCGCGCGCACGTCGCCTTTCGGGTAAGGGTTGAAGTACCGGTCTATTTCCGTGCTGGCCAGCGACTGCGGTTCGTTGCGCGATGCTTCGATCCCGACCAGCCATTGCTGGCGCAACTGCTCGAACTCCGCCGCCGGGAAGCTGGCGTCCTTCACCACGTGCGCGGCCAGCCGCAGCGCCGCGTCCAGATTCGGACCGGTGGTTTCAAAGTTAAACGGGCCGCCGGAGATTTTCAGCTTGGCGAAGGCGTCGGACAATTGCTCGCGCGTGAACTTGTCGGTGCCGCGCATGAGCATCGCGGCGGCGGCGGCGGCGGCGACGTTGGTGTTGAACAGATTCTTCTCGTCGCCCCAGTGCAGCGACATGTTGACCGACACCGCCTCGCCGCGATTCTTCTTCGGCAGCAGCGCCACCCGCAGGCCGCCGATGGTCTTGATCTCGGTGCGGGCGTTGATGTTGTCCTGGCTCGGATCGAACACCTCGGACGTCAGCACGCTGTCCTTGCCCTTGAAGTCTTTCATCACCTCGGCCACGCTTGGCGCGGCCGGGATCTCGGCGCGCTGCGGATTGTCCTCGGGGATGAAGGTGCCGACGGTGCGGTTGTCGCGTTTCAGGTAGCGCGCGGCGGCGGCGCTGACCTGCTCCGCCGTGATCGTCGGCAGCTTGTCGCGGTCAAGGAACAGCAGGCGCCAGTCGCCCAGCGCGATCTCCTCGGACAAGGTCACGCCGACCTTTTGCGGATCGTTGAGCGACTTCTCGATGCCGTTGGCGACGTTGCGGCGCACGCGCTCCATTTCCTCGGCCGTCGGCGGCGTCTTGGCGAAGCCCTCCACCGTCGCGATCAGCGCGTCGCGCACCGGCTCCAGCGGCTCGCCGGCCTTAACCATGGCGCCGATCAATTGCAGCCCGGGCGCGTAGCCGGTCTGGGGGAAGCTGAACACCTGCGCCGCCTTGCCGGTTTCCACCAGCGCCTTGTGCAGGCGGCCGGTCGGCGTGTCGCCGAGGATCTCGGACATGAAACTGAGGGCGTCGCTATCCTCCTGCAGCGCGGACGGGATCTTGTAGCCGAGGACCAGCAGCTGCATGTCGCCCTTGCGGCGCACGACGAAACTGCGCTCGCCGTCCTGGGTCGGTTCGACCGTCCAGAATGGCGGCAGCACGCGCTTGGGTTTCGGGATCGCGCCGAACGATTTGCCGATCCACGCCAGCGTTTGCGCCGGATCGAATTTACCGGCCACCAGCAGCACCGCGTTGTCCGGCTGGTAGTAGGTGCGGTAGAACTTCTGCAGATTGTCGATCTTGACGTTTTCAATGTCGCTGCGGTTGCCGATGGTGTCGCGGCCGTAGCTATGCCAGTCGTAGGCGACGCTCTCCATGCGCTTGAGCAGGACGCCGAACGGGCTGTTCTCGCCGCTCTCGTACTCGTTGCGCACGACCGTCATTTCCGAGTCCAGGTCCTTGCGGGCGATGAAGGAGTTCACCATGCGGTCGGCTTCCATGTCGAGCGCCCACTTCAGGTTCTCGGGGCTGGCCTGGAACACCTCGTAGTAGTTGGTGCGGTCGAAGGAGGTGGTGCCGTTGAAGTCCATGCCGCGGTTGGCGAATTCCTGCGGGATGCTGCCGTTCTTCGGCGAGCCTTTGAACAGCATGTGTTCGAGCAGGTGGGCCATGCCGGTCTCGCCATAGTTCTCGTGGCGCGAGCCGACCAGGTAGGTGACATTGACAGTGACCGTCGGCTTGGAGGCGTCCGGGAACAGCAGCACTTTCAAGCCGTTGGGCAGCCGGTATTCGGTGATGCCTTCCACCGACGGTCCCTTGACCACGCCAGCCGGCAGTTTGATCGCGGCGGCGTTGGCCGGCGCGTTCGAGGTGGCGTTGGCCGTGGCAACTGCGGGCGCGCCCCAGGCGGTGCCGGTGGCGGCGAAGGACAGACCGCACAGCATCATGCTGGCGACGGCTGCGTGTTTCAAACGGCTGTTGTTCATGGTGTCTCGCTAAAAACGAATGAACAGGCAGCATAGCCCCACCCCGCTGACGTGGGTAGTGGCAAAAACGAAATTTTTCTGAGGGGAGACTTAAGTGCTTACTTCTCGGGGACCAGACAAGCGTCGACCATTTGCAGGTCGTTATCCTTGGCGAACGAGATCACGAAGTGGTACGCCAGCGGCTCCAGGCCGCGCAGCTTGCCGTTGACGACCACCGACTTGACGCCGTTGACCACCGTCGGCGTGACGTACGGCGAGAACTGCAGATGGGAGTCGCGTCCGCCGCCGTAGCCTTCCGGCTTGAAGCAGGACATCACGCCGCACAGCCGCTCGGCCCAGTCGCTGGGACGGAACTGCCTGCCATTGCTGGTGAGGCCAAGGATGAAGAACGATTCTTGCTGTTCTGCCGGTTTTTGAACTGACTCTGCCATGAGCGGGGGCTTGTGGGTAGATACTTGTTGGTAACAAGAATGCGTGGAAAGTCCCGGCGAGGTGCGCCGGGCGGATATCATTCTAGAAGAATCTTACGTATTATATCTTATAGAAGACCTAAATACGTAAGTCGTTGATTTCAATCGACCTTTCCTCACACATAACCAAATTGGTGCAGAAAACTCATCATTCCGCACCAAGGCAATACCGCTATTGTACCCTGCTCCGCGTCCTTTTACGGCGTCCCGCCGAGCCAGGCCGCGCCCGAGCACAGCAATAACAACATCATCCACAGCAACAATGCGCGCCAGACCAGGCCAACCGTGCTTTGCAGTGCGCGGATGCCCGGCTCCTCGCCCGGCAGCATGTCCGGCTCCATGTCGCTGACGTCGACGGTCGAAGCGTCCACCAGCACCACCTTGGCCGCGTTCTCTGCCGGGGTACCAAGGCGCACGCCCATGGCGCCGCCGCCGGCCGACAGGATGATGCCGATCGCCTTGTCGCTCCAGCGGTGGGCGAAATTGCGCCAGGCGTAGATCGCGTCTTCGAAGTTGCCGACCACGGCGAAGGCCACCGCCGTCAGGCGCACCGGTATCCAGTCGATCCAGTAGAAGGCGCGCGCGGCGAACTGGCCGAACGCCTCATTGCGCATGTGTTCCGGTTCGTTCCACGCGCGCGCCAGGTATTCGGAGACGCGGTACATGACGGCGGCGGCCGGCCCGAGCGGCATCAGGAACCAGAAGAACACGCCAAACACGCTGCGGTGCGTGGTGATCAGCGCCTTTTCGACGGCGACGCGGGAGATTTCGCTGACATCCATGCCGACGGTGTCCTGCTTGGTCCATTCTGCCAGCAAGGCGCGCGCGGCGGCGTCGTCGCCGGCGCTCAGGTGCAGCTGGATCGAGGTGAAATAGTGGCTGTAATGGCGGAAGCCGAGGGTCAGATAGACCACCAGCACGTTCCAGGCGAAGGCGGCCAGGAACCAGTCGTAGTACTTCAGTACCCAGTAAATCAGCGCGGTCGGCACCATCAGGATGGCCATCATCAGGAACCAGCCGAGGCGGCCGTGGCTCGAGTGGCCGGCGTTGAACCATGTCTCCATCCGCAACGCCAGACTTTTGATCTCGGCGTAAATCGGGTTGTCCGCGCGCAGCGGCTTCATTTGCTCGAGCAGCAGCGCGCACAAAATGGAAAGAAATGTCATTAATGGTCCTTTTTAGGTCGGCGACGCCTTGATGCCCGCTACGATAACCCACCGTGGTGGGAGAATCAAACTTATTAGTTCGGACATCAAGCGCGCAGGAAGTGGAACAGGTTGCGCAGCATGCCGGCGGTGGCGCCCCAGATATAGTAGTCGCCATAGGGCATGGCGTAGAAACTGCGCACGCCGCCGGCGATTTGGGCCGACAGGCGCTGGTGGTTCAGGCCGTCCATCAGGAAGGCCAGCGGCACTTCGAAGATCTCGGCCACCTCGGACGGGTCGGCCCGCAACTCGAACGGCGGCGCGATCAGGCCGACGACGGGGGTGACGCGGTAGCCGGTGCCGGTGTAATAGTCGGGCATGGTGCCGATGACGTCGACGTGGGCGCGGTCCAGGCCGATCTCCTCCTCGCACTCGCGCAGCGCGGTGTCGACCGGGCCGCTGTCGTAGGATTCGGCGCGGCCGCCGGGAAAGCTGACCTGGCCCGGATGGTCGGTCAGGTCGGGATTGCGTTGGGTCAGCAGAATGGTCAGGCCGGTCTCGCGCAGCACCAGGGGGATCAGCACGGAGGCGGCCGTGGCCGGCGTGCCGTCGGGACGCTGCAGGTGGCGCTCGTCGGTGCTCTCCGGCGTCCAGAGCGGCTGCTCGGCGAAGCGGCTGCGCAGCCATTGCGGCACCAGGCGCTCGCGGGCGACGGCCGGCTCGCCGGCGATGGCGTCGATAGGCAGCAGTTTCGGATCAAAGAGCGGTTTGGCCAAACGGACCTCCATATAAAAAAAGGGCACCCCTTGATGTGGTGCCCTCTCCTCCAAACACAAGCGCGGCTATTAAGCTGCGGTTGCTTTCGCCGCTGGGCGACGGTTTGGCAGTTTTTCCTTGATACGTGCCGATTTACCGGAACGATCACGCAGGTAGTACAGTTTAGCGCGACGTACGTCACCGCGGCGTTTCACTTCGATCGAAGCGATCAGCGGGGAGTACAGCTGGAACGTACGCTCGACGCCTTCGCCGGACGAGATCTTACGAACGATGAAGTTCGAGTTCAGGCCACGGTTACGACGGGAGATGACGACGCCTTCGTATGCCTGGGCGCGCTTGCGGGTGCCTTCGACGACGTTGACGTTGACGATCACGGTATCGCCAGGGGCGAAATCAGGGATCTTCTTACCCAGACGAGCGATTTCTTCTTGCTCGAGTTGTTGAATCAGATTCATTTTAAGACTCCAAAAACCATCGTGCTGGCGCGCAATGAGTGCTGTTCAAACACTCGCCCAGTAGAGGATGGGGTTAAACAGGCGGACAACATGTCCGCAAGCTTCTACAACAACAGGTTTTTATAAACCTGCCAAAAATTTCTCGTCATGCTTGGTCAGCAGGCCGCCCTCGCGCGCCTTGACCAGCAGATCGGGGCGCTTGCGCGCAGTCGCTTCCAGCATGCGCTGGCGGCGCCATTTTTCGATCTCCGCGTGGTTGCCGCCCATCAGTACCGGCGGCACACCCACTCCTTCGTACGTTTCCGGCCGCGTGTAGTGCGGCGAATCGAGCAGGCCGTTGACGAAACTGTCTTCGATCGCCGACGCATCCGTGTTCAGCACGCCGGGAATCTGGCGGATCACGGCATCCATCAAGGCCATCGCCGGCAGCTCGCCGCCGGACAGCACGAAGTCGCCGAGGCTGATTTCCTCGTCGATGCAGCGGTCCAGCAAACGCTGGTCCACCGCCTCGTAGCGGCCGCACAGGATCACCAGACCGGGTTCCTGCTTGAGCGCCATGACACGTTCGTGCGTCAACTGCTTGCCCTGGGGCGACATGAACAATACGCGGGGCGCGGGCAGACCGGCATCGGTCTGGCGCTGCTTCGCCGCGTTGAGCGTCGCTTCCAGGGGTTTGGCCAGCATCACCATGCCGGGGCCGCCGCCATAGGGGCGGTCATCCACGGTGCGGTGATTGTCGGTGGTGAAATCACGCGGATTCCACAACGACAAGCCACATTTATTCTGTTCGAACGCGCGCCGGGTGACCCCCGACTGCGTCAGTGCGGCGAACATTTCGGGGAACAGGGTCACGACATCGAATTGCATGGCGGGCCGCCCTTATGTTCTTTAGTAATCAAGGCCCCAGTCGACGGTGATCTTTTTCGCCGCCTTGTCCACCTTGATGATGAACGCTTCGACAAATGGGATCAGGCGCTCTTGCGCCGCGATTTCTGGGTCAGTGCCTTCAGCGACGGCTGCCGTAATGCGCAAGATCGACTGCGGACCGTTGCTCATCATGTCAGTCACCGTACCGAGGTGCTCACCTTGCAAATTCTCTACATCCAGACCAATCAGCTCGGTCCAGTAAAACTCATCATCGGACAAGGCCGGGAACGAACTGCGCGGAACCGAAACAGCGGCGCCCTTGAGCGCTTCTGCGACGTCCCGATCGGTCACTCCCACCAGCTGTGCGACCACGTCGCCGCCATGCAGTTTGGACTGCTTGACTTCGACATTGTGCAAGCTTGGCTTGTCGATCCACCAGGTTTTCACCGCGAGGAGCGCATCCGCATCTTCCGAGAAAGGACGTATCCTCACCCAGCCAGCGACGCCGTAAGCACCGAAGACAAAGCCTACCTGTGCCAGATCGTCGGGGACTTGCACCCCGGATGCATTCTTATCGGTCAAACCAGCAGCCAGACTTAAACGGCTTTGTTCGACGCTACCAGGCGAGCGACGGTAGGCGACAATTGTGCGCCAACCGATTGCCAGTGAGCCAGACGGTCAGCGGTGATGCGCAGTGGCACTTCGCCGCCTTGCGCCATCGGGTTGTAGAAACCGATGCGTTCGATGAAACGGCCATCGCGGCGATTGCGCGAGTCGGTTGCAACGATGTTGAAGAACGGACGCTTCTTGGCGCCTCCACGAGCTAAACGAATAACGACCATAATATTTCCAAAAAGTGTGCTAGGACGGAAAAAGCCGCAAATTATAGCGCGCTTTGCCGCGAAGCAGCAAGCGTTAATGAAATAATCGGGCGAATTGGGGTAATCGAAGATTATCCCCCGTTCCGGCGCACGGGGCAATAGCCACAGCGATAAAAAGGTGGGCCGGGCCGGTATTATGACCGATACTGCATGCTTTCCGGCTATTTAATCGATAACCATGACGAATCCGCACCACACCGCGCATCCCACCGCCCCTTCCGCACGCCACAAGAACAAGACCGTTGCCGCCCTGCTGGCCTTCCTGTTCGGCGGGCTCGGCCTGCACCGTTTGTACCTGCGCGGTCCGCGCGATCCGTGGCTGTGGGCGCATCTGGCCTGCCTGCCGCTGGCCTGGATCATCGCCAAGGGGGCCCCGGATGTGGACGGCTTCTATAAAGTACTGCCGATCATGATCTCCGGACTGGTCGGCTTCCTGGAGGCGTTAGTGCTGGGATTGATGGCCGACGAGAAGTGGGACGCGCGCTTCAACCCGGCATCGGATAAACAATCGGAGTCGCGCTGGCCGCTGGCCATCATCCTGGTCGCCAGCATGATGGTAGGGGCCGCCAGCCTGATTGCCACAATCTCACGATTATTTGACTTACTGTACACTGGGGGCGCTTATGGCTAAGCCAACAATAGGAGACATACTGATGAATAAACGTTCAATTGTGCTGGCGATTACGCTGGCCGCCCTGACGTCCGCCGCGCAAGCCCAGACTCCAAAGCAGCACTACAACGCCGAAACCAAGCGCATCGCCACCCGCTACGCGGAAGACAAGAAGCTGTGCGCCGAAGAAACCGAATCGAGCGCCCGCATGCAATGTCTGCGCGACGCCAAGTCCGAATTCAACAAGTCCAACACGCAAGCGAAGGCCGACTACAAGAGTGCCGGCACGGCCAAGCCGGCCGCCAACTGCATCGACTGTGGCCGGGTCACCTCGGTCGTGCTGGGCGAAAAGAAGGGTGAAGGCAGCGCGGTCGGCCTGATCGCCGGTGGCGTCGCCGGCGCCCTGCTGGGCAACCAGGTCGGCAGCGGCGGCGGCCGCAAGCTCGCCACCGTGGCGGGCGCCGCCGGTGGCGCCTACGCCGGCAAAAAGGTCGAGGAACACGCGCGTTCGAGCAAGCAATGGACCGTCAACGTCGAATACGAAGACGGCAAGCACGACAGCTACGTCTTCGAAGAAGACCCGGGCATGATGAAGGGCGACCAGGTCAAGCGCTCGAACGGCAGCATCGTCCGCCGCTAACCCCCACCCGGGGTCAAGTCTAACATTCATACACGAGCTGAACTACCTGATGGTTGTGTTCGTGTACGAATGTTAGACTTGACCCCGGGGGGTTTAGTTAGTTGGCGTGCGACCAGATGAATCGCACGCCATCGCTGCCGTCCGGCAAAGGTCCCGGGCTGTTTGCCACCACCTCCCCTGTCTTCGGATCGATGCGCAGGTAGCGATTGTTCGCGATCGACATCAGCAGCAACTCCCCCGTCGGCGTTTCCATCCACTGGAAACTGTGCGCCGCGCCAGGTTTTCCGGCCTGCAGGCTGACAACACCCTCCTTGTCCACCGCCAGATAACGCATACCGGATGCCAACGCGACCCGGCCCAGCCCCATATCCTTCACCTTGAAGCTTGTCGGTACGGAAGCGCTCAGCTTGTCTCCGGTGATGGTCAGACCGGTCTCGGCTTGATAAGAGGCCAGTCGAATGGTTTTGCCGAACGGAATCGCACGCATCAAGCCACGCGGCATCGGCTCCGCGATATCGACGCTGTCGAAATCGGCGTATCCACCATCCGCTCCGGTAACGTTGTAATGAAATAGCGCATAGCGCACGCCCTGGAACGTCTTGAGCTGGAACACCATAGTCCAGAGGCCGCCGATGTCGACGAAACGCTTGCCGTCCACCGAATAGCTGAAGCTCGCCTGCTCCGTCAGGAAATCACAGTCGGCACGCAGCCAGATTCGATGCGCGGCCAGCGGAATCCGCGTGGTCTGCCCACTGATCTGGTCGAATAGCGCGACATTCAGGCCTTCGGTGGTTTTTTCGACGCCGAGCGTGGCATAGGGAAGATTGAGCAAGCCAAGGCCGGCGATATCTCCCTCCTTCATCCCCGCAAGGTCCAGCGCGACCGTCGGTGACGATACCGGCCCGATGGCGCGCTGGGTCAGGCTATTGCGCGCGTCCCAAAACGATGTCGCCGGCAGCGAGTGCAGGCGCAGGAACCCCGGCCGCTGCGTCAGCGACCATTTATCGTCGACCGGCACATGGTTCCATTGCCAGATCGGCTTTAACTTACCGCCTGCGAAGTCATCGCTGCGCTCATATGGCACCTGGGCCGGCTGGGCCGTAGCGGTCTTCGGCTTGACCCACGTGCGCGGACTGCGCCCCGGATTGCCCGGCAGGCCAAAATAAGGCCAGCCGTCTTTCCATGTCACCGGCGACAGACCGGTCAGGCGTCCGACCGAGTTGTAGTCCATCATGGAAAAGCCCCACCACTCGCCCGCCGGCGTGAGCACGATGCCGCCCTGATGCAGTGTCGTCGCGTCGCCGGACCCCGGCTTGGGCCGGTCGATGACGAACGGCGGCCTGGCTTCCTTCATGCGGTTGCCGCGCGCCAAACCAAAGCCTTCGTCCTTGCTGATCGCGCGGTTGACCTCGTAGGGGCCGTAGACGTTGTCGGCGCGCGCGGCCGGCATGCGGAACCCGCCGGCGTAGTTGGCGCTGAGGATGAAGTACTTGCCGTCGATTTTATAAAAGTGTGCGCCCTCCCCCATGCCGTCATCCTTGTCGAACAGGGTCTTTTCCGAGCCGGGCACGATGTCGGTCAGGTCGTCGTTGAGGCGGGCGACCTGGAGGGTCTGGTGCCCCCAGACGGCATACGCTTTGCCGTCGTCGTCGAACAGCACCGACAGGTCGTGCAGGCTGCGCCGCATTTCGTGATGTTTCCACGGTCCGCGCGGGTCGGTTGCGGAGTAGACCTGCGTCGCCCGGCGGTTGATGTTGGTGAAGATATAGAACGTGCCCTTATGGAAGCGCAGGCTGGGCGCCCAGATCCCCTGCCCATAGATCTCCTTGCCCTCCTCCAGCCGGAACTGCGGGCCGAAATCCAGCTTCGGCGCGGCGTAGCTGAGGAATTCCCAGTTGACGAGATCCCTGGACCGCATCACCGGCAAGCCTGGCATCGCGTGCATGGTGGTGCCGGTCATATAGAACCAGTCGCCGACGCGGATCAGATCCGGATCGGAAAACTCGTCGTAGAACAAGGGATTGCTGAAGGTGCCATTGCCGTTGTCTGCGGTCCAGGTCCTGGGCTGGGCCTGCGCCTTGGCCTGCGCCTTGGCCTGCTTTCCGGCTTGCGCCGGAGGCAGGTCCGGCGCGGCCGCCAGCAACGCCGCGCAAACGATGCGCGCGACGAGCCGATGGTGCGTGAGCCGGGCCATCTTCATCAGAAAGTCGTCCGCAGCGACAAGGTATACGCCGCGCCGGGCTTGTACTCGTCAGCCACGGCGTTGCTGAACTGCGTGTAGGTGCGGCTGATGGCCTTGTTCGCGTTCCACACGCTCAACGTCAGATCGGTGTTGTAGCGGAAATTGAATAACTGCTTCAGATTCGCGCCCACCGACAGATCGACCTGCGACCGCTCCGTCGTGTACGCATAGGCGCCGCCGGGAACGGTCAGGCCGGTGCCGGTGTTGACCACGTGCGAGGCCGTGTACTGCCGCGCGACGCGCACGTTCAAGCCGTTACGCTCGTAGTACACGGTCAGGTTGTTGGTGCGCGGCGGCACGCCGGCCACCGGCGGCGCATCCTTCGCCTCGTCCTTTTGCTTGGCGTAAGTGAAGTTGGCGGCGAGACCGAAGCCCTTGACCGGCAACATATCAAGCGGTTGCTGCCACGTGAATTCCAGCCCGCGCACCTTGAGCTTGGTGTCGATGTTGTAGGGTTCGGAAATCTCGACCAGATGCTTGTCGCGCCCGCCGCTGGCGTTGACCGACTGCTGCTGCGCGTCGGTCAAGCCGACGGTGCCGAAGCGCGCGTCGAGCTGCGCCAGCGAGTACTGGGTGACGCGCTGGCCGGGACGGCTGATGATGTCCTTGGCAAAGCCGCTGACCGAGACGTAAGCCTCGCGGGTGATGTAATACTCCAGCCCCAGATCGAGGTTGTTGGCCTCGAACGGCTTGAGGTTGGGATTGGTCAGGTTACCCTGGCGCAGCCCCTGGTCGCCGATCGTCAACTGGGTCTGACGCAGGTCGGCAGGGTTGGCGCGCGTCAGCGATTTCGAGCCCGACAGGCGCGCGATCAGGGACGGCGTGAGGTTGTAGGCCATCGTCGCCGACGGCAGCGTATTGCTGTAGGTGGTCGATTCATAGGCCCACACGCTGAGGTTATCGTACAGGCCGCCGTTGCGCAGATTGGCGTTGCGCGGATCGGCGCCCACCGTCAGCGCGCCAATGGTCTGCTTGGTGCGCGCGTAGCGCACGCCGGCGTTGTAGCGCAAGGTGCGGCCGAACACCTGGTTGCGGCCATTGACTTCGGTATAGAACGCGCTCACCGCCTCGCGGATGTAACCGCCGCTGCCGTTGCCGAAGCCGCGGTAGATATTGTCGCGGAAGTATTGATAGTCGGTGTCCTTCGCGAACTTCGGCCAGTCGACCGTGATGAAGCCGTTGCCCGAAGGCTGGGCGTAATTGGGCACGGCGGCATTCGGCACCACCGAACCGAGGTAGGTCAGCGGCGCGGTCATGCCGCTGGTCGAACCGGTGCCATAGCCCGGATAGGCGGTGGCGGCGTCGGTGACCGGACCCGGCGCGCTGCGGCCATCACATCCTTGCGGCGAGCGCAACTGCGGGTTGGGCGCGAAGTAGCGCACGCTCACGTTGTTGCCGCAAGCGACATTCATCCAGGCGTCGGCCACCGAGAAGCCACGGTAGCGGCGCTTGATATCGTCGTAGGCGCCGCCGACTTTGATGTTGAAGTCGTTGTCGCCCCAGGCCACGTTCAGGCGCGTGCCGCGGGTGGTGTTGGTGCGCTCGTACAGGTCCATGCGCAGGCCCGACAGGCCCTGGCCGCCCTGGTTCCAGCCGAAGTTGGACGGATCGTTGATGTCCAGGTTGCCGGTGTAGACGGGCGGCAGGCCGGGACGGCTGTTGTCGTAGTTGATCACCGAGTTGGGCGAGCGCGTGGCGAACAGCACCGTCGGCATGTCGCGGTAGAAGGTGCTGTTGGTGGCGTTGAAGTGGGCGTCGATGGTCAGCTTGTCGGTCGGCCGGAATTCGAAGCCGGGATTGATGCTGTGGAACTTGGTCTTCTCCTCCATCGGCCGGTATTCGAGCGACCAGAAGGTGTTGGCCAGGACCGCCTTGTTGACCACGCAACCATAGGTGCAATCGCTGCGGTCGAACTCCATGCCAATCGGGATGACCGTGTTGGCGCGGGTGCCGACGTTCATCGCCTGGTAGGTCATCTGGTTGCGCTTCTGCGCCGCGACCAGGTCCAGGTACACGTCCCACTTGTCGTTCGGCTGCCACTGCATGCTGAGCACTTCGCCGGCGCGCTTGCGTTCGCCCTCGTACACCAGATGGCGGCCCAGGCGGGCCATCAGCGCGTTGTCGATTTGCTGGATGGTGGCGCCGGGATTGAGCGCGAGCAGCATGGCGCGGTCGATCTGCTTGCCCGGCACCAGGATGGAGCGGGCGTACTCGGGCAAGTCTTTCAGCGCCATCCCGGACGGCACCGTGTCCGGCGTCGACTGCGAGCCGCCGCCAGTGCTGTTGGGCTTGTCGGCGGCGTTGGCCTGGAACGACTTGAGCTGCAAGTTGCGCATGTCGACCGACTGGAAGCCGTCGGTTTTGTACTTGGTATCGCCGAAGGCCACGCCGCCGAGCAGGCCGAACTTGCCCCAGGTGTTGCTGGTCCAGGTGTTGCTGATCAGGCCCGACCCGGTGGTGCCCATCTTGCCGTTCTGCTCGCGGTAGTTGCCGCTGAGCGTGAAGGCCGAGCGGAAACCGCTTTTATCGAACGGACGCACGCTGCGCATGTTGACCGTGCCGGCGATGCCGCCCTCGATCAGGCTGGCCTGCTGGCTTTTGTAGACGCTGGCGCTGCGGAAGAGCTCGGACGGCAGGAAGTCCATGTCCACTTCGCGGTTGGCGCTGATGTTGCCGCCCCAGCTGCCGGCCGAGGCCGACGCCATCGGCGCGCCGTTGAGCAGCACCCGGGTAAAGGCCGCGCCCATGCCGCGAATGGAAATGTTCAGGCCCTCGCCATCGATCTCGGCGCGGCGCACGGTCACGCCGGGCACGCGGGCCAGCGCATCGGCGATGTTGGGGTCGGGGAATTTGCCGATGTCTTCGGAAAACACGGTGTCGCTCAGGCCGACGTTCTCGCGTTTTTCGTTGGCGGACAACGCCAGCGAGCTGCGGTAGCCGTTGACGACCACGGTCGGCTTGACGGGCTGCTGCGCGTCTTTGTCCTCGGTAGCCTCGGACGCCTGGGCCTGAGTCTGCGACGAGGCCGGCACGGTTGCCGGTGCCGGAGTGGTCTGCGCGTGCGCGCTTGAAATGATGCCTGCGACGAAGGTGGCGGCAATGCGCCCGCCCATACCTGGTCCGCGCCGTGGCGCGTCGATCAACTTACTGTCCATACTGTCTCCTCTACCAAGCATTGTTGCCTGTGTGGTCAGCGCCTTGGGCGCATTATTTTTTGTTTTTCTCTACCAATCTTTATTACCTTTATAGCCTCCGCACCTCCTAACACGAAAAATGTTATACGCAATCATTTTTGGATATTCTGCCTTTATGACAACGCCGTCAACCGTTTAATTTGCGGTAAGTTGCCAAAAAAATACAGTATTCCGGGTATTTTTCGGCGTATATTCACGCGCCTGAGATTGCGCAATCATCGTGCGCGGCATCGGCGAGGCCGTCGGCGGCAGCTTGGACGAGCCGGCCTCGCTGTGACACAATGTTTTGTTTATTCCATCATTTCAGGAGACACCGTGTCCGCACCAAGCTTCCCCGCCCAATGGCAAGCCGTCGTCGATCAGGCCGCGACGGCGCTGCGCGCATTGGCGCTCGACGAATCGGCCAAGGAAAAATTCTGCAACGACCCGCTGCTGCGCGCCTACATGCACAAGGTCTCGCATCGCTACGTGGCGGGCCAGACGGTCGCGGAAGCGCTGGCGCGCGTCGAGAGCATCATCGCCCAGGGCCACGCGGCCTCGGTCGAATACATGGGCGAGAGCGTGCGCGACGAAGCCTTCGCGATGGCGGAGACGGAAGTGTTCATGGAACTGACACGCGCGGTCGGCCAGCGCAACCTGAACTGCTCGATCTCGCTGGACCTGTCGCACGTCGGGTCGATGGTGGACCTGGAGCTGAGCTACCGGAACCTGCGCCGCGTGGCGCTGGCGGCGGCGAAGATCAACCGCGAAGTGATGATCTCGATGGAAGGCGCGGACCGCGCCGACGACATCTACGCCATCTACGCGCGGCTGCACAAGGAGGACGGCTTGCACAACGTCGGCATCACCGTGCCGGCCAAGCGCCACCGCACCGCGCGCGACCTGCCGGAGTTGATGAAGATTCCCGGCCGCATCCGGCTGGTCAAAGGCGCGTTTCTGGAGTCGGCGGAGATCTCCTACGACCGCAACAGCCCGGAGCTGGCGGCGGCGTATCGCAAGTACGCCGGAGAGCTGCTGCTAAGCGGCCACAAGTGCTCGATTGCCACGCACGACCGTTCGATCCAGGCGGACCTCGGCGAACTGATTCTGAAGGAGCGCATCGATCCGCGCTGGTATGAATTCGAATCCTTGATCGGCCTGGGCGCCGAAAACATCGCCGGACTCAAGGCGCGCGGCTTCCCCACCCGCGAATACGTGGTCTTCGGCGAGGAGCATTTCCTCTACGTGCTCAACCGCATCGCCGAGGAACCGGTGCGGGTGTATCAGGCGATTGTGGATGTGATGGGTACGCCCGCAATGGCGGCGATTCAATAAGGAGACACAGATGGCAGATTTCACCAATGTCAGATTCACGCTGGGCGTGCTTGATCTCGCCAGGTCCACGAACTACTACACGTCGGTTCTCGGTCTGGAGATAGACTTCACGGCGCCGGGCTGGACGTTTCTGTCGCGTGGCAGCTTTCGCGTGATGCTCGGCGAGTGCACGGATTCGGTTCCGCCGGCGGAACTTGGCGATCACTCATGGTATGGCTATGTGACCGTATCGGACGCCGCCGCCGTGTTTGCCGAGTACCAAGCGGCCGGCGCCGAGTTCACGCAGACGCTGGCGGACAAGCCGTGGGGCATGCGCGAGTTTGGCGTTCGCACCATCGACGGCCATCGCATCATGTTCGGACAGGAACTCTAGTCATCAATGAAGACGGAATTCGACCAGTGTCGAAATGGCTGCCTCGGCCTCGCGTACCGAGCGGGCTGATGGGCGCGCCCCAGCGGCGACGGCCCAGGCCAGAACCCAGTGGCCGGCCGTGATTTCCTCGGACGCAGTTTTTGCTTGCAGCATGCGGCGGGCAGCCTCGTTCATGCGTTGCACGGCATAGGCTTTGCGGGTGCTTTTGATGGGAGCGATAACGATGGATTTCATGGCAAACCTCACTGTGAACATCCTCGTTTTACGCAACGCGCACGAAAATGGATTCAACTCCAGTAAAGAAACCGTTGCCACGGTTCCACGTAGGGCGGATTAGGCGGGACGCCGTAATCCGCCATGGATGAGCCGTCGGCGGCGCATGCATGGCGGATTACGCTTCGCTAATCCGCCCTACGTGTCTCAACGTCAGTTTTAACGTCAACGCCTGATGCGAGCTTAGAACTGGTCCTCGCTCAACGCCAGCACGCCGGCGCTGCCGTCGATGATCGCCGTGCGCAGGCCCGACGATTGCGACAGGATGTGGTCGGCGAAGAAGCGCGCGGTGGCGATCTTGGCTTTGTAGAAGCCGGCGTCGCCTTCGTTGGCGTCCAGCTTCTTCTGCGCGATCACCGCCGCACGCGCCATCTGCCAGCCACCCAGCACGATGCCGGCCAGTTTCAGGTACAGCACGCTGCCCGAGAACACGCCCTTGATGTCGCTCTTCATGTTGGCGACGACGTACTCCACCACCGCCTCCAGATCCCTGCTGCCGGCCGACAGCTGCGCCAGGATCGCCTTGAAATCGGCCGAGCCGCTTGCGGCCAGCTCCGCTTCGGTCGCGCGCACCTGGGCGATGATGCCCCTGGCGACAGCGCCGCCGTCGCGCACGGTCTTGCGGCCGACCAGATCGTTGGCCTGGATCGCGGTCGTGCCCTCGTAAATCGTCAAAATCTTCGCATCGCGATAGTGCTGCGCGGCGCCGGTTTCTTCGATGAAGCCCATGCCGCCATGCACCTGCACGCCATCACGGGCGACGTCTTGCGACATCTCGGTCGACCAGCCCTTGATGATCGGCACCAGATACTCGTACACCGCCAGATTGGCCTTGCGCGTTTCCGCGTCGGCGTGGCTGTGGGCGACATCGCTGATGCCGGCGCCGACGTAGGCCAGCGCGCGCGCCGCCTCGGTTTGCGAACGCATATTCATCAACATGCGGCGCACGTCCGGATGATGGATGATCGCCACCGGACCGGCCGAGCCGGCCAGATCGCGCGACTGCACGCGGTCTTTGGCGAACGCCACCGCCTTTTGATACGCGCGCTCGGCCAGGCCGATGCCCTGCAGGCCGACGCCGAAACGCGCCGCGTTCATCATGATGAACATGTATTCCAGGCCGCGATTTTCCTCGCCGACCAGGGTGCCGATGGCGCCGCCGTGGTCGCCGAATTGCAGCACGGCGGTCGGACTGGCCTTGATGCCCAGCTTGTGTTCGAGCGAGACGCAGTGCGCGTCGTTGCGCTCACCGATCGAGCCATCGCCGTTGACCAGGAACTTCGGGACGATGAACAGCGAGATACCTTTAACGCCAGCCGGCGCATCCGGGGTGCGCGCCAGGACCAGGTGAACGATGTTCTCGGAGAAATCGTGCTCGCCGTAGGTGATGTAGATCTTGGTGCCGAACACCTTGTAGGTGCCGTCGCCCTGCGGCACGGCGCGGGTGCGCACGGCGGCCAGGTCGGAGCCGGCTTGCGGCTCGGTCAGGTTCATGGTGCCGGTCCATTTGCCCGACACCAGGTTTTCCAGGTAGATGGCTTTCTGCTCGTCGCTGCCGGCCGTCAGCAGCGCTTCGATCGCGCCATCCGACAGCAACGGGCACAGCGCGAACGAGATGCTGCCCGCATTGAGCATTTCGATGCACGGGGTCGCCAGCAGCTTGGGCAAGCCCTGGCCGCCAAACTCCACCGGATGCTGCACACCCTGCCAGCCAGCCTCGCCGAACGCCTTGAAGGCTTCCTTGAAGCCCTTGGACGTGGTCACCTGGCCGTCGTGCCAATAGCTCGGCTCCTTGTCGCTCGGATGGTTCAACGGCGCGATGACGTTGCTGACGAATTTCGCGTTCTCTTCCAGGATGGCTTCGGCCGTGTCCGGGGTCGCGTCTTCATTGCCCGGCAGCGCGTTGACGCCGGCCAGGTCCGCCAGTTCGTTCATGACGAACAGCATGTCTTTCAGGGGTGCTTGATAGGGCATCTTATGTCTCCAAGAAAAAAGCCACGGCAATCCGGCGGTGCCGGATCAGCGTGGCTCGGGTGCGCTCAGGCTGTATCAGCCCAGTTCTGCGACCAGTTGCGGCACGATTTCGAACAGATCGCCAACGATGCCGTAGTCGGCCACCGAGAAGATCGGTGCTTCCGGATCTTTGTTGATCGCGACGATGGTCTTCGAATCCTTCATGCCGGCCAAGTGCTGGATCGCGCCGGAGATACCGACGGCGATGTACAGGGTCGGCGCGACGATCTTGCCGGTCTGGCCCACTTGCCAGTCGTTCGGCACGTAGCCGGCGTCGACCGCTGCCCGTGAGGCGCCCATGGCGGCGTTGAGCTTGTCGGCCAGCGGTTCCAGGATCTTGAAGGCGTCGCCCGAACCCATGCCGCGGCCACCGGAAACGATGACTTTGGCGGCGGTCAGCTCAGGACGGTCCGACTTGGCCAGCTCGCGGCCGACAAAGCTCGACTTGCCCGAATCGCCGACGGCGGTGACGGTCTCGGTCGCGGCCGAACCACCGGTGGCGGCGGCGGCGTCGAAGCCGGTCGAGCGCACGGTGATGACCTTGATCTTGTCCGACGATTGCACGTAGGCGATGGCGTTACCGGCATAGATCGGACGCTCGAAGGTGTCGGGCGAATCGACTTTGGTGATTTCAGAAATCTGCGCGACGTCCAGCTTGGCGGCCACGCGCGGCAGGATGTTCTTGCCGTAGGCGGTGGCCGGGGCCAGGATGTGGCTGTACGAGCCTGCCAGCGCCAGCACCTGCTCGGCGACGTTCTCGGCCAGGCCGTCGGCGAAGTGCGCGGCGTCGGCCACGATGACTTTCGACACGCCGGCGATTTGCGCGGCGGCGGCTGCGGCGGCACCGGCGTTGGAACCTGCGACCAGCACGTGCACGTCGCCGCCGCACTGGGCGGCCGCGGTCACGGTGTGGAGGGTGCTGCCCTTCAGGCTGGCGTTGTCGTGTTCTGCGATGACTAATGCGACCATGATTGTTCCTTTAGATGACTTTGGCTTCGGTGCGCAGTTTTGCGACCAGGGTGGCGACGTCCGGGACCTTGATGCCGGCCGAGCGCTTGGCAGGCTCGACGACTTTCAGGGTTTTCAGGCGCGGGGTCACATCGACGCCCAGGTCTTCCGGCTTGGTCACGTCCAGCGGCTTTTTCTTCGCCTTCATGATGTTCGGCAGGGTCACATAGCGCGGCTCGTTCAGGCGCAAGTCGGTGGTGACGATCGCCGGCAGGGTCAGCGCCAGGGTTTCCAGGCCGCCGTCCACTTCGCGGGTGACGGTCACTTTGCCGTCCTCCAGCACCACTTTCGACGCGAACGTCGCTTGCGGCCAACCCAGCAGGGCCGCCAGCATCTGGCCGGTCTGGTTGGAGTCGTCGTCGATCGCCTGCTTGCCCAGGATGATCAGCTGTGGCTGTTCCTTGTCGGCCAGCGCCTTGAGCAGCTTGGCAACGGCCAGCGGCTCCAGCTCGACCGAGGTCTCGACCAGGATGCCGCGATCGGCACCGATCGCCATGCCGGTACGCAGGGTTTCCTGGCACTGGGTCACGCCGCACGACACCGCCACCACTTCGGTGACCTTGCCGGCTTCCTTCAGGCGCATCGCCTCTTCCAGCGCAATCTCATCGAAAGGGTTCATCGACATTTTGACGTTGGCGATATCGACGCCAGTGCCGTCGGACTTGACGCGAACCTTGACGTTATAGTCGACCACGCGTTTGACGGGTACCAAGACTTTCATAGCTGTGCCTTTGGGAAAATGTATAAATGTTCGGGACTAAATGTGGGCTAGATTATATGAGAAATCCGCCGCGCACAAGAAATTAAAGCACGATCGTGCGATTTTTCGCTAGTAGAAACCGTCTAAAAAGTATTTCCTTAGACGGCGGTTCTACGAGGGAAGAGTGACGCAGGGATGGCAGGCGCTTATTTGCGCTGCATCAAAAAGACGAATTCGCGTCCGGTTTGCACGTGGGACAGCAGCGCGTTGCCGGTTTGTTTGGCGAACGCCTGGAAGTCGCGCACGGAACCAGGGTCGGTTGCCATGATGCGCAGCACTTCGCCGCTTTGCAGCTCGGATAAGGCTTTTTTAGCCTTAAGAATCGGCAGCGGGCAATTCAGGCCACGCGCGTCGAGTTCTTTATGGAATTCCATGATTTCGTTTTCAAGTATCGTGTCGGTCATCAAGAACCCGCTAGTTTGTTGAGCACTTTCGCCATAGTACTCCAATTTGCAGCCGTTGACGCGCTGCACCAAAATAGTTCATTGCGCGTTGCAAGTTCGCAACGGGAACTTGCGATTTTACAATAAGTCTGCTTAAACAACAGCGGCCCGCGCTTGACACGCGGGCCGCTCAGGTGGTGCGTTAGCGCCGTGGTTGCAGGCTGATAGCTACCGCGCTTATTTCGAAGCGCGCTCGCCCACCCACGCCGCCACACCGGCGAGCGCCGCCGGCAAGCCGCTCGGATCGGTACCGCCGGCCTGCGCCATATCGGGGCGACCACCGCCTTTTCCGCCCACTTGTTGTGCAACGAAGTTCACCAGCTCGCCGGCCTTGACCTTGGAGGTGGCGTCCGCCGTGACGCCGGCGATCAGGCTGACCTTGCCGTCGGCGACGCTTGCCAGCACGATGGCCGCGGTCTTCAGCTTGTCCTTCAGCTTGTCCATGGTCTCGCGCAGGCGGGCCACGTCGGCGCCGTCCAGCGTGGCCGCCAGCACCTTGATGCCGTTGACGTCCACCGCTTGCGTGACCAGCTCGTCGCCCTGCCCAGAAGCCAGCTTCGACTTCAGCGCGGCCAGTTCCTTCTCCAGCGCCTTGACATGGTCCTGCACCTGGCCGATACGTGCGGTCAGTTCTTCAGGATTCGACTTCAGCGCGGCGGCCGCTTCCAGCAGGCGGCGGTTCATCGACTGCACCAGCGCCAGCGCGCCCTCGCCGGTCACCGCTTCGACGCGGCGGATACCGGCGGCGACGCCGCTTTCCGAGATGATCTTGAACAGGCCGATGTCGCCGGTGCGCTGCACGTGGACGCCGCCGCACAGCTCTTTCGAGGTGCCGATGTCGAGCACGCGCACTTCGTCGCCGTACTTCTCGCCGAACAGCGCCATCGCGCCATGCTTGACGGCGTCGTCGAACGACATGTGCTGCGCCTTGGTCGCGTGGTTTTCCAGGATCTCTTTATTGACCTTGGCTTCCACTTCGGCGATCTGCTCGGCCGTCAGCGGCGCGTTGTGGCTGAAGTCGAAACGGGTTTTGTCCGCGTCGACCAGCGAGCCCTTTTGCGCCACGTGGCCGCCCAGCACTTCGCGCAGGGCTTTGTGCATCAGGTGGGTCGCCGAGTGGTTGCGGATGGTGCGCGCGCGCTTGCCCTGGTCGACGTCGGCGCTGACCGCGTCGCCCACTTTGAGCGAACCGGCGGACAAGGTGCCGTGGTGGCCGAACACGTCGGCCTGGATTTTCAGCGTGTCGTCGACGTTGAAGGCGGCGGCGCCGGCAGTGATCGTGCCCTGGTCACCGACCTGGCCGCCCGATTCGGCGTAGAACGGCGTGGTGTCCAGCACCACGATGCCCGACTGGCCGGCCGTCAGTTCCTGCACTGCGGTGCCGCCCGTGTACAGCGCGACGATCTTGGCGGTGGCGTGGCTCAGGTTGTCGTAACCGACGAATTTGTTCTTCTCGCCCGCGTATTCGACCTTGCTGTCCTTGATGGACTTGCCGCCTTTGCGCGACAGTTCCTGGCTTTCCTTCAGGGCGGCGTCATAGCCTTCCTGGTCGAAGCTGATGTTGCGCTCGCGGCAGATGTCTGCCGTCAGGTCCGGCGGGAAGCCGTAGGTTTCGTACAGGGTGAAGGCGGTGGCGCCGTCGATGCCGGTGCTGTCCTTGGCCAGTTGGGCTTCCAATACTTTCATGCCGGTTTCCAGCGTCTCGCCGAAACGCTCTTCCTCGGCCTTCAACATTTGCGCCACGCGGTCCTTGGCTTCTTCCAGCTCCGGATAGGCGCCGCCCATCTCGATCGCCAGGTCGGCCACCAGCTTGTAGAAGAACGGCTTGGTCTGGCCCAGCTTGTGGCCGTGGCGCAGCGCGCGGCGGATGATGCGGCGCAGGACGTAGGCGCGGCCTTCGCTGCCCGGAATCACGCCGTCGACGATCATGAACGCCGAAGCGCGGATGTGGTCGGCGATCACGCGCAGCGACTTGTTTTCCAGGTCGGTGGCGCCGGTTTCGCGCGCGGCGGCCTTGATCAGGGCCTGGAACAGGTCGATCTCGTAGTTCGAATGCACGTGCTGCAGCACGGCGGCCAGGCGCTCCATGCCCATGCCGGTGTCGACGCACGGCTTCGGCAGCTTGTGCATCACGCCCGCTTCGTCGCGGTTGAACTGCATGAACACCAGGTTCCAGATTTCGATGAAACGGTCGCCGTCTTCGTCCGGCGAGCCAGGCGGGCCGCCTGGAATGTCGGCGCCGTGGTCGTAGAAGATCTCGGTGCACGGGCCGCATGGGCCGGTGTCGGCCATCTGCCAGAAGTTATCCGAAGCGTAACGTGAACCCTTGTTGTCGCCGATGCGGATGATGCGCTCTTTCGGCACGCCCACTTCGTTGGCCCAGATATCGTAGGCCTCGTCATCTTCCATGTAGACGGTCACGGTCAGCTTCTCTGCCGGCAGGCCGTAAACCTTGGTCAGCAGTTCCCAGGCGAAGTTGATGGCGTCGCGCTTGAAATAGTCGCCGAAGCTGAAGTTACCCAGCATTTCGAAGAAGGTGTGGTGGCGCGCGGTGTAGCCGACGTTTTCCAGATCGTTGTGCTTGCCGCCGGCGCGCACGCAGCGCTGCACGGAGGTGGCGCGGGTGTACGGACGGCTGTCGGTGCCGGTGAACACGTCCTTGAATTGCACCATGCCGCTGTTGGTCAGCAGCAAGGTCGGGTCGTTGCCAGGTACCAGGGAGCTGGAACGGACAATCGAATGACCCTTGGATTCAAAAAACTTGAGGAATTTGTCGCGGATTTCAGATGATTTCATGTCGTGAGCAGAGGTAGCTGGCAAATGCAAAGGGTTGATTATATATGACCCCGCCAGGGGAAGGGTTGCCAGGCTGGCTGTCAGGCAAACGTTGGCCCGATCAGATCGATGCGGTCGGTGCAAAAGCCGTCCACGCCCCAGGACAGGATCTCCCTGCCCCGCTCGGGCTCGTTGACGGTATAGCAAAACAAGCCATAGCCGGCGGCCTTGATCGCCCGCGCCAGGTCGCTGGTCAGATGCTTGTGGTTGGTATGGATGGCGACCGCGCCCAACTCCCGCGCCTGCGCCTGCCAGTCGTCGGGAATCCGGTCCAGCAAGTAGCCGCGCGGCAGGTAGGGGGCGGCGTCGCGGGCGGCCGCCAAGGCGGCAAAGCTGAACGATGACAACAAGGGGACGGCGGCCGGGTCGCCGGCGGCGATCTCGACGGCGTAGCTGTCGCGGGTTACCTTGGCCACCCAGCGGCCCGTTTCCACCTCAAAACCGTCGGCCGGCTTGATTTCCACGTTCATCCAGATGCGCTGGGCCTTGCAGTAATCGATGAATTGCGTGTAATACGGCACCGGTTCGTCCTTGAACTGCGGGCCGAACCAGGCGCCCGCGTCCATGGCAGCCAGGTCGATGGCGTCGGTGTCCGGCACGCTGCCCCGGCCCGCCACCGTGCGGCCGAAGTCGGGATCGTGCATGACCATGCCGATGCCGTCGCGCGACAGCATCACGTCGAACTCGACGGCATGGAAGCCGTAAGCCAGGCCCGCGCGCAGGCCGGCGACCGTGTTTTCAGGCGCCAGGGTCCCGCCGCCGCGATGTGCAACAATTTTAGGATACGGCCACATAGCTCTGCCTCCCACGCAAATATTTGTTATAAAACCAACGCCCACCCTATCACGAATGCTGCGCAGACACTACACTGGCGGCCTGATAGGATTACTCAAAAGGTTAGACATATCATGACAGCTCAAAAAGCGTTAAGCCACATCCGCGTGCTCGACCTGAGCCGGGTGCTGGCCGGACCATGGTGCTCGCAGAACCTGGCCGACCTGGGCGCCGACGTCATCAAGATCGAACGTCCCGGCGGCGGCGACGACACCCGCGCCTGGGGCCCGCCCTACGCCAAAGACGCCGACGGCAACGACACCACCGAGGCCGCCTACTACCTGGCCGCCAACCGCGGCAAGCGCTCGGTCACGATGGACATCGCCAGCGCCGAAGGCCAGGCGCTGCTGCGCGAGCTGGTCAAGCATTGCGACGTGGTGCTGGAAAACTACAAGGTCGGCCAACTGAAACGCTACGGCCTCGATTACGAATCGCTCAAGGCGATCAAGCCCGACCTGGTCTACTGCTCGGTGACCGGCTTCGGCCAGGACGGCCCGTATGCGCACCGCGCCGGCTACGATTTCCTGATCCAGGGGATGGGCGGCTTGATGTCGGTGACCGGCGAGCGCGACGACCTGCCCGGCGGCGGCCCGCAAAAAGCCGGCGTCGCGCTGACCGACCTGATGACCGGCATGTACGCCACCATCGCCATTCTGGCCGCGCTGACCCAGCGCGACCGCGACGGCGGCGGCCAGTACATCGACATGGCGCTGCTGGACGTGCAGGTGGCGATGCTGGCCAACATGGGCAGCAATTACCTGAACAGCGGCAAGCCGCCCAAGCGCTGGGGCAACGCGCATCCGAACATCGTGCCGTATCAAACCTTCGCCTGCTCGGACGGCTACATCATCGTCGCCACCGGCAACGACGGCCAGTATCAAAAGTTTGTCGAAGCGGGCGGACGCGGCGACCTGGCCTTCCACGAGCGCTACGCCACCAATCCACTGCGCGTGAAAAACCGCGACGAGCTGGTGCCGCTGCTGGCCGCCATGGTGCTGACGCAACCCCGTGATTTCTGGATCGACAAGCTGGAGGCGGTCGGCGTGCCGTGCGGCCCGATCAACAACCTCGACGATGTCTATAAAAATCCGCAGGTGCTGGCGCGCGAACTGGTGATGGAAGTGCCGCACCCGACCGCCGGCAAGGTCAGGCTGGTGCGCAGCCCGATGCGCATGTCCGGCGCGCCGGCCGACGACGAGTCGACCCTGCCACCGCCGCTGCTGGGCCAGCACACCGACGAAGTACTGCGCGATTTGCTCGGCCACAGCGAAGCCGACATCGCCACCCTGCGCAACAAAGGAGTCCTTTAAGTATGAGCAGCAACGTATCGTTGGAAGAAATTACCGGTCACAACTTCGAGGCGTTCATGGAGATGGAGCTGCCCGAGCACCAGCGCGACTTCATCGCCAGCAATGCGTTTTCGATCGCGCAAGCCAAGTTCTACGCCGATTACATCCCGCGCGGTATCTATTGCGACGGCGAGCCGGCCGGCTTCCTGCTGTACGACCGCCAGTCGAACGACAATCCGGGCGAGTACGGCATCTACCGCTTCATGGTGGACTTCCCGCAACAAGGCAAAGGCATCGGCCGGCGCGCGATGGCGCTGCTGCTGGACGAGCTCAAGGCCAAGCCGGACGTCAAGCTGATCACGATCTGCTACAAGCCGGGCAACCTCGCCGCGCGGACGTTCTACCAAAGCTTTGGCTTCGAGGAAACCGGCCTCGACGAGATCGGCGAGATGATCGCGGTGATCAAGGTGGCGGATTAACACGGCGCATCCGCCGGTGCCGCCTCACCTTGAAACATCGCGCTTCAACTCGATGATCTGACTGTGCATCTGGGTGACCGAGCCCTTCATCTGCGCGGACAACTGCGGAATGTTGACGCACACCCGTTTGGCGCGCTCGGCCATCAATTCCATGTCGCGGATCAGCTTGTTGATGCGCGGCGTGTCCTGCGACAGCAAGATCTCGCGCGCCGTGTCCGACAGCCGGTCGACGCGCTGGATGCTGTCGCGCAGCTCGCTCGGCAGATTGGGCTCGGCGGAACTGGCCTGCGCCGCCTGCCCTATCGCTTGCTCAAGTAAATGGAACCGGTGCTCGATGTCGTTCATTTGCAGCATGGTGACTCCTCCCCTGTAGGATCAGGCACAGGCGTGCCAGTGCAGATTCGACCCTCGGCCATACAAGCAGTTTCAGCCTCCGCGCCCGCTCATTGACGCAGGTCAGACCGCCAGCGAAATCGCCTTCGCTTTCACATGGGCCAGCTGTGCTACGCAGGCCCAGCCGCATCTGTTAGTATTAATTAACAAAGCCCGCACCGCCAGAACGGACATGGACAGCCACCAGTATTCCGCACACCTCCGCGACACCGAACAGCAGCCGTTGGAGCAGTTTTTCGCCCATAGTCCTTATTTCGCTTTTTCGATCGACGAAGGCGGCAAGCTGCTGTGGCTCAACGGCCACACGCGCTCGGCGCTCGGCCCCGTCGCGGACGGGACGCCGGCCGCCGCGCTGTATGCGACCTGGTCGGTGCCTATGTTCAAGGACGAGGCGCTGCCGACGGCGCGCGCGCGCGGCTACTGGCGCGGCGAGCTCGAGCTTGTCGGCGCCGGCGGCGTGCCGCACATGGTCACGCAAACGGTCGAATGGCGCCGCGCCACGGCGCACCAGCCCGGACACTACCTGTGCCTGTCGTACCCGCTCGACGACTACGACGTGTTCGAGTCGCGGCTGCGCTTCAAGCACCTGTTCGAAGCCCACCCGCAACCGATGTGGGTGTATGACTTGCATACGCTGCAGTTCCTGGTCGTCAACGCCGCCGCCGTCGCCCACTACGGCTACACGGAGGCCGAATTCCTGCAGATGACGATCAAGGACATCCGTCCGCCCGAACAGCACGCACGGCTGGAAAGCAACCTGGCCAGCGCCCCGGTCAAGGGCGCCGAGCGCGCCGGCAGCTGGACCCACATCAAGCGCGACGGCAGCCATATCGAAGTGGAAATCTCGTCGCACTCGGTGACCATCGCCGGCCATCCGTCGCGCTTCGTCGTCGCGCACGACGTCACCGAACAATTGCAGATGGCGGCCGAGCTGCACGCCTCGCGCGAACTGAAGAACCTGGTCATCAACCAGATCCCGCACCAGATTTTCTGGAAGGGACTCGACGGCAACTACCTCGGCGGCAACCAAGTCTTCGCCCATGCGGCCGGGCTCGCCAGCACCACGCAAGTGCCCGGCAAGCGCGACGAGCAAATGCCGTGGGCGCACAACGCCGAGGCCATCCGCGCCGAGGATGCCGCCATCGTCGCCACCGGCCGGCCACAGCTGGACTACCAGGACCACATGACCCTGGCCGACGGCTCGGTGCACTGGTTCCTGATCAGCAAGCTGCCGTTCCACGACCAGTACGGCAACATCATCGGCGTGCTCGGCATGATCGAGGACATCACCGAGCGCAAACAAAACGAAATGATGCTGCAACTGCGGAGGCGCGCGCTCGACGCCAGCGTCAACGCCATCGTCATCACCGCACACGGCCCGGACGGCGACGTGATTGAATACGCCAATCCCGCCTTCGCCCGGCTGTTCGGCCACAGCGGCGCCGAAGCCAATGGCCGGCGCCTGGAACTGATGCTCGGCCACGAGCAGCACAACGACGACGGCGAGGCCCTGCGCGCGGCGCTGCAGTCGCGCCAGGAGGTGACGTTGCTGATGGGCGCGCGCCATCGCGACGGCACCCCGCTGTGGACCCAGCTGCACCTGGCGCCGGTGCACACCGGCGCCGAGATCACCCACCACGTCTGCGTGCTGACCGACCTGACCGAAACCATCAACTACCAGGCACAGCTGGAGCACCAGGCCAGCCACGACGCGCTGACCGGCCTGCCCAACCGGGCGCTGTTCGGCGACCGCATGGCGCAGGCGATCAGCTACGCCCAGCGCTACGGCCACAGCGTGTGGGTCGCGTTCATCGACCTCGACAACTTCAAGCTGGTCAACGACAGCGAAGGCCACCAGGCCGGCGACGAGCTGCTGTGCACCATCGGCGCGCGCCTGAGCGCCTGCCTCGACACCAGCGACACCGTCGCCCGGCTCGGCGGCGACGAGTTCCTGCTGCTGATGCCGGACGCCGACGGCCGCCCCATGTCACTCCTGCTCGAACAAGTGCTCGACGCCGTCGGCGCGCCGGTGGCGCTGGGCAAACAGCTGTTCACCGTCACCTGCAGCATCGGCGTCAGCGTCTACCCCAACGACGGCGCCGAACCGCAGCAACTGCTCAAGCATGCCGACATCGCCATGTACCGCGCCAAGGAGGCCGGCCGCAACCAGATCCAGTTCTACGAGGCGGCCATGCACACCCGCATCGCCGAGCGCACGATGATCGAGGCCGAGCTGCGCCACGCGCTGCCGCGCAACGAGCTCAGTCTGCAGTACCAGCCCAAGGTGGATTTGCGCAGCGGCGCCGTGGTGGGCATGGAAGCGCTGCTGCGCTGGCGCCATCCGGCCATGGGCATGGTGTCGCCGGCGCGCTTCATCGGCGTGGCCGAGGAGACCGGCATGATCGTGGCGATCGGCCGCTGGGTGCTGCGCGCCGCCTGCGCGCAGAACAAGGCCTGGCAAGCGGCCGGGCTGACGCCGCTGCGGGTGGCCGTCAACCTGTCGGCGCGCCAGTTCCGCGATCCGGCGCTGGCCGGCGAGATCCTGGCGGCCCTGTCCGACAGCGGCCTGGAGGCGCAATACCTGGAGCTGGAGCTGACCGAGAGCCTGATGATGCACAACGTCGGCGAGGCGGTGGCGGTGGTCGAGCAGCTCAAGCGGCTCGGCATCGCGCTGTCGATCGACGACTTCGGCACCGGCTACTCGAGCCTGGCCTATCTAAAACAGTTCCCGGTCGATTACCTGAAGATCGACCAATCCTTCACGCGCGAGATGCTGACCGAGCCGAAGGTGGCCGCGATCGTGCGCTCGGTGCTGGCGCTCGGCCACAGCCTGGGCTTCAAGGTGATCGCCGAAGGCGTCGAAACCGAGGCGCAGCTGGCCTACCTGCGGCGTCATGGCTGCGACGAGATGCAAGGCTACTTCTTCAGCCGGCCGCTGCCGCCGGACGACTTCGCCGAACTGCTGCGGCAGGAGCGCGGGCTGGCGCCGCAACCGAGCGTGGCGCCGCGGCCGCAGCAAACCTTGCTGCTGCTGGACGACGAACCGTCGATCCGCGCGTCGCTCAAGCGCCTGTTCCGGGTCGACGGCTACGATATCCTCGGCGCCGAGACACCCGAGCAGGCGTTCGACCTGCTTGCCATGAATGAAGTGCAAGTGGTCATCAGCGAGCAGCAGATGCCCGGCATGAACGGCACCGAATTCCTCAGCCGGGTAAAGAACCTGTACCCGGGCACGATACGCATCATCCTGTCCGGCTCCGCCGATCTGGAATCGGTGCTCAACGCCATCAACCGTGGCGAGATCTACCGCTTCTACACGAAGCCGTGGGACGACCAGACCTTGCGAGAAAACATACAGGAAGCTTTCGCATACCACCGGCTGCTGCATGCCGATCAGGGGAAGGTATGATAAGGTATTACTTATCACAAACGCACAGGGAGCGCTCTTATGGCCGCTACAATTGCCCGCCCCATGTCGATCAAGCTTGACCCCGATACTCGCGCCCGTCTTGAGCAACTAGCGCAGTCGCGCCGCAGGACTCCGCACTGGATGCTTCGCGAGGCCGTCGCACAATATGTCGAGCGGGAGGAGAAGCGTGAAGCATTCAAACAGGATACGCTTAAGGCGTGGGAGGAGTATCAAACCTCCGGATTGCATGTCACAGCGGACGAGGCCGACGCTTGGCTGGCGCAGCTGGCCGATGGCAACGACATCGAACCACCCGAATGTCACGACTGATCTGGTCGCCCCGCGACACGCGCAGTGCACGCGGTCAGGCAAGGCGTCACGATGCTTGGGCATCGTCCAGAAATTGGGCGGCCCACTGAGGACATGGAGGAGGTGTTCCAGGAATGGTCAATTGATCTTGGCGACAGTGGCTATGTAGCGCTACCGAATTGACCCCGATACCAATACCGTCGTCATTTTAGCGGTACGTCACCAGAAAGAATCGGGCGAGTAAACGCGGCATAGCCGTGTGCGAAGCGCCGGATTAGACCATCGGGACCGCGCGGCGATACTTGCGATTGAGTTGCAATTAAGATAAATCGCGGCGCGCGGCGCGGCTACAATGCCGGCCATGAGAATACAACGCCAAAACCGTTGGTCCGGCCTACTTGTGACGGGTGTGGCGCACCTCGTGGTTCTTTACTTCCTTTTGCAAAGCCAGCTTGCGAAGGACGCCCCACGTGCGCGGCGCGACGCGATTCAATGGTTGCTGCCTTTGCCGAAGGCGATAGCGCCGAGCGTGGAGAGACCGCCGGCGGCCCGTGTCAAAACGCCGACCGCCGCGCCTCGGCAAATTTCCCCAGTTGCCAAATCCGCGTCGGCAGCGCCCATCGCGGCAAGCGCTAACGAAGCGGCACCAACGCCAGCCCCCTACGATCCCTTCGCACAAACACCGGCCGAGCCGCAGCCGCACACCAGCACCGACAGCATCCTGGCGCAGGCCAGGCGCGACGCCGGCAAGATCGACAAGGAACTCCGCAAGACGTTTCCCATCGCCGAGGCGCTGCCGCCGCCCGACAGCAAGCAGGCCAGGCTGCAACGCGGCTTCGACGCCGCCCGCGAGGCGGTCCCGCCAAAATGGTATCAAGCGGCCAGAATGGTGGAGCTGAGCACGCCGGACGGCGAGAACAAGACCCGTACCTACAAAATCGTCACCGCCCTGCTGACCTATTGCATCAACATCTATCCGGACGGCAGGAAGAGCTACACCGACTGCCCCCGCTGATTATTTTTCCGCCGCGCCCAGCGGCGCCAGACGGCGCAGCCGCAACGCCACCAGCATCGCCAGCGACAGCGCCAGGCCCAGCACCATCACCACGCCGGGCCAGCCGCCGCGGCCCCACATGACGCCGGTGGCCGAACCGATCACGCTCGAACCAAGGTAGTAGAAGAACAGGTACAGCGCCGACGCCAGCGCCTTGCTGGTGGTCGCGCGCCGACCGACCCAGCTGCTGGCGACCGAGTGCGTGGCGAAGAAACCGTAGGTGAACAGCGCCACGCCGGCCACGATCAGCGGCAGCCAGTTGGACAAGGTCAGCAGCAAGCCGACGATCATGATGGCCATCACCGCCCACAACACGTGGCGGCGGCCGAAGCGATCGGCCAGGCGCCCGGCCCAGACCGAACTGTAGATCCCCAGCAGATACAGGAACGACACGGCGCCGACCAGGCTATGGTTCAAGCCGAACGGCGCGCCCAGCAGGCGATAGCCGATGTAGTTGTACAGGCTGACGAACGCGCCCATCAGCAGGAAAGCCAGCGCGAACAGCCACGGCATGCCGCGATCGGACAGATGCAGTTTGAAACCCGAGGCCATCGAGCGCAGGCCGCCGCCGGCCGGCACGAAGTGACGCGAAGCCGGCAGGCTGCGCCAGAATTCCCACGCCGCCAGCACGCCGGCGACGCCCACCGCGCCCACCGCCAGGCGCCACGAAAAATGGTCGCTCAGCACAGAGGTGATGACCCGCCCCGCCATGCCGCCGAAAGCGCTGCCGCTGATGTACAGGCCCATCGACAGCCCGAGCGAGGTCGGCTCGATCTCCTCGCCCAGGTAGGCCATGGCAATGGCCGGCATGCCGCCCAGCGCGATGCCCAGCAGCGCGCGCATCGCCAGCAGTTGCGAATAGTTGTGGGCGAACGCGCTCAATATTGTCATCAGCGCGGCGATCGCCATCGCCGCTACCATCAGCGGCTTGCGGCCCAGGCGCTCGGACATGGCGCTCGACGCCACCAGCGACAAGGCCAGCGCGGCGGTCGATACCGACAGGACCATGCTGCTCTGCGCGGCGCTCAAGGCGAATTCGTGGGATAGCAAGGGCATCAGCGGCTGCACGCAGTACAGCAGCGCGAAACAGGAAAAGCCGCCGAAGAACATCGCACGGTTGCTGCGTTTGAATTCGGCGCTGCCGGCGGCGATGCGTGGCGCCGGCCCGTAGGGCGTCGGCGGTAAGGGTAAAGAGGATGCTGAAGCTATGCTTGAAGACATGTTGGTGTTCCGATGCAAATCTCAATGAAGTCATCTTAGGATTGCACTGTACGACTGTCCAATATATATTTAAGTCGTTAGTCATACTTTAAAAAGATAACAAAAAGGAGCTTCGGCTTGGAACTACGTCATTTGCGCTACTTCGTCGCCGTCGCCGAGGAGCTGAGCTTTACCCGCGCGGCCGAGCGTCTGCACATCGGCCAGCCGCCGCTGAGCCATCAGATCCAGATGCTGGAAGCCGAAGTGGGCGCGCAGCTGCTGGAGCGTAGCAAACGCTGGGTGCGCCTGACTGAGGCGGGAAAACTGTTCCTGGACGATGCGCGGCGCGTGCTGGTGCTGTCGGAGCAGGCGGTGCAGACGGCGCGCCGTGCCGAGCGCGGCGAGGCCGGGGAATTGCGGGTCGGCTTCACGTTTTCTACGCCGCTGACGCCGCTGTTCGCGACCGTCATCAACCGCTACCGCCAGCGCTATCCCGGCGTTACCTTGACCCTGCACGAGCGATCGACCCTGGCGCAGATCAACGCGCTGGCCAGCCGCGAGCTCGATCTGGGGCTGGTGCGGCCGCCGGAGTCGGCACTGCCCGAGGCGGTGATGACGACCGAGTTGCGGCGCGATCCGCTGGTGATGGTGCTGCCGGAGGAGCATCCGCTGGCGGCCAGGGAAACCTTGCGGATCAGCGATCTGGAGGGGCAGCCGCTGGTGATGTATCCGAAGACGGCCGGCACCGGCATTCATCCGCAGATTTTCCGGCTGTGCCGCGCGGCGGGCTTCGAGCCGACCATCGCCATGGAAGCCGGCGAGGCGTCGACGATGGCGGGACTGGTGGCGGCGGGTTTCGGGATCGCGGTGCTGCCGAGTTCGTTCGACATCATCCGCTTGAGCGGGGTGCTGTACCGGCCGCTGGCCGACCAGGACGCCACCACGGCGCTGCTGCTGGCGCAGCGAAAAGATGAGATATCGCCGCTGGTGGCGGCGTTCAGGGCGATCGCGCTGGAGGCGGCGAGCGGGTGACGCCGCTGGCGGCACATGGCGGATTACGGCGTTTCGCCTAATCCGCCCTACGTGTCGCCACGAAAAATCGTCTTACGCGGCCGCCGCAAATCGTCGTGCGTTCCACGGATGAATCGCGCCGCGTAAACACCCCGGATACACGTAGGGCGGATTAGCGCAGCGTAATCCGCCATCGACGAGCCGCCGCCAGCCCATCCATCAATCACGAATAATCGGCGTCCAATTCGGACCCGGCATAATTCTCCAACTCGGCAAACAAGGTCTTCATCGCCGTGCGTCCCTTGATGTGCTGGATGACGGTACAGGTCTGGCGATAACTATCGATCCGGTCCAGCAGCACCGGATGATGCTGCACCGGCACCTTGGCCACCAGCGCCGCCCAGCCCTCCTCGTAATCGGGCTTGTTCTTGCGTACCGATTTGACGAAACGCTCGAACTCCTTCTGCCCGGTGCGGGCCACCACCCTGCCCCCGCCCTCGATGGCGAAGATGATCGCCAGCGCGATCACGCCCTCGGCGTTCAAATCCGTATCGCTGACCGGCCCCTCGGTGTTGTGCCTGCGCAGCCAGCCGGCCAGGCGCACAATCGCCTGCACCTCCTTGCGCTGCTTCAGCATCACCGAATAGCGGTCGCCGCCGTTCCAGTTCTGGTTCGGGTCGGTCTGGCACAGCTCGATGAACAGGTCGCGCAAGCGGCGCGCCGAATACACCGGATCGGTATCGTACTCGCCGACCAGGGTATCCTCCGGCAACGCCGACAATTCCTTGATCATCCTGAAGCCGATCTGGAACGCATGCTCCGCGCCGTGCTCGATCAGGTAGTCGAGCGCCGCCAGGTCCGTCTCGTTCGGAATCACGTGATCGAGTCCCAACGACACCCCGCCCACCGTCAACTGCAGCGCCTTCTGGATGCCCTCGGCGGTGCGGTCGTTGGTGAACTTTTCGGCCACCATCGCCGTGATGCCGGTCAGCTCGTCGGCCAGGGCGTAGGCGGCGTCATCGTCCGGATGGGTCGCCAGTTGCTGGATCGCGCGCGTCAGGCGCGGCAAATTCTCTACTACTAATGCTGGCAGCATCGCTTCGGCGTCCTTCGAAATTTCCATCAAGAGAAAATGCCGGTGCCGACGCTACGGCGCGAACCGGCCTTGGCGCTGCGGGTCGACGGTACCTGCTTGCGCAAGCGGTACAGCAATTCTTTGGTCGAACGCTGCAGGAAGGTCGGCTCGTCGTCCGGGTCGTCGCTGAACTCGGCGTCGGCCAGGTCGGCGCTGTGGCGGAACTCCGGGAACAGCTCGAACAAGGAGCGGTCCCAGCCGTCTTCCGAGGCTTGCGCCAGCGCGATCGCCAGTGGCACGACGTCGTTGTCCGACGAGGTCTGGCCGGTCAGGTACGGGCCCTTGGCGATGATCTCGCCGGCCACTTCCAGGATTTCCTTCGGCGCCATCGAGAACAGGATGGCGAAGATGGTGGCGCCGTGGTCGGTCGCCGACGCGGCCTGCAGCAATTCGCTGCGGCGCTCCTCGTCGTCGGTCGAGAACACCACGCCGTGCACGTGCGCGAACAGCGATTCGGCGATGCGCTCCGGGTCGTCCTCGATCAGGTCGTCCTGCCAGGTCGCGGCGAAGAAGGCCAGGCTGTCGGCCCAGGCCTTGGGCGGCACCAGCAAGGTCGCCAGCGACATCTTGCCGCCGTCGAAGCCGGCCATGTGCAGCGCGGTCACTTGCGGCGGGATGTTGCTCAACACTTCCACCACCGCCAGGTCGCCGAACTGGTCGGCCGCTTCGGCGAAGGCTTGCTCGGCGTGGCCCAGCGAGCCGGCCAGCACCAGTTCGGTCACTTGCTTGCTCAGCGCGGGCAAATTGCTCTTGTTGTCGTCGGACATGGTTTAATCCTCCTTGTCGAACATTTGGGCGAAGTCGTCGGTCGCGTTGTCCTCGTCCTCGATATCGTCGCCGTCGTCGTTGGCCGACAGCTGTTCCAGCGATTGGTCGTCGTCGTCCCACTTGCGCGGATGCTTGAACAGGAAGGCGGTGATGATGGCCTGGCGCGCCAGTTCCGGCAGATTTTCTTCCAGCGCCGCATACATCTGTTGCGCCGCCTCGCCTTTGCACGAGGCCATCGCGAAGACGCGCGCCGGGTCGCCGAACTCGTAGTCCTGGGCTTCGGCCAGCAAGCCTTTCGGGTCGCTGAACTCGAGGTGGTCGACCAGGGCGAAGGCCAGCATATTGACATCCTCGATGCCGCCGCCGCTGGCGTACTCGGACACCAGCGCGTCGATCATGCGCTGGTAGTTCTTGCGGTCGGGGGGATCGCCCAGAATGCCTTCGATCTGGCCTTCCAGTTCGCGCGATTGATAGGCGAATTCGGGGTGTACTTTTCTCATTGCTTGCTTTCGTTTTAATGTATTACGCTGGCGGCAGCACGGTGCCGTGCAGGTTGAAGACCGAGCGCCATAACTGGTACGCTTCGGCTTCGGAATCGATGATGATGCGGTGGTTGACGCTCTGGTTGTATTCCTCGCGCTTGACCGGGTCGGACAGGATCTCGTAAGCCTTGGTGATGCTTTTGAAGCGCGCCTCGGCGCCGGGCGCCTGGTTGCGGTCCGGGTGGAAGCGCATTGCCAGCGAGCGGTATATCTTTTTGATCTCGTCTTCGGTGGCGTTGGGCGCGATCCCCAGCGTGTTGTAGTGATTTTCCATTTTGGAAACTCCGCGGCCATGTGCCGAAACAATTAAAGGCGAATTATACCCGTCGCACCAGCGCCCATCCCGGCCCGGCCGCCGCGACGCAGCATTTCCCCTCAGCCCACGGAGGGGATACGGTAAAATGCCCTTTACACGAACTCTTGCAAAGCCCACTTTTCAGATGAGCAACGATAAAAACAGCCCCGCACCCGCCCTGCCTTCGAATTTCCTGCGCGCGATCGTGGAACACGATCTGGCCGCCGGCGCCCACGTGCGCGAAGGCATGCCCAGCGTGATCACCCGCTTCCCGCCGGAGCCGAACGGCTACCTGCACATCGGCCACGCCAAGTCGATCTGCCTGAACTTCGGTCTGGCGCGCGACTACCAGGGCCGCTGCAACCTGCGCTTCGACGACACCAACCCGGCCAAGGAAGAGCAGGAATACGTCGACACCATCATCGACAGCGTCAAGTGGCTGGGGTTCGACTACGACTATCCGAAGGCCGACGGCGGCGTCGAGCACCACCTGCACTACGCCAGCGACTACTTCGACCAGCTGTACGCGATGGCCGAGTACCTGATCGGCAAGGGCTATGCCTACGTCGACAGCCAGTCGGCCGACGATATGGCGGCCAATCGCGGCAATTTCAACACGCCGGGCAAGAATTCGCCGTTCCGCGACCGTCCGCAAGAGGAATCGCTGCAAATCTTCCGCGACATGAAAGCCGGCAAATATGCCGACGGCGAGCACATCCTGCGCGCCAAGATCAGCGAGGACGCGATGTCGTCGCCGAACATGAACATGCGCGACCCGGCCATCTACCGCATCCGCCACGCCCACCACGTGCGCACCGGCGACGCCTGGTGCATCTACCCGATGTACGACTACACGCACCCGATCTCGGACGCGCTGGAAAACATCACGCATTCGCTGTGCACCCTGGAATTCCAGGATCACCGCCCGTTCTACGACTGGCTGCTGGAAACCCTGGCCGAGGGCGGATTCTTCAAGCTGCCGCTGCCGCGCCAGTACGAATTCTCGCGCCTGAACCTGACCTACGTGGTCACCAGCAAGCGCAAGCTGCGCCAGCTGGTCGAGGACGGCATCGTCAGCGGCTGGGACGATCCGCGCATGCCGACCATCGTCGGCCTGCGCCGGCGCGGCTACACGCCGGAAGCGATCCAGCTGTTCTGCGAGCGCATCGGCGTGACCAAGTCCGACGGCTGGATCGACATGAGCACACTGGAAGGCTGCCTGCGCGAGGATCTCGATCCGAAGGCGCCGCGCGCCACCGCCGTGCTGCGCCCGCTCAAGCTGATCATCGACAACTATCCTGAAGGCCAGAGCGAGGAATGCACGTCGCCGGTCCACCCGCACCACCCGGAAATGGGCGTGCGCACCTTCCCGATCACGCGCGAGCTGTGGATCGAGGAAGAGGACTTCATGGAAGTGCCGAGCAAGGGCTATTTCCGCTACTACCCGCCGATCGACGACAAGCCGGGCAGCCGCGTGCGCCTGCGCCACGGCTACGTGACCGAATGCACCGGTGTCGACAAGGATGACAACGGCAAAGTCGTCGCTGTCCATGTCAATTACTTCCCGGACTCCAAGTCGGGTACGCCGGGCTCGGACAATTACAAGGTCAAGGGCAACATCCACTGGGTCTCCGCCGCCACCGCGCTGGAAGCCGAAGTGCGCCTGTTCGACCGCCTGTTCACCGACGCCCAGCCGGATGCCGGCGGCAAGGAATTTCTGTCGCTGCTCAATCCAAACGCCAAGGAAGTGGTGACCGCCTATCTGGAACCGGGCATGAGCGCCGCCCTGCCCGACCAGCGCTTCCAGTTCGAACGGCACGGCTACTTTGTCGCCGACCGCGTCGACTCGAGCGCGGGCAAACCTGTGTTCAACCGCATCGTGACGCTAAAAGACAGCTTCGTCGCCAAATAAGACGACTAAGCCCTCAGAAACCGGCGCCCTTCGCAAGGAGGCGCCGGTTTTTTTTCGTTCCCGCACTCGGGCACTCCTCAGGATAAATGGCATTATTTATAAATTTACTTGACTAGCATTAGTAATATTTTCTATATTCAAGTAAAGTGGCGACCACTGAAGTTGCTTGAAAGGCAATCGCAATGGAGGTACTTCTCGCGCAGCGACAAATGTTTTCCCCGCCAAAATCCGTCTGGTGGGCGGGGGTCATGCTGTCCCTGGGCGTGGGCGCGCTGTGCTATGTTGCCGCCTATAAAATGGTCGAATACGACGCCGGCGAGCGCTTCATGCACCAGGCGCGCAACGCCCAGTACCACATCAGCTCGCGCATCGACACCTATGCCGACGTGCTGCGCGCCACGGCCAGCTACTTCGACGCCAGCGGCAAGGTCGAGCGCGAAGACTTCCACCGCTTCGTGCGCGGACTGAAACTGGCGACCCAGTTTCCCGCGCTGGTCAGCATCAATTACGCGGAGTACATCACCGAAGCGCAGCGCGGGGATTTCGAAAAGGTCGCGCGCCGCAGCGGCGACGGCACCGCCAACGGCTATCCCGACTACGTGATCCAGCCGACCGGCCGCCGCGCCGACTATTCCGTCATCACCATGATCGAGCCGATCGCGGCGTTCCGCTGGCGGGTCGGTCTCGATATCACGCACAAGCCGGCGGTGGCGCAGGCGCTGGCCAACGCGCGCGACACCGGCGAAATCAGCACCTCCGGCAAGCAGATCGACATGGACAGCTTCGGCCAGGGCGGCGGCATGGCGATCCGGCTGCCGCTGTACAACAAGGATATGCCGCTGACCACCACCCAGGAGCGCCGCGCCGCCTACCGGGGTTCGGTCGGGATAGGCTTCAGCGTACCGCGCCTGGTGCAACTGGCGATGGACCAGATGCAAGTGCGCGACGTGCGCCTGCGCCTGTACGACGGCGGCGAAAGCAACGACCGCTCCTCGGCCGCGTCGGCCCCCTCCCTGTTGTTCGACAACAAGGTCAACGGCGGCGAGAACGTGCGCTCGGCCGACCAGTTCGGCATCGTGCTGCCGCTGACGTTCAACGGCCGCCAGTGGCATGCCCACTTCAGCGCGCCCAAGGCGGCCTGGTCCAGCCGCTTCGACCTGTTCCTGCCGTGGCTGGCCATGTTGAGCGGTTTTATCGGCTCGCTGCTGTTCTACCTGCTGATCCACACGCTGTCGTCGTCGCGCATGCGGGCGATCAAGATGGCTAAGGTCATGACCAAGGAATTGCGCGACAGCCAGGCCAAGCTGCAACAGTCGCACCATAAGCTGCGCCGGCTGGCCGCGCACGCGGACCAGATCAAGGAGCAGGAGCGCAAGCGCATCGCGCGCGAAATCCATGACGACCTCGGCCAGAACCTGCTGGTGCTGCGCATCGAGGCGGACATGCTGGCCACCCGTACCCGCCACCGCCATCCGCGCCTGCACGCCCGCGCGAAAAGTACGCTCAGCCAGATCGACAGCACCATCAAAAGCGTGCGCCATATCATCAACGACCTGCGGCCGAACGTGCTGGACCTGGGCCTGAACGCGGCCGTCGAATGGCAGATCGCCCAGTTCCGCCAGCGCTCCGGCATGGTGTGCGAGCTGATCGAGCACCAGCGCGACATCCGCATCGACGACCATTGCGCCACCGCCTTCTTCCGCGTGCTGCAGGAATCGCTGAGCAATATCGTCCAGCACGCGCACGCCAGCCTGGTCCGGGTGGAATTGCGGCAGGCCGGCGGCATGCTGAGCATGACCATCACCGACAATGGCGTCGGCATGCGGGCGAGCAATCGCAACAAGGTCGGATCGTTCGGCCTGGTCGGCATCGAGGAGCGCATCAGCCTGCTCGGAGGCGTGTGCTCCATCATCGGCAGTCCCAACGCCGGCACCACGGTCGCCATCTCGGTGCCGATCGACCACGTCCCACCGCCTTCCAACGACGATCTGACCGACATCAACGACACCGGCCACTTGACCGCCAACGTCATCGCTTGACCCCCTCCGGTTTACCCCGTCGCTGGCTAGGAGAAGTCAGCGGATTGTAGGAATTTCCTCAGAAACATTGATAAATATCAAACGTGAAGAGCCAAAGTTAAGCAAAAATCAATTGCTTCGTAACGTTTTTTTAACCCGTATCAATCAAGAGGAGATGTCCATGAACGTCATCAACGCCCTGGATCTGGACCCAATCAAGGTCAAGCTGATGCATAAAGAATCCGGCGAAGGTTGGTCGCTGGAACATGTTAACGCTATCGAGCTGGAATACCGCCGCTTCCTGACGCTGATGAAAAAATACCCCCACGAACAGACCGCGCCGCTGGTCGACGTGGACACGTTCTGGCACTACCATATTCTCGATACGATGAAATACGCCGCCGATTGCGAGGCCGTGTTCGGCTACTTCCTGCACCATTTCCCGTATGTCGGCATGCGCGGTGAGGAAGACGAAGCGGCGCTGGCGCGCATCGGGCAGCGCATGAAGGAATTGTACGAAGCGGAATTCGGCGAGGACTATGTGCGTCCGGCAAAGCGTGCTTTCGAAGGCGCGACCCAAGCCAATGCCTTCTGCGGTTCGCCCGAAATGCAGGCCAACGCATTCTGCGGCTCGCCCGAGAAGCAGGCCAACGCCTTCTGCGGCTCGCCCGAAAAGCAAGCCAACGCCTTCTGCGGCTCGCCAGAAAAGCACGCCAACGCCTTCTGCGGCTCGCCAGAAAAGCAAGCAAATGCCTTCTGTGGCTCGCCTGAAATACACGCCAACGCTTTCTGCGGCTCGCCGGAAAAGCAGGCGAACGCCTTCTGCGGTTCCCCAGAGAAGCAAGCCAACGCATTTTGCGGCAGCCCGGAGAAGCAAGCCAACGCCTTCTGCGGCTCCCCAGAGAAACAAGCGAACGCGTTTTGCGGCTCTCCTGAAGAGAAAGTCGCTTTTTGCGGCAGCCCGGAAAAGGCAATAGCCGCCAAGGTCCCGAACCAGCCTGGCCTGTTCAGCGGCCGTCCGACCCTGAGCTAAAAAGCCACCGGCGGCCGGAGCACCAAGCGTGATCTGAACCAGGTAGGGCGGATTAGCGAAGCGTAATCCGCCATCTCCGGTCCGCCAACAACCTACGCGCTGCCGGCGTTGCCATCAACATAAGCAACACCAACCGGCGGCATGATTAAAAAAGTGGCATACTCTGAACTCCAACGTCCCGGGAGCTCATCATGGCCATCAATTCAGTCGCCTCAAACAGCGCCGCAGTCCAATCAACGCCGCCACCGCGCCAGGCGGAGCCGGTCCAGGCCGCGCCCAAGCCTGCCGAGCAAGCGGCGCCACCGCCGCCTCAGCAGGCAGCAACCGCGCCCACCGTCAACAGCAACGGCCAGCGCATCGGCACGACGATCAGTACGTCAGCGTAAAAGAACCCCGGCGGGGCCGATCAAAACCGGACCCACCTAAGACAACGGCGCGTTACCGTGAGGTGCGCGCCGTTGTCTTTTTTGTTGGTCGCCTATCAGGCCGCCATCAGTTCGCGCAGCTCGCGGATGCTGAAATCGCTGATCTCGTGCATACGGATCAGGATGGTTGCACCAATCGGGAGGGTATTGTGGCGAATTTTGCTGATGACTGGAGGTGCTACTTCCAGGGCGCGCGACAACGCAGCATCGTTTTTCAGTTGCAGCTTTTCGATGATGGCGTCGAGGACGCGGTTCGGATTGTAGGTCGGGGAGGCGGTGATTTCTTTGATAGACATAATGTTTAAGTAGGTTCGTGGCCGCTTTCGCAAAAAAACGACACATGGGTAAATAAAATTTTTAGCTCAATTACCAGTGAAGCACTACAAAACGCGAACTTTTATGCCGGTTTTTAGTGCCTAGCCGCGATAATACACGTTTTTGTTAACGAACGGCTAACCCGAGCTATTTTTGTGTGAGATTTTGATAGATTTTACACCCATTTCTTATGCTAGGAAGAAATTTGTTGCAAGAAAGGGTATAAAACATTGTAAAGTTTTGTAGCAACTCAGTTAGAGCGGCTGAGGCCGGAGGCCAGAAAACACCATTCGACGGCCATCAAGGTGGCCAGTTGCGCAATGGTGCTTGGCAGGAAAATGGTCGACGCCGATCCGAAACCCGGATTGCTGGACGAGCAGCCCCAGCCCAGTTGCCGGCGAATTTCTTCGGGCGTTGGCGGAGGACGGCGGGCGCACTCACGCAGCTGCATGTAGGCACGAACCTGCTCTTTCGTCGGATGCAAAGTGGCTGGCATACGCGAGCTCCTCTTAGTAATGACAACGATATCGCATCAAGCCCTGCTTTGTTTGATGCGCGTCAAGCAAGTCATCTTGATAGTTTGACACAGAAAGCTGACATAGGGCTTGCACTGGTATAAGTCTCCCTATCTTTTTACACCTTTTCGCCGAGCAACTACAAGCGGCACACCGCTACTATGTGCGGGTAGCAACGCTCGACATGATCTGGTCGTTTAAAATGACGTTTTTCCCGCCTCCGGCCGGACCGACAACCGCAATTCAACAACACTAAGGCGCTCATGACCTACGAAGAATTCCTCGATGAGGTAACCACCCTGCTACACGAGATCTACGACCTCGACGATGCGGCGGCGATCAAGCTGGTGGTTGACGCCCAGGACGCCGATTATTTTGTCGCGCACGACCACAAGGAAGAGATGCGCACGCTGGAACAGGCGAAGAAAGACGCCACCGCGCTCTACGAAGCGAAACAGAACCGCAATCAGACGCAACGCAAGCAGCAGTTGCGCAAGGTCCAGCAAAAGAAATAAACGGTAACCGGGCGGCCCGCCTTACACTCCCGCCGCCCGCCACCGTCACATCTGCGCCAGCATTCCCGCCACCGTCGGATAGCGCAGCCGCACGCCCAATTCCCGCTTGATGCGTCCATTGCTCAGCCTGCGCGATTCGGACATGAACGACAACAGCGCCGGGGTGATCACCTGTTGCAATTCCGCACGCGGCAAACGCGGCGGCCGTTGCATGCCGAAAGCGTCCGCCACCGCGTCGAAGTACTCCGCCATCTTCATGTCGCTGTCGTCGACCGCATGGTAGATACGGTTTGGCAAGCCACCAAACAGCGCGCTGACGATGATCGTGGCCAGGTCGTCGGCATGGATGTGGTTGGTATAAACGTCCTCGGCGGCCAGCAAGGCCGGCGTACCCTGTTGCAAGCGCTTGATCGGCAGCCGCTCGGCCCCATAAATCCCCGGCACGCGCAGGATGGACAAGTTCGAACCGGCACGCACCGCCCAACGCCGCAGCACGCCCTCCGCGTCGACACGGCGCGTGGCCCGGGGGTTGCGCGGCGCCACCGGACGGCTCTCGTCAAACAACGCGCCGCCACAGTCGCCGTACACCCCCGTGGTGCTGACATAAACCATGCGGCCTTGCTCAGGTAAAATGGCGGTCAGGTTACGCGTTCGCCGGTCCAGCGCGCCCTCGGCGGGCGGCGGCGCCAGGTGCACCACGTATTGCGCCAGTCCGGCCAGGCGCCGCAGGCTGGCGGGATGGTCGAGATCGGCCACCAGCGGCACGGCGCCCAGCGCGCGCAGTTCGGCGCGCCGCTCGGGCTGGCTGGTGGTGGCGAACACGCGGAAATGGCGCCGCAGCAGCGGCACCAGGCGCATGCCGACGTCGCCGCAGCCGACGATCAAAAGACGCGGCCGGTTGAATGCCTGGGAATGGTGTTTGTGATTGATTAGCTTGATGTTTTTCATCTGAAGGATTGTATGACGTTTCAAATTACTGTACAGCCTAGCGGCCACCAATTCAGCTGCGAGGAAGACGAAACCGTCCTGGCGGCGGCCATCCGCGCCGGTGTCGGCTTGCCCTACGGCTGCAAGAACGGCGCCTGCAGTTCCTGCCGCGGCAAGGTCCTGTCCGGCTCGGTGACGCACAAGGCGCACCAGGAGCGCGCGCTGAGCAAGGCGGACGAAGCGGCCGGCTACTCGCTGTTCTGCTGCGCCACCGCGCACGAAGACCTGGTGATCGAAGCGCGCGAGGTGGCCGGCAGCGACGACTATCCTATCCGCAAGATGCCCTCGCGCGTCGCGACGCTGGAAAAAGTGGCGCCGGACGTGGTCGTGATGACCTTGCAGCTGCCCGCCAACGAGACGCTCAAATTCCGCGCCGGCCAGTATATCGAATTCATGCTGCGCGACGGCAAGCGCCGCAGCTACAGCCTGGCGTCGCCGCCGGACCAGGACCAGCCGCTGGCGCTGCACATCCGCCACCTGCCGGGCGGCCTGTTCACCGACCAGGTGTTCACCACGATGAAGGAGCGCGACATCCTGCGCTTCGAAGGCCCGATGGGCACCTTCTTCGTGCGCGAGGATACCGACAAGCCGATGGTGCTGCTGGCCTCGGGCACCGGCTTCGCGCCGATCAAGGCCATCGTCGAGCACCTGCGCGCGCAGGACTCGCAGCGCCAGATGACGCTGTACTGGGGCGGGCGCCGCCCGCAGGACCTGTACATGGACGCGCTGTGTCGCCAATGGGAAGCGATCCTGCCCAACTTCACCTACGTGCCGGTGATCTCGGCCGCGCTGCCGGAAGACAATTGGAGCGGCCGCACCGGCTACGTGCACGCGGCCGTCATGGCCGACCTGCCCGACCTGTCCGGCCACCAGGTGTACGCCTGCGGCGCGCCGGTGATGGTCGACTCGGCCAAGCAGGACTTTGTCGCGCAATGCCGCCTGCCGGAGGAGGAATTCTACGCCGACGCCTTCACCACAGAAGCCGACATCAACAAACCGTAACAGCATCCAACCGGGAGCGGACTGGGATGCGGAGTCCCAGGACCCCGCTCCCAGAAAGCCCCAATGTCCGACAGTTCCGCCCCTTCAAGCGCTGGCAATGGCTTCAGCGTTCTGCGTCACCGCAACTTCGCACTCTACCTCAGCGCCCGCACCCTCGCCACCCTTGCCGTCCAGATGCAAAACGTCGCCATCGGCTGGCAGGTGTATTCGATGACGCACAATCTGTTCGACCTCGGCCTGATCGGCCTGGCGCAGTTCGCGCCCTTCCTGCTGCTGATCCTGATCGCCGGCCACGCCGCCGACCGCTACGACCGCCGCAACCTGATCGCCATCGCGCTCGCCGCCCAGCTGCTGTGCGGCCTGACCTTGCTGGCCTTTACCATGGCCGGCCTCAGTACCGTGTGGCCCGTGTTTGCCGTGCTGGTGCTGTTCGGCAGCGCGCGCGCCTTCATGGGGCCGGCCACGCAGGCGATCCTGGTCAACCTGGTGCCGCCGGAAAGCTTCAGCAAGGCCGTCGCGCTGAGCTCGTCGAGCTTCCACGTGGCCGTGATCCTCGGGCCGACCCTGGGCGGCCTGTTCTACCTGGCCGGGCCGAAAACGGTATATGTGATTTCCTCGGCGCTGCTGGTGGCCGCCGTGGTGATGATGTGCATGGTCAAATCGGTCAAGCAGCCGAGCAACCGCGAACCGGCCACCTGGCACACGGTGCTCGAGGGCCTGCGCTTCGTGCGCTCGCGGCCCGTGGTGCTGGGCGCCATCTCGCTCGACCTGTTCGCCGTGCTGTTCGGCGGCGCCACCGCGCTGCTGCCGGCGCTGGCGCACGACGTGCTGCACGTCGGCCCGACCGGCCTGGGCATGCTGCGTACCGCCCCGGGCGCCGGCGCCGCGCTGTGCTCGATCGCACTGGCCTTCTTCCCGATCACGCGCCGGGTCGGCATGTGGATGTTCGGCGGCGTGGCCGTGTTCGGCATGGGTACGCTGGTGCTCGGTGCCACCTCCACCTTCATTGTCGCGCTGGTGGCCTTGTTCCTGATGGGCGCCGGCGACATGATCAGCGTCTACGTGCGCCACCTGCTGGTGCAATACGAAACGCCGGACGCGATACGCGGACGCGTGAGCGCGGTCAACTCGGTGTTCATCGGTGCCTCCAACGAACTGGGCGAGTTCGAATCGGGCGTCACCGCCGGCTGGATGGGGCTGACGCGCGCCATCCTGTTCGGCGGCGCCGCCACCCTGGCCGTGACGGGACTGTGGGCCTGGCTGTTCCCGGTCCTGTCGCGCATGGACCGTTTCCCGCACGAGGATAAAAAATGACGCTCCTGTCGAAGTTCCTGCCCAAGATCGCACACAGCCGCCCGCACCTGACCCTGGCCGTCGTGATCGGGGCGGTGGTGCTGCCCTTGCTGCCCGGCCACTGGCGCTGGCTCAGCCGCGTGCTGACGGCGTGGGACGTGACGGTCTGGATCTACCTGGCGACGATGGGCTGGATGATGCTGCGTGCCGACCAGCACGACATCAAACGCGCTGCCTGCCGCCAGGACGAGAAGGGGCCGGTGATCCTGGCGACCTTGTCGATCGCCGTGATGATCAGCCTGGCCGCCATCGTTTCGCAGCTGACCACGCTCAAGGACGCCCCGCATGCCGATCTTGCGATGCACTACGGCTTCGTCGTGCTGACGTTGACAGGCTCCTGGTTCATGGTGGGCGTGATGTTCTGCTCCCATTATGCGCACCTGTATTACACCCACCCCGGCGGCGAACCGGCGCTCGGCTTCCCGGACCGCCACCTGAAGCCGAACTATTGGGACTTCCTGTATTTCTCGTTCACGATCTCGGTGGCGGTGCAGACCTCGGACGTGACGGTGCGCTGCCGGCGCCTGCGCAAGGTGGTGCTGGGCCAATCGGTGCTGTGCTTCTTCTACAACCTGGCGATTCTCGGTCTTTCCATCAATATTGCAGCGTCTCTCATCAACGGTTAGCTACTTAACGAGAACCTAAGGCAAAAAGGAGTAATATGGATTCGCAGTTCAACAACACAGGAGCAAGCATATGCAGATCAATATTAATTCCGACAAAACCATCGATCGCAACGCAGGTCTGGACGAGCATGTGCAATCAGTCGTGAGCAACGCGCTGCATCGCTTTGGTGAGCAGATCACCAGCGTGGAAGTGCACTTGAGCGACAATGTGGGTCAAAAATCAGTGGACGGCGACAACCGCGTCCTGATGGAAGCCCGGGTTACCGGATACAAGCCGATCGCCGTGAGCGATCACGCCGCCACCTTGCACCAGTCGATCGGCGGCGCCGCCGACAAACTCAAACGCGCGCTCGACAGCGCCCTGGGCCGCCTGCACGACAAGGACAAGCGCCACGCGGCCGATCCGGTCGTGGCCACGGCCGATACGGACGAAGACGAGTAATTCCGGCTTCGTACCGAGTAGCCCTCGAGGAGACACGTAGGACGGATTAGCGTAGCGTAATCCGCCATGCATGCGCCGTCGGCGGCTCAACGATGGCGGATTACGCGCTTCGCGCTAATCCGCCCTACGTAGTTCAGATTGGTTCACAGTGCATCGGCTATGCCTGGCTTAGCTCGCGCAAATACCGCAGCCCCTGCAGCGACCGGCTGCCATACCACGACATCATTTCCCCATCGACCAGCAGCACCGGTTTGCCCAGCTGCTTTTCCAGCGCAAACGCATGAGCCTCCGTGAATCGATACGGTTCGCTCGACAGCAGCACGCCGTCGACGCCGGCCACCAGCTCCGAAGACCACGCGAATTGCGGATACCGCACCTCGCCCATATCCGGCACGCTCCAGCCGATCTCCTCGAGCATGCGCGCGATATAGGTATCGCGCGAAATCGTCATCCACGGGTCCTGCCAGATGCAGTACAACATCGTCTGCGGCGGCCCTTTCGGCGCAGCCTGCAACAACGCATATTCCGCCTCGAACGCCGCGCACCAGCGCTCGGCCGCCTCGACTTTGCCGAACACGCCTCCCATCAAACGCGCCAGCGCCAGGTTATCGCGCGGCCGCATCGGATGGGTCACGACGATATTGGGAATAAACTCAGCCAAGGCCTCGACGGTCGGCTTTTCGTTCTCGTCGATGTTGACCACCAGATGCGTCGGCGCCAGCTTGCGTATCTTTTCAATGTTGACATCCTTGGTGCCACCCACCTTGGGAATGGCTTGCACAACATCGGCCGGATGGATGCAGAAACCGGTGCGTCCCACCAGCTGCTGCGCCAACCCGAGATCGCACAGCAGCTCGGTAATCGACGGCACCAGCGAGACGATGCGCGCATTCGGTTCCGCCGGGTGCTCGGTGCCGAGCGCATCGATATAAGTCATAAGGTTTTCCGTCTTGATAGCAATGGCAATATTGAAGCACTCCACACCACAACGCGCAACAACTACGTGACCCGGCCCCCTCGTTTGGGTATGATGTTTGAGTGTCATAAGAATGCCTGCCAGCACAAATCGCTGCGCCATTGAAAGATTATCTTGAAACAAATCAGCACCTTCGGCGCCTCCAGCCACCAGATCGGCGACTTGCAGTTGTTACGCAACGCGAATGACGACGCCGCCATCGCCAAATTGCTGGCGCACTGCCCCGTCATGCGGCTGGAAGCGGACGAAGCGGTCACGGACTCGAGCAAGGCGCGGCTGTATATCGTGCTGCGCGGCGCGCTGTCGGTGGCCACCGACACCCGCACCGGCATGGCCGACGGCACGGTCAGCAAGATCCTGCCGGGCGAAAGCGTGGGCGAGCAATCGGTGCTCGACGAGGAAGCCAATTTGTCGAGCATCACCGCGCTGGAGGAAAGCGACGTGCTGGTGATCGAAGCGGAGATCGTCTGGCAATTAATTGACGAATCGAACGTGCTGGCGCGCAATCTGCTGCGCCTGTTGTCGTTCCGCATACGCGCCGCCAACGCGCAGTTGCGCCGGCGCCAGAAACTGGGCGAGTTCTACCGTCAGCTATCGATGATCGACGGCCTGACGGGCCTGTACAACCGCGCCTGGCTCAACGATTTGCTGCCGACGATGATCACCACCGCGCACGGCTCGAATTCGCCGCTGGCGCTGATCATGATCGATCTGGACCACTTTAAACGTTTCAATGACAGCCATGGCCACCTGGCCGGCGACCAAGCGCTGCGCTCGGCCGCGCAGGTGCTCAGCGGCGCGCTGCGCCCGACCGATTTCGCCGTGCGCTACGGCGGCGAGGAAATGATGGTGCTGCTGCCGGACACGCAGCGCAAAGTGGCGCTGGCGGTCGCCGAACGCTTGTGCGAGCGGATGCAGCAAGCGGTGGTGTTCAGCGACATGCGCGCGCCGCTGCCGCACATCACCGCCTCGTTCGGCGTCGCGATATTGCAGCCCCACCAGAACGAACAAGACCTGATCGCCGCCGCCGACGCCGCGCTGTACCGTGCCAAGGAGCTGGGCCGCAATCAGGTGGTGCAGGAAGAGCTGGCGTAATCCGCCAGGCTCCGCCTACTGCGCCGGAGCGATCAACTCCACGTACTCGTAGAGCTCGGCCAGAATCTGCTCGGCCCGCTCATCCGCATCCTGCTGCAGATGATCGATCTCGCCGAAGAACTGATCGATACTGCGCGCACCGCCGGCCCCATCGTAAAACCGCGCCGCCCGATGCTGCTCCCAGTGCTCCATCTCCGGCTCCGACAAAGTCTCCGGGAAATTGCGCGCGCGATACCGGAACAGCAATTCCACCAGGCGCGGATCGTCGAACGAAGGCGAAGCGACCGCCAACTTCGCCGGCGCCTCCTTGCGCAGGGACTCCAGCAGACGGCGATCTTCCTTGCCGATAAAACCGTTATACAAATCCTCGTCGACATCGAGTTCCGCGCCGGGCGGACGATAAAACACTTGCTCCCACTCGATATCCATATTGCGTCCGGCGGCAGCCAACGCGGCGAACGCCTTGCCCTGCTCCAGATCGATCCCCCACTGCGCGGCCATGGCCGGCGAGAGCGTCTTCAGGTTGGACACCAGCATCGGCGATTTGTTCAGATGGATGCTCTTGACCGGCAAACGCGACATGCCTTCCGGCAGCGCGTCGGCGCGCGTGAAGATGCGCGTGCGTATCGTGTCCGCATCCAGCGTGAACAACTCGGTCGGATCGTAGGTGCAATCCCAGACGATGACTTCGTTCTTGTTGGTCGGATGCGTCGCCAGCGGCCACACCAGCGCGATGCAGCCGCGCTCGGCCGGGAACATACCCGACACGTGCAGGAACGGCGCGCGCAGCTGCGGCGCCAGATGCATGCCGATCTCGTCGGCCACGCGGTCCTTCTTGTGCAGCGCGAAGCAAAAGTCGAACAGTTTCGGCTGTTTCTGCTTGATCAGGCGCGCCAGCGCGATGGTGGCGCGTACGTCGGACAGCGCGTCGTGCGCCGCCTCGTGCAGCAGGCCGTTGGCCTTGGCCAAATCTTCCAGCCGGAAGCTGGGCTTGCCGTCGGCCTTCTTCGGCCACTCGATGCCTTCCGGACGCAGCGCATAGGTCATCCGCACCACATCCAGCAGGTCCCAGCGGCCGCACTGGTTCTGCCATTCGCGCGCGTATGGGTCGATCAGGTTGCGCCAGAACATGAAGCGGGTGATTTCATCGTCGAAACGGATCGTGTTGTAACCGACGCCGACGGTGCCCGGCTTGGAAAACGCCTGCTCGATGGTGGCGGCGAACTGATGCTCGGGCACGCCCCATTCCAGGCACTGCTGCGGCGTGATGCCGGTGATCAGGCAAGATTGCGGATCAGGCAAGAAGTCATTGGCCGGCTTGCAATACAACATGATCGGATCGCCGATCTCGTTGAGGTCGGCGTCGGTGCGGATCGCGGCGAATTGCGCCGGGCGGTCGCGACGCGTCTGCGCGCCAAAAGTTTCGTAGTCGTGCCAGAGAAAAGTCTGTGTGGTCATAGAGGCGCATTCAGGGGTGCTACAGTTATTCTAAAAACTGCCGATAATTCAATGGTATTCCAACCGGAGCAACATCATGGCTACTCCCGTCTCAGTCACATCAGGCAGCACGGCCGCCAAGGCCGCACCACTCCAGGCGAAGGACGTCCAGGCCAAGGACGAGAGCACGATGTCGGTCGGCGCCAAGGCCAAGGCGCAACTCAACGCTTCCATCGTACAAGCTTCTTTGACGGTATCGTTGAAATCGTCCAACGATCCGATGTCGGTCGTGCTGAAAACGGCGCTGACCGGCATTAACGAGGCGCTCAAGGACCAGTTCGGCGACAACGCCATCCAGAACGCCATGTCGCAGGACAATACGCCGGAAGGCACCGCGAGCCGCATTGTATCGCTGTCGACGGCATTTTACGATGCGTTCAAGCAGCAGAACCCGGGTGTGGATGAGGAGACGTTGCTCAACAAGTTCGTCGACACCCTGAAAAAGGGTGTCGACCAGGGCTTCGGCGAGGCGCGCGACGTGCTGGAAGGATTGAAGGCACTCGGTGGCGAGGTCGCCGGCAACATCGACAAGACCTACGAATTGGTGCAGAAAGGGTTTGAGGATTTCATCGCCTCGCGCCTGGCGAAGCCGGCCGAGGAAACAGAAAAACCGTAGGGCGGATTAGGCGGAACGCCGTAATCCGCCATTGCATGCGTCTCGGCGGCGCACGCAATGGCGGATTACGCTGCGCTAATCCGCCCTACGTGTCTCCCCGAACTGCACGCTCCATGGCCTCAACCGCGATGCAAATTGATCGCGTCGCGCGTCTCCAGCGCCACGCGGCGCGCTGCCGAAGCGAAATCCTCACCGGCCTGCGGCGCGGCGTACAAAATCGCGCGCGACGAGTTGATCATCATGCCGGCGCCAGCCGCCGTCTTACCGGACTTGACCGTGGCCGCGATGTCGCCGCCCTGGGCGCCGATACCCGGCACCAGCAATGGCATATCGCCAACGATCGCCCTCACCTGCGCCAGTTCCTCGGGGAAGGTCGCGCCCACCACCAGCGCGCATTGACCGTTGGCATTCCACTTTTCCGCCACCAGACGCGCCACATGCTGATACAGCGGCTTGCCGTCGACGTTCAGGAACTGCAGATCCGAACCGCCCGCATTGGAGGTACGGCACAGCACGATAATGCCGCGATCGGCCCACTCCATATACGGCTCCACCGAATCCGAACCCATATACGGGCTGACGGTGACGGCGTCGGCACCGTAGCGGTCGTAGGCTTCGCGGGCATACTGGCGCGCCGTGGCGCCGATGTCGCCGCGCTTGGCGTCCAGGATCACGGGGATATGCGGATAGTTCTCGCGCGCATAGGCGCAGATTTTTTCCAGCTGGTCTTCCGCGCTGAGCGCCGCGAAATAAGCGATCTGCGGCTTGAACGAGCAGGCCAGGTCGGCTGTCGCGTCGATGATCTCGCGGCAGAAATGATAAATACCTTGCGGGTCGTTCTGGAACTGGACCGGCAGCTTGGCCATGTCCGGATCCAGGCCCACGCACAGCAGGGAGTCGTTGGCCGTCCACGCGGCAGACAATTTGTTGATGAAATTCACGACGCACCTTTTAATCTGTTGCAAACCCTCTATTGTAACGCGCCCCCACCGGGCTGTTAGAATTTGCGCTCCATCCCAGAACGCTCAGAAAGCACTCCTATGAAATTATCCCAAAAAGTCGCGATCGTGACCGGCGCCACCCAAGGCATAGGCTTGGCGTGCGCCCAACGCCTGATCACCGAAGGCGCGAAAGTCATGCTGGTCGATATCAAACCGGAGGGCGAGCAAGCCGCCGCCGCGTTGGGCGAACAGGCCCGCTTCTTCGCCGCCGACGTCAGCCAGAAGGCCGATGTGGACGCGCTGGTCGCCGCCACCATGGCCGCTTTCGGCCGTATCGACATTTTGATCAACAACGCCGGCGTCACCCACGCCGCCGACTTCCTCGACGTCACCGAGGACGATTTCGACCGTGTCCTGCGCATCAACCTGAAATCGATGTTCCTGTGCGGCCAGGCGGTCGCGCGCGAGATGGTCAAGCACCAAAGCGGCTGCATCATCAACATGTCCAGCGTCAACGCCGAACTGGCGATCCCGAACCAGGTGCCGTATGTGGTATCCAAGGGCGCGATCAATCAGTTGACCAAGGTAATGTCGCTCAACCTGATCCCGCACGGCATCCGCGTCAACGGCATCGGTCCCGGCACCATCCTGACGGAACTGGCAAAGAAGGCAGTGATGTCCAGCCCGGAAGCGCGCAACACCATTTTGTCGCGCACGCCGATGGGCCGCTGCGGCGAGCCGGAGGAAGTCGCGTCGATCGCCGCCTTCCTCGCCAGCGACGACGCCAGCTATATGACCGGGCAAACCTTGTATGTGGACGGCGGCCGGCTGGCCTTGAATTACACCGTCCCCGTCAAATAAATGGCGATAAATACAGAGTTATGCGCCTGCCTGATGTCTGGTATCTGAAACAACAATTAGACACATATCTGGTGGAGTCCCATAATTACACCTGTCTCCACTATTCTCCTCCAAGAAAATAGTTTTAAGCCCGCTTTAACCAGCGGGCTTTTTTTTGCCCTTTTTTCGCTCGTATTGTGTTTTGTCATAGCCGCGTCATATTGCCGCCCTATACTCATTACATCTTAAGTACATGCAACCGATAGGCATGACTGAAGAAAGGTGCACCGGGAACCCGGTGCACCACTCCCCATTTCTCGCAGTGCGTGGTATTGTCTGGTTTATGATCAAGCAACTACTTCTGACTTCATCGCACGCCAAACTGCGCTACCGAACCGCCATCTTCCTGTATCTGCTGATTCTGATCTTCGGCTCGATTCCCGGCGCCCGCAAGGATATCGGCGAGGTCGCATCCGGCGTCATCCTGCACTCGATGGCGTACGCCGGCCTGGCCTTCCTGATCTTTACGGGCGGCACGGGCAGCCCGATGCAACGTGCAGGCAAAGCCGTGCTCACCATCGCGGCCATGGGCGCCGTGGACGAGGTCGTGCAAAGCTTCCTGCCCTACCGCCACGGCGCCATTTCCGATTGGCTGGTCGACTGCAACGCCGCCATCCTGACTTCGCTGGTCATGTGGGCCTTGTGGACGCGTTTCCGTATCCAGACGCAAACTTAAGGTTGGGGCTGACATCAGCAGGGCTGACATCGGCGGAAAAGCTTCTCCCGCACCCGGTCGCCGATTCCACATCCAAACGCATTTGCTGCAATTGCTCGGCTTGGGCCGCGCGTACCAGTCCGTGCAATGCATGAGTGAGCAAATGCCTGCAGCGGGGATCCTGCTTTTCCCCACAGGCTAGAGTGATTAACTCTTCGATAATAGTGTCTGTCACGCGCGTCAACATATCGATGTCCTTTAAAGTGATACCGAACAATTATTGTCTGCGGGTAGCATGTTTCAATTGATGTACATCAATTGTGACGGGATAGGCAGGAACAAATAAGCATCGCGTCGCTCTCACCCAAGTGGCTGGCCCACTTTGATTAACCAACGGGGAGGCGAAAAATGTACATCACTAAGCAAAATAAATGGGTTGCAGTTTTATGCATGGCGGCGGTGGCCGGGTGCGCTTCGGACGGGACGTCCGACAGTTCGTCGAGTGCCAACACTGGCTATACGGCGCCGGGCACCACGGCAGCGTCCAGCACTGCCGGAACCAGCAGTCCAAGCAGTACCGGAACCGGGGAAACCGGCAGCAGCACCGCGGGAACCGGGACCGGCAGCATGGGGAGCACAGGCAGCACGGGGGCGATGGGCAGCGCCGGCACGACGGGCGGCATCGCGAGTGCCGGAGACACCAGCTCCGCGCAAACCTCGTATGGAACAGTGCAATCCATTGACCAGATGCAGCGTCAGGATGTTGGCGCTGGCGCAGTGGGCGCCGCGGCGGCAGGTGGCGCCATGGGCGGTTCGCCAACCGACCGCGTATACCGCGTCACCGTAAAGATGGACGACGGCAGCAGCCAACTGGTGGTGGTCGACTCCATGCCTGGCTACAAAATAGGTGACCGGGTCCGCTACAACAACGGCACCCTCACGCCGTATTAATACAGTTGCTTAATACAGCTGTTCGACCTGATAGCCGCGCCGCTTGAGCAACTGCGGCAGGCCATCATCACCCACCAGATGCAGCAGGCCAACGCCGACAAAGGCGACTTTGTCCTGCTGCATGATGCGCTCGATATTGGCGGCCATTTCAGGGTTCCGTTTGCCCAGCAGTACGCGCTGCATGAAGCCGGCGGAGATCGAATCGCCGGTGGTGGCCGATTGCCACGCGGCCTTGATGCCTGGCGCGTCGGCTGAACTCCATGCGTCGATCAACGCCTTCGATTTTTTCAGCGACGAACCGCTCGCCAGATCGGCCAGGCTTTCCACCAAATACTGCTCTTGCTGGCGCGCGTCCAGCATGTCGAACAGGCCCAGCTGATATTCCGCGCTCTCCAGTTCCTGCACGCTCTTGTCCTGCTTCTGCGCGGCGGCCAGCAGCGCGTATTCCACCGCCTGACTGCGCTGGAATCCATGCGTATCCAACTCCGTCCCGACCAGCAGATTGGCGATCAGCCATGGCTTGTAGTGCTGCACCGATTGCAGCGACAAGCCAGCCTTGGCCAAGGCGGCGACCATGTTGTTCAAGGTGGCCGGGCTCAGGTGGTTCTGCACGATGTCGCCGTCCGGATAACGGCCATGACGCGCCAACGCCTTCTGGAAAGGCAAATCCTGACGAATATCGAGCTCGAGGACCAAGGTATTAGAATCGAGCAACGCCCGCGATGCCTCGGCATCGAGCGGATAAAAACCGTCCTTGCCGACATGAATGGTGCCAAACAAATAGCTGACTTTGCCTTCATGGGTGATGCGGTACAGCTGGCCACGGCGCTGCGAACTCGTCTCGCTCACGCCGGCGGCAAATGCCGCCTGGCTGACAAGGCTGAGCAACAACGCAAACATGATGACAAGTTTCTTAGGCATGCGAATTCCCGACGATAGCAGGAGATGCCATCGAAATAACATTATTTAAGAGGGATGGGAGCAGCTCGGCGTGGCGCTTTACTGTTTCCTATGGTAAATCAGGAAAGCGTTGGAGAAAACTTTTTTGTGACATTTGGCGCCCGTGTCGGCAAATTAAACACACTTAAATAGCAGGGAAATAATAAAAAAGCTGTGCAAATATAAATATATTGGCGCTTTAACACGGTAAAACCACATGCGCGCCAAGGGCTTCATTGAAACCTGTGGGGTTGGCCCGATATATTATTCATGATTCCATTTTCCATACTCGACCTCGCCCCGATCGCCGAAGGCAGCAGCGCTTCCGCATCGTTCCGCAACACACTCGACCTCGCCCAGCACGGCGAGCGTTGGGGTTATCAGCGCTACTGGCTCGCCGAACACCACGGCATGCCGGGCATCGCCAGCGCGGCGACCGCGGTGGTGATGGCGCATGTGGCCGGCGGCACATCGACCATCCGCGTCGGCGCCGGCGGCATCATGCTGCCCAACCACGCGCCGCTGGTGATCGCCGAGCAGTTCGGCACGCTGGAAGCGCTCTACCCCGGCCGCATCGACCTTGGACTGGGCCGCGCGCCCGGTTCCGACCAGATCACGGCGCGCGCACTGCGCCGCACCCTGGAAACGGACGCGGACGCTTTCCCGCAGGACGTGTTGGAGTTGCAAGATTACATGTCCGATGCGCCGCGCCAGCGCGTGCTGGCCGTGCCCGGCAAAGGCGCCAAGGTGCCGCTGTGGATACTGGGTTCCAGCACCTTCGGCGCGCAATTGGCCGCGCACATGGGTTTGCCGTTCGCCTTCGCCTCGCACTTCGCGCCACAGATGATGATGCAAGCGCTGACCTTGTACCGCGCCAACTTCCAGCCGTCGGCGCAACTGGCCAAGCCTTATGTCATGCTCGGCTTCAACGTCTTCGCCGCCGACACGGACGAGGAGGCACGCCTGCGCGCCACCTCGATGCAGCAAGCCTTTGTCAACCTGCGCACCGGCAAGCCGTCACGGCTGCAGCCACCGCAACCTGGCTATCTCGAGTCGCTGGGCCTGCCCGAACGCGCGATGCTGGACTCCGTGCTGTCGTGCAGCGCGATCGGCGCGCCGGAGACGGTCGGCCGCCAGTTACAGGAGTTCATCAACCGCACCGGCGCCGATGAGCTGATGATCACCTCGCAGATCTTCGAGCACGAGCACCGACTCCGTTCATACGAAATCACGGCCGAGGTGCACCAGTCGCTGAAGCGCGCAGAGGCGGGTATTTAAGGCCACGGGTTGTAGATTTCACGGGGATCCACGTAGGGCGGATTAGCGCAGCGTAATCCGCCATGCATGCGCCGTCGACGGATCATAGATGGCGGATTACGGCGTTCCGCCTAATCCGCCCTACGTGTATTCAGGGCATAGCTCGGTCCGAAAAATCAATCACGCTCAGCAGCATTTTGCAATCGCCGGTAAAATCGCGGCCTGCAAAATGAAGGAGCGTCACGTGAGCCAGTCCCACGCCCAGCAAGATCTTTCCCCCGGCATGGTCTGGCTATTCGCCGTCGCGACCGGTCTGATCGTCGCCAATCTGTATTACGCGCAAACCCTGATCGGCCCGATCGGCCGCGCCACCGGCCTCGCCCCCAGCGCGGCCGGCCTGATCGTCACCCTCACGCAAGTCGGCTATTGCGTCGGACTGCTGTTTATCGCCCCGCTCGGCGACCTGGTGGAAAACCGGCGCCTGATCTTCATCGCTTTGCTGACCAGCGCGGTCGCCTTGCTGGCCACCTCCGCCATCAGCGATCCGACACTGTTCCTGCTGGCCGCCTTTTGCATCGGCCTCGGCACCGTCGCCGCGCAAATCGTCGTGCCGTTCGCCGCCCACATGTCGCGGCCCGAAACGCGCGGCCAAACAGTCGGGAAGGTCATGAGCGGCCTGATGATGGGCATCATGCTCGCCCGTCCCGTCGCCAGCCTGATCGCCGACGCCTTGAACTGGCATGCCGTGTTCCTCATCTCCGCCGTCACCACCACCGCCCTCGCCTTCCTGCTGCGGGCCCGGCTGCCGCAGCGCCATCCGAACTCCGGCCTGCGCTACTTTGAGCTGCTGGGTTCGATGTGGCACCTGCTCAAGAGCACCCCGATCCTGTGCCGGCGCGCCGCCTACCAGGCCTGCATGTTCGGCGCCTTCAGCCTGTTCTGGACCAGCGTATCGCTCGAGCTGACGGGGCCGTACTTCCACCTCAGCCAGACAGGCGTCGCCATTTTCGCACTGGTCGGGATCGCCGGCGCGGTTGCCTCGCCGATCGCGGGCAAGCGTGCCGACCAGGGTAAAAGCCTGTCGACCACGTTCATCGCGTTCGCGCTGGCGGCCATGGCGTTCCTGCTGCCGCTGGCGATACACGCCGACCGCATCGTCGACCTGGGCGTGCTGGTGCTCACTTCGATCTTGCTGGACATGGGCGTCTCGGCCAGTCTGGTGACGGGGCAGCGGGCGATCTTCGCGCTGCCTGCGGAGATCCGCGCGCGCCTGAACGGGCTCTACATAGCGCTGTTCTTCATGGGCGGCGCGATCGGCTCGTCGCTGGGCGGCTGGATGTTCGCCGCGCACGGATGGCGCGGCGTGTTGTGGGCGGGCTTGGTGTTCCCGCTGGTGGCGCTGTTCGTGTTCGCCAGCGAGCCCGGGGTCAGGTCCACTTTTTCTACACGGGCTGATCGCTAACGGCCCGCGCGGGCTTTATTTACGGTGCATTTTGCCGTCGGCGCTGTAGTCGATCTCCTGCAACAGGATCGAGCGCCGATGGTCGCCGCCGCCCGGCAATACGTTGTCGTGGTAGAACAGCAGCGTCTTGCCGTCATGCTCCAGGATCGCCTGGTGATTGGTCGAGATCTTCAGGAAGTCGATCAGCACGCCCCGATATTCAAACGGCCCCAGCGGCGACTTGCCGGTCGCGTAGACGATCTGCCCCGGCCAGCCGGTCGAGAACGAGAAGTAATACACGCCCTTGTGCTGATGCAGGAACGGCGCCTCGCCATAGGCGGTCTTGGCCGGAAACTTGTCCACCGCCACATTCTTGATGCCGCCCACCGCGCTCCTCAAGTCGGCCGACAGCTCGACCACCTTCGGCACCCGCGTGCCGAAGTACAAATAGATATGCTTGTCCTTATCGATAAACACCGCCGGATCGATCGGTTCGTCGCCCGCGTTGGCGTCGCGCGGCGTTTCGACCAAGGGCTTGCCGATCAGGTCGACAAACGGCCCCATCGGGCTATCGCTGACGGCCACGCCGATTTGCTTGCCACCCACCGGCGCGAAGAAATAGTATTTTCCGCCATGCTCGACCGCTTCCGGCGCCCACGCCTTGGCGTCCGCACTGGCCCACTTGAAGATACTGGCCGGCAAAATCGGGCCATGATCCTTCCAGCTCTTCAAATCGGGAGACGTCAGCACCCGCCATGACGTCGAGTCCCAATACTTGCCCGAATTGTTTTGATCGTCGGTCGCGTAGACGACATACTGTCCGGCAAAAAAGTGCGGCGATGGATCGGCTGCGAAATTTTTCGTCAGCAAAGTTTGCGCGCCTGCGCAGGCGCCCGCTGTCAGCAGCAAGGTGGCCAAAATCGTTTTCATGAAGTCTCCAATATTTTTATTGCGACAATGGTAAAACTGATAATGACCGCCAAGATATAACTTTATTGGGTTCAGCCATAAAAAAAGCAGCCACGAAGGCTGCTTTCCGGCAGAACAAGCAGCGCTTACTTGACGTTGCGCGGCTTGGCGAACGCGTCGCCGGCCTTCCATTCAGGCAGCTTCGGGCTATCGGCGACCATGCGGCCGAGGTTCAGCGTGTACTGCGCCATCTGCACCATGCCCGACAGATCCCAGCCAGCGTCGTACTCGTCGCTGACTTGGTGATAGCGCTTGCCGTAAGCGTCCGCCTTGAGCTTGGAGCCGGCCGGGTCCTTGATGTACTCGCGGCCACCGTCGATCGAGAACGCCGGCACACCCTGCTTGGCAAAGCTGAAGTGGTCGCTACGGAAGTAGCCGCCGGCGAGATCCGGTTCGGCCTTGGCGATGTGCATGCCCATCTTCTTGGCGGTGGCCTCGGCCATCTTGCCCAGTTCGGTGCGCTCGCTACCCTGGGTGCCGATATCGCGCGTGGCGCCGACAAAATTCAGGCTGTCCAGGTTCAGGTTGGCGGCGGTCTTTGCCAGCGGCCACAGCGGCGCCGTGGCGTAGGCCGCGCTGCCCAGCAGGCCCTGCTCCTCGGCGGCGACCCACAGGAACATCTGGCTGCGCTTGGCCGGTGCGCGCACCGCCTGTTGCGCCATCGCCAGCAAACCGGCCGTGCCGGAAGCGTTGTCGACCGCGCCGTTGAAGATGGTATCCCCACTATCGCCTTGCTTGCCGAGGTGATCGTAATGCGCGCTGTAAATGACGACTTCATCTTTCAGCTTCGGATCGGTGCCCGGCACCACGGCGGCGACGTTGAACTGCTCGACCTTGCGCACGGCCGCTTTCATCTCACCGCTCAGTTTGGCGGCCAGCGGCACCGGTTTGAAGTCCTTGCCCTCGGCGGCGGTGCGCAGCGCGTCCAGGTCCTGGCCGGCTGCCTTGAACAGGGTGCGGGCCGTGTCGTCCGTCATCCAGCCCTGCAGCTCGGTGCCGAGGGTGCCGGCCGCCAACTGGAAGCGCTCCACACCCGACCAGCTGTTCTGGATCACGCTCCAGCCATACGACGCGGTTGGCGTGGTATGAATCAGCAACACGCCGGCGGCGCCCTGGCGCTTGGCTTCCTCGAACTTGTAGGTCCAGCGGCCATAATAAGTCAGGCCCTTGCCGTTGAAGCGGTTCGGCTGCTCGGCGCTCGGCTGCGGATCGTTGACCATCATGACCAGGATCTTGCCTTTGAGGTCGGCGCCCTTGAAATCGTCCCACTGCTCGTCCTGCGCGGTGATGCCATAGCCGACGAACACCAAGTCGGCGTTGAAACTGTGCGCGGCGGTCGCGTCGCCCGGCGCGAACACCCAGTCCTTGCCAAAGCTGATCGGCAGCGCCTGGCCGCCCGCTTCCAGCTTCAGCGTGCTCTCGGCCGGCAGCGTTTTGACGCCGGCGATCTGCACCGCCTGGCGATAGCTGTCACCGTTGCCGGGTTTCAAACCCAGCGCCAGCGACTGCGTTTCCAGGTAGGAGACGGTCAGGTCGGCGCCGCGCTGACCGGTGCCACGCCCTTCCAGCAAATCGCTGGACAGGAACGCGAGGTGCGCGCGCAGCGGCGCTTCCTGCACCACGGCAGCGGTTTTGCCGCTGGCCGCGAGGGCGGGGAAAGCCAGCGCCAGGCTGATGGCCAAGGCGGAGGCAACAAAGGATGGGGTCATTTTTTGCATGATGTCCTGAAGGCGTGGATGATGAAGACGGCTGAATTCAGCGCGCGCACATTGTAAGACATTTGCCGGAGCCGCCGGCCGCCATCCATTGCGCAGCGCAGCATCCGCCCGCCGCGTTAAAATGGCGCCATGACCGATCGCATCGCTACCGCAGACAACTACGTAGGCCGCTTCGCGCCGTCCCCAACCGGACCGCTGCACATCGGCTCGCTGGTGGCGGCCATGGCCAGCTATCTGGACGCCAAGGTGCACCACGGACAGTGGCTGGTGCGCATCGAAGACGTCGACGGCGACCGCAACGTGGCCGGCGCCGACCAGCACATCCTGGCCTCGCTGGACCGCTGCGGTATGCGTTGGGACGGCGAGGTCACCTGGCAAAGCCGCCGCACCGGTCTGTATGAGCAAGCGCTGCTGCGCCTCGGCGACCTGGCCTACCCCTGCGGCTGCTCCCGCAAGGAAATCGCCGATTCGCAACTGAGCCTGACCGGCAGGCAGGCGCAAGCGCTGATCTATCCCGGCACCTGCCGTCACGGCCTGGCGCCGGGCAAAAGCGCCCGCGCGCTGCGCCTGAAAGTGCCGCAATCGCCGCACTGCGTGATCGGCTTCGACGACCGCTGGGCCGGTCACGTCAGCCAGGATTTGACCGACGAAGCGGGCGACTTCGTCATCAAACGCGCCGACGGCTTCTGGGCCTATCAACTGGCGGTGGTGGTGGACGACGGCGACCAGCGCGTGACCGATATCGTGCGCGGCGCCGACCTGCTCGACTCGACCCCGCGCCAAATCTATTTGCAACAAGCGCTCGGCCTGCCGCAACCGCGCTACCTGCACGTACCGGTGGTGGTCAACGAGCTGGGCGAAAAATTATCCAAGCAGACCGGCGCGATGGCCTTCGACAACGGCGCGCCGCCGGAGCTGCTGCTGCAACAAGCGCTGCTGCCGGCCGCGCGCTTCCTCGGCATGGATTTCCAGGCCGACACGATCGAAAGCTTCTGGCGGAGCGCCACACCGGCCTGGGCACAAGTTCTGCGGAATCTGCCTATTTCGCAGTAGTCTCGACATCGCTCAAGCCCGGCAGAGCCGTGCGCCGCCCGCCCGGATTTTTCATCTACACTGGCGCCATGGAAGTCGAACTCAAACTATTACTTGCCCCCGCCGACAACGAGGCGCTGATGCGCCACCCGCTGATCGCCGCCCACGCCAGCGGTCCCGCGCGCGCGCAACAAATGACGGCGCGCTACTTCGATACGCCGGACCTGCATTTCCTGCACCACGGCGCGGGCCTGCGCGTGCGCAAGGTCGGCGAAGAATGGAGTCAGACGATGAAGGCCGGCGGCAGCGTGCAAAGCGGCTTGCATAGCCGCAATGAGTGGGAGTGCCCGGTGGACCGGGCCTGGCCGCGCCTCGGCCGCTTGCGCAAACTGATCGGCAACGATCCGCAATGGCGCGACATGCTGGACCTGCCGGATCTGAAGGAGCGGCTGGAACCGCTGTTTTTGGTGGAAGTGGAGCGCCACACGTGGGATCTGGAGATCGAAGGCAATTCGATCGAGCTGGTGCTCGACCACGGCTACATCGAACGCCACGGCCGCAAAATCGACATCAACGAAATCGAACTGGAACTCAAGGAAGGCGAACCCGCAGCGCTGTATTCCTTCGCGCTGGAACTGCACCAGCAGATTCCCCTTCGGCTCAGCAACATCAGCAAGGCCGAACAGGGCTACCTGCTGTGCCGCCAAACCGGCAGCGCGCCCTACCGCGCCCAGGCGCTGACCCTCGACCCGGACGCCACGGTCAGCGACGCGCTCAAAACCATCCTCGACAACTGCCTGCAACACATCCAGCGCAACGAGGAAGCCGTCATTCATGGCGACGATCCTGAAACCTTGCACCAGATGCGCGTCGGCCTGCGCCGCCTGCGTTCGGCCTTAAAACTGTTCGACAACGCCGCTCCCTGTCCGGAAGCGCTGGCGGCCGACATCGCCTGGCTGGGCACGGAGCTGGGCGCCGCGCGCGACGCCGACGTGCTGTTGATGTCGACCTTGCCGCGCATCCAGTCCAATCCCGGTGGCAAGAACGGGCTGCTGGAACTGCAAGCGCTGGCCTTGGCCGCCGCGCGCGGCTACCGCAAAACGGCCGCGAAAGCGCTGCTGTCGCCCCGCTACACGCAACTATTATTATCGATGGGGGTGTGGATGCAGCACATCGCCACGGACGTGCCCGACAGCCCGCTGCCGAAATTCGTCCACTCGACGATGCAGCGGCTGCACAAGCAACTGATCAAGCGCGCCAACCGCATGGACGACGATGACGCCGCTTCCATCCACCGCACCCGCATCGCCGCCAAGCGCGCCCGCTACGCGCTAGAATTTTTCCACTCGCTATACCGGCAGAAGGGCTCGCGCCAGTATCTGAAGACGCTGGCGGCGATCCAGTCGGAGCTCGGCCAGCACAACGACCTGATCACCGCCGACCGGCTATTGCAGGAAATGGCGGAGCAGCATCCGGACGCGGCCGACACCATCGGCTACGCGCGCGGCTATCTGCAAGCGCTGCAGTCGCAACAGCCGGTCGACCTGGACCAGCTCCGCGACACCTTGCACCACCTCAAGCTGCCGCATTGACTACGACCTCAGTCTACCGCGCCGCGCCGCTCGCGGCGGGCACCGGCTTCGACGTCACCGTCCAGGCCAGCGTGCCGGTGCATTTGGCCCGGGCCACCGCCGACAAGGTGTCGTCGGCCTCCTCGCTCGCCAGCGGATACTCCCTGGTCCCCTCGATCTTGAAATGCAAATCGGGCATGGTGGAGCTGGCGGTCTTCGACAGCACCGGCACATAACCACGCTCGGCAAGGATCAGCCGGCAAGGCTCCATGCCCTTCAAATCGAACGATTCCAGCTTGATGCTGAACACCCAGCGCTCCGCGACGCCGCGCGCGGCCAGCACGGGGTCGGGCAGCATCAGGTTCGATGGCAAGGTGGCGGCGCCGGCATGGGCGGAGAACACGGCGGCGGCCAGCAAAGCGGCGCGGGCGGCGGAGGAAACAAGACGGCGGGACATGGGCATTCCTCAAAATCAATCAAGCCGCCATGGTATCAGCCCACGAGTATCGGATACAGCGTGGCCACCAGCAACAGCGCCATCACCACGTTAAAGATGCGCACCGAGCGCGGGTCCTGCAACAGGCGGCGCATGGCCACGCCGAACATCGCCCACGCGCCGACGCCGAACGTGCCGACCGCGTTGAACACCAGCGCCAGCTGCGCCACGTCGACGGCGCCGAACCCCTGCGGCAGATAGGTCGTGATCGCGCTGATGGCCATGACCCAGGCCTTGGGATTAATCCACTGGAAAGCCGCCGCGCCGACAAACCCCATCGGTTTGGACCGCGCCGCCTGCTCGGCGTTCATCGGCGCCGCGTTGGCCAGCTTCCACGCCAGCCATAGCAGGTAAATCGCGCCCACATACTTCAGTATCAGCTGCAACATCGGAAACCGGACGAACACCGCGTGCAGCCCCAGCCCGGTGGCGAAGATCATGAACGCGAACCCGAAGGTGATGCCGAACAAATGCGGCAGCGAGCGCTTGAACCCGTAGTTCAGCCCGGAAGCCATGATCATCGCGTTGTTGGGTCCGGGCGTGATCGACGTGACGGCGGCGAAGGTGCACAAGGGCAGCAAGAGTTCGGGCGACATGATTTATCCAGTGGTGGTAACCGGTCCATTGTAGTCACAACTGTGCAGGCGCGTACCGGTACACTTCTGCACACTATGCACGCACGTGTATTGGTCACTTGGCCGGTACGAGCTTCGGCGCCCTCGGTTTGGCCGAGGATTGCGCCGGTTTGCGCTGGCGGCCCAGCAGCTTGTAGAAGCTCTCCAGCTCGCGCCGCACCAGGTCCTGGCCGTTCTCGATGACGAAATCCTGGAACGACGCGGCCACCTTGGGAATCGGCTGGCCGCTCAGGTGCATGATGTGCCAGTCCGCCTCCACCGGATTTTCCTGCATCGGCAGGATCGCCAGCAGGCCGGCCTCGAACTCCAGCCCGCAGGCGTGCACCGACAGGAATCCCAGCCCCAGCCCGGCCGACACCATGCGCTTGATCGCCTCGTTGCTGGACACCTCGGAGCCGAATTCGGCCGGGTGTCCCGCCTCGCGCAACAGCTTTTCGACCGCCGTGCGGGTACCGGAGCCGCGCTCGCGCACCATCAGGTTGGCGGCCATGACGTCGTTGAGCGTGATTTTTTTCTTCTTCATCAGCGGATGCGCGGGACTGGCCACGAACGCCATCGGATGGCGCGCGAACTTGGCCGCGTTGGTGCGCAGCTCGCGCGGCGGCGTGCCCATAATGGCCAGGTCGATCTCCTGGCGCGCCAGCATGTTGACGATCTCCGAGCGGTTCCCCACCTGCAGCTTGAGGCGCACGTCCGGGCGCTCGAGCGTGAACGGCACCAGCATCGGCGGCAGCAAATGCTCGGCGGTGGTGACGGCGCCGATGCGCAAGGTGCCGCTGGTGACGCCCTGCAGCGCCGCCAGTTCGTCGCCGGCCTGCTCCAGCAGCCGCAGGATGCGCTCCGAGAAGGTGGCCATCACCTCGCCGGCGGCGGTGAGCTGGATGTTGCGTCCCACCTTGCGCGTGAGCGCGATGCCGGCGATGTCCTCCAGCGTGCGCAGTTGCAGCGAGACGGCCGGCTGCGTGACGTGCATCGCCTCGGCCGCGCGCGACACGCTCTCGTGGCGGGCCACCAACACCAGCGATTGCAGCTGGCGGAAACTGGCGTGATACATAAGCTCTCCCTTATCAACTATCGAATATCTTTAATTTTTCTTTTGTAGATTCTACCGTTATATTTACGTCAATGCGATAGATCAAATTTTGAGGAAACGATATGAGCATAGACGTGATCTTCCTCGGCCTCGACGGCGTACTGTTCGACACCGAAGCGCTGCACCTGGCGGCCTGCAATGCGGCCTTCGCCAACGCCGGCCTGTCGATACGCTGGACCCTGCCGGCCCTGCGCGCGGCCGCCGCCACCCACGGCTATGCGCGCGCCATCGGCACCGTCATCACCCGCGAGCTTTTCGGCCGTGACAAGAGCCGCGCGGCGGAACTGTACGCCGACAAGCACCGCCAGTTCCATCAGGCGATCGTCGCCAACCCGCCGGCTGCGCTGCCGGCAGCGCTCACGCTGATCGACGACGCCATCGCCGCCGGCTGCAAGATCTGCATCCTCACCGACCTGCCGGCGCCCGCCACCTCGGCGCTGCTGGCCAACAGCTTCGGCGCGCACGTCAACAGCGTATTCACCGTCGTCACCGGGGGCGCCGCTTTCGACGGCCCGTCCGGCACCGGCCCTTATGCCAGGGCGCTGCACGCGATGGGCGTGACGCCCGGCGACGCCATCGCCATCGACACCGCCGTCCCAAGCCTGCGCGCCGCCGGGGAAGCCGGCCTGTGGACGGTATCGGTCGCCCCCTACGGCGCCGACGTGGTCCGCCCGCGCCAATTCATCACCTTCGAAGCGCTGAACGAACTGCGCTCCAGCCCCTACACCCCCGACCAGCAGCAAGAGCAAGACCACCAACACCTGGCCGCATAGGACGCAAACGCGGAATGACTACGGAAACACGTAGGGCGGATTAGCGCAAAGCGCGTAATCCGCCAAGCTCCGCCACCAGCACCAATCGACTCACCAACCTGGAGAAAAAAATGGAAACGATCGTCATCGTAGGGGGAGGTGCGGGCGGACTGGAACTCGCCACCCGTCTTGGAGACACACTGGGCGCCGGCAAGCGCGCCCGCATCCTGCTGGTGGACCGCTCACCGGGCCACTTCTGGAAACCGCTGCTGCACACCGTCGCCTCCGGAAAATGCGACCCGCAGGTCACGGAACTGGCCTTTACCGCGCAAGCCCTGGACCACGACTTCGAATTCCTGCAAGGCGAAGTGCTGTGCGTGGACCGCGCCCACCAAACCATCACCCTCACCCCGCGCGGCGGCCGCCAGGACGATGGCGTGTGCCGCACCATAGGCTACGACAAGCTGGTGCTGGCCCTGGGCGCGGTCACCAACTTCTACAGCGTCCCGGGCGCCGCCCGCCACGCGATGACCCTGGACAGCGTGGCCGACGCCGAAGCCTTCCGCCGCCGCTTCGTCGACGGCTGCATCCGCGCCGGCGAGCGCAAGGAGCAGCTCAATGTCGTCATCGTCGGCGGCGGTGCCACCGGCGTCGAACTGGCGGCGGAACTGAGCAACAGCGCCCGCGCGCTGGCCGACTACCGGGTCCACACGCTCGATCCGGAACGCGAAATCCGCATCACCGTCATCGAGCGTGGCGACAACCTGCTGCCCCACCTGCACCCGCTGCAATCGCAGCGCGCCTGCAACCACCTGCGCTCGCTCGGCATCGACGTGCGCACCGCGACAGCCGTCGCCCACGTCACCGACAACGCGGTGATCGACAGCACCGGAGTGGCCCATCGCGCCGACCTGACCTTGTGGGCGGCCGGTGTCGAAGCGCCGGAGCTGTGCGCCACGCTCGGCCTGACGCTCAACCACATCCGCCAGATCGTGGTCGATTCCAGCCTGCGCGCAGCCTGCGACAGCCGCATCCATGCCTTCGGCGACTGCGCCAGTTACGTTTGCCCGATCAAGGGCGCGGCCCCGCCGCGCGCCCAGGTCGCACACCAGCAAGCCATGTTCCTGGCCGCGCTGCTGGCGCGCCGCGACGACGGGCCGCGCCCCGAGTTCCGCTACCACGACTACGGCTCGCTGGTTTCGCTCGGACCGCAGGCGGCGGTCGGCGTGCTGACCGGCGCCCTCACCGGCAAGAGCATCCGCGTCGGCGGCGCCGCGGCCAGCCTGCTGTATGCGTTGATGTACCAAAAACACCTGCTGCAGCTACATGGCAGCTTGCGCATGGCGGCCCACACGCTGGTCGACTGGCTGCGCGCGAAGATCCTGCCGCCGGTGCGATTGCATTAGCGCCAGACCCGCACTGCCATACAGGGACGTACCCCCCGGGGTACGTCCCCTAAGTGGTGACGCTAGCGTATCGCTAAAGGCATACCGGGTTGAGGCTACCCGGTGTCCAGCGCCGGGGAACCGTTCTATAATGGGTTCATGACCACCATCACTCCATTAAGCCGGGACACGGCCGCCAACCCGGCGGCCGGCGTCACCACATCGACCTCCCGCGTCGCATCCCCGACCGCCAGCGGCCAGGCCTCCGCCACCCGTGTCGACGGCGCATCGACCATGGTATCGCTTAGCGGCGGCCAGGATAGCCGACAGCCCAAAGCCGTGGTCTGGGAGAACCGCACCCGCAGCACGTCCAGCACGATGATGGCGCGGAACTTCGGCGAGCAGCCGGTTGCGGGACGCCTCAAAGGCCTCGGCGGCGAACTGCTGAAACAGGTCGCCTACGACGGCGAGGATTTCTCGCAGTCGATCCAGCAAGCCCCTACCGGCGTGCAAGCCGACACCTACGACATGCTGGTATCGCCGTCTCAGGTGTCGCAGCACGGCATGGGCGACAACCGCATCGGGCTGACCATCACCACCCGCAGCGGCGTCACGGTCGAACTGTCGCTGGACGCCGGCGACAACAGCATCGCGGTCGAAGCGAAAAGTAGCGGCAAGCTCACCGAAGTGGAACGCAAGGCGCTGGGAAAATTGTCGGAAGCCTTCCAGAAAGCGGTCGACGGTCTGACCGAAGACCCGCCGCGCGTCGATCTGGCCGGCCTGACGCAGTTCGACAGCGCGGTCCTGTCATCGATCGATCTGAAGGGCGAGATCAAGCTCAGTCCCAAGGAAACGCAGCGCCTCGAATTTCATGCCGACAGCAGCAAGCGCACCGTCAGTTTCAGCGGGCCGGATGGCGTGGCCAAGATCGGCGTGGACCTCAGCCAGCCGGCCAGCTGGGGCAGCAAGGAGCAGCAGGCAAAGGCGCTCAACCGCTATCTGCAACAGGTCGACCAGGCCGGCATGCGCGGCCAGGGCAACGCCGCCATGCTCACCATGTTCAAGGACGCGATGGTCGACATGAACAGCGACTACGGCACGCCGCCGGTGGCGCCGCGCGACATGCTGCTCACCGACCGCGATCGCGCCACGACCACCGGCCTGGCCGACTTCACCGCCTCCGTCACGCAGACCGAGGTGGCGTCCAATCCCGCCAAGTCCACCGAGAAGGACAGCTTCGCCTACGAGCTGTCGCAAAAGACCAAGATCTCCGGCAGCTCGCAAATGGACCTGGCGCTCTCGCAGCAGCAACAGTCGCACCTGAAGGCGCGCTACCATGCGCCGGTTTCCCCGACGGCGACGTTGGCGCTGGACCTGGAGCCGCAGTCGCAGAACTACAAATACATGATGATCGACGAATCGGCCAGCAGCACCACCAGCATCGAATACGACAAGGGCAAGCTGGTGAAGGCCTCGCTGGAGATGCAGGCCAGCCGTTCGACGCGGGTTCTGGAATACATGTTCGGAAAACTCAAGGATGACCACACCACCCCGTCCGGCAAGGCGATGACACGCGACCTGCTGCCGACGCTGGACCCGCAAGACGGCGGCCAATCCATGGACGACTATGACCGCGCGCAAATGCTGTCCAAGGTGAACGACGCCATCTTCCTGCAATCGGATCCCGACGCGCTGCCGGCGAATTGAACCACTCAATGAGCGATTGAATGAGCACACCCGAGCACTTCGTCCTGCTGGCGGCCTACAACGCCGACATGAACCGCAACCTCTACGCTGCGGCGGCCAAACTGACGCCGGACGAATTGACGGCGGACCGCAAGGCCTTCTTCGGCTCCGTCGCCGGCACCATGAACCACCTGCTGGCCGGCGACACCATCTGGCTCAAGCGCTTCGCCACGCACCCGGCCAATTTCCCGGCGCTGTCCGCGATGAGCGGGATGCCGCAACCCGGTGGCCTGGCACACAGCTTCAGCGATGATCTGGCCACCCTGCGCCGCCACCGCGAACAACTGGACGCCATCATCAACGCCTGGGCGCGGCAGCTCACCGCCGCCGACCTGGCGCATGCCTTCGAATACCGCAGCACCAAGGGGGATGTTTACCGCAAGCGTTTCGGCAGCGTGCTGGCGCACTTTTTCAACCACCAGACCCACCACCGGGGCCAGGCCAGCACCTTGCTGACCCAGGCGGGCGTCGACATCGGCGTCACCGACCTGTTGTTGTGGGTACCCGACCTGGAACCGGCAACCCCATGAAAATCGCCGTCTACAGCGCCCAACCTTATGACCGCCGCTTCCTCGACGAAGCGCGGCTCGAGGCGGTGGACACCACGCCGGCGTCGCCGATCGACGCCGTCTACTTCGCCAACCGCCTGACCATCGACACGGTGCCGCTGGCCCACGGCTGCGCCGCGGTCTGCGTCTTCGTCAACGACATTCTCGATGCGGAGGTGCTGGAAGCCTTGCACGCGCTGGGCGTGCGCGCCGTGCTGCTGCGCTGCGCCGGCTTTAACAACGTCGATGTGCAGGCCGGCGAGCGGCTCGGCATGTTCATGGCCCGCGTGCCCACCTACGCGCCGGAAGCGGTGGCCGAACACGCGCTGGCGCTGGTGATGACGCTCAACCGCCGCACCCACCGCGCCTACGCGCGCGTCCGGGAAGGCAATTTCGCGCTCGACGGCCTGCTCGGCATGACCTTGCACGGCAAGACCGTCGGCATCGTCGGCGCCGGCCAGATCGGCACCGCCGCCGCCCAGATCTTCAAGGGCATCGGCTGCACGGTGCTGGTCAGCGATCCGGCGCCGCAGCTCCAGCTGCAACTGGGCGCCATCGCCGCGCGCGTCACGCTGGAACAGCTGCTGGCGCAATCGGACATCGTCTCCCTGCATTGCCCGCTGGTGGACGCCACGCGCCACCTGATCAATGCCGGCAGCCTGGCGCTGATGAAGCCGGGCGCGATGCTGGTCAACACCTCCCGCGGCGCGCTGATCGACACCATGGCCGTCATCGCCGCGCTCAAGTCCAAGCAACTGGGCGCGCTGGCGATCGACGTCTACGAACAGGAAAGCGACCTGTTTTTCCACGATCATTCGAGCGACATCATCGACGACGACGTTTTCCAGCGGCTGATGACGTTCCCGAATGTGCTGGTCACCGGCCACCAGGGCTTTTTCACCATCGAAGCGATGCGCGAAATCGCCGCCGTCACCTTCGCCAACCTGGCGGCCTTCATGCGCGGCGAGCCGACCGCTAACGCATTGGCCCCCGGCGCGCCGGCCGACTTAGCATCGCAATCCTCAAAAAAGTGATCACCCGGCGGCCTTTTCCCCGGTAACATCACCTTTACTCAGAATACCGATCCACCGGAGAAGGTCATGTCCCTCGCTTACCGCGCCACCGCCGATTTCGCCAAGTTGAACCACCCGATGCGGGTGCCGCTGTCGGCCGAGATCCACTCACGCCCCTTCCTGCAATTGCAGGCGCCGGAAAGCCTGACCCACTTCGCGCTCTACCTGCAACAGGACCAGCCTTCGCAAAAATACCATCGCGGCACGCAGCACCAGATTTTGCAGCAGCTGTGCACCCATTACGGCGTGGCGGGACCGCATCCGCAGGCGCGCTACTTCTTCCACGACTTCGGACGTTTTCGCCTGAAGTGGGAATGCCACACCGAATTCGCCACTTACACCTTCGTCGAACGCGGCGAGCCGGGACTGGACTTCCGCACGGCGTTCGACCGCATGCCGCTGCAGCACGTGCCGCAGGAATGGCTGGCGGGCCTGCATGGAAAAATCATCGTCGCCTCGCACGTGGTGCTGCGCAACGGCGACAGCGCCGGCGCCGACGAACAAGCCATCGCCGAACTGTTTCAAGGTAAATCGATGGTCGGCAGCAGCGTGGGCAGCGGCGCCGAGGTCTGGACCGATTTCCTGATCCAGCCCGATGGCTTCAGCCGCTTCATCGTGCGCGACTTGGGCCTGCGCGAATTCCAGGCCGGCCGCCTGGTCGGGCGCCTGCTGGAAATCGAGAACTACCGCATGATGGCCCTCCTCGGCCTGCCGCACGCCGAAGCCTCGCAGCCGCTGTTGAACGGTATCGAAAACGAACTGGCCGACCTGACGGCCACCCTGGTGCAGGCCGACATGCCGCAGTCGCTGGACGCGCGCGGGCCCGACGCGCACGAGGAACAGAACCTGCTGCACCGTATCACCAGCCTGGCCGCGCGGCTGGAAAAGCTCTCGGTCAACAACAGCTACCGCTTCGCCGCGTCGCAAGCGTATTTCAGCCTGGTACAGGCCCGCATCCACGAGCTGCGCGAGGTGCGCATGACCGGCATTCCGACGCTGGCCGAATTCATGGGCCGCAGGCTGGCGCCGGCGATCCATACCTGTACCTCGGTCTCGCAGCGGCAGGAAGCGCTGGCCAAGCGTATCGCCCGCAGCAACGACCTGCTGCGCACCCGCGTCGGCATCGAGCAGGAACGCCAGAACCGCAAGATCCTGCAATCGCTGGACGCGCGCGCGGCCCAGCAACTGCGGCTGCAACAGGCGGTCGAAGGACTGTCGGCGGTGGCGATCTCGTACTACACGCTGGGATTGATCGGCTATGCGGGCAAGGCGATGAAGGCCGGCGGACTGCCGGTCAATCCGGACATCCTGCAGGGTGTGGCAGTGCCGGTGGTGATCCTGGCGGTGTGGATGGGACTACGGCGGGTGCACAAGCAGCTGACGGCGCGCGGCACGGCCGCCGCCCAGCGCCATCCGGCCTGAAGACACCCGGCTAACAAACACTCGTAGGGCGGATTAGCGCGCAGCGCGTAATCCGCCATGAGCCGCCAACAGCGCCTAACAAATCACGAAAGTCGCAGCCGCGTCGACAGCCTGCCGGCGCCGGCGCCACCCTCCACCGTGAACCGCCCCACCTGCGACAGCAAGGCTTGCGCCTGTTCGCGCATGCTCGCGGCGGCGGCGGCGGCCTGCTCGACCAGCGCCGCGTTCTGCTGCGTCATCTCGTCCATCTGACCGATCGCGCGGTTGACCTGCTCGATGCCGGAGCTTTGCTGCTCGCTCGCCTGCGTGATCTCGCCCATGATCTCGGCCACCTTTTGCACGCTGGCCACCACCTCGCTCATGGTCTGGCCGGCACGGTCCACCAGCCGCCCGCCCTCGTCGACCTTGCCGACGGAATCGTCGATCAAGCCCTTGATCTCCTTGGCCGCCGACGCCGAGCGTTGCGCCAGGTTGCGCACCTCGGACGCCACCACCGCGAAGCCGCGTCCCTGCTCGCCGGCGCGCGCCGCTTCCACGGCCGCGTTGAGCGCCAGGATGTTGGTCTGGAAGGCGATACCGTCGATGACGCCGATGATGTCGACGATTTTGCTGGAGCTGGCCTTGATCGACCCCATGGTCTCGACCACCTGCCCGACCACGTCGCCGCCGCGCACGGCGATGCCGCTCGCCGTCACCACCAGCTCATTGGCATGGCGCGCGCTGTCGGCGTTCTGCCGCACGGTGCTGGTCAACTCCTCCATCGAGCTGGCGGTTTCCTCCAGCGCGCCGGCCTGCGCCTCGGTGCGCGCCGACAAATCGGCGTTGCCGGCCGCGATCTCCTGCGCCGCCACGGTGATGGTGTCGGTCGACAGGCGCACGTCGCCAACCAGCTGCGACAGGCTGCCGTTCATCTTGCCCAGCGCGTCGAGCAGCTGGCCGGTCTCGTCGCGCGCCTGGTTCTCCACGCGCGAGGTCAGGTCGCCCTCGGCCACGCGGCGCGCCAGCGCCACCGCGCGCTCCAGCGGCTCCGCGATCGAGCGGCCCAGCGCATAGGCCAGCGTCCCGCCCAGCAGCAGGATCACAATCGCCAGCGCGATCATCAGGTTGCGGCTGGCGACATTGATGTCTTCGATTTCCGCGGTGGCCGCGTCGATCTGGCGGCGCTGTTCCTTCAATAGCGCTTCGGCCGTGGCCAGATACGTCACGCTGGCAGGTGTGTAGACCTCCCGCATTTGCTGTTGCGCCTCGTCGACCTTGCCGGCCTTCTTGAGCGCCAGGGTGGCGTCGCGGGAGGCGAGGAACGCCTTGCGCCGCGCGCCCAGCTCCGCGAACAGGGACTTTTCGGCGTCGCTGTCCATGCGCGCCTCGACCTGCTTTTGCAGCGCGCTGGAAGCGTCCGACGATGCCTTGATGTTTGCGGCGAAGTAGTCGCCCAGGCTGGCGTCGGTGCTGACAATGATGGCGGTGGTGCGCGGCACCGCCGCGAACATGTAGCGATACCAGTCCTGCAGATAGCGCTCGGTGGCCATCGGCTCGTCGATCATGTGGCGGGTGGCGGCCGCCACGCTGTTCAAGCGGGTGATGCTGATCACGATGGCGATCAGCGCCAGCAGCAGGATGCTGGCGAAGCCCAGGACGAGACGACGTTTGACACTAATGTTGTTTAGTAATTGGAACATTCGGCCCATCCTGTGAGGGAAACGCTGCGATTGTGCAGCAACCGAAACATGATAGCCCCAAACTAAGGCGTAAACTTCACATTGTTACCCTTAAACAACAATTGCCACCAACGACAAGTCACCCGCCTAGCCCGCCATGGCCGGCGGCAGGACAGGCAGGTCGGCCTCGCTGCGCTGAACCGGCTGGCTAAAGCGTTCGGTCAGGAAGCTGGCGATGCGCTGCTGCGTCGATTCCAGATAGGGGATGTTCATATGGTCGGAATCGGGCACGATTTCGTCCGCGTGCAAGGTGCCGAGTTTTTGCACCAGCAAATCGGTATGCGAATGCGGCACCACATCGTCGAACGCCGCGCGCAGCACATAGGTCGGCGCCTTCAACTGGTGCGCATATTTAACCGACTCGAATTTATGCCGCAGCACATACTCCACCGGCAGCGTCCTGAATTTGCGCTTGGCGATCGCCAGGATCGAATCGTAGGGCGTGATCAGCACGATGGCGCTGGCCTCTCGCTCCATCGCCACCTGCACCGCCACGCCGGAACCGAGGCTGCGGCCGACGACGGCGATGCGGGCCGGATCGACGTGATGACGCTCGCTGAGCCAGTCGAACAGCATGCGCCCGTCCTCGACGAAATGCGCCTCGGCCGGATCGCCGTGCGAATCGCCGTAGCCGCGATAATTTACCGCCAGCACCGCCATGCCGGGGAATAGCTTGCCGGCGTCGCGCGCCACCCATGACACCTCCTCCGAGCGGCCGCCGAAATAGATCACGCCCGGCGTCTGTCCCGCCACCAGCGGCGTCATAAGCCACCCGGACAAACGCGTGCCGTCCTTCGCGCGGATCACGATGGGGCGGGTGCGATGGCCGGTGCTGTAAGGTTTGAGCACCTCGCGGCGGCTGCCGAGAGGATTAAACAGCAGCCGTTTTTGGTTGGCCGCGACCGCCGCCGTCAATCCCATCCACAGCACGCTGACGATGCCGGCCAAACCGGCGACTTTTTTTGAATTGTCCATCCCTCTACTTTACCCTCGTCTTGACTCTCTGCTGTACGCCAGCGTACAAATACATTTGCCCGTGGCAAACATCAAATGCGGGCAGGCCGCCTGTTTCTAAAGATAACAGGGGCGAACCGGTATAATCTGCGCTTCGTTTTGCTCTCCGCCTCCTATGAAACCGGCCACCGTCCTGCTGCACAGCTCCATGAGTTCCAAGGCCCAGTGGGCGGCACTTGTCGAACAGCTCACGCCTGATTTCCGCTGCATCCCGCTCGATTTGCTCGGCTACGGCGCCGCGCCCTATCCGCAGGGCGCCGGCCAGGGCGAAGCATACACCCACACGCTGGCCCACGAAGCGGACGCCATCGCCGAGGCCATCGCCGCGCAACTGGCGCCGGACCAAGCGTTCCACCTGGTCGGCCACTCGTTCGGCGGCGCCTCCGCGCTGCACCTGGCGCGCCGCATGCCGGGACGCGTACGCACGTTGACATTGTTCGAACCGGTCGCCTTCCACCTGCTGCCGGAGCAGGACGCGGCGCGGGTGGAAATTGTCACCGTCGTCGGCGGCATCATGGCATGCGCCTACGACCGCGACGCCACCCGCATCTTCATCGACTACTGGAACCGCGCGGGCGCGTTCGACGCCGCGCCGGCTTCGGCGCAGGACAAGATGATCGCGCAAATCGCCAAGGTCAAGCTGGATTTCCAGGCGCTGCTGGGCGAGCCGGTCTCCTTTGCCGACCTGGCCGTGCTGACGATGCCGGCGCTGGTGCTGTCCGGCCAGCACAGTCCCGCCTCGACCCGGTCGCTGGCGGCGCAACTGGCGGCCGCGTTGCCCAACGCGCGGGCGCTGCAAACACGCGGCGGCCATATGGGACCGATCACCCATGGCGACGCGATCAACCCCACCATCGCCGCGTTCCTGCGCGGTGAAGACCTGGCCCAAGGCTGACATGCAAAATAACCTCCCATCGCGCGGCGCGGCCTCGCTCCTTCAACGCGGCCTGCTGGCACTGGCGTTCAGCGCCGCTGCCGTCCTGTCGCATGCCGCTGTCAAGCCGGTGACGGTGGCGCCCGAGGTCACTGGCGAATGGGTCACGCCCGACGGCGCATGGGACGGCCGGACCGTGTTGCTGCTGCACGGCTTCGCCGACGACCTGAATGGCGCCGGGGACCTGAGCAAACGCATGTCGACCAAGCTGGCGCAAGTGGGTATCGCCTCGCTGCGCATCAACTTCCGTGGCGAAGGCGCGCGCATGCGCAGCGAAATCGACTCGACGCTCGACACCCGGATCGCCGACACCGAGGCCGCGTATGCGTTCCTGCAAAAGCAGCCCGGCGTCAAGATCGCGCACAGCGCGGTGCTGGGCTGGAGTTTGGGCGGCGCCACAGCCATGCTCGTGGGTGGAAAGCATCCCGAATGGTTCCGCAGCATGGTGCTGTGGTCCACGCCGAGCGGGGATATTTACAAGTACATGATGTCGAAGCCGACGGCGCAGAAGGCTGTGCGGGACGGCGTGGCATCGGAGGTGGTGCCAGGCTGGAAAACCATCGTCACCAAGCGCGAGTTCTACGAGAGCTTCAAGGGCGTGGACCTGGACAAATCGCTGGCCAGGTATCCGGGCGCGTTTTTGACCGTCCGTGGCAGCAAGGACTACCTGCCGCAGCGTGATTTCGACTTGATCCGCATCGCGCCGGGCAAGCCCGCGCAAGCGGAAATGATCGACGGCGCGGATCACGTATTCAACGTGTTCGAGGCCGGAAGCCCGGCGGCTCAGCGCCTGATCGATCTCACCGCCGCGTGGCTCGCAAAAACCCTGTAACGACGGCGGGGGTCAAGTCTGACATTCGGACACGAGCACATCCTTGAGCGCCCCGCATCCTTCATGCCTGGAGCCATACCTATCAGCTCGTGTCCGAATGTCAGACTTGACCCCGATAGGTTTTCTAGTCACCTACGACGATATCGATCGTATTTTCCAGCCAGATCCCCAGGTTGGGCGTGCGGCCGCGCTGCGCCGACGGTCCCAGTTCATGCGGCGGGTGGAACTTGGTCCCAATCGGCAGGATCGCGTTCAGGAACGAGATATCCCCCGGCGGGAAATCAATGTGCGTGGCCTTCGGCTCGAAGCCTTCGCCGCTGGCCTCCCTTGGCGTGAAGAGCCGCAGCGCGATGTCCTCGCTGTGATTGATGAACGTGATCGGCAGGTTGTTGGTCGCCAGCTTTGCCCAGTAGACCTTGTCGTGGAAGCCCTTGAACTCTGGATAGTTCCAAGACAGGCCAGTGATGGTGTCGTTGTAGTCCTTCTGCCATACGTCGAACTCCACGCCCTGCGTGCGATTTTTCCACACGCGATAAGGACCACGTCCCAGCCAGCGCATCGAATTCACCTGCGCGTCCGGATAATCGAAGGTCACGCCCAACGCATCGGCGGGTTTGCCACCTTCCATGTTGTACGCGTAGTTGACGCTCAAGGTGCCGGCGGCATTGAGGCGCCAGTTCACCTTGCGCAGATTGCCCGTATATTCGGCTTGGACAAGCACGTCGTTGCCATCGCGCCGCGCGGCGATGCGCTTCAACGTCGCGGCGCCCGCCACCAGGCGCGGGCCGTTCGTCAGCGGCACAATCGTATCTCCCTTCTTCAGCGCACGCAGATAGCCCGTGCTCTTGTCGATGACGGCGCTTAGCGCGCCGGCCTTCAGCTCGAAGCCGTCGCCCGCCTCCGTCAACGTGGCCGCGCTTGACGCCGCGGCCACCGGTTGCATGCGCTGCGCCACCTGCTGCGCGCTGGCGATCATCCACGACCATGTGTAGATCTCGCGGCCGCCGCGGTCCGTCGCCGTGAAGTACAAGGCATCCTGCTGCGCCCAGTCGGCCGGCAAGGCGATGCTGGTGGTGCCGCGCATGCCGGCGGCGACATCGGGCGCCTTTGCACTGCCCTTGGCTACAACCTTATGGCCTGTCTCGCTGCCGAACTTCACCAACTGCCAACTCAACTTCACCTGATTCAGATTGGAGATATCGTAGCGATTCTCCAGCGTGATCTTGCCGTCGAAGGTAGGTGGCAGGAAGGCCATCTCCGACAACGGCAGGTACACCGGCGTCCAGATCTTCTTCACGGCGAAGAAGCTGCCCTCCTTCTCGCGGTAAGGCCCGACGATGCCGTCCGGCGCCAGATTGCCGGCGACGTCGATGGCGCCATTCTTATCGTCGCGAACGATACCCTCGTCGGCGAAAGCCCAGATAAAGCCCCCGGCGCTCAGCGGATTGGCCAGCATATCCTTCCACCAGTCGTCCAGGCTCGCGCCGGCGCCGCCGTCGTACAGCCCATGCAGGAACTCCGTCGGCATGAAGACATCGCGTCCATGGAACAGCGAGGTGGCGCAGCAGTCATAGGTCGGATAGTGCGCGGTATCGATGCCGCCGTAATTCGCCCATGGATGGATGACGGGACGCTTTTGCGTGTCCCACTCCGGATACAGCTTGTCCAGATCCAGATTGAACCCGCCCTCGTTACCGTTGGCCCAAAAGACGATCGACGGGTGGTGCTGGTCGCGCGTGACCAGTTCCTTCACCAGCGGCGTCGAGACATCGGTGTCGTAGAATTTCTGCCAGCCGGTCAACTCGTCGATCACATACAAACCCACTTCATCGGCGACATCGAGGAAATGCGGGTCCGGCGGATAATGGGACATCCGCACCGCGTTCATATTCATTTCCTTCATCAGCTTCGCGTCCTGGTAGCTCAGCGCCTTGCTGCTGGCGCGGCCCGACGTCGGCCAGATCGTGTGCCGGTTCGATCCTTTGAAACGCACCTTGTAGCCGTTGACATACACGCCATCGCGCGGCCGCAGTTCGATGGTGCGGAAGCCGATGGTCTTGCTCACTTCATGCACCACCTTCCTGCCGCTGACCAGCTGGAAGTTGACCTTGTAGCGTTGTGGATTCTCGGCCGACCAGGGCGTCACCTTCGCCACGTTGCCGCTGACGTGGGCCTTACCGCCGACGACATGCGCGCTCATTTCCTTGCCAAGCGCCTTGCCATCCAAAGTGGTCACGCGCGCGACCACCTTGCCGTCCGGCTGGCCGGCCAGGAAGACATCGGCACTGAAATCGCCGTTGTGGCGCGCATCGAGGCTGATGCGGTCGATATTCTCCAGCGGTTTGGCCTCCAGCCACACGGGCCTGTAGATCCCGCTGAACAGCCAGTAGTCCGAGCTACGCTCCGCGCGGTTGACCGATTTATTGGCGGAGTAGCGGTTGACCGTCACCTCCAGCTGGTTGCCCTGCCCCGGCTTCAGCAACTTGGAGATATCGTAGCGGAATTCATAAAAGCCGCCCTGATGGACGGCGCCCGCAGGCTGTCCGTTGATCTTCACCAGCGTATCGGTCATCGAGGCGCCGAACACGATATCGATTTGCTTGCCCTGCCAGTTGGCCGGCACCTCGAACTGGTGGCGGTAGATGCCGGTGGTGTCCGGCGCCGGGTCTTTTTCCCAGTCGTTGAAATAGCGGTAGGTGCCGAAGCCCTCCATCTCCCAGTTCGACGGCACCGGTATGGTCTTCCACGCGCCGCTATTGCGCCCGCCGTTGACCATGAACTCCCAGTCGACACGATGGTCCTTGTCGGTGCCGCTCAAATACCTTGTCTGCGTACCTTCCGCAAAAGCCAGTCCGCTCAATGCCAGCAGCAGCGTTCCAAGGACCTGTCGCATCATAGTTTTTCTCCCAGACGTTTGCTCTCCCCGACCTTGAGGTTGAGCGGAATGACCTTGTCGCCGTAACGTACCTTGCCGGCGCCCTCGCCCGCCGTGCGGCGTATCGTCGCCGAAGCCAGCTTGCCGTTCTTCCATGCCAGATCGACCTCGTAGCCGCCGCGCGCGCGCAAGCCCTTGACCGAGCCGGTGCCCCATGCCGAAGGCAGCGCCGGCAGCAAGTGCAGCTCGCCCGTCTGCGATTGCAGCAGCATTTCGCAAATCGCCGCGGTCGCGCCGAAGTTACCGTCGATCTGGAACGGTGGATGCGCATCGAACATGTTGGCGTAGGTGCCGCCGGCGTTGTTCGACTCCGTGCCCTGGCCGCTCTGTTGCGCGGCGCGCGCGCCGGGTTTCGCCAGCTGCCCGCGCAGCATCTTGTACGCCCGATCGCCATCCAGCAGGCGCGCCCAGAAAGCCGTCTTCCACGCCATCGACCAGCCGGTGCCGGCGTCGCCACGGCTCTCCAGCGACTTGCGGGCGGCTGCCGCCAGCTCGGGCGTTTTGGTCGGCGAGATCTGACGGCCCGGGAAGACGCCAAACAAGTGCGACACGTGGCGATGCGTGTCGCCCGGTTTATCCAGCACCGGATCGCTCTTCTTCTCCTCCATCCATTCCAGCAGCTGCCCCCAGCTGCCGATGCGCGGCGCAGCCAGCCTGTCGCGCAAGCCCGCTATCTGGTCGCGGAACCCAGTATCGCCCAGGACATCCGCCGCATCGACGGTATTGTTGAACAGGTCCCAGATGATAGCCTGGTCGTAGGTCACACCGTCCTCGATCGGGCCATGCTCCGGCGACCAGCCCAGCGGCGCGACCAGGCGGCCGTCGGGCAGCACCTTCAGATAGTCCTGCCAGAACGCGACCGCCTCCTTCATCACCGGATACGCCACCTCGCGCAGATACGTCTTGTCCTGCGTGTACGCGTAGTGTTCCCAGAAGTGCTGGGCATACCAGGCGTTGCCGGTCTTGTTCCAGATGTAGCCCATGGCGCCGAACGGATTGGACTCGGTACGCAAGGTCCAGCCGCGCACCGGCTTGCCGGCCGCGCTGACGAAGGTTTCCTCCTTCTGCACCGCCTCGCCGCTCAGGTCCGGCGCGGCCATCACCACCGAGGACGGATCGGCGATCGCCTTGGCCGCCGTGTCGGCGATCAACTGGCGGTACACCGGCGCCACGCCCTGCACGAAGTTCAGGAAAGGCAGCGCGTGTTCCGACAGGTTGGCCGGTTCGGCCGGCCAGTAGTTCATCTGGACGTTGATGTTGGTGTGGTAGTCCGAGCGCCATGGCGGCGTCGGGTTGTTGTTCCACAGCCCTTGCAGATTGGCCGGCAGCGAACCGCGCGAGCTGGAGATCAGCAGGTAGCGGCCGTACTGGAAGAACTGCGCCTCCAGCTCCGGGTCCCTGCCCTCGGTGGTATAGGTCTCGATGCGCTGGTCGGTCGGCAGCGCGCGCCGCGCCGCCGTGGCCGCGCCGAAGTCCACGCCGACGCGGTTGAACTGCGCCTGGAAATCCTTGCGGTGTTCCGCCAGCAGCGAAGGCCACGGACGCGCCGCCGCGCCCACCTGCGCCGACAGGCGCGCCAGCGGATGCCCGCCCTGGAACTTCTTCGCCGCATCGAGCACGTAGCTGGTACCCGCGCCGAGTATCAGGGTCACCGCGTCGCAGCCGGTGAAGGTGATCTTGTTGCCGTCGATGGCGATGGCGCCGCCCTCGTTTTGCACCTGCACCTGGCTGGCGTAGTCCATCGCGTTCGACGACGGATCGCCCTTGCCGCGCATCGACCCGGTGGCGACGATGCGGTTGCCCAGCGCGTTGATCTGCGCGCCGTGCGCGTCGGTCAGTTCGATCGAACCAGTGTACTGCCCGCGCTTGTCGGCCGTCAGCCGCACCGCGATCACCTGTGCCGGATAACTGGCGAAGGCTTCGCGCTTGAACTTCACGCCCTTGTGCGTGTAGCTGACGCTGTGCAGGCTCTGGCCGATATCGAGCCGGCGCGAATAATCGGTGGTGGCCTGGTCATGCCCAGGCAGGTTCACATACACGTCGCCGAACGGCTGGTAGGAACCCATCACCTTGTCGTCGCCGGTCCATAGCGTGATGTCGTTGAACTGGATGCGCTCGCGCGCCAGCTGGCCGAAGATCATTGCGCCGATACGGCCGTTACCGATCGGCAGCGCTTCGCGCTCCCAACCCTCCGGCGTATCGGGCGCCGGCTGTTTGTAGCGCAGCGTCAGATCCGGGGCCGCCGCCGCCGCGACGACGACCAGGGCCGATGAGAAAAACAATGTGGAGCGCAGCAGAATTTTCATGAATATTGTCTTGTGAAGCGAAACAAAAACGGCGGAGGCGGCATGTACCGCCCCCGCCGTCATCGAGGAACCATCGTCAGCGCGGAAATCAGCGTTTGACGGTGACCGCCTTGCCTTCGTAGCTCACCGTCTTGTCGGCGGCATCAAAGTTATCCGAGCTCGATACGCCGGCCTTGATGAAGCGTACCTTGAACTCACGCTTGGCGACCATGCCCTTGTACTGGCCAACGCGCTCGCCGATGGTGACGGTGCCGGTCTTGTCGTTGTAGCTCAGCGGAATACGCGAGAACTCGTTGCGCAGGTACGCATTCGACACGCCGTCATCCTCGTACAGGCTGAATTTGCCGTCCGCGCCGGTGTAGATGTTCAGCGTGATCGGCGCGTCCGGTTTCTCGTCGACGTACTGGGTCACAGGACCCATCGGCAGGATCGCGCCGGCTTTCACCAGCAGCGGCATACGGGTCTCCGGCGCCTTGATCGAGGTCCTGGTGCCGCCCTTGTGCACTTCGCCGGTATAGAAGTCATACCAGTTCGCGCCCTTCGGCATGTAGACGTCGCGCTCGCGGCCACCGTACACATATACCGGAGCGACCATCAGGTTGTGGCCGAACAGGTATTGGTCCTTGATGTTCTTGACCGCGTCGTCTTTCGGGAAGTCCATCACCAGACCGCGCATGATGGTGCCCGAGTCGTAGTGGGTGGTCGCCGCCGTCGAGTAAATATAAGGCATCAGGCGATAACGCAGCTTGTCGTACCAGACCATCGAGTCGCGCATCGGCGAGCCTTCAGGCGAGATCTCGTGGATTTCGCGCTTGACCACTTCGCCGTGGGAGCGGAACAGCGGCGACAACGCGCCGAACTGCCACCAGCGCAGATTCAGCTCGCGCCATTCCTTCATGTCCTCCGGATTGGCGACGGCCGCGCCGACCACGCGGTTTTCCTGCGCGGTGCCGGTGGCGCCGACCTGGTAACGCGCTTCCTGCGCGTAGCCGCCGATATCGTGCGTCCAGTTCGGGATCCCCGACATCGAGATGCTCACGCCGGCCGAGATCTGGTCGTACAGGTTGTTCCAGCGGCTGACGGTGTCGCCGCTCCACAGCGCGGTGGCGTTGCGCTGGATACCCGCGAAACCGGAACGCGACAGGATGAACTGGCGCTTGTCCGGCTGGTCGCCCTTCAGGCCTTGGTAGAAGCCCTCGGTATGCACCAGGCTATACGGATTGAAGGTGACTTCGCCGGCGCCGTAGACGGTCGGTCCGATCAGCTTCTTGAAGTCCTCCAGGCGGGTGTTCGACAGCACGTCAGGCTCGGTATTGTCCATCCACCAGGCGTCGAAGCCCAGGTCGACCAGCTTGGACTTCATCTGGCGGTAGTACATCTCGCGCGCGCCCTTGGTGTACGGATCGTAGTGGCTGTTCTTGTAGCCAGGGCCAACCCAGTCAAGATCGCCGTTTTCGACGTTCTTGGTCCACATGTAGCCCTTCGATTCGAGCTCCTTGTAGTTGGCGGTGTTCGAGTAGAACTTGCCCCAGATCGAAATCATGATGCGGGCGTTGTTCTTATGGACCTCGTCGACCAAACCTTTAGGATCGGGGAAGCGCTGTTTGTCGAAGTCGTGCGAGCCCCAGCCGTCTTGCGGCCAGTAGAACCAGTCCTGCACCATGTTATCGACCGGCCAGCCCTGCTTGCGGTACTCCTTCAACACGCCGAGCAGCTGCTCCTGCGTCTCGTAGCGCTGGCGCGACTGCCACAGGCCGTAGGCCCACTTCGGCATCATCGGCGCCTGGCCCGTCAGGTGACGGTAGCCGGCGATGACGTTGTCGATGCTGGTCTCGCCGTTGACGACGTAGTAGTTGATGCTCTGCGCGACTTCCGACGAGAAGGTCAGCGAATGGCGCTCAGGCGCAGGCAGCGGATCATTGTGGGTCATGGCGATCATGCCGCCCGACGGTTTCCATTCCAGTTGCAGCTTGACCGGTTTGCCCGCTTCGAACTTCTGCTCGAAGTTGTGGTACCACGGATTCCAGCCCTGGCGCCACACGTCCATGACTTCCTTGCCGTCCATGGTCAGCTTGGCGTAGTCCGACGAATACATCTGCATCTTGTGCACGCCGGCCTTGTCGGACGTCAGCGTACCTTCCCACACCACCTTGACGCCGGTAGCCTTCTTCGGATCGCCCAGTTCCTTCGGCCAGTTCTCGGCCACGTCCTTCAGGTACTGGTAATCGATGTCCTTTTCCTGGCGCGTCAGCACCAGTTTGTCGTCGACGTAGTAGCGTGCGGTCAGGCCGCCGGCCTTGCCTTCGGCGTCGACCAGTTTCAGGTCGCGGCTCAGGAAGCCGTATGGCTTGGCGTCGCCGAAGCGCGAGATCGAATTGTTATCCCACAAAACACCGTAGTTCTTGTCCGAGACCACGAACGGCACGGCGATGACCATATTGTGCTGCATCAGCAGCACGTCTTCGCCGTTCAGGTTCATCTGGCCGTTCTGGTGCTGGCCCAAGCCGTAGTAGGCGTCCTTGGTGCCGTGGTTGAAGCCCTGCTTGACCGCCATGAACGGCTTACCGCCGACATCGACCGGGTCCATGCTTTCCGAGGCCTGGCTCAGGAAAGCCTTGCCGGCCGCGTTGAAGAACTGCACCTGGCCGGTCGCCAGCGACACCGCCACGGAGATTTTCTTGGCCTTGAGCGTGACCTTGTCCTTGCCAGACGACGTGACGCTGAAGATACCGCTAACAGGTGCGGCCACCGTCATCAGCGATGGCGTGAGCTCCTTGCCTTCCTTGTCGGTCTTGACGACGTGGATGATATTGTCGCTCATGACTTCCAGGCGCACTTCCTTGGCGCCGGAATCGGGCTTGACCACCACGCCGGTGGAGGTTTTTTCAAACGTGCCGGCCAGGGCCTGGCCGGACATCATCACCGCCAGGCACGAAGCCGCCGGTACTATCGCTTTGAATCGCATGTTCTCTATCTCCTGTTTTTATACTCAGTACGTTCCGACTTTGACCTTCAACACCACCGGCTTGCCGGTCAGATTGAGGCCGTAGTCCGTCTGGTCGCCGTTCCAGTTGCGCTCCATGATCCATTTACCGGATGGATCATAGTACCCTTCCTCGACGCGCGCCCACATGGTTGGTTTGCCGTCCGCGTTGTCGATCTTCACGCGCGCATGCTGGCCGACGATGATGAACTCATTGTCGGCGATCTGCGCGATCGCCACGCCACCGTTGGGCTTCTCGGTGCCGGCCGGCAGGTCCTTCACTTCCTTGAAATACTCACGTTCGCCGAACTGCCATTCGCGGAACGAGATCGTGCCTTTCCAACCCTTCATCGCGATGGTCTGCGGCGCGCGGTCGTCGCCCTCGGCCACGCCGTAGGTGCGGCCCTCGAAGGCCCACTTGGACCACTGGCGCTCCATCGGCCGGAAGGCCGAATAAATGCGACCATATGGCTCGACCATCGTTTTATCGGTGGCCTTGTGACCGAGCGGGAAATTGCTGTAGTCCGCGTAGTCGATGCCGAACGGCGAGAAGTTGATCGCGCCGCGGCCCAGCACGAGATAGGCATAGCGTACGTATTCGGCGGCGTTGCTCATCTCCGGCACGGCCAGCGGATTGTCCGGACGCTGGAACTTGTCAAGCGTGGCGGCGAACTTCTTCGAATCCGGGCTGTAGATGTCCGGCGCGGCGAAGTCGATCGCCGGCGCGGCGGCCTTGTAGATATCGATCACGTCGAAGGTCGGGCCGCCGCTGGCGAAGTTCTTGTTCCACGGCTTGACCGGCTCCTCGAGCGAATCGCGGATCGAGTTATTGACGTACATCGGCAAGTTGTACACCGCGCGTCCCGCCTTGGCGATGTCGCCGATGTAGCTGGCGATCGAATACGCGTGGAAGTACTCGTCGGCGTAGTCGCCGTAGACCTGTTTCCAGGTGCCGCTGGCGGCCAGCGCCACCGGCGATTTCTTACGCTTCAATACCGCCTCGGGCACCGGCGAATTGAACGCCGCTTCGGCTTTCGGGCCGTAGTCGCGCGCGTAACCGTAGGTGCCCACTTCGTTCTGAACCTGCATCATGATGACGGTGCGGTGCGCCTCGTCGATCTTTTTGATGTGCGTCATCAGCGCGACAAACGCCTTCTTGTCGGCCTTCAGGGTTTCCTCGCCTTGCGGCGACAGGCAGTAAATCGGCTTGCCTTCCTTGTCCAGCATGCGCGGGAAGCGTGCGTTGTTAAACTTGACCCACTCCGGCGCATAATTGGCACCGGTGTTTTTCCAGGTGCCGAACCACAGCAGCACCAGGCGCACCTTGTTCTTGCGCGCCTCGGCCACCAGCGTATCGACGTAGCTGAAATCGAACTTGCCTTCCACCTGCTCGATCTGCTCCCATGCGACCGGGATCTCGAGGGTGTTGGCGTTCATGTCCTTGATCGCCGCCCACACCTTGTTCAGTGCCAGCGGATAGTTACTCGAATTCTGCGCCTGCCCGCCGAACATGACAAAAGGCGCGCCGTCCACCATCAAGGCGTGACGGCCATCCTTTTGCACCAGTTCGGGGATAGGCGCGGCCGCCGCGCCAGCTGCGGCCAACATAACAAAACTAAAGGAGCTTACAAGCTGGCGGGCGGTAATCTTCATGCGGTCTAGCCTTTCCTCGTATTAGAACGTGTAGCGCAGTTGCGCGGTGTAGCGGCGGCCGGTGACGAACCACGCGCGGCCGTTCATGCCGGTCGTCTGCTGCATCAACTGCTTGAACTGCGCGTTGGTCAGATTCTGCGCTTCGAAGCCCAGCGACAGGTTGTCGTTGATCTTGTAGTTGATCGAACCGTCGAGCTGACCGTAGGCGTCGGCCCAGGTAGGCAGACCCCAGACGATGTTACGCGCACCCGGCGTGGCGCTGGCCGGATTGGTATCCACGCCATCGGTGCCCTTGGTGCCGTTGACGTTCACGCCTTGCAAGCTCTTCGAACGCCAGTTGTACGCCAGGCGGCTCGAGAACGGGCCCTGATCGTAGATCACCGCGATGTTATACGACTGGCGCGACAGGTTCTCCAGCGGCAGGTTGCCGAAGGTGCGGCCGTTGGTGTCGCAACCGTTGATGTTCAGGTTGACGTTGGCGGCCGACGAATCGCTGCTGCAGTACTCCGAGAAGACGTTCTTGTACAGATCGCGCTTGCTGTCGACGAAGGTGAAGTTCGCCTGCACGCCCAGGCCGGACAACAGGCCTGGCAGCTTGTCGAAGGTCTGCTGGTAGGCCAGCTCGAAACCGCGCGCATGGCCGCGGGCGCCGTTGATAGGACCGGTGGCCGCGAAGTTCTGCAGGTTGCCATTGATGTCCGGCAGCGCGAAGTTGTAGGTCTGGTTGACGATGATGTCTTTCAGACGCTTGTTGAACACCGCCAGCGTGAGCGAGCCGACCGGCGAGAAGTACCATTCGGCGGTCAGGTCGAGCTGCTTGGACGTGGTCGGACGCAGGTTCGGGTTGCCCGACGCGGTGCCGCTCAGGCTAACGTTCGAAACGTTGGTCGCGCCGCCGATGGTGGTGGTGTTGTAGCCGGTCGACAGCGAAGTGTATGCCTGCAGCTGATCGAAGTCGGGACGCGACATCGCCGAAGCGAAGGCGAAACGGAACTGCAGCGCGTCGGTGGCCTTCAGGCGCAGGTTCAGGCTAGGCAGGAAGTTGTGATAACGGTTCTCGAAGGTCTGCGCCTGCGCGTACGCGGCGATCACGGGGATCGTCTCGCCGGTGTAGCTGCCCGGCGCCGGCTGGCCCGACGGCGGGTTGTACACGGTGTAGCCGGCGGCTTTCGAATCGGTCTTCACGTAGCGCAGACCGACGTTGCCGTCGATCGGGAACTTCAGCTCATCCCAGCCGAAGCGCAGCTGGCCGTAGGCGGCCTGGGTCTTCTCGCTTTGCTGGTTGGTGCCTGCCGGATCGGTGCCGAAGGTGGCCGCTTTCCACGGCGTGCAGGTGCCTGGCTGCGCGCACAGCAGGTCGTGGTAGGCGTGCAAGGCGGCGTAGCTGTTCGGATAACCCGCCGACGTCGAACTGGCCGGGATGATCAGCGACGGCATGCTCATTCTGCCGTTGAAGAAATTATCGAAGTTCTTGATGGTGGTGTTGCCGGCGAAGCGCGGATCGCTCAGGAACGCCTCGGACGTGATCTGTCCGGCGCCGGTGCCGACCTGCCATGGCGCCGAGATGGCGGCCCAGTTGTAGTCCGGGTTGGACTTTTGCGTCACCGCGTCGCGGTCGGTCAGGCGCACGCCGAAACGCAAGTCGCGCAGCACCGGATTGTCGAACGAGTAGGTGGCGTCGGTGCGCCATGCGGTTTCCTTGCCCTTGCTGCGGTCCAGGTGCTCCTGGGTGAAGTTCCAGTAGTTGTTGGCCGGGTTGAGCAGCGCGGCGCGGTCGGCGTCGTTGAAGATCAGGTTGGGCAGCGATCCGGTCAGGTCGAGCTTCTGCGACGGCATCTTGACGGCGGTGGCCACGGTCGAATCGAGGCTGTCGGTGTTGGCGCGAATGCGCTGCACATCGGTGGTGACGGTCCAGGCGTCGCTTGGACGCCAACGCAGGTTCCACGAGATGTCGGTGGTGTCCGAATTGCGGGTCGCCGTGCGGTTGTCGTTGCCGAAATCGATGCCGCCGGTGGAGGTCAGGGTGCCGGACATGAAGCGGCCGTTCGCATCATAGACGCCGTTGCTCACGCCCAGGCTCGAAACGTTCGCCGCCGAGAAGATCGCCTGCTCGTCCCAGGTCATCTTGTACTTCGATTTGAAGTATGTCAGCGAGCTGCTTAACGTGCTGTCGAGCTTCCACTGCAAGGCGCCGTACGCGCCTTCGCGCTTGCGGTCGAATTGCAAGGTGCGCCACTGCGCGCCCTTCGGCACATAGGTGGTCTTGCCGTTGGCGTCGACGAACGGGTAGTACGGCTCGACCTGCAGCGCGTCGGTGCGGGTACCGCTTTCCGAGTAGGCCAGGTCGACCAGCGCACCGATTTCGCCGAACGGGGTTTTCCAGCGGTTCGACACCAGGCCGGAATACGACGGCGACTTCTTACCCTTCTTCAGCTCCGAATAGGTGGTCTCTCCGGAGACGGCGCCATGGAAGCCCTTGTAATCGAAGGGCATCGCGGTGCGCAGGTTGACCAGGCCACCGATGCCGCCTTCGGTCTGTTCGGCCGACGGGTTCTTGTAAATGTCGACGCCGGCCAGCAGCTCCGGCGGCACGTCGCCGAAGTTGAGCGAGCGGCCGCCGTTGGCGGAGAACGAGTCGCGGCCGTTCAATTCGGAGCGCACATAGCTCAGGCCACGGATCGATACGCCCGAGCCTTCGACCGAGAAATGCTCCGGATCGCTCTTGGACATGGTGCGGTCGATGGTCACGCCGGCGACGCGTTGCAGTACCTCGGTCACCGAGCGGTCCGGCAGCTTGCCGATGTCGTCGGCGGCGATCGAATCGACCACCTCGTCGGAGTTCTGTTTGATTTTCTGGGCCGACTGCAGCGCCGCGCGCTGGCCGGTGATCACCACCGCCACCGGCTCGGCGGCCGGCGTGGTGGTCGGGGCGGCGGGCGCCGGGGCGGTCTGCGCGTGCGAAGCACTGCTGGCCATCATCGCCATTTGGGCCAGGCCCAAAGCGATTGCTGTTTTTTTAAACTGTTTCATGTTATGCTCTCCAAAAGGTATATGAATTTTTCATAGCTCTCAGGCTATTTGTTATTGGTGCTTTTCAGGGGCACTTGGGACTGGCCTGGGGTGGGTGATACCGGACGCGGGACGAACGACGCCCGCAGGCGCCACAAGGCGCGGTTTTTCGATCTTCATGGATACGTCTCGCTCTTTGATATTTTTTTTCGTTCTGGCTGAACTGGCGGGGTGCCAAGGCCACACGATGATATGCAAACATTTTGCAAGTTACGTAAAAGCGTGGCAATTGCGAAATTCACCAAGCGGCGGAATGATAATCCGCAAGCGTCTCGTACTTTAAACAAACTCTTACAAAAACTCGCAGGCAAAACACGGCTGTAAACGACAACGCGGCCCGTCGTTGCGGGCCGCGTGTTATTGCTGAAACCGGACTCAGCTATCCGGCTTGGCTATTCAAATTCAACGGCGGCCCGAACGCGTCGCCACATCGACCCACACCGCCAAGGTCAGGATGCAGCCCTTGACGATCATCTGCCAGTAGGTGTCGACGTCCAGCATCGACATGCCATTATCCAGGCTGGCCATCACCAGCGCGCCGATCAAGGCGCCGTACACAGTGCCCGAGCCGCCGCGCATCGAGGTGCCGCCGATGAAGCAGGCCGCGATCGCATCGAGTTCGCCCGAGGTGCCGGCCGACGGCGAACCTGCCGCCAGGCGGGCCGTGTTGATCAAGCCGGCCAGCGCGCACATCAAACCCATGATCCCGAAGATCCACAGCTTCACCGCTTGCACGTTGACGCCGGAAAGACGGGTCGCCTCCATGTTGCTGCCCACCGCGTAGATGCGGCGACCGAACACCGTTTGCGTGGCGACGTAGCTGAAGATCCCCAGCAACGCCAGCAACAACAGCACCGGCAGCGGAATGCCCTCGTAGCTGTTCAAGGTGCGCACGAAAGCGAACAACACCACACCGATGGCCGCAAGGCGCAAACCGTCGCGCCACATCGGCGGCACCGGCAGGCCATGGCGGGCCAGGCTCGCGCGCTGGCGCCAGGTCAGCACCGCGCCCAGGATGAACAGGCCGACGCCCAGCACCACGCCCATTTGCGGCGACAGGTAGCCCTGGCCCAGGTGCACCAGCGGTTCGGACACCGGAGCCACCGTCACGCCGTCGGTCACGCCCAGCACGATGCCGCGGTAGGCCAGCATGCCGCCCAGGCCCACAATAAACGACGGTATGTGCTTATAGGCCGTCAGGTAGCCGTTGAACAGGCCAAGCACCAGGCCACAGGCCAGCACCACCGCGACGGTGGCCGGCAGCGGCAGGTGGTGGGTGACGTCGAGCACCGCCGCCACGCCGCCCAGAAGGCCGAGCAGCGAGCCGACCGACAAGTCGATCTCGCCGGCGATGATGACGAAGGCCATGCCGCAGGCGACGATGCCGGTGACGGCCATCTGGCGCATCAGGTTCGACAGGTTGCGCGGCGAGATGAAGCCGCCCTCCGTCTTCCAGCTGAAGAAGGCCCAGATGATGGCGATGGCGATCAGCAGCGCGAGGATCTTGTACTGCGTGAAGAGCTGTTTGAGATTTATGGTTTTCATGGAGTTCACAGATAAGTCATCACGAATGATCGAGTGCCGCCGACAGCAGCGTTTCCTGGGTCAGGTTCTGGTTGACGAAATCGCCGCGCAGTTTGCCCTCTCCCATCACCAGCACGCGGTCGGACACGCCCAGCACTTCGGCCAGTTCGGACGACACCATGATGATGGAGACGCCCTGGCTGGCCAATTCCAGCATCAGTTTGTAGATTTCGAACTTGGCGCCGACGTCGACGCCGCGGGTCGGCTCGTCGAGGATCAGCACCTTGGGGCGCGTCAGCAGCATCTTCGACAGCACCGCCTTCTGCTGGTTGCCGCCCGAGAGCGACGTAATCGACAGGAACGGGCTGGCCGTCTTCAGGCCCAGTCGCGCGATCTCCTCGCTGACCACCTTGAGTTCAGCCTCGCGGTCGATGCGGGTAAAGTTCGAGAAGCGTCCCAGCACCGACAAGGTGATGTTCTGGCCGACGTCCAGGTCGCGCACGATGCCGTGCTGCTTGCGGTCCTCCGGCACCAGCGCCAGGCCGGCGCGGATCGCCTTGAGCGGCGTGCTGGTATCGATTTTGGCGCCGTTGAGCCAGACCTCGGCTTCCGAGCGGCCCGGATAGGCGCCGAACAGCGCCGACACCAGCTCCGTGCGGCCGGCGCCGACCAGGCCCGCGATGCCGAGGATCTCGCCCTTGCGCAGCGCGAAGGACACGTTGTCGACCTTCCTGCGTTCCGGCTTCTCGACGTCGTAGCAAATCACGTTGCGCGCCTCGAACACGATTTCCTCGCTGGGCGTACGCTCCAGGGTCGGATACAGCTGGTTCATTTCGCGGCCGACCATCTGCGCGATGATCTGCTTGACGTCCATCTTGTCCATCGGCGTGGTGGCGATGTGCTGGCCGTCGCGAATCACGACGATGGTGTCGCAGATCGCCTCGACCTCGTCGAGCTTGTGCGAGATGTAGACGCAGGCCACGCCCTTGGCCTTCAGGCCGCGGATAATATTGAGCAGCACCTGGATCTCGGAGGTCGTCAGCGACGACGACGGCTCGTCCAGGATCAGCAGGCGCGCATTCTTGTTCAGCGCCTTGGCGATCTCGATCAACTGCTGGTGGCCGCCGCCGTAGTTCGACACCGGCAGCACCACGTTGACGTCGTTCAGGTTCAATTCTTTCAGCAGCGCCTCGGCGCGCTGGTTCATGGCCGAATAATCCATGCGGCCGCCCGGCAAGGTGATCTCGTTGCCGAGGAACAGATTCTCGGTGACGGACAGCTCGGGCACCAGCATCAGTTCCTGGTGGATGATAACGACGCCGGCGGCCTCGCTCTCGCGGATCGACTGCGCCCGCAGCGGCTTGCCGTCGAACAGGATCTCGCCGTCCCAGGTGCCGTGCGGGTAGACGGCGGACAGCACTTTCATCAGGGTCGACTTGCCGGCGCCATTCTCGCCGCACAAGCCGATGCACTCACCGGCCCTGACTTGCAGGTCGATGCCGTCGAGCGCCGGAACACCGCCAAATTTTTTGACGATGCCCTTCATTTCTAGCAAATAGCCGGACATACTGGTTCTCGCAGAGGTGGTGGAACTCGCCACGCGCAAGCCGCTGCACAATCAGCGGAACGGGGCGTGGCGAAAGACAGTGCGAACGCACGGCGGGGCGTGGACGACGCCCCGGTCTTCATGAAGCGGCGATTATTTCGCGGTCGCGAGTTGGGCCTTGGTATAGAAGCCGTCGGCAACGATGACATCCATATTCGCCTTGGTCAGCATGGTCGGCTTCAGCAGCAGCGTATCGACTTCTTTGAACCCGTTCTGGTACTTCGAGTTGAAGCCCGGCTTTTCGCCGCGCACCAGTTGAACCGACAGCTTGGCCGCCTCGGTGGCGATCAGCTTGAGCGGCTTGTAGACGGTCATGGTCTGGGTGCCGGCGATGACGCGGCGCACGCCGGCCAGATCGGCGTCCTGGCCGGAGACGGCCACTTTGCCGTCCAGCTTTTGCGAAGCCAGCGCCTGGATCGCGCCGCCGGCGGTGGCGTCGTTGGAGGCGACCACCGCATCGAGCTTGTTGCCGTTGGCGGTCAGCGCGTTTTCGACGATGGACATCGCTTCGGCAGGATTCCAGTCCTTGACCCACTGCTTGCCGACGACCTTGATATCGCCCTTGTCGATCAGCGGCTGCAGCACTTTCAGTTGGCCTTCGCGCAGCATCTTGGCGTTGTTGTCGGTTGGCGCGCCGCCCAGCAGGTAGTAGTTACCCTTCGGTTTGACGGCGACCACGCCCTGCGCCTGCATTTCGCCCACGGCCTTGTTATCGAAGGAGATGTAGGCGTCGATGTCGGCGTTGAGGATCAGGCGGTCGTACGAGACCACCTTGATCTTGGCCTTCTTCGCTTCCTTGACGGCGTTGTTCAGCACCGTGGCGTTGTAGGGAACGATGACCAGCACGTCGACGCCGCGCGAGATCAGGTTTTCGATCTGGGCGATCTGGCGCTGCTCGCTGGCGTCGGCCGACTGCACGAAGACTTTGGCGCCCTGCTTTTCAGCGGCGGCGACGAAGTAGTCGCGATCGCGCGCCCAGCGCTCGAGGCGCAGGTCGTCGATGGAAAAGCCGATTTTAGGATTCTTGGCGTCCGCCATGGCGTTACCGCCGGCGCACACCATCATGACCGCGATGGCGGCCGCACTCAGTAATTTCTTCATTTGTTTCGTCTCCTGATTCGAATGCCGTTTTGCCTGACACAGGCCCTACATTTCTAGCTCGTTACCGTACAGGTCTATGCCTACTTTTACAGATAGTGTTCCTAATGATTATGCCGGGCCGGATTATCCGCCACGCCCCGGTATGGTACAGCCAGTTCCATGCATGCGCCGTTTTCCATTTGGCCCACGGTGCTGCGATAAATCTCCTGCCAGGGCGTCTGGCTGGCCGGGATGGCCGGCAGCGCGCCCTTCTTGCGTTCTTCCCATTCCGCTTCCGGCACCAGCGCGTCGCAGGTGCCGGCGTTCAGGTCGACGCGGATCATGTCACCGGTGCGCAGCCACGCCAGGCCACCGCCGACGGCGCTTTCCGGCGACGCGTTCAAGATCGACGGGCTGTCCGAGGTGCCGGACTGGCGGCCGTCGCCGAGCGTCGGCAGCCAGTTGATGCCGCGCTTGACCAGCGCGTCGGGCGGTTGCATGTTCACCACCTCGGCCGAACCGGGCCAGCCCACCGGGCCTGCGCCACGGATGACCAGGATGCAGTCCTCGTCGATGTTCAGCGCCGGATCGTTGATGCGGTTGTGATAATCGGTCGAGCCGTCGAACACCACGGCGCGCGATTCGAACACATTCTCCTGGCCCGGCCTGCTCAGATAGCGCTCGCGGAAAGCCGGCGAAATCACGCTGGTCTTCATGATGGCGAAGTCGAACAGGTTGCCCTTCAAGACGAAGAAACCGGCATCCTCCTTGAGCGGCGCGTTGAACGGGAAGATCACTTCGCGGTCCTGCGTCTCTTTGCCCGTGAGGTTGTCGCGCATGGTGCGGCCGGTGACGGTGGCGCGGTCCGAGCGCAACATGCCCTGCTGCTCCAGCTCCCACATCACGGCCGGCACGCCGCCAGCGCGGTGGAAACGCTCGCCGAGGAATTTACCGGCCGGCTGCATGTTCAGCAGCAGCGGCACCTTGTGGCCGTATTCCATCCAGTCGCTCGAATGCAGCTCGACGCCGGCGTGGCGCGCCATCGCGACGATGTGCTGCTGCGCGTTGGTCGAACCGCCGATGGCGGCATTGACCACGATCGCGTCGAGGAAGGCGTCGCGGTTCAGGATCGAAGAAGGCTTGATGTCCAGCTTTGCCATCTCGACGATGCGGCGGCCGGTTTCGTACGCCATCTGGCCGCGTTCGCGGTAAGGCGCCGGAATCGCCGAGCAACCGGTCAGCGACATGCCCAGCGCCTCGGCGATGGCGTTCATCGTCGACGCCGTGCCCATGGTGTTGCAGTGTCCCGCCGACGGCGCCGAAGCGGCGGCGATCTGCAGGAACTTTTCGTTGTCGATGGTGCCGGCGGCCAGCTGGCGGCGGCCTTTCCAGATCGCCGCGCCGGAACCTGCCAGTTCGCCTTCGAACCAGCCGTCCAGCATCGGACCGCCGGACAGCACGATGGCGGGAATATCCACCGTCGATGCGGCCATGATCTGCGACGGCGTGGTCTTGTCGCAGCCGGTGGTCAGGACCACGGCGTCGATCGGATAGCCGTGCAGGATCTCGACCAGGCCCATATAGGCCAGGTTGCGGTCGATCGCCGCCGTCGGACGACGGCAGTTTTCGAAGATCGGATGCAGCGGGAATTCCATCGCGATACCGCCGGCATCACGGATGCCGTCGCGCACGCGCTTGGCCAGTTCCAGGTGGATGCGGTTGCACGGGCTGATATCGCTGCCGCTTTGGGCGATGCCGATGATCGGCCGGCCCGAGCGCAGCTCTTCCGGCGTGATCCCGTAGTTCATGAAGCGCTCGAGATACAGCGCGGTCATGTCGATGTGGTCCGGGTTGTCGAACCAGTCTTGCGAGCGGTAGCGGCGTGGCTGCTGGTTGTTCATGTCATTACCCATATCTTTATGCGCCGTACCAGCCGGCGTCGACGAAGTATTCACGACCGGAGCACGCCGAGGCGCTGTCCGAGGAAAGGAACAGCGTTATCGCCGCCACGTCGTCCACTTGCACGCGCTTTTTCAGGCACTGGCCGGCCAGGATGCGAGCTTCCTCGTCCGGCGTGTGCCACAGCGCTTCCTGGCGCGGCGTGCGTACGCCACCAGGAATAATGCAATTGACACGGATATTATCAGGTCCAAGATCACGCGCAAGGCCGCGGGTCATGCCCTCGATGGCGGCTTTGGCCATCATGTACAGGGTCAGGTCCGGCAGCGCCAGGTGCCACGAGATCGAACCGAAGTTCAGGATCACGCCGCCGCCCTGCTCGCGCATGCCCTGCGCCACGGCCTTGGCGCAGAAGTATTGGTGGCGCAGGTTGACCGCCATGCGGCCTTCCCAGTATGCCGGCGTGACGTCTTCCAGATTGTGGCGGTCGTCGTTGGCGGCGTTGTTGATCAGGATATCGACGGTGCCGATGTCGGCGAAGGTCTTGGCCAGCACGTCGAGATTGGTCAGGTCGCAGTGCAGGTACTTCGGCGGCACGGCGAGGGTCGACAAGGTCGCCTCCAGCGCGCGCGAATCGGCTTCCGCGATATCGAGGAAGGTCACGCGGGCGCCTTGGCGAGCGTATGCCTCGACGATGCCGGCTCCGATGCCGCTGCCGCCACCGGTGACGACCACGCGCTTGCCGGCCAGGCTGGGATAGATCGCCTGTTCCGGCTTGGTCTGCGTAGCCGGTTTCGCGGCCACTGGAGCGGAAGCGCGGGCACGGTTCATCAGCGCGCGCACGCCGTAGGTCCACGGTGCGATCTGGTCGCTGCGCTGCACGTGGTTGACCAGGGCCCCCAGCGAAGGCGTCGAGATGCTGACACGGTCGCCCAGGTGGTGGGTGAAACCGCCGCCGACGGCGTCGCGGTCTTTAATCGGCGAGAACATCGTACCGAGGAACAGCATGAAGCCGTCCGGGTACTGGTGGTGGCGGCCGCACACCTGGCTGACCAGGTCCAGCGGATCGCGGCTGATTTCGCGCATGCGGCTGGCGCCGGCCAGACGGAAGTCGTCGTCCTGGCCTTCGATCAGCATGCTCACTTCCGCGTTGCGGATGGTGTCGATGGTGAAGTGTTCGTCGAACAGGCGGATGAACGGGCCGATCGAGCACGAGCCGTTGTTGTCTTTCGCTTTACCCAGCAACAGCGCGCTGCGGCCTTCGATGTCGCGCAGGTTGACGTCGTTGCCCAGTGTCGCGCCGAGCACCTTGGCCTGGCTGTTGACGGCCAGGACGATCTCCGGCTCCGGGTTGTTCCACTTCGAATCCGGGTGCAGCCCGACGTCGGCGCCCACGCCGACAGCGGACATCGGCTGCGACTTGGAGAACACCTCGGCGTCCGGGCCGATACCGACTTCCATGTACGGCGACCACAGGCCGCGCTCGATCAGGTCCGACTTCAGCTTGGCCGCTTCCGGCGAACCCGGACGGATGGCCGACAGGTCGGAACCGATGATGGTCTGGATTTCGGCGCGCAGGGCGTTGGCGCGCGACGGATCGCCGGCGGCCTGCTCTTCGATCACGCGTTCCAGCAGGCTGACCGCGAAGGTCACGCCGCAGGCCTTGATCGCCTGCAGGTCGCATGGCGCCAGCAGGCGCGGGATGCCGTCGCCGGCGGCGCCGATGGCGTTTTCCAGCAAGGCCTGAACGGGGCCGAGCGATTCGCCGGGAGCGGAACGGGCCACTTCCAGCGCGTCGTCGCGCTCCAGCAAATCGGACATGGTCGGGGCGTGGCCGGTGATGTCGAACACCTCGCCGTTGCGTACGGCGACCACACAAGGACCATTGATGACGCCATCACGCCATACACGTCCCACCAGCACTGCGCGGCTCACATCGTCCGGCAGCATCGAATTTATATTATTTTCCAAGGTCTCTCTCTCCAGGCAGGCTAGCAAACTGCGTGGGAGATTTTCACCTTATTCAGGGGTGGGGGCAATTACGAAAACCACCAAGCACGGTCATGATTTACGCGTATTTTGGTCAAATACGTTAAACCCGCACGGTGATCCGCTGCGGGGTGGGGTTCAGGCTACGCTGCGCAGGGCGGGTGGCGCGTCCTCCGGCGCGGCCGCCGCCTCCGGACATTTGAGCATGCGGTCCTGGTAGGCGCGGGGCGTGCAACCCAGCTCACGCTTGAACACCGCGTGCATGTACTGGACAGACGTGAAGCCGCAAGTCAGCGCCACCTCGGCGATGCTGCTGTCGCCGCGCGCCAGGCGCTCGGTGGCCGCGTCCAGCTTGAAGCGCAGGATCACATCGTGCACGCTGCAATCGAGCTCCTGGCGGAAGTACGACTCCAGCGACGAGCGCGAAATGCCGACATACTCCGCCACCTGGTGGGTCTTGATGCCCTGGCAGGCGTACTGGCGGATGAAATGGCGCGCGCGCATCACGTGCGGATGCTTGGGCGCCTCGTGGCGGGTGGAGGTCTGGACGTTGATGCCGACCGGCGGCACCATCACGCGCGTGCCCTGCAAGCGCACGCCGTGCAGCATCTGGTCCAGCAGGTGGGCGGCGGTGCGGCCCATCTCCTGGGCGCCCTGGATCACGGAACTGAGCGGAATGCGGGTAAGCATGCGCGCCAGTGGATCGTTGTCGATGCCGATCAGCGCCACTTGCTCCGGCACCTCGATATTGGCCATGATGCAGGCCTGCAGCAGCTGGCGCGCGCGGGCGTCGGTGACGGCGATGATGCCGACCGGCTTGGGCAGGCTATGCAGCCACTTGATCTGCTGTTCGACCGCCTCGTCCCACGAGGCGGCGCTGGTGCCCAGGCCGCGATAAATCTGCGGCTCCATCTTGTCGTCGGCCATCAGTTTGCGGAAGGCGGTCTCGCGCTCCTGCGCCCAGCGGTTTTCCTGCGCCTCGGGCAGGCTGAACATGGCGAAATGGCGCAGGCCGGCCTCGATTAGATGATCGTGGGCAAGTTTAATCAGTTTGAAGTTGTCGGTCGCGACATAGGGCACGCCGGTCGGGTAGTTGGTTTCGCTGGCGTAGGAGCCGCCCACGGCCACCACCGGGATGCGGGTGCGCGCCAGCGCGGCGGCCACGGCCGGATCGTCGAAGTCGGCGATGATGCCGTCGCCCTGCCAGTGTTCGATGCCCGGCAGGCGCAGGCGGAAGTCTTCCTCCAGGAACAGATCCCAGGACGCGCGGGTGCTGCTTAAATGCGCGGCAATACCGGCGATGACTTCGCGGTCAAAAATCTTGTTTGCGTTAAATAACAGCGCAATACGGTGGGACTTCATCGGCATCTTCAACTACCTCAATCGGAAACGGCTCGTCTCATCGCACCCTCTCTGGGATGCGATTTGTATTGTGGCATGATTCCGTCACGATTTAGATGAAAAAGACGTTCCCGTCCGCAAATGAAGCCATCTATTCGGCTATTTTTCTCCTGTCGGAGGGGTAGGTTCCCCAAATACAATGCCTCGGCCGGCCGTACTCATGAAAACGATGCCAAAAGTATTCATGTCACCGATAACGAATTGGGCATCGCCCGGACCGCCGTATTGATGATCATCGTCATTAATACGTAACCAAGTGGCGCCGCTATCGGTCGAACGGAACACGCCGCGCACGCCGCCGACGGTGCCCCAGATATACACGGCGGGATAATTGGCGCCCGGCGCGGCCTTGCCGAAGCCTACCGCCGCCGCGTAGCCGACGCCCGGCAGACTGCTAAAGCTCTTGCCGGAATCGGTCGAACGGGCCAGGCCGGCGTCGTATTGCGGCACCCAGATGTCGCCCTCGCGCCCCGGCGCCGCGCGCAGCACCGCGCGCGTGCGCTTGGCCGACGCCAGCGCGCCGGCGGGGGCGAAACTGGCGCCGCCGTCGCTGCTCACCAGCACATGGTCGCCGCCGATGGCGTAAAACTTCTTCGCGTCGACCGGATCGGCCACCGGACGGGCGCCGCCCAGGCCCTTGACCGGATTCCAGCTATCGCCGCCGTTGGTGCTGACGTAGCTGGTGTCCAACTTCTCTGGACTGTGCACGATCGTCTTGCCGTCGGCGCTCAGCGCCAGTTGGCCTTTGGTGCCGTGCATGGCCGCGGTCTTCTTCCAGCTCACGCCCATGTCGTGGGAGATGTACATGGCGCTGCCGGCGCGGGCCACCACGTTGGGATTGCCGGCCGCGTAGTCCAGGCCCCAGGTGGTGCCCATGGTCGGCGTGTGGATCGACGAATATTTGGTCGGATCGGTGTGGCGGAAGCCGTCATAGTCGCCGATCGCCGAGATCACGGGGCCGCCAGGGATGCTGACCAGGTTGAGCGGCACCGACTCCTCCAGGCCCTCGTCCTCGAACTTCCAGATCGCCGGCGAGGCGTTAATGTCGGTCGAATTGAAGATGCCGTTGCCGGAGACGACCATCAGCTTCTTCGTGTCGAAGGGATCGAATTCCACGCTGGCCGCCCAGTGTATGAAGCTGCCGGCGATCCAGCTCACGCCATTGGCGTCGATCTTCACGCCCTGGTCGACGATGCTCTTCCAGCTTTTGCCGCCGTCCAGCGTCTCGAAGAACTGGTCGCGGATCGCGTTGGTCTGGTTGTGGTAGTAGCTGATGGTGGTGACCACCATGCGTTTGGGATTGCCGGGATCGACGGTGATGCCGGCGTAGGCGCGGTTCAGCGGCGGCGAGATGTCGGTCCACTTCTTCGCGGCGATATCGTACTGCCACACGCCGCCCTCCTCCAGGCCCTCGCCATGGGCGACATCGCCCCACGGGCCAGCGCCTTTGGCGAACGTCACCACCAGCTTGCCGTCGGCCAGCACCGCGCGGTGCGGCATCAGCTTGGACGGGCCGCCCGCCATTGCGCTGAAGGTCTTGCCGGCGTCCTCGGACACATACATATTGGCGCCGTCCTTGCCGAAGCGCGAGACGCCGGCGAACAGGCGCTGCGTGGCGCCATCCTTCATGCTGGACGGATCGAGGACGACAAGACTGACGCCGTTCTTGTTGACCGGCGTGGTGGTCACGTCCAGGCCATCGAGACGGCGCCAGGTCAGGCCCTCGTCCACGCTCTTGAACATGCCGTTGGCACGGGTGCCGATGTAGAGGATCTGGCCGTTGGCCGGATCGACCTGCAGCTTCTCGCCGTTGCCGCGCCCCATGCCGTTGCCATGCACCTTGAACTGCTGGGTGACGTCGATCTTGGTGAAGGTTTTGCCGTAGTCGCTGGATTTCAGGATCGCGCTGGCGCCGCCGTTCAAATATTCGATACCGGTCGACATATACACCCGTCCCGGCGTGCCCGGATCGATGGCGATCGACTCCACGCCCAACAGGCCGGTCTCGCGGTCCGACACCCAGTCCATCAGCGCGATCCAGCGCTTGTTCGGCGCGTCCCAGCGGTAGGCGCCGCCGACGTCGGTGCGCAGATAAATCAGCCCCTTCTCGGTTTTACTGGTGATGATGCCGGAGACGAAACCGCTGCCGCCAATGGCCACCGGCTGCCATGCATACGGTGGCGCGGAACCCTCGCCCGCCGGCATCAGCTTTTTCAGCTCCGGCGCCAGCGCCCTGGCCCAGATTTCATAGCCCTTTTCGTTCGGATGCAACAGGTCCGGCATGATGTCGGTCGACAGCGTGCCGTCCGGCGCCAGGAACTGCTGATTGAAATCGGCGAAAAAAACCTTCTTGTTGTCGGCGTAGCCGGCGATGATGGCGTTGACCTGGTTGTTGATCCGGCGCAGCGGGTCGTTCGGCTTTTCACCGCGCGGGAAGATCGCCAGCAGCAGGATTTTGGTCTCCGGCAGGCGGCGGCGCAACTCCTCGATATTGCGCTTGATGCCGGCGGCCGTGGTGTTCGGATCCTCCTGGCGGTGGCCGGTGTTATTGGTGCCGAACATCAGCACCGCGACCTTGGGCGCGATGCCATCGACCTCGCCATGCTGCAGGCGCCACAGCACGTTCTCGGTGCGGTCGCCGCCGAAACCCAGCGCCAGCCCGTTCATCGGTTTGTAATAGCGCTCCCACACGGGCGCGCCGCTCTTTTCCCACCCCTCGGTGATGGAGTCGCCGATGAAAACGATCTGGTTCTTTTTGCCCAGCGCCTTGGCCTCCTCCAGCTTTTTCTCGTGGCGCGGCGTCCACCAAGCGATCGACCACGATTCATTCAACTTGTCCGGCGTGACCGACACAGTCTTGTAGTCCGGGCAGCTGGCGTTCGGCTTTCCGCTCCTGAGGATCTTGATGTTGGCGACGGCGATTTCGCCGGTGCCGGTCCCCTCGACCGCGAACGGCCGCACCACCTTGCTGAAATCGTCGCCGTCGCGCGCGAAGCAGCTCATCGCAAACACCAGATGCCGCCAGCCCTTGCCCGCCGCCTCGCGCCCCGGCAGCACGTATGGCACGCCGCGCTCGCAATTTTCGCCGCAGCCGACCTTGAAATTGATGCCGCCGTTGGCCAATTCCTTGACGTTGACGTCCAGCGCCAGCACGCCCTTGGCCATGTAGGGACGCAGGTCGAGCGGCTGCTTGCCGCCATCGATGCGCAGGCTGGCGTACCAGGTGTCCTTCCATTGCAAGGTCAGCGCGTCATCGGCCTTCTTCATGTCGGACTTGCTGACAGTTACGCTACCGTTCGGCGACTTGTTGGCGGGCGCGATGACGGCGCTGGCGCCCTCAAGCGTTTTCTGCGTGTCGGAATCGGCGACGGCGGCCTGTAAGGAGCCGAGCGGGCGGGCGCTGTAAATATTGAGTTCGTTGGTCGGCGCGCCTGCGCCTGCCTGGGCGGCGCAGGCGAGCGCGATGGCGGCAAAGGTCCGCCGATGGGTGATCGTCATTAAGCTGTCTCGTACCGATAGTATTTTCACCTATTCTGCGAGCAGCAAAGAGCCGCCGCAATTGCGAAAATCACCAAGCGGACGAATGATATTGGCCGCACCGGTGGCGGCGCCTCACTCTTTCGGGTGTAGGCCGGCGCCGCGCGCCGGCATACGCTGTGCCGTCTTAGCGCCGCGGCGACGCAATCCGTCACGGCATCCATTCACCCGCCGCCGGCATCCAGAACCGTCGGCATTCCAGGAGCCCACCATGAACCGCCTCTTCCCCTACCACAGCCTCGCCCTGCGCGGCGCGGCCGCCGCCGTGCTGGTCCTCGCCGCCCACGTATCCCTGGCCGCCGCGCCCATCGACACGCCTGTGCCCGGCTTCAGCGACAAGTACGCCACCGTCAACGGCGTGCGCCTGCACTACAAGATCGGCGGCCAGGGCACGCCGGTGGTCCTGCTGCACGGCTACGCGCAAACGGGCCACATGTGGGGACCGGCCATGCGCGAGCTGGTCAAAAAGCATACGGTCATCGTGCCGGACCTGCGCGGCGCCGGCGGCTCGGACAAGCCGGCCGGCGGCTACGACAAAAAAACCATGGCGGTCGACATCCATGAACTGGTCAAATCGGTCAGCAGCGGGCCGGCGGCGGTGGTCGGCCACGACATCGGCTTGATGGTGGCCTACGGCTACGCCGCGCAGTTCCCGGCCGACACCAGCCGCCTGGTCGTCATGGACGCATTCGTGCCGGGCGTCGGCGAGTGGCGCACCGCCTTCCCGGCGCAGGCGGTATGGCATTTCCACTTCTACGGCGATACGCCGCTGGCGCTCGTCAAGGGGCGCGAGCGCATCTACTTCGAACACTTCTGGAACGACTTCTCGGCCGACAAGGGCAAGTCGATCAAGGAGGCCGACCGCAAGCTGTACACGGCCGCGTACGCGCAGCCGGACGGCATGCGCGCCGGCTTCTCCTATTTCAGCGACTTCGAAAAGGACGCCGCCGATTTCGGTCCGATGAGCCAGACCAAGCTGACCATGCCGGTGCTGGCCATCGGCGGCGAGAAGTCGGCCGGCGCCTTCGTCGGCAACCAGGCCAAACTCTACGCCACCAACGTGCAAAGCCTGATCATCAAGGGCTCCGGCCACTGGCTGATCGACGAGGCGCCGGAACAGGTGGTGCCGGCGCTGGTGTCGTTCATCGACTAAGCGTTGCGGGGCGCGTCAGGGCGACGCAATATGGCCGCTCCCGATAGTCGAAATAATCGAAATCCGCGTGCATGCCGCTGCCGGCCATGTCCTGGCACGCCATGCCGACAAACGCCCCGGTGAAGTTGGGCTGGCCTGGCGCGTTGGCCTCGTCCGACAAGATGCTGGCGTCGAACTGCTGCGGCAGCCACTGCCAGTCGCCATCCGCGATCTGGTAGCCGAAATACAGCCGCTCCTCGTCGACCTCCACGCGCAACGCGACCGGCCCGCTTGAAGGCAACGGAATAGGCGCGGTGAAGGTATCCGTCTGCACATGGTTGGGCAGGCTCGTCATCACACGCAAATGCTTGCCGACCGCCTGGTCGTGCGTAATGTACAGATAGTGGAACTTGGCGCCGCCGTAATAGCAGACCAGCCCGGCCTGCTGCTGGTAATGCTCCGGCTCGAAATCGACCACGGTGGAGGCGCTGTAACAGTGAGACTGCTGGCGGCGCGCCACCAGCGCCTGCCGGAACTGGCTGCCCAGGCTCTCGCGGCCATACAAACGCAAATGGCCGGGCCGCGCGGTCAGGCTGAACAGCTCCTCCGGCCAAGGCGTGCGCAGCCACTGGAAGGCCAGCGGCAATTGCGGCGCATCGAATTCCTCGCGGACCGGCTCGACGGGCCACGGATGCGGCGGCAAGCCCGGCGCGGCGGCCTCAAGCTGCGCCGTCCCCTGCCCGTCCACCGTGCGCAGCCAGCCATCGTCGCCCCATACCGCCGGCTGGATCGCAGTCTCGCGCCCCAGCGTGCAGGTGCCGCGATTGCGCAGCGGCCGGCCGCAAAGGTACACCATATACGTTTGTCCATCCTGCGTCTCGACCAAATCGGCGTGGCCGGCGCGCTGCAGCCCTGCATCGGGCCGGTGGCGCGAACTGAGGATGGTCTGGTCGGGATGCAGCTCATACGGGCCGTGCAGGTCGCGCGCCCGCGCCATCGTCACGCCGTGGTTCCAGCCGGTGCCGCCCTCGGCGGTCAGCAGATAGTAATAACCGTCGCGCTTGTACAGGTGCGGCGCTTCGGTCAGCCCGTGCGCCGTGCCTTTGAAGATGTTCTCGCGACGGCCGATTAGCCGCCCTTCCGCCACCGAATACTCCTGCGCGACGATGCCGGCGAAACGGTTGCCGCCGGGCCGGTGGTCCCACAGCTGGTTCAGCAGATACTTGCGGCCGTCGTCGTCATGGAACAGCGACGGATCGAAGCCGCTGCTATTGAGATAAACCGGATCGGACCACGGACCGTCGATGGCCGGACTGGTCACCAGGTAATTATGGAAGTCCCGCAGCGAAGCGCTGCCCGCCGCGCCACCGGTGGAGGTGCGGCCGTAGCGCTTGACGTCGGTGTAGATCAGCCAGAACAAGCCGTCCGCATAGGTCAGGCATGGCGCCCACACGCCGCAGGAATCGGGCGCGCCCAGCATGTTGAGCTGGCTCGCGCGCGTGAGCGGACGGCACAGCAGGCGCCAGTTGACCAGGTCGCGCGAATGGTGGATCTGCACGCCCGGATACCATTCGAAGGTGGACGTGGCGATGTAATAGTCGTCCCCCACCCGCACGATGGACGGGTCGGGATTGAAGCCGGGCAGGATGGGATTCTGGATCATGCTGATTTGATGATGAGGGGTTCTGGGATCGTCGCCGCCGGTTCACGCACCAGCGTCCACAGCAGCACGGCGGCCACCAGGTCGAGCACGGCCAGGCTGACAAAAAACGGCGTGTAGCCGACGGTGGCCATCAGGCCGCCGATCAGCAACGAGAATATCAGCAGACCGAGGTTGCCGAAGGTGCCGCACATGCCGGCGACCGTGGCCACCTCGTTGCGCCGGAACAGATCGGACGACATCGTGATGACGGTGACGGACAAGGTCTGGTGCGCGAAGCCGGCCAGGCTGAGCAAAGCGATCGCGGCGTAGGGACTGTCGACGAAGCCGACGAACGCCACGCCCATCATCATGCAGGCGCCCAGGGTGAAGGCGCCGCGCCGCGCGTTGATCAGGCGCACGCCGCGCTTTTGCAGCGCCAGCACCACCACCGGCCCGAACATGCAGCCCAGGTCGGCGGCCAGGAAAGGCAGCCAGGCGAACATGGCGATTTGCGCCAGGTCGAAATGGCGCACCGTTGTCAGGTACAGCGGCACCCAGAACGACAGCGTGCCCCAGGCCGGATCGGCCAGGAAACGCGGCAGTGCGATACCCCAGAAATTGCGCATCTTCAGGATGCTGACGATGGACGGGCGCTTGCCGTCGCCTTCCAGGTGCTTTTCCTGGCCGGCGGCGATGTGCTCCCGCTCGGTGGACGACAGGCGGCGGTGGCGGGCCGGCGCGTCGTACAGCAGCAGCCAGGCCGCCACCCACACCAGGCCGAGCGCGCCGGTGATGACGAAAGCGGACTGCCAGTTGTAATACAGGATCGCCCACACCACCAGCGGCGGCGCCAGCATGGAGCCGAACGAGGCGCCGACGTTGTAGATGCCGCCTGCCAGGCCCCGCTCCTTGGCCGGGAACCATTCGGACACGGCCTTCATGCCGGCGGGATTGGCCGAACCCTCCGCCAACCCCAGCAGGGCACGCAGCGCGGCCAGCGTCTGCCAGTTGGTGGCCATGCCGTGCATCATGCAGATGACCGACCAGGCGGCGGCGAACATGGCGAAGCCCCATTTCAAGCCGATCACGTCGAGGATGTAGCCGCACAAAGGCTGCAACATGATGGTGCCCTGGAAGGCGGCCGTGATGTACGAGTATTCCTTGGTGGTGATACCCAACTCGGTGAGCAAGGTGGGCGCGGCGACGGCCAGGGTGCTGCGCGTCAGGTAGTTGATGACCGCGCCCAGCATGATCAGACTGATCATCCACCAGCGTAATCCCTTGATCTTCGAGACGGACATGTTTGCGCAATCATTGAGATGAGAGCGGCAACATTACCACAGTTTTCGGGCCGGATGATAGCGCAATCTTCGCGCTCGGGAGCGAGTCACGGCCGGCATGGGCATGGCCGCACGCCGCAAGCATGGAGGCGACAAGGTCTAACGCCCCCCCGGCATCATGACCGCTCCACGGCTCGCACTAGCCTCTCCGGCGCGAGCTGTCATCACATCACCGTCTCGCTGAAGTGGCCAGCCACTTCACTCAGGATGGGCAAGATGCGCCGCATGTCACAACGATCGCCCGCCAGATGTTTTAGCAATGAAATGTAACGCGCAAAAACGATGGTATCTTGAAGCCGTAGTACGGATGAATGCCTACTTCGCGTGAAAGGATTCCACCATGAACAAGATCTCCCTGTACGTCATCGTTGCCGTGCTGGTGGCAATCATCGGCTACTTCGCCTTTGATCGCAGCAACGCCAGCAAGTTGACCGGAACCCAGACGTCCCAGCATCAAGATTTCGATAAACGACCAACCCCAACGTGACGCGCCCCCTAAGGCACCACCTCGTTTGAAACCGTTCAGGCCATCACCGCGTATATCCCTCCAGCACAGAGGCATTTCTGCTGATATGCACGGGAGGTGGCGCCATGAGAAAAGTTGTTCTTGCAGCTCAATTCGCTGCGCACTGGAATGCCGTCATCACGCTCGTCGATGCGGAAAAGCTGGTTTACGAGGCTTTCCTTTCCACGCACTCGGAAGCTGAGTTTTGCCGCTGGAATACCTCTCTCAATCCGACATGGGCGCAGTCCTTCTTCCTGACCTTCAGAGATGAGCCGGGGATCGATCTTGCTTGGGTTATCGAGGCGTTGTATGAGATTCGCTAGCGCTAGTAAGCGCACTAGTCGCAGCGGATGCTAGCTGCGGCTAGCCGTTGGCCGGTGCGCTTTTCGCTAGTCTCGCAGTACCTGATTCTAACCGGTACGGCATACATTAGGCGAAGATCTGAACCGCCATTTTCGTAGTTGCAGAAGACCCATTTCTCGCCGTCCTCATCTGTTCCGTGAAAATGAAATCGGCGCCCTCTTCCGTTGGGCAGGTCGTCGCCACGAAGCTCACCGTTCGCTTCGGCTAGTCCTGTTAGCGCCCCCGCTTGATTGAGTGGCAGACCGGCCCTGTCGGTCACTGGCGCGTACCGGCCCTTGTTGCGCATTTCCAGCAACCGCTGCTCGTCAGGATAGCGCAACGGGCACTGAAGAGCGAGCGGCGCAGCCACCGCTGCTTGGGTGAGGTAGAGCGCGATCAAACTAAAAAACAACCCAGAAGGTTTCGGCATTATCGGAGTCATCATATTCGCCACCGTCCTCTTTCAGTTTCGCTCTTGGATAGATTTCCCGCATGCCGATCATCCGCTTGTCTTTCCACTGATCAATGACAAGAATGTATCTCGGACGGCCAGTCTCGGGATCGATTGGCCCCATGCCCATGAAGAACGCCGCGTGATTCCCCTTCTTCTGATTAGCGTAGCGCTTCTTTTTGTATTGGATCGAAGGCTGTGCTATTTTCGTATTTTTCCCCGAGAATATACGATGACGATAATCCGCTGGTTGGCTGGATGGGCGCTGCTGGTTTGCAGCTTTACTGCGCAAGCGGACGGGCAAACCTTCAAGGTGCCCACCCGCCCCGGAGTTGAAACCAGCCTCTACTGGGAAGCACAGGAAGGCGCCAAGGCGACGGTGTTACTGTTCACAGGCGGCAATGGCGGCTACGGCAAAGTGGTCGACGGCAAGCCGACCAGCCGCAACTTTCTCGCCCGCAGCGTCGCGCTGTTCCTGGCGGACGGCTTCAACGTCGCCATCTTCGGGCTGCCCAGCGATACACCGGCGCTGGATTACGGCGACCGCGTCAATGAAAAACACCTGGCCGATGTTCACGCCGCGCTGGAATTCGTGCGCACCAAGAGTCCGGCGCCGATCTGGCTGGTGGGCACCAGTCGCGGCACCATCTCAGCGACCTATGCGGCCATCGGCAGCACTGGCGACGCCGGTATCGCCGGCCTGGTACTGACCTCCAGCGTGACCGCATACAAAAAACAGGGCGCTGTGCCATCGCAGAACCTGGCCGCGCTCAAGCTGCCCGTACTGGTGGTGCATCATGCCAGCGACGCCTGCCCGATCTGCCAGCCGTACGACCTGGACTGGATCATGAAGGGGCTGAAAAATACACCCATCAAGAAATTGGTAATGGTCACGGGCGGAGTCAACCCGAGCGGAGATGTGTGTGAGGCCATGCACTACCACGGCTTCATCGGCCAGGAAAAAGAAGTGGTGGATTTGATGGCGAACTGGATGAAAAATCCGGTGAACTGATGGCGTATGTGGAAGGACACCTCATGACCGAGCTCGGTTTGCGCGCCGCGCGCCCGGACGATGCGAACGCGATGCTTGCGCTGTTTCATTCGGTCACGTCCGAAGGCGACACGCTTCCGTTCCGCGATGAAGTCAATCTCGAGTTCATCGAAAGCCAATGGCTTGGCGCACATGGATGTGTCGTCGCCTATCGCGAAGGCTTTTTGCTCGGCATGTATCGTTACGGTCCCAATATGCCGGGCCGAGGTTCGCACATTGCCACAGCCACTTTTTTAGTCGCCGAACAGGCCCGAGGTCAAGGCATTGGCCGCACGCTCGTCAAGCACTGCCTCGCAGAAGCAAGAGCAGCGGGATTTCGGGCAATGCAATTTAACCAGGTTGTGGCCACCAATCTCGCGGCGATCTCCTTGTATCGGTCGCTGGATTTCAAGACGGTGGGTACGATCCCTGGAGCATTCGCGCATCCCCAGCTTGGCTATGTCGCAGCTTATGTCATGTACCTTGATTTATGCGGGCCACTGTGAAAATTGCGCGTCGCCTGCTCGATCTGCCAGCCGCACGACTTGGACTGGATCATGAAGGGGCTGAAAAATACACCCGTCAAGAAATTGGCGATGATCACGGGCGGAGTCAACCCGAGCGGACATGTGTGTGAGGCCATGCACTACCACGGCTTCATCGGTCAGGAAAAAGATTGGTTTCCTCAAGTCCCTGTAGGCATAAATCCATTCCAAATTAAATCCCGCGCAAATCGACAACCGCAGCCCGACACAACAATAGCGGTGTCGAGCCGCTCGGTGTCGACGCTCTCAACTCAGGAGGTGGAATGGAAAGGAAAACCGCATAAAGACGTTCGCGTTGACGCTTCTGTTGATTGGCGGGCAAGCTGGAGCTGCGACGCAGCAGCCGATACAGGGTGTCGGGCGCAGCGGTGGTCCGCGACATGCTGGCCAGCCCTAGGGATGACGCGCTCAATAACTTCCGGCGAGAGCGGGCCATGGGTTACATCGATGGCGCGATGGACGCTGGCGTAGGCCAGCAATGGTGCCCGGCAGGCAAGAAAGTCCCCCATGAGCTGAACTATCTGGTCATCGAGGAAATGGCGCGCATGCCGACAGCGAAGCTGAAAAGTAACGCTGCCACGCTTGTGTTCATCCCCTTGCGGCGCATATCCATGCAAGCCTAGAGCCACGTCATGAAGCATTCTTTTTCTGAGGTGCAGCGTAAATATCCCAAGACCTATTTGCGGGTAAGCTACACGCGATCGATAGCATCGATAGCATTGGTGCTAGCCTCCAAGTCACTGCTATCGATAGGCTCTAAGACCACATTACGAGTGCAGTGTGTATAGGAATTCACCTTAACGTCGGGAGCGCTAGTGCAAATTGTCCGTCACCGCTTCTGTGGTGGATATCGGCACTACATTCTTTAACAAATCATCTTGCGCTTTCTTCGCTACTGCCTCTTATTCCTTTGCCTGTTCTTTTTTTACCGCCTGGAAGGCATTATCAAATCCACGAACGCCGATGTAGATTGCGGCCGTAAATGCCAGTATCGACAAAAATAGCGCTTGAGACGTAACCATACCGTTAAACACCGCCGCACCAGCGGCAAACATCGCTACCCCGACCTCTAGCGCGCCATACCAAAGGCGTTTTTTTTCGCGAAACCAATAGCCGCCAAGAGCAAGCATAAAACAGGAGAGCACTCCAACGATCGTCCAAGCCACTACTTGGACTGAAATTCGAAAATCTACATTTACCCAGGTTGCGAACGCATCAAATAGGATCAAAAAACCAGTGCCCAGTATCAAGCAGCCAACTACTCCAATCGCAACCGCGCTGGCGACCTTCTTTCCTAGTGTGTGTGTCATGAATACCTCTTTGTTATTTTAGCAACCCAATATAACACAATAATTCCCTTAGGGCAATTAATTACCATGCTCAACGGCAACCGAAGGCATCGCAATCGCATTGTCAGGGGTTACAGAACGCGAGACACGCACGTTGTGTAGCAGCAGACGTCGGCGGCGGGTCGTCCGCCCTGTTGCGCTCTTCCATGTCGTCACGGAAGAGCCGCTTGGTCGGGCGCCTAGTTTGCATGACTGTGTAGCGAAGTAGCGGCGCAAAAGTAAGAAGCCCCGAGCCAACTAAGGCGGGGGGCTTCTCCCCCGCCGCGCGATGGCCTCGCATCATCTTGGCGCCGAGGTCGCGGTTGCTGTGCCGCCACAGGCACAGGTCGACCGGACCTATTTCCATGCGCAGCATCGGCGTCGAGGGTCAAGTCTGACAATCAGCCAAATGAACGCGAGAAACAGTGTTGGCAGGAATTTTTGCGCTACGCGCTGCGCCTGTCGGCGCGCCACCGCTTACGCGGCGGCAGTCAGCCGATTCCGAGAGGCACGCCCCTGCAGGGGCGAGGCCTTCGAACCGGCCGCCTTGGCGACCTCGGAGGGCACGCAGGCGCCCTCCTTCGCTCCGCCACGAAAGAAATGCAAAAAGGCCACCCGAGGGTGGCCTTTTTCACATTTCTATTCTTGGCGGAGAGAGGGTCCGCCCTTTAGGGATTCGAACTAGTTCGCATTTGTTCGTTTCGCCTTATGGATAAAGGGCTTAACTACAATCGTTTGTTCGCACTCGTCCGTACCAATGCGGTACAATCCGCGCATCTAATGTGGGTAGGGATGGGGGTAGGAAATGGCGAAGACGGTAGAAAAGCTCAGTCCGCTAGCGGTGAGCAAGATGAAGGAGCCCGGCTATTATGGCGACGGCGCCGGCCTTTGGCTACAGGTTTCCAAGTCGGGCAGCAAGAGCTGGATCTTCCGTTTCACCTTCGGCGGCAAGCAGCGGGAAATGGGGCTGGGGCCGATGCATACCGTCAACCTCGGGGAGGCGCGCACGAAGGCAAAGGAATGTCGAGTCCATCTGCTGGGCGGCCAAGACCCACTTGAAGTCCGCAAAGCCGAGCAGCTCGCCGGCGCCGCCGAGCGCGCCAAAATGATGACGTTCGACCAGTGCGCGGCCGCCTACATCGCAGCCCATCGGGGCGGCTGGAAGAATGCCAAACACGCCAACCAGTGGGAGAACACGCTGGCCACGTATGCCAGCCCGATTATCGGCGCGCTCCCGGTGGCGGCCGTCGACATCGCGCTGGTCGTCAAGGTGCTCAGCCCGATCTGGCTCGAAAAGACCGAAACCGCCACAAGGCTGCGCGGGCGGATCGAAAGTATCCTCGACTGGGCCACCGTCAGTAAGTTCCGGGCCGGAGATAATCCGGCGCGCTGGCGCGGGCATCTCGACAACCTGCTGGCCGACCCGGGCAAAGTGGCGAAGGTTACTCACCACCCCGCCCTGCCGTGGCGAGAGATTGGGGCGTTCATGGTCGACCTACGCCAGCGGGAAGGCATCGGCGCGCGCGCAGTGGAGTTCGCAATCCTGACCGCGACACGCTCCGGCGAGGTGCGCGGCGCTCAATGGCAAGAGATTGATGTGGATGCGGCGCTGTGGACAATTCCGGCCGAGCGCATGAAGGCCGGCCGGGAGCACCGGGTACCACTGTCCACCTACACGCTGGCGCTACTCAAGAACATGCCGAGGCTCGGCGATGTGGTTTTCCCTGGCAAGACCGACACCACCGCCCTTTCGGATATGAGCCTGACGGCAGTGCTGCGGCGTATGGGCCGCAAGGACATCACCGTGCACGGCTTCCGATCGACCTTCCGCGACTGGTGCTCGGAATCCGTCGCCAACTCATTCCCGCGCGAGGTCTGCGAGCACGCGCTGGCCCACAGCCTACCGGACAAAACTGAGGCGGCATACCGGCGCGGCGACCTGCTGGATAAGCGCGTGATGCTCATGCAGGCCTGGGCGGACTTCTGCGCGACCATGCCGTCGGCGGCCAAAATCACAACGATCCGCAAACGGGTTGCGTGAATCGCTGTCGAACAGCTGAGGCTAAACTTTCATTTACTCCACAAAGAGTTACCAAACTGTCATACTCTCCGCATCCGTTAAGCGAGGTTCAAGATGACCGCAGAAGAAAATATTCCGTCGGACTATGCGTGGGAACAATGGTTGAGAGTAACTAACCGATGTGATCTAAGCGCATTGTACAATCGCAAACGGGAAAGGTTTTTTATCCTATCCGACCGCTGGGCGAAAATCTGCTCTCTCATAGCAAGCGGTGCAGCATTCAGTTCTTTTCTGGCCAGTCCAGAACAGAAAGCGATGGCAGCGGTAGTGGTCTCCGCTGTAACATTACCTTCGCTCCTCTTCAGTTGGAGCGATAAGGCTAGACTCCATGCAGAGTTAGCCCAAAAATATCTTGCGCTAAGAGCGGAAATTTCTCGGGTCGGAAAGCGGGATTTCACGGAGAAAGATATTGATAATTGGCAAGCGGAATTATTTTTAATAGAAAAATCGGAGCCGCCGATTTTAAGCGCTGTTCTTGCCGAATGCCACAATCATATTGCATCTCGTGAACATGAGCCCGAGAAATTGATTAAACTTTCAATGCGTCAAAAATTTTTAGCCCATTTGTTCGACACTCATATTTCTTGGCCAGTGGCAAAATGATTACTGCGCGTCTTAATAGTTGAGGCCCTCCAACGCAGCGCCGCACCGATATGTATCTTGCTATCTTAGGCGCTCACAGGGGGTGACACATGGGCGAACTGAACAGGCAGGATATTTGCGCAGCGCTGGGCGTGAGCGATTCGACCATCCGACGCTTGGAGCTGCGGGGGCTTCCATACACGCCGGTTGGGAAGCGGTCGCACCGCTACGATCTCGTCGAGTGCAAGGCTTGGTTGAAGGCCAATCCGCCAGGCGACATACCGAAGGCACCACGCGAGACCGCCTGGTCCGGAACAAAAGAGTTCTTGGAGGCCTCAAGGCGGCAGCGGAGGCGCGTTGAGCCAAGCTGAAATATCGGAGATGCTCGACGCAATCGCGAACCTCCGGTGGCGGATCGAGTAGCTGGAGGCCGCGCCTCGCACATTCCTCTCGCCTGAGGAGATAGCGGTGCTGGCGGGCCGGAAGAGTAAATCGCGCCAAATCGAAGCATTGCGCGCGATGGGCATATCATTCTTCATAAATGGCATCGGCCACCCAGTCGTCGCGCGGTCGGTCGTCGAAGGGGGGGGGGCAAGCCCATCACCGAACCGCCGACGATGAAATGGGTTCCACCTGGGTTGAGGCCAAAATAGCCGGCGGCCAGCAGCGCGCCGCGACTAGCGGTCCGGGTCGCCGCCACGCGGCCCCCTCTCTTGGCGCTCATGCAGATCATCCAGCGGCGCCTGCTCGGCCACGACAGGCTCACCCTCAAGCTCGCGCCGCAGCGCGTTCAGCACCAGGTCGCTGCCGCCGATGCCTCCTCGAGCCGTCAACTGATATTGGTGTGCACGCAGCGCGATCGCGCGCAGCCGCTTGATCTCCCACAACAGGCGAATGATGTCGGCCGGGTCACGGCGCAGGCCGATGTCGCGCAGCTCGACAGCGGTAAGTGGTGGTCGAAAACTCATGTGTTTCATGAAAACAATATACTGTATGGATATACAGTATAATTGCGAATCTCGAAAAGCGCTATGATGTCACTTTGATCTCGCCGAGAAAATCATGTGCGTCAATTATCGCCCGCCAGACCCTGACATGCTCAACACCGTGATGGGCGTGCTGATCAACTTGCGCGAGGTCGGCGTCTGGAAAACCGAGGCGTGGAAGGACTATGCAGCGCCCATCGTGCGACGAGGCGCCGACGGCGGCCGCAAGGGTTTGCTGGCGACCTACGGCATGGTGCCGCGTCAGCAAATTCCGGCCGGCGTGCGTCCGTACGACACGATGAACGCGCGCGCTGAGACGGTTGGCCAGCTCCGGTCGTTTTCCGGCGCTTGGAAGCGGACGCAATTATGCCTTGTGCCGATGACTGCGTTTTATGAGCCCTGCTACGAAAGCGGCAAGGCGGTACGGTGGGGAATCGGGATGGCGGACCAGTCGATGTTCGCCGTGGCCGGCCTGTGGCGGGAATGGGAAGACGAGGCGGGCAGGACGGCATCGTTCACCCAGCTGACAATGAACGCCGACGACCACCCGCTGATGAGGCGATTCCACAAACCGGGCGACGAAAAGCGTGCGCTGGTGGTGGTACCGCAAGCAGAATGGGATGATTGGCTGAACTGCAACGATCCGGAATATGCGCGCAGCTTCCTGCGCCCCTACCCTGCCGAACTGATGCGGTCGTGGGAATTTCCGGTACCGCCACGCGCAAAGAAGGCGCCAGCACCGCCGGCGCCCGACACGCAGATGGGATTGATATGACGAACGAATTAAACGAGGACAGGCCAAACGAGGGCGACTTGGTCCGCATGGGCGGCAAGCCCAATGGCCAGGTGATGTGGGTGACGTGCTCCGCTCTTGGCGAGGATCACGACTGGGAAGGCGTGCGGAATGGGATCTACTGCGAATGGGTGCTCGACGGCGAGCCGCAGTTCGAGGTGTTCCGGCCCGGCCAGCTGGAAGTCGTGCAGCCGGTCGGCTCTACAGACAGCCCGCAATAGCCGCCTTGAGCTTTCCCTCGTAGGCGTGTGCACGCGGCCAGTCGACCGCTCTAACTACAGCGACACCTTCACCAGGGTCCCGCTCACACTCGACGGCCCGCCGGTGCCGCTGGTCGCATACAGCACCCACCAGGCGCCCGTCGGAACGGTGAACGTGCTCGTCTCACCGTTCGCCAGCGCGCCGGTCGAATAGGTTATGGTGGCGCCGGACCACACCTCCAGCGTCAGTTTGCCGCCGCCGGTGGTCGCCGCGGTGAGTTTCAGCTTGTCGCCGGCGGCCGGCTTCGACCAGTTGACGATGCTGATGCCGCGCCCATTTCCGTTAGCCATTGTTGCTGGCGTCGACGTCGCCGGGAATTTCAGCGACTGCGACGCGGTGTCGTACACGCCGCGCGTCGAACCCCGGTGCTGCGACCAGCCGCCGCGCATCGACAGCAGGTTCAGGTTCTTCTCCAGCGCCATCGGCCGGCCGGCACCGTCCAGCCACGAATCGGCCGCCACCACCTGGCGAAGCGAGGCGCGGATCAGCTGCAGGTCGAGCGCGGCCTTGCTGTCCCACCCACCTTTATGCAGGCTGAAATCGGAGCCGTTCTCAACATAAATGTAGAAAGGCGTGCCGGCGTTCTGGTCGACCACGTAGGCGCCGTAGGTCATCAGCGTGGCGGCCACCTTGCGCAGTGCCGGATTGGTGACGCTGGTCAGGTTGAACGACGGCGGCAGCATCATCAGCGCGCCCTCCGGAAGCTGGCCGGAGTTCAGGCTGGCAGCGTAGGTGTCGGCCGAGGTGGCCGGGTAAATGTAGGCCGGCTTCGGCGACAGTGCGTTGAACGTCAGCGACATCGACAGCGCGTGGCGGTACATCGGCGCGCCATCGTTGATCTCGTGCTTGCGGATCAGGCCTCCGATGGGCGCCACACCTGCAGCGCGCGCGCCCTGGTAGTGGTGCGACGGGCCGCCCCAGCCGGTACCGTCAATCCGGGTCCAGGCGTATTGCGCCGCGACCCATCGGCCCGCGACCTTCTTCAAGCCCCAGAACGAATGCACGATTCCGGTAACCGAGTCGACCACGTCGGCATGGCCGTCGCCACCCGTCGCTGGCGTGGTGTCGGCTGGCCAGCGCGGGATCGTGACCGACGGCAGCCACATTTCGCCGTCCGGGTCCCACACGCCCGCCTTGCCCGCTACCGGGTAGATCGTCGCCGGCAGGTCGCCCGGCCGCGCCTCGAACGCGCCAGTGGAATACTGGCCGGGGCCGACGAAAGGTGCGTAATCGGACTCGGGGATGATATAGCTGCCGAAGCGCGGGTTGACCGGACGGGCGTTCCACAGCGACGTGATCGCGAACGGCCGCAGGAAGGTGCCGAACCCGGGCGCGGCGACCGGCGCCGGCGCCGCTGGCGTGATGACGGCGCCGACGGTGCTGCTCGAGCCGGAGGAGCCGGCCGACACGGTGGCGCCGGTGCTGGTGGATGTCTGGGCGCTGGCAGGCGACGCGCTGAGCAGGAATGCGGCGGCGAGCGCAACGAGGTGGCGAATATGCATGTGATGCTCCAAGGGTTATTTCGGCCAGGCGTCGACCGTCTTTCGGTGCCGGATGGCGCAATCGGAAATGATCAAAAACAGGTGCTCCCGCACCCAGGTATCGAGCACGTCGAAGTCATCGGTGATCGGGACGGCGCCGATCGGCGCGCAGTCACTTGCCAGGTACTGGTCGAGCGGCGGCCGCGTCGGCGGCGGCTGCGGCTTCGGCGAGGTTGCGCAGCCGGGCAGGACCAGGCTTGCAATCAGCAGGTAGCGATGGAGGTGGCGCATTTTTGATCTTCCGGTTGATGGTGTCGAGCTTGACGCCCAGGGCTGTGATATCGACCTGTGCGGTACCGGCCGCGTCCTTGATGACGGTGGCGGCCAGTTTGTAGTCGGACAGCGCGACGGCCGAAGCCTGCGTGATGGCCTCGGCGTTGTTTAGCTTTACGCCGGAGAGCTCGGCCGCGCCGCGCCAGCCCTGGACCTGCCAGCCGGCGCCGAAGCCGATCGCTAGGGCGGCCGCGCCGGCGCCGAGCAGCACGAACGGGTTGAGGGCGAGCGGGTTCATCGGATACCGACCGAATAGACCACGCCACCCGGCGAGAACGTCGCGGTCAGCACCTGGTTGCGCGGCTTGCCGGCGGCCAGGCCAATATGGACCCAGGTTCCCTCGTAGATCAGCTGGTCGAACTCGATGCCGGCATTGATGATGGCCTTGGCCAGATCCTTCGGTGCTATGCCGGCAACGGTGATGTCGGCGGCCAAGCCCTGCATGTGGGCGCTGTCGCGCGCGCCGCCGGCGGCCGCATTCAGCACCGGCGACCGGTAGCCGCTTGACACCGTGATCGGGCGGTCGACCAGCGCGCGCACTTGCTCGAGCAAGGCGGCGAGGCGGCGCAAGTTCTCGATGATGGCCGGCCCCGGCCGGTTGTCGATTCGGCGGCGCGCGGCGATCTGCGATGCCACCAACTCCTCAAGGGTGAAGTGTTCAGTCAGGTTCATGGCTATTCTTTCTCCGGAAGATTTGGTTGCGCCAAGTAGGCGGCGAGGAAGGCGCCGACGAAGCCGACCGCGGCCACCGCCTGTGGCACCCATGGCGGGACGGTGCTGACTAACCCGGCGGCCGTCAGCGCGCCCCAAGCTGTGAAGGCGGCGGCGCCGACCTTGATGATCTTCACCGACCAACGCTTCTTGATAGCCGCGCGGTCCGCGACCAGTTTGATATTTTTCATTTGAGCTTCCAGAGTGCGTAGACGGCAGCGGCGGCGCCAGCCATGGCGGCAACCCATTTCGCCGGCCGCTCGAGCCAGCCCAGCACACGGACGCCGCCCCGCATGGATGTCATCACCTCCCCCATGTCGCGAAGCGAGGGGATGTCGAGCTGGCCAATCAGCGCTTTGATCGCGTCGATGCCGGCGAGCGTTTCCTGCGTGAGGGTCGTGTTGCCGGCCATATTGCCCTTGAGGGTGTGGACATCGCTGGCCATTGCGTCGAGGCGGACGACAACCTGCGCCACGACACCCTCCACTTCCGCGATCCGGCGCTGGTTTTCCGCGTGATGCAGGGCGGTGGTCATTTCGTCTGCTGGCATGCTTGCCTTTCATTGGGCGTAAAAAAACCCGCTTAAGCGGGTGTGGTGGCTGCGGGTGGTTCAGCTGGAGGGTCTTCGGGCTCAGGTGTTGCATCAGGGTCGTCGTCGCGCCAGTCCCACGTGTAGCCGTTGGTGGCGCAGTACCACTCGACATGGCAGCGCGACGTGTTGATCGTGTTGATCTTCGCCCCGCCCTCGTAGATATTAGCGTTGCCGATCTTTTCGTGACCGGTGCATGCGTACGGAATGTTAGCCATTGTCTACCTCTTAGTTGTTCCATCCAATAAAAATCAATCCACCCTCCGCAGCCCCACCGGTTGGATTCCCCGGCGCGGCGCCAGCAAATCCTCCGACGCCGCCCCCAGGGCCTTGCGGTTGGCGAATGGTGTTTATCGAAAAGGATGCGGTCCCACCCATAGCGCCAAAACCAGTTGCCTGCCTCGCCGCATCGCTACCAACGTGACCAGCTGTTGCTCCACCAAAATAACTTATCGCGGGGCTAGTGCTGCCGGCGTTCACACCCGCAGAGCCCGCACCAGTGGCATTAGCGAATGTCTGCGCGTAAGTCGCCAGCCCAGTAGCATCGCCGTCCGAGTTCACCCCGGCAGCGCCATTTACATTCGTGAGAGCGTCGCCACCGGGCCCACCTGCGCCTGCGCCGCCACCCCGCCCACCCTGAGCAGCATCACCACCTTTGCCGCCAAGGGCTGCGCCGCCCGATACTGTCGCTAACGTGCCTCCGGTAGTAATATCGCCGCCGTTGTAGCCAATCCCCTGGATACCAGGTGCGCCCCCGCCCGTGGCGTACAGTCCCGTCGCGTCATTGCCCGTGATGTTGCCTCCACGCCCGCCAGTGATATTGATATCGCCACCACTGGCCGTGCCGCCCAGTCCGCCGAGCACCGGACCGACTGTGGCCGCGTTACCGCCGCCACCGCCGTTGCACGTCATGGTGGCGTAGCCTGGGACAACAAACGTCGTGACGCCTCCAGCGGTGCCATTGATCGGAGTGCCGGCATACGTGATCGTCGACGGGCCGCTGCCAGAGGTGAAGGCGTAAGGTGTTCCGGCCGTCAGTTGCCGGATGGCGATAGAGACGCCGCCCGCACCAGCTCCAGTTGCACAACTACCAAAACCGGTTCCGACAACACCGCCACCGCCCGGCGCGCCAATCTGGATGATGAGGTGAGGACCGGTAACCTTGGGGATGAAGTTTCCGGACGCGCGCATGACGCGCCAGTGGCGGAAGCCGGATGCGGCGATACCAGCCCCGCGCCGCACGTCGATTAGGAATTCCGTCGTTGTGCGCGCCGTGATGTCGATCTCGTCGCCGGGCAACAGCGTGACCGAACCGCCCTTTACCTTAAGGCTGGCGCCAGCCGTGATGGTCGGCGTGCCGGTGATGTGGTACGAGCGCTTGCTACCCGGCTGCGGTGCTGGGGCGAATGCGTTGATGGTTGCGCCGCCGGTCAGATCGCCGAAGTTGCCGCCCGTGGACCATGGATCGATCGTGGACGCACTGGCCAGGTCGGCGCCCTTCTTCAGATTGAGCGCGCTGGTCAGCGTGCCGCCGGCGGTGCCGCCGGTAGGGCCGTCCGGACCAGCAACCGAGATCGACCAGTCATTCGGAGTACCTGTCCCTTCAAAACTATCGATGGTCAGCGTCAGGTTGGGACCGACATAACTTTTCACGGCGCCGAACATTTTCACATTCAGCGCAGCGGCGACCATAGGGATGTTGGGGAGGAACTGCTTGCCGGCGCCGACGACGAAAACCTTGTCACCATTCCCGACCAACACGGAGCTCGTGCTGGTGGCTGTAATTGTCGTGCCCGCGTTCGAGGCGCTGACCGCCGCAGCTGCCGCGCTGTCCGCCGCGTTGGTGGCCTTGGTCGTGGCGATTGCCGCTTGCGCGGCGGCGACCGCAGCCTGGGCGGTCGCGGTGCCGGCGCTGGTGTTGGCTTGGGTAGCTTGGGTGCTGGCGGTGGTGGCGCTATCGTGCGCATCCACCGCATTCGTGTACACGTTTTGACCGAGGGCGGACAGTTGCTCACTAAATGGCTGGAGTGCGCCAAGAAGATCATCGGCCTCGACGTCGAACGAGTCGACGCGATCAGTGCTCGGAGCCGGCGGAAGCACTGAAACTGCTGGAGGGACGTTTATGCTCATTGTTACACTTCCTCTAATTCAAGGGTGATGATGCCGTGCGTGGACGGCTCAAGGTCGAGGCTGAATTCCTTGTGGATGCCAAAAATAAACGTGGGCTCGAAATTGTTCGATCGGAAGTCGTCCAGCGCCGACCAGACCGCTGGCACCCCGTTCAGCCGCTCGCGCACCTCCAACAAAGCACTGGTTAGGCTTTTGTCGAACACAACGCGCTCGTTCACCTTCGGCACCGAACGGCGCGGTTGCAGCGTGACGTTGCCGAATTTGTCGCGCTCGACGTTGGAGAAATTAAGGTGATCGGAGGTGATGGCCGCCAAGGTCTTGCCGAGGTAGACGGCATTGCCGACGATGATCCCGCCGACGGCACGCAGGCCATTCGTCTTGTGGACGGTGACGGTGATCTCGGCATTTCGGTACGGCGGCAGGTTGAAGAACTGAATGGCCTTGCGGGTTTTGAACTGGCCGAAAAAATAGTCCCGCCAGCGAAACGACTTACGCAGGCTCAGCGCGACAGAAACGGCATACACTTCCCGCCCACCTGTCGTGACCGAGATAGAGACGCTGGATGCATCCAGGCCGATCACGGCGATGGAATCGGTGCGCACGCCAGGCGCCAGCGTATAGACGATATCAACCGGCGCCACGGTCTGCGTGTTTCGCAGGTTGTCGAATGCCGCCATCTTGTTCGTCGGCCCGGCCGGCCGCCACGCCGTTCCCGTCGCCAGAGGCTGGCCAAGGTTTGCGCCCGCGATCATCGACTGGTAGACGAGGTGCGCAACCGGGTCGATTACGTAGTCGTCCAGCGAGTAGGAGTGCGTAGGATCGTAGACCGCGTACGTGGTGCCGATGTTCTGCCACCATGTGGGACTGCTTGACGGTGCGTGGCCGACATTTCCGGCTGCCAGCGACTTCCACACAGTGATCACGCCGCCAATGACTCCGGTGCTGCTGGTGGCCCCGGCGCTATAGGTGGTCCCGATGGCATGCGCCGCCGGCGCGACTTCGACAATTGAGCTTGATATCAGGACGGCGTCGGTGACGGCAAGCGGTGGAATGACTCTCATGCAAATTCCCTTGTGACGATGTAGTCCTTGCCTTGCGTTACGCGCGTGAGCGTCTTGGATGATGCTTCCGAGCTATTAGCCGTCCGGTCGGCTGGACCTTGCAGCTTCTCGACCGCTGCGCGCAGACGGATCACTTCCGCCAGCAGCGCAGCATTGCTCTCGCGCGGTGCCGACAGTCGCGCCATTAGTTCGCGGTTGTCGGCAGCCGGGATAATCGCTTCGCCCTCGTGGATGTAGGCCGGCATGTCGCGCGGAACATAGTTCGTGCCGACCGCGAACGGATGCAGCTTCTTGTATTCGTCGCTAGCCATGATGGCCTTCTGGATATCCTCCAGCGTCGACGTACCGCTGCTAAGTGCCCCGGTCCAGAATTGAAGCCCGCTGGCTGCCGGTGCGCGACCGAGCAGGTTTTGGAACATGGCAGTGATAGCGCCACTGCCGTTAGTTGGGTTTGCCTGAGCCGCCTTGACCGCTGCCGCTACCGCCGCCAACGCCGCAGGGACCGAATCGACACCTACCTTGATGCCATTGAGCAGGTCGACCTTTTGCTGGTCCGCCGCTACAAGTTGATCCAGGCGGGCGATTTCGTTCTCGTAGGTCTGTTGAAGGATGTCCTTTTGCTTCTGGGCCAGCGCAAGCGCCTTTTGCTCATTCGTCAATTGGGCTTCCGTCAGCTCGGCGAGCCCGGAGACGTCATTGGCCGTCCGATACAGGTCGCGCTGATAGTCTTGGTACGACGCAAATTGCGACGACGAATCTTTGCCGATTACGCTCAGAGCCGACTTCAGGTCCTCGGCCTTTGGCAGCGCGCCGCCGGCTTTCGCGATCGCCAGCGCCGCCGAGATCTGCGCTTGCGCCTGAGCGCGGCTTTCCGCCTCCTGACCGGGAACCGTCATGCCATCGAGCGCGCTTTGAAGCGACCCAGATAACGAGGTCAGGTCGCTGATCGACAGGCCAACCCGGTCAATCTGCGCCTGCAAGATGTTGCCTTGCGCCTTGGTGGCCGCTTCCAGCTTCGACTTTTCAGAATTGACCGACGCTGTGAGGGAACTGAAGGCCACGTCCACGGCCGTGCGCAGGGACTGAGCCGCCTGCTTGGCCGCTTCGATTGCCGCCACCTCCGCCTGCAGCGCTTCGCGGCGCTCGTACAGCTTCAGGGTGGACGCATCCAGCCCGGCTACGTCAGCCGCGCGCGCTTGCGCCGATGTCATCAGCGACCGCTCAAGGGACTTGATGTCGCTTTCGTAGCTGCTGTTGAGCTCCGCTAACTTCGCCGCAGCTTGCTTCGCTGATCCCGCCAATGAGTCGGTGTAGTCGGTCATCTGCTTGAACTGCGGCGCCAGCGCGAGCAGCGCGGCGTACTGCGCCGCTCCAGCCTCGGTCGCCAGCTTCCCGCTGCTGGCGAGGTCCAGCACCGCCGCCTTGAACTCGGCCGTGGTGTCGACTCCCGCCAGCCCCAAGGCCTTCAGCTGATCGCCGATGTTCTCGATGATCGGCTTCATCTGCTCTTCCGGCGACAGGAAGTTCTGCGCGAAGAACGCTGTGCCGCTGGCCAGCTGATCAAGGCCGCCGGCGGCGGCAATCAGGCGCTCGCGGGCCGCGATTGAGGCAACACCCACGGCGCCGAACGCTTGCATCGACGTCCGGCCGATGGTCAGCAAAACCGAATCCACCGCCTTGTAGTCGCCGGCGAGGCGCTGCAGGGTCGCACTGGCGGCTTCGCCATCGGCAGCGAAACTGCTCAAGCTGGGGACCAGTTCCTTTGCAATGGTGTCCGCCACGCCGGAGAAGAACGTTGCGATAGCCGCCTTGTTGGCCTCAACGTCCTTGGTTAACGTGACGTCGAGTTTTTGCGTGCGACCGGCCAGGCTGGTGATATCTGCGCCGAGCGTCTTGGCAAAGTCGCCGCTGACGGCTTTCAACTGCTTGTAGGTGTCGGAGAAAATCGTGCTGACGCCTGCGTCGACCGGAGAGGTATCGGTACCAGATTTATTGCTGCGGAACCACCCACCTTTTTGCGTCCAATTCGCATAGTCCTCACCGGTGAAGCCATCCGCTGTCAGCGTTCCGCGCACGCCCTGGGTCGATATTTTCTTATCGCCCATTCCGAATGCGCGGTTCACAGCCCCGCCGATCAGGCCGCCGACGAGGGCGCCGATGGCGGTCCCGATCACCGGCACGATACTGCCGACCACCGCGCCAACAGCTGTGCCTGTGTTCACTGCACTGTTGCCCGATCCCCCAAATGCGGAATAGCCGCCTGACACCAGCCGCCCGCCGTATACCCCGCCGGCGATCCCGGCAAGCGCGCCAGCGGCAGCGCCGGCACCGCTCGCTAGGCCCGAAACCGGCATGCCCGAACCGGCGGCCGAGTAGAATCCAGTATAGGTGCCCAGCATGTTGAGCCCGGTCTGCACCGCTTCGGCCGTGGTAGCGGAAAGGCCCGAAAACCCGGTCGTGATCGCGTCGTAGATGCCCTTCCCTGTTTGCAGGAGGCTCGTTGCCTGCCCGGCAGCTCCAGCGGAGCCAGCGCCAGACGGGCCGGCAAGGTTTGCGATGCCCGAAAAACCGCTGACCTGCGCTCCGATGTTGAAGATCCACTTCTTGATCGTCATCTGGTACAGCAGGTCCAACAGCCCGTTTTTCAGCGTGTCGCGAAGGCGATCGAATGCGGATTTGCCACTGTCGAAGATCGAAATGAAGGTGTCGTGCGCGGTCTGCTCGATCGACTCCCACACTTTTTTCTGCTGGTCCACCTGAGCAGTCTTGAGGATCGATTCACGCTGCGCGTCGCCGATGCCGCGAATGGCCGCAGCGCTCCGACGCAGCGCCACGGCCTCGGTCTCGCGGCCGACGATGGTGTCGAGAATTCCGGCTTCCACCTCCTTGCGGGTGGCGACCTCCTCCACCAGGGCGCGATTAAAGTCGGCGACACGATCCTTGCTCAGACCGATCAGGGCGTTCGCGTCACGCTGGGCGACCAGTTGGGCATCCAAAGCCTCAGCCTCGTCGCCGCGCTTCTGCGCGAGATCGGCCAGGTTCGCGGCGGACTGGCGCGTATCCTTTACCTCGATCTCGAATATTTCATTCTTTAGCTGCGCCTGCCGAGTCAGCGCCTTCTCGTCGATGAGCGCGATCTGCGCGCGCAGGGCGGCCTGCTCCTTCAGGCTATTCGGCTTGCCGGCCGTAAGGGTCAGCTCCTGCTGTAGGCGCGACTTCTCCCGCGCAAGGGCGGCCTGGTCGAGCTCCTCCACCTTCGTCGCATAGTCGATCTCCGCCGACAGGCTGGTGGCGAGGCCGGCCGAGCGCGCGGACGCCACGTTCATGGCGGTTCGCTTCGCCCGCTCCTCTTCGACCTCGCCGCGCGATTTGATCTTCTCGATCTGCTGGTCGATCGTCAGGTTGTAGACATCGGCGTATTTTTTACGGATGGCGGCAAGACGATCCTCAATCAGTTTCGGATCAACCTTGGCTTCTGCACCCTGCTCGGTCGCGCGCTTCAGCTCGTTCTTCAGCTGCATTTCGCGAGTGAGATACTTCTCGTTGTCGGCCGCCCAGACAACGCCGGCCTCGCGTAGTTTGTTGGACTCGCGTTCCTTCTCGGCCTTTTCTCCCTCCAGTTTGATCTGGTTGCGCAGGCTCGCCTCAAGCTTCAAGTCTTCGGCGACTTGTAGGCTCGCCTCCCCACGACCGCTAAAGCGATCATATTGCTGCGCAAACAGCACCGAGCCCACGTCTTTGCCTGGCGCCTTCGGTGCGGGTTTAGATGCCTTCGCGATCCGCGCCTGCACTGCGGCGAGCTTGTCCTCAAGCGTTTCAGGGCGGCCGGAGTTGAGCATTGCATCCCAAGCGCCCTTGGCCTCATCCTTGACCTTGATCCACGCCTTGCTCAAGCCACTGAGGTTCGCCTCCACCTTCGCCGATACGGTCGATGCGCCTTGTGCATAAGCAGTCTGCGCAATCGTTGCCGCCTCGATGGTGCGCCCTTGCAGCTCCAACGCCTTCACCTGGTTGTACACCTCGGCCGTGAGGAAATGGTATTGCTCGTTCAATTTGAGTAGCGTCGCGGCAGGTGCTTTGCCCAGCTCGGCGAATTCACCAGCCGTGTCCTCTACGCTTTTGCCGAGCGCGCGCTGCGCCTGGATTGCGACCAGGCTGAACTTTTGTAGGTTCTCCGCGGCGACCTTGCCGGTGCCCACGATAGCGACGAGCGACTCGGCGGCAGCGCCTTGGGTGCCGACGGTTTGGCTGATGGCGCGGGCCATGTTGCTGAGCTGGTTTGCGGTCGTTCCAGCCACGTTGCCACTGGTGGCAATCGCCTTACCATAGGCGATTGATTCATTAGCGCCCTGAACGTATGCGACCGTGAGCACCGCGACTGCTGCCGCGACGATCGTCACGGGTGAGACGAGGCCGAGCACGTACCCGCCCAAGGCCTTCGCGGCGTTGCCGGCACCGCCGAACATGTCTTTCAGCTGGCCGCCCTGCTGCAGCAGGACGGTCAGAACCGGCTGGCCTCCTTGGATGCTGGTGACGATGTCGGTGAACTGCGCCGGCACGCCACGCAGCGCGGCGGCGGTGGCGGCGGCGGACATGCCCGTGCGGTTCAAGCCCTGCTCTTGGGCACGCAGCTGGGCGATCATCGGTGCGGCCTGCGCGGCGACGCCCATTTGAGCGGCCTGCAACTCCAGCAACTCGACGCGGGTCTTCCCAATGGCGGCGGCCTGCTGCTGCAAACCGGTGATGAAGTTGTCGCGCCCGGTTTGCGCCTGAGCGGCCTGCTGCTGCGCGAGCGCGGATGCGCGTGCGGCGGCGGCGACGGCATCCTCCGCCGCCTTCAGGCGCGTCAATTCTTGGATCAGCGGCTCGGCGGCACCGGCGGCGCCGGCCTGGGCAGCACGGTAGCGCATGATCTCGTCGGCCGTCTTGCCATACAGCGCGACCTGCTCGCGCAGGCCGGCCACGTACGCGTCACTCTTCGCCTGCGTCTGCACGGCCTGCTGCTGGGCCTGGGCGGCCGCACGCGCAGCAGTGGCCACCGACTCTTCGGCAGCCCGCAACCGGCCGAGCTCTTGAATCAGCGGTTCAGCGGCGCCGGCGGCGCCAGCCTGGGCAGCACGGTACCGGGTGACCTCATCCGCACTTTTTCCGTAGAGGGCAACCTGCTCCCGCAGAGCGGCGATAAAATCGTCCTGCCTCGCTTGGGCCTGTGCCACCTCGCGGGCGGCGGCGGCTTGTACGCGCGCGGCCTCGGCGGCAGCTTGCGCTGCGGCCTGCTGTGCGGCAGACGTGGCCGCAGCACTGGCAGCGGCGCGCGCCTGGGCGGCTTCGAGCTCGCGCAACTGGGTGAGGAGCGGTGTCAGGGTGGCGAGATTGGCGCCGCGACGACCGGCCAAGTCCTCGAAGAACTCGCTGGCGGCCTTCTTGCCCGCGCCGAATCCGGCGACGGCGCGCTGCAGCTGTTGGGTGATGTTGCGGGTGGCCGCGTCCATGCCACTGGCGGCGCGCGTGGCGCCTTCCGCGATGCCATCCAGGGACCGACGACCTTGCGAGCCGAGGTTCTGAAGGTTACGACCGGTGCGGTCAACCCGCGCGTCGACGTTGTCCAGCCCGGAATCGACACGGGTCGAATCTACGCCCAGTTCGATTGTTGCGCCGCCGACGGTATTTGACATGGGGTTCCAATAAAAAAAGCCGCTCGAGGCGGCTGTTACTTCTTGCGCATTTCCTGCAGCGCGGCGATTTCCATCGTGCGCAGATCGGCCTCCATCTGCTCGTACTCGTCCGGCACCAAGCCCATGCGGTCCATCTTGTGTAGGGCGAAGTGGTAGTCCAGTCCAGTAGGGCCATTCATGCCGACGCGCCATTGCGTGTCCATCTTGGCGAACAGACGATGCACCACTTCGTTGTCGGGATATATCTCGACCGGGTCGCTCACAAAGTCCTCCGGGGCGAATCCCGACTCCTCCATTTCTTGCTGAGTCGGGATTCGCTCGTACATGGACCGTGCAAGCGCGATCAGTTTTTTACGCGCGCCTCGCCCACCGATTGGCGATAGGTCAGTGCTATGGCGGCGAGCGCGCCGGGATATTCGTCCTCCAGCTGCAACAGCGCCGGCTCGCCGAACCTGTCGTCCAGATCCCAGCCTTCGGCGATTTTCAGCACGAATTCGGTATTCGACTTGTCCTGCTCCATGAAGTAGTCAGCGACGGTCTTTTGCGGCGCGCCGGCGGCTGGCGCTGCGGCCGGCTCTTCCGATTTCGGATCGAAGAGCGCAGCGAATTCCGAGCGCGTGCGGTAGATGAACTTGACCTCGATATCTGCGATCGAGCCGTCCAGCAGAACGATGCCCACAGCTTTTTCGAAGGTTTTTGGTTTGTTGCCCAGCGTGACTTTGTTTGCCATTTTTTGCTTTCAGTGGAATAAAAAAACCCGCAAGGTGCGACCAGGCGGGCGTAAAAAAGCCTGCGGATGAAGGCCTTGGAGACGCGGGAAATGCTTACGCGGCGTAGCGCGTCAGACGGTTGTTGCCGTTGAAGGCGGCCGACACCTGGTTGATCTGGCCGTCTTGCAGCTTTACGGCCTCGTTCAGGGCGACGGTGCATGGCTGGTAGATGGTCGCGCCGGAGCGGCTGAGCATCTTCAAGCAGGTGTCGGTCTGCACTTCGGTCAGCGACTTGAGCGCGGTGTAGCCGGCGGTGCCGATGGAGTCGGCGTCCAGGTTCATGGTGTAGCCGGTGGCGGCGAAGCCGTCGTTGATCGAGAACTCGGTGTCCGATTCGGTGAACTTGTAGTTGACCGTTTTCGGGTCGCCTCCGGACGACGCAGGGTTCATCACGGTGGTGATCTGGGTGAAGGTCAGGATCTTGCGAACCGAACCGATGCCAAGCCCGGCCGGGAAGAAGTTCGAATTGGTCGTGTCCTGGCCTTCCAGCACGAAGGTATCGGTGGTTACCGATTTGGCGCGGAAGACGCGGCGGCTGATACGCCCCCAACCCGACGTGACTTCGAGGATGTCGTTGTTGGCGAAGCTGTGGCCGACGGAGGTGACCACGGCTTCCGCCGCGTTGGTGACGATGGTGGTGGTTTTCGGGGTGCCGTAGGAGGTTGCGATAAAGAACAGCGTGCCGGTGGGTACTTGTGCCATGGTGTAATCCTTTTCAATGGACGTAAAAAAAGCCGCTTGCGGCGGCCTGGTGGTGCCCATGAAGGGCTGGAAAGTTGTGCTTCAATACCAAATGCTGAAATCCTGTCGGGCACCGCGCAGCTTTGTTTCGGGCTCGTAGACGGAGGCGCGCGCGCCGATCACGGACGTCTGCAGTTCGGTGATCGGGCGCAATGTGTCTTCGACCAATTCGCTCAGGCTCGAGGCGCCGAGTCGCGTCTCGGCCCACACGTTGATCTGCACCCGTGCGTTGCGGCGGTCCGGGATTGAGCCCTCCGTGTAGTTGACGACGTCGCCGCCGACCTGCTGATACGTGATATAGGGCCTCGCCACTCCATCGGGGGCGACGTCGGGATAGACCTCGCCATTGACCAGAGGCGACAACGCCGCGAAAAGCTGGGCATCCAAACTCATGAGCGAGCCTCAATTTCTGATAATTTCGCCGTCATCCGCGCCCTGCCGGCGTCCATCGCATCGTTTAGCCTGGATGTCGATGTCCTGATGAACGAGTGCGCTGGCGCACGCGAGGTCCCGAACTCGACCATCGCGCCATAGGGTGCCTTCCGATGGTTCCAGCTGACGCGGTACAGCTTGAGCGTGGCTCTCGATTTTTCCGGCGAGAAGACGCGGTAGATGGCGTCCTTCAGGGTGCCTGGCTGGAACAAGTACTTGGTTCCGTTTTTCTTAAACTGGCTACCGTAAAAAAAGTGCGGCGAAAGTGAAACCGGGACGCGCATCCGCGCCTCGTCGTAGATAACTAGCGCCATGCCGGCCGCGCCTTCGATGGCCACCTCGTTCTTCACTGTTTCGCCAAAAGCCCGTAATTTAGCCTTCAGTCCCGCCATCTCGGAGAGGTTGATATTGAAACTCACGCATCACCCCTGGAGCACATCAACAGCAGATCGCGGCCCGTTTGGCCCAGCGTGGCAGCAACTCTGTAGACGTCGGCGCCGTACAGCACGCGCAGCTTTAAAGGCAGGCCTGGTCGATGGCGAATCGTGATGCGCGTGGTGACGCTCGCCTGCTCGGCGTCGGAGGAGATGTATTCCTTGCCGCTGATATCTTTGATCTCGGCCCAGCACTTGCCGTCACCGTCCGGGAACACGTTGACCCAGCCGACGATCGGCTGACCGCCCGCGTCGCGACCGTCGGCCGCCTTCTGGATGGTAACGCGCTTATCGAGGCGCGCGGGCAGGCTCACGCGTAGCTCCGGACGCGATCGAGCAGCCCGTCGATGAATTTCGACTGGACGGTGTCCCGCTCCACGCGCGTCGCTGGATCGAACTGCTCAGCGAGTTTTGCCAGGATGTACAACTGGACCTCCTCCGGCGTTGCGGCCGGCGTGTTCCCATACCCGCATTTCACTACCACCACCACGGCGTCCTCACCGTCGGCGGTCGCCGGCCATGTGGCGCCGCGCGCGGGCAACAGCGTGGTGGCGTAACGGCTGCGGTTGATGCGATATTCGGATGCATCCATCACGCGCCCGGCCCCGGCCTGGTCGATATAAGTCACGGAAGTGACGGTCATCACCGGATGCGGGAGGTTGATCTCGACAGCTTTGACGTCCGGCGCCGGCTGGCCGAGCGCCCAGCACTGCACGCCAGGGAAAGCTGGCAAGCGAACCTCCCACGTCTGCTCCATCATGCGCTGGCCGGTCTCGTGCTCCAGATCGGCGATGACGCCCTTAGTCCAGATGGTGACCAGCGCATCCATGTCGTTGCCGTCAATGCGCAGTGCCTGCTTAGCCTCGTCCAATGTAACGGCGAGCACGGTCGGGGCAGCGGTGCGGATCATGGTCATCGCATACTCCCTTCAGGCAGGCCGGCCCCGGTTTCGGTGGTGATGGTCATGGTTACGCAGGGACGTAGGTAATGGCCGCAGCCACTGCCGCCGACCGCGCGGTATTCGGGTGCGTGCCGTCGGTCGTGGAATTGGCCGGCCAAGTGTTGCTGTTGCGCGCAGTACTCGCGGCATCCGACGTCTCGATGACGGTGGTGATACCGGCGATGCCAGCGCGGATGCCGGTGTTGACAGAGGTGAGCGCACCCCAGTTGCCGTCGTTCCGCTGCGTTTGATTTTCCACAGTAGCCCAGCCGTCGGTCGAATCGGTTCGCGGGGTGAGGGTCGTAAGCGCCATGGCCTTACCCGAGAACTTGGCGTTGACGGTGGCGTAGTCGGCAAACAACTGCGTCTGCGTACGATTCAATCGCAGATCGTTGACCCCATAAAGATTTGCCACATGCGTAGCTGAGGCGTTCAGCAACGCGAAGTACGGGTCAAGATCACCATTTGCGCTGGCAAACAGCGCGACGAAGTGCTGGACGCCCATGCCGCCCTTGGCAAACTTAGCATAAGGTTTACCCGTTTTATCGAAGACGCGCGGGATCATACCGCTCGAACCTTTGGCGCCGACGCCGGTGACGTCGCCCGTACCGAAGCCGAGACTGTCAGCGAGGATGACGTGCGATTTGACGTTCGCGGCCGCCACAGTGCCGGTAATAAGGGATGAGCCAAAATAGAACGTGCTCGCGGTGCCCGCTGTTTGATGCGCTGGCGCATTGCCGGAGGTGGCGTATTTAGCGTGCAAGGTTCCGAGCGCGGCAGACGAAGCCGGCAATTCAATGGCGGCACAATCGACAGTAACGCCGCTCAAATTAAGGGTATGTTCGAACCAGGTTGCGCCTGCTGGAATCGTGATTGCCAACGGATCGCTAGTGATCGTGCGCTTCGTATTGCCAATAACCATCGGAGCCGCGCCGCCGTACAGAACGGGTGTGAAAGTGCCGATTGGATATTCGACGTATTTCCGCCACGCCGAATCGGCGGTGTTGTTTGCCGTCGAGTAGAAGGCGACAAACGAGTCATTGATAAAGGTGCGCTGATCGGTGAAAACCAAGTTGCTGATATCGCCTTCGGGACTGGCCACGTGGGGGATTTGACAACCGATAGCGGCGGGGCACGACAACAATGCGGTAGGGAAGCTGCTCGACGATACAATGGCGTTATTCGTAACCCCGCCCGCCGCAGCGATGACCGCCGCACCAGCACCGGTTGATACCGCCGCCGAGCCGACACCGTTCGATGCCGTGTCGGTCACGCTCGGGATCTTGCCGACGTCGCCAACCAACGGGGTGTAGCCGGTCGACTGAGTGCCGCTGGCCACCTGGGTGCCATCCATGCGAATGACGCGGGTGACGGTCGGCGTCGGGCTACCGCTGAAGGTTGCGCCGGTAATGGCGAGCGGAACGCCCTGCTGTGGCGTACCGGTGATGGCTGCGGCGCTCAAGACTGCTGGCGCAGCGGTCCCGCTGGTCGGCTGCACGCTGTTCGACACCGGCGAGAAATCGGACCAGTCGAAGGAGTTCCGGAAGCGCACCCGGCCGGTGATGGAAGCGCCTGCCGTCTTTGCGATCGTCTGCGGGCTACCAGTCAGCGCGGTGGTGGCGCCGTCGCTACCCAAAAATTCGGCGCTCGTGATGGCGTTGCCGCCGTCCGCCGGAATCGTATAGGCAACCGAGATGGCGTTTGCCATGGCGGTGAGGGTCGGTGCGACTGGGGTAAACGGCTTGGTGATGGATGCGCCGCCGCCCAGGGTAATGATCGTGTTGTTCGGGCCGGCAAGCCCCAGAACGTTGCCCGCGCCGTCCAGGACCAAGCTAGTGGTGCGGAACTGGTTGGGTAGCACTGGCGGGACGTAGACCACCCCGCCGGTCAGATTGGCTGATGCCATCTTCGCGGCGATCAGACCCGCTTCCGTGCCGCTGTCGATGGTGACAATGGCGTTTGCAGGGTAAATGCCATATGCGGCAAGGAGGCGGATTGTCATTTTATTCCTTGGTCAGGGATTCGGCGTAGGCCACAGCGGCCGGGTCGGTGTCGATGGTGCCGGCGAGCGTTGCGGCAAGTTCGGCGTCGAGTTCGACGACGTCGTTGCATTCGCCGTGCGGGCCGGCGACCAGCACGCGGGCTTTGACGGTTGGAGGCGCGCCGGGCGTGGTATTGGCGACCGGCTCAGCCACTGGTTCGGGCGCCACTTCCGGATCTGCAAAAGTGGGCGCTGGCGCTGCGGGCGCGGCTGCGGTATTGGATTTGGCCATGATGGTTTCCTGGATAAGTGGCGAAGGACGGGCCGAAGCCCGCCGCCTGCTTGCGTATTACGACGCGGAGTTGGTGTAGACCTTCACGGCCGCAGGCTCCAGCAGGTTGCCGCCCGAACGAGTCCAGCCGCAGAAGCCGACTTGGTTTTTCAGCGCGAAGGCCGAATCATCAAAGCGACGCATAGCGGTCGTGTTGGCGACATCACGGATCGTGTATTGGGAGAGGTCGCCGAATGCGATCGATTTCGCGTTTGCTCCCATCACCGGCACGTCGTCATTGATCGCGACAGGAAAACCGTTCAGCATGTCGGGCGCATCCTGGGTAATTGCGGGTGCCCAGATCGGGCGGCCGGTGGTGTCTTTGAGCTTCGAGACGGTCGCAACGGAAGCGTCGGCCATCATGTATTTCGCGTTGGATCGGTAAGCGCGATTGACAGCGTGCTTCAGGTCGACCAGGTCGTCGTAGGTGACAGTGACGGTCTGGCCGGTGGCGCCGACCTTGCCGACGCCGGCGCGTGGAATAATGCCGTCGGGCAGAGTCGTGCCGGCGCCAGTCGTAAAGTGCGTGTTTTGAATGCGGGCAATACGGGTGGCCAGGCGATTGACCACGAAGGCGATCACGTCGATGGCACTATCCTGGATCAGCTCCAGCGGCAGCGCAATCTGGTTCGAGGTGTAGTAGAACGGGTTCAGCGCAACGGTGCCGAAGGTGACGTCGCCAGTCGGTGCCGGCTGGTTCTGTCCGACGATCGAACCAACTTCACCGGTGCCGTCGGAAGTGGGCCAGTTCATCGCGTTGCCGCCTGCAGTGGTCAGGATCGTGGCAACTTCACGCATGCCGCCGTATGCCTTCAGCCTGTCGATGACCATGGTCGCGATTTCGGCCGGAACGGTGTAGCCGCCCTCTGCCGACGTGGTGGTCGACATTGCGTTGCGGATCTGGATGGCCTGCTCGTTGGTCACATTGGTGCCATTGCGCAGGTACAGCGCGACGGCGACCAGCGCGTCGACTTGCACGCCGTCTTCCTTCTTGGCCGGGTTGACGTTGAAGAACTGATCGGCTTCCAGTTCACGCATGGTTTCGATGTTCTTGATCTGCACCTTGGCAGCGTTAATCTCGCTGACAAAGCCGTCGAACTTCGCTTGGTCTTCGGGCGACCACTTGGCGTCACCCTTGTTGGCCAGCAAGTTCTGGGACTGGGTTGCGAGGTTGGCAATCATCTCGCGCAGTTGCTGAATGGTCATATGCATCTTTCAAATAAAAAAGGGAGCCGCAAGGGCTCCCGATTGGGTGAGGTGACCGACCTCGGCGGGTGTGCGCGAGAGCGCTTTACGTGGCTTGCAGCAGGGCGAGCAGGTTGATGTTTGCTTGTTTCATGCAGGGCGCAGGCTCGGCCGGCTCCGGCTCAGCAGCCGGTTCGGCTGCGGGTTTGGGCGCTGGATCGACGGCAGTGACTGGCGGCGCAACTACCGGAGCGGGCGCCGCCTCAGGCGCATGGATGGCGACGGGAGCCTTCGCGAACGCCGCCAGGTTCCAGGTGTTGCCGACCTTGGCGGTGGACTGCATGCGGTCCACGAAGCCGGCGGCGATCGCCTCGCTGGCGTCGAACCAGGTTTCGGCTTCCATCCATGCCACGATCTGTTCGGCGGTCTGACCGGTCTCGGCCGCGTACTCAGCGATAATCGAACCCTCGACTTTCTCGAGCAGGTCGGCCGTCTTGCGCATGTCGGCCTTATCACCCCATGCCATGCCGCTGGCGTTGTGGATCATGAAGAATCCGCCATCGGAGATCTCGACCTCGTTGCACGCCAGCGCAATGCTAGTGGCCGCGCTGGCAGCCAGGCTGTCGATGTGGGCGATGGTCTTGCCGGCGAAGCGCTTGATGGCCTCGATGATGGCTCGCGCCTCGAACACGCTGCCACCCGGAGAGTTGATGCGGATGTGCAGCACAGGCGCGTCGGCGACCTGATTCAGCGCGGTGATCACCGAGTTGGCGCTGACGCCCCAGTACGGGTCGATGACGTCGTAGATGTACATCGTGGCCTCGGCCTCGTTGCGCACCATGTTGAATGCCTGCTTCTCGCGCTTAGCGTTGTCCAGGTACAGTTGCAGAATTTTATTCATGGCGCTGGCGGCTCCTCGGTTGCTGATTTGTTGGCCGGCTTGCCGGTGTCGCGCGGCGCGCGGAAAATTTCATCGCCGCCGGGAACTGGCGCCAGGCGCTTGATCCGGCGGACTTCGTTGATGGTCATGTGACCGTCGCCGGCGCCCGGCCCGCCCAGGGCGATGCGGAAGTAGGCGCCCTGGGCCGCGAGGTCACCCTCGGTCAGCGCATCACGGTAGAACTCAACAAACTTTCCGGTGTCGCGCGGGAATAGCTTGCGGTTCAGTTCCTGTTCGATCTTGCGAAGCCAGGGCTGAAGGGTGTATTGAACAAAGGCGCGGCCGATACTTTCGATGCCGGAGCCCCAGCTGGTGGCGCCGGTGGACTCGTTGATCATGAAACCCGGTACGCCGAATGCGCGGGCGACGTCGAGCACCTGGAACTTCCGGCCCTCAAGCAGCTGGGCGTCCTCGGCGTTCAGGCTGATCTCTTTCGCCTCCAAGCCTTCCGTCAACACGAGCGGCAGGCGATGGGAATTGCTCATGCCGGAGTATTTGCGCACGAAAGCCGACTGCAGGTCCGTGATCTGCTCGGGATTCATCTTGGATTTGCTGCTCAGAACGATGGATGGGTGGGCGCCGTTCTCGAAGAACTTGCCGCTGTATTCATCCATGGCCAGCGCATTACCGATGGCATTGCGCGCGCCGTACTGGATGACCGACATGGATCGCATGGTGGCGTCGTCGAAGCCCAGGCCCGGGAAGTGCAGGATGTCGGACGGGTCGAACCAGGTCGAGATGCCGTGCGAGGTCAGGTTGACGTAATAACGCACGCCATCCGGCAGACGCATCGGCGAAACCGAGCCCCATGGCAGTGGCAGGATCTCGCGCACATCGCCGCGAATGTTTCGGCGAATCAGAGCGTAGCCATCGCCGCGCAGCAGTTGCGCCATGCTGACGCCCTCCCACATGCTGGCGGAGGTGTACTGCGGCGATGGCTGCTCGTTCAGTAGATACCAGAGCGCATCGCGCGGAAGTCGATCTGGCACGTCGCCATCGGCCATTCGATAGATGTGGATCGGCATGCTGACGATAGCGCCGGCGATCTTGGCGACACATGCGGCCACGGCCGACACGCGCATCGCGCTGGTCGCGGATACCGTGGTGCCGGATTCGCTGACACCAAACGCCTCCATCACGTCGGCGCTGTATGCGACATTCGAGACTTGGCGCGCGCTCTCACGCTCAGCTTTCCATTGCGTCAGGATCGCCGACCCCGGCACCGCAGCACGGCGCTGCACGTCGTCCCACGATGTGTTTTTCGTCATAGCTCTACGTAACCTTGGGAAATAGTGTTGCTGGTAGGATTCAACGCAAGCAGCGTCACAGCATTGAATAGAGCAGCGAGCGGGTCGATTTTGGCTGTGCCGCTCGCCTGCTTCGTGATCGTGATCGCGTTGCCTACCGCGACCACCTTTGCGTTGCCGACGCACCAGTTCATGAGGCGCTGGCCGCCATGCCAGAACTCGCCGGCGGCCAGCTTGCGCTCAGTCGTCTTGATGGCGCCGTTCATTTTCCAGCCCTGCGAGATGCCGACGATCAAGTCGGCCGGAATGCCCTCGGCTTCCAGCATGTCGAGAATCGTTCCCAGGCCGGCCGGGTCGACGCCGATCTTGTCCAGCTTGCCGGAGCTCCAAACTTGCGCGGCCATGCTGACCAGCTCGGAGACGTCGTCGCCGATGCGCTCGACCAGAGTCAAGTCACCATCCTTTTCGAAGTCATGGAACCGGGCCGCCTCGGATTTGCGCAGCTCAAGCACCGAAGGGTGGGCCCAGGCGTGCGTCCAGGCGAACCATTCGCGCGTCGTCAGGCAGCGCCCCACGGCAGCGAAGCCAAGCAAGTCGTCCAAGCCGCCGCCGTCGATGCCAAGGTCGATGACCTCGCAGCGAGCGATCAGGGCGTCCAGCGAGAGCTTAGGCAGCGCCTGTTGCTCCCAGTGGTTGGCGCCAGCCCAGCGGTCGGACCGCAGCGCCAGGCCGATCTCGACGTTTAAGTGCTTTGCGAGAAAGCCCCGAAACTCGGTTTCGCCCTTCTCTTGCGCCTGGCGGTAGCCGCGCGCGATGAATTCTTCGTCGACCGACGCGCCCATGTTCGGGTTCGTCACGTAGGCGTTCTTCACCTCGCGGTGCGCGCCGGCGTCGAGCATGTGCTGGGGGAATTCGTACAGGATGGGATAGAAGGCCGGATCGACAATGCGGCCGTCACGCACGCCGCGCGCATACAACAGGCGGGAGAGGAAGGCGCCAGCTGGAGGATCGTCGGACTGAGTAGTCGCGAAGATGACGAAACCCTCGGGACGGGATGCCAGGCCGCCAGTGGCTTCCAGTAGCATCGCGTCGGCGCGCGGGTTCTTGCCGAACAGCCAGAGCTCATCGATAAAAACGCCGATGGCCTTCTTGCCCGATACAGTCTCGCCGTCGGCTGCCACCACCTTGAGGGTGGCGTTCGTCTGCAGGTGCGTGATGGTCCGGATGTGGTCCTGAACCTTCAGTAGCGCGCCCAGCTCGTCGTCGGCGCGAATCATCGCGGCGATCGGCTTGTAGCTGTTGTCGGCGACTTCCTTGGTCGGCGCCAGGACGATGAATTCACCCTCAAGCCGCCAGTTCAGCAGCAGCGCCGTCAACATGATGCCGGCGGCGATCGTACTTTTTCCGTTCTTCTTGCTGATCAAGAGCATGAACTCTTTGATCATGCGGCGGCCAGTGTCGGCGTCATAGGAGCCGAAGATGCCCTCGACGAATTCGCGCACCCAGGGCTTGACCACGTCGCCCATGCGCGGGCTGCCGGGCGCGTCGACCATGCGCAGTTCGGAGAAGATCGCCCAGGCTAAGGCTGCCTGTTCCGGAAAAAGCGGCGGGCATGGCGTCAGGGTCAGGCCCGCAGCAATGCGCTCCTCCCAGTCAAGGCAGGCGGTAGACCACGAGAAACTCATTTCTTACCGCCCACCACCAGGCGGGGCGGCGGTGGCGGTGCGCCAAAGCGGCCTTGGCCCGCGGTCTTGGCGGCGTCCAGCTTGCCATCCTTCTTGCCGCCCTCGCCCAGCTTCTGATGCGTGAAGGGCATCAGCGCCTTGGCCGAGTCGATGCGTTGGCGCATGTCCAGCTCAGGCGCGTTCATAGCGGCGGCAAGGAACTCTTTCGGGTCGACATAGTGCGCGCCGTTCAGCGGGTCGACGTTCTCGTCATCAGGGTCCGTGACTGGCGACTTGGGCGCAGTGGCTGGCGCTGCAGCTGGGGTAACGCGGCGGGCGGCAAGGTATGCGGCGACATCAGGATCTTTAACAAGGCGTGACCCTGCCGCCGATGCCGTGGTCGCGCTGTATTTCGCCTCGATAGCCGCGTCTTTATTGGAGCGGCCGGCCAAAACGGCATCGGCAAACACCCGCTTTTTGCCTGTTAAAGCCATTAACATTGTCCTCAGGGGGAAATAAAATCTGCGAATGGGGTACACGCGGTCTAGGCCGGGAAAGGCTCTAGACTTTAGACCCGCCCCACCCTTCCAATTGGGCTTGAGCACAGCCCTTTAGAGCGATAAAAAAGAAGATTCGATCCTCTGTTGGCACTCAGCGAAGATCGCCACCAAGGGCCGCTAAATAAATCTGACCCAAATCGCCATCCCCGAACCATTCGCAAGACACCATCAGTTACTGAATCAATCCAGGAACGTGCCGCCCGGTTCAGCCCTGCGGTTGCCCTGCCCTGCTGCGGTGTGCTTGCAGAAGGTCGCTGTGTGTGTTGTTGCTCCGCAGTACGTGCATCGCAAATGGTTCCGAGCCACGCTGCCACCATAGGTGTGCGGGCACAGCTCGACGGGATGGTCGTTGCCGCAGTAGGTGCAGTAAGCGGGACTCATCCCATCATCTCCTCGCGCTGCTTGTCGCGGCTGTGGTGTGTGGCACATAACGACTGCCACTTGCTGCTATCCCAGAAGATCACCATGTCGCCTCGATGCGGCACGCTGTGGTCGACCACGGTAGCCATCGGCAGGCCAATGCCCTTGGACATACAGGCCATGCCAACCACCACTGCGTCATCGGATTGGGGAATGCCCGCCTCTTTCAGGCAATACACACAGAAGGGATGCTTGACCAGGTAGGCGGCGCGGGCTTGCTGCCACTTGTAGCCGTAGCCGCGCGCGGTGCTGCTGGTCTTGTCGGCGCGCCATGCGCCAGGTGTCATCGTGGCGATGCGGGCAGGTGCGGCGGTGATGCGGGGCTTGAGGTTGTGCAGCTTAGCCATCAGCGCATCGTGCGCCAAGCGGCGCGCAGGGAATAGAACACGCCGAAATCACGACGCATGCCGTAGTAGTTGAGCCAGAAGCGGGCGATCCATCCGTTGCGCTTCATCATGGTCACATCCCCATCTTGGTTGATCCAGGCCCGCGCACCTGGCGCTGCGCGATGTCGCGCTGCATGCCGAGGAGTTGCATGGCGATGGATACCCAGCGGTCGTAGTCGGCGGCGCTCACGATTTACCCAGCCGGTACAGGTAGGCGCGCGCTGGCGCGGACGGCGTCGATTGGATCGGCGCAGGGCGATCAACGCCCCACACGATCAGGATTGCGGCGCGCAGACTCATATCAGCCCACCAGCGAGCGAAGCGTCGGCATTGCCAGCGCCAACAGCCACGGCAGGCCGTAGATGGCAGCAGTCGCGGCGGTGGCGCCAATGACGCCGCCCGCGACGAACACGCCGATGATGGCCGATCCGATATCACCCATAATGTGCACCCAAAATAATAAAGACGTCGATGAATTGAGATGCACAAGGCCGCCCTTTACAGTGCGACCCATTCCTATCGGAATTGTGCTTAGTTGGGATATCCCACTCTGTTAGACTTAATTAGTCGAGGTGACTCATTTCAGTCGTGCATTTATCACATGAATTTTGACGCGAACACACGAGCCCAACTACGCCATGTCGGAGCGCTCTCAATAAATAGCGAGGGCGATGAGGTTCTAATCGGCCTTACGTTGGCCGAGTCCGAATTCATCATGGATCGAGCGAACGCACCAAGTTCCGATTGGCTCCAACGTGCGACGGCCGAACAGCGCCTTCATATGGAGTTGACCAAAAGGCATCGTGTAGCGTTATGTGCGCATCTTTTGGCAACACAGAAGACTTCCGCCGGATGGAACATCGAATAAAAAAGCCGCCCAGCAAGCGCGAGGCGGCGAACGTCCGCTTGGTAGCGGGACGGGAGACGCTGGTGCAGATGGCAGGGATCGAACCCGCGATTTCCCGGCTTTAACCCCGGGCGCCTTGCCACGGCCGGTCGCATCCGTTGATAGAACGCGGTTACTCCGACCCTCGGCCACATCTGCAAACTGGAGCGGCGCCCGGGATCTCCCAGGCCTGAACCGCGATGCTGCTTGCCGCCCCGACGGTCTCATCCTCTGCCGAAGCATCGGGATTAACGCAGGTACAGCGAATTATTGTGGCGGCCGGTGCCGTGCGTCTCCGGCTTGGTAGTCCTGCGTATTCACCACATCAGGTGGGCACTGGCGCACCGGGCGCCCAGCTAGCCATCTAAGGCCTACCAATACCCCCTGATGTAGCGCCTCTTGCGAGGCGCCGCCTACAGCGTTGGCGGCGATCAGTTCGGCTTGCGCCAGCACGCCCGCAGGCGCCCGATTGGGTGACAGTTCAATAGTCCGGCTGGAGCTACTTCATGGCGCACCTCCGTTGCTGGCGGCGCGGTGTACTCACGCGGCCGGCCAGTTCCTCTATAAGCAAAAATGTTTATATTTATCTTGTAAACATAAGCATTTTTGTTTATACTGATCACATCGAAACAACGAAAGGAGGTGTGGTGAAACAGAGTGAGTTTGTAAGGTGGCTCAGGCAGAACGGGGCGACATTCAAGGAAGGCACGAACCACTTGAAGGTCTATCTGAACGGCGAACAGTCCATCCTTCCGAGACACCCTAGCAAGGAACTTAAAACGGGAATTGTCGAAGGCGTCAAGAAAGCCCTCAAACTTAAATAGGATGGCCCCGCAAGGGGCTTTCCGTCTCACCGCACCTCAAGGAAACCATGAAATATCCAGCTACCTTTGCACCCGAAACCGGCGGCTTCGTCGTTACCTTCCGCGATATCCCGGAGGCGCTCACGCAGGGCGATACCGAGCAGGAAGCGCTCGACATGGCGCGCGATGCGCTGATCACGGCGATGGATTTCTACTTCGAGGACCGTCGGCCTGTGCCGGCGCCGTCGAAGCCGAAGCCAGGCGAGCGGCTGATCACCTTGCCGACCGGCCTGTGCGCGAAAGTCCTGCTGCTCAACGAGATGCTGGCGCAGAAGGTCATCCCCGCCGAACTGGCGCGCCGCATGGGCGTGAAGCCCCAGGAGGTGACGCGCATTCTCGACCTGAGCCACTCGACCAAGATCGACACCGTCGCGGCGGCGCTGTCAGCGCTGGGTCGCGAACTGGTGCTGTCGGTGGCCTGACGCCTACTCGTCGTCGCGGTCGGGTAGTCGATTCTGCGGCAGCATGAACCAGCCTAGCTGGAGCCGGATCTCGTCCGACGTAGGCGGCGGGTCGTCTGACCGCGTGCGCGAGTCCATGTAGTCGCGGATGAGCTGCTTGCTGGGTGGGATGGTGCTGGGCATGGCAGCCTCGCGACAATGGCGCCGGAATAGAAAAAGCCACCTCTAGGGTGGCTTGCTCCCGCGACAATCGGTGCGCGGTGAACTTAATTCAAGGCGAACGGAGTTTGCCTGTGCTTGAATGATACCAGCATTTCTCCGAAACGCAAGCGATGTGATGTAGATCACATTGAAATTGTGCACTTCACGCATAGGGCTATGAAAAAGCCAGCTTCATGTGACGCACATCACAAACTCCGACTGAAATCATTGGACAATTATCCTGATATGGATATAATCGGTGAATCGAATTTGATCAACGCCCAATGAAAAAATTAGCTTTTGTGGGAGATAGCCTGAAGCAAATCCGCAATTTTGCTGGCGACGCAATGCAGGATGTCGGTTTCCAACTTCACAAGGTCCAGATTGGCGAACAGCCTGACGACTTCAAACCGATGCCGACCATTGGGACCGGTGTTGAAGAGCTTAGGGTTTGGGATGAGTCAGGAACATACCGGGTTGTTTATACAGCAAGGTTCCAAGACACAGTATTTGTACTTCATGCATTTCAGAAAAAGACCGAGCAAACAGCGCAGTCCGATATTGATTTAGCGAAGAAACGCTATAAACAAGTAAAGGAAGAGCAAAATGGAAAAAATTGAAACTTTCGACAATGTGTGGGATGCCCTCGCAGACACCCCAGCCGAAGCTGCGAATCTGCAAGCTCGTGGCGAATTGATTCTATTGGTCACTAAGTTTATTCGTGACAAGGGTTGGAAACAGGCTGAGGCTGCGGAGCACTGTGGCGTTACTCAGCCTCGCATGAACGACCTCCTGCGGGGTCGAGTGTCGCGCTTTTCGATAGATGCACTGGTGAACATCGTTTCTGCCTTGGGTATGCGTGTACATTTCGACATCGAAGAATTAGAAGCGGCGTAGTACGATTTCTTACTTCCGGCGATTAATGAGCCCGCTTCCATTGGCAGCGGGCTTTTGTATTAGCGAGACAGTTTTGCGGGCCGGCTAAAACAACAGCGCCGTGCAAATATTTCTCCGCAGCTTCGTGGCAAGTTCGGCTCGCGCTTCAGCCGCCACATCCACCAGCGACGCATTCGGGAAGCGCCAGACGCTGGCCAGGCTGCAGGCGCGGTAGATCGCCCACACGTGCAGGCGCGGCATACTGTCGATCACCGCGTTGGTGGCCTGGGCGATCCGGATGTCATTCGCCTGCTGGGCCTCGTGCAGGTCGACCCCGTGGGCGTCACCCTCGCCGCATAGGCCGCGCATGGTCTTGGCGCCCAGGTCGCGGTCGCTGTCGCCGGCCATCCAGTTCTTCCACAACTCTAGGCACAGGTCGACTGGATCCGGCTTCGTCCACGGGTCCACGCGCAGCACCGGCGCGGCGGCCGTCTGCGCGCGCGCGGCCGGCGCCGGCTGCTCTTCGACGAACGTGACGTCCGGCAGTCTGGTGGTGGCGCCGCGCCAGCCGAGCGTCAGCTTCTCGCGCTTCCTCTCGGTGGCGCCGATCACCCCCAGCAGCTCGCGATTATTGTCCATTGCGCGGCTCCTTCGGCCAGATCGGGCAGGTCCAGGTGAGCACCGCCAGCCCGACGGAATACAACAGGCAGAATGCCTGCGACATGCCGCGCTCCAGCATGTCGTAGCCGGCGTACCAGCCGATGATCAGCGGGATGACAAAGGCGGTCGCTGTGCAGTTTGCCCTCTTCGACGGCCGCAGTTGCTGCAGGTGTTTAAATTCTCGGTTCATCGTTTGCTGCTCCCTGGTTTTCGTTTGGTGGTGCTGGGCGCTGTGCCGCGCCTGGTGCTGATGTTCATGACCCTGCCGCGCGCCGCAATCTTGCCGTGCGCTCGTAGTCGCCGATGATCGCCGACAGAGCTACATGGTTGCCAAAGACCGTCTGATCGCGGAGCATGCGCAGGAATGACAGGCGGCCAGGTAAATCAACTTCTTCGACGACCAGCGCGGCGCCGGCCGTCTGATCGACATCGGCCAGCGCCATCAGCAGCTTTGCCTTGGCCAGCTGGGCGGCGTTCAAGCTGTACCAGTAGTAGGCATGGCCAGCATCGCGGATCTTCTCGCGCGAAATTACGCCGCGCGCGACCATGTCGGCGGCGCGCTTGTTGAACTCGCGCGATGTTGCGTCGGCGGCGATCGCCAGCCGATGCGCCTGCAGCCGGTGGCCTGAGGCCTCCGCCAGCGCGCGCTGTACGCGGAGCGTGAGGTTGACGTTCCCGCTCACGAAGCCACCTTGCCGCGATGCGACTCCCAATCGAACGTCACCCACTGCCCACCCTCGCGCAACCTGTCGAAGCTCCGATCGCCGAGGAAGGCCTTCATGCCGGCCTTGTTCTGGTTCGTCAGCAGGATGGTTGGCATCATGTCGCGGTACCGCTTGTCGATGATGTCGAACAGGCTCACCTGCTCCGCCTCGGTGCCGTACTGCACGCCCACCTCGTCCAGCACCAGCAAGTGCACGCCGGCGAGCATGTCGAGCACGTCCGTCTCCGACTTCGGCGAATCGCGGCGCCAGGTGTTCCGGATCATCCGCACCGCATCGATCGCACTCGTGTACAGGGCGGTGTGGCTGCCCATGATCGACTGCGCGATGGCGATGGCCAGATGGCTCTTCCCGGTGCCCGGCTGGCCCGACATCACCATGAAGGTTCCGCGCGCCAAGTGCTCGGCGAAGTTGGTGGCGAATTCCATCGCCATGCTCCGCGCCTTCTCCTGCTTGTCATCGGCGGCGGTGAACGACGCGAAGTCCTTGGCGCGGTAGCGCAGCGGAATGCCAGAACGGTCCAGGCGCCGCTCCAGCGCGCGCTGCGCGGCCTCAGCGGCGCTCTTGGCCTGCTCCTCCCGCTGCGCCTCTGCAAACAGTCTGGAGCACTCAGGGCAGCCCTGCCAGCGCATCGTGCGCCCAATCTGGAACCCCATGCTGGTGAACTCGCCATGCTTCTCGCAGACGTCCTGCTTTTCCGATTGCTTGATCGAGACCGGTGCCGCGCGTTCAGGTAATGCGTCCATTTTCGATTCCTTCCGAGTAGTTGAGGTTTTCAAAGCCGCTATGCCGTGATGGGCGCTGCGGCGGCCCGGCGGCACCGGTCAGCGGGAGCTGCTTCTGCCCGAGCTTCGCCCAGTCTTCACGGATCGCGTTCTGTAGGGCCTGGTCCCAGTCGACGTAGCAGTAGCCGTTGGCGCGCACCTTGCCGACGAACGAGTCGAAGTGCGCTTGCAGATTGTTGTGGCCTTTGGTGGCGGCCCATGCCTTGACCGCATCGGAGAGCGCAAACCCGTTGGGCAAAGGGATCTTCGTCGGCTTGCGAGGCCTTTTCGGTTCAGCCGGTTTTTGCGGCTGGGCCGGTGCGGCGGCCGGAACGGTCGCATGCACTTGCTCTTGCTCTTGTTCTGTATCTGTATCTGTATCTGTATCTGTATCTGTATCTAGGGCGTTAGCTTTCTGTTTCGGTAACGTTACATCGACGTTTCTGGTCATCTTTTCAGCGGCCTTCTTGCGTTCCCGATGCGCCTTCACCCTCTGTGCGCTCGAGTCCGAGCTGAACTGGCGCTTGTCCCAATTCAGCAGGTCCCAGCATTCGTCGATGAAACCCTTCGCGACGAAAAGTGCCTTCGTTTCGACGAGCTCGGCGGCCGTGATACGCAAGTGAAACGCGATCTCATCTTCTTGTAACGTTACAAGCGCGTTACTGCAACGCATGCACATAATCATCACGTAACGCCGTTGCATGATTTCGGAAAGCATTTGCACTTTCGGATCATGCGCGAACTCGGCGTACATGCGGAACCAGGGGTTTGACATAACTACTCCAGGCCTCCCGGGCCTTCAGATTTGTGTTTGATCACGGGGCGGTGGTGCCCGATACCTCGGCCAGCGCCACCTTCAGCTGCTCGACCTTCGCCAGCGCCGCGTCGATGGCGCTGGTGTCGATCGTCAGCACCAGGTCGACGGTCTGCGCCGGCGCCGGCATGGCCCACGCGGCAGCGGTGTTCACCTCTTCGACAAACGCTTTGATGTCGTCCAGCAGGCCACCCCCAACGGCAGCGTCTATGCGGGTTTGCAGCGGATCGGCCGCGCCCACGTGGCCGGCGCGCGCGGCCATGCGCTCGGCGTCCGCAGCCATCTGCGCGGACTCGGCGGCCATCGCGGCAGCGGCCCGGTCAAGCGCGCCACCCGCCACCGGCGCTCCGCCAACGCTGATATGGGTTCCTTCGGCGATGCTTGCATTTGCACCACCGGCCAGCGCGGCCTCGGCCTTCAGCGCGCGCTCGCGCCAATCTGTGGCGGCCAGGGCTTCCGCTTCGGCGGCCATGACGGCCTCCAAGTAGTCGAGCACCTGGCCGGCGTTTGGCACGGAGCCGTAGACGTCGCGTGCACGGGCGATCGCGTGGGTGATGTCGGGGTTGCTCATTGCGGTTCCTTCGGTTGGGTGGGGGTGGCCTTGGTGGCGCCGAGCAGCGCGACGATCTTCGGATTGGCGAGGCGCGTGCGCGAGATGTTGTAGAGGGCTTCGATCTGGCCGGCGCGCATGAGTGGGACCCAGCCCTGCTTACACCACTTGTTAATGGCCTGCTGGCTGACACCTAACTGCTGACCCAGAATAATTTGGCTGCCGGCGGCGGCGACAGCGGCTGCAATACCAGTTGAAAGTTGATTTTTCATGCACTCGCTCCTTATTTCAATAAGATCATACAAGCTTGAAGTAGTTTGCTCAAGTAGATTTAAGAAATAAGTAGTTTTGGCTTCGGACTTGTCGTATACTTCGATAAACAATCATTTGGTAGTAGACGAAAGGAAGTAATGACACTCGCACAACTCATCCGACTTAATCGTCAAAAGCTCGGCATCAGCCAGTTGGAGCTCGCGGAAAAATTAGGCGTTTCCCAGGCTGCTATCGGTCAATGGGAGCGCGAGGTCACGGCACCGCGAAGCAAAAACTTTCCGGAGCTCGCTAAGATTTTTGGGATCGATGTGGAGCAAATTGTTGCCGCGTCGGAGGAATTAGAAATCTATCAGCAGGCGAAGGCGGAGAGTGACGCACGCAAGGCTGCTGTTGAGGGTCGGCCAAGTATGGGTGGGATTGGCCATCGATGGGCAGGTTCGAACAATACGCGGAGCGACGTGGAGCGAGCGTATTTCACCCGCAATTCTGAGGAAGCGAAACGTTTTGAAGATACTCTGTTTAAACTGCTCCCTATGATGGGCGCACTTGGTGCGCATCACGTTCGCTTCGGTGGGGAAGAGGAAAAAGCTTGGGTCGCAGACTACGTTTCAACAAACAGCATAATTGAAATTAAGCATCCTCTGCGCCATTCGGCGTTGCAAACGATGATCCTTCAGTCTCTTTGGACTCTAACAGTATTGCGAGCAGTTACTCACGACCAACAAAACTTCATTGCGATAATCCGCTTACCATCAGTCGATGAGTGGGATGACGAGGGTCTTGCTATGCTCAAAAAAATGCGAGAGACCGTGCAGCGCTACGCTTCCGACGCCTCGGTGGTTGGCTATCACCTTCTCATAGTTGAGACTGCTGAAGAGGCTGCGAAAGCGATTGTCAAAATCGAGCAGGAGAATTTGTTTGAGGATGAGGAGTCTCTTCGCCAATTCCTTGGTGGTCGTGACACTCAGGACTAGTCTCCCCTCCCTTAAACTTAACGCGCCTCGGCGCGTTTTTTTTCGCCTCAACGAACAATCAATAGATTGACAACTACTTCATTGTCCGTATAAACTTGTTTTAGTAGTTTTGAACAGTTAAGAGGAGAAGCGATGAAGCGCACCACACCCACCAGCACCACCCCACCCGGCCGCCGCGCCGACGAGCTCCTGGAGCGCGCCCGCATCGCCTACGTCAAGGCCGGCGGCCGCGAGCAGCCGAGCGACGCCAGCGAAGTCCGCGAGATCAACGGCGCGACCATCATCACGCTCACCAACGTCAACGGCGTGCTCGCGACCTACCGCGTCGACGGCGACATGATCAAGCGCATCACCGACCTGAGCCGCTACGACATGGCCTTCGCGGACCGGCGTGAGTTCGTCACCGCAGTGGTCCATCTATTCGGCAAGGCCGGGCATCCTACCGTCGCCGCGCACACCGTCGCCACCCAGCAGAAACTGATAGCGGCTGCCGTCGCCGGCGGCTTCAAAGATGCCGACGTGCTGACCAGGTACGTCGAGCGCGGCGCTCTGACGACGACCGCGCTGGAGCTGGCCTTCGACGCGATCGAGTGCGCCGGTGGTGCCGATGCCTGCTGGGACACCATCGAGGTCGACACCATGCTCGCCTCAGCCTTCCACGACCTGCGCGCACCACGATCGGACGAATACAAAGCCGGCGCCCGCGCCGCGCTGCAGTTCCGCGTCGACGGCACTACCATCACCCGCCCCTACCCTGTCGGCAGCGCCGGCGACGATGCCTTCGACGGCGGCATGGCCGAGGGTCACGCCATCTGGCGCCACGCGATTGCGGCAGGCGCGGAATTCTCCGCCACGGGTCGCCTGCCGCGCCAGGATCACGCCACGGGCGCCGCATGAGCGCGCGCTACAACTTCACCCGCATGGGTGGGCACTTCAGAACCAGCGCGCCCGACGGCCTCCTCTTGATGGCTATCGGCGCCTACTGGCCCGGCGAGCCGTTGGTGCCGGGCCGGCGCGAGCACGTCGAAAAAATCCTCGCGCGCGCCGCGGCGGCGGGCTTCGGCCATGCCGATGTGTTCTGCACGATGCTGTCTAACCGCGAGCTGTCCGCCCGCACGATCCAGCTCGCCGAGGACGTGACAGAAGCCGTCGGCGGCGACGCCGCGATGATCGCCCTGATCCAAGAATTTCAACCAGAAGGAGCAGCGCAATGAGCATTCTCAGCACGAGCAGCACCAGCAGCGCCACAGCCGCCGCCACAACCACCCCGCTGACTTACGAGCAGTTGATTGCGGACGCGAACGATCACCCCGCACGAGCGAAATTCTATGCCGAAATGGTCGGCATGGAAGTGCGCCCCAACAGCGCGAACAGCGCGAACCTTGACTTGTTCCAAGGCCACGAGCTGATCTTCGACGACAAACCTGCCGAGGAAGTCCACACCTATTTGTGGGGGTATGTCAACGGCAGCGACGACGCAAAGCTTGATGCCACCAACAAGGCCCTGCTAATCACCGCAGATTCAAAGGACGGCGCGGCAAATCTGATGTCGGCGCTGACGATCGCCGACGGCTACGGCTGGACGATCCAGATTGCGTCGTACGGCCTGGTGGTCAGAAATGGAAAGTTCACCAAGGATTTCCCCGGCTTGGCCGATTTCTTTATTTTTGCCGATGGCTACGGCGCCGCGATCGACGACCACTGTAAGGTCTACGCCAGCATCGAGGAATTGGAGGCGAACGAAACGCCGTCGGTGGCGCCCGAAGCGGCAATCGGCTGAAAATTTAGCCGATTCAAATACGGGATTATCCCGGTTTTCCAATTGCGGGATTTCCCCACAATTAAAGCGCATGGTCGTCCAGCATTTGGACGCCCCTTAAACAGGAGAGTGAAGTGAGCGCATTTGAACCACATGAACTGCTGATGGCGGCGAGTGCCCAGGGCGACCTGGTTGAGATCGCAGGCGTCCAGTTGGCGCCGATCGAATACAAGGGCGCGCGCGTGTTGACGCTGTCGATGATGGACGCGGTGCACCAGCGTCCGAAGGACACGGCCCGCCGCAATTTCAACGAGCACAAGAAGCGCCTGATCGAGGGCGAGGATTTTTGCAAAGTTAGTGCGGACGAAATTCGTACGCACAAAATCTTCCCCATTTCGAACAAGGCGCACGAGGACGTGATCCTGCTGACCGAGACCGGCTACAGCATGCTGGTCAAATCCTTCACCGACGATCTGGCTTGGGACGTGCAGCGGCAGCTGGTGAAGTCGTACTTCGCGAAGCCGGCGCCGGCCACGAAGCCGCGCCGCGCACGCACCGCGCTGTCATCCTCGCTCGCCGACGCCCGCGCTATCGACTTCATCGGCAACATGGTCGCGAAGGTACCGGGCGCGCGCGCCGACGTGGTGGCCGCCATCAAGCTGCGCATGATCGAGCAGCACACCGGCCTGCCGGCGACGCAGTTCGGCAGCGCGCTGCCCGCCGAGGCCTTGGAGAAGGCCGTGAAGCTGAACCCGACCGAGATAGGTAGGCGCTTTGCGCCGAAGCTGTCGCCGATCCGTGTCAATACGATCCTGGTCGACCTGGGTCTGCAGCGGAAGAGCGAGAGCGGTTACGTGCTGACCGAGGCAGGCGTAGCGCACGGCGAGGTGCATCCGTACCAGGCGAAAAACAAGCACGTTGGGGATCAGATCGACTGGTACGAGTCGGTCGTTGAGGTCGTACGCGAAGCGGCGCGAGGGGCCGGCGGCCAGCTGCAGCTGATAGTCGGCTAGCCCTTCGGCTTCGACGCGCGGCGCGGCGCTGGTTTGGCGGGCGCCGGCTCGGCAGCTGGGCGCGGGATGAAATCGGTGTAGAGGCTTTTAATGACCTGGTGGCTGACCTTCACGACATCCTCAACGGAAAGCCCTGACATCGGCGCCTCGTAGAAGGACTGTTCCAACCGCGCTACAAGTTCGGCGTTGACGCTCCGGCCCGCTTTGTCGGCTTGAGCCTTCAGCTTTTCATAGAGCGGGTAAGGGAGCCTGAACTGGCTGCGGTATAAATCTTCCATGTCACTATATTGACACTACAGGGAAGTGGCGTATAGTGACATGGAGTCACTAAAACAGTGACACATTTAAGGAACGGTATGGACGAGGAAATTGTACGCATCACGATCCGCATGCCCAAGTCACTTCACGCTGAGGCGGATGAATTGGCAAAGGCGCAGGATCGCAGCTTGAACGGCCAACTGGTCCAGCTGCTGCGTCTCGGCCTGGCTGTCGCGGCGAAAGCGAATCAAAACAAACCGAATGAAATCGAACAGGAATAGATGAATTTGAAGAGAAAAGAAACTACGGGAATTTCCGTAGTTAGATAAATGACTTGCGGGAGGAAGGCTGGCAGGCCGTCCTCCCGGGTCACTCAAGACCGACTCGGCGGAACCGAGTGGAAGTTGCAAACAGACGCTCGGAACGTCTGGATGCGGCATGGATCACTACACCCTTTTGAAAGACAATAATGAACCACAGAACGCAGGTTAACACCAGTCCCCAAAATGAGCAAGCGAAAAATATCACTCTGCCATTGTTGCAACTCAACACCGTGCGTGAGCAGCTGGGTGATATCGAGTCGCAGGCCTTGGCGGCCTACACGCTGACGGAGATTTGCTTCGAGGAACTCGACCGCGCTGGTAGCGCCCATATCGACGCCGACGCCCACCGCGCTGTGCTGCGCCTCGATGCACTGATGAAGTCGGTCTTCCGCAACGTGGCCCTGATCCAGGCATCCGTCGACATCATCGGCGAGGCATTGTTGCCAGCACCAGGAGCCGCAGCATGAGCGCCCCTGTGAAGAAAGCGGCAGCGCTGGCGGCGCCAGCAGCACCGGTCCCGGAAACTGCGACGGACCTCGCCGAGCAGGCGTGCGAGATGACCTCGGTGGCCGTGTCGTGGGCGAACCAGCGGATCATGCCGATGATCGAGGCCCTGCGCGAACTGGCCACCTATTCGAGCAGCGAGGCGAACGCCTGCAACGCACGACTCGCGCTGGTGCGCGATATCGCCAACGAGGCGCACAACCTGGTCAACGAGATGGCCGGCTGCTTCGAGGCCGAGCAGCGCGACTTCGAAGCGAAACTGGCGGCGCTGGAAGGTGGTGTGGCATGAGCGCGCCGGCCGACATTAAGCTCGCCAAGTCCGGCGCCGAGCGCTTACAGCTCAGCCAGATCGAGCAGCGCCTGATCGTGGACTTCCGGCGCATGAGCAGCAAAAGCCGCACTTGCGTGAGCAAATTCTCGACGGCCACGGCGGACAGCGATGTGGAAAAAGCCCGCAAGACGGCGCCGGCGCTGCGCTTGGTGGTTGGAGGTTCGCGATGAGCGGCCCGAAGAAGCCGCGCGCGGCCGCACCAAAACCGGCGCCGGCAGCACCGCTCACGGCCGACCAGCTGCGCGTCGCTCAGCACTTCGCCGCGATGGATGACCGCGCACAAGAGGGGATGCTGCGGATGATGGCAGCGATGGCCGACAGCTTCCCGCGTCACAAGCGGCCGACGCTGCGCCTGGTTGGCGGAGGTGCGAAGTGAGCGCGCTGTCCGTCACCTCGGTCGACCAGCTGCGCCGGCTGGAGGCGCTGTCCGGATTGGTCAGCACAATGCTGGGCACGCTGCTGCTGGTGCGCGCCGAGGAGCGTGAGGCGCTGGTGCGGCGCTGCGCATGCGTGGCCGACGGGATCGCGCGCGACCTGGCGCAGCTGGACGGGGGGCGCGCTGTGATCTGGCTCAACCGGATCAGGTATGCGGTGCTGACGGCCTGGGCCGTGAAGTGCGTGATCGGCTCGGCGGCCTACCTCTACCGCTGGGCGGTGTCATGAGCGCGTCGATCAGCAAGCAGGCGCAGCCCGGCGCGCCGGTGGCGGACGCGTCCCTGGTGGTGGTGGCGCTGGCGGCGGCGACGCACCGCGCGGCGGATCTGGGCAAGGAGGATGCCGACCGCGCCCAAATCATGCTGTTCAACGTCCTGCTCGCCGCGCAGATCGGCGGCTTCGTCGACGCCGACATCATCCTGCAGCTGGCCGCGCGCCGGCGCTTCACCGGCCTGATCGACCAGCTGGCCGCCGAGGTGGTCGAGCGCATCGGCGGGCCCGACAAATTTTTCGCGTTGCTGGACCTGTCCACGACGCCCGACGACTGGAATGGATTTATACAATGAGCGAACAATTCACCATGCCGCGCAAGCTGGCGCACGAGCTGCTCGGCGCGCTGTTCAATGGGCCCGGCCTGAACCCGGCCGGCTACGAGGCGCTGAAGCAGGACTTCGCGGCGCGGCTGCGCGCGTCACCCACGGCGCCCGGCCGAGTCGCAGCGCTGGAGGCGCTTCACACCGCAGTGGTTGACCATCGCGCGATGTTCGAAGGCACCAGCGACGAATTTAACATGACGGCCTCGGCCATCGTAGCGGCGCTGGATCTGCTTGATGGTCCGCACTGCGCCACCACCACCCCACCAACCTCCACCGGAGAATAAAAATGAACATGAGCGAAATGAAAGTCTTCATCCGCCTGCCGGCCGTCATGGCCGCTGTCGGCCTGAAGCGCACGGCGATCTACCAGGCGATCAAGGCGGGCACGTTTCCGGCGCCGATCCGTATCGGCCCGCAGGCGGTGGCCTGGGATTCTGGCGCGATCGCCAAGTGGCAGGCGGACCGGATCGCGGCATCCTGCATGCAGAATGAGCAAAAAAGCAAGAAATAGCGATGTGGGTACAGATGGGGGTAGGAAAGGTCCAGACGAAAAAAAGCCCTTAAAATCAAGGGCTTTTTTGTATTCTTGGCGGAGAGAGGGGGATTCGAACCCCCGATAGGTTTGACCCTATACACGCTTTCCAGGCGTGCGACTTCAACCGCTCATCCACCTCTCCTGCATTCCTTCCCCTCTCGGAGAAGCCGCGAATTATAGCAAACATTCCCCATACCACCAACTTTATTTCCCCGCCCACATGCAACCCACCGGGTCAATTCCTACGCTACAATAACCCGCGTCCCCCACGCAGCCGCAAAGCGGCCCGCTAAACCCGTGGTGGCGACCCGATTTCCCTCCGCCTGGCCCCCGACCGCGCCCCGGCAAAAGCACCACAGCCCCAAACACAACAGCACCAGTACAACACCCAAAAACCGTCCACGAGACCACGCCGGACAGCAAAAAAGCCACACCAAAAGACACTATGACGACTTCGCTTTCTTTCATGGACAACGGTGGCGAAATGGGCGCCCGCATGCGCAGCCACGATTGGTCGACGTCAGCGCTGGGCGATCCCCACACCTGGCCGCAATCGCTGCGCTCGGTCGTATCCGCCTGCCTGAACTCGCCCATCCTCGGCGCCATCCTGTGGGGGCCTGACATGTGCATGCTCTACAACGACGCCTATATCCCTTCGCTGGCCGACCGCCATCCCGCCGCACTCGGCAAACCCGTGGCCGCGGTGTGGGACAGCGTCTGGGACGAAGTCGCGCCGCAATTCGACCAGGCCATGGCAACCGGCATCGGCTTCTCCAGCACCAATGTCGAGCTGATGATCCTGCGTAACGGCAAGATGGAACAAACCACCTGGAACTTTTCAGCCGCGCCCATCACCGGCGAGGACGGCACCATCGCCGGCCTGTTCAACCAGGGCATCGAGATCACCGAGCAGGTGCGCAAGGACGAGGCGATCCACCGCGCCCAGCAGACGCTGGAACGCACCGTCGATGAAACCACGCGCGACCGCAACCGCCTGTGGGAGCTGTCCGCCGATATCATGCTGCGTTGCGGCTTCGACGGCCAGATCAAGACCGCCAATCCGGCATGGAAAGACGTACTGGGCTGGGACGAGGCCGATCTGGTCGGCGTGAGCCTGCTGAAACTGATCCACCCCGACGATATCGACCGCACCATCGCCGGCGCCCAGTTCCTGGCCGACGGCGGCTACCATACCCGCTTCGATAACCGCTATCGCCACAAGGATGGCAGCTACCGCTGGATCTCGTGGTCCACCCAGCCCGACGCCGATAGCATCTATGCCGTCGGCCGCGATTTCACGTCGGAGCGCGAGAGCGCCGAGGCATTGCGCTCGGCCGAGGATGCCCTGCGCCAGGCCCAGAAGATGGAGGCGGTGGGACAACTCACCGGCGGACTGGCCCATGACTTCAACAACTTGTTGGCCGGTATCACCGGTAGCCTGGAAATGCTGGAGTTGCGCGCCAGCCAGGGCCGCTTCGGCGATATCGCCCGCTATATCGATGTCGCCAGCGACGCGGCCAAGCGCGCGGCGTCGCTGACCCATCGCTTGCTGGCCTTCTCGCGCCAGCAGACCCTCGACCCGAAGCCGACCGACGTTAACCGCCTGGTGCGGGGCATGGAGGATTTGCTGCGCCGTACCGTCGGCCCGGCCGTGGCGATCGAGGTCATTGGCGCGACGAACTTGTGGACCGCCCTGGTCGATGCATCCCAGCTGGAAAATTCGCTGCTGAACCTGTGCATCAACGCGCGCGATGCGATGCCGGACGGTGGCCATATCCGTATCGCGACGGCCAACCAGCGTCTGAACCAGCGGGCCGCCGCCGCCCAGCAAATGCCCGAGGGCGAGTATCTGTCGCTGAGCGTCACCGACTCCGGCACCGGGATTCCGCCCGAGGTGATGAGCCGGGTGTTCGAGCCCTTCTTCACCACCAAGCAGCCCGGCGAAGGCACCGGACTGGGCTTGTCGATGGTGTACGGCTTCGCCAAGCAGTCCGGCGGCCTGGTGCGCATCTATTCGGAGGTGGGACGCGGTACGACCGTGTGCATCTATCTGCCACGCCATCATGGCGTGGCAGAGCCGGCGCCGGTGCCGACCTTGCCGTCGCTACCGGTTCACCATGCCACGCACGAGACCGTGCTGGTGGTCGATGACGAGCCGAGCGTGCGCTTGCTGATCGTCGATATCCTGGAGGACATGGGCTACAAGGTGGTCGAGGCGGCCGATAGCGCGAGCGGCCTGGCCGTGCTGCAGTCCGACGTGCATATCGATTTGCTGATCAGCGATGTGGGCTTGCCCGGCGGGATGAACGGACGCCAGATGGCGGAGGCCGGCCGCGTGAACCGGCCCGCCATGCGCGTGCTGTTTTTGACCGGCTATGCGCAAACGGCCGTGTTCGGCGGCGGCCAGCTCGACGAGGGCATCGAGGTGATGACCAAGCCGTTTAATATCGATGCGCTGTCCGAACGCGTGGACCGGATGCTGGCACCACGCTGAACCCGCGGCGCGGCCGGACTGGCCGACGCGCACCGCCGTTTCAATCGATCAGGACGATTCCTTGAGCTGCTCGAGGATGGCCGGATTTTCCAGGGTGGAGACGTCCTGCGTGATCGTCTCGCCCTTGGCCAGCACACGCAGCAGGCGCCGCATGATCTTGCCCGAGCGCGTCTTCGGCAGGTTGTCACCGAAGCGGATTTCCTTCGGCTTGGCGATCGGGCCGATTTCCTTGGCCACCCAGTTGCGCAGCTCCAGCGCCAGTTTCTTGGCTTCGTCGCCGGTCGGACGCGCTTGCTTGAGCACGACAAAGGCGCAGATCGATTCGCCGGTGGTGTCGTCCGGCTTGCCGACCACCGCCGCTTCCGCCACCAGCGGGTTGGCCACCAGCGCCGATTCGATTTCCATCGTGCCCATGCGGTGACCCGAGACGTTGAGCACGTCGTCGATGCGGCCGGTGATGGTGAAGTAGCCGGTGTCCTTGTTGCGGATGGCGCCGTCGCCGGCCAGATACATCTTGCCGCCCAGCTCTTCCGGGAAGTAGCTGGTCTTGAAGCGCTCTGGATTGTTCCAGATGGTGCGGATCATCGACGGCCACGGACGCTTGACCACCAGGATGCCGCCCTGCCCGTTCGGCACGTCGACACCGGCTTCATCGACGATGGCGGTCATGATGCCCGGCAGCGGCAAGGTGCACGAGCCCGGCACCATCGGGGTGGCGCCCGGCAGCGGCGTGATCATGTGGCCGCCCGTTTCCGTTTGCCAGAAGGTGTCGACGATCGGGCATTTTTCGCCGCCCACTTGCGTGTAGTACCACATCCACGCTTCCGGATTGATCGGCTCGCCCACGGTGCCCAGCAGGCGCAGCGACGTCAGGTCGTAGTTTTTCGGATGCACTTTCGGATCGACGTCCGACGCTTTGATCAGCGAGCGGATCGCCGTCGGCGCCGTGTAGAAGATGCTGACCTTGTGCTTGGCGATGGTATCCCAGAAGCGCCCGGCGTTCGGGAACGTCGGGATGCCTTCGAACACCACTTGCGTGGCGCCGACCGCCGTCGGGCCGTAGGCGATGTAGCTGTGGCCGGTCACCCAGCCGATGTCGGCGGTGCACCAGTAGACGTCGCTCGGCTTGATGTCGAAGCTCCATTTCATCGTCAGCGCTGCCCACAGCAGGTAGCCGCCGCTCGAGTGCTGCACGCCTTTCGGGGTGCCGGTGGAGCCGGACGTGTAGAGGATGAACAGCGGATGCTCGGCGTCGACCCATTCCGGTTCGCATTCGGCCGGCTGGTTGGCGACCAGTTCGTGCAGCCAGGTGTCGCGCCCTTGCGTGAAGTCGATGGTGCCGCCCGTGCGGCGGTAGACGATGACGTCCTTGATGGTGTCGCAGCCGCCCAGCGCCAGCGCTTCGTCGACGATGGCTTTCAACGGCAAGTGCTTGCCGCCGCGCAGTTGCTCGTCGGCGGTGATGACGGCCACCGCGCCGGCGTCGATGATGCGCTCCTGCAGCGATTTGGCCGAGAAGCCGCCGAACACGACCGAGTGCGTGGCGCCGATGCGGGCACACGCTTGCATCGCGGCCACGCCTTCGACCGACATCGACATGTAGATAATGACGCGGTCACCCTTCTTGATGCCGCGCGATTTGAGGCCGTTGGCGAATTTGCAGACTTTTTCATGCAACTCGCGGTAGCTGACGTTGGTCGACATGCCGTCGTCCGCCTCGAAGATGATGGCGGTCTTGTCGGCGTTGCCATTCTCAAGATTGCGGTCGAGGCAGTTGTACGAGACATTCAGGTGACCGTCCTCGAACCATTTGTAGAACGGGGCGTTGTCTTCGTTGAGGGTTTTGGTGAACGGCTTTTGCCAGACCAGGTGTTCTTTCGCCAGGCGCGACCAGAAGCCTTCGTAATCGGCTTCCGCTTCGGCGCACAGGGCGTTGTAGGCTTCCATGCCGGCGATGGTGGCTTGGGCCGTGAACGCCGCCGGTGGATTAAAGATGCGGGATTCCTGTGGGCCTTGCTGCGTGGTTGTGCTGCTCATACGTGTCTCCATTGTTGTAGTGTTTTGCACCAACATAAACTTTGTCGCTTACTGAGCCCTTACAGACTGCTAGCCGCCCCGGTCGCTGTGTAACCGATGCTGCGCTGTTCAATTTTACCAATATTTCCACGGCACTACGCTTCGGCGTTGCGCCGCAACACGGCGGTGCGATTGCTGAGCAGCACGTGTAAAATGTCGGCAACCTTTATCTAGTCTGCCTCATTTTCAGGAGCTCCGCTTTAATGACCGATCCTAAACCCAAGCTGCGTCCCCTGCCAGCGTTTATCTTCATGTCGCGCTGGCTGCAGTTGCCGCTGTATCTGGGCCTGATCCTGGCGCAGTGCGTGTACGTATTTCACTTCTGGGTCGAGCTGAAGGATCTGATCGGCGCGGCCATGGGCAACGAGGCGGCGCTGCAGCACATCTTCCAGGCCGTGGCCGTGCCCAACAGCGGCTCCATGCCGACCAAACTCAATGAAACCACCATCATGCTGGTGGTGCTGGGCCTGATCGACGTGGTCATGATTTCCAATCTGCTGGTCATGGTCATCATCGGCGGCTACGAGACCTTCGTCTCCCGCATGAACCTGGAGAGCCATCCCGACCAGCCAGAATGGCTGTCGCACGTCAACGCCTCGGTGCTGAAAACCAAGCTGGCCATGGCCATCATCGGCATCTCGTCGATCCACCTGTTGAAGACCTTCATCAACGCTGCTTCCTACGACGCCAAGGTGCTGATCGCGCAAACCGTGATCCATATCGCTTTCCTGGTGTCGGCGCTGGCGATCGCCTACACCGACCGCCTCACCACAATGACGCACCAAGATTCCAAATCTCACTAGTCCACCAAGTATCACCCTTCCCTCGCGAGAACATCATGACCATCATAAAGCAAGAAGACCTGATCGAATCCGTTGCCGCCGCGCTCCAGTACATCAGCTATTACCATCCCGCCGATTACATCGAGCACCTGGCGCGCGCCTACGAGCACGAGCAGAGCCCGGCGGCCAAGGACGCGATCGCGCAGATCCTGACGAACTCGCGCATGTGCGCGGAAGGCAAGCGTCCGATCTGCCAGGACACCGGCATCGTCAACGTCTTCCTGAAAATCGGCATGGGCGTGCGCTTCGAGGGCTTCAGCGGCACCGTGACCGACGCCGTCAACGAGGGCGTGCGCCGCGCGTACAACTTCGACGACAACAAACTGCGCGCCTCGATCGTCGCCGACCCGCATTTCGACCGCAAGAACACCAAGGACAATACGCCAGCCGTGGTCCATATGGAACTGGTCGAAGGGAATACAGTCGACGTCAAGGTCGCGGCCAAGGGCGGCGGCTCGGAGAACAAATCCAAGATGATCATGATGAATCCGTCCGATTCGCTGATCGACTGGGTCATGAAGACCGTGCCGACCATGGGCGCCGGCTGGTGCCCGCCGGGCATGCTTGGCATCGGCATCGGCGGCACCGCCGAGAAGGCCATGCTGATGGCCAAGGAAGTGCTGATGGAAGACATCGACATGTTCGAACTGAAGCAGCGCGGCCCGCAGAACAAGCTGGAAGAGCTGCGCATCGAACTGTGCGACAAGATCAACTCGCTGGGCATCGGCGCGCAGGGCCTGGGCGGCCTGACGACCGTGCTCGACGTGAAAATCATGATGCACCCGACCCACGCGGCCTCCAAGCCCGTGGCGATGATCCCGAACTGCGCGGCCACCCGTCACGGCCACTTCGTGCTGGACGGCTCCGGTCCTGCCTACATGACGCCGCCTCCGCTGTCGACCTGGCCGGACGTCTCGTGGGCGCCGGACACCGAAAAATCGAAGCGCGTCGACCTCAACACCCTGACCAAGGAAGAAGTCGCCTCGTGGAAGCCGGGCCAGACCCTGCTGCTGAACGGCAAAATGCTGACCGGCCGCGACGCCGCCCACAAGCGCATCCAGGACATGCTGGCCAAGGGCGAGCCATTGCCGGTCGACTTCAAGAACCGCGTGATCTACTACGTCGGCCCGGTCGATCCGGTGCGTGACGAAGTCGTCGGCCCAGCCGGCCCGACCACCGCCACCCGCATGGACAAGTTCACCGACATGATGCTCGAGCAAACCGGCCTGATCGCCATGATCGGCAAGGCCGAGCGCGGCCCGGTCGCCATCGAATCGATCAAGAAGCACCAGTCGGCCTACCTGATGGCGGTTGGCGGTTCGGCCTACCTGGTCTCCAAGGCGATCAAGGGCGCCAAGGTGCTGGGCTTTGCCGACATGGGCATGGAAGCGATCTACGAGTTCGACGTGGTCGACATGCCGGTGACGGTGGCCGTCGACGCGGCCGGCACCTCGGTGCACAACACCGGCCCGGCGGAGTGGAAAGCCAAGATCGAGCAGTTGAACATCCCGGTCGTCACTGCCTGATGACCAGCACCCGCCCGCATCCGGCCGGAAGTCTGGCCAACGCTTTGGCCGACTCTTCGGCTGAAGCGCCCATCGGCGTTTTCGATTCCGGCGTGGGCGGGCTGTCGGTGCTGCGCCATATACGCGCGCAGCTGCCGCACGAACACCTGATGTACTTCGCCGATTCCGGCCACGCGCCGTATGGCGACAAGACCGAACAGTTTGTCGTCGACCGCGCGCTGGCCGTGACGGATTTCCTGCTGGAGCACTGCGCCAAGGCGCTGGTGGTGGCCTGCAACACCGCCACCGTGGCCGCCATCAAGGCAGTACGCGCGCGCTATCCGGAGTTGCCGGTGGTGGGCGTGGAACCGGGCCTCAAGCCGGCCGTCAGCGCCACGCGCAACGGCAAGGTCGGCGTGCTGGCGACGGCGCGCACGCTAAAGGGTGAAAAGTTCCTGCAACTGCGCGAGCAGATTTCCGCCGCCAGCAATACGGAGTTTCTGCTGCAACCGGCCGTCGGGCTGGTCGACCTGATCGAACAGGGCGATCTGGAGACGCCGGCCATCGGCGCGATGCTGGAGCGCTATGTCGCCCCGCTGCTGGACCAGGGAGCTGATACGCTGGTGCTCGGCTGCACACACTATCCGTTCATCAAGACCGGCATCGAACGCGTGCTGCGCGATCACGCCCGCACCGATGTGACCTTGATCGATACCGGCGACGCGGTGGCGCGTCAGCTGGTGCGCCTGCTGGAGGCGGCCGGTCTGCTGCGCGTGCCCGCCGCAGGGGAACCCACGCTGCGCGGCTACACAACGGCCGACGTCAGCGCCCTGGCGCCGGCCTTCGACAAGCTGCTGGGCCTGCGTCCGCCTGTCGAGAAAGTTGATGTCTGAGCAAAACTTCATCTTTCGCGGGAAACTTCGCATTTAGATTTGCAGGATTCAAATCAGGCTTGTATAATTCGGCACCTGTTCAGCGAATCGCTGGATAGTTGAAGTAAGACAGTGGTGGCTGTAGCTCAGTTGGTAGAGTCCAGGATTGTGATTCCTGTTGTCGTGGGTTCGAGCCCCATCAGCCACCCCAAAATCTTCCTTAATAATCAACCGCCTACATGGCGGTTTTTTATTGTCCAAAACAAATCCCAACGGTTTTCAATTTCTTAACGCCGCTCCGCACCGACGCCCTCAGCGCTCCGGAACGGCAAACGTCGCTTCGTGTCCTCATCCCCCGCGCGCGCGAGTGAACGACGAAAAACAGGCAACATTGTGACAATTGAATAGATTTCAAAAATGATAAGAATGGTAGAGTTTTTGGGGGCTTCTCCCCAATTAACGTGGAATCAAAATGAAAAAACCGATTGCTTCAGCAATAGCCGTTCTCCTTGCCTTTAACTCGCATGCTCAAACGAGCGTTACATTTGGCACGTTTGAAAAACCGTTCACTGCAGACTCCCCTTGGAACATCCGTCCGGTAGATCCTGTGCTCATCCCGGCCGAACTGCCTGCTGCATGCGGGCCGAAAATTGAGCCGACCAGCGAGCTCGGCCCTCCAGTGTTTTTGTCGAAGCCAGGCGATCCCGAAGTAATCGTGTATCCGCCTATCGGTAACACAAACCCGCAGGCTAACCAGCTACAAGATCTCGACGGTCCAATTCCTTTTACGTCCGTCAAGGTCAAGCATTTCCCCGCCGATGTGCAACCTGCGTATGGCGGTGACGGCCATGCGGATATCGTCGACCACGAGACCGGCGTGATCCACAGCTTTTATGGCCTGAAGAAGACTAATGGAGTCTGGCGAGCGATAGCATACGCATGGACGACAATCAACGGTCGTGGATGGGGCGATCCATCACACATCTATCAGGGTGCCCGGGCGGTTGGGGTTCCTCCTATGGCTGGGATCATTCGCAAACATGAGATCGACGATGGAGAGGAGATCTACCAGCACGCGCTTGCGCTCTCGCTCGACATGAAGGGACTCAGCCCGAACCCGGCCTACGTTTACCCCGCAACACATGCAGACAAGGATTCCAACGTAAAGCACACCGGCAAAGTCCCGGAAGGCGCGCTGCTCATGCTGCCAAGCGATTACGAGATTCAAGTTGTCAACCCAAAACTTAAGAAAGTGGTTGAGACCTTGAAAACCTTCGGTGCACGCGTAGTCGACGAAAACGGCTGCGTTCCGTACTGGATCTATGTCGAGACCGGCGCAGCGTTCAGCCTCTACACGGGCGCGGACGCCGCTGAGGTCTCGCGAATAACCGCCGAGTTGGATCGCATTCGCCAAAATCTAAAAATAGCCACCACCTCCAGCTACATCGACGGAAATGGACAGCCAACGAGCGGTGAACTGGGCGACAAGGTGAACTTGCTGTCGATGCGCGGTGTTTGGGCCGCTACGCAAGGCGGTCCTGCGGCGCCCTATAACGGACAAACAGGAAGAGTTGAATTTCCAGCTATCCCGTCGAGTGTCGAACAGGCAAACGGCTCGGGCCAAATGGTTAGCGGAGGACCAGTCGAGAACAACCGGCCCGGGCTAACATGGGCGCGTCCAGAAGTCGGGGCGACCTACCGGTTTACCGTTCAGGCTACTGGCGACTCCACGATGCACTTTGCAATGATGGACGGCCCTACAGGCAAGCCGGTTCAGATGACGAAATCACTGAAAAATGGCGAATCAGCTACGCTACTCTGGCGCGCGGGCACATATCTTGGCGCGTGGGCTTTCAACCCCGCAAACAAGGCCGGTTCCGTTCGTGCGACGATGATCAAAGAGTAATACTTGTATTGAGGGGAGAGGTGGTGCGCACCGCCCCCCCTTTTGCATGTTTTAGTTCCTCGGCTGTTCAAGCGCGCGGTTATGAGGAGGCCATCCCTCACTGTTAGAATATTTTCGCAAGCCATTGCCCGATGGCACTAGATTGACGCTACAATAAGGCTGCCTTTCGGCACCGATCAGCGTCCACATCGCTCCCCGAATTACGTCATCCACGTCTCATCTACCGCGCAGCCATGTCTGAACCAAAATCACTCTCAGAAGTTAGTACCTATAGCAAAGACACGCCCGTTGGCCGTCCGGATATCGACGGCCGCGCCGGCGTGTTCGTCCCATCGGAAATGTTCGACCCCGGCAACAACGCGGCCATCCGCAGCGGTTCGGGCATTGTCGGCTTCGGCAACCCGGACGGCTCGCTGACCGTCTACTTCGAATCCAACCGCTTCGAGGACAGCAGCCTGCACAAATGGGAAAACAAGGCGCGCAAAGCCTACGACCGCATGGTCATGGGCGCGCCCACCGTGTCCAAAGCCAAGATCGACGCCAAGATGCTCGATCTGGTCGGCCTGATCGACGGCATGGGCATTCACCTGAAGACGCCCGACAGTCTGCAGCGCTGGCTCGAAGCCTCCAACGCCGCAGACACCGCCCCTGCCGGCCCGGTGGTACTGTGGAAAATTAAATAAAGTGTTGACGAAAAGATAGAGACGGCGTGTTGTCCTACACGACCTCGGACATTATGCTGATGTTCTTAATGTGGCCTTAAGACTATTCTGGAGACATCAACAACCCTCACCCACCTCCGGGAGTCTGTCATGGCACGCTATCTCCATTTCGCATACGGCGCATTACTGCTCAGTCTTGCTTGCGCTTCGACCTATGTGTTGGTAGAGGGTAATGCGCTGGGCCAGGCATCGGTTTACGTGCTGCGCTAACGTCGTGATATGCCGGCGCCTAGGCGCGGCATAGATTCCCGGACGAATGTAAAAATCCCGCCAGGCCTTACGAGGCATGGCGGGATTTTTTATGTCCGCAGCTAGGTCAGCGACCGGCCATCACCGGCGATAACCGCCACGACCCCAGCCACCGCGTCCCCAGCCGCCACGATGGCCGCCCGAGAAGCGGCTAAACGAGAAGTCCAGGCCGATGGAGACCGGCGGGTAGTAATACGACGGGGCCGGCTGGTAATACACAGGCGCGGGCGCGTAATAGACCGGCGGCGCGACCACATACGTGGTGCTGCTCACCGGTTCGGCGTAGACCACGCGCGAGCTCGGCGCCGGCAACTCCTCGGTCGTGTAGACGGTCGTCGGCGCGCTGCCAGGAGCGCGGTTCGACGGCGTCACGGAGACGGTGCGCCACTGGTAGGGATCCTGTACCTGGGCGGTGGTGTAATACGGCTGCTGCACTGCGCACCCGGTCAGCGCAACCATCGCGCCGATAACGGCAAAGATAATCTTCATGGCAATCTCCTTGTTCCAGAATCGTACTATATAAGGAAGTTTAGCGCGTTCGCAGCCAGATTACAGCTTGTTACACGTAATAGTACAGGCGAAAAAAAAGGAGCCGAATGCGGCTCCTTCTGGTATTGCCCTGCGGGACTATGCTTAGTCCAGTTTCCAGGCGTAGTCGACCTTGGTCCAGGTCTCGGCCGGCGCGCCGTCCTTGGTGCCCGGCTTGAATTTGCAGGCGCTCAGGGCCTTGATGGCGGCCTTGTCCAGGTTCTTAAAGCCGCTCGTCTTGTCCAGCTTGGAATCGGACACCGAGCCGTCAGCCTTGACCAGGAAGGACATTGATACCGTGCCCTGCTCTTCATTCATCAACGACGCTTTCGGATATTCCGCTTTGCAGTTCTTGGCATCGAAACTGGCCGGCACTTCGGCGGCGAACGCCGCTGGAACGCTCGACACGAGCACTGCTGCAACCACACTCAACCAACGCTTATTTGTAGACATCTGATTTCCCCTAGTATATGGATTCGGCAATCGGCCACGCCACCCCGGCATGGCCACTTGAGACAGGTGTTACAGCTTCCAGCTATAGTCGACCTTGGTCCAGGTCTGTGCTACCGCGCCGTCCTTGGTGCCCGGCTTGAACTTGCAACCACTCAGCGCTTTGAGCGCCGCTTTGTCGAGGTTCTTGAAACCGCTCGATTTTTCCAGCTTCGACTCGACGACGTTGCCGTCGGCGCCAACCAGGAACGCCATCTTGACGTCGCCCTGCTCTTCATTCATCAGCGATGCCTTCGGGTATTCGGCTTTGCAGTTCTTGGCGTCGACCGAGGCCGGCACTTCGGCGGCGATGGTGACGGCGGAGACGGCGGACAGAACGACGGCGGCGATGATCGAAAACTTGTTCATTTGTATTTCCCAACAATTATTTTTAGACACTGATTAGATAGACGCCAAGGCCCGCACACGTGTCGCAAAGGGCGACAGCAGGCCGAGGCAAGCTTTTAAAACTCTTCCCACTCGTCGGCGGCGCTGCTGCTCGGGCCGTTGACGACTTTCTTCGGTTTGGCGATCGCTGCGGCCGGCTTGGACGGCAATTTCTTCACAGGAGCGCGGGCGGCGGTGATCGGCTTGACCACTGCCTTCGGGGCTGGCGTAAATACCGGAGCGGCAACGCGCTCCTCGCCTTCCACCAGCTTGAAGATGCTGACCACCCGGGACAACTCGGAGGCCTGGTCTTGCAAGCTTTGTGCTGCGGCGGCGGACTCTTCCACCAGCGCGGCATTTTGCTGGGTCATGCTGTCCATCTCGATGATGGACAGGTTGACCTGTTCGATACCAGCACTTTGTTCCTGGCTGGCGTTGGCGATCTCGCTCATGATGTCGGTCACGCGGCGCACCGAGGCGACCACTTCATCCATGGTCACGCCGGCCTGGCCGACCAGCTTGGTGCCGGCGCCGACCTTCTCGACCGAGTCGTCGATCAGCATCTTGATTTCCTTGGCGGCGCCAGCGGAGCGCTGGGCCAGGTTGCGCACTTCCGACGCCACCACGGCGAAGCCGCGGCCCTGTTCGCCGGCACGGGCCGCCTCGACGGCGGCGTTCAGCGCCAGGATGTTGGTCTGGAAGGCGATACCGTCGATCACACCGATGATGTCGACGATCTTCTTGGCCGATGCGTCGATCGAGCTCATGGTGTTGACCACTTCCGACACCACTTTGCCGCCCTTGATCGCCACGTCCGACGCCACCGACGCCAGCTGGTTGGCTTCCCGGGCGTTGTCGGCGTTCTGTTTCACGGTCGAGGTCAACTCTTCCATCGCCGAGGCGGTTTTTTCCAGCGAGCTCGCTTGCATTTCGGTACGGGCCGACAGGTCGATATTGCCGGCGGCGATCTCGCGCGAGGCGGTGCCGATGGTTTCGGTGCCCGAACGGACCTGGCCGACGATGTCCACCAGGCTGTTGCGCATTTCTTTCATTTCGAACAGCAGGCTGTCCTTGTCGTTGCCGGTGGTGTCGATGGACACGGCCAGGTCGCCGTTGGCGATGCTGCTGGCGATCGAGGCGGTGTAGTCCGGCTCGCCACCCAGCTGCTTGAGCAGGCCACGGGTGATCATCAGTGCGGCGACGATCGAGATACCGACCGCGAGCAGGCCCATGATGATCATGAAGTTGCGGCCGCTGGAGAAGCCGTTGGCGGCGTCGACCTGCATCTGGGCGTTCAGTTTGTCTTCCAGCGTGGCCAGTTGATCGAGCGCGGCCATCCATTTTTTCTGGGCCGGACGGATTTCCTTGATCAGGACGCGGGTCGCGCCTTCGGCATTGCTTGCCAACCACAGCTCGGTCGCCTTGGCGATCGCCGGCATGGCCAGGCCTTCCTGTTCCTTGATGGTGGCCAGCAGGGCCTTCTCTTCAGGGGTGGCTTCGATGGCGAATTGCGCGCCCAGCTTGTTCTGTGCTTCGGTGTATTTGCCGGCCAGTTCCTTGACGCGGTTCAGTTCCGGTTCCATGTCGGCCGGGTCGGTCATCAGGGTCAGCACGCGCAGCGAGCTGATACGGTCGTTGACGTTGGTGCGCATGTCCAGCACCAGGCGCGAGACGACGTTGTTGACGCTGATGACGTGGTCCAGGCGATCCTGGATCTGCGCCATGCGGAAGATGCCGACCGTGGTCACGGCGATCAGGAACACCAGTACCAGGGCGAATCCGAGGCCCAGGCGCGTTCCGACTTTCATTTTTGCTAAATTCATTTCGTCTTCTTCTTAAGTGACACTGTTGATAAGAATTTGCCCTGGACTGACTCGTTGCTACGAGAACACTATCCGCACGCTCATTGCCGTAAATCAATAAAACATGACATTAGCAAACAATGACTGCGAATGCAAAATTAAGCGCTACACAGAGGCTTGGGTGTAGTTTTTGCGCCGCAATATGCGATGAATGGTGTTGGAAATGTGTGGTGTTTGATGAATTATAGATGCAAATTTTTCCTCAAAGCAAGAAAAAAATGCCACTATTTTACGCATGACGAATTTCTGCGTGGAAATACCAACAGATTGGTAAAATCAATGCCAGATAGGCAAGACTTAAGCGGCGGTACGCAGCCGGGCGGCCGCTTCGAGGAGGAGATTGGCGTCGCCGGCGGCGAGCTTTTTTGAATCGGACAACACTTGGCGGAACTGGCGGGCGCCAGGCAGGCCGGTCATCAGGCCCAGCATGTGGCGGGTGATGCTGTTGAGCTTGAGGCCCTTCTCGCCCAGTGCCAGCTGGGCACGGATGTAGGGAATCATCGCCTCGATCACCTGCTCGCGCGACTTGACGACGGCGTTGGCGTCGCCATAGTAGCGCTGGTCGAACGTGGCCATCACAAACGGGTTGTGATACGCCTCGCGGCCAAGCATGACGCCGTCCAGATGTTGCAGGTGCTCGTCAATCTCGGCCTCGGTCTTGATGCCGCCGTTGATGATGATTTCGAAGTCGGGAAAATCGCGCTTGAGGCGGTAGGCGTAATCGTATTTCAGCGGCGGCACCTCGCGGTTTTCCTTCGGCGACAAGCCCTTGAGGATGGCGTTGCGGGCGTGGACGATGAAGGTTTTGCAGCCGGCGTCGGCAACGGTGCCGACGAAATCGCGGACGAAATCGTAGCTTTCGGTCTGGTCGATGCCGATCCGGTGCTTGACGGTGACGTCGATGCTGACGGCGTCGCGCATGGCCTTGACGCAGTCGGCCACCAGTTGCGGCTCGGCCATCAGGCAGGCGCCGAAAGCGCCCTTCTGCACGCGCTCGGACGGGCAACCGCAGTTCAGGTTGATCTCGTCGTAGCCCCATTTTTCGCCCAGTTTGGCGCTGGTGGCCAGGTCGGTCGGGTCGCTGCCGCCCAGTTGCAGCGCGACCGGGTGCTCTTCGTCGTTGAAGCGCAGGTGGCGCTCGACGTCGCCGTAGACCAGCGCGCCGGTGGTGACCATCTCCGTGTACAACCACGTGTGGCGGCTGATGTGGCGGTGGAACACGCGGCAGTGGCGATCGGTCCAGTCCATCATCGGCGCGACCGACAGGCGGCGGCTCGGCTTGATGCCAGGCGCTGCGGCTGTATCGGTGGTTGGCTGGTCGATGATGGTCATGGCGGTTGCTACGGGATACGTATGAGGGTCGTCATTATATCGCCAAACCCCGCAGCGGGCCATCGGACCGCTCCGCTGGAGCGAACGGCAAGGTAACCAGACCGACCAGGTAGCGCGCCGGGGCGCTGGCGGGATTGGCGTAGACAATCTGCTGATCTTCGCGCATCGCCACGCAATCGCCGGCTTCCAGACGCCACTGTTGGTCGCCGCACGAGATATCCATGACGCCTTCGAGCATCCACATCTGATGGTGGATGTCGGACGCCCGCGCCATGCGCTCATAGACAACGCGCTGGCCGGGCGGGAACACCACCTCGACCAGTTGCAGCGGCGAACGCGCCGCCGGCGACAAGTGCCGCCGCACGTAGCCGGAGGCCGGGTCGGTCCATACCTGCTGATCAGCCGCGCGGCGCAGCGGCGACGGCGCGGCAGAGCTTTCGTCGGCTTCGAACAGCGAGGCCAACGTCACGCCGAGCGCGCCGGCCAGCTTGTCGAGCACGGTGGCGGTGGCGCTGCTCTCGCCTCTTTCGATCAACGAAATGTTGGAACGACTGACGCCGCTCAGTTCCGCCAAAGCCGTCAACGACAATTGGCGCGCTTCGCGCAAGGCCAGCACGCGGCCTGCAATTAATTTGTTTATATCCATGCCATCCATTATACTGGATTTACCGTCCAACAAAATGACCGATCATCCATGATGCATATTGCCTTTGAAACCCCGAACCAGCCTGAAGTCATTTCCCTGATCGCCGATCTCGATGCGTATCAGCTGTCGCTTTATCCGCCGGAGCTCGTCTATGCGCTGGATTTGCCGTCGTTGATGGCGCCGCATGTGAAATTTGCCGTGGCGCGCGAAGGCGATGCCGCCGGCAAGATCGTCGGTTGCTGCGCGATCGTACTGTCGCCGGAGTTTGGCGAGATCAAGCGGTTGTATGTGGACCCCGCCGGGCGCGGCAAAGGCACTGGGCGGGGCTTGCTGAGCTTGCTGGAAGCGGCGGCGGTGGAAGCCGGTTGCGCGCAGATGGTGCTGGAGACCGGGCCGTCGCAGCCGGAGGCGATGGGGCTGTATGAGCGGCATGGGTTCCAGCGCTGCGGTGCGTTCGGCGATTATCCGGAGGACCCAATGAGTGTGTTCATGCGGAAGGACCTCGCAAATACGTAGGGCGGATTAGCGTAGCGTAATCCGCCAATGTGTGCGTCGCGGGGGCGCATGCATTGGCGGATTACGGCGTTCCGCCTAATCCGCCCTACGTGTCTCTTCGTGTCTCATCGGGCTGCGTTCATCGGCGCCGCCCTCCCCTCACGCTTCCTTTTTCTTCTTGCGCACCACCGCCAGCTTCGGCGCATGCGGACCGAACATCTCGGCCACGCGCTCGAGCCGCACCGCGCCGTCGCCGACCAGGGTACCGGTCGCGCCCGCCACCTGCCGCACGATGCCCAGAGCCGCCGCGCGTGCTTCCGGCTCCTCCGGCAACAGCAGCGGCAGGTCGCGCATCGCCGCCTCTTCATCGACCTGCAACATCAGATACTGGTCGCGCACGATGGTCTTGAACTGCGTCACGCTCAACTCCTCGTCGTCCGAGGTGCGCAAGCGCAGCTGGCGTATCGTCGCAAACGCGCGCTCGTCGGCGGCGCTCATCTCCGGACTGCGATAGATGTAGAGCAAGCCGCGGATAATCGCCTCCGTCACCCCGCCCTCGGCGGTCTTGGTAGCGGCCGCCGCGCGGAACGCGTTCAACGCCGCCTCGTGCGCCAAATCGCGGCCGATGCGACGCGGCGCGCCGGCGTCGGATCGCAAGCCCACCAGCGCCTGCAACACCGGCGAGCCGTACACGCTGAGGAAGAACTTCTCCGTCGCCTCGTCGCGGGCATCGCGATAGGCATCCAGCGTGGCGACAATCTGCTTCGACATGTGCTCCTGCATCTGCAGGAAGACGTTGCTCTTATCGACCGGACGGCGCTGCGCGCGTACCTTCTCGGCCAGCGCCGGGATGCCGTCGAGCAGCTTGTTTTTGCTGGAGAACGCGGTATAGCGCAAGCGCAGCGGGTGCGATTCGCGCAGCCGTTCGGCGCTCTCTTCCGTCACCATGCTTTTAACGATCGGGCTGACGAACTGGCGGTACAGGCCCTGGTTGATTTCCGACACCCGCGCCACGGTCGCGAAACGGCGCTCGTCCTCGGCGTCGTTGCCGCCGAGCGCGCGCAGCGTATCCAGGCCGCGCCGCTCGAAACGCATGACGAAGTCGCCGCCCATCATGTCGCCTGCGGCGATCTCGGCCTGCAGCATTTCCTCGTCCTTGTCGAGGAACACCGCCTCGTACAAGCCGGGCGGCATGATGTCGATCATATCCATCGCGGCCGTGAATTCCTCGTGCTCCTTGTTGGCCACGGAGGCCGAAACGAAGATGCCCAGGTGACCTATGCTCTGGTGCATCGTGTAGATGATGGTCTGTCCGCCGGCGACCAGCGCATCGTCGTCCTCGTACAAATCCAGCACCCAGCCGAGCGCTTGCTGCGGCGGCGTGATGTCGTCGCCCCACGAGCAGAACACCACGATCGGCGACTTGATGTTGCGCAGGTCGATGCGGTGGCCTTCGCTGTCGAGCAGCTCGGCCGCGCTCAGCTTGTTGCCGACGAATAGCGAGTCGGCGATGTATTGCATTTCGCCGGCGTTGAGCAGCACCGGGTTGCCCCACCAGCGTTCGAATTCCAGGAAGCGCGCCGCCTCGGTGTCGATCTTCGAATACACGTTGTAGTTCTTGCCCCACATCGTGTTCGCCGGGTTCATTTTCTCGAAATTCTCGACCAGCTGCGCGCCGTCGAAAATGCCGTTGCCCAGGTCGCCCGCCAGCGACGTCGTCCACGTCCCGCCGAGCGCGCCGCCCAGGTAGCGCATCGGGTTCTTTCCGCGCACGCCGGCCCAATACGACAGCGGCGCCCCGGCCAGCACCAGCGGACCGACCAGGTCCGGCTGCAGCGCGGCCGTCATCATGATTTGCCAACCGGCCTGGCAATTGCCGATCAGCGCAGGCTTGCCGTCGGCCTGCGGATGCAGTTCGGCCACATGGGCGATGAATTTCGCCTCGGCCCGGCAGACGTCTTCGATGGTCTGGCCCGGCACCGGCTTGGGCAGGAAGCCGACGAAGTAGCACGGATGGCCGGCCTTGAGCACGACGCCGATCTCGCTATCCTGTTTCATGCCGGCGATGCCTGGCCCGTGGCCGGCGCGCGGATCGAACACGATGAATGGACGCTTGGTGGGGTCGGGGGTCACGCCGTCCGGCGGAGCGATGTAGCACAGGCCGTAGTTGACCGGGCGCGCGAGGTCGCGGCCGTCCATGATGACTTTGAAGGCAAAACTGAGCACGTGCGGCGCGGTCTCTTCGGTACGCAGGTTGCGCTCGTCGCCGCGCTGGCGCAGCACATCCATGAACAACACGCTGCGCTGGCAGGCATCGACCCAATAGTCGGTCGCCTGCTGCGCGAGGGAGAAAGGATTGGTCGGCCAACCGGACCACGGATTCAACTTTTCGTCACTCACCTTGATGCTCCTCAATACTGATTTATGCTGCCATGCGTCAAATTACTCCAGCACTGGTAAAAAGGCAATTGAATCCGTTGCCGCAAAAAAAAACCCCGGCGCTCCGTGGAGGTCGGGGTTTTTTATCGTGCGGCGAAACCGATCAGGATTCGCGCGATGCTTTTTTACGCTCGTGCTCTTTCAGGAAGCGCTTGCGCAGACGGATCGATTTCGGGGTGATTTCCACCAGTTCGTCATCGTCGATGAATTCAACCGCGTATTCCAGCGACATTTGAACCGGCGGCACCAGGCGCACCGCTTCGTCGGTACCCGACGAACGCACGTTGGTCAGCTGCTTGCCCTTGATCGGGTTGACGACCAGATCGTTGTCGCGCGAGTGGATACCGATGATCATGCCTTCGTACACCGGGTCGTTGTGGACCACGAACATACGGCCGCGATCCTGCAGTTTCCAGATCGCGTAGGCCACGGCGGCGCCGTCGTCCTGCGAGATCAGCACGCCGTTGCGACGGCCGCCCAGTTCGCCCTTGGTGTTGTCGACCGGAGCGTACGCGTCGAACACGTGGCTCATCAAGCCGGTACCACGGGTCAGGGTCATGAACTCGCCCTGGAAGCCGATCAGGCCGCGCGCAGGAATACGGTATTCCAGACGCACACGGCCTTTGCCGTCCGATTCCATGTTTTGCAGGTCGCCACGACGACGGCCCAGTTCTTCCATGACGCCGCCCTGGTTGGCTTCTTCAACGTCGACCGACAGTTGCTCGAACGGCTCATGGCGCACGCCATCGACCATTTTGAACACTACGCGTGGACGCGACACGGCCATCTCGAAACCTTCGCGACGCATGTTTTCGATCAGGATGGTCAGGTGCAGCTCGCCGCGACCCGATACTTCGAAGATCGTGTCGTCGTCGGTTGGTGCAACGCGCAGCGCGACGTTGGCTTTCAGTTCCTTGTCCAGACGGTCGCGCAGCTGGCGCGAGGTCACGAACTTGCCTTCGCGGCCGGCCAGTGGCGAGTTGTTGACCATGAAGTTCATGGTCAGCGTCGGCTCGTCGACGGTCAGCATCGGCAGCGGTTCCGGGGTGTCCAGCGCGCACAGCGTCGAACCGATACCGATTTCATCGATACCGTTGATCAGGCAGATGTCGCCGGCGACGGCTTCGTCGACCAGCACGCGCTCCAGGCCCTTGAAGTTCAGCACCTGGTTGATGCGGCCCTTGATCGGGGTGGCGCCTGGGCCGTTGATGACCAGGACGTCCTGGCCGACCTTGACGGTACCGCGGTTGACGCGGCCAATGCCGATCTTGCCGACGTAGGACGAGTAGTCCAGCGACGTGATTTGCATCTGCAGCGGGCCTTCCGGATTGTCGTCGCGCACTGGAACGTGTTCCAGGATGGCGTCGAACAGCGGCTTCATGTCGCCCGAGCGGACATCTTCGGTCAGGCCGGCGTAGCCGTTCAGGCCCGACGCGTAGACGATAGGGAAGTCCAGCTGCTCATCGTTCGCGCCCAGTTTGTCGAACAGTTCGAAGGTCTGGTTGATCGCCCACTCAGGACGTGCGCCCGGACGGTCGACCTTGTTGACGACGACGATAGGCTTCAGGCCCAGCGCCAGTGCCTTGCGGGTCACGAAGCGGGTCTGTGGCATCGGGCCTTCCTGCGCATCGATCAGCAGCAGAACGGAGTCGACCATCGACAGAACACGTTCCACTTCGCCGCCGAAGTCGGCGTGGCCTGGGGTGTCGACGATGTTGATGTGGGTGCCTTCGTACTCAACCGCGCAGTTCTTCGACAGAATCGTAATGCCGCGTTCCTTTTCGAGGTCGTTCGAGTCCATGATGCGAGTATCGACCGCTTGGTTTTCACGGAAGGTGCCGGACTGGCGCAGCAGCTGATCCACGAGGGTGGTTTTGCCGTGGTCAACGTGGGCGATAATGGCGATGTTGCGAATTGCGCGTTTTGTAGTAGACATGGTCGTTATATTTGCTGAAAAACTGCGGGTGCGTACAAACTGTACGGGGGGTATTCCGGGATGTTCGTGGGCTACAACTGCTTAGCCAATTTCTGGAACCGCGTAGTATAGCATGGTGCGTTGCAACTCCTTAAAAAAATCGAGTATTTTCAAAGAGTTGCTTTCCAAACCCGCCGGGGTCAAGTCTGTCATTCGGACACAAGCCCGGCAGTAAAGCCCCTCTACGGTCAAGCCCGTGTCCGAATGACAGACTTGACCCCGAGGGTTTAAGAGTTGCTACAGGGTTGCCTATGGCGCGGTGAAAGCGATCAGGCGCTCGGGGGCGAGGATGCTGTATTCGCCTAGCATTGCCGTGCCGAGCAGCTTGTCGTCGAGGTAGACGCGCACCCTGCCCTGCTCCGCTGGCACACTTATCGGCTCCTTGCCCAACGCCAGGCGCTGGCCATTGAGGAAGCGCTTGGCCAGCTCGGCGTTCAGTTGCACGGCCGGGAAACTGGCCAGCAAGGCGTCGACCGGGGCCAGCAGGCTCAAAGGCTCGCCGTGCGCGGTCAGCGCTTCCAGCGTGATCATTTTCTCCATCGTCAACGGGCCCACCTGCGTGCGGCGCAGCGCGTTCAGATGCGCGCCGCAGCCGAGCGCTTCGCCGATGTCCTGGCCCAGCACGCGGATATACGTGCCCTTGCTGCACGTGACCGTCAACTTCAGCAGCGGCGCTTCATACGACACCAGCTCCAGCTTGTGGATGATGACATTGCGCGCCTCGCGCTCCAAGGTGATGCCGGCGCGCGCGTATTCGTACAGCGGCTTGCCGTCGCGCTTCAACGCCGAATACATCGGCGGCACTTGCGCGATCGGGCCGCGGAATTTTTCCAGCACCGCGTGGATCTGCTCCAACGTGACGTTGACGTCGCGCGTGTCGATCACTTCGCCTTCGGTGTCGCCGGTGTCGGTGGTCTGGCCTAGGTGCACCGTGGTGTCGTAGGTCTTGTCCGCTTCCAGCAAGTCTTGCGAGAACTTGGTCGCTTCGCCAAAACACAGCGGCAACAGGCCGGTGGCGAACGGGTCCAGCGTGCCGGTGTGGCCGGCCTTCTTGGCGTTGAGCACGCGCTTGGCTTTGATCAGTGCATCGTTGCTCGAGAAGCCAACCGGCTTGTCGAGCAGCAGCACGCCGTCGACCAGGTCGCGGACTTTTTTAGGATGATTTTGCTTCATGGATGGGGCCGAAAAGGCTTATTCGGCGCCGTCTTTTTTCTCGTCGGCCGGATTGGCCTGGTCGTCGTCCAGCGAACGCGTGGCGTTGGCCTGGTCGATCAGCAGCGACAATTCCATGCCGCGCGAGGTCGACGTGTCGTGCACGAAGTGCAACGCCGGCAGCGTATGGATGTGCAGACGCTTGCCCAGTTGGCCGCGCATGTAGCCGGCGGCGGCCGACAGGCCTTCGACGGTCTGCTTGACCTGCTCCGGGCTGTCCTTGAGCATCGTGAAGAAGATCTTCGCGTGCGCATAGTCCGGCGTGACCTGCACTTCGGTGATGGTGATCATGCCGACCCGTGGGTCTTTCAACTCGTAGGCGATGATTTCGGACAGATCGCGCTGGATCTGGTCCGCGACGCGCTGACCGCGCTGCGGGATGGTTTTACTGTGTTTTGCCATGATTCGGTACTGCTTTCCATAAACGGCAAGTGGACGGGAGCTGTTGCTTCCGTCCACTTTACCTAGTACTACTGTCTATTACTACTGTCCGTAACGATTACAGCGTACGGGCGATTTCCTGAACTTCGAACACTTCCAGGGTGTCGCCAACCTGGATGTCGTTGTAGTTCTTCAGCGACAGGCCGCACTCCAGACCGGCGCGCACTTCTTTGGCGTCGTCCTTGAAGCGTTTGAGCGAGTCGATCTCGCCGGTCCACACCACGATGTTGTTGCGCAGCAGGCGGACCGAGGAAGCGCGCTTGACCACGCCATCGGTGACCAGGCAACCGGCAACCGCGCCGACTTTCGAGACCAGGATGACCTGGCGAATCTCGACCTGGCCGATAACGGTTTCGCGCTTCTCTGGCGCCAGCATGCCCGACAACGCCGCTTTGATCTCGTCGATCGCATCGTAAATGATGTTGTAGTAGCGAATGTCCACGCCGTTCGACTCGGCCAGCTTGCGCGCCTGTGCATCGGCACGGGCGTTGAAGCCGATGATGACCGCTTTCGAGGCCACCGCCAGGTTGACGTCCGACTCCGTGATGCCACCGACCGCGGCGTGCACCACTTGTACGCGCACTTCCGAGGTCGACAACTTCTGCAACGAGCTGACCAGTGCTTCCTGCGAACCCTGCACGTCGGTCTTGATGATCATCGGCAGGTTTTTGACTTCGCCTTCGGCCATCTGGTCGAACATGTTTTCCAGCTTCGCGGCTTGCTGCTTGGCCAGTTTCACGTCGCGGAACTTACCTTGACGGAACAGACCGATCTCACGGGCTTTACGCTCGTCAGCCATGACCATGACTTCTTCACCGGCTTGCGGCACTTCCGTCAGACCCTGGATTTCGACCGGGATCGATGGACCTGCTTCGTTGATCGGCTTGCCGTTCTCGTCCAGCATCGCGCGAACGCGGCCATACGAGGAGCCCGCCAGAATCACGTCGCCGCGCTTCAGGGTACCGGACTGCACCAGGATCGTCGCGACCGGGCCCTTGCCCTTGTCCAGACGGCCTTCGACCACCAGGCCGCGCGCTGGCGCGTCGACCGGGGCTTTCAGTTCCAGCACCTCGGCCTGTAACAGAACCTGTTCCAGCAGGGCGTCGATACCGGCGCCGGTTTTTGCCGAGACCGGCACGAATGGCGATTCGCCACCGTATTCTTCCGGCACAACTTGTTCGGCGACCAGTTCCTGCGTCACACGGTCGACGTTGCCGCCCGGTTTGTCGATCTTGTTGATCGCCACCACCAGAGGCACGCCGGCCGCTTTCGCGTGGGCGATCGCTTCCTTCGTTTGCGGCATCACGCCGTCGTCCGCCGCCACCACCAGAATCACGATGTCGGTCGCTTTCGCGCCACGGGCACGCATTGCCGTAAAGGCTTCGTGACCCGGGGTATCCAGGAAGGTGATCATGCCGCGCGGGGTGTCCACGTGGTATGCACCGATGTGCTGGGTAATGCCGCCGGCTTCGCCCGACGCCACTTTGGCGCGGCGGATGTAATCCAGCAGCGAGGTTTTACCGTGGTCGACGTGACCCATGACGGTCACCACCGGTGCGCGCGAGACGGACTCGAAGTGAGCGTGCTCACCCTGGTCCGCCAGCAGCGCTTCCGGATCGTCCTGCTCGGCGGCGAAGGCTTTGTGGCCCATCTCCTCGACCAGAATCATCGCGGTTTCCTGATCCAGCACCTGGTTGATGGTGCACATCTGGCCCAGCTTCATCAGCTGCTTGATGACCTCGGATGCCTTGACGGACATCTTGTGCGCCAGTTCGGCCACGGTGATGGTTTCAGGGACGTACACGTCCTTGATGACCGCCTCGGTCGGGGCCTGGAAGTTGGTTTCGCGGTCGTCCGAGTGCGAGCCACGACGGCCGCCACTCTTGCCACCACTACGCCAGCCGTCACGGCCGCCGGTGCCGGTGTTGCCACGGCCCTTGTTGGCGGTGTTGCCCGGCGCGCCACGTTTCTTGGCGTCGTCCGACCAGGTCGACGAGACATTGGCCGATTTGATCGACTTCTTGTCGGCGGTGACCGGCTTCTTGTCGCCCGGCTTGTCGCCAGGCTTGGCGACGGCGCCAGTCGCAGGCTTGTGCAGGGTGCCTTCGGCAACCTTGGCCTTGACGGGAACCGGTGCCGGCTCAGGGGCTTTGATGGCGCGGCGTGGCGCGTTCATCATGGCCTTGATCTGGGCGACCTCATCCGCCACGGCCTTGCGGGCGCGGTCGGTGGCTTCGGCTTTTTCAGCAGCTTCCTTGGCGGCGGCGGCGGCCTTCTTCTTGGCCTCTTCCGCTGCGGCTTTTTTCTTCTCTTCGGCGGCTGCATCGACTGCCGGCGCTGGTGCGGCGGCGCCGGCGTTGGTCGCGGCGGCCGCTGCCTTGGCGGCGGCTTTCTTCGCTTCGGCGTCGGCTTCCTTCTTCGCTTCGGCTTCGGCGGCGGCCGTGGCTTTCGCCTGGGCTTCCTTCTCGGCGTCCAGCTTGGCGAGGCGGTCTTGCTTCTCGCGCAGCTCGGCTTCCTGGCGCGCGATCAGTTCGGCCTGCTTACGGGCGTCTTCTTCACGACGGGCCACCTCGGCAGCATCCACCACCGGCGCCACAGGGGCGGGGGCGGGAGCGGCGACCGGCTCGTCGCGCTGGACGAAGGTGCGTACCTTCTTCACAGCGACCTGAATCGTGCGGGCCTTGCCATTGGCGTCGGCCTGCTTGATTTCAGTGGTTTCTTTGCGCGTCAGCGTGATCTTCTTCTTTTCGGTATCAGCCGATGCGCCGTGGGTACGACGCAAGTGATCAAGCAGCTTATCCTTATCATCTTTCGACAATGGATCTGACGTCGAACTTTTTTCGACGCCGGCAGAACGCAGCTGCGTCAGCAGCAAATCTGCAGGCATCTTCAGTTCGGTGGCAAATTGGGCTACGTTGTTACTCGCCATTCAGTCCTCTTTTCTATGTGTCGCGGAGATGATAAAGATACTCAAATTATGCCTTTGCAGATTCGGCAAGACTCCATGCCTTGGCCTGGAGGCCTTTGGCACGATCGTCGTACTTCGAGTCAACCAACTTCATCTCATCGTCGGTCACATCTTCAAATTCACTTGTAATCAGTGCGCGTGCACGGTCGGCGGACAGGGCCAGAATGGCGCCAAATTCGTCGTAGGCCAGTGCAGCAAATGCATCGACAGTCTTGATACCAGCCAGGCCCAGCTTGCCGGCGGTGATGCGGTCCATGCCTTCCAGACCGACCAGCGCCTCGTCCATGCCTTCCAGGCCTTCTTCCGAAGCGATCGCTTCGGTGACCAGGGCGTCACGGGCGCGGGTGCGCAGTTCGTTGACGGTATCTTCGTCAAACGATTCGATTTCCAGCATTTCGGAGATCGGCACGTAAGCGATTTCTTCCAGGCTGGCAAAGCCCTCTTCCACCAGGATGTCGGCGACTTCCTGATCGACGTCCAGTTTTTCCATGAACAGTGCGCGCACCGCCGCGGTTTCCTGGGCTGCCTTGTCGGCCGATTCCTCGGCCGTCATGATGTTGATCTTCCAGCCGGTCAGGTCGGAAGCGAGGCGCACGTTCTGGCCGGAACGGCCGATCGCGATCGCCAGGTTTTCTTCGTCGACAACGACGTCCATCGCGTGCTTCTCTTCATCGACCATGATCGACGACACGTTGGCCGGGGCCAATGCGCCGATGACGAACTGGGCCGGATCTTCCGACCACAACACGATGTCGACGCGTTCGCCACCGAGCTCGCCGGTGACGGCCTGCACGCGCGAACCGCGCATACCGACGCAAGTACCGATCGGGTCGATGCGCTTGTCGGCCGTGTAGACGGCGATCTTGGCGCGGACACCTGCATCGCGGGCGGCCGATTTAATTTCCAGCATGCCTTGTTCGATTTCCGGCACTTCCAGCTCGAACAGCTTCATGATGAAGTCCGGCGCGGTGCGCGACAGGATCACTTGCGGGCCGCGCATATTGCGGTCGATACGCAGGATGAAGGCGCGGACGCGGTCGCCGATACGCAGGTTTTCCTTCGGAATCATCTGGTCGCGCGGCAGGCGGGCTTCGATCTTGCCCGACTCGACGATCGCGTCGCCGCGTTCCATGCGCTTGATGGTGCCGGTCACGAGCGAGTCGCCGCGCTCGAGGAAGTCGACCAGGATCTGTTCGCGCTCGGCGTCGCGCACACGCTGCAGGACCACCTGTTTGGTGTCTTGCGCGAAGCGGCGGCCGAATTCGACGGACTCGATCGGTTCTTCGATGTGGTCGTCCACTTCGATATCAGGGATTTGTTCCTTGGCTTCGAAGTGCAGGATTTCCTGGTCCGGCAGTTGCAGGCCCGCTTCATCGGGGACGACGTGCCAGCGGCGGAAGGATTCGAACTCACCCGACTCGCGGTCGATCGAAACGCGGATATCGACTTCACCTTCATAGCGTTTCTTCGTGGCTTGCGCCAACGCGAATTCCAGCGCGCCGAAAACGACATCTTTATCGACGTTTTTCTCACGCGCCAGCGCGTCTACCAATAACAAAACTTCGCGACTCATGCTTTGCGTCCCTTAAAATCCACCTGCGGCACCAAGCGTGCCTTATCCACGTCGGCGAGCGTAAACTCCAACAGCGCCGGACCATCATTGCTATCAAATTCCAACGACAAATTATCGCCCTGGGGTTCTTGCAGAACGCCCTGGAACGATTTCCGGTTGTTCGTACCCGGCATTGCGGTGCGCAGTTTGACGATTACCTCGTAACCGGCAAAACGCACGAAGTCTTCCAGCTTGCGCACCGGACGATCCAGACCCGGCGACGAAATTTCGAGGCGTTCGTAGTTGACGTTCTCGACTGTCAGCACGTGCGACAGCTGGTGGCTGACCGTGGCGCAATCTTCCACGGTGATCGGGCCTTTTTCTTCCGCGTCGGCTGCGCTGAAATCGATAAACACGCGCAAGACTCCGCGCTCGGCCCGTTCGACATCAACCAGCTCGTAGCCCAGACCCATGACGGTCTTTTCAATTAGTTCCGGCAGCTGCAAGAAATTCTCCAAATCAAGGCCTGTTTGCAATTATTCAAAAACAGGCCGTACAAAACGCTTTAACAAAAAAAAAATGGGCATCTGCCCATCTTCTTGTAATACCTAGCCAGATGAAAGGATTCCTGTGGGAGCTACCCGCGAAGAACTTTTACTAGGCTGGTTATTATAACCTTATCTGGTCTTCGCTGCAATCAGCGCATAACACAAATAAGGTCGATGGACCAGAAAACAAGCGCTTAAACCCCCAACGTAAGAGGGGTCGGACCCCAAGGGGTCCGACCCCGCAGCGTCATCGCCTTGCGGGGTATTGCTGACGATTAACCCTTGCGGCGACGTGGCATGCCGTGATCGATCGCACCGCCGCGTGGCGGCTGGTTGCGACGCGGCGCGCCGGCGTTGCCGAAGCCAAAAGTCGTCTGCAGCGGATCGGGCTGGCGCGGACCACGGCTTGGACCTTTGGCCGACTGGCCACCGCCCATACCGCCGCCCTGGCCGCCTTGACCACCCTGGCCTTGCGGACGGCCCTGACCCTGCGGACGGCCCTGGCCACCACCGGCGCTGCGTGCCGGACCTTCGCCCAGCGGACGGCCACCGGCGTAACCGCCGATACCTTGCGGACGACCACCCGGACGGCCCGAACCCTGGGCGCCGCCTGGACGGCCCTGGCCGCCACCTTGGCCGCCTTGGCCATTGCCACCCGGACGACCCGAGCCCTGCGCGCCACGGCCGTTGCCGCCACCGTTTGGACCGCCAGCGCCACCGGCGCCATTGCCCGGACGACCCTGGTTACCGAAACGCGGACCGCGTTGCTGCTTGGCGAAAGGCATCGCGTTGTCGTTGCTGACATCGGCGCGGTTGAAGTTTGGCTCGTCGCCATCATCCTCGTCGTCGTCATCGTCGCGGTCGTCGAAATCGGCGCGGCCGCGTTGCGGACGCTTTTCCGGACCTTTATTCTGTGCGGTCGGCTTGGCTTGCTGCGGGCCTTTGCCGCGCGGCGCGGCAGCCGCCGGCGTATCGCTACCTTTTTTGTCGACGCCGTACGCGGCCAGCAGGTCGCGCACGGTGTTTTCTTCCATCTCTTCCCAACGACCACGCTTCAAGCTGCTTGGCAGGGTCATCGCGCCGTAGCGGGTACGGATCAGGCGCGACACGGTCAGGCCGATCGCCTCGAACATGCGGCGCACTTCGCGGTTGCGGCCTTCGCCGATGATCACGCGGTACCACTTGTTGATGCCCTCGCCGCCGCCGTCGGCGATCTTGGAGAACTGCGCCAGGCCGTCTTCCAGCTCGACGCCGGCCAGCAGTTTCTGGCGCATGCCCTCTTCCAGCACGCCCAGCGTACGCACCGCGTATTCGCGGTCGATGCTGTAGCGCGGGTGCATCAGGCGGTTCGCCAGGTCACCGGAAGTCGTGAACAGCAGCAAGCCTTCGGTGTTGAAGTCGAGGCGGCCGATGGCCAGCCATTTGCCTGCCTTCATCGTCGGCAGGCGGTCGAACACCGACGGACGGCCGTCCGGGTCGTCATGGCTGACGATCTCGCCGGCCGGCTTGTGGTACACCAGCACGCGCGGCGGCTTCTTGCTGACGCGGCGCTGCAACAGTTTGCCGTTGATGCGCACGGCGTCGGCCGGCAGGATGCGCTGGCCGATGTGGGCCGGCTCGCCGTTGACCGACACGCGGCCGGCAACAATCAGCTCTTCCATGTCGCGGCGCGAGCCGAGACCGGCTTCGGCCAGCACCTTGTGCAGCTTCGGCGCGTCGTCTTCCGACGTCAGGTCGCGGCGCACGGCTTTCGGCGCGTTGCGGCCCTTGCCGGTTTCTTCGCTGTCGAAGGCGTCGGAGGTGACGTACGAGAACGCGGCGTCGGCATCGTTGCCCTTGCCGACATTACCGAAGGCGCCATGCACGCGCTGCGGCTTCGGACCCTTGCCGCGACCGCCCTTGCCATTGCGCTGCTGACCGTCGGGACGCGGACCACGCTCATTGCGCGGCTTGCCGTTCGGCTCGGCGCCCTCTTCAGTTGGCGCCGCTTCGCCTTCGGCCGCGACCACCGGCTCCGGACGTGGCATCGTCGCTTCGCGCAGCGCGCGTTGCTCGCGCATCTGGCGCGGACCGCGTGGGCCGCGTGGACCACGGTCGCTGCGCTCGCGCTGGGCGGCTGGCTGGCCGTCCTGGCCTTCAGCACCCGAAGCGGCTGCGGCAGGAGCGGCTGGCGCTTCCACTGCCACGGCTGGCGCGGACGATTCGGCCGACGCCGTCACGGCGGCGGCTGGCTTCTTGGCGCGCGGCGCCTTGGCCGGCGCTTTGGCCGCTTCGACAACCGGCGCGGCTTGCGGCGCCGATTCAACAGCCTGGACAGCCTCGACGGCAGCCTTGGCGACCGGTTTGGCGCGCGGCTTCTTCACCGGCGCGGGTGCGTCGGCGGCGGCAATTGGAGCTGGGGCAACTGGAGCGTCAGCGGCAGGCGCGGCGCCTTCAACGGCGGCGTCAGCCTTCGGCTTGCGCTTGGCCTTGACGGCAGGCGCCGCTTCGGCGGCACCGGAGGCAGCCGCATCGGCTTCGATCTGTGCTTTGGTGCGGCGTTTTGGCTTGGCGACCACTTCTGCGGTGGCGTCGTTGACTGTCTCGGGGGTATTAGATTTGTTCATTATTCGTTTCTTGGTTGTGCTCAGCGTCAACCGTTAAATCTGGCGCATGGTCGTGATTGATTGCTTGCTGGCCGGCTTCCGGGCTAGTCGCGGCGTCTACTGCTTCGTCGGCCACTTGCAACTCGCTATCCGTACCATCTCGTTGTTGCGCGACGCTTTCGCTGTGCGCGGCTTTATCAAAGTTCTCTTGCAGGGCCGCCTCCAGCGCTTCCATATCCGGACCGCCGCCCTGCACATCGCTCAATTGCTGCAACGGCGGCAGCTGGGACAGCGAATTCAATCCCAAATCATCCAAAAACTGCTTGGTCGTGCCCAGCAACGCCGGGCGGCCCACGACGTCGCGGTAACCGATGGCGTCTACCCAGCCACGGTCTTCCAGCATTTTGATCGTCTGTGAATTGACGGCGACGCCGCGTATTTCTTCGATATCGCCCCGCGTGACCGGCTGCCGGTACGCGATGATCGCCAGGGTTTCCAGCGTCGCCCGCGAATACTTGGGCGGTTTTTCCGGATTCATCCGGTCCAGGTACAGCTTCATCTCGGGGCGGCTCTGGAAGCGCCAGCCGGTCGACAGGCTGACCACTTCGATACCCTTGCCGGCCCAATCGAGCCGTAGTTCTTCCAGCAATTCCTTGATCGTATCGGAACCTACTCCGGGACCGCGCGGCCTGCCCTGGTCATCGACATCGACATACAGCTTCTTCAGACTGTGGATCGACAACGGCTCATGGGCGCATAGCAAGGCGGTTTCGAGGACTCTTTTAGCCTCAGCTGTATCCATAGCAATCTTGTGGTTGCATTGTCATGCAAAGAAAGAAATCAATCACATTCAGTGAGGCAGTGGCCGCATTCAAAATGCCGCCTGCCGGAGTACTCGCTGAAGCTGTTTTCCGAGCCCGGGCGATACGCGCCGGGCGGGAGAGAGAGGCATGCCGACGACGACCGAGGCCGCCGCTTTTCTACGTGAAACGCGACTGCGAAACGCGATTTTCGGGCGAAAACATGCGAGACCAATCAATGACGTTTCATCCTACAAGCCGAATTGTACCCGATAAAAGCGCAAAACGCGCATTTCGGCCACATCGAAGTGTAACTTGCCTTATGCAGCAGCAAGGCGTTCCGACAAGATTGCGGATACGCCAACAAAGGCCGGGTACTCGGCGGTGATGACCCAGGTCGGCACCTGGCACAGGTATTTGTTGAAGCGGCCCTTCTGCTCGAAGCGGGCGCGGAAGCCGGATTTATCGAAACGCTCGCCCAGGCGCGGCACGATCCCGCCGCCTATATAAATACCGCCCTGCGCGCCCAGGGTGATGGCGATATTACTGGCGATGGTGCCAAGCATGCGGCAGAAGGTCTCGATGACGTCGTCGCACAGCGGGCATGCGCCGGCCAGCGCGCGGGTGGAGATGTCGGCTGCGCTCAGCGGCTCGGCGGTGACGCCTTGCTGGTCGGCCAGCGCGCGGTAGATCAGTTCGATGCCCGCGCCGGACATCAGGCGCTCTGCGGACACGTGTTCGAATTCTTTCCAGGCGAATTGCAGGATCGCCACTTCCTTGGCATTGACCGGCGAGAAGCTGACGTGGCCGCCCTCGCTCAGCAGCGCGGTCCAGCCATCCTTGCCCGGGATCAGGCCCGAGACGCCAAGCCCGGTGCCGGCGCCGATCAGGCCCAGCGGCGTGCCGGGAACGGCCACGCCGCCGCCGACCTGGTGCTTCTGCGTCGCCGACAGTTGCGGCAGCGAGCTGGCCAGCGCGGTGAAATCGTTGACGACCACCAGGATGTCGAAGTTCACTTCGCGGCGCAGCGCCTCGATCGAGAACTGCCAGTGGTGGTTGGTCATGCGCACCATGTCGCTGGTCACCGGGTTGGCGATGGCGATGGCGCCATTGCGGATACCGGTAACGCCCTTGCCGGCCACGGCCGGCGAGCCGAGGTAGGCCACCAGCGCGTCGGCGATGGTCGGGTAGGCCGCGCAAGGCAGCACTTCGATCGCCTCAATCTTGCCCGGGGCGGTCTCCAGCGCGAAGCGCGCATTGGTGCCGCCGATATCCGCTAGCAGACGCGGGCCGCCGATGTAGTCGGTGGTCGGGGAGGATGGCGATTGAAGGGACTGGGCTGTCATGGTCGGCGGAAAATAGTTGAGGCCTAAGCTTAAGGTATTTTCACTATTTCAGGCAAGCGGAGTTTGTAGTTTTAGTACAGTTAAGTACCGTTTGCCACAGCAAATTACTTTTGAGAATTTATTTTGAGTAGTATGACTACCCGGCGCTTTGCGCCGCCAGGAAGGTTCGCCAGCCGCTCACGCCGCCGGCGCGGTATCGATCACCTCGTTGGCCGCCGGCTCGCGCGTCCCGAATCGCGCATTCCACGCATCCAGGCCGCCATGCAACGGCCGCGCCATCGTGAACCCGTGCGCCTTCAACTCCTTGGCCACCTGCGCCGCCGTCACGTCGTTGGGGCAGCTGCAATACACAACAATATGCCGCCGCTTATCCAGCGCGATGATTTCCGTGCTCGGTTCGCCGCCCTTGAACAGCAACGCGCCCGGAATCGCCGGCTCCAGCATCTGCGCCGTCACGCTGCGCGCATCGACCAGCACCGGCTCGTGCCCCTCTTCCATCAACTGCTTGAAGTCGTCCACCGTCACCCGGTCGATCTGCACCGACTGGCGGAAACGCTTGCGCTCCACATACTTATACGCGACAAACAGCGCCAGCAGCGCCACCAGCACCATCAGCGCCGTCGAACCCAGGTCGCTCAAGGTGGTCAGCACGGAATCGATACTCGAGTGGAAGAAGGCGCCGATGGCGATGCCGGTGCCGCTCCACAATGCCCCGCCGAGCACGCTGTAGCCGAGAAACACCTGATACCGCGTGCCCATGGCCCCCGCCAGCGGCGAGGCGATGGTGTTAAATCCGGGAATGAACTTGGCCACGATCAGCATCTTCGGCCCCCACTTGGTAAAGCTGTCCTCGGTCTGACTGACGCAATAATCGGGGGAGAGCGAAATCCTGCACAACAGCTTGAGGATGCGCTTGCCATAATAGCGCCCCATGCGGAACCAGAAACCGTCGCTGATCAAACAGGCGCAGATGGCCGCCGCCAGCACGGCGGGCCAGCTGAAGTCGCCATCGACGGACAAGGCGCCGGCGACGATCAGGATGGGATAGGCAGGAATCGGCATGCCGATCTGCTCGATCAATACGATCGCGAACACGATCAGTACGCCATATTCTTGCAGCAGGTGGATTAAGTTCGGCATTCTTATATCTTAACTTAAAAATCGCTTAACCGTCCCGCGCGCGCCCCGCGATGGACGCCAGCAGAGTCCGCGTGTAAGGGTGCTGGGGATCGCGATACAGCTCGTCGGAACCGGCCATCTCCACCACCGCGCCCTGCCGCATCACCATCACCTGGTCGGCGATGTATTTCACCACCGACAGGTCATGCGAGATAAAGATGTACGACAGCCCGAACTCGTCTTGCAGATCCTGCAACAGGTTGAGCACTTGCGCCTGCACCGACACATCCAGCGCGGAGACCGACTCGTCGCACACCAGGATCTCCGGCTTCATCGTCAGGCAACGCGCGATGGCGATGCGTTGCCGCTGCCCGCCGGAAAACTCGTGCGGATAGCGCTGGAACGCGGACGCCGGCAGCCCCACCTTTTCCAGCAACGCATAGGCGGCGGCGGTCCGCTCGCGGTCGTCGGCGCCGATGCGGTGGATGCGCATCGGCTCCAGCAAGATTTGGCCGACGGTGAAGCGCGGGTTCAGCGACGCGTACGGATTCTGGAAAATGATCTGGATGCGCCGCTTGTAGGCCTGGAACTCGCGCGCCGTCATGGACAGCAAGTCGCGCCCCTCGAACATGGCGCTGCCGCCGGTCGCCTGGTGCAGCCGCAGCAAGGTCAGGCCGACCGTGGTCTTGCCGGAACCGGATTCCCCGACCACGCCCAGGGTCCTGCCGCGCGCCAGGGTGAACGACACATTGTCGACCGCCTTGAACTCGCGCTTGCTGAACCAGCCCTCGCGCAGATAAAAGCTTTTGCTCAGGTTGTTGACCACGAGCACCGGCTGGTCGTCGGGCCGGTAGCCGCGTTCGCGCTCCGGCGGATGCAACAACGTCACGCCGCGCTCATCCGCCTCCTTCATATAATCGGCGATCACCGGCAAGCGCCAGGGCCGCTGGTCCAGCCTCGGCCTGCAATGCAACAGCGCCTTCGTATACGCGTCGGCCGGTTCCGTCAGCACCTGCCGCGCCGCGCCGGCCTCGCGCACCTCGCCGTGGCGCATCACCACCACGTGGTCGGCGATCTCCGCCACCAGCGCCAGGTCGTGCGTGATCAGCAACACCGCCATCGCGCGGCGCTTCTGCAAGCTGGTGATCAGCGCCATGATCTGTTTCTGGATCGTCACGTCGAGCGCCGTAGTCGGTTCGTCGGCGATCAGCAGCTTCGGTTCGCAGGCGATCGCCATGGCGATCATCACACGCTGCTGCTGGCCGCCGGACAACTGGCTCGGATAGGCGTCGATTTTCACCGCCGGATCGGGGATGCCCACCTCGTCGAGCAACTCGAGCGTGCGGCGGCGCGCCTGCGCCCGGCCCATGCACAGATGCAGGCGCAGCACTTCGCCGATCTGCGCCCCCACCGTGAACACCGGATTGAGCGACGACATCGGTTCCTGGAAGATCATCGCGATCTCCCTGCCGCACAGCGCGCGCCGCTGCGCCGCCGGCAGCGACAGCAACTCGCGGCCGTCGAAACGGATGCTGCTCGACGGCCCGATCACCGTTGTGTCCGGCGCCAGCAGCCCCATCACGGCCAGCGAACTGACCGACTTGCCGCTGCCAGACTCGCCCACCAGCGCCACCGTGCCGTTGCGCGGCACGGCGAACGACACGCCCTTGACCGCTTCGACGACCGTGTCGCGGTCGACCCGGAAGGCGATCCGCAACTGGCTGACTTCCAACAAGATGTCGTCGGCCATCATTTCACCTTGGGATCGAGGGCGTCGCGCAGCGCGTCGGTCAGCAGCGAGAACGCCGTCACCAGCACCGCCATGGCGAGGGCGGCGGCCGTCAACTGCCACCAGCGGCCGAGGATCAATTCGTTCTGCGCCTCGTTCAGCATGCTGCCCCAGGACACCACGCCGACCGGCACGCCGAAGCCCAGGAAGCTGAGGATGACCTCGGCCTTGATAAAGCCCACCACCAGGATCGACAACTGCACCAGCGCCACATGGCTCACATTAGGAAAGATATGCGAAAACATCTTGCGCCAGTGCGAGGCGCCGATGGCGTGGGCGGCGAGCACGTATTCGCGGCCCTTGTGCTTGATGTACTCGGCGCGGATCAACCGGTACGGACCGGTCCAGCCGGTCAGCCCGAGGATCAGCACGATGGTGACCACGCCGCGCTGCTGCAGCACGGCGGCCACCGCCAGTATCATCAGCACCGACGGAATGGCGGTGAAGATGCTGTAGAACCAGTTGAAGACATCATCCACCACGCCGCCCCAGTAACCCGACAGCGCACCGAACAGGGTGCCGATGCCGACCGCCAGCGCGGCCGCCGCCAACCCGACCACGATCGAGGTTTCGCCGCCCTTGATGGTCTTCTTGATGATGTCGTGCCCCCATTTGTCGCCACCGAAAGGCAGGGTCGCGCGGCGCCCAGGCTCGGGCGCGGCAACGCCACGCGCGGCAAGTTGCGCCTTCAACGCGCGGATGTCGTCGGCCAGCGGATCGAACGGATTGTCCGGCAACGCGGCCCGCTCCGCCGGGACCGGGGACGGCGCTCCGCCGGCCCTGGCGCCGACGAACCCCGGCGGCGCGTAATTGACCCCGACCTCGTCCTCCCAGTCGGCCGCCACCAGCCCGCCGGCCGACAACACCAGCATCAGCAGGAAACCCGCCACCACCGCCAGCGACAACATCGCCACTCGGTCCGCGCGCAGCCGCCGCCACGCCAGCGTCCACAGGCCCGCAGGCGGTCCCGCCAGCATCGCGGCCGTCATGCGAGCTTCACCCGGGGATCGAGCGCCTGGTACATCAGATCCGTCAACAGATTGAAGACCATCGTCGCCACCGCCACGTACACGGTGATGGCTTTAATGACCGGAAAATCGCTGCGCTCGACCGCCAGGATCACCTCGCGCCCGATGCCGGGAATGCCGAAGAAACGCTCCAGCAGGAAGGCGCCGATCAGCAACGCCGGCAGGCTGGCCATCACATGCGTGACGATCGGAATCGCGGCGTTGCGCAGCACATGCACCCACATCACGCGCCGCTCGCCAAGTCCCTTGGCGCGCGCGGTGCGCACATAATCCTGGCCGACCTCGTCGAGCACGAAGCTGCGATAAAGCCGCAACGTTGGCGCGATCGACACCGCCAGCCCGATCAGGATCGGCAGCGCCGCGTAGCGCAGCAGGTTCTCGCGCAAGCCCTGGCCCCAGCCCTGCACCGGGAACAGCCCGAGTTTGTAGGCCAGCCCGTACTGCAGCACGATGATGTACACCAGGATGCTGATCGACATGCCGACCGTGCAGGCGATCATCACCGCGCGGTCGGTCCGCGAGCCGCGCACAAAGGCGACCGCCAGCGCCAGCGCGACACCGATCAGGGTTTCCAGCAAGGTCAGGGGAATGAGCACCGTCAGCGACGGCCCCAGCCGCGTGGCGATGATGCGCGACACCGGCTCGCCGGTCGCCCAACTGAGGCCGAAGTCGAAGGTGACGATCTGGCGGATGAAAATCCACAGCTGCGCCGGATAGGACTGGTCGACGCCGAGCTGGTGGCGGATGTTGGCAATGGCCTCGGCATTGGCCATCTTGCCGGCCAATAAATACGCCGGATCGCCGCCGACCCAGTTAAACAGCATAAACACCAGCAACACCACGCCCAGCATCGTCGGCAGCATCTGCCACACGCGGCGCACCACAAAAGCCCCCATCCAGCGCCTCTCCTCCATTGCCGACGTTATGCCACCGATTTTTCCACCCGGGCAGTTATACCCGATCCCGCAGCCGTTGACTACGCCGGCGCCGCGCGCAAGCGCCGGAAGTCGAAATACCCGCAAGCAGCCGAATTATAAGCAGCTTCAACCGAACAAACATTCATTTGGAAATCCGCATTCTGTCGTCTAAAAGTAACACATGACAGCATTGTTACAGTTTAATTTCCGGCGAAAACGGTCCTTTCCGAAATTTTGTTAAAGTTTTTATGGTTGGCAAAACACCAAATATTTCGTGCATGTTGATAGAACTTAGCTGCCAGTTAGCGCCATTTCGGTACCGGCTCTTACTTTTGGACCGCCGCGCGGCAGCCCCCGGGCTGCCTGAAGAAACAAATTCGATACGATTGGGCCACGTTGACACCCCGGCAATACCGATGCTCTTATAAAAAAACAGAGGAAAGAAAATTTCTCGCACGAGAGCGCCGCCATGTCGCTATCAGCCTCATGGCCGGCGGCTCATTTCAGGGTAGTCCCAGTTCAGTTGGAGAGTGTCAGCATGATGATGGAAACAGTTTTGTCCCGTTCAGTACGCCTGATTTTTTCGGGTGGTATCGCCGCCGCCGGTTTGATGTCCGTGCCGGCCATGGCGCAAACGACCGACGCGCCGATCCAGCGCGTTGAGATCACCGGTTCGAGCATCAAGCGCGCAACCGCCGAAACGGCGTCGCCGGTGCAAGTGATCACCAGCGAGGACTTGCTGAAATCGGGCAAGGGCACCGTCTCCGAATACCTGCAAACCTTGACCGCCGACGGCGCCGGCTCCCTGCCGACCGGCTTCGGCAACGGTTTCGCGGCCGGCTCGACGGCGATCTCGCTGCGCGGCCTGGGTGCCACCTCGACCCTGGTGCTGCTCAACGGCCGCCGCATGGCGCCGTTCGCGCGCGCCGACGACGGCCAGAAAAGCTTCACCGACTTGTCGACCATTCCGATGCAGATCGTCGAACGCATCGAGATCCTCAAGGACGGCGCCTCGTCGACCTACGGCGCCGACGCCATCGCCGGCGTGGTCAACATCATCCTGCGCAAGGACTTCGAAGGCCTGCAGATCAAGGGCGACACCGGCTGGTCGCGCTACGACGACGGCAAGCAGAACAAAGCCTCGCTGACCTACGGCAAGGGCAACCTCGACGAGGACAAGTACAACTTCGTCTTCAACGCCGAGTACTTCCAGTCCGACAGCATCAAAAACAGCGACCGCAAGGACCGCGCGCACATCGGCAAGGCCGACCTGCGTCCGTATGGCTACCCGGTCGGTACCCAGTTCGCCAACGGCTACATCGCCGGCAACAACAACGCCAGCCCGAGCCCGGCCGGTTCGATTCGCAATCCGGCCACCAACGACTACGTGTCCCTGCCCGGCTGCTCGACCCTGTCGGCCACCAAGGACCAGACCGGCGCGAACGGCGGTTGCCTGTGGCACCACGACCAGTTCCGCGACATGCAGCCGGAAATCGAATCGGTCAACCTGTACACGCGCGGCACCTGGCAGATCAATGATGACACCCAAGCCTACGCCGAAGCGGGCTACTCCAAGCGCAACACCTCGTTCATGATGATTCCGCCGACCATCACGCCGACGATCGCCTTCCCGCCGAATGCCACCAATCCGCTGGGCTTCGTCAACTATGGCAACATCGCGCTGCTGGGCGCGACGCACCCGCAAAACCCGTACGGCGTGGCCACCCGCCTGCGCTACTCGGCGTTCGACGTCGGCCCAAGCACCCGCAGCGCCGACAACGAATTCACTCGCGCCGTGATCGGCATCAAGGGCTCGGCCATGGGCTGGGACTACGACACCGGCTACACCCATTCCGAGTCCACCTTGGACCTGGAATACACCAACATGCTCAACATGACGGTGCTGCGCGCGGCGCTGGGCAACCCGGCCTCGCAGTACTTCCCGTACTACATCGGCGACCAGGCCTACCGCAATCCGGCCTCGCTGTACGCGGCGCTGCGCGTGAACGCCACGTCGAAATCGACCACCAAGCTCGACATCATCGACTTCAAGGCCTCGCGTGAACTGTTCGCCCTGCCGGGCGGCAACCTGGGTCTGGCAGTCGGCGGCGAATACCGCAAAGAACAATTGTCGAACCCGTCCCTGTCGGGCTCGGAGAACGGCACCATCAACTCAAGCTATGTGGCCGCCTTCGGCGACACCAAGGTCAAGGCGGTGTACGCCGAGATCCTGGCGCCGGTGATCAAGACCGTCGAGCTGTCGGCGGCGATTCGCTACGACAAATACGACAACTTCAGCTCGTCGACGCCGAAAGCCGGCATCAAGTGGACCCCGGTCAAGAGCTTCGCGCTGCGCGGCACCTACACCGAGGGCTTCCGCGCCCCCGGCCCGGCCGAGGGCAACGCCACCTCGCAATCGACCGGCTCGGCGCCGGTGCGCGATCCGATCCGTTGCCCGGGCGGCGTGCCGGCCGCCGGCGGCGCCACTTCGACCGACTGCGCCATCACCGTGGCCGCCGTCAAGGTCGGCGATCCGAAGCTGCAGCCGGAGGAATCGAAGGGCAAGACGCTGGGCCTGGTCTGGGATCCGCTCGACGGCACCAGCCTGTCGCTCGACGGCTGGACCATCAAGCGCAGCAACGAGATCAACTCGCTGCCGTACGACCAGGCGGCGGCGTTGCCGACCGCGGTTCGTAACGACAACAACCTGGTCGTCGGCGGCGTCGCCCAGCCCAACACCGGCACGCTGGTGCTGACCCAGGCGCCGTACCGCAACTCGAGCTACACCAAGGTCAGCGGTGTGGACTTCGACATCAAGCAGCGCCTGCGCCTGGGCGCCTACGGCCGCGCGGTCGTCGGCCTGACCTGGACCCACGTCGCCTCGTGGCTGCGGGCCGAGTCGGCCACCAAAACGTACCAGTACGCCGGCACCCACGGCAACTGCGACACGTCGAACTGCGCCGGCACCCCGAAGAACAAGGTCAGCCTGATGGCCTCGTGGGACCTGGGCAACCTGAACGTGACGGGCAACGTCAACTACCGCGACAAGATGCGTAACACGGCCGATGCCGCGTCGCTGTGCGCCAACACCTTCGTCGGCGGCGCCAACGCGCCGAACGCCAAGTGCGAAATCGCCTCGTTCACGACCCTGGACCTGTCGACCCGCTACGCGGTCAACAAGCAGCTGACCCTGTACGCGTCGATGAACAACGTGCTCGACAAGATCGCGCCGCTGGATCCACAGACCTACGGCGGGATGAGCTACAACCCGATGGACGCTTCCGGCGCCATTGGCCGCTACATGAAAATCGGCGCAAGCTACAAGTTCTTCTGATCGCCTGACGGCGGTGTGAAGCGACCCTGAAGGGCGGCGCCGCGGCGCCGCCCTTTTTTTGTGGTGTAAATGTAACGTTGTAAGTCTGCCTAAACCTGAATGTACGAGTGTTGGTCACGCACCAAGGTGTGGCACGCCGGCCACGCCGCACCAAGATATTCGCTAAATTTATGCCGGTACGCCAATGTTTCCCAGCAGCGGATCAGCTCCCGCACCAAATTAGAGCGTTTTTTGGCGCCTTAATGGCGCAATGTTGCTTGCACGAAATCCCGTCTTTTACGTCCTTTTACAAAACTTTGTACGTTGACAGCGGCCATCCGTGAATGATCTGATGGCGAATGCGAAAAACGTTACGTTTTTTTCATTGGCACGCGCCGCTCAAAAACAGCGACCACCTGGTGGTCATCGATAGAAGAATTGGGAGAACAACAGAATGATGGTTGAAACAACTTTGGCACGATCCGTACGCCTGGTGTGCGCCGGCGGCCTGCTGGGCCTGGGCCTGATCGCTCCGGTCGGCCAAGCGCTGGCGCAAACGGCCGACCAGCCGATGCAGCGCGTCGAAGTGACCGGCTCGTCGATCAAACGCCTGGTGTCGGAGACGGCCAACCCGCTGACCGTGTTCAAGGCCGACGACTTCGTCAAGCAAGGCCTGACCACCGCGCAGGAAGTGCTGGACCGGATCCCGTCGAACAGCTCGAGCTTCGGCGCCGGCAACGTCGTCGGCGGCAACAGCAGCGGCCTGCCGACCGGCGGCGCGGCCAGCGCCGACTTGCGCGGCCTGGGCGGCGACAAGACCCTGGTGCTGCTCAACGGCCGGCGCATCGCCAACCATCCGTACGACGGCGCCAGCGTCGACCTCAACATCATTCCGGTCTCCGCCCTCGAACGCGTCGAAGTGCTGCGCGACGGCGCCTCGGCCATCTACGGCACCGACGCCATCGGCGGCGTGATCAACTTCATCACCAAACGCTCGGTCAACGCCACCACCATCACCGCCGAGGCGGTGCTGCCGCGCGCGCCGGGCGCCGACGAGAAGCGCGTCAACATCTCCAGCGGCTTCGGGGACCTGGAAAAAGACGGCTACAACGTCTTTGGCGTGTTCGACCACCACAAGATCGACATCCTGACTTCGCAGCAGCGCGAGTTCTCGAAGACCGGCGTGATTCCGGAGCGCGGCCTGAACCTGACCTCCGGCACCACCTTCCCCGGTAACTATTTCGACCCGGTCTCCGGCGCCACCGGCAACCCCGGCTTCGCCAGCGGCTGCGACGCGCCGCTGTCGGTGCCGCGCGCCAGCAACGGCACCTGCCGCCAGGATTACACCCGCCAGATCGACGATCTGCCGGAGCAGAAACAAACCGCCTTCTTCGGCAAGGCCACCTTCAAGCTCAACAACGACCACCTGGCCTCGATCGAGTACCTGCATTCGGAAAACGATGTGGTCTCGCACACGGCGCCGCCGCCGCAGACCGGCCTGATCCTGCCGATCACCAGCAAATACTACCCGGGCAACGCGGGTGGCGTGCCGGCCATGCCGGGCCTGTCCGGCCAGCCGCTGTCGGTCAACTGGCGTCCGACCGAAGCCGGTCCGCGTGAAATCAACTCCAAGGGCGCCGCCGACCGCCTGGTGTTCTCGGTCGAAGGCCTGCTGGCCGGCTGGGACTACAAGACCGGCTTCAACCTGTCGGAAAGCCGTTCGGCCGAATACTTCACCGGCGGCTATGTGCGCGACGAAAGCTTCGCCGCCGGCGTCGCCAACGGCATCCTCAATCCGTTCGGCAAGCAGGACGCCGCCGGCAAGACCTACCTCGACAGCACCGCGCTGCGCGGCCAGGTGCAGAAGGGCAAGACCCGCAACACCGGCATCGACGCCAAGGCCAGCCGCGAGCTGATGGATCTGCCGGGCGGCAAGCTGGCGGTGGCCATCGGCGGCGAACTGCGCCGCGAAGAGGCCGACTTCAACGTCAACCGCGACATCGCCGGCCAGGCGACCAGCTCCGGCCTGTCCGGTTCGCAGTCGACTTCCGGCGCGCGCACCATCAAGGCCGTGTTCGGCGAAGTCAATATGCCGCTGATCAAGGATCTGGAGGTGCAGCTGGCCGCCCGTTTCGATGACTACAGCGACGTCGGCAACACCACCAATCCGAAACTGGGCCTGCGCTACCAGCCGACCAAGGAAATCGTGCTGCGCGGTTCGGCCTCGACCGGCTTCCGCGCCCCGACCCTGTTCGAGAAAAACGCGCCGCAGTCGAAGAACGACACCAACAACTCGTACAACGACCCGATTCTGTGCCCGGGCGGCAAGCTGTCGACCAATCCGATCGCCAACCCGCTGCGCGACTGCGACCTGCAACAGTACAAACTGCAAGGCGGCAACCAGAACCTGAATCCGGAAAAATCGAAAACCTTCGCCTTCGGCGTGGTGGTCGAGCCGATCCCGCAAGCGACCTTGTCGGTCGACTACTGGAACATCAAGCTCAAGGACAAGATCAACGCGCTGCCGGAAGAAGCCATCTACGGCGACTACGCCAAGTACCAGGCGCGCTTCATCCGCAACCCGGACGGCTCGCCGTACGCGATCCTGGACTTGAAGGAAAACCTGGGCAAGGTCAACACCGACGGCCTGGACGTGAGCCTGACGATGCGTTCCGGCGCCACCCCGTACGGCAACTTCACGCTGACGGTCGACGGCACCTATGTCCACAAGTATGAGTACCAGGACGAGCGCGGCGGCCCTTACACCCAGAACGTCGGCCGCTACGCCGCCAACAATCCGGTGTTCCGTTGGAAGCACAACGCCGCGCTGAACTGGCGCCAGGGCGTGTGGGCCGCGACGTTGGCGCAGTCGTTCAAGTCCGGCTATACCGACCAGAACCTGGACATCGACGACCAGTACCTGAACAAGGTGCCGTCGTATAGCCTGTGGAACCTGTCGGGCACCTACACCGGCTTCAAGGGCGTGAGCCTGACCGCCGGCGTGAAAAACCTGCTGGACAAGGACCCGCCGTTCTCCAACCAGGGCACGCTGTTCCAGAAGGGTTACGATCCACGCTACACCGACGCCGTCGGCCGTGCGATCTATCTGCGCGGCAGCTACACCTTCTAAGCCGTCCAGGCGGCTGTAACGCCTGTCCAACCCGGACCCGCCGCCAGGCGCGTCCGGGTTTTTCACGTCCGCGCGCTGCGGTGGGGGAACGCTGTTGTGGAAATCCCACGCCCGGGTCGATATTGATCCAGTTTCATGATGATTAGTTTCGCACAAACATCGCACCATGGATCAGCGCGCTTCGCCGCAGAATCACTTCCATTTCGATAGCAATGCGGATTTTCCATTCGCGCTTCCCCTCCCCTCACCAAATTAGCGCGTTTTTCCGCGCGAAACTGGCGCGCGCCGGCGCCGCGCGGCCATGCGCAGCTTTGGCTAGCACGCCCCGGCTTGCGGATTGACAGCGATTCGCGCCAGGTGATTTGATGAGTCAAGGGACCCGTCCGTGTGTCCCGTTCAAATCGGGAGTTAAACAATGATGGTTGAAACAGTATTGTCACGATCGGTACGGCTGATCTGCGCCGGCGGCCTGGCCTTCGGCATGCACGCGGCCGTGGCGCAAACCGGCGACGCGCCGGTCCAGCGCGTCGAGATCACCGGCTCGAGCATCAAACGCATCAGCGCCGAGGGCGCGCTGCCGGTGCAGACGCTGACCAAGGCGCAGATCGAACAAAGCGGCGCGGCCAGCGTGGCCGACCTGATCGCCACCTTGCCGTCGATGCAGGGTTTCACCACCTCGTCGATGTCGGTCAACGGCGGCGGCGGCGGCCTGCAATCGGCGTCGATCCACTCGATCGGCGAAGGCTACACCCTGGTGCTGCTCAACGGGCGCCGCCTGGCGCCGGCCACCTCCGGCTCCACCGTCAACCTGGCCAGCATTCCGCTGGCGGCGGTCGAGCGCGTCGAGATCCTGACCGACGGCGCCAACACCTTGTACGGCTCGGACGCGATCGCCGGCGTGGTCAACTTCATCCTCAAGAAAAACCAGACCGACGCCATCATCGAGGGCTCGTACAGCCAGCCGCGCAGCCGCGGCGGGCGCACCCAGACGGCGTCGATCTCCAAGGGCTGGGGCGATATCGACACGGACGGCTTCAACATCCTGGTGTCGGCCTCGCACGACGAGACCAAGGCCTCCTGGGCGCGCGACCGCGACTTTTCCAAGAGCGGCGTGATCCCGTTCTCGTCGAACGGCAAGAACTACAGCCTCTACCAATTGAGCTCCAACTCGATGCCGGGCACCGCCACCGTCCAGTACACCAATCCGGACAAATCGGCGGGCAGCGTCCTGTTCAGCCCCAACCTGCTGGCCACCGGCGCCTGCAACGGCAGCAACCTGTTCCGCATCAGCCCGACCCGCTGCCAGTACGACTACGCGGCCACAGTGCAAAACACCCCGGCCATCAAGCGCGACAGCGTGTTCGCCTCGCTCAACTATAAAATCAACGACAGCGCCAACTTCTTCGCCGAAGCGCTCGGCTCGTCGTTCACCAACACCGCGCAATACGCGCCGCCGGCCCAGCCGCTGGGCGTGCCGCTCAACAGCGCGCTGTACGCCCGCTCGATCGCGCCGTACCTGGCGCGGGTCGGCGTGCCGGCCGGCGCCACCGTCGACAGCGCGACGATGAGCCTGCGCCTGGTCGACGCCGGCGGCCGCGCCGACAACTACAAAACCGTCGCCAAGCACCTGGCCTTCGGCGTCGACGGCACCGTCAAGGGCTTCGATTACCGCGCCGCGTTCACGCACTCGGAAAACAAGCAGACCGACACCGCCGCCGGCGGCTACATGAGCCTGAACGCCTTCGACGCCCTCGTCACCTCGGGTCAGTTCGACCCGTTCGCGCCGCCGGGCACCTCGCAGGGCATCCTGGCGCCGGCCGTGCTGGACGTCCAGTTCGGCGAGACCAAGTCCACGCTCGACCAGATCCAGGCCAGCGCGACGACCGAACTGTTCAAGATGCCGGCCGGCGCGGCCCAGCTGGCCGTCGGCGCCGACTTCACCCGCCAGAAATATTCCGAGGCGCCAAGCGCCTACAACCAGGGCCCGAACAAGCAGCAGCCGGACTTCGACGACGCCGCCGTCGGCGGCACCTCCGGCGCGTTGCCGATCGACGCCAGCCGCAAGAACTGGGGCGCCTACGGCGAGCTGCTGCTGCCGGTGCTGAAGAATATGGACCTGACCGCCTCGACCCGCTATGACGATTTCGGCGCCGTCACCAACGACAAGAACTTCGACACCGACGGCAATCTGCTCGGCTCGGGCAAGCAGGGCAAGACCGCCAGCAAGGCCACCTACAAGCTGGCGCTGCGCTGGAATCCGGTCGACATGCTGCTGGTGCGCGCCTCCTACGGCACCGGCTTCAAGGCGCCGGTGCTGACCGACATCGTCAAGCCGCTGGTCAACGGCGGCTCGTCGCAATTCCATAACTGCCCGATCACCTCGCCGACCGATCCGCGCTTCCGCCTGTGCCACGGCCCAGCCGAATACGCGCTGCTCAGCGGCGGCAACGCCGCCACCGGCGAAGGCGCGCTGTTGCCGGAGGAATCGAAGCAGGCCACGCTGGGCTTCCGTCTGGAGCCGATTCCCAGCCTGTCGCTCGGCTTCGACTTCTGGGACGTCAAGCTGACCAACCAGATCGCCACCTTGTCGGAAAACCTGGTGTTCGAAAATCCGGCCGTGTACGACAGCCTGCTGCGCAGCTACTTCGACCCGATCCAGAAGCAGGACGTGCTGGTGGCGGCGCTGACGCCGTTCAACCTCTCCACCGCGCACTACCAGGGCATCGACTGGGACCACACCTACCGCACCAGCACCGCGCTGGGCAAGGTGGCGCTGCAATGGACCGGCACCTTCATGACCAAGGCCGAACAGGACAACCCCGGCACGGGCCTGGAGAAGAACATCGGCCGCTTCAACTCGTACGCCGACGTCACCTTCCGCGTGATCTCCAAGCTGACCGCGTCGCTGCGCACCAATATGTTCATGCACTCGCTGACGGCCAATTACCACTCTGGCTATATCGACCAGGAGTATAACGAGGACAACTCGGTGGTGCGCGAGGTGTTGGCCGACGGCAGCCTGGGCGGCAACGTGCCGCTGACGCGGCGGGTCAGCTCGTACACCACCTTCGACTGGCAAACCAAGGCGCAGCTGACCAAGCAGTTCACGCTGACGGCCGGCATCAAGAACCTGGCCGACATCGACCCGCCCTTCACCATGCGCAACGCCGGCGGCGGCAACCAGTCCGGTTACGACGGCCGCTACACCGACCCGCTGGGCCGCACCTTCTACCTGACGGGCAATTACAAGTTCTAAGCCGGGTTGGCATGATCGAAAGGGCTCCCCGGAGCCCTTTTTTTTACAGCGTCAGAACCGGTAATTACCGGTGAGGTAGAACGACCGACCGCGTGGATCGCTGTAGCGCGCGTCGTACCCGAGCTGGTTGCCGCCCCCGGCGTTCTGCAACGTCAGCGGCGGATCGCGGTCGAACAGGTTCCTGATCCCGGCCGTGAGCGCAAACGCGCCGAAATCATACTTGCCCTGCCAATCGAACGTGGTGTACGACGCCGTGCGCAAGCCCTCGAACGCCACCGATTCGCCGATGCCGCCATCGGGCGCCACCGCGAAGATCGCCGTGTCGAGCGGATACGGCTGGTCGTGATACCCGGAGCGGTAATTCGCCGTCAAGGTGTTGGTCAGCTTGCCGGTGACCAGGCTCAGATTCAAATGGCTCTGCACCCGGAACACCACCGCGTTGTCCGGCCCGAACCGCCCCAGGTCCGACTGCACCTCGCCGCCGGCCGTGGTGGTGTAGTTCTGCTTGAGCATATAGGTACCATTCCACGCCGCGCGCAGATCGCCGACGCGCGAGCGCAGGCGGTAGGTGAAGTCCCAGTCGACGCCGCGGTAGTTGGCCACGCCGCCGTTGATCGGCGCCAGGATATAGCCGATCGTCGTATAACCGGCCGGGTCCGGATACGGATTGACGAACAGCCGCTGGTACGCCTGCGGATTGGCGAACCCCACCTGCTCGGGCACGCCCGCCGACAACACCTGGTTGCGGATCTGAACGTTCCACAAATCCAGGCCCAGCGACAGGCCCGCCAGCGGCTCGAGCCTCCCGCCCAGCGTCCATTGCCTGGACTTCTCGGGCTGCAGCCCCTCCGCGCCGCTGGCGCCGTTCGGGCCGGTCAGCAGGTCGTACTGCGCCGAGCCGACCTGGCAACCGCGCGAGCCGGGGAAAGGGCAGGCGTAGCTGCCGGCGGTGCTGCCGAAGAAGGTCGGCGAGCCGGCGATGTCGTTGATGTTGGGCGCCTTGAAGCCGGTGCCGTACGAGGCGCGCACCAGCACCGTGTCGAGCGGCGTCCAGCGTGTGCTGAGCTTGTAGGTGGCCTTGCTGAAGTCGTTGCCGACGTCGCCGCCGGGCAAGCGCTGGCGCACGCCGCTGGCGTCGGCCAGCCGCTCGAAGATGTAGCCGCTGCGGGTCTTGTCGTAGCTGTCGTAGCGCGCCGCCAGGGTCGCCTCCAGCGTTTTGGTCGCCGGCAGCAGCATCTCGGTAAACACGCCCCAATTGTCGCGCCTGGCGTCGAACGGCACCTGGCCGTAGCTGCCGCCGACCGGGTAGTTGGGCGACGCCGGCTGGGTCGAATAGCCGGAGCCGGACAGGATGGTCGGGTCGTAAGCGGTCTGGTAGCGCGTCTTCGAATAATCGCCGCCCAGCGAGACGATGGCCGTGCCGCCCGGCAGGCCGAACAGGTCGTGCTGCGCCGCCCCGTGCAGGGTGTTGAGTTTGGAGTCGGTCCGGGAGAACACGGTGCCGTTGACCAGCGCGCCGCGCAGCTGGTCGGCGCCGGCGCCGGTGACCGGATCGTAGGCGCCGGAGGCGACCAGCGCGGACAGCTTGTCGTAGTCGGAATAACCGCCGGCCGCGATATCCTTGAGCTTGGTCTTCGACAGGATCAGGCTGGCGTTCCAGGTCCAGCCGAAATGGTTGCCGTCGATGCCGGCGGCGAAGTGGCGGGCGTCGGTCTGGTACTTGTCGGCGCGTCCGCCGATCAGCACCGAGCGGTAGCCCAGGGTCGCCTCGCCACTGGGGTTTTCCAGGTTGTTGGCGTCCAGGTAGGGCTGCACATAGCGCGCGTACAACTGCGGGAAGCGGTCGGTGGTGTTGACGCCCATCGGCTGCGCCGACGGCGCGAACTGCGCGGTCATCGCATAGCTCGACAGGATCAGCTCGCTCCAGACCGACAGCGTGTCGTTGAGCTTCAGGGTGCCTTTGAGCAGGCCGCTGTCGCGGTTCGAGCCGGGAATGTTTTCCACCGTCGCGCCGTAGTTGAAGCGGCATTGCGTGCCCTGCGGTCCGGCCAGCGGGCTGCCGCAATTGCCGTTGGCGGCCAGGTAGGGATTGATCGCCACGCCGCTGGTCTCGACCGTGCCGGCCGAGCCGCGCGGGCGCACGTTGAAGGTGATGTTGGCCGGCTCGGTGTTGCCGGTGCGCTGGTCGAAGTAGTACTGGCGGCCGCCGCTGCCGAAGCGGAAAAAGGCGCCGCGCGCCGAGAAGTCGCGTTGCAGCGCCGTCAGCCGCTCCTGCTCGTCGTGGCTGTACGAGGCCAGGACGTTCCAGCCGTCCTTCTCCAGATCGCCCCAGCCCTTGGAGATGCCGGCGCTGGACCACGACCCGGCCGACGACTTGCGCGGCTGGCCGTAGGTGGCGAAGACCTCGCCCTTGGTCAAATCCTTTTTCAGGATGAAGTTGACCACGCCGCCGATGGCGTCCGAGCCGTACAGCGCGGAGGCGCCGTCGGCCAGGATCTCGATGCGCTCGACCGCCGCCAGCGGGATGCTTTCGATGTTGACCGCGTAGCCGCCGCCCTGGCTGGAGCCGAGCGCGCTGGGCGCCATGCGCTGGCCGTCGACCAGCACCAGGGTGTACTTGGACGGCAGCGAGTGCAGCGCGGCCGTGGTGACGCCGGCGCCGCCGCCGTTGACCGAGCTCGACGCCGGCACGAAGCCCTGCATCGACGGTTGCATCTGGATCAGTTCGGTGGCGGTGGTGGCGCCGCTCTGCTGGATCTCGGCCGCGCTCAGCACGTGCACCGGCAGCGCACCCTCGCGGGCGATGCGCTTGATCGACGAGCCGGTGATCTCGACCCGGGGAATGACCGGATTGCCGGTCGCCGCCTCCTGCGCCAGCAGCGGCGCCGGCACGGCCAGCAGGCCGAACGCGCAACACGCGCCGCCGGTGAACATCAAGCGCAACGAACGGCACAACACTTTTTCCTGCATCATGGCAAACCTCCGCAATTGTTTTGGAAAACACCGGTCCGACGCCCGGCGCCGGGGCGGCAACGGGTCGCGGTCATGATTGGCGTTTATTGATTTACTTCAGGAAGGTGTCCATCGACACCTGGCGTGGTTGATATAAAAACATGCCAAGGAATTAAGTGTCAATCGATCTTGAGCCCGATTCGGGGTTCTTACAACAGCACGCCGCGCGCGATGCAAAAACAAACGGCCCCATATGGCGACTGGGGCCGTTTGTGTTTCCGGGGTGAAGTCTTCTACGGTTTTACTTCGAAGCCGCTTCCGCCGCTTGCGTGGCCAGGCGTCGCTGGCGCACGGCGGCGGCCAGGCCTTGCAGCACCTGCACGCTGCTGTCCCAATCGATGCAGCCGTCGGTCACCGACTGGCCGTAGGTCAGTTCTTTCCCCGGCACCAGATCCTGGCGGCCCGCCACCAGGTGCGACTCGACCATCACGCCGACGATGCGGCTGTCGCCGCCGGCCACTTGTTGCGCGATGTCCGCGCACACCGGCACCTGGTTCTCCGGCTTCTTGGAACTGTTGGCGTGCGAAGCGTCGATCATCAGGCGCGCGGCCAGGCCTTGCGCGGCGATCGCCTTGCAGGCCTCTTCCACGCTGGCGGCGTCGTAGTTGGGCGCCTTGCCGCCGCGCAGGATGATGTGGCAATCCTCGTTGCCGGCGGTCGAAACGATGGCCGAGTGGCCACCCTTGGTGACCGACAGGAAATGGTGCGGCTGCGACGCGGCCTTGATCGCCTCGACGGCGATCTTGACGTTGCCGTCGGTGCCGTTCTTGAAGCCGACCGGACAGGACAGGCCGGACGCCAGCTCGCGGTGCACCTGCGATTCGGTGGTGCGGGCGCCGATCGCGCCCCAGCTGATCAGGTCGGCGATGTATTGCGGGCTGATGACGTCGAGGTATTCGGTGCCGGCCGGCAGGCCCAGCTCGTTGATGTCGCGCAGCAGTTCGCGCGCCATGCGCAAGCCATCGTTGATGCGGAAGCTGCTGTCCATGTACGGGTCGTTGATCATGCCCTTCCAGCCGACGGTGGTGCGCGGCTTCTCGAAGTACACGCGCATGACGATCTCCAGGTCGCCGGCCAGTTCGCGGCGCAGGTGGATCAGGCGGTTGGCGTATTCCATGGCCGCCTTCGGATCGTGGATCGAGCACGGGCCGATGACCACCATCAGGCGGTCGTCCTGGCCGTGCAGGATGCGGTGCAGCGCGATGCGGGCATTGGCGGCGGTGTGCTCGGCCGCTTCGCTGCAGGCGAACTCGCGGATCAGGTGCGACGGTGGGACCAATTCCTTCATCTCGCGGATGCGCAAATCGTCGGTACGGGGCATGCTGTTCTCCAGGTATTCAAAAATGTCGGGGTAAAAAAAAACCGCCTCATCAGGCGGTTTTTTCAGGATTTGCGGGAACTCGTTTTTACTTCTACGTGCACCGGCCGCTACTCCACCGCCTTGGGGTTGGAATCGCTAAAGTAAAAGTAGCCGGTAAAGAAGAAGTGGGTCATGAACGTGTTCGACAGGTATTGGGTAAATATCGTGGAATGACTATAACGCCAACGCGCAAGGCTTGGCAAGCTATTTCTTGACTAGCTTCAATGCCGTCCCTACAAAAATTTACACCTGAGCATTCCTCTTTACATCTTATCGGCTGTGACCAATTGTAATCGCCGCCCGGCCAGTACCATTGCCCGCCTTGGTGCTTTATACAGAAATCCCTCTTTACAGGTGTGAGGGTTTGCCACTGTTGGTTATCAGCACTGTTATTGAATGGTCATTGTCCGCCTGCCACGTGAAATGTTTTGATGGCTCGCCCCGCTTGTGCCAAGAGCCCAGGCCGGGCAGCAGATGAACACCCACCCATCCCCATAGCAGGAGTAAATAATAATGATGATTGAAAGAGCGATGTCCCGTACGTTGCGCCTGATGTTCGCCGGCGGCCTGGCCGTATCCATGCAAGCGCATGCCCAAGCGCAGGCCGACGGCGAACAAGCCGGCATCCAGCGCGTCGAAGTGACCGGTTCCAGCATCAAGCGCCTGGCATCGGAAACGGCGCTGCCGATCACCACCATCAAGGCCAGCGACTTCGTCAAGCAGGGCCTTACAACGGCGGCCGAAGTGCTCAACACCATTTCGATGAACCAGAGCTCGACCGGCAGCAGCCAGTCGGTCGGCTCCGGCACCGGCGGCGTCGCCAGCGCCGACCTGCGCGGCCTGGGCGCCAACAAAACGCTGGTGCTGTTGAACGGGCGCCGCATCGCCAGCCATCCGTTCAACGGCTCCAGCGTCGACCTCAACATCATTCCACTCTCGGCCCTCGAGCGCGTTGAAGTGCTGCGCGACGGCGCCTCCGCCATCTACGGCACCGACGCCATCGGCGGCGTGATCAACTTCATCACCAAGCGCGAAGTGCAAGGCCTGACCGTCAGCGTCGAGCGCTTCCAGCCGCAGGCCAGCGGCGCCGGCGGCGAATCGCGCCTGAACCTGTCGGGCGGCATCGGCGACCTGAACAAGGACGGCTACAACTTCTTCGGCGTGGTCGACCTGCACAAGCAGACCGCGCTGGCCGCCGCCGACCGCGACTTCGCCAGCACCAGCGTGCGTCCCGACCGGGGCGTCAACAACAGCAGTGGCACCTCGCAGCCGGGCAACTTCTTCTCCGACAACGGCATCACCGGCAATCCGTACTACGCCGGCGGCTGCGTCGGCAAGGGCTTAATTGCCAGCCCCGTCGCCAACAGCGCCAACGGCACCTGCCGCACGGACACCACCCAGTACATCCAGGCGATTCCGAAGACGCAGCAGGAATCCTTCCTCGGCAAGGCGACCTTCAAACTGGAAGGCGACAACCTCGCCACGGTGGAATACCTGCACAGCCGCAGCACCAACACCAGCGCCATCGCGCCCTCCCCGCTGACGGGGCTGACCTTGACCTCGGCCAGCCCCTACTACCCGGGCGGCAGCGCCGGCGTGCCGGCCGTCGCCGGCCTGACCGGCGAGGACCTCAGCGTCAACTGGCGCACCGTGGCGGCCGGCAACCGCATGGGCTACGACACCAGCATCTCCGACCGCCTGGTGCTGGGTTCCGAAGGCCTGGTGGCCGGCTGGGACTACAACGTCGGCCTGACCTGGGCCGTCAGCAAGGCCAGCAGCGCCTTCGTCGGCGGCTACACCAACGACTCGCTGATGCAGGCGGGTGTGCTCAACGGCACGCTCAATCCGTTCGGCGAGCAGTCGGCTGCAGGCCAGGCTTATATCGATGCGGCGCAACTGCGCGGCGAATACCTGTCGGCCAAGATGACCAGCGTCGGCGTCGACGCCAAGGTCAGCCGGGAAATCTACAGCCTGCCGGCGGGCGCGGTCGGCTTCGCCATCGGCACCGAGTTCCGTCACGATAAGGCCAGCTACGACGTCAACACCGAGCTGGCCTCGCAGGCATCGAGCTCGGGCTACGCCGATGCCCAGGACCAGGCCGGCCAGCGCAACATCGCCGCACTGTACTCGGAATTGAGCGTGCCGCTGGCCAAGGATGTGGAACTGTCGATGGCCGCGCGCTACGACCATTACAACGACGTCGGCGGCAGCTTCAATCCAAAGATCGGCCTGCGCTGGCAGCCTGCCAAGGAACTGATGCTGCGCACCTCGTACAATACCGGCTTCCGCGCGCCGACCTTGTACGACCTGCACGGGCCGGCGACGTCGACCTTCACCAGCAACTCGTACGACGATCCTGTGCTGTGCCCCGGCGGCACGGCGGCTGCCGGCGCCAATCCTAACCTGGCGTGCAACCAGCAGCAGTACATCCGCAGCGGCGGCAACATCGGCCTGAAGCCGGAAAAGTCGAAGACCTTCAGCCTCGGCGCGGTGTTCGAGCCAACCAGCGCGGTCAGCATGTCGCTCGACTATTTCAACATCAGGATCAAGGACAAGATCGGCACGGTGTCGGAGACCACCATCTTCGACAACTACGACAAGTACGCCAGCTATTTCGTGTACTCGGCCGACGGCAAGACCTTGCAGTACGTGAACGCGGTGCTGGATAACCTGGGCGAAGTGCACACGTCGGGTATCGACGCCAGCCTGCGCTGGAAACTGCCGCGCAGCGCGGCCGGCGATTTCAGTTTCGTGGTCGATGGCACCTGGGTGCACAGCTACGAATATCAGAACGAACCGGGCGGCGCCTATGTGGAAAACGTCGGCGTGTATGCGGAGAATTCACCGGTGTTCCGCTGGAAGCACAACGCGGCGATCAACTGGAAGAAAGGGTCGTGGAGCGCGAGTTTCGCCAACAAGTATATGAGCGGCTATGTCGATCAGAACGATGTGGCGGACGCTTATTATCACAAGGTGCGCGCCTATTCGACGTATTCGCTGTCGGCCAGTTATGCCGGCATCAGGAATACGGATTTGACGGTGGGGATCAAGAATCTGTTCGATACCAATCCGCCTTATACCAACCAGGGGACGACGTTCCAGAGTGGTTACGATCCGCGTTATACGGACCCGCTGGGCCGGACGTTTTATGTGAAGGCGACCTATAAGTTTTAAAAGGTCGATTAAGACCTAGACCCGCACCCCGGATGCAGGGGTCGTACCCAACCGGGTACGACCCCATGTGGCCGCAGTGCGGGTTAGCGATTAAGCCGTGCCGCCTACTGTGACGCCATCGATGCGCAAGGTCGGCTGACCCACGCCGACCGGCACGCTCTGGCCTTCCTTGCCGCACACGCCGACACCCGGATCCAGCCGCATGTCGTTGCCGATCATCGACACGCGGTTCAACACTTCCGGTCCGTTGCCGATCAAGGTCGCGCCTTTGACTGGATACGTGATCTTGCCGTTCTCCACCATATACGCCTCGCTGGCCGAGAACACGAACTTGCCGTTGGTGATGTCGACCTGGCCACCGCCGAAATTGACCGCGTACAAACCGTTCTTGACCGACGCCAGGATTTCGCCGGGGTCCTTGTCGCCGCCGAGCATGTAGGTGTTGGTCATGCGCGGCATCGGCAGGTGCGCGAACGATTCGCGCCGCGCGTTGCCCGTCACCGGCATTTTCATCAGGCGCGCGTTCATCGTGTCTTGGATATAGCCTTTCAAAATGCCGTCCTCGATCAGCGTGGTGCACTGCGTCGGATTGCCTTCGTCGTCGATGTTGAGCGAACCACGGCGATCGGCCAGCGTTCCATCGTCAACCACCGTCACGCCCTTGGCCGCGACGCGCTCGCCGATGCGGCCGGAGAACGTCGACGAACCCTTGCGGTTGAAGTCGCCCTCAAGGCCGTGACCGATGGCCTCGTGCAGCAGGATGCCGGGCCAGCCCGGCCCCAGCACGACCGTCATCGGACCGGCCGGCGCCGGGCGCGCATCCAGGTTGACGACCGCCGACTTGACCGCCTCGGTGGCGTAGAAGTCCAGCAAGGTGTCGCTGAAGTAACCGTAATCGTAGCGGCCGCCGCCGCCGGACGAACCCATCTCGCGCCGGCCGTTCTGTTCGACGATGACCGTCAGCGACACCCGCACCAGCGGACGAATGTCGGCCGCCAGCACGCCGTCGCTGCGCACCACCAGCACCACGTCGTATTCGCCGGCCAGGCCCGCCATCACCTGCACCACGCGCGGATCTTTCGCGCGCGCCATCTTCTCGATGCGCTCGAGCAGCTTGACCTTGGCGGTGGCGTCCAGCGAAGCGAGCGGATCGTTCGGCATGTACAGCGAGCGGCCGCCGGTCGGCGTCATCGCGCCGGCCACCTTGATCTTGCCGGCGCCGGCGCGGGCGATGGTGCGGGTCGCGGTGGCCGCGTCCAGCAACGCCGCTTCGGAGATCTCGTCCGAGTAGGCGAAGGCGGTCTTGTCGCCGGAAATGGCGCGCACGCCGACACCCTGGTCGATCGAAAAACTACCGGTTTTGACGATGCCCTCTTCCAGGCTCCAGCCCTCGTTTTTGGTGAACTGGAAATACAGGTCGGCGTAGTCGACCTTGTGGGTGAACATCGCGCCCAGCGTTTTGAGCAGCTTGCCCTCGTCGAGTCCGAACGGCGTCAGCAAAATATCGCGCGCGACGGCCAGGGTGGACAGGTTCGGTTCAAAAGGCTTCATGGTGGTGCTCCGGTTCGGGATTGTTGTGCAACTGTCTTGGGTTCACATCGTGCGGTGCTTGAGCGCCGGCAGGCTCTGGCGCACGCCGTCGATGAACAGCGGATCGATGTCGCCCTTGACCACGCCCTCGCCCTCGGCCAACACGTCCTTGATCGCGCCCCACGGGTCGATCAGCATGCTGTGGCCCCAGGTGCGGCGGCCGTTCGGGTGGGTGCCGCCCTGCGCCGCCGCCAGCACGTAGCACTGGTTTTCGATGGCGCGCGCGCGCAACAGGATTTCCCAATGGGCCTGGCCGGTGGTGTAGGTGAACGCGGCCGGCACGACGATCAGCGACACAGGTCCCATCGCGCGGTACAGCTCGGGGAAGCGCAGGTCGTAGCAGACCGACATGCCGACCTTGCCGAACGGCGCCTCGACCACGCCGACGTGCTTGCCCGGCACGATGGTCTTCGATTCGTTGTACGACTCCGTGCCCTTGGTGAAGCCGAACAGGTGGATCTTGTCGTAGCGGCCGACGTGCTCGCCCTGGGCGTTGTAGACCAGGGTGGTATTGACGACTTTGTCAGGATCGTCGGACGCCAGCGGCAAGGTGCCGCCGATCAGCCAGATCTCCAGCTCGCGCGCCAGCGAGGACATGAAGTCCTGGATCGGCCCCTGCCCCAGCGGCTCGGCCACGGCGACCTTGTCGCTGTCGCTCAGGCCCATGATGGCCCAGTACTCCGGCAGCAGCACCAGGGTGGCGCCACCGTCGGCGGCCTGTTTCACCAGCCGGCGCGCGGTGGCGATATTCTCCGTCACGGACGGCGAGGAAATCATTTGTACTGCGGCGACTTGAGTCATGGCGGTTCCAATCGTGGCTGAAGCGGAAGGTTAGTACAGATTAATGCGCGCCCTTGGCGGCCGGCGGCGGGTCCGCCCTGGCTCCGTCGAGCTTGGTGACCACGGGCGCCTTCCACGGCCCGGTGACCTGCATATGATAGGTCAGCGCCCGCATCACCGGCGCGCTGAGGAACAGCTGCGCCAGGAAACTACCCAGGCCGATGACCGGGTTGACGGCCAGCGCGTAGACCAGCGGGGCCGTTCCCAAATTCACTTCCGGTATCACCACCACGTGCAGGTTGGCCGACTCGTTGGCGATATCGGCGGTGCCGTCCATCAGCACGGTGGCGGCCACGCCGTGCATTTTCAGGTTGTCGGTCTTGGCGATGCCCTGGTGGATGCTGGCGTTGGCGGTGATGCCGTCGAACGCCAGGCCCTCGGAGAAGACGTCGTGGAAATCCAGCTTGAGCAGGCGCGGCAAGGCTTGCAGGCTGAGCACGCCCAGCAGCTTGGCCGCGCCCGGGTCCTGCTTGAGGAACTGGCCTTTTTCCACGTTCATCGTGATCTGGCCTTCCAGGCTCGGCAGGTCCAGCGAATACGGCAGGCCCTTCCACGCGATGTCGCCGCCGAGCGAGCCCTTGCCGTTCTTGACGGTGCCGACGAAGCCGAACCGGTCCAGCAGCTTGCCGGCGTCGGCGATGTCCAGCTTGAAATTGAGGCTGGTGTTGTGCGCGCCCTCGCGCGTGACCCACTTGCCGGTGCCGGTCAGCTCGCCGTCGGCGTTGGTCAGCGACAGCTTGTTGATGCGCCATTCGCGCGCCTTCTCGCTCGGCAATTGCGCGTTGCTGGCCTGCAGCTCCAGCATTCCCAGCGGCTTGTTGAACAATTCGAGGCGTTCGACCACGACATCGAGCGCCGGAATCGATGCCGCAGCGCTCTTGCCGTCGGACAGCAAATCCTGCACCTCCTTCGACGCCGACGCCGGGATCACCAGCGACGACAGGCGCGCCGTCACCTTGCCCAGGCCGTGGCCGGTGGATGGTTCGCTCCAGGTCAGATAGCCGTTGGCCTGGGTCGAATCGATGCTGGCCTGCCACACGGTCTTCTGGCGGCTGACGCCGACGACCACGTTCTCCAGCTTGCGGTCGCCGATGATCAGTTCGATGCTGCGGGCGGCGATGGTGTCCGGCACCACGTATTGGGCGAAGTCGGCGGCGTCGGCGGCCGGCGTGGCGGCGGCGTCGGTCGCGGTCGCAGGCTCGTTCTTGCCGGCCACACTGCCGCCGAAGTCCAGCCAGGAATCGACGTTCAGCGCCGGCAGGCTGATGTTGACCGCCAGACCACTGTCCGGTTCCGGCGCCGGCGTGTTGACGCCGATGCCGCCGCGCACCAGTTTCCATGGCGTCTTGCCGGTCTTCTGGCGCTGGTAGCGCGCCGCGATGCTGGAGCCCAGCGCGATGCGGATCTCGTCGTGCAGCGCGCTGTTGGCGTCCGGCGTCAAGGTGCTGGTCAGCAGGAAGCGCAGCGGCATCGCGTCCGCCGCCGCCTTGTTGACCGGCGCCGGCAAGTCCAGTCCCAGACCGGCCAGGTTCGAATCGACCGCCACCGTCAACTGGTGGTCGCGCACCGTCACCGTGCCGTTGTAGCGCGTGGCGCCGGAGAAATGGCTGCCAAGGCGCTGCATCACCGGCATCGGGTACTGCTTGCGGAAACCGTCGGCCGTCAGCATGCCGCCCAGCTTGATGACGATGGCGTTGTCGCGCTGGCTGCCGCCGGTGATCGAAATCGGCCCGTCCAGGAACATGCCCGACAACTGGTTCAGGTTGACGCCGTGCTCGTTGAATTCGATCTTGCCCTGCGCCGCCTGCACCGGCGGCAAATCGTTCATCAAGGTGATGTCGTTGTTATTGAGCTGCAAGGCGCCCTGCACCTTGGCGTCGATCATGTGCGACAGCGGCAATTGCAGCTTGAGCGCCAGGGTGGCGTTGCCGCTGGCCTGGGTGTCCTCGGTAAAGTGCGAGATCCAGTTCAATACGGGGCTGTTGGCGACATATTTGAGGAATTCCTGCATAGTCGCGGCGGCGTTGCCGTCGATTTCCAGCGTCGCATCGTGGATGGTGAGGTCGGGGATCACCGCCTTGACCCTGGTCAGCGCGGCGCCGCCGGTGGTGGCCGTATCGCCATGGATTTCCATGCGGGCGCGGTCGAACACGAAGCTGCCCTTGATGTGCTCGGCCTGCGGCCACAGCGGCAGCGGCTTGCCGTCCTTGCCCAGCACCTTGCCGTCTTGCAGATAGTGGTTCGGCGAATAATTGAGCTTGCCCTCGGTCAGCTTGCCGGCCACGCGGAACTCGCCGTGCGCGGCGTGCTCGCCGTGGAAGGGGAAATGCGCCAGGTCGCCGCGCAGGCGCACGCTGACGTCGCTGGCGACGCCGCCTTCGAGCGCGCCGGTCAGCCAGGCGCGCAGGTCGTGCGGGGTCTGCATCGGCAGGAAGCGGTCGATGCGGTTCAGCTCGAAGTTGTTCAAGGTGCCGGTCAGGTCGGCCTTGCCCACGCCCTTGCCGGCCAGCGGCATCGTGTGCGTGCCGCGCAGGGTGCCGCTCAGCCCCTGCTGCAGGAAGGCCATCTCGTCGATCTGCAACAGCAATTGATTGTCCGCTTCGAACGACCAGCGCGCCTTCAGGTTCAGGCTGTCGAACGGCATGGCCGCGTCGCTGAACTGGTCCGGCATCTGCAATACCAGATCCCGCGAATCCAGGCTGAAGCGGCCGCCCTTGTCGGTGGCGTCGATCGATCCGGTCAGGTTGTCAAACCCCGGAATGCCCGGCACGGCGGCGGTGGCCGGCGTCTTGCCCGTCTTCGGCTGCGCCGGACGCGGCGGCTGCGGCTGCAATCCCACGCCCACCAGGTCGCCCTTGATCCGGTACGACTGCACCGCCGGGAAGGCGCCGGTCCACTCGGCGGAGAAATCGCGCAACAGGCCGCGCGGGGCGGCGTCGGCCAGCAACTTGCGCCGCCCGGCGCTCAGCGGCAAGCGTTCGGCCAGGCCGGCCACCGTGCGCAGGTCCAGCTGGGGCGCCCGCAGCTGGAATTTCTGCGGCTTCGATCCGGTGGCCGCGACATAGGTTTCCGACAGCGAGGTCGGCGCCATCACCAGGCCGTCGCTGGTGGTCAGGGTCAGATTGGTCAGTTCGATGCTATGGCCGCGCTCGCCGAATTTTTGCCCTGCCGCGCCCTTGGCGACCGGGGACGCCAACGGCGGGCTGTCTTCGCGGGCGGCGATGCGGCCGGTCAGTTCGCGCAGCTCGAGCTGCGGCAAATCCTTGCCCAGCACCGCCGAGACGTCGCGCAAGCCGACGTCGGCGGTCATGGCGGTCAGGCGCGACTGGTCGAAACCGAGCCAGGTGCGCAGCGAGCCGCCGCCGCTGTTGAGCGCGAAGGGGAAATCGATCCATGCTTTCCAGGCAGCGACGTCGGTGTCGCGGATGTCGGCGTACAGCTCGCCCTTCCACATCGACACATTGGACACGCGGCTGGCGAAGGCGGGATGGGTGAAGTCGGCGCGCACATCGAGCGGCGCGGCCAGCGCGCTCGGCGGCGTGGCCTTGAGCGCGAGCTGGTGGCGCAGCCACTTGTTGCGCAGCACCAGGGTGACGCCTTCCAGCGCCAGCGGCGCCGGCTGACTTGCGCGCTGCCGGTCGGTCCAGCGCACGCGGCCGTCGCGGATGACGATCTCGCGCTGCGACAGCAGCCAGTCGGCGGCCTTGCCGTCGCTCGGTTTGTTGGGGTCGAGATACATGCCGGCCGCATACAGGCGGCCGTCGGCTTCACGGCGCAGGTCGAGGTCGGGACGGGTCAGCACCAGCGATTCGAAACGCGGACCGCCGGCCAGCACGCTCCACCACGACAAGGTCGCCGAGACGCCGGGCAGCGTCAGCGCCTGCCGGCCCTGGCTGTCGTGCAGCACGACATCGCCCAGGTACAGGCTGGGACGCAATCCATTCCAGGAGGCGTAAATGCGGGAAATGGTGACCTGGTTGCCGGCCGCGCGGCTGGCGGCACGTTCGATATCGCCCTTGTAGTGGTCGATATTCGGCAGCACGGCGTAGCGCAGCACCAGGAACAGGATGGTGAAGGCGAAATACAGCAGCAACAGAAGCTTGACCGAAAATCCCAGCACATGGTGGGTGGCCAGATTACAGAAGCGGTAGGCGGCACGAAGCCGATGCCAGCGGGCAGCCAATGGCCCCTCGTCTGTCACGGTCTCCTCTTCTTGTTTTTGCATCAATAAGCTAATAAATCAGGCCATGCGTCAAATAAAATCGCTACACTCGGTTTTTTCAAGCTTCCCAGTCTGCGCATTCTACCGCATCGCACCGCTAACACAGCGCCTGTTAGCCCTTGTTGCGCCGGTTTTACGCGTCCGGCGGGGGCCAACTTATTCGTATCGGGAAAATAGCAGCCCATGAACGCCACCGCCGTTAAATCTTCTGTCCCCCCATCCGCGTCGCGCTTCTATCAACGCTGGCTGGCCGCCGCGCCCGACCGCGCCGCCAAAGTCGATGAAATTGCGCAAATACCGCTGGCCCAGATCGATCTCGACGCCTATCTGGCCCGGGAAGCGGCAGCCGTGCCGGCAGGCGCCCCGCCGCTGCCGTTGCAGCGCGCGATGCGCCGGTTGCGCAATCTGCTGGTGTGCGGACTGATACGGCGCGACCTGGAAGGCCAGGCCAATCTAGCCGAAGTGGTGGAAACCATGACCCGCTTCGCCGATTTCGCCATCCAGCGCCATCTGCATGAACTGAGCGTCGAGATGAGCGCCGCGCACGGCACCCCGACCGGGCGCGAATCGGGCCTGCCGCAAGAATTGATCGTGCTGGCGATGGGCAAACAGGGCGGCCGCGAGCTCAACGTCTCGTCAGACATCGACCTGATCTTCGTCTATCCCGAGGACGGCGACACGGCGGTCGTCGCGCCGGGCCAGCGCAGCCTGTCCAACCATGAGTATTTCATCCGGCTCGGCAAGAAGCTGATCGCCGCCATCGCGGAGATCACGGAAGATGGCTACACGTTCCGCGTCGATATGGCCTTGCGGCCAAACGGCGGCTCCGGCCCGCTGGCGGCCAGCTTCAACATGGTGGAGCAATATCTGATCGTCCAGGGCCGTGAATGGGAGCGTTACGCCTGGGTCAAGGCGCGCGCCGTCACCGGCCAGGCCGAGGAAATCACCGCGCTCGACGCCATTGTGCGGCCGTTCGTATTCCGCCGCTACCTGGACTTCGGCGTCATCGACGCCATCCGCAACATGCACGCGCAAATTCGCGCCGAGGTCAACCGCCAGGAGCGGCTGCATCCGGACCGCAGCAACAACGTCAAGCTGGGCCGGGGCGGCATCCGCGAAATCGAGTTCCTGGCGCAGGTGTTCCAGTTGATACGGGGCGGGCGCGATGCCGCGCTGCGCGACCGCTCGACCCGCACCACCCTGCGCATCATCGCCGAAAAAGGTTTGCTAAGCCACGCCATCGTCTACCAACTGCTGGCTTCCTACACCTTCCTGCGCAATCTTGAGCACCGCCTGCAATACCTCGACGACGCCCAAACGCACACCCTGCCGGCCAGCGAGGCCGACCGGCTGCTGGTGGCGCAGATGATGGGACTGCCCGACGCGGCCACCCTGCTGGCCCAGCTGGAGGCGCATCGCCAGTTCGTCGCCGGGCAGTTCGACGAAATGTTCTCCGACAAGACCAGCGGCAGCGAGAACGACATCAATCCGCAGTCGAGCAACGAATGCGCCGATCCCGACAATCGCGACGCCATGATCGCCCGCTTCGCCGAACTCGGCTTCGACGCCCCCGAGGTCGCCACCAAGCGCCTGATCGCGACCTGGCAGGCGCCGCGCCTGCAATCGCTGCCGGAAGCGAGCCGCAACCGGCTGCTGGCCCTGGTCAACGCGGCGCTGCCGCTGATTATCGAGTGCTCGGCCGAATCGAGCGGCGGCAACCAGCAGGCCACGCTGGGCCGCCTGCTCGACTTTCTTGAAGCGGTGGCGCGCCGCTCGGCCTATTTGTCGCTGCTGACCGAATATCCGCACACCCTGGCGCGCGTGATCCGCATGGTGCACGCCAGCGGCTGGGCCGCGCAATTTCTCAGCCTGCACCCAATCCTGCTCGACGAGCTGCTCGACGACCGCGTGCGCAACGCCGTGTTCGACCCGGCCTCGCTGGCGCAGGATCTTGAACTACAGCTGGCCGCCGCGCCCGGCGACACCGAGCGCCAGATGGACATCCTGCGCGAAATCCACCACGCCCAGTTGTTCCACCTGCTGGCGCAGGACCTGGCCGGCGACCTGACGGTGGAAAGGCTGGCCGACCACCTGTCGGCGCTGGCCGACAAGATTGTCGATGCCGCCATCAAGGCGATCTGGCAGACCATCGCCACCCGCCACCGTGAGGTGCCGCAATTCGCCGTCATCGCCTATGGCAAGCTGGGCGGCAAGGAGCTGGGCTATGTGTCGGACCTGGACGTGATCTTCCTGTATGACGACACCGACCAGGACGCCCCGGCCCAGTACGCCAAATTGGCGCAGCGTTTTATTACCTGGATGACATCACAAACCCCGGCCGGCACGCTGTTCGACATCGACACCGCGCTGCGCCCGGACGGCGCCAGCGGCATGATGGTGTCGAGCGTGGCCTCGTTCGAAAAGTACCAGAACACCTCGGCGTGGGTATGGGAACACCAGGCGCTGACGCGCGCGCGCTTTTGCGCCGGCGACGCCGCCATCGGCGAGCGCTTCGAGCAGATCCGCGAGTCGGTGCTGCGCAAGGAACGTCCGGTCGACGGCCCGCTGAAGCGCGAAGTGGTGGCCATGCGCAAGCGGATGGTGGACGCCAAGCCTAACCACACCCAGATGTTCGACCTGAAAAACGACGCGGGCGGCATGATCGATATCGAATTCATGGTCCAATACCTGGTGCTGCGGCACGCCTCGACCTATCCGCAACTGACGATCAATATCGGCAATATCACCTTGCTGAAGATGTTCGGCGAGCTCGGTTTGATTCCGGCCGATCTGGCCGCCAAGGTCGGCGACGCCTACCGGCAGTTACGCAAGCTGCAGCACCAGTTGCGTTTGCAGGGCCAGGATATGGCCCGGGTCGACCCGGGATCGATGGCCGCCCACGTGCCCAACGTATTGGCTCTTTGGCAACTCATCTTTGGACAAAATGTTGCCGACTAACAACGGGATACCCGATTAAGTGCAGTACTATGGAGAGTCGGAAAATGAGAGCGCGATCTGGAATACCGCGCCCCGCTGCCGCCTCACTTAACCTGGATAACCTGGAGAATTGACATGAAAACATTAATGGGTGCCGTGGCATTCAGCCTGCTGGCGATGTCCACGACCGTTTATGCCGCCGACAAAGGCAGCAAGGAAGAAGCCGTCGCCATGGTCAAGCGGGCGGTCGCGCTGATTAAATCGGACGGCAAGGAAAAAGCCTTTGCCGCCATTTCCGATCCGGCCAACGCGACGTTTCACGACCGCGATTTATATGTCTACGTTTATGATCTGAATGGCGTCGCTTTAGCCCACGGGAATAATCCTAAAATGGTCGGCAAGCCTTTAATCGGCCTGAAAGATAACGAGGGAAAACCGATGATCAAGGAAATGGTGGAACTCGCCAAGACCAAAGGCAGCGGCTGGGTCGATTTCAAATGGCCCAATCCGGTGACGAAGGCGGTCGAATCCAAGGCGGGGTATGTGGAAAAGGTCGACGATATGTTTGTGGGGTCCGGGATTTATAAATGAGCTTATAACTCCTTCGTCTTCAATCGGCTGCCGCCGGGATGCTTCCCGGCTTTTTTTCGCCCTTTTTTTGTTCCAGAGGTCGTTTCGGCCGGGCATCATGCTTGAAATTGGCACGTAAAAGCCAAAAACGAGCTTAGCTCGCAGGGGAACTCCTCGACCACCACTCCTGTCTATTCAACGATGACATCACGTTGATAATCAAAAAGGAGTCGGATAATGACAACAGAAAGATTGCTCGCCCGCTCGGTCCGCATGATCTGCGCCAGCGGTGTGATATTCGGCGCGACTATCGCCGATGCCCAGGAATCTGCTGAATCTATGCAGAAAGTTCTGATTACCGGCTCACGCATCGCCTCCCCCGCCGCCGAATCGCCATCGCCATTGCAGATATTAAGCTCAGCCGATATAGCGGCATCCGGCGCAACAAATCTGCAAGAATTACTTCAAAAAAATCCGACCATGGGAACGCCCAGCGTCAGCAGAACCAATTCCAATTTCCTGACATCGAGCGCGGGTGTCACCACGGTCAATCTGCGCAATCTCGGCGATTCCCGTACCTTGGTCCTGGTGAATGGGCGGCGTTTTGTTTCCGGCGTACCCGGCGATACCGCTGTCGATCTCAATACTATTCCCACCGACTTTATCGAGCGGGTCGAGTTATTGACCGGCGGCGCCTCCGCCACCTACGGATCGGATGCGGTCGCCGGGGTGGTAAATATTATCTTGAAGAAAAACTTCAACGGCGTGCTGCTCGATTCGCTGGTGGGGCAAAGCGAGGAAGGCGACGACTACAGAAAGAAACTGGGATTGACTTTCGGTATCACCAGCGCCGACGGCGCGAGCAACCTGATGGGCCATTTCGGCTACTCCAAACAGGGCGAGGTCTTTTCGCGCGACCGCGAGCGTTCGGCCGTGGACCAGTTCTCGTCGATCACCCAGGGACGCCCCGACCTGGCGTTCGTGCCGCACCGGCCGAACTTTTCCGGCTATGCCCCCCAGGGCCACTTCTTCGGCGACGCTGAAGATTTCACTTATGACGCAAACAACAACATTATTCCCTGGAATCAAAATGGCGCGCCGGGCACAGGGGTCGGCGCCACCGGGTACAACCGTTCCGAGTACCGCCTGATCGCCGTGCCCATCGAGCGCTATCTGTTCGCCGCCAACGGCAACTGGGCCTTCAACCCCGACCATAGCGCGTTTTTCGAAGGCACCTATGCCTCCACCAGCGTTAATAGCAACATCGAACCGTTCGCGCTGGGATCGGACAATGTCTACAAGCCCGGCGGCCAGGTGCCCGCCGCCTCGCTGGTCAACGGCGCGCTGGTGCGCAATCCGCTGGTGCCGCAGTATTTGTACGACCGCATCAGCGACACCGATGGCGACGGCGTGCCCGACTACTTCTTCACCCGCCGCCTGTCGGAATTCGGCCCGCGCCGGTCCAACGTCGAGCGCGACACCTTTCGCCTGTCCACCGGACTCAAGGGGACGGTGCGCGACTGGAACTACGAGGCCTATCTGACCTACGGCAAGACCAAGGAAGCGCAAAGCTCCACCGGGCAGGTCAACGTCATGAGCCTGCGCAACGCGTTGGAGGCGGTCCCCGACGTCGACGGCACGCCGGTCTGCCGCGACGTCAACGCCCGCCAGGAGGGTTGCGTGCCGATCAACCTGTTCGGCTACAACAGCATCAGCCCCGACGCGCTGCGCTATGTGACCGCGCCGGGCTCGCTCCTGACCACCATCACGCAGCGGCTGGTCGGCGCCTCCGCCACCGGAGAGGTGCCGGGCCTGCCTGCCGGCCGCATCGGCATCGCCGCCGGCTTCGAATGGCGCTCGGAGGAATCGAGCGCCATTCCCGATCCGCTGACCCAGTCCGGCCTGAACGCCGGCAACGCCACGCCGCCCACCTTCGGCCAGTTCACCGTGCGCGAGGTGTTCGTCGAAACCCGCGTGCCCTTGCTGAAGGAGCGTCCCTGGGTGCGCGAGCTCAGCGCGCTGGCCACCTTCCGCCACGGCGACTATTCGACCGTCGGCGCCACCAACAGCTGGAACGCCGGCCTGGAATGGACCGTCACGCCGGACATCAAGCTGCGGGCGACGCGCGCGCAATCGACCCGGGCGCCCAACATCAACGAGCTGTACCAAGCGCCCAGCCAGGACTTCCCCACCGGACTGGTCGATCCGTGCCAAGGCGTGTCGGTCGGCGACGCCAGTCCGCTGGCGGTCAATTGCCGCAACGGGCCCGGTGTTGCCGCCAACATGGCGGCAAATGGCGGCATCTTCACGCTAAATCAAGCCGACCAGCAAGGCATCAGCGGCTATAACCGGGGCAACCCCAACCTCGAGGCCGAGACCGGCCGTTCGACCACGATCGGCCTGGTCGTCACGCCGCGCGCGATTCCGCTGCTGAGGCGCGCGGTGTTCACGCTGGATTACTTCAAGATCAAGATCGCCGACGCCATCGTCTTCACTGACCGCCAGTACGCGCTCGACCAGTGCTACAACCAGAACAACCCTGGCTTTTGCTCCTTCATCACGCGCCGCCCCGCCGCCGTGGGCAACCTCAGCGCCGGTTCGATCCGCTATAGCGACATCGCCGCCACCAACAGCGGCGGCTACGGCACCGAGGGCATCGACCTGACCGCCTCCTGGGCCGGGCGCGTCGGGCCCGGCAACCTGAGCGCCCGGCTGGCCCACACTTGGCTGCGCAAGCTGTGGCAACAGGCCACGCCGGACGCCGAGAAAAACCACGACGTCGCCGAGGTCACGGCCAACAATGTCAACGCGCCGCGCAACCGCGCGACCCTGAACCTGGCCTACAAATGGGGACCGTACGGCGCCAACTGGACCACCACCTACACCGGACCGGTGTCGCTGGACGACCAGTTCCTCAAAAGCCTGAGCATCGCGCCCGGCACGGTGGGCGTCGGCTCACGCACCTACAACGATGTCCAGCTCACTTATGACGTGCGCAAATCGGTGCAGCTCTACCTCGGCATCGACAACCTGTTCAACGCCAACCCGCCGCCGATCATCAGCGGCCTGCCCGGCAACCAGACCGGCACCGAAACCGATGCCTCGACCTACGACCCCATCGGCCGCCGTTTCTATGTCGGGCTGCGCGTCCAGCTGTAATATCGTTGCCAAAGTCAACTGTGTTGACGTGTTTGTGGCTGCACCACAACGGTGCAGCGCAACTATCATTTTGCTATTGTTGGTTTTTTGATTTTCTAGAGTGTTCGTATTTACAGTGCCAATAACGACTGAGTACAGTGGCTGGTCGAAAAAATAATGTTTCGACAATCAGACCACCAATCATAATACTCAGGGAGTTGCAAATGATGAAAGAGACCACACTATCCCGGTCCGTGCGCATGATCTGCGTCACCGGTCTGGCGTTAGGGATGCAAGCGGCCCATGCGCAGGAAGCCACATCCGAGCCGATCCAGAAAGTGCAAATCACCGGTTCGCGCATCTCGTCGCCGAACGCCGATTCGCCGTCGCCGCTGCAAATCCTCAGCTCGGCCGACATCGCCGCCTCCGGCGCCGTCAACCTGCAGGAACTGATGCAGAAGAACCCGACCATGGGCACCCCGACCCTGAGCCGCACCAACTCCAACTTCCTGACTTCAGGCGGCGGCGTGTCGACCGTCAACTTGCGCAACCTGGGCGACGCCCGCACCCTGGTGCTGGTCAACGGCCGCCGCTTCGTCTCCGGCGTGCCCGGCGACACCGCCGTCGACTTGAACACCATCCCGATCGACTTCATCGAACGGGTCGAGCTGCTGACCGGCGGCGCCTCGGCGACCTACGGTTCGGACGCCGTCGCCGGGGTCGTCAACATCATCCTCAAACGTAACTTCAACGGCATCCTGCTCGACGGCTCGGCCGGCCGCGCATGGGAGAAAAACGACGACCAGAAGCGCAAACTGGCGCTGACCTTCGGCACCAGCAGCGCCGACGGCGCCAGCAACATCATGGGCCACTTCGGCTATTCCAAGCAGGGCGCCGTGATGTCGAAAGACCGCGCCCGCCTGGGTGCGGCGGTCGACCAGACCTCGCTGGGTGCGAGCGATACGGGCGACGCACGGGACCTGTTCACGCCGCTGTCGCCGTTCTATTCCGGCACCGCGCCGCAGGGCCGCTTCTACCCGGCCGGCCAAAACAGCAGTTTCACGTACGACCGTAACGGCAACGTCATCCCATGGTCGACCAACGGCAGCGCCACCCAGGCTGCCACCGGCTTCAACCGTTCGGAATACCGCACCATCGCCGTGCCGACCGAGCGCTTCCTGTTCGCCACCAATGGCAACCTGAAAATCAACGACAACAACAACGCCTTCTTCGAAGGCACCTACGCGCAGACCAAGGTCGACACCAACATCGAGCCGTATCCGATGAGCTCGGGCGACATCTATAAAAACAACGGCGGCCGCGTGCCAGCCGAGACCCTGGTCGGCGGCCTCAAGGTCCGCAACCCGCTGGTGCCGCAATACCTGTTCGACCGCGCCGTCGACCAGGACGGCGACGGACTGAAGGACTACAACTTCAGCCGCCGCCTGGCCGAGTTCGGCCCGCGCCACAGCACCGTCGACCGCAGCACCTTGCGTCTGGCGACCGGCCTGAAGGGCAGCTTCCTGCCGGGCATGCTCAACGACTGGAGCTACGACGCCTTCGTCAGCTACGGCCGCACCACCGAATCGCAGAATTCCACTGGCCAGATCAACACCCTGACAGCGCGCTCCGCGCTCGAGGCCGTGCCGAACCCGGACGGCGGCGTCATGTGTGCCGATCCGGTCGCGCGCGCCCAGGGCTGCGTGCCGCTCAATGTGTTCGGCTTTAACACGATCACGCCGGAAGCGCTCAAGTACGTCACGGCGCCCGGCTCGCTGGCGACCGGCATCACGCAGAAGATCGCCGGCGGCACCATCAGCGGCGACGTCTTCGAACTGCCGGCCGGCAAGATCGGCGTGGCGGCGGGCTACGAATGGCGCAGCGAAGAGTCCAGCAGCGTGGCCGATCCGCTGACCCAGGCCGGCCTGAACGCCGGCAACGCGACGCCGCCGACCTACGGCAAGTTCAACGTGCGCGAAGTGTTCGTCGAAACCCGCGTGCCGCTGCTCAAGGACCAGTTCTACTCCAAGGCGCTGGACTTCCGCGGCTCGTTCCGCCACGGCGATTATTCGACCGTCGGCAGCACCAACAGCTGGAACGCCGGCCTGGAATGGGCGCCGGTGTCGGACGTCAAATTCCGCGCCACCCGCGCCGTCTCGACCCGCGCGCCCAACATCAACGAACTGTACCAGGCGCCCAGCCAGGACTTCCCGAGCGGCCTGGTCGATCCGTGCATCGGCGTGACCGCCACCGGCAGCGACCCGACCAGCGTGGCCTGCCGCGCCGCGCCGGGCGTGAGCGCCAACATCGCCGCCAATGGCGGCGTGTTCGCCCAATCGCAGTCGGACTTGCAGGGCATCAGCGGCTACAACCGCGGCAATCCGGAGCTGACCGCCGAGCAGGGCCGCTCGAGCACCATCGGCGTGGTCCTTACGCCGCGTTCGATCCCGGTGTTGAGCAAGTTCACCTTCACGGCGGACTACTTCAAGATCAAGATCTCCGACGCCATCGTCAGCACCCCGCGCCAGTATTCGCTGCAGCAATGCTACGGCGGCAACGCCAGCTATTGCAGCTTCATCACGCGCCGCCCGATCGCCGAGGGCGCGTACAACGCCGGCTCGATCAAGTACAGCGACACGGCGGTGTCGAACAGCGGCGGCAAGGGCACCGAGGGCATCGACTTGACCGCCTCGTGGGCCGACCGTGTCGGCCCGGGCCGTCTGGCGGTGCAAACCTCCTACACCTACCTGAAAACGCTGTGGGACGTTCCGCTGCAGGGCGAGGACAAGGACGAATCGGCGGGCGAGCTGGAGTCGCCGCGCAACAAGGCGGTGCTGGGCCTGGCGTACAAGTGGGGACCGGTCGGCATCAACACGACCACCACCTACACCGGCCGTTCGAAGCTGGACGACCAGTTCCTGAATACTTTCGACAATGGCAACGAAGCGCCGAAGATCGGTTCCTACACCACCACCGACTTCCAGGTAACGTATGACGTCAAGAAAGCCTTCCAGGTCTACTTCGGCATGGACAACGCGTTCGACCGCAAGCCGGCGCGCATCATCAGCGGCCTGCCGGGCAACACCACCGGCACGGAAACCGACGCCTCGGTCTACGATCCGATCGGCCGCCGCTACTACCTGGGCCTGCGCGTGACGTTGTAAGGCGCCGTCGCAGCCTCCGACAAAGCCTTCCCGGTTCGCGCCGGGAAGGCTTTTTTACTGCTGGCGGTTAGAACGCGTAACGCGCGTTGACATAGGCATAGCGGCCCACGACGTCGTTCAATCCCTGGACGAAGGTGTCGTTGTAGACGCTGTTCGAATACACCATCGCCTTGTCGAACACGTTGTTGACGCCGACGTTCACGCTCAGCTGCTTGCTGGCCTTGAGCGAGTAGTTCAGGTCCCACACCGTGTACGACGGAATGCGCGCGTTGGTGACCGCCGCGTCCTGGGTATAGGTCGGATCGGTGATGTTCAACGTGCCGGCGGCGGTGCGCGCCGTCAGGCCGACCTCGTGCGCGCCGAACTCATACGCGGTCAGGAACGAGTTGTTCCAGCGCGGATGGTAGGTGCCGCCCAGCCGGCTTTGCGTCGCCTCGCCGGGGGCGATGCTCTGGTCGTATTTGAAGGTATGGTTGTTGACCTCGTGGAAGTGCAGCGCGCCGTAGCCGCCCAGCGACAGGTCATACTTCACGTCCAGGTCGGCGCCGGCGATCTTGGTCTTGCCAAGATTGCTGAACGGCGTCGTGATGCTCTTGATGCGGCCTTTGTTCAGCCCGGGATGGGCGGCCTCCAGCGCCGGATTGCGCGGGTCGCGGCCGATCAGCGCGGCGTAACCGGGAATGCTGTCCTCGTGGTCGACGATGTACTGCGGGTCGAGCGCCTGGATCGTGTCGCGCTGGTCGATGCTGTACCAGTCGAGCGACATCGACAGGTTTTTCACCGGCTGCAAAACAATCCCGAGCGAATAGTTGTTGGCCTTTTCCGCCTTCAAATCGGGATTGCCCTGCAGGTAGATTTTCGGGCTGTAGGAACACTGCGCGCCGACGTAGCCCAGCGGCCCGCAACGGGCGTAGTCCGCCACGGTATTATAGGCGGTGGTGGTCGAACCGATCTCCGGCAAGGTCGGCGCCTTGAACGAGGTGGTGGCCGAACCGCGCAGCAGCACCGCGTCCGTCGGCCGCCAGGCCAGCGCCACCTTCGGATTCCAGCTGGTGCCGAAATCATTGTAACGGTCGCCCCGCAGCGCCAACTGGGCATCGAGCTTGGACAGCACCGGCACGGCCAGCTCGCCGTACACCGAATAGACGCTGCGCGAGGCCTTGCTGCTCGTGGCGCCGTAATCGACCACATTGCCCAGCAAGGTCTGCGGATCGGCGACATCGTCGATCGATTCATGGCTGGCCTGCGCGCCCCAGGCGAAGCCGACCGGACGCCCCTGCAGCGAGAACAACTCGGCCTTGCTCATTTTCCATTCGGCCATTTCCAGCTTGGAGGTGGCGCTATGGTGCATGTTGTAGAGCATCGGCGAGACCACGCTCATCGGATTGGCCGGGTTGAATGGATCGTAGCCGCCGCTGCCCATGATGCCATCGTTGAGCAGCCGGGTCGACGCGTCCAGCAGCACGGCGTTGGTGGTGTCGTCGTCGAGCTTGCTGCGGTTCAGGTTGACGGCGAATTCGCTGTCCCAGCCCTGCAGGGTTCCGCGCCAGCCGCCCACCACGCGCGCGGTGTCGTTCTTGATGGTCTCGATTTTATGGCCGGCCTCGGTGATCGCGTGAAATACCTGCAAGCGGTCGCCGGGCGTGAAACCGTAGGTGGTATCGGTGGGGCCCGGCAGCGCCAGCACGCCCGGATTGGTGGTGCCGTCGGTCGGCACCAGCTGCGCGCTGCTAAAGCCTGGATAACCTTGCTCATAGGTCGACTTGTTATGGTTAAAACCGAGCTCGGCGAACAGCTCGTCGCCACCGCCCAGTCGCTTGGTGACGATGGTCGACACCCCGACCCGCTCGATGCGCGGCGTCAGCTGGCCGCGCGGCGTGGTGAAGCAAACCTGGTCCAGCGTACCGGCCGCGATCCCCACCGTGCCCCTGCAACCTGGAATGACATAACCCGGCTCGCCGTTGTCGTAGTCGCGCACATACCCCTGGAACTGGCTCGTCGTGTGTTTATCGGTGCCACCGAAGCGGGTGTAGTCGGGATTGGCCAACGCCGAATGTTTGTCGTCGTAGAGCGAATTGCGCTTGAGCGCGTCGACGGTCATCAGGACGTTGTAGCCGTCCTGGTCGAGGTCGCCCCAGCCCTTGGTCAGGCTGGCGTTGAAGGTCGAGCCGTCGCCCTTGACGTTGGCGCCGAGGTTGCCGCTCACCTCCATGCCCTGGTAGTTGCTGCGGGTCTTGAAGTTGATCACCCCGGCCACCGCGTCCGAGCCGTAGATGGCCGAGGCGCCGTCTCGCAGGATCTCGACGCTCTCGAGCGCCGCCAGCGGGATATTGTTCAGATCGACGAAGCTGTTCTCGGCGCCGTTGGCGAAGCCATAGTTGGCCAGGCGCCGGCCATTGAGAAGAATTAACGTGTACTTCGCGTCCAGCCCGCGCAAGGCCACCGAGCTGGCGCCGCCGGCAAACGAGTTGTAGCTGTTGCCATCTAGCGCGACACCCACCGACGGCAGCTTGCTCAGCATTTCAACCACGGTGCTGGCGCCGCTTTTCTGGATATCCTCGCGGGTGATGATTTCCACCGGGGTCGCGCCCTCGCCGGCGATGCGAGCGATGTTGGAACCGGTGATGATGACCTTCGGCGGCTCGGCGGCGGCGCCCGCCACGGCGGTCTGCGCGTGGGCGGTCGACAACAGCACCGTAACGCCGGCCAGCGCCCCCAGTGCGAGGCGGACGGACAAAACTCCCTGCTTTTCTTTTAAGCTCATTCAATAACTCCCGATGATTGGCGACAGTCGCGGTTCGACTGCATGACGAACGCCGGCCAGCTTGTCGCGGGCCGACGGTCCAGTCTCGCATGAGCGCGTTTCATGGGTGAAGGGTGTGGCCGGGCGGATTTGTATCAAAATTTACAAATCGCACTTTTTACAACAGTGAGCGATTACTAACCTTTCCTATGCGTTAGGAATGGCCGCAATTTCGGCGCACGAAACAAAAAAGCCCTCCCGGCTCGCGCCGGGAGGGCTTTCTATTGAATGAAACGAATTACTTCGCGGTCATCAGCGCCACGGTGGTGTCCAGCATGCGGTTCGAGAAGCCCCACTCGTTGTCGTACCACGATGATACCTTGACCAGACGGCCCGACACTTTGGTCAGGGTCGAGTCGAAGTTCGACGACGCCGGGTTATGGTTGAAGTCGATCGAGACCAGCGGTTCGGTCTGGTAGGTCAGCACTTCCTTCAGGGCGCCTTCGGAGGCGGCCTTCATCAGCGCGTTGACTTCTTCGACGGTCGTGTCGCGCTTGGCGATGAACGACAGGTCGACCAGCGAAACGTTGATGGTCGGCACGCGGATCGCGAAGCCGTCCAGTTTGCCGTTCAGCTCAGGCAGCACCAGGCCGACCGCGGCGGCGGCGCCGGTCTTGGTCGGGATCATGCTCATCGTGGCCGAACGGGCGCGGCGCAGGTCTTCGTGCATCACGTCCGACAGCACCTGGTCGTTGGTGTAGGCGTGCACGGTGGTCATCAGGCCGGTTTCCAGGCCGATGGCGTCGTTCAGCGGCTTGACCAGCGGGGCCAGGCAGTTGGTGGTGCAGGAGGCGTTCGAGATGACGGTGTCGGTCGACTTCAGCACGTTCTGGTTGACGCCGTAGACGATGGTGGCGTCGACGTCCTTGCCGCCCGGTGCCGAGATGATGACTTTCTTGGCGCCGCCCTTCAGGTGGGCCGAAGCCTTTTCCTTGGTGGTGAAGAAGCCGGTGCACTCGAGCACCACGTCCACGCCCAGGTCGCCCCATGGAATTTCAGCCGGGTTGCGCTGCGCGAACACGCGGATCACGTCGCCATTGACGATCATGTTGTCGCCGTCAACTTCCACCGTGCCAGGGAACTTGCCGTGGGCGGTGTCGTAGCGGGTCAGGTGGGCGTTCGACTTGGCGTCGCCCAGGTCGTTGATCGCCACGATCTGGATGTCTTGCTTCTTGCCACCTTCGTAGAAAGCGCGCAATACATTGCGGCCGATACGGCCATAGCCGTTGATTGCAACTTTGATCGTCATACTCTGCTCCTGATTAAAAAAATAAGGTAGTCCGGTCTGCAATTATAGATTATGCAATGACCAGTTTGACTTTCGCCACGACGTTTTCCACCGTGAAGCCGAAATGCTTGAACAGCACGCCCGCCGGGGCCGATTCACCGAAGGTATCGATACCGACCACGGCGCCTTCCAGGCCGACATATTTGTACCAGAAATCGGTCACGCCGGCTTCGATGGCCACACGCGGTATGCCCTTGGTCAACACGGCTGCCTTGTAGGCGGCGTCCTGGCGGTCGAACACGTCGGTCGACGGCATCGACACCACGCGCGCGGTGATGCCTTCGGCCTTGAGCGCGGAGGCGGCGGCGACGGCCAGCTCGACTTCCGAACCGGTGGCGATCAGGGTCACTTTGGCGTCGGCCGCTTCGCTCAGCACGTAGCCGCCACGGGCGACGTCGGCGATCTGCTCGGCGCTGCGCTCCTGGTACGGCAGGTTCTGGCGCGAGAAGATCAGGGTCGACGGGCCGTTCTTGCGCTTGACCGCCTCGCCCCACGCCACCGCCGATTCGACGGTGTCGCACGGACGCCAGTTGTCCAGGTTGGGGATCAGGCGCATCGACGAGATGTGCTCGACCGACTGGTGGGTCGGGCCGTCTTCGCCCAGGCCGATCGAGTCGTGGGTGAACACGAAGATCGAACGCAGCTTCATCAGCGCGGCCATGCGCAGCGCGTTGCGGCTGTAGTCGGAGAAGGTCAGGAAGGTCGCGCCGAACGGGATGAAACCACCGTGCAGGGTGATGCCGTTCATGATCGCGCTCATGCCGAATTCGCGCACGCCGTAGTTGACGTGGTTGCCGGGCTTGCCCGAACGGACGGCGATCGATTCCTTCCAGTTGGTCAGGTTCGAGCTGGTCAGGTCGGCCGAGCCGCCCAGGAATTCCGGCAGCACCGGCGCCAGCGCCTGGATGGCGTTCTGGCTGGCCTTGCGGGTGGCGATGTTTTCCTTTTTCTCCACGCACGAGGCGATGGCGGCGGCCAGCGCGCCGTCGAAGGCGGCCGGCAGTTCGCCGTTCATGCGGCGGGTCAGCTCGGCCGCTTCGGCCGGGAACTGGGCGGTGTACTCGGCGAACTTCGCGTTCCATTCGGACTCGACCTTGGCGCCGGACGCTTTCGCGTCCCACGCCGTGTACAGCTCGGCCGGGATCTCGAACGGCACCGACGTCCAGACCAGGTGTTCGCGCACGGCGGCGATTTCCTTGTCGCCCAGCGCGGCGCCGTGGACCTTGTCGCCGCCCTGCAGGTTCGGCGAACCCTTGCCGATGATGGTTTTGCAGCAGATCAGGGTCGGCTTGTCCGAGGTCTTGGCGGCGGCGATCGCGGCCGACACGGCGCCCACGTCATGGCCGTCGACCGCGCGGATGACGTTCCAGCCGTAGGCTTCGAAGCGGCCCGGGGTGTCGTCGGTGAACCAGCCTTCGACCTTGCCGTCGATCGAGATGCCGTTGTCGTCGTACAGGGCGATCAGCTTGTTCAGGCCCAGGGTGCCGGCCAGCGCGCACACCTCGTGCGAGATGCCTTCCATAAGGCAGCCGTCGCCGACGAAGGCGTACGTGTAGTGATCGACGACTTCCACGCCCGGCTTGTTGAATTCGCTGGCCAGCAGGTATTCGGACAGCGCCATGCCGACCGCGTTGGCCAGGCCCTGGCCCAGCGGACCGGTGGTCGTTTCCACACCAGGCGTGACGTCCACTTCCGGGTGGCCGGGGGTCTTCGAGTGCATCTGGCGGAACGCCTTGATGTCGTCCATCGTCACCGCGTAACCGGAGAGGTGCAACAGCGCGTAGTGCAGCATCGAGCCGTGGCCGTTCGACAACAGGAAGCGGTCGCGATTCGCCCATTTCGGGTTGGCCGGGTTGTGGCTGTAATGGCCACTCCACAGCGCAACGGCGATCTCGGCCATGCCCATCGGCATGCCTGGGTGGCCGGAATTGGCCTTCTGGACGGCGTCCATTGCAAGCGCGCGGATCGCGTTAGCCATTTGGGTGTGCGGGAGCGTAGTGTTCATGGTGTAAGTAAGTGCGGGAGGTTTGGAATCCTGGAGCTGCCAACTGCCGTGCTGCTGAACGCAGTATTCTACCAGAGCCCACCCCGGCGGCCTAAAATTGGCGGATTTGCAACGGCCCAAACGCCAAATGCCGCCCGGTCGTCAACCGGGCGGCATTATCAAACCAACAAGCAGAGGTTTGGAACTTGTTTTAGAACTTGTAGCTGTACTCGGCGGTCAGCTTGACCGAGCGCGGCGCGGTATAGCTGATCACGTTGCCGTACAGGGCGTTCGGACCCCGCCCGGTGTTGTACGACTCGGTCTGGTTCTGGGCGGTCTTGCGGTCGAAGACGTTGAAGACGTCGGCGCGCAGGATCAAGCCTTTCAGGAAACTCGGGCTATAGGCCAGGTTCAGGTCGAGGCGGGTGTCCCAGGGCATGCGGCCCCGGCTGCCGCGCGCCGCCGCCTGGTCGTTACAGAAGAAGAACTCCGAACCGTAGCCGGTGGCGTCGTTTTTGGCGATGTAGTACGAATCGGGCAAGTTGCCGATGCAGTTTTTGGGCCGTCCCGAAGCGAGCAGCAGGTTGCCGCCGACGGTGAACTGGTCGGTGAACTGGTAGAACCCGTAGGCCTTTATCTGGTGCTTGCGGTCGTTCGGCAGCAAGCCGTCCGAGTTCAGCGACAACTCCGGATAGTCGAACACCGCTGTGGTCGAGACGTCGGCCTGGCCCGAATCGGAACGGGTCTGGCCTTCGGTGTTGCCCTTGTTGCGCGACAAGGTGTAGTTGATCTTGCCGTACCAGCCGTTGCGCAGCGGGTGTTCGGCGAACAGGTCCAGCGCCGCGTAGCTGCGCTTGACTTCGGGATAGCCCAGCTCGGCCGCCGTCAGGTGCACCGGCGTCAGCTTGGAACCGTCGCCGGCGTAATCGACCAGGAAGTCGTTGTCCTTGCCCGGATTGAACAGCGCGCAATTGAACACGAAGTTGTTCTCGATACCATTATCGGCCGCGTACTTGTCGAACGGACGCTGGTCGCAGAAGTCGTCGATGGTCGATTTCAGTTTGCGGTACGTGACTTTGGCGCCGAAGTTCAGGCTGGGCGAGTAGGCCCGCTCGAAGCCCAGGATCAGCTCGTCCTGGTACAGCGAGTCCATGTTCTGGGCGGCCACGCCGCGCGGGTCCTTCGACTGGCCGAACTCGTTGTTGGCCGAGTACAGCGCGCCCAGCGCGCGCAGACCGGTCGGCGCGCCGGTGGCCGGATCGACCCCCGTGTAGGTATAGAACTCCGACGTGTTGAGCGAGGCGCCGGCAGCGCGCACGGCGACGTTGGTCGGCATTTGCAGATGGTAGCGGCCGGCGTTGGCGAACACCTTGAGCGACGAGTCGCCGAACGCGTCCCAGGTGGCGCCGAAGCGCGGCGCCAATTGGTGGCGCATCGACACGTAAGGCTGGCCGTCGCCGTTGTAGTTGGTGAACTGCTCGTTGCGCAGGCCGGCCTTGAGGATGATCTTGGCGGTTGCCTGCCAGGTGTCCTCGATGTACTGGGCGTCCTGGTCGACCGAGGGTGTCGACACGCCCGACGACAGCACCCGGCTGACGTAGTAACCCTGGCTGCCGAAGCCGCCGTTGGTGGCCGGCGCCGGGATGGCCGAGTTGATCGGCACGTTCGGGTCCTTGGCGAAGGCGTAGACCCAGGTGCCGCCGCCGGCGCGGCTGTTGCCGGCCTTCGAGCTGATCTTGTTCTGGTCGGCGCCGAGGCGGATGGTGTGGTCCCCCACCTTGTACTGCAGGTTCAGGTTCATCACCTTCTGCTCGTCGAAGGCGCCCGGCGCCAGGATGTTGCCGGTGGTGGTCTGCGGGCTGTTGTAGCTGAAGCCGGGGATGCGCGCCGTTTCCGGCGCGGTGACCTGGAACATGGTCGGGTTATAGCCGACCGGATCGTACACGTGCTCGGTCCGGCTTTTGCCCACCATGGCCGTTAAGGTCACGTCGTCGGACAGGTTGCCGGTGTAGTTGAGGATCTTGATCTCGGCGCCGACGCGGGCGGCCACCGGCGTCGGGCCATAGCTTTCGTAGTGGGCGCCGCCGGTCTTGGCGCCATGCGCCAGGGTGTTGTAGTCGTAGCTGTAGTAGGTGCGGTCCGACTTCGGATCGTCGTTGATGTAGGTCCCTTCCAGGCGGTGGTTGTCGTTGATGTTCCAGTCGACCTTGACCAGGCCGCGATTGATGGTGTCGCGCCGCTCCTCCCAGCCGGTGTTGAGCGCCGTGCTGTCGGCGTTGGCGCGGCTGTTGTCGATGTCGGTCTTGGTGCGCTCGATATTGGCGTACAAGAACAGCGTGTCCTTGATGATCGGGCCGCTGACATAGACGTTGGCGATGGTGTTGTCGCGGGTGTTGTCCTGGTTATACCGGTACAGTTTGCCGTCGGTCGCCAGGCCGTTGTTGCCGTAATAGATGTTCTTTTCGGTCGCGCGCAACGAGTTCGGCTCGATGCTGACGCTGCCGCCCGCCTCCCAGGTGTTGGTGCCGCTCTTGGTCGAGATGTTGATCACGCCGCCGGTCGAACGGCCGAATTCGGCGCCGAAGCCGCCGGTGAGGATTTGCGCGCCGCCGATGGCGCCGAACGGCAGTTCGGAGGTGCCGACCTGGAAAAGCACGTTGGTGACGGGGAAGCCGTTGATATAGAAGGCGTTTTCGGATGCGGCCGAACCGCCGAAGCTCGGCGCGTTGCCGTCGCCGTAGCGCGAGTCGCCGCGCGTGGTGTTGGGCGCGAGCTGGATGATCGACGCCACCGACGGCGTGATCGGCAGCTTGGCCAGCTCGCTGGCGGTAAACGACACGCCGCTGTTGGTGTTGGAAATGTCGATGCGGCTGCGGCGGCCGGTCACCTGCACCGCCTGCACGGCGCCGGTGAAGGAAGCGTTGACGCCCTGGCCGATTTGCACCTCGACTTCATTGCTGCCGACCACTTTGCCGTCGCGCACCAACTGGACCGTGTAGCGGCCCACCGGCAACGCGGTAAGCTGGTAGCGCCCACCCGCTTCCGGTAGCGCCGTCCGCTTTAAGCCGGTTTGCTTGTTCTCCACCACGATCGAGGCGCCGGACGGCGATTCGACCTGGCCGAAAATATTACCCGAGGCGTTGGATTGCGCCATCGCCGGCTGGGTCACCGCCACCGTCAACGCCGCCGTGCCGAAGGCGATCGACAGCGCATTCACTAAGACTGTTTTCCTGAACATGTGTTTTCCCGATTAAGAAGATTTGCCTTGTGGGCACCATTGCCCGTTGTCTCTCTGACGGAGATCTGTTTACCAATAATCACAGTTCGTGAAATTTCACGGCCTGCGCAACCGATAACACCATGGACAGAATTGCACTGTCAATGAAGGCACTTTCATAATGCAAGAAAACAACGAGATGACTAAAAAACAGGCAAATCCAAACGAATTGTATACAGTATCCAATAATATTACTTTACGATGGAGCCACACATTCCCCCTACAATAAATGCCAGTTACATTTTTTATTCAGCCTAAAATGCCATTATCGATATTAAGTTTTATATTTAAGACCTTTTCAGAATTTTAGTTAAAGCGTGAAAACGTCGTTCACGCCAACTTCCCATCTTGGTGCGGATTTTAATCACGAACCCGACCTTTGCACAAATATCGCGCCACCTCGCACCACAATCGCGCCAATTTTGTAACTTCCAGTCATAACCATAAGTAAGTCACCAAGACGCTTGCACAGCGATTAAAATTGTCGGTCACCACCGACCGGACTTTTGCATGCCCCGCTTTCACATTCCCCAGCCGCTGGCCGTCGGCCAGCTCGTCACCCTGCCCGACACCGTGGCACATCACATCCAGGTGCTGCGGCTGGCCCAGGGCGAGCTGATCACGCTGTTCAACGGCGAAGGGGGCGAATACAGCGCCTCCTTGGTTCAGATCGAACGCCGCAGCGCCACCGTCGAGATCAAGGCCCACCATGCGCGCGACGTCGAACTGCCGTTCGCCGTCACCCTGGCGCAGGCGCTGCCGGAAGGGACCAAGATGGACTGGATCATCGAGAAGGCCATCGAGCTGGGCGTGTCGGGCTTCCAGCCGCTCGCGGCGCAGCGCTGCGTGGTGCGCCTGTCGGCCGAGCGCGCGGAAAAAAAGATGGGGCACTGGCGCGGCATCATCGAATCGGCGTCCGAGCAGAGCGGGCGCAACCGGCTGGCCCGGCTGGCCCGGCTGCAGGACTACAAGCAATGGATCACGCAGCAGGACATGCACCGCCGCATCATCCTGACGCCGCGCGCGCAGCAGTCGCTGCCGGACTGGGCGCGCCACCAGGGAGCGCAGGCGGTCACGCTGGTGATCGGCCCCGAGGGCGGCCTGAGCGAGCAGGAGGAAGAACTGGCGCTGCGTCACGGCGCGCTGCCGCTGTCGATGGGCCCGCGCATCCTGCGCACCGAGACGGCGGCGCTGGCGGCCGTCGGCGCGCTGAGCGCGATCTGGGGCGGGATGTAGTTACACGCCGCACACGTAGGGCGGATTAGCGCGCAGCGCGTAATTTGCCAAGCGCCGCCAAGCGCCGCCAGCAGCGCCTGCCCTCCCCCTACCTTCGGGTTAGTATTGTCGAACCGCCATCCGTGCTCTACTCTATAGATTCCACACACTTTCTATTGAAGAGGCCACATGAGCAAAATCGTCATCGTCTATCACTCCGGTTATGGACATACCAAACGTGTCGCCGAGTACGTCAGTGAGGGCGCCGGTGGCGAACTGCTGGCCATCGACGCCGAGGGCAACCTGCCCGACGGCGCCTGGGAAACGCTGGCGGCGGCCGACGCCATCATCTTCGGCACGCCGACCTATATGGGCGGCCCGAGCTGGCAGTTCAAGAAATTCGCCGACGCCAGCTCCAAGGTCTGGTTCGGCAGCGGCTGGAAGGACAAGGTCTTCGGCGGCTTCACCAACAGCGCCAGCTTCAGCGGCGACAAGCAAAACACCCTGGTCTACCTGAACACGCTCGCTTCGCAGCACGGCGGCATCTGGGTCAGCCTGGGCATGCTGCCGTCGAACACCAAGGCCGCCCAGCGCACCGACCTCAACAACATCGGCGGCTCGGTCGGTGCCATGGCGCAGTCGCCGTCGGACGCCGGTGTCGATGAAATCCCGCAAGGCGACCTCGACACCGCCAAGGCCTACGGCGCGCGCGTCGCCGCCATCGCCGCGCGCCTGAAATAAGCGCGCGACCGCAGCCACAACTCCCCGCGAAAACCCGCGCGCGCCGCCAGGCCGCGCGGGTTTTTTTGTCGGCGCGCCCCGGCAGGCACGCTATAATTTTTCTTCTGGCAACCGCCAGTTTCCACCATAAAAGAAAAGAGTCCGTTCATGGCTGACCCCGAAATCGCGATCCTGGAAGCCGCCGCCATCCAGGCCGCCAAAGCCGGCAAGGAAGAAGACGCCGCCCGCCTGTGGGCGCGCGTGCTGGAGCTGGCGCCGGCCCATCCGCTGGCGCTCGCCGCGCTGGGCAAGCGCGCCTTCCGCTACGGCGACCACGCCACCGCCCGCCTTGCGTTCGAGCGCCTGGTGCAGGCCACCCCGGACGATCCGCAAGCCTGGATCAACCTGGCGCTGGCCTGCCAGGCGCAAAAGGACGAAGCGGCCGAGCAGACCGCGATCCACAACGCCCTGGTGGCCGACCCTTCCAATATGGTGGCGCTGATCCTGCGCGCCAACCTGCTCGAGCGCCAAGGCAAGACCCACCAGTCGGCGTCGGTCTACGGCGCAGTGACCCAGGTCGCCCCGCCGCTGGAGCAGCTCGACCCGGGCATGCGCGACGCGGTCGAGCACGCGAGGAAATACGTCGGCGACTACCAGGCCGGCTACGGCCGCTTCCTCGATCAGTTCCTCGAGCAGCAATACCAGCGCCACGCCGGCGAAGACCTGCGCCGCTTCCGCGAATCGGTCGACATCATGGTCGGGCGCAAGCGCCGCTACGAGTCCGAGTCGATGCTGTACCACTACCCGGGCCTGGTGCCGACGCCGTTCCTGGCGCGCGCCGACTTCCCGTGGCTCGACGCGATCGAGGCCGGCACCGACACCATCCGCGACGAGTTCCTGGCGGTGCTGCAACAGGAGGACGGCTTCACGCCCTACCTGACCTACGCCGACGACGTGCCGCACAACCAGTTCGCAGAGTTGAACAACTCACCGCGCTGGAGCGCCTTCCATTTAATCAAGGACGGCGCGCCGGTCGCGGCGAACGCTGCGCAATGTCCGCGCACCATGGCCCTGCTGGGCGGGGCGCCGCAGCCCGAGCAGGCCGGGCGCACGCCAACCGCGATGTTCTCGCTGCTCAAGCCCAAGACCCGCATCCCGCCGCACGTGGGCGTGAGCAATGCGCGCCTGGTGACCCACCTGCCGCTGATCGTGCCGCCCGGTTGCGGCTTCCGCGTGGCCAACGAGACGCGCCAGTGGGTGCCGGGCCAGGCATGGGTGTTCGACGACACCATCGAGCACGAGGCGTGGAACGACAGCGACAAGCTGCGCGTGGTGCTGATCTTCGACATCTGGCACCCGCACCTGTCGCCGGCCGAGCGCGACATGATCAGCGCCATGACCGTGGCCATGAACGCGTTCCAGCAGGGTGGCGATCCGGTCGACTATTCGTAGGCAGCGCCGGCGCCAACGGCGCCGGCATAAAAAAAAGGCGCTCAGCCGAAGCTGAGCGCCTTTGTCACATCCGGATCCGATCGGCTTAGAAGCGCGCGGTCAGGTTCATGTAGATGTAACGGCCCATCGAGTCATACACCTGTGGGTAGGTGTTGCCGTTGGCGAAGCCGGCGGCGGCGGTCACGTTGGTCGACACGATCGGTGGATCTTTATCGAGCAAGTTGTTCACGCCGAAGCTCAGACTGATCTTCTTGGTGATTGGATACTGAACGTTCAGATCCAGGTAGTTGCGTGCGTCGATGTGATCTTCGATCGATGCCGGGATGTTATCTGGCGAGGCAGCCAGCAATTCGCTCGAGTTCAAGCCTTCCTGCTTGGTGCCCTTGATGTAACGCCAGGTCGCCGACAGATCGAAGTTCCAAGGCGTCGCCCAGGTGGTGCGGAACTTGTGACGCCATTTCGGAGTCGGAGTGCCGCAGGTCGCGCCGAAGTAACCAGCGCAATCGTAATCGCCCAAGCCTGGAACGTTCTCCGTGGTCGATTTATGGGTATAGGTGCCGTTCAGGTTGAAGCTGAGCGAACCCGCGGTACCCAGACGCATGACGTAGCTGGAGACCAGATCGATACCCGAGGTGGCGACCTTGCCAATGTTGGCGTTGGTGGCAACGATGAAGCCGGCTGGGCCGCCAGTGCCCTGCAACGTGCCGGCCGCGTCGCGTTTGACCAGATTACAGAATACCGGCGTGCCGACTTCCAAACACTGGTTCAGAGCGATGGTCGGATCGACCGTGCTGATCGTGTCCTCGATCTTGATGTTGAAGTAATCGACGGCGACAGTCAGGTCTTTGACCGGGGTCAACACGATACCAGCGGTGTAGGTCGTGCCGCGTTCAGGCGACAGCTTTGGATTGCCGCCGGTTTGGCTCGAGTACTGGTTTGCCGGATTTCTCTCCAGGTTGCCGTACTGTGCGGCGGTGACGCCGGTGCGTGCGCACTGCGCCGCGGTGGCGGTAGGACCGTCTTTCGAACCGAAGGCGCCCAGACCGGCGCACGGGTCGTTGGACGGGCCGTTGTTGCCGACCGTTTGCGGGTTGAACAGTTCCGGAATGGTGGCCGCGCGTACCGCACGCTGGTAGCTGCCGCGCACGCGCAGCGTTTCGACCGGAGCCCAGTCGACACCGGCGCCGTAGGTGTTGGCGGTGTGGTCGGTGCTGTATTCGGAACGACGGAACGAACCGTTCACATCCAGCGACTTGGCCAGGAATTTGTTTTCGAACAATGGCAGGCGGAATTCGCCGAACACTTCCTTGACCGAGTAACCGTCGGTCAGCGGTGGCGAGGCGCCGCCCGAACCGGCCAGATCGCCCGACAGCGAGGTTTCATCCGGCGAGAACACCAGCTTCTCGGCACGGCGCTCGGCGCCGAACGACACACCGACGCCAGCGCTCGACCATGGGCTCTTGATGCCGTATACACCCAGATCGGCGCCGATGTTACCGCCGTAGATCAGTTGCTGGGTGTAGCCGGTGATGATGCCCGAAGTGCTCAGGTAAGCCAATTGCTCAGCGGTGATCGGACCACCGAACAGGTTGTACGGTACGCACTTGTCGTCGGCGCCGCTGACCTTCGAGGCGCAAGTGGCCACGCCATTGACGTTGACCACGTCAAACGCGCGCGCGGTGCGCTGGACCGAGAAGTAGTTGCTGTTTTTCTCGCTGTGGCTGACGCGGCCGTATTGGCCGAAGACGTCATAGCTCCAGTTGCCGAGCTCGCCCTTGACGCCAATCAATTCGCGGAACGAGGTGTCATTGATGGAGTTGATCCGTGGACCGCCCTCGATGTTACGCTTGCCGATGGTGGCCTGGACGCTCGCTGCCGAGTCCAAGCCCAGCGCGGTTCTCCAGGCTGGGGTCAGCATCGGGTTGTCGGAACGGATGGTGACCGAGGTAGGATAGAAGATACCACCCGGAGCGACTTGCGCATCGGTCGAATAATTGTGGAACGCGAACTGCTGGTAGACCTGGAGCTTGTCGGTGATGTCGAAGTGCGCGATGGCGTTGAAGCCGTAGACTTTCGATGGACGCTGCAGATAGTTCGACGGACCGAAGTTGTACACGTCGGCGGAGGTGTACGGCTTCACGCCGCCCTTGCCGTCGTTGGTAAAGCCGTTGCCGCTGACGCGGATGCGGCCGCTGGCCTGCGTGCCCGAACCGGAGCAAGCGAATCCGTCTTCGCTGCCCGCCAGCGCGCACGAGGTGAAGTCGCGCGCCGATTGCAGCACGGCGTCGGTTTCCTTGTAATTGAAGAACAGCGTGGCGTTACCGCGGTTGTCGGCGAAGTTACCACCGATCAAAATACTGGCATCCTTGGTCTTGCCGTCGAACTTGGCATCGCCCGGCAGCGCGAAGTTGCGGTCCGACACGGCCTTGGCCACGCCATTGCCCTGCTGGTGGTTGTAACCGGACAGGTTGGCCTGTACTTCGACGCCTTCGAAATTGTCGCGCAGGATGAAGTTGACCACACCGGCCACGGCGCCGGCGCCGTAGACCGCACCGGCACCGCCGGTCAGCACTTCGACGCGCTTGATCAGGGCAGCGGGAATTTCGTTCAGATCGGGAGCGGAATCCTGCACGCTACCGGCAGGCAGGCGCTTGCCGTTGACCAGCACCAGCGTGCGGTCCGAACCGAGGTTACGCAAGTTGACCGTCGCGGTACCGGTCGCGCCGTTCGACACGGCAGCACCCTGGCCGGCGAACACCTGCGGCAGGTTGTTGAGGATGTCTTCCGTGTTGCGCACGCCGTCGACCTTGATGTCCTTGGCGCTCACCACCGTGATCGGGCTCGATCCTTCGGTGTTGAGGGTCGGGATGCGCGAACCGGTCACTTCCACTTTTTGCATCGGTTCGGCCGCGTTCTGCGCGGACGCGACATGCGCACCCAACGCGATACCGCCGATGAACATCACGCGGATCGAGCGAGACAATACTGTTTCCTTGATCATTATATTGAATTCCCTTGGTGTGTTTATTAGACGTTTCACTGCATCTTTTGAACGACGAGTAAAACGACCCTCTTCTTTTATAAGCTCATCGGAAGTTTTGATAAAACCACCCGATTGCTGCCCTGCTCTTTCAAAACTTGTTGTTACCGGTGGCGAAGTCCGGGAATGGATCATGGGCGAAATAATCCAGAACTTTGCCGCCATTCATAAAAACATAGCACCTCGACCATTGTCAATAAACCTGATGGCCGGTCCGGTCGGCGGAGAGGGTATCAATACGTGACGCACCATTTTGGGGCGCGGGGTTGGGCGACCATCTCCCCCACCGCAATGATATTAATTTGACATTATTTTTATTTGTCTCGTCTTGACAACAAGATGCACCGGAATCGGGAGAAATCTTTTCAGTTCAACATTTTCCATGTACTCCATGACAACAATCTTCGCCTGAAAAAACAACAAAAAGACAACATGGCCATGCTTTCCGCTCGGAAGTAACGTTGCTCGAGGGATTTGCATCAAAACCCGCCGCCGTCAAGGAGCAACCACAGAAAATCAACGTCCGCCGCGCCATCCGCAAAACAAAGAACATTGAAACCCGGACATCGCAGAGGTCGCCGAAGCGGGATTTCAACTCCGGCCGGCGCGCCGCGTTAGGCGAACTGGAGCTTGGGCCGTAGAAAACCCGGACGCGACCCAATCTGGTGCAAGTCGTGTTTTAACAACAAACACATCCGTTGCCGGCATACAAACCATTTCTTATATGCAATATTTTGTCTTTGGCAAAGCGGCGCGCCGCCGATGAGGCGGGAGGATAAGTGCGCTCAGCCGGCCTGAGCAGGCGTACCGGCGGCAAAATTCAGACGAATAACCGACATATAAATCCGGGAATAAGAACCACGCCGATAAAACATCGCCGGAGAATAAGCGCATATTATCCGGGGCGCGGCGCAAGCGGTCGCCGATTAATAATGGTAGCGCCGCGCCGCGCTGCGGCAGGCTGAACGCGCTCAGGCCGCTGAACTTAATATTCTATAAATGCCGCCGCGACGTTTAATATTTTTCCGACGGACGATAGGCCGCATTTCAACAGGCGGGCCGGCCGGGAAAGCTGCATCCGGCCGGCAATATTGGTAAAATACGGCCTTTGACGGGCCGGACCCGGGCCGGCGGCCCGCGCGTCGGGTCCGACCGCCATGGCGCCTAGACAGCGCCCTCTCAGGAATCGATCATGCTGCGTTTAAATGAAGTCAAGCTCCCACTGAACCATGCCGAGGACGAATTGCCGGCCGCCATCCTGGCCCGCCTCGACATCCCCGCCGCCGACCTGCTCGGCTTTACCGTGTTCAAGCGCAGCTACGACGCCCGCAAGAAAACCGCGATCGTGCTGATCTACTCGCTCGACGTCGACGTCCGCGACGAGGCCGGGCTGCTCAAACGCCTCAAGCACGACACCCACCTGATGCCGTCGCCGGACACCTCATATAAGTACGTCGCCGCCGGCGAGCAGTTGGCCGGACACGACCGGAACCCGCGCCCGGTGGTCATCGGCACCGGGCCGTGCGGCCTGTTCGCCGCGCTGATCCTGGCGCAGATGGGCCTGCGGCCCATCATCCTCGAACGCGGCAAGCAGGTGCGCGAGCGCACCGTCGACACCTTCGGCTTCTGGCGCAAGCGCGAGCTGAACCCGGAGTCGAATGTGCAGTTCGGCGAAGGCGGCGCCGGCACCTTCTCGGACGGCAAACTTTACAGCCAGATCAAGGACCCGAAACACTACGGCCGCAAGGTGCTCACCGAGTTCGTCAAGGCCGGCGCGCCGGCGGAGATCATCTACGTCAGCAAGCCGCACATCGGCACCTTCCGCCTGGTCAAGATGGTCGAGCAGATGCGCGCCAACATCGAGGCCATGGGCGGCGAATACCGCTTCGGCAACAAGGTGGTCGACATCGAGATCGAGCAACTCGGTGACGGCGGCCAGGTGCGCGGTTTGACCCTCGAGAGCGGTGAAAAAATCGTCACCAACCACGTGGTGCTGGCGATCGGCCACAGCGCGCGCGACACCTTTGAAATGCTGTACGAACGCGGCGTCTACATCGAGGCCAAGCCGTTCTCGATCGGCTTCCGCGTCGAGCACCCGCAGTCGCTGATCGACACCTGCCGCTTCGGCCCCAACGCCGGCCACCCGATCCTTGGCGCGGCCGACTACAAGCTGGTGCACCACGCCTCCAACGGCCGCGCCGTCTACAGCTTCTGCATGTGCCCGGGCGGCACGGTGGTGGCGGCCGCGTCCGAACCGGGCCGCGTGGTCACCAACGGCATGAGCCAGTATTCGCGCAACGAGCGCAACGCCAATAGCGCCATCGTGGTGAGCATCTCGCCGGAAGTCGATTATCCGGGCCACCCGCTGGCCGGCATCGAATTCCAGCGCCGGCTGGAGGAAAAAGCGTTTGAATTGGGCGGGGGCACCTACAACGCCCCGGGCCAGCTGATGGGCGACTTCGTCGCCGGCCGCGCCTCGACCGCGTTCGGCGCCGTGGTGCCGTCGTACAAGCCGGGCGTGCACCTGACCGACCTGGCGCAAATCCTGCCGGAGTTCGCCGTGACGGCGCTGCGCGAAGCCTTCCCGGCGTTCGACAAGCAGGTGCGCGGCTACTTCAAGCACGACGCCGTGCTGACCGGGCTCGAGACGCGCACCTCGTCGCCGATCCGCATCAAGCGCCGCGACGACACCTTGCAAAGCCTGAACACGCGCGGCCTGTTCCCGGCCGGCGAAGGCGCCGGCTATGCCGGCGGCATCCTGTCGGCCGGCGTCGACGGCATCAAGGTGGCCGAGGCGGTGGCCTTGTCGATGGCCGCCGACAACCAGCGGCCGTAGGACGCGTGCGCCCGGCCGGCGGGCGGATGTGGATGCGGCACCCCGGTGCACAAGTCGACACGCTGTTAACTGTTACGTCATTGGCCACCATGAACGTGGTTGAATTTTTCAGCGATCCATAGCACAAAATTGCCATAACTTTTCAAAAACTTTGTATTTTTGTGTAAAAAACGCGATTTTTTATGCAAAAACCGTAGGAAGTGTTGTTTATGTCAAACTTGTTACAGACACGCAATTGACCATCGCCGCGCCAGATGGTCTCATGCCACCCTTGAATAATGTAAGCACATTATTTAACTTGTAACAATTAGCCTAGTCCAACAAGAATCCTCCCGGGAGTTGAAGCAATGATGATGGAAACTGTAATTTCGCGTTCACTGCGTTTGATGTTTGCGGGCAGTGCCGCGTTCGCGCTGGCACAACCAGCAATGGCCCAACAAGCCGACGCGCCGATCCAGCGCGTGGAAATCACCGGTTCGTCAATCAAGCGTGTTGACGCGGAAACCGCACTGCCTGTGCAAATCGTCGGCAAGGCGGAAATCGCCCGCACCGGCGCCACCAGCACCCAGGAACTGCTGCAGTCGATCGCCGCCTTCTCGTCGGCCGGCGGCACCACCAACGCCACCGGCGCCGGCACCTCGACCGGCGGCCTGTCGTCGATCTCGCTGCGCGGCCTGGGCTCGACCCGCACCCTGGTGCTGGTCAACGGCCGCCGCCTGGCAGCCTTCGCCGGCAGCGACGGCGCCTCCGTCAACGTCAACGCCATTCCGCTGGCCGCCATCGAGCGCGTCGAGATCCTGAAGGACGGCGCCTCCGGCCTGTACGGCAGCGACGCCATGGCCGGCGTGGTCAACTTCATCCTGTCCAAGCGCGTCGACGGCATCGAAATTACCGGCGGCTACGGCTCCCCGACCGAAAGCGGCGGCGGACAGAACGCCAAGACCTCGATCACCGGCGGCTACAACACCGACAAGCTGAGCATCGTCGCTTCGGCGGCGTTCGAAAAAGAAAAAGAACTGTTCGGCCGCGACCGCGACTACGCCAAATCGGCCACCCGCCTGCCGTACTACAACAGCACCGCGACCGGCCAGGGCAACATCCAGGGCGCGTTCGTGCCGGGCAAAGGTCCGAGCGACAACTACATCGACGGCGGCGCCGGTTACGGCAACCCTCTGGCCATCGGCAACAAGTGCAGCAGCATCCGCATGGTCGGCGTGACCACCGGCGGCGGCACCCCGTACTGCGCCTACGACAGCGGCCCGGACGTCGGCCTGACGCCGAAACGCGAACTGTACAACTTCACCAGCAACCTGAGCTACAAGCTCAACGAGAACCACGAGCTGTTCGCCGACCTGCTGTACTCGCAAAGCAAGATCACCCAGACCTACCAGCCATCGCCGGCCCGCTCGGACTTCTTCGAGAGCGACGGCGAATTCGCCAAGCAAGGCGTGGACACCGCGCTGCTGCTGTTCCCGTCGAACCCGGCCTACCAGTCGATCGCCGTGCCATACCTGCAAAGCCGCGGCCAGAACGCGCTGATCGGCCAGCCGCTGGCGATCACCTCGCGCGTATTCGACTACGGTCCGCGCCAGAACGTCGACACCGCCAAGCAATCGCGCGTGGTGATGGGCGCCAAGGGCAACGTGGGCTTCGGCGACTATGAAATCGCCTACAACCACAACGAATCGAAGCTGGAAAGCGCGGTCACCACCGGCTACTTCTCGCAAGTGGCCTACGCCAAGATCATCAACGGCAGCAGCTGGAATCCGTGGGCCGAAGGCGGCGTGCAGAGCGGCGCCCTGGCCGACCAGCTCAAAGGCGCGACCTTCAGCGGCACGTTCCTGAACGCCAAGTCGACCAGCGACGCCATCGACGCCAAACTGAGCGGCGAAGTGCCGACCATCGCCGGCATCACCCCGCTGTACTCGGTGGGCCTGCAGTCGCGCCAGGAAAAATACATCACCGACCCGAGCGCCGCCTACCAGTCCGGCGACATCTCCGGCCTGGGTGGTTCGGTCGTGCCGATCAACCGCAAGCGCAAGGTCAACTCGGCCTTCGCCGAACTGAGCATCCCTGTGCTCAAGTCGGTGGAAGTGAACCTGTCCGGCCGCGACGACAAGTATGACGACGTCGGCAACACCTTCAACTGGAAGAGCAACGTACGTTGGCAACCGGTCAAGCAGCTGGTGCTGCGTGCCTCCTATGGCACCGGCTTCCGCGCGCCGTCGCTGGTCGACCTGTGGACCCCGCAAACCCTGGGCACGTCCGAGCAGTTCACCGATCCGGTCACCGGAGAAACCGGCCGCCAGGTCAATTCGCTCACCGGCGGCAACCCGAACCTGAAGCCTGAGGAGTCGAAGCAGTACTCGTTCGGCGCCGTATGGCAGCCGGCCAGCACCACCAGCATCGGTGTCGACTTCTTCAACATCAAGATCACCGACATCCTGGCCACGCCGTCGGCCCAGGAAGTGGTATCGCGCTTCCGCGCCGGCGACCCGGCCTACGCCGGCCTGGTGACCCTGCGCGGCAACAACATCGCCAGCATTCGCCAGACCCTGGCCAATACCGGCGACGCCACCGTGCAAGGCCTGGACGTGTTCGGTAACTGGAAGGACAACTTCAGCTTCGGTAAGCTGGAAGTCAACCTGAACGGCACCTACATGGACAAGTTCGACCAGACCAGCCCTGGCGGCCAGGTGTCGCATAAGGTCGGCACCATCGTCGACTCGACCGGCACCCCGGTGATCGGCGCCCAGAACGGCGGCGTGATCCTGAACTGGAAACACCAGCTGTCGGCGACCTGGAGCCAGGGCCCATGGGCAACCACCCTGATCCAGAACTACCGCGACGGCTACGAAGTCGGCCACGACCTGAACGACAATCCGGTGCACATCCGCTCGGAAGCGATCTACGACGCCAATGTGACCTACAAAGGCTTCAAGAACGTGACCCTGGCGCTGGGCGTGAAGAACATGTTCGACAAGCAGCCAGATCCGATCGGCTCGCCGGTGACGAACCAGTTCCAGGCCGGCTACGACATCAACCAGTACGATCCACGCGGACGCTTTGTCTACGTGACCGCCGGCTACAAGTTCTAATCAGCCAGGCGTAAGAAAGCCCACCCTGCGTGCGTGTGACGGCCAAGGCCGCCACATCGCCGCAGGGTGGGCTTTTTTTGCCCCCCGCCTCCGGCCGCTACAGCCAGCCGGAGCGCTTGAAGCGCCGGTACAGCCCCAGGCACACCAGAACCATGATCGAGATCGCCATCGGATAGCCGTACTTCCACTCCAGCTCGGGCATGTACTTGAAATTCATGCCCCACAGGCCGGCAAACGCGGTGACGATGGCGAAGATCGCCGCCCATGCCGCCAGCCGCTTGTTCACTTCGCTTTCCTCGATCGCCGTCATCGACAGGTTGACCTGGATCGCGGTGCCGATGGTGTCGCGGATCGACTCGAGCGAGGCGGTGATGCGGTGCAAATGGTCGTGCACGTCGCGGAAGTATTCCTGGGTGTCCATGCACATCGACGGCACCCGGCCGCCATGCAACCGTCCGACCGCCTCCATCAGCGGGGCGACCACGTGGCGCACCGTCGTCACCTTGCTTTTGAGCTCGTACAAGCGCTCGATGTTGTCGCGCTGCTTGCCCTGGCTGAAGATCAACTCCTCGATTTTTTCCAGTTCCGTTTCCAGCATGTCGAGCACCGGGAAGTAGCGGTCGACCACCGCATCCATCAGCGCGTACAGCACGAACGCCGGGCCCAGGCGCAGCATGTGCGGCTCCTTCTCGGCGCGCGCGCGCACGCCCAGGAAGCCCTGCTGGCTTTCGGCGTCGCGCGACGACAGGATATAGTTCTGGCCGACGAACATGTCGACCTCGCCGATGGCCACGTCGCCGTCGCGGCACTCGATGGTCTTGACCACCACGAACAGCGAATCGCCGTATTCCTCGATCTTCGGGCGCTGGTGGCCGCGGCTGGCGTCCTCGACGGCCAGTTCGTGCAGGCCGAACTCGTGCTGCATCGTTTTCAGTTCGTCGGGTTCGGCGTCGCGCAGCGCGACCCAGACGAACGTCTCCGGCCGCTCCATGTAATCGCTGATTTCCTCGACCGGGATATCCGCCAGCTTCTGGCCGTCCTGATAGGCCACACAATTAATCAACATACAGTTTCCATAAAAAAAAAGCCCTTGGCTTTGTCAGCCAAGAGCTTACCTTAAACAACCCGGGGTCAGGTCCACCAATGCTACACGGCCCCATCCCTAATGCGCGCTTACAGACCCGTTCGTGTAGAAATGGTGGACCTGACCCCGGAGTTGCTTCGCTTAATCGTCCTTGGCGCCGTCGATGCCCAGTTCGGCGATCTTGCGGGTGATGGTGTTGCGGCCGATGCCGAGCCTGACGGCGGCGTCGTTCTTGCGGCCGTGCGTGTGCTTGAGCGCCGTGCGGATCAGCGCCGATTCGAATTGCCGTCCCAGCACCGCCATCACTTCCTGCTGCCCGCCGCTGAGCATCGAGGCGGCCTGCACTTCCAACAGGCTGAGCCAGGCGTCGGGAGAACCCGCCGATCCATTGGCGCCGCCCGCTTCCGCCGTCGCCACCGGCACCACCGTGCCGTGGTGCTGGATCGCGCCGTAACTTTCCGACGGCGCCGCCAGGCCCGCGCCGGTGCCGGTGCTTAACGCCGCCGCGCCTCCGCCGGCTTGCTCCTGCGTCAGCTCCAGCGGCAAATCCTTGACTTCGACCGTCTGCCCCGGCGCCATCACCGTGATCCAGTTGCACAGGTTTTCCAGCTGACGCACATTGCCCGGCAGGTCCAGGCTGCTGAGGAACTGCACCGTGGCGTCGCTCATGCGCTTGGCTTCCACGCCCAGCTGCTTGGCGCTTTGCACCAGGAAGTGGCGCACCAAAATAGGGATATCCTCGCGCCGCTCCCTCAAACTGGGCAAACGCAAGCGAATCACATTCAGGCGGTGATACAAATCCTCGCGGAACAATCCTTCGCGCACCCGCTGCTCCAGATTTTGGTGCGTCGCGGTGATCACGCGTACGTTGGCCTTGAGCGGCTGATGCCCGCCGACCCGGTAGAAGTGCCCGTCCGACAGCACCCGCAACAAGCGCGTTTGCAGGTCGAACGGCATGTCGCCGATCTCGTCGAGGAACAGGGTGCCGTTTTCGGCCTGCTCGAAGCGGCCGCGCCGCGTCGTTTGCGCGCCGGTGAAGGCGCCGCGCTCGTGGCCGAACAGTTCGGACTCGAGCAAATCCTTGGGAATCGCCGCCGTGTTGAGCGCGATGAACGGCTGCTGCGCGCGCGGGCTGTGCTTGTGCAGCGCGCGCGCCACCAGCTCCTTGCCCGAGCCCGATTCGCCGGTGATCAGCACCGTCACGTTCGACTGCGACAGGCGGCCAATGGCGCGGAACACTTCCTGCATCGCCGGCGCCTGGCCGAGGATTTCCGGCGTCTCCGACGGCCCCGATTCGACGCTGGTCTCGCGCAGGCTCTCGTCGAGCGCGCGGCGGATCAGCTCGACGGCCTTGTCGATGTCGAACGGCTTGGCCAGGTATTCGAAGGCGCCGCCCTGGAACGCGGCGACGGCCGAGTCCAGGTCCGAGAAGGCGGTGATGATGATGACCGGCAGCCCCGGAAAGCGCGATTTGACCAGTTGCAGCAGGTCGAGGCCGGAGTCGCCCGGCATGCGGATGTCGGACACCAGCACCTGCGGCGTCTCGAACTCGAGCGCGGCGATGGCGTCGCGCGCGTTGGCAAAACTCTTGGTGGCCAGGTTTTCCCGCGCCAGCGCTTTTTCCAGTACCCAGCGGATCGATTCGTCGTCGTCTACTATCCAGATTGGCTTCATGTGTTTGTGTTATCCCGCAATATGGATCGTCAATCAAGGGACTCGGCACCCGCCCCTGCTTGCCTCGGCTTATGGCAACGGCAGCAGGATACGGAAATCCGTATATCCAGGCCGGCTCTCGCACTCGATCACGCCCATGTGCTGCTGCACGAAGGTCTGCGCCAAGGTCAGCCCGAGGCCGCTGCCGCCTTCCCTGCCCGACACCAGCGGGTAGAAAATACGGTCGCGGATCTGGGGTGCGATGCCCGGTCCATTGTCAATGATATGCAAGTCTAATGCCAGCCCGTAGCGGACCTTGGCCAGGGTCACTTGACGGGCCACGCGGGTCTTCAAAACGATCTGCGCGCCGCCCGCTTCGATTTGTGAAGCGAGCGCTTGCGCGGCGTTGTGGGCGATGTTGAGCACCGTCTGGATCAGTTGCTCCTTGTCGCCCCGGAACTCGGGGATGGAGGCGTCGTAGTCGCGCAGGATCGTCAGGCCGGACGGGAATTCGGCCAGCATCAGGCTGCGCACGCGCTCGAGCACTTCGTGGATGTTGACGTCGCCGACGATGTGCGGCCGGCGGTGCGGCGCCAGCAGGCGGTCGACCAGCGTTTGCAGGCGGTCGGCCTCCTTGATGATCACTTGCGTGTATTCGCGCAGTTGCACCGCGTGCAGCGCCGGCAGTTCCATCTCCAGCAGCTGGGCGGCGCCACGGATGCCGCCCAGCGGATTTTTGATCTCGTGCGCCAGGTTGCGGATCAGCTCCTTGTTGACCTGGCTCTGGTCGAGGATGCGTTCCTCGCGGTCGAGCTTGAGATGCTGCAGGTGCTCGCGCAGTTCGATCAGGATGTGGTCGACCGGATCGTCGAGCGCCGAGACGATGCTGTGCACGTGCAGCGGATCGCGCCCGGCCCGCTCCAGGGTCAAGTCCTGGCGCAGGTCGGAGAACTTGTGCTCGCGCGCCTGGGCGCAGATGTGGTCGAGCTCCTCGGGGTTGAGGAACTGCGCGGTCAGCTTCTGGCGCGACAGCGCCTTCAGCGAACTTTCCAGCAGGTTCTCGGCGGCCGCGTTGGCGTAGGCGATGTGCCCCTCGCCGTCGAGCAGCACCACGGCCGAGGCCAGCAGTTCGAGGCCGGCCAAGGCCGGTGGACGGTTCATGGCGGCCACGGCGCGGGCGGCGATATTACTTACAATGCTCATCTGATATTCGCGATCTCACGTTTCAAGGCGTCGACATTCTTTTCCGAGCGGCTGATGCTGTCACGCATGGCGGCCACCCGTTCCTGGTATTTGGCGTAGTTGCGTTCGTCGCCGCGCCGTTCCGGCTCGCCGCCGTTGAACTCCTTGCGCAACGCCGTCAGCTTCTGCGTTTCGTTCTTCAGTTCGTCTTCCAGTATCGCGCGGCGGTCGGCGTCGCGCGCGCGCTGCTCGGCGCTGTCGACGCGGGGAAAGTCGCCCGGCGTGGCAGTTGGCGGCGTCGGCGCCGCTCCCGCCGCGCGCGCCGGCGCGCCCTGCCGCTTGGCCGGCGCCGGGATCGCCAGGCCCGGCAAGTCCATCGCTTTGCAATAGTTACCGCGATAAACGTCGGTGTATTCGGTGCTGCCGTTTGGGGGCGTGCATTTGTAGATCACGCCCTGCGCCCGCGCGGCGCCGCCGGCGGCCAGCGCCAGCGCTAACAGCGCGCCAACATTGGCGTAACCGCATCGTTTGAAACTCATTGTCATTCGTAATCCGTGGGTGGAACGCTCCATCCTGAATATACAACATCCAAACAAAAACGCGGGGAAAGCCATGGCTCGCCCCGCGTTTTTTGCTTCACCACAAGCACCGGCAAGCCGATGCGTTGCAATTACAGCGAGTAGTACATGTCGAACTCGGCTGGGTGGGTCGTCATGCGCATGCGCTGGACGTCCTGCATTTTCAGTTCGATGTAAGCGTCGATCATCGAATCGCTGAACACGCCGCCACGGGTCAGGAACTCGCGGTCTTTGTTCAGGTTGTCCAGTGCCTCTTCCAGCGACGAGCACACGGTCGGGATCAGCGCGTCTTCTTCCGGCGGCAGGTGGTACAGATCTTTCGATGCCGCTTCGCCCGGATGGATCTTGTTGGCGATACCGTCCAGACCGGCCATCAGCAGCGCGGCGAAGCACAGGTACACGTTGGCCAGTGGATCAGGGAAACGGGTTTCGATGCGGCGGCCTTTTGGATTGGCCACGTGTGGAATACGGATCGAAGCCGAACGGTTTTTAGCCGAGTAGGCCAGCTTCACCGGCGCCTCGAAGCCTGGCACCAGACGCTTGTACGAGTTGGTGCCCGGGTTGGTGATCGCGTTGAGCGCCTTGGCGTGCTTGATGATGCCGCCGATGTAGTACAGCGCGGTGTCCGACAGGCCGGCATAGCCGTCGCCGGCGAACAGGTTGACGCCGTCCTTCCAGATCGACTGGTGCACGTGCATGCCAGAACCGTTGTCGCCAACGATAGGTTTCGGCATGAAGGTGGCGGTTTTGCCATAGCTGTGGGCCACGTTCCAGACCACGTATTTCAGGTTCTGGGTCCAGTCGGCGCGCTCGACCAGGGTCGAGAACTTGGTGCCGATTTCGTTCTGGCCGGCGCCGGCCACTTCGTGGTGGTGCACTTCGACCGGGATGCCCAGCGATTCGAGGATCAGGCACATTTCCGAACGCATGTCCTGGAAGCTGTCGACCGGTGGGACCGGGAAGTAGCCGCCCTTGACGGTAGGACGATGGCCGCTGTTGCCGCCTTCGAGCTTCTCGCCGGTGGTCCACGACGCTTCGTCGGAATCGATCTTGACGAAGCAGCCCGACATGTCGATCTTCCAGCGCACGCTGTCGAAGATGAAGAATTCCGGCTCAGGGCCGAAGTAGGCGGTGTCGCCCATGCCCGACGATTTCAGGTAGGCTTCGGCGCGCTTGGCGATCGAGCGCGGGTCGCGGTCGTAGCCCTTGCCGTCGGCCGGCTCGATGACGTCGCACTGCATGAACAGCGTGGTCTCTTCCATGAATGGATCGATGTTCGCGGTGTTTGGATCTGGCAGCAGTATCATGTCCGATGCTTCAATGCCCTTCCAGCCGGCGATCGAGGAACCGTCGAATGCGTGACCCGATTCGAACTTGTCCATGTCGAAGTGCGACACGGGCACGGTGACGTGCTGTTCTTTACCACGGGTATCGGCGAAACGGAAATCAACGAATTTGACTTCGTTTTCCTGGACCATTTTCAAGACTTCTGCGGCTGTCATTGCCATGCGTATCTCCTAAAGGAATGTGTATAACTGGTGCGCTCTCTATAAGCAGTATCTATGCCAGCCTGAAACTCATAAGGATATGTTCATAGCGTCTTGGAACTCGCCGACAAAAGGGACTAAAACGGGGCGAAGCACCAAAATGCCACTATTTACACCGGGTCAATGCAGCACCAACTTGGTGCAAATCCAAGAAATCGCACCGTCATAGTGCAACTTTCGTTTTTCACGGAAAATTGCACGGCTTTGGTGCGCCATTGTCTCCGGCATGCATAGGACGCCTATAATAAACTCAATCTTATTTGGAGGGACATCCCATGAGCAAAATAGACGAGATCCTGGCCGTGGCCCGTGGACGCAGCAAGGACTGGCCGTATGCCGGAGCGGTCACGCCGGAGGAGGCTTACGAGCTGATCGGCGCCGACAACGCCGTCAAGATCGTGGATGTGCGCACCAATGCCGAGCGCGACTGGGTCGGCCGGGTCGCCATTCCGGAAGCCCAACATGGTGCGGTGCAGTGGAGTATTTATCCGGGCGGCATCGCCAACCACGAATTCATCGAGCAATTGAACTCGGTGGCGCGCAAGGATCAGGTGCTGTTGTTCCTGTGCCGCTCGGGCGTGCGCTCGCGTGGTGCGGCCAAGCTGGCCACCGAGCACGGCTACCAGCATTGCTACGACATCCTGGAAGGCTTCGAGGGCGACAAGGACGAGCACAGCCACCGCAAGAATATCGGCGGCTGGTGCAAGGCCGGCCTGCCGTGGACCGGCGCGTAACTTTGTAAATGATTTAAACGGGCACCGCCTGCGTCGCCGCCGGCGTGCCCTCCCCCATCAAAAACTGTATCCGCTTGCGCACGAACTGGATGTGGCTGCGCAAGCCGTACAAGCCATCGGCAAACGACAACGGAATCGAGATCTGGTTGACCAGCTCCTCGATCTCGTCGAGCCGCTTGAGCTGCGCCTCGTACACCTGCATCCGCGACGCCTCCGGCGCGCTCTCGACCTGCTGCTCCACCGTGCGCAACTGCCCGTACCAGCGATACACGCGCGAGCGGATGCGCCACACGTACAGCGGCGGAATAATCCGCGACAGCGGAATGATCAAGGCGCTCAGCGCCAGCACCACCACCCACATGCGGTCGAAGAAATTGGCCAGCCAGAACGTCATGTAGCGCTGCAGCAGCGGCGGGCCGTTCTTGTAGAACTTGGCCGCCTCTGCATCCACGGGAATCTCGCTGTACTTGGCCGACGGGAACTGTCCCTGCTGCTGGAACCAGCCGGCGCCGTTGTGGATGCCGCTGGCCGCCTGCACGAACAAATCGACCAGCGCCGGATGAAGGTCGTCGCGCGCCACCAGGGTGGCGGTCGGCGCGATGAGGTTGTAATTCTCCTTGGGAATATCGCGGCCCAGGTCGACGATCCCCTGCGGCAGCACCACGTGCGTGAGGAACGGCAGCTTGCGCGCGTAAGCCTCGGCCTGGCTGAAGTTGAACAGCTTGATGCCCGGCGTTTGCAGCAGCATCTGGATCAGCGGCGCTTCGGGCGCCGAGGTAAACACCAGGCCATCGATGCGCCCTTCCAGCAGCTCCACCGTTGCCGGAGTGTTGGCCAGCGAGTAGCGCTCGACGTCTTCCTTCTCCAGGCCGTTGAGCGACAGCACCTGGCGGAACAGGCGCGGCGCACCGGCGCCCTTGGGGCCGAAGTTGATCTTCTTGCCTTTTAACTGGCTGAGCTGGGTGATCGGCGGCTGGCCCTTGGTTTCGCGCAGGAACAGCCACAGCGGCTCGACGAACAGGCTGCCCAGCGACGACAAGCCTTCGCGTTCGGCCGCTTCCTCGTTGGTGGAGCCGCTTTGGACGAAGGCGATGTCGACTTCGCCGGCGCGCAGGCGGCGCAGGTTTTCGCCGGAGCCGGCCGAGGGGACCAGCGTGACCTTGACGCCGTGCTTGGCGAGGGCGGCGGCGTATTTCTTGCCGAATTCCTCGTAGGCGCTGTTTTCCTGGCCGGTGGCCAGGCGCACGCTGCGCGGAGGCGCCGGATCGACCAGCCAGTAGGCCAGGAAGCAAACACCGACGATCAACGCGATGGTGGGGGCCGAGGCGACAAACAAGTCCCGCACCGAGAATTGCGTGAACTTGAGGATTTTGGACATGTGATGGCGCATTGGTTTCATGGGCTGATACCATGCCAACAAATGAGCAATTATGCAAGGGGAATACGGGCTCATCCAAGGGAACACGTGTCAAGCACGTGTTCCCTTATTGACTAGCCGCCGCAGGCTTGCAACTGAACGGCTGTCGCGGCGTTGGCCGGCACGCCACCCGTCTTGACCACCACCGGCGGCGGCAACGCGCCCGGCTTGGCCACCGGATTCGGCTCGATCAGCGGCATCAAGCTTGGCGCCAGCACCACCAGCAACTGCACCGGCAACGCGCTGGTGAAATCGTAATTCTTCGATTCCGGCCCGTGCACGTATGCCGTCATGCTGCCGAAGAAGCGCTCGCCGATATTGAACACGAACGTCGCCGAGCGGTTCACATAGCGCGATTCGATCAAGCGCCCGCCGCCGCCATACACATCGAAACGCTGGTCGCCGGTACCGGTCTTGCCGCCGACCGGCAGCACCGTGCCGTCCGACTGCACGAACGCCATGCGCGCCCGCTTGGCCGTGCCGTCCGACACCACGCCACGGATCGCGTCGGCGACCACGCGCGCCACTTCCGGCGACAGCACTTGTTCGTTGGTGGTGGCAGGGGCCTTGGTGACCACGGTCTCATACGGCGTGCCCTTGGCGAAGTGCAGCGACGAGATGCGCTGGCTGCTCTTGCGCACGCCGCCGTTGACGATAATGCCCATCATCTCGGCCAGCGCGGCGGGCCGGTCGGCAGACGCGCCCAAGGTCGTCGCATACGACGGCACCAGCGATTCGAACGGATAGCCCATCTTCTTCCACTGCTTGTGGATTTCCATGAAGCCTTCGACCTCGATCAGGCCGGCGATGCGGCGGTCCTGCGCGTGCTTGCGGTGCGTCTTGAACAACCACGAATAGACTTCCTGGCGTTCCTTCTCGCTGGCCGCCGTCATCTGCGACAAGGTCGCGCCCGGATGCGTGCGCATATACGCCGCCATCCACAGCTCCAGCGGGTGGATGCTGGCCAGGTAGCCGCGGTCCGGCAGCGACCACTTGTCGATCGCGTACTGGTCGTACAGCTTCTCGACGCGCTCGTCCGACACCTCGTTCTGCGACGGCAGGTACTCGTGCAGGAAGTCGCCGAACTGCTTGACGGTCGCGCCCGGATACACGGTGCGGTGGATCACCGCCAGCCGGGTCGGCGTGCTGCGGATGTTGGCCAGCAGGATCTTGTCCAGGTCGGCCGCCGGCTTGCCCTTGTACTTGGCGTAGAAGCGGTTCAGGAACTCCTTGCCCTCCTTGTCGGCGAAGCGCGCCAGATAGACGGCCCGGCGCGGATCGTCGGCGTCGGCCAGCAGCGAGGCCGACGAGCCCGGCGTCTGGAACATGTAGAACTTGGCCACGTCGCGCATCAGGCGCACGAACACCAGGTTGGTTGAGCGGCGCAGCGCCTCGGTCACGGTCAGGATCCTGCCGTTGTCTTCCTTGGAGAAGTTGCCGAAGTAATGCAGGCCGCCGCCGGTGAAGAAGCCCTCGCCCGGATTGCCCGAGTATTTGCGCTCCATGGCCGCGTTGAGCATCGGGGTGATCTCGCGCCCGGCGCTGCCGACCGGAAGCGCCGTCAGGTACTCGATCGCCCAGCGCGACAGCTTGTCCTGCGGATCGACCGGGATCATGCTCAGCGTTTCGGCGTTCATGCCCTTGTACTTCTTGTTGAGCTGGTCGACGATGTCCAGGTAGGACACCAGGGTGCGCAGCTTGGCGGTCGAACCCAGGTCGAGCTTGGCGCCCTCGTTGATGTCGAGCGGCTGGTCGTAGTTGTCGGTCTGCAGGCGCAGCAGGTTGTTGTCCTTGCCCTTCTCCAGCAAGGTGAAGCTGTACACCACGTTGGCCGGATCGCCGTTGCCCAGCATGCCCTTGCCGGTCAGGCCGGCGGCGGCGGCGCGCTCGGGGTCGCGCAGGTCGCGCAGCACCTGCGTGACCGCCTTCTGCGCCTGCGCGTCGAGCGTGCTGACCACGTTCAGGTCCAGGCGGTCGAGGTTGTACATGCGATTGTCGCCCAGCAGGTTGGCCAGGTGGTTGCGGATCGCGTTCGAGGCCTTGCGCGTGACAAAGGTCATCTCCGGCGCCGCCTGCAGGCCGTTGCCCTTGGCCGGATGCAGCGGCTGCTTGAGCGCGACGTCGCGCATCGCGGCCGTGATGATTCCTTCCTGCGCCAATACGCGCAGGTGGCTGTCGGCCAGCACTTCGAGGTCGTCGGCGCCGTCGCCCAGGTAGTGGCTCGGACGGCGCTGCGCGATCATCAGGCTGAGCGCTTCCTTGAAGACCAGCGCGGTCTCCGGATCGGGATTGTCGAGATTGCCGCTGAGGCGGCGGTTGACGTCGGCGAACTCGCGGCCGTACCACACCCACATGCCGTCGCCGATGCCGTTGACCTCGCCGTAGCCGGGCTTGGCCGACAGCGGCACCGTGTTCAGGTAATCGATGACGATGCGGCGCCGCGCCTTGGTCGTGTCCGGACCGTCCTGGTAGGAGCGCAGGCTGGCCGAGACCATCTGCTGCAGCTTGTCCTTCATCGAGCCGGTGCGGCCCTCGGGCGAGTGGCGGTATTTCTCGATCTGCGTGGCCAGGGTGCTGCCGCCGGCCGCGCGATGGCCGCCGGCCACCGCGTTGACGCTTTTCTCGATGACGGCCTTGCCCAGGCGGTCCCATTCGACGGCGGGGTTGCGTTTCGGGTATTTGTTGTCGAGCAGTTCGCGGTTTTCGATGAACAGCAGGCTGTAGATCAGCGCCATCGGCGCCTGCTCGAACTTGTTGTAGATGCGTTCCGGGTAGCTGGCCGCGAACAGTTCCTGCGCGCGGCAGTCGTAGATCGTCAGGCCGGTCTTCGTCTTCTCGTGATACGTGGCGAAGATGCCCATGTCGGCCAGTTCCGCCATCTTCGGCGAAATGCGGGCTTGCGCGCTGACCTGGTAGTCGCGCGTGCGCAGCTTGGCCAGGTAGTCGGGCAGGCTGGCGTAGCCGAGCCGCTCGTCGTACGGGCTGTCGTGCGGGAAGCGGATCGCATTGCTCGGCCCCGGCTGCACCTTGTACGTCATCTTGCCGGCCAGGTCGGTGAAAATGCGCGCCTGCACGGTCGAGGTGCGGCTCTCGTGCACGCCCCACCACACCGCGAACGAGGCGCCCACCAGCAGCACCACGATCAGGGCGTTGCGCGAACGCTTGCTCTTGGTTGGCTCGCCAGGCGGCGGCGCGTCCATCTGCGCTTGCGCCAAATGCGCCTCGCTTTCTTCGGGGTTAAGGGGTGGCACGAAATGCAGATGCCGGGTGCGACGATAGCCTAGTGCTGCCGCGCCTGCGCGCAACTTGCGCACTGCTTTGACGAGGGGCCGGCGGAAACGACGATTGCTTAACATATGATTCAAACCGGTCAGCTGTTTCAGTAAAACCTACTAGCCACCATTGCACCACATCGGCACGGTGGCAACCGGTGATGACGCACAATAATTTGCAACCGTAGTTTATTTTTCGCAAAAAAACAACGGCGTTTCTCCCCTATGGAGGAACGCCGTGAATGGATGTGACCGCTAAGTGACAAGCGCGTGACAGCGGGGCACCGTCGGGCCGCCGCCGAGGCCGATGTCGAAGCGCTATCGAGCGATAGCGGCGCGACATCACCCGATACCGGGGCGCATTAAGTGTTGTTGAACTCCACGTGGAGCTTCTTCAATTCCGCGCACATGTGCTCGAACGCGGTGAGCGTCTGCGCCGGCTCGCCCTTGACGCCGAGCTCGATGTGGCGGCGGGTGTTGGCGTCGCCCACGCTCGGCAGGCTGAACACCTTCACGCGCGGATACAGCGCCTCGATCTCCACCATCAGCGGCGTCAGCGCAGATTCGGCCGTCTCGTACACCAGCACCGACTGCTCCAGGTGCGGCTCGCGGTTGAACAGGTCGGCGTAGTGGTGGTCGAGCACCCACTCGATCATCGGCCAGGCCATCACCGGGAAGCCCGGCACGAAGTAATGCTTGTGCAGCGCGAAGCCGGCGATGTTGTTGTAGGGATTGGGGATCAGCGCCGCGCCCTGCGCGAACTCGGCCATCTTGAGGCGGTGCAGGTTCTCGGCCGAATTGAGGTCGACGGCGTGGCCGGCCTCCTGCCCCATCTGCACGATGCGCTGCTGGATGTTGGCCTTGCCCTGCTCGTGCAACACCAGCGGCAGGCCCAGCGCGTCGGCGGCGGCCAGGCGGGTGTGGTCGTCCGGCGTGGCGCCGATGCCGCCGCAGCAAAACACGATGTCGTCGCTGGCGAAGGTGCGCTTGAGCGTGGCCGTGATGCGGGCCGGATCGTCGGCCAGGATTTCCGCCCACGCCAGTTGCAGGCCGCGCGCGGCCAGCATTTGCACCACTTTCGGGAAATGCTGGTCGACGCGCCTGCCGGACAGGATTTCGTCGCCGATGATGATGAGTCCGATCGCCATATTGGTTCCGCTTTCTTAGTTATCTCAAAATTCCGCCGGCGGCGGCGCGGCCTTCATGGCCTCGGCGGCGCGCAGGCGCGCCAGCGCTTCAAGGCAATAATAGGCGAACCACAACGCGGTGAAGATAAACACCAGCACATACAGCCAGATCGACGCGGCTGCCAGGAAGGGGAAGAATACCACCGCCATCACGCCGCCCAGCCAGATCGCGCCCGGCAGCGCCCCGGCGGCGCCGGACACCACGCCGATGGCGATCAGCGGCCAGCGGTGCTCGGCCAGCAGTTGACGGCGCTCGTCGGCGCTGGCGTAGTCGGCCAGCACGTCGTAGACCATCATCCGGCTGGTCAGCCAGCCCCACAGCAGCGCCTGCACGAACACGGCCAGCGGCGGGAACACGTACAGCGGCAACGTCAGCAGCCACAGGCCGATGAAGGCGGCCATACCGCCCAGCGCCACGCCCACGCTGCCAAGCACGCTGCCGCCGTTGCGCTGCTCCAGCTGCGGATAATTGCGGGCGCCGACGTGGCGCAGGATCACCGGCATGGCGATGACGCCGATGAAGATCAGCGCCGTCAGTATCATCAACGGCAAGAGCAGCAGCATCGCTATCAACGGCACAACGACTGTTTTCAAAGCGCCAAGACCGAGCGAGCTCAGGAAGCTTCCGCTGTAGCTGAAAACGCCATACTGCGAAAATGTCGCGTGGACGAAATCGATCAGCGGCTGCAGGCCCAGATACAGCAGCACCGCCCACACGCCCACCGCCAGCAGGAACGGCGCCACGCTCATCAACAGCAGTTTGCCGTGCCATTGCGAGGCGAAGGCGCGGCCCCAGGCGCGCACCACTCCGGACAATCCGCCCGCCATCAGACGGTGTCCTTGCGCGCGTACTCGACCATGCGCTTGAGCGCCAGCCAGTGCTGCGAAAAGAAGCCGCGGCCGTATTCGCGGCCCGGCTTGACGGCGCCGCCCGGCTCCGCCTGCGGCAACTGGTCGCGGATGCCGGTGGCGACGAACTGCGGCGTGAAATTGGCGGTGCGGAAGATGATGTCCCAGATCGGCAGCAGCACGGCGAAATTGCAGCCGCCCAGGGTACCTTGGCCGTTCGATTCGTGGCCGACGCCGATCGCGTGGTGCATGCGGTGGTAGCGCGGCGACACCAGCAGCCACTCGCCGACCTTGCCGAAGTGGATGCGCACATTGGCGTGTTGCAGGCTTTGCAGGATGCGCGACACCGACACCAGCATCACGTATTGCGACGGCTCGACGCCGATGCCCAGCGCGATCACGCCCATGTAAATGTCGCGCATCATGTCGTCGAGCAGGTGGTTGCGGTTGTCGCTCCACAGGTTCATGTTTTGCTGGCTGTGGTGCAGGCCGTGCAGCGCCCACCACCAATTAAAGTGGTGCGAGGCGCGGTGGTACCAGTAATCGAAGAAATCGAGCACGACGAAGTAGACCAGGAAGGCGCCCAGCGGCGAGATGCCTGGCACCAGCGACTCTAGGTTGAACGGCTGGAAGCTCTCGAAGCGCAGCATGCCGGCCACGCTGTCGAGCAGCGGATCGAGCGTGAAGAAAACCAGTATCGGGAACAGGCCGATCCGGTGCAGCACGGTGTAGATGAAATCGTTCCAGCGGGCGCGCGGATCGTTGAACTTATGGACAGGGATCATCGACTCGAGCGGGCGCAGCACCAGGAACAGCAAGGTCAGCTCCAGCACGCCGATCAGCAGCCACTCGGTGCCCTCGAAGGCTTCCTCGATGAATTCGCCGAATCCGAGCTGGAACACCAACGGCTGGATCACCGTCTCGAACAACCAGCCCTGGGCCAGGCCCAGCCAGTCAGAAAATAGTTGGATCATTTAGTGGTGCGATGTGAAAGAAGTTTTGTACCCGGGATGCTGGCGCAGGGTGGCGAAACAAAAGCCTTTTTGCTCCAGGCCGCTGATCAAAGGTTCCAGGTTGGCCGGCGCCCAAGGCTCCTTGCGCGACCAGATGCCCATGTGCGCGACGAAGATATCGCCGTCGCGCAAATCCCTCAGCGACTTCTGCAACAATACCGCATTCGGGTAAGCCGTGCTCGACAGCTCATCGCCGGAGAAGCCGGCCGGCGCCCAGCCGACATGCGCGTAGCCGCAGGCCTTGGCCGCCGCCAGTGTGCCGGGCGAGGTGCGCCCGGCCGGCGCGCGCCAGATCGGATCGAGGTGCTTGCCGGTCAGCTCGACGAAGCGCTGGTCGACCCGCTTGATTTCCTCGCAATATTGCGCCGGCGTCAGCGTGCGGAGCTTGCCGGCCGACGCGCCGAAACCAGGTTTGACCTTGAAGCCGTCGCCGACATCCTTGACCAGCACGTCGTGATCGAAAGTGTGCGAGCCGATCGCATGGCCCTCGGCCACGCGCGCCTTCCAGTACGCCGACCACGACGGATCGAGCGAATAATCGCCGCGCACGGTTTTCTCGTTGGCGAGGAAGAAGGTTGCCTTGATGCTGTGGCGTTTGAGCGTATCGGCGATTAGTTCGGCCTGCGACTGGCTGCCGGTATCGAAGGTCAGATAAATCGTGCCTTTGCAGGCCGCCGGCGCCGCCACGGCAGGCGCCGCCGCTACCGCCAGCGCCACCAACAGCGCCCACCCCGGGGTCAAGTCTGTCATTCGGACACGGGCTGAACTACGCGATGGTTGTGTTCGTGTCCGAATGACAGACTTGACCCTCGCAGTGGGGCGTTTCATCAGCGCTGGGCGGAGTTGTTGAAGAACACGCCGTGCGGCGAGCGCCCCACCGGTATCGTCTTGACCAGCTTGCGCGTGGCCAAGTCGATGACCGCCACCTTTTTAATCCAGCGCAAGGTGACCCACATCATCTTGCCGTCGGCCGTCACTTCCATGCAGTCCGGGCCGCCCGGCACGTTGATCATGCCGACGTTTTCCAATGTCTTCTGATCAATGATGTTGATCGAATTGGAAACACGATTCGACACATACGTGTAGCGGCCGTCGCCGGCCGAACGGAAGTTGTGCGCGCCCTGCCCGGTCTTGATGCGCTTGACGGTTTTCTGCGCCTTCCAGTCGATCACCTCGACGTAGTCGCTGCCCATGATGCCCACCAGCAGATACTTGTCGTCCGGCGTCATCGCGATACCGGCCGGCAGCTTACCGACCGGCAGCGTCCACTTGACGGTCTGCGTGACCAGGTCGATCGCGCTGACCTGGTCGCTGCCCTGCTGCGTGATGAAGACCATGTTGCTGGCGGCGTTGAAGGCCATGTGGCTCGGCAGCTTCGGCAGCGGGATGCGCTTGGCCAAGGTCATGTTGGTGCCGTCGTAGCGGTACAGGTCGACGCGATCCAGCCGCAGCGAGGCCGACACGAACCACTTCTGGTCCGGCGAGAAGCCGATCTGGTAGGGGTCGAGGATGTCCTTGACGGTACGCTGGATCTGCCCGCTCTTCGGATCGAGGAAGATCAGTTCGTTGCCGACCGAGCTGGCGACGATCAGCGACTTGTTGTCCGGCGTCGCCATCAGGTGGTGCGGCTCCTTGCCGACCGGGAAAGTGGACAAGTCCTTGTAGGTTGCCTGGTCCAGCAACTGCACGGTAGCATCACGCGAGTTGAGCACAACGACAACATTGGCCTGCGCGCTGCCGATGGCAATCGCGGCGCAAACACAGGAGAAAACCAGACGGCGGACACTGCGGAGCATGAAGAAATCGCTTAGAAGGACTAAACGTTTATTTTACGTGCAAACCGGGCCGTCACAAGTTAAAACCGGACAATTATTCCTATCCGTAATGAAGCGCGGCGGCTGAACCACAACGCCCTGCTACAATTGCCGGCTGTGTTCAACGAATCTAGAAGGAATAACCATGACCACCATCACGACCGAATCGGGCCTGCAGTACATCGAACGGACCGTTGGCGAGGGCGATGAAGCCAAAGCCGGCCAGAACGTCACCGTCCATTACACCGGCTGGCTGCGCAACGACGACGGCACCAAGGGTCCGAAATTCGACTCGAGCAAAGACCGCAACGACCCGTTCGAATTCGCACTGGGCGCCGGCATGGTCATCCGCGGTTGGGATGAAGGCGTGCAAGGCATGAAGGTCGGCGGCACGCGCCAGCTGATCATTCCAGCCGAACTGGGCTACGGCTCGCGCGGCGCCGGCGGCGTGATTCCGCCAAACGCCACGTTGATCTTCGACGTCGAACTGCTGGGCGTTTAAGCGCCTGAACGTGTAAACGTTCAGCGCTGCCAGTTGCGCCGCAGGGCCTCGAGCTCTGCGCGCGTATCGAGCATGCCGCCGACGATGCGCTGGTCGATCGCCTCCAGCACCGCCGCCGGCATCTCCGTCCCCGCCATCCGGGTCGCGGTCATCTGCGCCGACGGCCGCACGCTCTGCACCATCACCGGTATCCGCCACTCCGCGCTGGCGCGGCAGGCCACCCCCACCAGATCCTGGCTCAGTCCCACCACCGTGAAGGTGCGGCAATAGCCGCCCTCGTTCGACAGAAAACTCAGCCCGACCCGCACATCGCCCTCGGACGGCGCCGCGCCGCCCATCTGCTGGCTCAGGACGGTATCGAGCCGGCCCTGCGCCACCAGCATGCCGTTGCGGCTGATGACCGTGGTGGGCGCCTTGGCCGGATCGGCCAGGAATGCGGGCTGCCAGTGCGCCAGGCCGAACTTGCCGACCGCCAGTCCCACCACCAGCACCGCGCCCAGCGCGCTCCACTCGCGCCAGCCGAGCTGCCGCCTGACCGCCTTGCGGGCCGCCTGCTGCGTGGCCACGCGCTGCGCCCGCACCGCCGCCAGCTGCACCACCTTGGCCTGCTGCGAACGCATCGCCGCGGGCTCGGCGAACACGCCGTCGCGCGCGGCGCGCAACCGCGCCACGCGGCGGGCGATGCTGCTGTCGCGCCGCATGGCGTCCTCGACGGCGTGACGGGTCGCGTCGTCCAGTTCGCCGACCATATAGGCAATCAGTGTCTCGTCCGAAAAGCTCATGTTCACGTCCCCAGTCGCACCATCATAAACCTTTTTTTCACCGAAGGCCGCGCTGTCAGGATCGCGTAAGCCCTTTATATACAAGGGTTTTATTGCGTCGCAGCGTCGCACGGCAACTACTGTAAGGCCTACTTCATACAGAAACCATTACATTTGACAATATTTATGCTAATCTGCGCGCTCTAATAACCAAGGAGGTAGTAATGAAAAAAGGCGAATTGATTGCAGAATTTGCGAAACGCACGGAGATGTCTGCTGCTGCCGCCAACGGTGCGGTGAACACTCTGATCGCGATCGTGACCGAGCGTCTGAAAAAAGGCGACACGGTTGGCATCACTGGCTTCGGCACCTTCTCCGTCGCCAAACGTGCCGCACGCAAAGGCCGCAATCCTGCAACCGGCGAAGCGATCAAGATCGCCGCGTCGAAGACCCCGAAATTCTCGGCTGGCGCAACCCTGAAGTCGGCTGTCAACCCGACCAAGAAGAAGTAATTCTTGCGCTAAGCAGGCTGTGTTCGTGCCCGCGAGGGCACCGGAAACGGCGGCGCATGGCCAGGTCCCCGACCTGCCATGGCCGCCGTTCTGTTTTGGGGAGGCCGTTTTTGAGGATGCCCTCTAGCGGCTTTCGGCGCCGCGCCGGTTATGATGTCGCACACCCACCAGCCACCATACCAAGGAGATGTAAATGAGCTTACAAGAGCAATTTGAACAAGCCCAGGCGGACTCGAAGAACCTGCCGGAACGTCCCGACAACATGACCCTGCTGAAAATCTACGCGCTGTTCAAGCAGGCGTCGGTGGGCGACGCCAGCGGCGAGCGTCCGGGTTTCACCGACATGGTCGGCCGCGCCAAGTTCGACGCCTGGGACGCGCTCAAGGGCACCAGCGCCGACGAGGCCAAGCAGCAGTACATCGACCTGATCGAAGACCTGAAATAAAGTTTGACCGACCAAAAAAAGCCCCTGACGGGGCTTTTTTGCGTTCAGACCGGCGCGAACACCTTGCGCATCTTGTCGACCACCTTGCTCTCGATCTGCGACGAGAACGCGCTGAACAGGAAACCGAGGGCGATCTGCAGCCGCGCCTGGGTCGGCTCCAGGGTCAGGCTGCCGTCGACGCCGCTGCGCTCGAAGCGCAGCACATTGCCCTCCCAGCGGCATTCCAGCTCGAATTGCTCGGCCAGTTTGTCGGCCACCTGCTGCGCCGCCGCCCGGGCCTGCTCCGGCGCAAGGTTGTGTTCCTGAACGATGTTAATGTCCGCCATGCGGCTTCCTTAATAATCAACAAAGCCGACATGATGCCAGTTGGCCCGGCGTCACGCTAGTCCGCAAGGGCGCCTGCGCATTTGCTTATATGTATTGTATATAAGCGCAATTTGTGAGAAATAGCGAATTACCTTAAAATACAGTGCTTTGCTGAGGTTAGCCGGGCCATCCCACCGCCGCCGACGCCGCTGCACACCAACATTGATAGGACTGTTATGACCCACGTTGTCACCGAATCTTGCATCAGCTGCCGTTATACGGACTGCGTCGATGTTTGCCCGGTAGATTGTTTCCGCCAAGGCCCGAACTTCCTCGCCATCGACCCGGACGAGTGCATCGACTGCGCCGTGTGCGTGGCCGAATGCCCGGTCAACGCCATTTTCGCCGAGGAAGACATCCCGAGCGACCAGCAGCAGTTCATCAAGATCAACGTCGATCTCGCGCGCCACTGGCCTTCGATCACCAAGACCATCGCGCCGCTGCCGGAAGCCGACCAGTTCAAGGACGTCAAAGAAAAACTGCACCTGCTGGTACGCTAAGACGAGTTTGTCTGGCCGGGCAGCACCGGGCAGCGTCATCCGCAGGCGCCAAAGTCGAGCGCCGCACAGCCTTGTGTTCGCCCAACCACCATTGAAATCACAGGAATATACGAATGAATAGCACTGTCACCCCTCCAGGCGTCATCGAAGCCGATGCCGTCATCATTGGCGCCGGCCCGGTCGGCCTGTTCCAGGTCTTCGAACTGGGCCTGCTGGAAATCAAAGCCCACGTCATCGATTCGCTGGGCGCGGTGGGCGGGCAGTGCGTGGAACTGTACCCGGACAAGCCGATCTACGACATCCCGGCCGTGCCGTCGTGCACCGGCCAGGAACTGACCGACAATCTGCTCAAGCAGATCGAGCCGTTCGAGCCGACCTTCCACCTGGGCCAGGAAGTGACCAAGGTCGAGCGCCGCGACGACGGCCGTTTCGACGTTGAAACCAGCGCCGGCACCCGCTTCACCACCAAGACCATCTTCATCGCCGCCGGCGTCGGCTCGTTCCAGGCGCGCACCCTGAAGGTCGACGGCATCGAGGTGTTCGAAGGCTCGCAGCTGCACTACAAGGTCAAGGACCCGGCCATCTTCGAAGGCAAGAACATCGTCATCTGCGGCGGCGGCGACTCCGCGCTGGACTGGGCGCTGAACTTCGTCGGCAAGGCCGAATCGGTCGTTTTGCTGCATCGCCGCGAAGACTTCCGCGCCGCGCCGGCATCGGTCGCCAAGATGAAAGCCCTGTGCGACGACTACGAGATGCAGCTCATCATTGGCCAGGCCACCGGTTTCGAGTCGAAAGACGACAAACTGAGCGAACTCAAGGTGACCGGCGCCGACGGCGTGACCCGCCGCGTGCCGCTCGACATGCTGCTGGTCTTCTTCGGCCTGTCGCCGAAGCTGGGTCCGATCGCCGAATGGGGCCTGGACATCGAACGCCGCCAGCTGAAGGTGCAAAACACCGAGAAGTTCGAGACCAACGTGCCGGGCATCTTCGCGGTGGGCGACATCAACACCTATCCGGGCAAGAAAAAGCTGATACTGTCGGGCTTCCACGAGGCCGCGCTGGCCGCGTTCGGCGCCGCGCCGTACATCTTCCCGGACAAAAAGATCCACATGCAGTACACCACGACGTCGCCGAAACTGCACAAAGTGCTGGGCGTGGAGACTCCCGTCTTCGATTAAGGTCGCGCAAACGCCGGTTCCGCGCCACGGAAACAACGGCAAGGCGGTGCGTAGGATAGTGTCCTACACAAAAGCAGCGGAAACGCTGCTTTTTTTATGGGTTCGGCGGTACTATTATCGGTGCAGGAGGCTGTTGCGCTAGATCATCGCGCTTTCTCCTGGGTATTTAGAAATGCTTGGCGCCACGAACAATTAATCTATAATTGGCTTATGATGAGATGTATTGGTGCACCGCACCATGCTTTGACCGGGAAGACCTATGCTCTACCAACTGCACGAAATGCAACGCACACTCCTTTCGCCCCTGATGCAATGGGCGGACGCGACGTCTAAAATCCTGACCAATCCGGTCTCGCCGCTGGCGCACACGCCGTTTTCGCAACGGATCGCCGCCGGTTACGAGCTGATGTACAGGCTCGGCAAGGACTACGAAAAGCCGGCGTTCGAGATCGACTCGACGGTCATCAACGGCGAGACCATCGGCATCATCGAACAAGTGGTGGTCAACAAAGCCTTCTGCCGCCTGATCCACTTCAAGAAAGACCTCGGCGACGAGCGCGCCAAGGCGCTGAACCAGCCGACCGTACTGCTGGTGGCGCCGCTGTCGGGCCACCACTCGACCCTGCTGCGCGACACCGTGCGCGGGCTGCTGGTCGACCACGACGTCTACATCACCGACTGGACCGACGCCCGCATGGTGCCGCTGTCGGAGGGCGCATTCCACCTGGACGACTACATCTACTATGTGCAGGACTTCATCCGCCTGCTGGGCCCGGACCTCCACGTGATCTCCGTGTGCCAGCCGACGGTGCCGGTGCTGGCGGCCATCGCGCTGATGGCCACCGACAAGGACCCCAAGTTGCCGAAGACGATGACGATGATGGGCGGCCCGATCGACCCGCGCCGCTCGCCGACGGCGGTCAACAACCTGGCCACCGAAAAGAAGTTCTCGTGGTTCGAAAACACCGTCATCTACGCGGTGCCGCCGAACTATCCGGGCTTTGGCCGCAAGGTCTATCCGGGTTTCCTGCAGCACGCCGGCTTCATCGCGATGAATCCGGGCCGCCACGCGCAAAGCCACCGCGAGTTCTACAGCCATCTGGTGGAAGGCGACGACGAGCCGGCGGAAAGCCACCGCAAGTTCTACGACGAGTACAACGCCGTGCTCGACATGCCGGCCGAATACTATCTGGACACGATCAAAACCGTGTTCCAGGAGTTCGCGCTGCCGATGGGTACGTGGGAGGTCGGCGGCAAGCTGGTGCGTCCCCAGGACATCACCACGGTCGCGCTGTTCACCGTCGAGGGCGAGCTGGACGACATCTCCGGCGCCGGCCAGACGCAAGCGGCGCACGACCTGTGCACCGGCATTCCGGCCGAGATGCAGCAGGACTACGTCGCCCCGGGCGCCGGCCACTACGGCATCTTCTCCGGCCGCCGCTGGCGCGAGATGGTCTGCCCGAAAATCACCGAGTTCATCAAAAAACACGGTTAAGCGAGCCGGCCCCGACAAGATCCCTGCCCAGCGCAGGGATTTTTTTCGCCCATTGCAGAAGTTCAACTCCGGGGTCACAACTCCGGGGTCAGGTCCACCAATTCTACACGGGCTGAACACTCGGCTGGTGATTCCCGCCTTACAGTCGGGTTCGTGTAGAAATGGCGGACCTGACCCCGGAGTGCTGCGGAAATATATCATCCTGTGATATATTTGCGCTTTTCCTTCTTTGCTATCGCTTTATGCCATCCCGCTCCCCGCCCGCGCTCGTCAAGGACGATTTCGCCGCGCTGTCCGAATTTCGTTACCAGATGCGCCGCTTCGAGCGCTTTTCCGAGGACGCCGTCCAGGCCAAGGGCATCACGCCGTTGCAGTATCTGCTGCTGCTGCACATCAAGGGCTATCCCGGCCGCGACTGGGCCACCGTCGGCGAACTGGCCGAGCGGCTGCAAGCCAAGCCGCACGGCGTGGTGGCGCTGGTCACCCGCTGCGAGGCCGGCGGCCTGGTCGAGCGCAGGATCAGCGACATCGACCGCCGCCGCGTCGAAGTCCACCTGCTGCCGGCCGGCGAGGCGCTGCTCGCCCAGCTGGCCGAACTGCACCGCGCCGAACTGCTGTCGCTCGACGGCGTCTTCACCATCCCCAAACTACTCCGCGACGACCATGAATAAAGACATTTACGACAGCCGCCGCGATTTCGACGGCAGCGCCAGGCTGGTGATGATCGGCGCCCTGGCCGCCGTGGTCGGCGCGCTGAGCACAGTCACGGCCGACCTGCTGCTGCACGCGATCCGCCTCTTCACCAACCTGTTTTTCTTCCAAAAGCTGTCGAGCGCCTTCACCTCGCCAGCCACCAACGCCTTGGGCGCCTGGGTGATCGCGGTGCCGGTGATCGGCGGCCTGATCATCGGCCTGATCGCCCGCTACGGCGCCGAACAGATACGCGGCCATGGCATCCCGGAGGCGATCGAGGCCATCCTGTTCAAGAACAGCACGATGTCGCCCAAGGTGGCCGTGCTCAAGCCGCTCGCCTCCGGCATCGCCATCGGCAGCGGCGGCCCGTTCGGCGCCGAGGGACCGATCATCATGATCGGCGGCGCGGTCGGCTCCTTGCTGGCACAGCACTTCCACCTGAGCGGCGCCGAGCGCAAGACCCTGCTGGTGGCCGGCGCCGTGGCCGGCATGACGGCGGTGTTCGGCACGCCGATCGCGGCCCTGCTGCTGGCGGTCGAACTGCTGTTGTTCGAACTGCGTCCGCGCAGCCTGGCGCCGGTCGCCGTCGCCTGCGCGGTGGCCGGCTTCCTGCGCCCGCTGCTGATCGAAAGCGGCCCGCTGTTCCCGCTGCACACGGCGGCGCTGCCGCCGTCGGCGCTGATCTCGTGCCTGATCGGCGGCGTGCTGTGCGGCGCGCTGGCGTGGCTGTTGTCGACCGCGCTGTACCGGGTCGAGGACGGCTTTCACAAATTGCCGCTGCATTGGATGTGGTGGCCGGCGATCGGCGGCCTGGCGGTCGGCATCGGCGGCTACCTGCAACCGCGCGCGCTGGGCGTGGGCTACGACGTCATCGCCGACCTGCTCAACAACCACTTGGCCGCCGGCGTGATCGCCAGCCTGCTGATCGTCAAGGCCGTGATCTGGCTGCTGGCGCTCGGTTCGGGCACCTCGGGCGGCGTGCTGGCACCGCTGCTGATGCTTGGCGCCGGCCTGGGCGCGCTGGTCGGCCCCTACCTGCCGGGCGGCGAGCCTGCGGTCTGGCCGCTGGTGTTCATGGCCGCGACCCTCGGCGGCATGATGCGCGCGCCGGTGATGGCGGTGGTGTTCGCCTTCGAGCTGACGCACGACGTCAACGCCCTGCTGCCGGTGCTGGCCACCGCCACGGTGGCGTATGGCTTCACGGTGATCACCATGCACCGCTCGATCCTGACCGAAAAGATCGCCCGCCGGGGCCACCACATCTACCGCGAATACGGCGTCGATCCGATGGAGCGCCACAGCGTGGCCGAGGTGATGACCCCGGCGCCGGCCAGCATCGACGCCGGCCTGACCATCGCCGCGGTGCTCGACAGCCACTTCGGCGCGTCGCAGCGCCACCGCGCCTATCCCGTCACGCGCAACGGCGCCCTGCTCGGCATGCTGGACCGCGCCGCCATCGCCAACGCGCGCGCGGACGCCGTGCGCGTCGGCGACCTGTTCGGCGTCAACCTGCCGATCTTCGCGCTGGCCGACGAAACCTGCCGCGCACTGGCCACGCGCCTGGCCGTGCACCAGCTGGAGCGCCTGCCGGTGGTCGACGACGCCGCCAGCCGCCGCCTGATCGGCATCGTCAGCCGCAGCGACTTGATCAAACCGGCGCTCAGCCTGCACGCGGAGGAGCTGACGCGGCAAACGGTGCGCCAGGTTTGGCAGCCGAAACAGCGTCCGCGATAAGGTTTTTCGGCCCGTCCGGCGCAGATATCGGATAATGGCGCTTTATCGCTTTCCCGCGCCAGTCACCGCCGTGCCCACCAATAAAACACTCGCCGACCGCATCGAAGACGTTCTGCCGCAGACGCAATGCACCAAATGCGGCTACGACGGCTGCCGTCCGTACGCCGAGGCGATCGCCGAAGGCGCGGCCGACATCAACCAATGCCCGCCCGGCGGCGCCGAGGGCATTGTGCGGCTGTCGGCCGTCACCGGCCGCAAGGTCATCCCGCTCAATCCCGTCAACGGCCTTGAGCGCCCGCGCGCAGTCGCCTACATCGACGAAACGCTGTGCATCGGCTGCACCCTGTGCATCCAGGCCTGCCCGGTGGACGCCATCGTCGGCGCGGCAAAGCTGATGCACACCATCGTACCCGAACTATGCACCGGCTGCGACTTGTGCGTCCATCCCTGCCCGGTCGACTGCATCGTCATGTATCCCGTCACCGAAAGCACCGGCTGGGCCGCGTGGAGCCAGTTCGAGGCCGACGCCGCGCGCGGGCGGCACGACTTCCGCACGCTGCGCCTCAAGCGCGAGAAGGACGAAAACGACGCCCGCCTGGCCGCCAAGGCCAACGCCAAGCTGGCGGCGGTCGAAGCGCTCGACCCGGCCACCGACGCCGACGCCGCCGAAAAGGAACGCAAGCGCGCCATCATCGCTGCCGCGATGGAACGCGCGCGCCTCAAAAAGGAGGAAGCCGCGCGAGCGGCCGCCGACGCCAAGCCCCACGACGAAAACCCGCCTGAATGAATCCAGCCAAACGCCAAGAAATGTTCGAGCGCTTCCGCGCCGCCAATCCCAGTCCCAAGACCGAACTCGACTACACAACGCCCTTCGAATTGCTGATCGCCGTGCTGCTGTCGGCGCAGTCCACCGACGTCGGCGTCAACAAGGCTACCCGCAAGCTGTACCCGGTGGCGAACACGCCGGCCAAGATTCTGGCATTGGGCGAGGAGGAGCTGAAATCCTATATCCAGACCATCGGGCTGTACAAGACCAAGGCCAGGAACGTCATCGCCACCTGCAAGATCCTGCTGGAGCAGCACGGCGGCGAAGTGCCGAATGACCGCGCATCGCTGGAGGCCTTGCCGGGCGTGGGCCGCAAGACCGCCAACGTGGTGATGAACACCGCGTTCGGCGAACTGACGATGGCGGTGGACACGCACATCTTCCGCGTCTCGAACCGCACAGGCCTGGCGCCGGGGAAGAACGTCGACATCGTCGAGCAGAAGCTGTTGCGCTTCGTGCCGAAAGAGTTTTTGCAGGACGCGCACCACTGGCTGATCCTGCACGGGCGCTACACCTGCAAGGCGCGCAAGCCGGAGTGCTGGAACTGCATCCAGCAAGACCTGTGCGACTACCGCCAGAAGACCCCGATGCCGGACGGCTTGTAACGACCGGGCTTGACGCGATTGCGACACGTGTCGCACAATGGCGTCATCCGTCGCTCACAAAAGGAATTCGCGTGCCCATCCCGTCCAAACTCCGCGCCACATTTGCCGCGGCAGCGCTCTGCGCCTGCCTCCCCGCGCCGACCCACGCCGCCGATGACGCAGTCAGGCTGCGCGCCATCGTCGATCGGGCGATCCGTCCCGTCGTCGCCGAATACGACCTGCCCGGCGTGGCGGTGGCCGTCACCATCGGCGGCCAGGCCAGCTTCTTCAACTACGGCATGGCTTCGCGCGAGCAGCGCACGCCGGTCACCGAACACACCCTGTTCGAGTTAGGCTCGATCAGCAAGACCTTCGCCGCCACGCTGGCCTCGTACGCTGTGGCGACGGGCAAGCTCTCGCTCGACGACCACCCCGGCAAATACCTGCCCGCGCTGAAGGGCGCCGCTATCGACAAGGCCAGCGTGCTCCATCTCGGCACCTACACGGCGGGCGGCCTGCCGCTGCAGTTCCCCGACGACGTGCCGGACGACGGCATGCTCGCCTATTTCAAGCAATGGAAAGCCAACGCGGCGCCGGGCACGCAGCGCCGCTATTCGAATCCCAGCCTTGGGCTGTTCGGTCATGTGGCCGCGCTATCGATGGGAACCGGTTACGCCGACGCGATGGAGGGCCGAATCCTGCCGGGCCTGGGCTTGAAGCACAGCTACGTGCGCGTGCCGGCCGGCGCGATGGACGATTACGCCTGGGGCTACAGCGAAGCGAACAAACCGGGCCGCATGAACCCGGGACCGCTCGCGGCGGAAACCTACGGCATACGCTCGTCGGCGGCGGACATGATCCTCTACCTGCAGGCGAACATCGACCCGGGCGGACTGGACACACCGCTGCGGCGCGCCATCGAGGGCACGCATCTCGGCTACTTCAAGATCGATGGCATGGTGCAGGGCCTGGGATGGGAACAGTATCCGTATCCGGTTTCGCTGAAGGACCTGCAAGCCGGGAACTCGCAAACGATGATTTGGGAGGCGAATCCGGCGCGGGCGCTGGTGCCGCCGCAAACGCCGGCGCCGGCGACGCTGTTCAACAAAACCGGTTCGACATCGAACTTCGGCGCCTACGCGGCGTTCGTGCCGGCGAAGAAGATCGGCATCGTCATCCTCGCCAACAAAAACTATCCAATACCGGCGCGCGTCAAGGCCGCGCACGAGATCCTCGAAAAGCTGGCGCCTTAGGCAACTGGTGTGAATGGGCGGGCCATGTCCGCCAATTCAGGCGTCAAACCAGCACCAGGTTATCCCGGTGCACCAGCTCGCGGCCCTCGACAAAACCGAGAATGGACTCGATCTCGCTCGACGGCTTGCGCATGATGCGCCGCGTCTCCGCGCTGGTGTAATTGGACAGTCCGCGCGCCACCGGCAACCCGCTCTCGTTCACGCACGTGATCACCGCGCCGCGTCCGAACTCCCCCTTCACCTCGACCACGCCGATCGGCAGCAGCGACTTGCCCTCGCCGGTCAGCTTCTGCACCGCGCCGGCGTCGAGCACCACCTGCCCCGCCGTGTGCAGGTGATCGGCCATCCACTGCTTGCGCGCCGTCAGATGCCCAGTCTGCGCCGCCAGCTCGGTGCCGATCGATTCGCCACCGGCCAGGCGCTCCAGCACATTATCCTCGCGCCCATAAGCGATCACCGTATGCGCGCCCGACTTGGCGGCCCGCTTGGCCGCCAGGATCTTGGTCAGCATCCCGCCGCGTCCCAAACTGCTGCCTGCGCCGCCGGCCATCGCCTCCAGCGCCGGGTCGCCCGCGCGGCCCTGCTGGATCAGCACCGCCGCCGGGTCCTTGCGCGGATCGGCGCTGTACAACCCCTTCTGGTCGGTCAGGATGATCAGCGCATCGGCCTCGATCAGGTTCGCCACCAGCGCGCCCAACGTATCGTTGTCGCCGAATTTGATTTCGTCGGTGACGACCGTGTCGTTCTCGTTGATGATCGGGACCACGCCGAGGCGCAGCAAGGTGGTCAAGGTCGACCGCGCGTTCAGATAGCGTTCGCGGTCGGCCAGGTCGGCGTGCGTGAGCAGCACCTGCGCGGTGCGCAGCTGGTGCGCGCGGAAGCTGGTTTCGTAGATTTGCGCGAGCCCCATCTGGCCGACGGCGGCGCAGGCCTGCAGTTCGTGGATATCGGTGGGCCGCTGCTCGAAGCCCAAACGCAGCATGCCCTCGGCGATGGCGCCGGAACTGACCAGCACCACCTGCTTGCCCATGCCGCGCAAGGCGGCGATCTGCGCGGCCCAGCGCGCGATGGCGGCGTGATCGAGGCCGCGGCCGTCGTTGGTGACTAAAGACGATCCTACCTTGATGATGATGCGCGTAGCTTTTTGTATGACGGAATTCATGGGTGCGACAGTCTCTTAACAGTCTTGTTACCTGCGGGACGTGAGTCCGGATCCCCGGCGCGAGCCAGGACGTACATTGCTGTTTTGCTGTGAAGTGCCGGGTGGATGACCCGTTTTTGCCGAAGCAGACGCCCGTCCCGGGGTGCGGGACGGCGCTGTTGTGGAAAGCATAAGCAGCGAATAGCTGATTATGCCGGTGATGCGGATTTTTATCGAGGACTAGTCGAGCTTAATCAGGAACTTAATCGAGAATTTTGAAACGGGGATCGTCCGGATCGATCGAAGAAATGCCGCGCGCTTCCTCCGTCATTTGCGTTTCTTCCGAACGTTGTTCGGAATGACGCTTCTCTTCCAGGTGCATCTGGATCGCGTTGACCAGTTCCTGGGTGCCGTCGTGGCTCAGCGCGGAGATTTCGAACACGGGACCCTTCCAGCCGAACTTCTTGACGAAATCCTTGACGGTTTTCTTGCGGTCCTCTTCCGGCACCATATCGAGCTTGTTGAGCACCAGCCAGCGCGGCTTGTCGACCAGCGACTCGTCGTACTTTTTCAGTTCGTTGACCAGGGCCTTGGCTTCCTTGACCGGATCGACGTTGGTCTCGAACGGCGCCAGGTCGACGATGTGCAGCAGCAGGCCGGTACGCTGCAGGTGGCGCAGGAACTGGTGACCCAGGCCGGCGCCTTCCGAAGCGCCTTCGATCAAGCCGGGAATGTCGGCGATCACAAAGCTCTTCTCGTGCGAGACGCGGACCACGCCCAGGTTCGGGTGCAGTGTGGTGAACGGGTAGTCGGCGATCTTCGGGCGCGCGTTGGACACGGCCGAAATAAAGGTCGACTTGCCGGCGTTCGGCATGCCCAGCAGGCCGACGTCGGCCAGCACCTTCAGTTCCAGGCGGATTTCGCGGCGTTCGCCTTCCTTGCCCTCGGTCTTTTGACGCGGTGCGCGGTTGGTCGAGGTCTTGAAGTGGATGTTGCCCCAGCCGCCCTCGCCGCCCTTGGCCAGCAGTTCCATCTGGCCGTGTTCGGTCAAATCGGCCAGGATTTCGCCGGAGGCGTCGTCGATGATCAGGGTGCCGACCGGCATGCGCAGGTGGATGTCGTCCGCGCCCTTGCCGTAGCAATCGGCGCCACGGCCGGCTTCGCCGTCTTTGCCGCGGTGCATCTTGGAGAAGCGGAAATCGACCAAGGTGTTGATGTTACGGTCCGCTACGGCCCAGATCGAGCCACCCTTGCCGCCGTCGCCGCCGTCAGGGCCGCCGAACGGGCGGAATTTTTCACGGCAAAACGAGGCACAACCATTGCCGCCGTCACCACCGATCACTTCAATTTTTGCTTCGTCGATAAACTTCATGATGTACCGCCATAAAACTAAAAAGGCTCTACCGTGGGCAGAGCCTTTCGATTGAAGGCTTGCGCCTTACAAAGGGGACAGCCCGGCGCGAACGCCTGGCCGTGAGCGTGATTTACGCTGGTACTGCAGCTGCTGGAGCGTTTGGTACGACGGTGACGAATTGCTTCGAACCTTCGCCCTTGACGACGAACTTGACCTTGCCGTCCACCAGAGCGAACAGGGTGTGGTCTTTGCCCATGCCAACACCTTCACCAGCGCGCACCGGGGTGCCGCGTTGACGAATGATGATGCCGCCAGCATTGATCGATTGACCGCCGTAGACTTTTACGCCCAGACGCTTTGACTCTGAGTCACGACCATTTCGCGTTGTGCCGCCGCCTTTTTTGTGTGCCATTTAAGACTCCTTGGATACTAATTCTCGGGCAAACGGTATTAACCGTTGATCGATACGATTTGGATTTCGGTGTAATTTTGGCGATGGCCTTGATGCTTCTGGTAGTGCTTACGACGACGCATCTTGAAAATCTTCACTTTATCGTGACGACCGTGTGCCACAACAGTAACCAGTACCTTTGCACCCTCAACCAGGGGAGCACCAAACTTGATGCTTTCGCCTTCGCCAACGGCGAGGACCTGATCGATGGTGAGTTCGGAACCAATGTCTGCCGGTATCTGTTCTACTTTAAGTTTTTCGCCAGCGACAACTTTGTATTGTTTGCCACCGGTTTTTATGACCGCGTACATGATTTGAAACCTCATCAAATGTTAAGAAAATTCCCTCAGCCGCCAGCGCAACAACATGCATGGTGATCGGGGAACCGCTGATTATACATGGGATGCCAATTGACGTCAAAAACTATTCACAAATGGCCGATGGCGTGGTATGTCGACAAGCTTGCAGGATGGCGGGTGTTATCCGATTAACAAAGTAGTTGCCACAAACAAGGTGGCGCGCCCCTGCGGGCGGGGGCATGTCGTATAATCTCGGCACCAATAGTCCACTGCACAGGTTCGTCTTGTCTGCCGCCACCCACACCGCAACACAAAACAATATCGCCCACTCGATCGCCGCCGACATGGACGCGGTCAACTCGGTGATCCGCCGCAAGCTGCATTCCGAGGTCAGCCTCGTCAATCAGATCGCTGAATACATCATCAGCGCCGGCGGCAAGCGCATCCGCCCGGTCCTCGTGCTGCTGGTGGCGAACGCCTATTCCTACAAGGGCACCGGGCACCACGAACTGGCCGCCGTGGTCGAATTCATCCACACCGCCACCCTGCTGCACGACGACGTCGTCGACGAATCGTCGCTGCGGCGTGGCCGCGCCACCGCCAACGCGCTGTTCGGCAACGCCGCCTCGGTGCTGGTGGGCGACTTCCTGTACTCGCGCTCGTTCCAGATGATGGTCGGCCTCAACAACATGCGCGTCATGCAGATTTTGTCGGACGCCACCAACGTCATCGCCGAGGGCGAAGTGTTGCAGTTGCTTAACATGCACGATCCCGACGTCAGCCAGGAGCGTTATCTGCAGGTGATCCGCTCCAAGACGGCCAAGCTGTTCGAAGCGGCGGCCGAGCTGGGCGCCTTGATCGCCGGCGCCAACGACGCGCAAATCGCCGCCGCCGGCGAATACGGCCGCTCGCTGGGCACGGCATTCCAGCTGATCGACGACGTGCTCGACTACGCCGGCGACGCCAATGAAATCGGCAAGAACGTCGGCGACGACCTGCGCGAAGGCAAGCCGACCCTGCCGCTGATCTACCTGATGGAAAACGGCACGCCGGAGCAACGCGAGCTGGTGCGCACCTGCATCGAGCAGGGCGACGAGCAGCACTTCGACACGATCCTGGCCGCCATCACGAGCAGCGGCGCGCTCGACTACACGCGCCAGCAAGCCGAAACGGCCGCCCGGCGCGCCGCTGACGCGATCGCCGACCTGCCCGACAGCGTGTACAAGGAATCGCTGCTGCAGCTGGCCGATTTCTCGGTCCACCGCACGCACTAAAGCAACTCCGGGGTCAGGTCCACCATTTCTACACGAGCCCAGCCCTACCCGGCATTACGGCCTAGTACGTGTAGAAATGGTGGACCTGACCCTGGGTTGACAGCATCAAATTAGAGCAGCTCTTGCACCAGCTCGGAAGGGCGGCATAAACGCACGCCCTTTTCCGTCACCACAAACGGCCGATTGATCAATATCGGATGCGCGATCATCGCGTCGAGCAGCGCATCGTCGGACAACGACGCATCGGCCAGCCCCAGCTCCACATACAAATCCCCCTTGTCGCGCATCGCCTGACGCGCGGTCAATCCGGCTTTGGCGATCATCGCCTTCAACGCAGCGCGCGACGGCGGGTTCTTGATGTAATCGATGATCTCCGGCTCGATGCCGGCGGCGCGTATCGCCTCCAGCGTTTTGCGCGAAGTCCCGCAAGCGGTGTTGTGATAAATGGTGACGGTCATATGCTGCCTTCGAGCGTAAATTCAGAGGCAGCATTATCGCTTAAAACTTCGCCGCCAAACTGACACCGATCGCACGCGGCATCAAACGATAACCCTGCACGATCGACGCCACCTGCGGATGCTGGATCACCTTGTCGTTGTCGAACGCGTTCTTAACGAACACGCTGACGTTGTAACGGTCGAAGCCCATGCCTGCGCTGAAGTCGGCCGTGTGATACGCCGGACGCTCGTAATCCGTCAGCTCCGGATTGAGCGAACCCTTGCTCGATCCGACCCACTGCACGCCGCCCATGACGAACGCGCTGCGGTCGCCCAATGCGAAGTTATAGCGCGCGTTGATCGCCGCGTTATATTTCGGTACGCCCTGGATCTGCGCCCCCGCCACCGCGCCGACCACGCCATTCTGGATGCCCTGGTCGTTCGACAGCTCGGCCTTCACATACCCGCCCGACGCGCTCAAGGTCAACCCGGCGATCGGCTTGGCCTTGATGTCGAATTCGAAGCCCTTGCTGGTGGCGTCGCCGGCGTTGGCGTTATACGTGTACGCGCAGGTCGGCAGATAAACGCCCTGCTGGATGTTCTTCCACTTGATGTAGAAGACGTCGGCGTTGATCGTCAAGCGGTTGTTGAGGAAGCGCGACTTGCTGCCCACCTCATAATTCCACAGGCTGTCCGACGCGTAGTTCGGCGGCCCCTCGGTCAGGCCGTTCAACTCCAGGTCGGGACCGCAGGTGGTCGGCGGCACGAAGATGTTCGATCCACCCAGGCGGAAGCCCTTCGATACGCTGGTGTACAAGGTATGGCGCGGATCGACTTCCCAGGTCAACGCATACTTCGGCGTGAACGCGGTCGACTTCAGGCTCGCGCCGCTGTTGTTGCCGGCGCCGGCCAGGTAGTTGCCGTTGCGCTGTTCCAGATTCGAGCTGGCGCGAAGGTAGCGCGCGCCGACCGTGGCGTGCACGGTCGGCGTGAAGTAGTAATTGACCTCTCCGAAGATGGAAGACTGCTTCTCCTTGTAGTGGAAGGCGCCGGCGAACGAGTTATCGTTCGGGAAGGAGCCGGGACGCACATCGGGCAGCAGCTCGGGATCGTAAATGTCGAAACCAAACTGCTTGAAGGTGTCGGTCACGCCGAAGATCGGATCGTTCTCGGTGATGTTGGTGTGCTGGCGCGAGAAGTACGTCCCCGCCAGCCAGGTCCACGGCGACACCGCCGCGTCGTACGGACGCGAAGCCAGGCGGAATTCCTGCGACACCTGCCGCACCTGGTTGTTCAGATACACGGCCGACGGCAGCGCCGCTATGGCGTCGATCAGCTCCGGCGGCGCCTTGCCGCCATCGTTAGTCGACGTCAGGAAGGTCGACAGCGAATAGCTGTTATAGGCCGAGCCGTTCTGCGTGCGGTCGAACTTGCGCGAAAAGTAGCTGGTGGCCGACGTCAGATCGACCGCGCCAAGATCCCAGTTGACGGTCACGCTGGGCGTGAGCAGCTTGTCGATGGAAGGCTCGCGCACCTGCTTCTGCGCCTGATAGTTCGGCAGCTCGATGTTGAAGGCAGAGATGTCCTTCGCATCCAGGCGCTGGTAGTAGATCGACGGCGTGATCGTCAGCGCGCGCGTCGGCTTCCATTTCAGCGCCAGGCGCAGTTCCTGGTCGCTGTACTTGTTGATGTCCTTGGCGAGCACCGCGCCGTCGCCGTCCACCTGGTTGATGTAGCCGCCGGTGTGCTGCGCCTGCACGCCGATGCGCAGCGCCAGTTCGTCGGCAATCAGCGGGATGTTGCCGACCACGTTGGCCGAGTAGCTTGGGCTGCCGTCCCTGGTGTGCGAGGCCTCGGTGTAGGTGGTGAACTCGCGCTCCTTCAGATCCGGCTCGTTCGGCACGAATTTGATGGTGCCGCCCATCGAGCTGGCGCCGTACAAGGTCACCTGCGGGCCGCGCAGCACTTCCACCCGGTCGATATCGAAGAACCTCGGCTCGACGTTCCCCATCGTGTAGACGTTGCCGACGGTGACCGGCGTATCGCCCAGGTAGACACCGACGGTCGCCGCGCCGGCGGTTGAGCTGATGCCGCGTATCTCGATGTTGGACGTGCCCGGCCCGGCGCCGCCGTTGCCGCTGGCGGCGGTGAAGGAGATGTTGGGCACCACGCGCGTCAGGTCGGTGATGTCGCGGATGTGCTCTTCCTGCAGCTGCTTGCCGGTGACGGCCGAAATACTCATCGCCACCTTGGCCGGATCTTCCTTGCGCTTTTGCGCGGTGACGGTGACAACCTCGATCTCGTCGGACGGTTTGACCGGAGCCTGTTGCGCGCCTACCGGACCGGCCAGCGCGGCCAAGGCGGCGGCGATGGAACTGCACATTATTTTTTGATTGATCTTCATGCCTGCGCTTCTCCAGTCAATAGGGACGTGCCCCAGAATGATGCATTTTTATATATTAATCATCTTGTGATTTTTAACAAGCAAGAAACTTGCCAAAATCTTGTTGGCGGTGTCGTTGATCAGCCAGGCGGGCTATTTCGTGGCGTTCAGCCTCATGAAGGCGTGTCCCATGGTCCAGCCAGCGACTTGCTTCCCCAGGGTGTAGCCGGCTGTGGTGGCGTAACGGAAGTGCATGCCGCCGTAGATGCGCGCCTGGACACTCTCGCGCGCCAACGCGTCCACGTCGGCATAGTCGCGGGTCACATTGGTCACGATGCTATCCAGAGTAAAGCTGACGTTGCCGGTGCCGAAGTACAGGCGCAACAGCTCGCCCACGGCCCCGGCCGTGCACGAGTGTGCGGCCGGGTATTCCGGGTGCGGCGGCGTCGGCAGGACCGGTTTCCAATCCGTATCGCTCGCCGTGGCCGGATTGTCGTCCGTCTGCGCCAGCGGGATGGCGCTGAGCGGGCGCCAGGCGTTGTAGTGGTATTTGGCGTCGAAACACGCGCCGATCGCATCGGTGTAACCGGAATAAAGGATCGCCATCAAGCGCGCGGCGTCGCCAACGTCGCCGGTGCTGCGCGCAAAGCGTCCGAAATTTCTTGTGATGAACGTTTGCGGCGCTTCGGTGTGGAAGCGCGCCAGCTCCAGCTGCTCGGGGGTGCGCCGGCTGCCGAGCATGCCGCCGTAGTCCTTCGTCTCATTGAAATCGGCCGCGTATTCGGCGCTGTCCAGGGCCGGTGGAGGCGGCGGCCGGAACTGGTCCATGCTGTTCAGTGTGAACGGGCGGATATGGGGAAAATAGCGGACCACCGGATTGCGCCCGCGATACTCCCCGGGTGCCGTGCCGGGGACGTATTCCGCCAGGACTATCGCCCGCCCGTCCGCCGCGCGCCGGGCAAGGACGGCGGTAGCCACCTCATTTCCCAATGCAATGCCGCGCGTCTTCGCAGCGCCATCCGGCAACGAGGCCATGAAACTGTCGTACGCGGGACGATAATGGGCCGCGCGGTCGGGAAACAGCGCCCGCAGTACGCCGAAAGCCGCCGCGCCGGTCGCCGCGTCCGGGGAGGCGCCGGAAAAATCGCCCTGAGGGAACGCGTAGAGCGGCTGATAACGTCCCGTGATGGCAGCCACCGCATCGTAGATCGCCACATGCATGGTCGCCATGTCGACCGAGAAAGCGGGATATTTCTCCGCTTCGGTGGTGGCTGTTGGAACGGTCGCGTTAACGTTAACGGTCGCCGCACCAACCGCGTGCCAGTACGCGACCGCGTTGGATTTGTCCGGCGTCACGGTGACGTGGGGCGCACTTGCGCATCCGGCCAGGGCGCACACCAGCGCCAGCACAATACACCGCGACAGCTCAAACATGGGGCCTCCGACATTAGCGGGCGGCCGGGCGGCCACCGATCCCAAGGCTAATGTCTTTTTGATAATTTCGCAAGCCAATTATGCGAAACCCATGCCGGATGGCGGGCGCTTACGCCCGAGGTTCGGGCTGCGGCTTAATCAAGGAAGTCGGAATACTCGCGCTGCGCGTAGCCTTGCAGTTTCTTCCACGGCGCCTCGGCGACGCCGGCCTGCGCCGTCACGTCCATCCGGCGGTAGAAGGTGCCGGCCTTGTCGCCGCTTTCGATCACCAGCGGAATCTGGCGCTGCTCGTCCCACAGCACGCGCTGGTAGACGCCGCCCTCCTCGCGCTCGCGCCAGCGCGCGCCGGCCACGCTGGAGGCGCGCGCGGTCACCGGCATGGCGCCCAGCAGGCGCGGATCGAGCAAATAGAAAGCGCGATCCCACGAACCGTCGAAATTGACGTTCTCGAATTCGGACGGCGGAATAGCGACCACCGCGCGTTCCTTGGCGTCGACGTATTCCACGCGCGGCGTCTTGCCGGCCAACGTCAGATGGCGCGGCAGCACGATGTGGTTGAAGCCGTGGTGATGGCCTTCCTGCGGCGCGGCGCGCGCCGGCAGCACGCGCGCGCTCCACACATGGCCGGGGCGGCGCAGCATTTTTTCCTCGTAGCGTGATTCGCGCGTCACGCCGTCGGGCGTGACGGTTTTGCTGTAATAGGCGACCGTGAGGTCGAGGTCAGGGGCGACTGCCGGGGCGACTGCCGGCGCGGCGGCCGGCGTGGCGGCCTGGCCGATCGCGGCGGTGGCCGCATAAGCGGCAACGGCCGCGCAAACGGCGGCCAGCGGCATGGCGAAACGAAAAATCTTCATGAAGCTCGATCAAAAAGCGCCGGCGCTGAACGCCGGCGCGGTTGCGTTGCGATTACAGGCCGAAAGCCGACTTGAGCAAGCCGAACACCTTGGTGTTGTCCAGCGTACCCTTGAACGGCTTGGCGCCGGCGCCGGTGGCGAACAGCTTGACGTCGCCGCCGCCGTGGGTTTCGCTCGACAGGCGCACGCCGGTCTCCTGCAGATAGTTGTCGGCCAGCACGGTGCTGCTGTCGAGGTCCGCGCGCGTGTTCACGCGGTTCGGACCGTTACCGAACACCAGGGTCGTGTAGGTCTTGCCGTCCGCATCCTTGGCCGGCTGGCCGTCGCGGTAGCCACGGTTGATGTCGAGGATAGGATTGCCGCGCTTGCCGTAGCCGTTGAACGCCAAGGTATGGTCGTGGTCGGCGGTGACGACGATCAAGGTATTGGCCAGCGTTGGATCGGTCAGCTTGGCCTTGGCCAGCGCCGCCTTGATGGCGTCGTCGAAGGCGATGGTGTCGGTCAGCGCGCGCTTGGCGTTGGTGCCGTGCAGCGCGTGGTCGATGCGGCCGCCCTCGACCATCAGGAAGTAGCCGTTGGTGTTTTGCGCCAGCAGGTCCATCGCCTTGACGGTCATCTCGGCCAGGCTCGGCTGGGTCGCGCCCTCGCCCAGCGGCGGCGTCGCCGTGCGGTCCAGTTCATATTCCAGATGGCTCTTGGTGCTGTACAGGCCGATGAATTTCTTGCCGCTGGCGGCGTTCATCTCGGCCTTGTTGGCGGCCACGGTGTACCCCTTGGCTTGCAGCTCGGTGAGCAGGTTGCGCCCGTCCGCGCGGCCGGTGGTGTTGGCCGTGCCGAACGGCGTGAAGTGGTTGCGGCCGCCGCCCATGAGCACGTCGACGCCGTCGCCCAGCGCGCTGTTGAAGCCGGCGCCGCCGGGCACCAGCTGCGCCGCGATGTGGTACTGCGCGTTGCGGTTGCAGATGTGCGAATAGGTCGCCGCCGGCGTCGCGTGGGTCAGCTCGGTGGTGGTGATGGCGCCGACCGCCTTGCCCTTCGCCTTGGCCAGTTCCAGGATGGTGGTGGCCGGCGTACCGTTGCCGGCGGCGCAATTGTTCACGCCGAGGTTGCCGTTGGCATCGCGGCCGGGATTGGTGGCGACTGTTTCGGGCGACATCGAGATGACCTCGTTGTTCATCTTCACGCCGGTCATGTAGGCGGCCATCGACGGCGCGCTGTCGGTGGTCTGGGCGTCGGCCGAGAAGGTCTTGATGCGGGCGGTGCGCTCGAGCGTATCCATGGTCAGGCTGCCGTCTTCGCCGTACTTGTAGATGCGTGCGGCGGTGACGGTGGTCGGCCCCATGCCGTCGCCGAGGAAGAAGATGATGTTCTTGGCTTCGCCGGCGGCGTGGGCCGCTTGGGCGCTGGCCAGGGTCAGGGCCAGCGCGGCCGCGATTTTGGTGGGTTTCATGATCTGGTATCCGTTCAATGTGCGTTACAGGCCGGCGGCGGCCTTGACCAGGCTGTAGACCTTGGTGTTGTCGATGGTGCCGGTGAAGGTGTCGGCGCCCTTGCCGGTGGCGGCCAGGAACACATCGGTGCCGCCGTGGGTCTCGCCGCCGGCCGGCATGCGCACCACCGCTTCCTGGTGGTAGGTGTTGGAACCGGTGACGCTGTCGTCCAGGCTGGTCATGCTGCTGCGGCTGCCCTGGGTGCGGTTCTCGCCGTTGCCGAAGCCGATGATCGAATACGGCGCGCCGTCCAGATCCTTGTCGACCGCGCCGGTGACGTAGTTCTTCACCACGCCCAGCACGCCCGCGTTGCCGGCGGTGGTCTTGCCGGTGCGTTTGGCGTAGCCGTTCAGCACCAGGGTGTGGTCATGGTCGGCGGTGACGACGACCAGCGTGTTTTTCAATTCGGGATCGGTGACGCGGGCCTTGGCCAGCGCCGCCTTGATGGCGTTGTCGAACGCGACCATGTCCTGCAGCGCCTTCTTGGCGGTGGTTTCGTGCAGCGCATGGTCGATGCGGCCGCCCTCGACCATCAGGAAATAGCCTTTGCTGTTCTTTGCCAGCATGTCCATCGCCTTGGTGGTCATCTCGGCCAGGCTCGGCTCCTTGGCCGGATCGCGATCCAGGTCGTAGCTCATGTGGCTCGACGTGAACAGGCCCAGCAGGCGCTCGGTCTTGCTGGCATCGATGGCGTTCAGTTCGGTCACGTTGCTGACGAAGGCGGCGTTCTTTGCTTTCATCTCGGTGATCAGGTTGCGGCCATCGCTGCGCTTGCCGCCGTCCTTGACGGGGGTAAAGAACTGGCTGCCGCCGCCCAGCAGCACGTCCAGGCCGGTGCCCAGGGCGCTGTTGTAGCCGGTGCCGCCCGGCACCGAGGCGGCGGCGATATCGTTCTCCAGGTCGCGGTGGCAGATGTGCGAATAGGTCGCCGCCGGCGTGGCATGGGTGACGCGGGTGGTGGTGACCACGCCGGTGCCCAGGCCCTGCGCCTTGGCCAGTTCCAGCAAGGTGGTGGCCGGCGTGCCGTTGTTGGCGCCGCAGTTGTTGCCCAGCTTGTTGCCGTTGGCGTCGGCCACCGGATCGACCGCCTTGGTGTTGGACGACATCGAGATCACCTCGTTGTTCATCTTCACGCCGGTCATGTAAGCCGCCATCGACGGCGCGCTGTCGGTGACCTGGGCGTCGTTCGAGTAGGTTTTGACGAAAGCCGTTTCCGGCAAGGTGTCGACGGTCAGCTCGCCGTCCTCGCCGACGGCGTAGATGCGCGCGGCGGTCATGGTGGTCATGCCCATGCCGTCGCCGAGGAAGAAGATCACGTTCTTCGGCGCGGCGGCCACCGGCGAGGTCACGGGCGTGTTGATCGGCGTGGAATCGCTGCTGCAGCCGGCGATCAGCGCCGCGCTCAGGCCGGCAAGGAGTATGGACGTGCGTTTCATGGTATCTATCCAGCTTCGTTTTAAAGCTTTGCAAGATAACAAGTTCGTGTGACACGCTGATGACGCGGTTGAAGCTCGTTCAAAAATCTGCTGTAATAACGATACACGTCGGGGTGTGGCTCAGCCCGGTAGAGCGCTGCGTTCGGGACGCAGAGGCCGGAGGTTCGAATCCTCTCACCCCGACCAGCCCGAAAAACAAAGCCCCCCGGCCGCCGCATCGCCAGCACCTTACAAGGCGCTAGCGATGCCAGATTACAAGCCCTTATTTCTCCATGTTAAGGCGTTTTGCTACCGCCACCCCGGTCGCCGGCGTGACATCGCGCGTGTCGATATTGAGCTCGGTGACCGCCGTGATGCCGCCGGCCGGATTGGCCATCCGCACGCCGCCCAGGTAATGCGCGCCCAGCGCCAAGCCGCTCCAGCTGACAACGACCGGGCTCGTGCCGCCGACCTGGACCGACGCCGGCGCCGTGACTTTCATATTGCCCTTGGTATCGTTCGGAATGGCGGTAGCGTAGGACAGCGTGTAGTTGGTACTCGCGCCATTCTTCAGCTTGTAGCCCAGCACGCAAGCCTTGAACACGCCCATCGGCGGCGACACCAGGCTCACGCTTTCGTTGGAGTCGCTATGGGCGCTGAACGCGACCACATTATTCCATTGATCCAGCACCATCAGATCGAGGTCATCGTCGGCGCCGCCCGCCGTCTCCTGATTGCTGATTTCAAACCGCGCCAGGATGGTCTTGGCGGGAATGGCCAGCGTGACCGCCTTGACACCAGGACCGCGCGCCACGCAGGCTTGCTTGACGTCCTCCAGTGATTCCAGCGAGCCCGGCGCGGCCTGTGTGACCGTATGGGCCAGACGCGTGTACTCGCGCAAGCCGGCCCGTTCGACCGCCAATTTACCGGCGAACCCTGTCTGCACATCGATCTGCCGGCTGCCGCTGACGGTGGTGGCGGAAACCACTTCCGGTGCGGACACGCCGTCGTTGTAGCGCGCCTGCAGCGGGCTGCGCACCGTGTGCTCGCTATCGTTCCACACCAGTTCACCTGTGCTCCAGACGCCCGGCACGGCGCTGGTGCGCGTCAATTTGACCGTGTAAGCCTGCTTTTCGCCCGGAGCGAGTTGCAGGGAGGACGGCGTCACGGCGACGTCAAAACCGTCGAGCGTGCTGGTGGCGGTGTAGATGGCTGGCTTGTCGCCGACGTTGGTGACGCTGCGGGTGATGCTTTGGACGCCGACCACGCCGGCCAGCGAGATCGAGGCCAGGTTCAGTGCCGGGCCTTTGATCGCGCCGGTGTTGCAGTCGGTGGGATCGCCGGTGATGTCGCACACGTATTTCAGGTAATCGCCGGCGGCGATGTCGTACACCAGCCCCGGATCGGCGGCGAGGTTCGGCACGACCAGGCCGGCGCCCTGCCCCCAGGGCAGCGTGCCGTCCTGGTCGCCGGTGAGGGCGGTCGGCAGCACGGTGCGGGTGGTGGTCATCAGCGCGGACTTGATGGCTGCGGGCGACCAGCCGGGATGGCGCTGCTTGAGCAGCGCGGCCAGGCCGGCCACATGCGGGGTCGCCATCGAGGTGCCCGACATGAACGCCGAGTAGCTGTAGGAAGGTGCGGTGCCGGCGATGACCGCGGCGCGCTGGGCGGCGCTCAGGCTCGGCGAGATGCCAGCCAGCGTATCGACGCCGGGCGCGGCCATGTCAGGTTTAAGCACGCCGGGATCGAAGCGGTTAGGACCGCGCGACGAGAACTCGGCCAAGGTCGGTCCGTAGATGTCGGTCAGCGTGCTGGCCGACATGGCGGCGGTGGCGCCGGCGCCCGCGGCGTAAGCGTCGATGGCGGCTGCGTCTTCCTGGCGCACATGCACCGTCGGCAGGCTGTACATGTCGATCACGGGACCATTGCCGTCGTCCAGCATGATCATGCCGACGCCGCCGGCGGCGCGCACCGCTTCGGCCTTGGCCGTGCGCGCGTTGCTGCCGCGCTGGCAGACCACCACCTTGCCGGCGACCTTGGCCGGGTTGAGCTGGGCGCTGCCCACGTCCGCGGCGCTCATGCACAGCGTGGCGTATTCGACGCTGGCGCCCGGCGCCGCGGCGTCGACGCCGCGAATCAAGGCAGTCGCCGGCAACGGCTTGCCGATGATCGAGACGCCGCTGTAAGTCTTGCCGTTGCCCAGCTTGACGGTGGCGGTGTGCGTCTTGTCGTGGGCCGCTGCGGCCACGGTGGCCAGCCATGGACCGGTGTGGTTGACCTGGTTGGCAGGGCCATCGTTGCCGCCGGCGGCGGCAACGAACACGCCAGCTTCAACGGCGTGGCGGAACGCCTGCTCCACCGGATCGACCGGCGTTTCGCCGCCACTGATCGAGAAGTTCAGGATATCTACGCCGTCCGCGACCGCCGCTTCGATCGCCGCCACGCTATCGCTCGAGAAGCAGGTGTTGTCGGGATCGCCATTGGTGGGCTTGAAGCTCCAACAAACCTTGTAGATCGCCAGCCGCGCGCGCGGCGCCATGCCGGTGCGCACGCCAAGCGGGGTGCCGTCGGCGGCCACCGCCTGAACCTGGTCATTGCCCGCCGCCGTGCTCGATGTGTGCGTGCCATGGCCGCCGAAGCCGGCCGGTCCGCTCAGCGAATCGCGCGGCGAGCGGAATTCGCTCGGGTGGATCGGCAAGCCGCTGGCGCGGAAGCCGGCGTCGAAATAGCGCGCCCCGATCAGCTTGTTGTTGCAGTCGGCGCTCGTGAAGCCTTCACCGGTCTGGCACGCGCCTTTCCAGCGCGCCGGCGGCGCGCCGTAGGCGGAGGTGCCGCTGGCGTCGAAGGTGGGCCGGCCACCGCTGTCGATGCGATCGGCATAGGACAGGTTTTCCGGCCAGGCGCCGGTATCGATCACGCCGACGATGACGTCCTCGCCCGCATGCTGCCTGCCCCCCAGCTGTTCCCACAGCCCGCCCGGCTGGTCCAGGCCGAGGAAAGTCGGCGTATAGCTGGTGACGACGCGGTTTCTTTCATCGGGTGTGATGCTGACCACCTTGCCGCTGGCCTTGAGGGTGCGCACCTCGGCGTCAGTCAGCCGCGCCGCGAAGCCGTTGAACACCACCTGGTACTGGTGCGTGATGCTGGCGGCCGGCAGTAGCGCCCTGGCCTGGGCCTGCCGGGTGCCAAGGTAGCTTCGGTACTGGCGCGCTTCATTGGTCGACAGGTCGAGCCGCTGGCCGGGCGCGACCTTGGTGGCGCGCATGGTGCCTATGTTGCCGCCATAGTTGGCCACCGGCTGATCGGACAGCTGCACGATGTACGACCGGCGACCGTCATCGGCGGACGCCGGCTGGGCAATTGCGAGCAGCGAAGTTAGCGCTAACAGTATTTGTGCGGGAAGACGGTGCGGCGATAGTTGGTTCTTTGCCATGTGAAGCGCTCCGGTGTGTGGAATGGGTGTGCTGAAGAATTGAGCTATAGACTATACCCAGACCGTTGACGGTGTAACCATGAATTTTATTAAAGTTATTACTTGGTTACATTAATACAACAGGAAAATAACACTTTTTTTCATGTTATATACGCAACATTTCGCTATAAGTTTCAGAGCGAAACCAACCATGCCGAACGGTCGAAAATGGCCAATATTTTTGCCGTTTGTAAAAATAAAAAAATTCTTTATCGTATAGACGTTTCCCCAGTGCTGTGGGCATACTTGGCCACTTCTTAACTGAGGGGGGGGAATAATGAAATTCGCACGCAAAGCAATGGTTGCCGCCTGCCTGGTGGCCGCCACCAGTCCTGTTTTTGCGGACGCTTACAGCACGGCCACTTTCGGCAATCTCACCATCACATTAATCGATCTGAATGTCGACGACGGTGTGGCCGCCAGTATCCAGTTCCTTCCCCGCACGACCAAATTTACCGACGGCGCCTCGATCAGGGGCGAAGTCGAGACTTGGCGTGAAGTGGGTAGCTTTGTCGATCTGCACGACGAAAAGATGAATAAATCAGCCGCTTGGGGTAGCGCTAACATTGCTGGCGGCGCACAAACTGAGACAGCGTCGATGTCCGCCAGCGTTAACGCCTCGGCCGATGGCAACGGCTTCACGTCCCTCAACTTGTCCGGCAGCGCACTGTCGACGCCGGGACACCTGAGCTATTTCAACGGCGCGGCTAACGTGCCAGCCATCAATCTGCGCGAGTTCATGTTATCGGCAAATACCCAGGTGGTGTTTTCGGTGGCCGGCTCCATGAGTGTGAGCACCAATCCCGGCACCTATCCCGGCGAACTGCGCAACGAATTGGCTTTCGCGCGGCTGGGGCTGCAGGTGAGCGGACTGGACCTGGAGGGAAACGTGCTGGTGGACCAGCATGAGCAAACGCTGAGCGTGGGCTATCCCGGCGATCTCATTCCGAGCGGTGGCGGCGATAGCTGGAGCGGGATGATTTCGTCCAGCTACAGCAACCTGAGCGCAGAGAGCGCCGGCGGCGGATTCTGGGCGTACGGCGGTATCGAGGGCGCCTCCATGATCACGGCCGTGCCGGAACCCGAGACCTACGGCATGCTGCTTGGCGGCCTGGGACTGATCGGTGCCGTCGCGCGCCGCCGCCGCCGCGCTGGCGCGTAAAACAAGTTTGCTCAATCAAGGAAAAATTTATGAAGCGTCTTGCACTGCATACCCTGGCGGCTGTCTGCCTGACGGCCGCGATCGCTCCGGCGTTCGCGACGGCCACCAGCAGCGCCAACATGGGCAACCTGATCATCACGTTAACCGACCTGAACCCCACCGACGGCATATCGCCATGGCTGTCGTTCACCCCCAACAGCGTGTCCGGATTGCACAATGAAGCCAGGGGCTGGGACGATGTCTACGAATCCTACACCCGCGACGACTACGCCACCGCTCCCCATCAGAATGGCCTGTTGACGAAACAAATCGACACCGCTTGGTCAACCTCGAGCGCCAGTGTGGCCACGGCGGCCAACGCGGCAGGATTCACGGCGATGTCGGCGCACGGCGCGGCGCAAAGCGGCACCGATGGGTACGGCAAATATTTCAGCCAGGCGTATAACGGCAACGGCGTCAGCTCATTCGTCCTGTCGCCTATGACACAGGTCACCTTTAGCGTCGTCGCCAATGTAAAAGCAAGCACCAGCATGGGCTACAACCTGGACGCCGACATGGCCGAATACGGCTATGCCCGCGTCTTGCTGAACGCCGGTGGAACCGTCAACGGCCAGTGGCAGAACGACGGGCAAGAGTACGCGGCGCTGGCCGAGTACTTCGTCAACGACGACAACACCGTGTCGGGCGTCACCGATAGCTGGTCGGGCATGCTGACCTCCTCGTTCATCAATTACGGTTCGACCGTTGCCGATGCATGGCTGCAAGGGGTGGCACTGAGCGAAGGCCAGTCGGCCGTCTGGGACGGCGTGTCGCCGGTGCCCGAACCGGAAACCTACGGCATGATGCTGGCCGGACTGGCGCTGATCGCCGCAGTGCGTCGCAAGGCAGGCAAGCAAGCCCAGGCCGCGAAGTAATCCCCGGGGTCGCCCGTCAGGCGACCTCGTCCAAAAAATAGCCCATGCCGCGCACCGTCTGCACCAGCTTGACGGGAAATGGATCGTCGACCTTGGCCCGCAGGCGGCCGATGGCGACGTCGACGACATTGGTCCCGGAATTGTAATTTACGTCCCAGACCATGGAGGCGATCTGGCTGCGCGACATGACCTCGCCGCGCCGGCTCGCCAACAGATGCAATAACGCATACTCCTTGGCGGTCAGGTCGATACGCCGCCCGCCCCGGCTCACGCGGCGGCGCAGCACCTCGATGTCCAGGTCGGCGATGCGGATGTTGCCGTGCTCGCGCATCGGGCCGCGCCGCAGCAAGGTGCGTACGCGCGCGAGCAGCTCGGCGAACGCGAACGGCTTGACCAGATAATCATCCGCGCCCAATTCCAGCCCTTTCACCCGGTCGGCGACGTCGTCGCGCGCGGTGAGGAACATCACTGGCGTCTCCTTGTATTCGCGCAATTTGCGCAGCACGGTCCAGCCGTCCATTTCCGGCAGCGTCACATCAAGCACCACCAGTTCATAGGCTTCCCGCACAGCGAGCGCAAGGCCGTCGGCGCCATTGCGCGCCAGGTCGGCCGCATAGCCGGCTTCGCGCAAACCCTTGACCAGATAGTCTCCCGTTTTGGGCTCGTCTTCGACAACCAGAATTCTCATCATGCCCGTTTGTTGGTTCTGCGATTTCCGCTTTAAGTCGATTACAAATTTGTCATGCGCGCGTCATCGTGCGGTTAACGCCCGCTGCTTACACTGGAGCCCTCTCTACTCAAGCACCGAAAGGACGGCCATGGCCATTTCGCTACGCGCAGCCGTCATCGCCGCAATCGCCGCGATGATGGCCGCCACCGGCACCACAGCGTCGGCACAGGAACACCACCACGGAGGCGCCACCCCGGCGTCCGCGCCGCCGGCCTTCGTCGCCAGCACCGCCAAGCCGTTCGCCGCCCTGATGGACGACGCCATGTCGGTGATGGACGACGGCATGAAGCGGGCGCCGATGAACGGCGTGCCGGACCACGACTTCATGACCATGATGATCCCGCACCACCAGGGCGCGGTCGACATGGCCAAGTCCGTCCTGCTCCACACCACGGACCCGGAAATCCGCAACCTTGCGCTGGGCATCATCGCCGAACAACAGGTCGAGATCGACGTCATGAAAGCCTGGCTGCACAACCACCCCACCAAGGAGATCGACAAATGAAGACACTCGCCATCGCCGCCGGCGCCATGCTGTGCGCCCAAGCTTGGGCCGCCCCCATTTCACCGCTGGACCGCGTCTACACGGCGGACCAGAACACCAACACCATCTCCGTCTTCAGTCCCGCCACCAACACGCTGCTGGGACAGATCAAGCTGGGCAACTCCCGCCCGGACATCCTCTCGCCGCTGTACCGGGGCGAAGTCAATGTGCACGGCATGGGCTTCTCGCCCGACCACAAAACGCTGCTGGCCATCTCCAACGGCTCGAATTCGGTCACCTTCATCGACACCGCCACCAACAAGGTCAAAGGCAAAACCTATGTCGGGCGCTCGCCGCACGAAGGCTTCTTCAGCGCCGACGGCAAGGAGGTCTGGGTCGTGGTGCGCGGCGAGGACTACATCTCCGTCATCGACCCGGCCACGTTCAAGGAAACGCGCCGCATCCCGACCGCGATCGGCCCGGGCATGGTGCAGTTCCACCCGAACGGCAAGCTGGCCTTTGCCGTCTCCAGCTTCACGCCGGTCGTCGACGTGATCGACATGGCCACGCACTCCGTCATCAAGAAGATCAGCGTGGTCAGCCCGTTCTCGCCGTTCCTACAGTTCACGCCGGATTTCGGCGAGATCTGGATGACGCACAAGGACGTCGGCAAGGTCACGCGCATCAGCACTTCGACGCTGGAAGTGACCGGCGTCATCGACACCGGCTTCATCACCAACCACCTGGCCTTCGCCAAGGTCGGCGGCGAGGTGCGTGCCTACGTCACCATCGGCGGCGAGAATGCGGTCAAGGTCTACAGCACCGGCAAACAAGCCAAGCTGCTGGCGACCATCGCCACCGGCGCCCTGCCGCATGGCGCCTGGACATCCGACGACGGCTCGCGCGTCTACGTCGGCCTGGAAAACGGCGACGGCGTCCAGGTGATCGACACCGCCAGCAACAAGGTGGTCGCCACGATGGGCGGCGGCCAGGCGCCGCAGGCGCTGGTCTACCTGTCCAACGTAGCGCCGTCGGCGGACGACAAGTCCAACCTCGTGCCGCGCGTGAACCAGAACTCGGAGAATATCCAACTCAAAGCCGTCGCCGGCGACGCCAAGGGCTTCGTCGTGGTGCGCCCGATGGGCGTGGTGGAAGGCATCGAAGCCTTCCTCTACAAGCTCAAACCGGACACGCAATACGACATCTACGCCGGTGCGGAGAAAAACCCGGTCGGCAGCTTCCGCACCAACGCCACGGGCATGGCCAACGGCACGATGATCGGTCCGGGCCACGTCGACGGCGCCATCGTCGTCAAGGAAAGCGGCGGCGCGACGGTGCTGAAGTCGGCGCCGGCGGTTTAACTCAGGCAGGGAACGTCGGGCGCGCCGAGCGAATTGGCCCACCCGGCGGCGTGGCCGTCCGCCTGGCGCGGCGCCTGCAGGAACTCCAGGGTCACCCCTTCCGGGCTGCGCACGTAAACGATGCGCAGCCCGTCGCGCGCGCCGCCGCGCACCGTCTGCGGCGCGCCCAGCCTCGGCCAGCCCGCCGCCTCGACTTTGGCCAGCAGGACGTCGAGGTCGTCGACCATGTAGGCCAGGTGCATCGAGCCGACATCGCAGGCGCGCGGCATCATCACCTGGCGCCCGGCCGGCGCATGGTATTCGAGCAGTTCGACCAGGTGACCGTCCGGCCCCTCGACCATGGCCAGCGTGACGTCCGCGCCAGGCACGCCGACCACGTTTTCCAGGAATACGCTCGGTTCGTAGCGGGTCTGCGAGACGAAGCGGAATCCCAGCACGTCGACCCAGAACCGCAGCGACTCCGCCAGCGAAACGACGGTCACGCCGGTGTGGTCGGCCCTTCGGAACATCGCCGTCATGGGTGAAGCGCCCAAAACGCGGCCAGCTCGCCGCGAATGAAGTCGGTCTTTTCCTCGAACACCCAGTGCCCGCACTCCTCGATCACGCCGCCCTGCGCCGACTCCGCGATCGCCTGCGCGCTGGCGTGGCAATGCTCGCCGAACGAGGCGCGGCCGGCCCACGCCATCATCGGCACCTTTAGCTTTTCCCTGGTCAGCTGCGCCGTCTGTTCGGCCATCTGCGGGATGTAGCCGTAGTGGTTCAGGCTCGCGCGCAGGTTGCCCGGCTGGCGCATCTGCATCGCGTAGGCCTGCACATCTTCCTCCGGCATAGCCGTGGGGTTGTAGGCGAAGTCGCGGAAGAAGTGGCGCAGGTATTGCTCCTCCTTGCCCTCGACCAGGAACCGCGTGATGTCCATGTTCATGTGCATGCTCAAATGCCAGTAAGCCACGCGCGGGTCGACATAGCCGGGATAATCCAGGCCAAAGAACGGGGTTTCGATGGTCGACAACGACAGCGCGCGGTCCTGCGCCAGGTAGGCCAGCGCCACCGACGGCGGTCCGCCCAGGTCGTGGCTGAGGATATGGAATCTGTCCACACCCTCGACCGCCAGCAGGTCGAGCATGTCGCGCGCGATGGTCAGCGGCTCGTAGCCGTCGTAAGGTTTGTCGCTGTCGGCGAAGCCGCGCAAGTCGGGCGCGATGAACGTGTAGCGGTCGAGCAGGCCCTCCATCACCGGCAGGAATTCACGGTGATTCTGCGGCCAGCCGTGCATGCACAACACGACCGGGCCCTCGCCCGCCGTGACGTAGTGCAAAGTGATGCCGTTGACCTTCGCGCGCTTGTGGCTGAGCTCTAACATGATTTTCCCTGTTGTTGGATGACGTGTCCACGCAAGGTACCGTGCGCGGTCGTGGTCAACAATAAGGTGGCGCTCGCAATAGTTGTGCCGCGACGGCACAAATGCCCGCAACGCCGCCAGGACTGCGGAACGTCAGGCGCGCGGGCGCGCGCGCAAATCGATGATGCCGCGCTCGACGGCCAGCATGACCGCGTGCGTGCGGTCGTTGGCGTCCATCTTGGACAGGATGCTTTTCATGTGCACCTTGACAGTCGATTCCGAAATACCCAGTTGCACGCCGATCAGCCGGTTGGTCTTGCCCAGCGACGCCAGTTCCAGCACCTGGATTTCGCGCTCCGTCAGCGCGTCGATGTGCAGGTGCGACGCCATCGCGATGGCCGCCTCCGAAGCGATGCAGCGCCCGCCCGAATGGACCAAACGGATCGCATGCGCCAGATCGCCCTGCACATTGCTCTTCAACATGTAACCCGCCGCGCCGGCCTTGATGGCGCGCATCGCATGGACGTCGCCTTCGAAGGTGGTCAGCACGATGACCCGGGTCGATGGATACTGCCGGCGAATGAGCGCGGTGGCGTCGATGCCGTTCACCTCCGGCATCTGGATGTCCATGATCACCACATTGGGACGTAGCGCGGCGCACCGCTCCACCGCCTCGCGGCCGTTGCACGCAGCGCCCACCAGCCCGATGCCCTCCTCGTCCTCGAGGATGCTGGCCAGTCCCTGGCGGAACACCGGGTGGTCATCCACGATGAGAACGGTAATCAAATTTGTCGACATGCTTGTTAATCCTGCGAAAATCATCTGCTACTGAATATTACAAAAGGGGACGCGCTTCCCCGTACTTTAGTTAGTTTACCCATCGACTCTACTTTCTGGGTAGAGCGCAACCGCCCGGCCTACTGATGCGGCGTTCGCGATTCGCCACTACGATGGGTTATCTCAACAACAGAGCGCTTTCGACCGATCGCGCGACAAGTCAACCGTGAACTCCTTCTCTGAAGAACGCATCTGCTCGGCGCTGGACCTGCACGGCATGCTCCGTTGCAATGCTCCGCTCCACCCGCAAATGCTGGCGGACATGTTCGCCATGGGCTGCCTGCTGCACTTCCAGGGCGAACGCAGCGCCGGCACCGCGCTCATCGGCCAAGTCATCGACCAGGTCAAGGGCCCGGCGGAAACCCGTTATCTCGCATCGCTGGTGGACAATCTGTCCGGCAATGAACTGCGCTTCGCCCGGGAAATCGAACCCAGCGCGGCGCTGCGGACGCTGTGCGACCGGGCGCTGCCGGGGCCGCGAAAAGAAGCGGCCTGCGCGCGCTAACCTCCCCGCAGCCGCTCGCAGGGGCGCGCGCTCAGTGCCGCGCCGCCTGGCCTTGGCCTTGGTCCCGGCTCCGGTCCGGTTTCCCTTCGGCCGATCCTCCGCCCTGGGCGGCGGCAATGACCAGATCCCACGGCGCCGGACTGGGAAATATCTCCAGCAGGAACTCGACGAATGCCTTGACGGTGGGGCTGCCCCGGCGGCTTTCCGGCCACAGCGCGGTGACGGTGAAGCGCTCGACCGCCAGCTCGGGCAGGATCGGCACGAGCAAGCCGCGCGCCACGTAATCGGCCGCCGCGTAGGTCGGCGCGATGCCGATGCCGCCGCCGGAGACCAGCGCCGCCAGCACGCCATCGGTGGCGTCGATGATGATGCCGGCATCCGGCGTCATCTCGACGATGCGCTCGCCAATCTGGAAAGGCCACCGCAACGATTGGCCGGAGCCCTGGTAACGGAAGTTCACGCAATCGTGGGCGGCCAGCTCGTCGAGCGCCAGCGGCGTGCCGCGCCGCGCGAGATAGGCCGGGGCGGCGAAGGCGCACAGCCGGTGCGGCGCCAGCGGCCTGGCGATCAGGCGCGAGTCGCCCACCTCGCCAACGCGCAGGGCGACGTCGATGCCCTCCTCGATCAGGTCGGCGTGACGGTCGCCCATGCGCAGGTCGATTTTGACTTTGGGATGGCGCTCGCGGAAACGGTGCAGCGCGGGCGCGAGAATGTGCACGCCCACCGGCAGCGGCGCGCTCACGCGCAGCAGGCCGGCCGGCTCGGTGCGCGAATTGGCTGCGGCCTGCTCGATCTGCTCGACCTCGAGCAACAGGCGCGCGGTGCGCTCCTGCATGTCGCGCCCTTCCGGCGACAGCGCCAGTGAGCGCGTGGTGCGCGTGAACAGTTTGACGGACAGTTGCTCTTCGAGCCGCTGCACGCTCTTGCTCACGGCGGACGGCGACACCCCGAGCGACTGGGCGGCGGCGGTGTAGCTGCCCAGCGACGCCGTGCGCGCGAAAGCGATGAGCCCGGTAAGGCTTTCCAATCCTATTTTTTCCATCATGGAACAATTAAACCAATTTACTAACCCATTGTCAAGATTTTATCCTGAACAACGGGTCCACTTGCCGGATTAACCCCAGCCGCCCCCCAATGCGCGGATCAGCGCGACGGTCGTCAGCGCCCTGTCGCCGCGCAGCTTGACGGCGCTGCGCTCGACGGTGGCCAGGTTGCGCTGGGCGTCGAGCAACTCGAGATACGTACCGCGTCCGGCGTCATACAGCTTTTGCGCCAGCTCGGCGGACCGGCGCGCCGACACCACGGCCGACTCGGTCTGCTCGATCTGCCCCGCCAGCACCCGCAGGCCGGCCAGGTTGTCCTCGACCTCGGCGAACGCCACCAGCACGCTCTGCCGATAGGTGGCGACGGCCTCCTCCAGCGCCGCCTCGCTGCGCAGCACGTTGTTGCGGTTGCGGCCGCCATCGATCACCGGCATGCCCAGCGCGGCGCCCAGCAGCCACGAACGGCTGCTCCAGCGGAACACGTCGGCGAACGCGCCGCCGACGCCGCCGCCATCGGCGCTGAGGTTAAGCGCCGGGAACATCGCCGAGCGCGCCACACCGATGCGGGCGTTGGCCGCCTCCATCGCGCGCTGAGCGCCGACGATATCGGGACGGCGCGCCAGCAGCGCCGAAGGCAGTCCGGCCGGGATCACCGGCAACGGCGCCGCCGCTGTCGACGCGCTGGCAGATGCCGCATCGTCGACCAGCGGCTTCGATGCGGCGGTGAAGGCGGCGGCGGGCTTGCCGATCAGCACAGCCAGCGCGTGCTCGGACGTGGCCCGCTGGCGTTGCAGGCCGATCGCCTCGGCGCGCGCGGTCGCCAGCTCGGTCCTGGCCCGCGACAGGTCGAATTCGCCGATGTCGCCCAGCTCGAAGCGCCTGCCGGTGACGCGCACGCTCTCCTCGCGCAGGCGCACCGTGCGCTCGACGGTGACCAGCTCCGCGTCCAGCGCGCGCAGACGGAGATAGGTTTGGGCCACATCGGCTTGCAGCGCCATCAGCACGGCGCGATAAGTCGCTTCGACGGTGGCGGCGTCGCCGCGCGCGGCGGCCACGCCCGACGACACCCGGCCGAACAGGTCGACCTCGTAACTGGCCGACAGCCGCGCCGAATACGCCGACCTCGCCGGAACGGCGCTGCCCGGCGGCTGGTTGGCTTCCAGCGGCGACAGGCGCTGGCGCTGCGCGCCGACGCCGGCGGACACCTGCGGAATCCGGTCGGCCTCGGCGATGCCGGCGATCGCACGCGCCTGCCGCACCCGCGCGGCGGCGGCCGACAGCGTCTGGTTGGCGCCGCTCGCCTCGGCGATCAGCGCATCGAGCGCCGGATCGTTGAACGCGCGCCACCATTCGCCGCGCGCCGGCGGGTCGGCCGGACGGGCCACGGTCCAGGTGCTGCCATCGGCGGCGCGCCGCACCTCGTCCTGAGCGGACAGAACCCGGGCCCTATCGAGGCCCTGGCCCTGATGCTCCTTGAACGCCTCCGGCGTCGCCACGTCGGGCTGTTTGAAATCGGGCGCCGCGCAAGCGCTCAGCAACAGCGCGGCAATGGTCATGGTGTTGGTCTTGTTGATCATGCTAGTGATTGCCTTCCAGTGCGGGTTTCGGTTCCTTGTGGTCGTCCGGCGACGTCGTCGCCGGCGCCTTGTCCAGCCACTTGGCCAACGTGCGCAGCAGTACGTAGAACACCGGCGTCAGGAACAGCCCGAAGAAGGTCACGCCCAGCATGCCGGCAAACACCGCCACGCCCATCGCGTGGCGCATTTCCGCCCCGGCGCCATGGGAGAACACCAGCGGCACCACGCCCATGATGAAGGCGACCGACGTCATCAGGATCGGCCGCAGGCGCAAACGGCAAGCCTCCAGCGCCGCCTCGACGGTGGTCCGTCCGCGCTGCTCCAACTCGACCGCGAACTCGACGATCAGGATGGCGTTTTTCGACGCCAGCCCGACCAGCACGAACAGTGCGATCTGCGTGAAGACGTTGTTGTCGCCGCCGGTCAGCTTGACGCCCGTCAGCGCGCACAGAATCGACATCGGCACGATCAGGATGACGGCCAGCGGCAGGGTCCAGCTTTCGTATTGCGCGGCCAGCACCAGGAACACCAGCAGCACGCACAGCGGGAACACATAAATCATCGTGTTGCCGGCCAGGATGTCCTGATAGGTCAGGTCGGTCCACTCGTAGCCTATCCCCTTCGGCAAGTTGGCCTTGACGATCGCTTCCATCACCGCCTGCGCCTGGCCGGACGACACGCCCGGCGCCGGCCCGCCGTTCAACTCGGCGGAAACGAAGTTGTTATAGCGCTGCACGCGGTCGGGGCCGTAGGTATCCTCGACCCGCATCAGCGACGACAGCGGAATCATCTCGCCCCTGTCGTTGCGCACCTTCATCTGCGCGGCCTGCTCGCGCTGCGAGCGGAACGGCGCGTCGGCCTGCACCCGCACCTGGTAGGTGCGGCCAAACTGGTTAAAGTCGTTCACGTACAGCGCGCCCAGATTGATCTGCAAGGTTTGGTTGATCTCCGCCAGCGACACGCCCAGCTGCTTGGCCTTGACCCGGTCAACGTTGGCGAACAGCTGCGGCACATTGATCTGGAAGCCCGAGAACACGCCCTGCAAGCGCTTGTCGGCCCAGGCCTTGCCCTGGATCGCCTGCAGCGCCTTGTACAGCTCGTCGTAACCGACGTTGCCCCGGTCCTCGATCATCATCTTGAAGCCGCCCGTCGTGCCCAGCCCGTTCACCGGCGGTGGCGACAGAACCAGCACGAAGGCGTCCTCGATGGCGCCCATGCGTTTGTTGATCTCGGCGGCGATGGCGTCGGCGCTCTGGTCCTTGCCGTGCCGCTCATCGAACGATTTCAGCGTGACGAACACGATGCCGGCGTTCGGCGCGTTGGTAAAACCGTTGATCGACAGGCCGGGGAACGCCACCGACGAACCGACACCCGGAATCTGCCCGGCGATGTCGGACATCTTGCGGATAACGGCGTCGGTGCGGTCAAGCGAAGCGGCGTCCGGCAGCTGCGCGAAGCCGATCAGGTAAGCCTTGTCCTGCGATGGCACGAAGCCCGGCGGCACCGCCTTGAACATGAACACGCCGGCCACGCCCAGCAGCAGATACACCGCCAGCGCCGCCGTCTTGCGCTTCAACACGCCCTGCACGCCGGCCTCGTAGCGTTGCGACGAGCGCGCGAAGAAACGGTTGAACAGCGCAAAGAAGCGGCCCAGCACGGCGTCGATCCAGCGAGTCAGGCGGTCCTTCGGCGCGTCGTGCGGCTTGAGCAGCACCGCCGACAGCGCCGGCGCCAGGGTCAGCGAGCAAAACGCCGAAATCACGGTGGAAATCGCGATTGTCAACGCGAACTGGCGATAGAACTGGCCGGTCAGGCCGGACACGAAGGCGATCGGCACGAACACCGCGCACAGCACCAGCGCGATGGCGATGATCGGCCCGGACACCTCCTTCATCGCCTGGATGGTGGCGTCGTGCGGGGTCAGGCCTTCGGCGATGTTGCGCTCGACGTTTTCCACCACCACGATGGCGTCGTCGACGACGATGCCGATCGCCAGCACCAGTCCAAACAACGACAGCGTGTTGATCGAAAAACCGAAGGCCAGCATGACGGCGAACGTGCCTACCACCGACACCGGCACCGCCACCAGCGGAATGACCGAGGCGCGCCAGGTTTGCAGGAACACGATGACCACCAGCGCCACCAGCGCGATCGCCTCGAACAAGGTGTGGATGACGGAGCGGATCGATTCGCGCACGAACTGGGTCGGATCGTAGACGATGTCGTACTCCATCCCCTGCGGGAAATCCTTGGACAACTCGGCCATCAAGGCCCGTACGTCCGCCGACAGTTGCAGCGCGTTGGCGTTGGGCGCCTGGAAGACGGGAATCGCCACCGCCGATTTATTGTCCAGCAGCGCGCGCAGCGCGTAGGAATTGGACCCCATTTCGAGCCGCGCCAGATCCTTGAGCAGGGTGACGGCGCCGTCGGCGTTGGTCTTGACCACGATGTCGCCGAACTGCTCCGCGGTCTGCAAGCGCCCCTGCGTGTTGACCGACATCTGGAAGTCGGCGCCCTTGCTCGGCCCCTGCCCGACGACGCCGGCGGCGACCTGCACGTTCTGCTCGCGGATGGCGTTGACCACATCGGTCGCGGTCAGCCCGCGCGCCGCGATCTTCTGCGGATTGAGCCAGACGCGCATCGCGTAGTCGCCCGAGCCGAACAGCTGGACCTCGCCGGCGCCCTTCAAGCGCGCCAGCTGGTCCTTGACGTTCAGCACCGCATAGTTGCGCAGGTACAGGTCGTCATAGCGCCCGCTGGGCGACTTCAGGTGCACCAGCAAGGTGATGTTGGGCGAGCTCTTGGCGGTGGTCACGCCGATCTGGCGCACCTCCTCCGGCAAGCGCGGCAACGCGCGCTGGACGCGGTTCTGCACGGCGGTTTCCGCCTGCTCGACATTGGTGCCGATCTTGAACGTCACCGTCAGCTGCAGCGCGCCGTCGGAGGTGTTTTGCGACGTCATGTACAGCATGTCCTCGACGCCGATGATCTCCTGTTCGATCGGCGTGGCGACCGTCTCGGCGATCACTTTCGGATTGGCGCCGGGATACTGCGCCCGCACCACCACCGAAGGCGGCACCACCTCGGGATACTCGGAGATCGGCAGCTGGAAAATCGAAATCAGGCCGGCCACGAACACGATAATGGACAGCACCGCCGCGAAGATCGGCTTGTCGACAAAAAAGCGGGAAATGTTCATCCGTTATTCCTTCGCGCCGGCATCGGCCGCCGCCATCTTCGGCGCCGCCGGCTTGGCCGGTGCGCCGTCCGCCGTCATCGGCACGATTTGCGGCGCCACCACGGCGCCCGGCTGCACGCGCTGCAAGCCGTTGACGACGACCTTCTCGCCGGGCTTGAGGCCGGAGCGCACCACGCGCAAGCCGTCGACCAGCGGTCCCAGCTTGACTTCGCGGTACTCGGCCTTGTTGTCCGCGCTGACGACGAACACGAATTTGCGGCTTTGGTCGGTGCCGACGGCGCGGTCGGTGATCAGCAGCGCGCGCTGCTCGTCTCCGCCGCCGATTTGCACGCGGGCGAACAGCCCCGGCGCCATGCTGCGGTCGCTGTTGGCGAAGACCGCCCGCATGCGCACGCTGCCGGTCCGCGTGTCGAGCTGGTTGTCGACGAATTCGAGCTTGCCTTCGTGCGGGAAGCCTTCCTCGTTGACGAGCCCCACCCTGACGTTGACCGGACGGCCGGCGTAGGCGCGCGCGGCGACGCGCTGGTAGGTCGCCTCGTCGCCGTCGAAGCTGGCGTAGACGCGGTCGAGCGAGACCACGGAAGTCAGGATCGCGTTCGAGTCGACCAGGTTGCCGAGCGTGATTTCCGCCTTCGACACACGGCCGTTGATCGGCGACATCACCTTGGTGTATTCCAGGTTCAGGCGCGCGGCCTGGGCTTGCGCTTCGGCCGCGCCGGCGTCCGCTTCCAGCTGCTTCTGGCCGGAAGCGCGTTCATCGTATTCGCGCTGGGCGATGGCCTTGTCGCCCAGCAGACGCTCGGCGCGGGTCAGTTCCAGGCGCGCCAGTTCGGCTTTCGCGCGCGCCGACCTGGCGGCCGCCTCGGCCCGGTTGGCTTCGGCCTGGTAGGGGCGCTGGTCGATGATAAACAGCACATCGCCCTTCTTCACCTCGGCGCCGGGCGCCACATTGACGGCGGTGATGAAACCGGACACGCGCGGGCGTATCTCGACGCGCTCGATGGCTTCGAGCCGCCCCGAGAATTCCTGCACATCGCTGACGGCCTTCTCGACGCCGACGGCGGCGGCCACGGCCGGGGCGGCCGGCGCCGCCGCCGCCGCGTTGGTGTTCTTGCCGCATCCCGACAGCAGCGCGGCGCCGCCGGCGCCCGCGACCAGCGCGATCAACAGCGCCCGTCGGGCGGTGGTGTCCTTTATCTTCATCTCTATTTCCTTTGTGATTTTCAACCAAGCTATCTGGCAGCTTATAGGTTTGTAGTCACACCGAAAATCCACGGCCGAGGCATTTTAGATGTGCCTCCACGGCACAAATCAGGGCGTTGAAGAGATGAGACCGGGCCGGACGGCTAACCGGCCAGGGCTACGGCTGTGGCGCGGCGCGGCCTTTCACGGCCGCCAGCTGGCGGTCGAAATCGGCCGGATAGAAGTAGTCGCGCCAGACCGTGATCTCGCCGTTCTCGACCGTGATGGTGCCCATCACCGGCAGCGTGATGACGCCGCCATCGACATGCCGGAACACGTCGATCCTCTCGTTGAGCACCACGTTGCCGGCCGCCGCGATATGGGTCACCTTCCAGTCCAGCAGGAAGTCGGTGCCGATGCCGAAGCCGCGGTGAAATTTCTCGACCTCGGCGCGGCCGATGATGTCGGGGAACGGCACGTTATCGTAGAGCACGTCAGCGGACAGCATCGCCAGCGCGGCCTCAATGCGGTTGTTGCTCCAGTGAGAGAAGAAGACTTCGGCGATCTGCACCGGGGTGGCGGTCGGAATGGATGACATGTGAGCCTTTCGTTTAGGTTGGGTCGACGGTTAAGAACGGGCAAACAGGTTATGCACGATGGCGCGCAGCCAGCGGCGGATATTGAACTCCTCGGGCATCATGTAGGCGCGGCTGGCGGGGACCGTCAGCACGATGCGCGTGCCGCCGCCGGTCTGATTGGCGATGTCCAGCGAGCCGCCGAGGGCGGCGGCGCGCTCGCGCATGCCGGTCAGGCCCCAATGTCCCTCGCGCCCGCCCGCGTCCAGCACCGCGCCGGGCATGCCGACGCCGTCATCGGCGATCGACAACACGAAGTGCTCGCTGCCGTAGCCCAGCGCCACCTCGACGTGGCTGGCCGCCGCGTGGCGGTAGGCGTTGAACAGCGCCTCGCGGCCGATGCAATAGATCGCCGGCCGGGCGATCGCATCAAGCGGGCGGAAGCCTTCCGGCACCGCAATGGCGAAGCGCGGGCCGAAATCGCGTTCCAGCGACTGGCCGAAGCCGGACAGCGCGGCGGCGATGTCGTCGCCCGCCGCCGGCGCCGTGCGCAGGTTCATCAGTTCGTCGCGGCCCTGCGCCATCACGGTGCCGGCCTGGTCTAGGATGGCGTCGATGCGCCCGCGCTCCTGGCTCTCGGGCGGCAGGCGCTTGGCCACGCTGGCCACGCGCAGCACCACGCCGTGCAAGCCTTGCAGCAGGGTGTCGTGCAGCGCCCGGGCGATGCGCTCGCGCTCGGCGAGTCGCTCCTGCATCAACTCGCCGTAACGGCGCGCCAGCAGGCGGGCCTTGAACACGTACAGCCGCCACAGCAGCAGCAAGGCGGCGACCACGCACAGCGCCCGGAACCACATAGTCTGCATGATTTTCGGCTCGATATAGAAGGATACGGACGCGCCTTGCAAGTTCCACACACCGTCGTTGTTGGAGGCGATGACGCGGAATGTGTACTTTCCCGGCCCCAGGTTGGTGTAACTGGCCGAGCGCCGGCTGCCGCCGTCGCGCCAGGCGCCGTCGACGCCCTCCAGCCGGTACTGGAAGCGCATGCGCTCCGGGTCCTGGTACGACAGCGCGGTGAAATCAATCTCCAGCGCACGGGTGCCCGCAGGCAGGCGCGCGCCGCCGGTTGTGGCGTAGGCGGCTTCGCCTGCGTGCAGCGAAGTGACGACCACGGGCGGCACCAGCGCGTTGCGCGGTAGCTTTTCGGGCTGGAAGGCGTAGACGCCGCCCGTGGTCGAGAACCACAAGGTGCCATCGTCGCTGCGGGCGGCCGACGGCAGCGGGAACAAGGGACTGGTCGAACCGGTCAAGCCGTCGCGGTAGTCGAGCCGGTCGAACCGCACCGCGTAGCGCGGCTCGCGCACCACCCGCGCCAGTTCCTTCGGGCCGATGCTGGTGATGCCGCTGCCGCCGTTGATCCACAAGGTACCGTCGCGGCCGAATATCAGGCCGGTGATGCCCGCCAACGGATCGCCCTCGGCGCCGACGATGGGATGGAAACGGCTGCCGTCGAAATAAGCCAGGCCGTTCTCGCCGCCGATCCACGCGCCGCCGGCCACCGGCAGGATCTGCATGACCGTGCCGACGGTCACCCCGTCGGCCTTGCCGTAGTGGCGCACGCGGCCGTCGGCAACCACGGCCAAGTGGTTGTTGACCGAACCAAGCCATACAGGCCCGCGCGGGTCGGCGGCGATCACGGAAGCGGCGAACGTTGCCATTCCGGCGATGCCGCCACCAAGCGCCCACTGGCCGGCGCGCAGCGTATAAAATCCGGCGCGCCCGAAACTGATCCACAAGGCCCCGGCCCGGTCTTCCGTCAGCGAATAGACGAACCGGTTGACGTCGATGCCCGGCGGCAGCGCGACGCGCTGGCGCACGCCGTCGCGCAGGACAAACAACGGCCCCTCGTCGCCACCCATCCAGACGTTGCCGTCGGCAGCCCGGTAGAGCGCGGTATTGACCATGCCCATCTCGAGTTCCGGGGCGAACGGCCTGGCGGGCGCGTTCGGGGCGGGCAAATAGGAACGGTCGACCCAGGCGCTGGCGCCGGGACCGCCGGCGATCGGCCGCGCGGTGATACCGGCGTTCTTGGGCAGCTTCACCGTTTCCAGGCGCGGCGCGCGGAAGCGGTCCAGGCCATTCTCGGTCCCCACCCAAACGTTCTGCTCGCGATCCTGGAACAGCGCGTACGCCTCGACCCCGCTCAGGCCGCGCTCCGGCCAGGTTCGCTGCGACGGCTTGCGGAGACCGGCGTGCGCGGTGCGCACCAGGTCCGGCGCCGAGACGAACCACGTATAACCGTCGTGGTCGAAGAAAAAGCGGCCGACGAGATCGTCGATGTTCCAGCGCAGCGGTTTACCCTGAGCCGGGCCGGCCAGCATCTGCAGCCCGCGCACGCGTCCATCGCTGGTCCACACGCTGCCGTCCGGATGACGGGCCAGCCAGCCAACGCTGTCGGTATTGCGTTGAACGAATTTGTCGGCGCCCCGGGCCAGCGAATAGATCCCCTGGCTGCTGCGCACCCACAACACGCCACGGTCGAACAGCAACGCCAGCGCATATTCCTGGGGCGCATCCGACGACCGCTCAGGATGATGCCAGCGCGCGTCGCCATCCAGATAGAACAGGCCGCCGGAGGTCGCCACCCACAGGCGGCCATTGTCGTCCTCGGCGGCGTCGAAAATCGTTCCACGCGGCGTGTCCGGCTGCTCCAGCCGGAAATGCTTCATCCGGCCCTTGGTCATCATACTGAAGCCGCCGTATTTGTAGCCTACCCACAAAGTACCATCGCGCAGCAGGCCGATGGCGGAGACGGCCGACGTCAGCGGTCCATCCTCTCCGCTGGCGCGCAGGAAGCGCACGCCGTCGAACTTGTACAGGCCCGAGGAGCTGCCGATCCAGATCCAGCCGTCGGGCGTCTGCGTGATGCCGCTGATGCCGGCCGGCGCGCCGTCACGCGCGGTCCAGCTGGTGTGCAGCAGCTCGATGACCGGCGACATGCGCCGGCCGATCTCGGTGGCCGAGGCGAACGGCGCCAGGCCGGCCGCCATCCACAGCAGCAAGGCCAGCAGGGCGCGTGCCGGCGCGCCGGACAAACTGGCGCGGCGGAGCCGCGAACGGAAGTGGAAGATGGGGCCGATCATAAAGTGCCGTGGAAGAGACGCGATTCGAATTCGGCCTGAGTCCAAACCGAAGGACGCGGCCCTGCCAGTCACGTTGATCGGCGTGGCGCAGAATACTGTCACCGCGCGGCCCGGGCAAGGCGCAATGGTGTCGTTTCACTTTTTCCACGAAGGCACAAATAACCGGGCCCCGGCGTGGCCGACGCTTAGTCGGTGCCCACGATCACATCCCACGGCGCCGGCGAAGGGAATAGCTCGATCAAAAATTCAATGAAGGCTTTGACGTTGGGGCTGCCCCGGCGGCTTTCCGGCCACACCGCCGAGATGGTGAAGCGCTCGACCGCCAGCGCGGGCAGGATGGGCACCAGCAGCCCTCGCTCGACAAAGGAGGCGGCCGCGTAGGTCGGCGAAATGCCGATGCCGCCGCCGGCGACGACGGCCGCCATCACGCCGTCGGTGGTGTCGATGATGATGCCGGCGCTCGGCGTCATCTCCACCAGCCGGTCGCCGACCTGGAACGGCCAGCGCAGCGCCTGGCCGGAGCTCTGATAGCGGAAGTTCACGCACTCGTGCTCGAGCAGGTCGTCGATCGCCAGCGGGGTGCCGTGCTGCGCCAGATAGCTGGGGGCCGCGAACGCGCACAGGCGATGGGGGGCGAGCGGGCGCGAAATCATGCGCGAGTCGCCCGGCGCGCCGACCCGGATGGCGACGTCGATGCCCTCCTCGACCAGGTCGTTGTACAGGTCGCCCATGCGCAGGTCGATCGTGACCTTCGGGTAGCGCTGGCGAAAGCGCGGCAGCGCGCCGGCCAGGATGTGCGTGCCGATGGGCAGCGGCGCGGTCACCCGCAGCAGCCCCGACGGCTCGGCGCGCGCGCTGGCGGCCGCCTGTTCGATCTGCTCGACCTCCTGCAGCAGGCGGCTGGTGCGCTCCTGCAGATCGAGTCCCTCGGGCGTGAGCGTGAGGGAGCGCGTGGTGCGCACGAACAGTTTGAGCTTGAGCTGCTCCTCGAGGCGCAGCACGCTTTTACTGACGGCCGAGGGCGACACCCCCAGCGAACGCGCCGCCGCCGTATAACTGCCGAGTGAGGCGGTACGGGCGAAGGCGATGAGCCCGGTAAGGCTTTCTAATCCGATTTTTGCTGACATGGCACAATTAAATCAACCTCAAGCGCTATTGTCAATCCGGAGGAAGTAACAACAAAGAAACAACCGGGCGGCGCGGCCGCCATTTGTGCCATTTGGGAACTTCTAAAACGATGCCCGCCTCTCTTGTTGGCGTTCCCGCACGGCGGTAACGTGCAGTCCTCGGAAACGATAACCCAACCAGAAGGTACAAAATGAATCTCCCTACCAAAACCGTGGCTGCATCCCTCCTGTCGCTCGCCAGCCAGGCCGCCCTCGCCGCCGATGTGCCGCCCGTCCCGGAACGCAACGTCCAGGCCTTCCTCAAGGTGCTCAACAGCGGCACCGGCAAGCCGATCGAGCAACTCAGCCCGAAGGACGCGCGTCAGGTGCTGGTCGGCGCCCAGGCCAGCGTGCCGACCGATCTGTCGTCGGTTGAAGTGAGCAACAAGACCGTCACCCAGGACGGCCAAAAGATCGACCTGACCATCGTCCGGCCCAAGAACGCCAAAGGCGACACGCCGGTGTTCATGTTCTTCCACGGAGGCGGCTGGGTGCTGGGCGACTTCCCGACCCACTCGCGCATGGTGCGCGACCTGGTCGACAATTCCGGCGCCACCGCCGTCTTCGTCAACTACACGCCGTCGCCGGAAGCCAAGTACGGCGTCGCGATCAAGCAAGCCTACGCGGCCACCAAGTGGGTCGCCGCGAACGGCAAGGAAATCAAGGTCGACGGCAAGCGCCTGGCCGTGGCCGGCAACAGCGTCGGCGGCAACATGGCGACCGTGGTCAGCATCATGGCCAAGCAGCAGGGCCAGCCGAAAATCAGCGCGCAGGTGCTGTTCTGGCCGGTGACCGACGCCAACTTCGACACCGCCTCCTACAACCAGTTCAGCAATGGCTACTTCCTCAGCAAGGGCATGATGCAGTGGTTCTGGGACAACTACACCACCGACGCCAAGCAACGCGCCGAAATCACCGCCTCGCCGCTGCGCGCGTCGACCGAACAGCTCAAGGGCCTGCCGCCGACCCTGATCCAGACGGCTGAACTCGACGTGCTGCGCGACGAGGGCGAAGCCTACGGCCGCAAGCTCGACGCCGCCGGCGTCGATGTCACCATAACGCGCTATCCCGGCCTGATCCACGACTACGGCCTGCTGAACGCGCTGGCCACCGTGCCGGCGGTCAAGGCGGCGATGCGCCAGGCCGGCAATGAGCTCAAGACCCATCTGAAGTAACCGCCCGCCAATCTACGCATCATCCAGGAGGAAGCTATGCAATACGCAATTATCGGTTCGGGCGCCATCGGCACGGCCATCGCGCGCCAGTTCGCCCGCCAAGAGCTGCCGGTGCTGGTGGCCAATACCCGTGGTCCGGGCAGCCTGGCGGCGCTGGTCGACGAACTCGGCCCGGCCATCGTGCCCACCGCCCTGCACCAGGCGCTCGCCGCCGACATCGTCTTCCTGGCCGTGCCGTTCACCGCGGTCCCGGACGCGTTGAAAGACGCGCCGGCCTGGAACAACCGCATCATCGTCGACACCACCAACGCCATCGACTTCATCGATTTTTCGCCCGCCAACCTGGGCGGCCGCCCGTCCTCGGATATCGTCGCCGAGGCGGCGCCCGGCGCGCGGCTGGTGAAATCGTTCAACACGCTATTCGCCACTATCCTTGGGCGCCAGCCCGGCGAGGCCGGCGGCAGGCGCGTGTTGTTCCTGTCCGGCGACGATCCGGCCGCCAATCGCACCCTGGCCGAACTGATCGAGCGCTTCGGCTACGCGGCGATCGATCTCGGTCCGATCGCGGCCGGCGGTATGCTGCAGCAATTCGGCGGACCGCTGACCACCCACAGCATGCTGCTGCAAAAGCAAGGCGGCGCCTCGCTGCCGGAGATGGATGTCATCGACGGCTAAGCTGTCATCACTAGAAAGAGAGCCGCCATGCCGTCACTTTTCGATCCGGTTCAACTCGGTGCGATCGCCGCGCCCAACCGCGTGCTGATGGCCGCGCTTACGCGCGGGCGCAATACCCGGGAGCACGTCCCCACGGCGATGATGGTGGAATACTATCGTCAGCGCGCCAGCGCGGGCCTGATCATTTCCGAGGCGACCGGCATCAGCCGCCAGGGATTGGGCTGGCCTTACGCGCCGGGATTGTGGAGCGACGAGCAAGTGGCGGCGTGGCGTCCGGTCACCGACGCGGTGCACGCGGCGGGCGGGCGCATCTTCTCCCAACTGTGGCATATGGGACGGGTGGTCCATCCGTCCTTCCTCGGCGGGCAGGCGCCGGTTTCCGCCTCGGCGAGCACGGCGCCCGGCCTGGCCCACACCTATGACGGCAAAGTCCCCTACACTGAGGCGCGGGCCCTTCGCACCGATGAAATCACGGACATCGTGCGCGCCTTCCGTGTGGCCGCGCGCCACGCGCGCACCGCCGGTTTCGACGGCATACAGCTGCACGCCGCGAACGGCTACCTGCTCGACCAGTTCCTGCGCGACGGCGCCAACCGGCGTAACGACGCCTACGGCGGCGGCATCGACAATCGCATCCGCCTGCTGCGCGAGGTGACCGAAGCGGTGGCGCTGGAAATCGGCGCCGACCGGACAGCGGTGCGCCTGTCGCCCAACGGCGAGATCCAGGGCGTCGACGACAGCGATCCGGCGGCGCTGTTCTGCGCCGCCGCCAAAGCGCTGTCAGACCTCGGCATCGCCTTCCTCGAAATCCGCGAGCCGAGCGCGCCGCGCATCGACGCTATGCACCCGACCATCCTGCGCCCGCCCATCGCGCCGTTGATGCGCGCGGCGTTCAAAGGGCCGGTTGTGCTCAATACCGGATACGATGGCCGCAGCGGCCAGGCCGCCCTCGACGCCGGCCTGGCCGACGCGATCGCCTACGGCAGGCCATTCCTGGCCAATCCGGATCTGCCACACAGGCTGGCGACAGGCGCGGCGCTGAACCTGGACCAGGAGGCGACCTGGTACAGCCGTGGTGAGCAAGGCTACCTCGATTACCCAAGGCTCGACAAGTAGCAGCGTTGCGCACGCCGGTTCTCACGACGGACTTCGGTCTGCGTGAGGCACATAGCGTGCCGACTGATTGCTCACCTACATCCCAACGACACGGCACCGGCATCGGGTGGAAGAACTGACGTTGACTAACTCGCCAACCGGATGGCGACGTCGATATTCCCGCGCGGCGCCGTCGCGGCCGCCGGACGTGGTGTGTGTGCCGCCGGTGTACAGCGTTTTTTCAGTGTGGTTCATGATCGTTTCCTCTGTGTGTGAGTAATATGTGTGAGGTTCAGTTCAATTTCGCCACATCGAGAATGGCCCGGGCGAAGGCCTGCGGCGCTTCCTGCGGCAGGTTGTGGCCAATACCGCCGGTCACCAACCTGTGTTCATACTTGCCCGTGAATTTTTTCGCGTAGTTCTTCGGATCGGGATGCGGCGCACCATTGGCGTCGCCCTCCATCGTGATGGTGGGCACGCCGATGTCGGGAAAACGCGCCAGTTGGCGCTCAAGATCATCATAGCGGGCCTCGCCCGGCGCCAGTCCCAGCCGCCAGCGGTAGTTGCCGATCGAGATGGCGACGTGGTCCGTGTTGTCGAGAGACGCCGCGGACCGGGCGAATGTGGCGTCGTCGAATTTCCATTGCGGCGAGGCCAGCTCCCAGATCAGGCGCGCAAACGCGTGGGTGTTGGCGCGGTAGCCCTGTTCCCCGCGCTCGGTGGCGAAGTAGTACTGGTACCACCATTGCAGCTCCGCCTTGGGCGACAGCGGCGCGCGGTTTGCCTCCTGGCTGCCGATCAGGTAACCGCTGACCGACACCAGCGCCGTGAAGCGTCGCGGCCACAACGCCGCCAGGGTGCCGGCGATCCTGGCGCCCCAGTCGAAGCCGGCGACGATGGCCTGGTCGATCTTCAGCACATCCATGAAGGCGACGGCGTCGGCGGTGAAGGTCGCCTGTTGGCCGTTACGGGGCGTGTGGGGCGACAGGAACCGCGTGCTGCCATAGCCGCGCAGATGCGGAACGATGACGCGGTATCCCGCCGCGACCAGGATAGGCGCCACGTCGACGAAGGCATGGATGTCGTAGGGCCAGCCGTGCAGCAGCAGTATCGGCATGCCGTCGGATGGCCCCATGTCGACGTACCCGACGTCGAGCAGGCCGGCGTTGATCTGCCGTAGCGCAGGGAAAGCGTTCGCCGGCGACAGCGTAGCGGCAAAGGCGCCTCCCACATAGCCGATCTGGCTCGCGGCCAGCCCCAGCGCAGCGGTGTTCAAAAAGCTGCGGCGTTTCATGTTGGTGAGTTCAGTCATGATGATTCCTTTCGATAGCGTGAAAACGGATTACTGGGGCATTACCGCCGGTTCGGCCAGCAAGGTGCGGATCTTCGCCTCGGTCGCCGCGTACTCGCCTTCGCCGAAGTGCTGGTAGACCACCTTGCCCTGCTTGTCGATCAAATAGAAGGCGGGCCAATACTGGTTGTTGTACGCGCTCCAGGTGGCGTACTTGTTGTCCTGCGCGACCGGGTACGTGATGCCGAAACGCTTGATCGCGGTCTTGACGTTGTCGGTCGAGCGCTCGAACGGATATTCCGGAGTGTGGACGCCCACCACCACCAGGCCCTGGTCCTTGTACTTCTCGTGCCAGCTTTTCACATAGGGCAGCGTGCGGATGCAGTTGATGCAGGTGTAGGTCCAAAAATCGACCAGCACCACCTTGCCGCGCAGCTGGCGCATGGTCAGCGGCTCGCTATTGAGCCATTGCTGGATGCCGGTGAATTCCGGCGCCGTCATCGGAGCGACCGTCGCTGCCGTTGCCACTGCGGTGAAGGCGGCGGTCGACAAGACGACGGCGGCCAAGGTGGTTTGGAAAACGGATTTCATGTTTAATATCCTTTCAGGGTAGGGGAAAAGTCGGCAAGGGCCGCGTAGATCACAACGTCGTACTGGAAGTAGATGGCGATCCCGGTCAGCAGGATCAGCACACCGAATACCTGGATCAGGCGATGGGAGTGGCGCGCCAGCATCCGGACCCGCGTCGCCATGAACTGGCCGCCGTAGGCGATCGCCAGCATCGGGATGCCGGCGCCGAGGGCGTACATCACCAGCAGGGTGGCCGACCAGCCGAGGTCCTGCGCCTTGGCGACCAGCACCAGGATCGACGCCAGCACCGGACCGGCGCACGGCGTCCACACGGCGCCGAGGGACATGCCGAGCACGAAGCCGCCGGCGTTGCCGCTGCTGCCATCGGCCGATGGGCCGGCGCGGTTCAGGAAGCCGCCCATGCGGGCCATCAGCCATTCGTAGGGCTGGCGCCACAACATCAGCAAGCCGGTTAACATCAGCATCGCGATGCCCACCAGGCGAAGCGTCTCGTGGGCGACGACGACGTGCTGCGAGGCGCTGGCCAGCAGCATGCCCAGCGCGGCAAAGGTCAGCACGAAGCCTGCCACGATGAACAACGGACGAATGCGGTTTTTAAGCTGATCGGCGCGCTGCAAAGTGCTGCCCAATACGATGGGCAGGATCGGCAGCACGCAGGGAGAGGCGATGGTCAGCACGCCGGCGAGCGTCGCCAGCGGCAGTTCGATAAGGTTGTTCATGGCTTGCCCTCCTGTTTTGGAAGACTCCATTTAACCGGTGCGGTGTGTATCGGCTGTGTCCAAAACCACGGCTTTTGCAATGTTGTGTGTACAGGGTCGATCCGGATACACTGGGATACAAAGCGGGTAATGGAGCCCTCTTTCACGGGTTAAGATGCGTCCATGGAAAATACAGACCACATCCTCATCGTCGACGACGACCGCGAAATCCGCGAGCTGCTGGCCGCTTATCTGGAAAAGAACGGCATGCGTGCCACCGTGGCGGCGAACGGCCGCCAGATGCGCGCGCTGTTGGAACAACAGAACTTCGATCTGCTGGTGCTGGACCTGATGCTGCCCGGCGAGGACGGCCTGACCCTCTGCCGCGAACTGCGCGCCAGCAAATGGCGCGCCCTGCCCGTGCTGATGCTGACCGCGCGCGGCGAGGAGACCGACCGTATCGTCGGTTTGGAGATGGGCGCCGACGATTACCTGACCAAGCCTTTCGCGGTGCGCGAGCTGTTCGCCCGGATCCGCTCCGTGCTGCGCCGCGCGCGCATGCTGCCGCCGAATATGCAGGTCGACGAGCCGGGGCAGTTCATCACCTTTGGCGAATGGAGGCTGGACACCGTCGGCCGCCACCTGCTGGACCGCGCCGGCACGGTGGTCTCGCTGAGCGGCGCCGAATACCGGCTGCTGCGCGTGTTCCTCGACCATCCGCGCCGAGTGCTCACGCGCGACCAGCTGCTCAACCTCACGCAAGGGCGCGACGCCGACAGTTTCGACCGCTCGATCGACCTGCTGGTGAGCCGCCTGCGCCAGCGGCTGTTGGACGACGCGCGCGAGCCGCGCTACATCAAAACCCTGCGCAGCGAAGGCTATGTGTTCTCCTCCGAGGTCGATCTCGGAGGCGCGGCATGACCAGGCTGCATTGGCCACGCACGCTGTTCACGCGCCTGACGCTGATCCTGTTCATCGGCCTGGCCGCGGCGCATGCGATGTCATACTGGCTGATCGTCAGCGAACGGCGCGAAGCGACCACCGGTTTGATGCTCGGCTATCTGGAGCAGGACGTCGCCAGTTCGGTGGCGTTGCTGGATCGTCTGCCCGCTAGTGAACGGTCCGAATGGTTGCCACGGCTGGAGCGCCGCAGTTATCGATTTTCACTGGGACCGGGCGACACTGGCCATGCGCCGGACACCGAGCTGTCGAAGCGGGCCGCCGCCTCGTTCGTCAAGTCCATCGGCAAACAGTACCCCGTCACGGCAAGCGCCGTGCCGGGGCACCCCAACCGCGTGCAGGCGCATGTGACGCTAAGCGATGGGACAAAGCTGATCATCGACATGCGTCCGAACGGCCTGCCGATTCCGGCGTGGCTGCCGACGGTGCTGCTGTTGCAGCTCGCGTTGCTGGCGGTGGTCACATGGTATGGCGTGCGGCTGGCGACCCGCCCGCTGGCACAACTCGCCGACGCAGCCGACCGTCTGGGACCCGATCTCAATGCCGACCCGGTCGCCGAAGATGGGCCGCTGGAGGTGGCACGCGCGGCGCGCGCCTTCAACGCCATGCAGGACCGCATCGGCGCGCATCTGAACGAGCGCACGCAGATCCTGGCGGCGATTTCGCACGACCTGCAAACGCCGATCACGCGCATGCGCATGCGCGCCGACATGATGGATGACGACATCCAGCGCGAGAAAATGAACCGCGATCTGATCGAGATGGAGATGCTGGTGCGCGACGGCGTGGCTTATGCGCGCACGCTGCACGGCACGTCGGAAGCGGCGTGCCGTGTCGATCTGGACTCGCTGCTGGGTAGCCTGGTTGGGGACTATCTGGATGGCGGCCATCCAGTCAAACTGGAAGGCCAAACCGGCGCGTCGGTGGTCACCCGCCCGCACGCGCTACGCCGGGTGCTGGGCAACTTGATCGACAACGCACTGAAGTACGCCGGATCGGCGGACCTGCATGTCGATAGCGCCGATGGACAATTGACGATCCGCGTGCGCGATCACGGCACCGGCATCCCCGACGATGAATTGGACAACGTCATGCAGCCGTTCTACCGCCTCGAAGCCTCGCGCAACCGCGACACCGGCGGCACGGGCCTTGGCCTGGCGATAGCGCGTCAGCTGGCGCAAGCGATCGACGCCACGCTCACCCTGCGCAACCATCCCAAAGGCGGCCTCGAAGCCACCCTCACTGGGGTCAAGTCTGACATTCAGACACGACCTCTTCCCTAAAGGCGCCCTGCTCATGGGCTCGTGTCCAAATGACAGACTTGACCCCGGAGTTAGTCGGCCAGCTTGACCATTTCGCGGTACAGGTCGGCCTTGCCTTCGAAGCCGATGCCCGGCAGTTCCGGCAGCATGATGTGGCCGTTCTCGACCTTGACGCCGTCCGGGAAGCCGCCGTATGGCTGGAACAGGTCGGGGTACGATTCGTTGCCGCCCAGGCCCAGCCCGGCGGCGATGTTGAGCGACATCTGGTGGCCGCCGTGCGGGATGCAGCGCTTTGGCGACCAGCCGTGCTCGCGCAGCATGTCGAGCGTGCGCAGGTATTCGACCAGGCCGTAGCTGAGCGCGCAATCGAACTGCAGCCAGTCGCGGTCGGCGCGCATGCCGCCGTAGCGGATCAGGTTGCGCGCGTCCTGCATCGAGAACAGGTCTTCGCCTGTCGCCATGGGATTCTTGTAGTAGTTGCGCAAGGTCGCCTGCAGTTCGAAATCGAGCGGGTCGCCCGGCTCCTCGTACCAGAACAGGTCGTACTGCGACAGCGCCTTGGCGTACTGGATCGCGGTGTCGAGGTCGAAGCGGCCGTTGGCGTCGACCGCCAGCTTCTGGCCGTCCTGCAGCACGCTCAGCACCGAATCGATGCGGCGCAGATCCTCGTCCAGCGAGGCGCCGCCGATCTTCTTCTTGACCACCGTGTAGCCGCGGTCGATGTAGCTGCGCATCTCGTCCTTGAGCTTGTTGTGGTCCTGGCCCGGATAGTAGTAACCGCCGGCGGCGTAGACGAAGATGTTGCGGTCGGCCTTGCCGTCGCCGTAGCGGTCGGCAAGCAGCTGGAACAGCGGCTTGCCTTCGATCTTGGCGACCGCGTCCCATACAGCCATGTCGATGGTGCCGATCGCCACCGAACGCTCGCCGTGCCCGCCCGGCTTTTCGTTGGTGAACATGCAGTTCCAGATCTTGTGCGGGTCCAGGTTGTTGCCGCTGTCGTCGATCAGGCTTTGCGGATCGGCTTCGAGGATGCGCGGGATGAAGCGCTCACGCATCAGCTTGCCTTGGCCGTAGCGGCCGTTCGAGTTGAAGCCATAGCCGATCACCGGCTTGCCGTCGCGGATGACGTCGGTCACCACCGCCACCAGGCTCAAGGTCATCTTGCTGAAGTCGATGTAGGCATTGCGGATCGGGGAGCTGATCGGGACGGTTTTTTCGCGGATTTCAACAATTCTCATGGTAAGTCTCCTGGGGTGGGGCGCTGAACTGAGCCAATAACATCAGCTTACTCTTAAATTTAACTGCTAATATTCACTTCAATTTAATCCTTTATTCACTTTAAATGAAAATTGAGACCGCACCCGATCTGGCGTTTTTCGTGCTGCTGGCGAAATTGGGCAGCATGTCGGCCACCGCCCGCGAACTGGGCGTCACGCCGCCGGCCGTCACCAAGCGCCTCAGCCTGATGGAGCAAAAGCTCGGCGTGCGGCTGGTCAACCGCACCACGCGGCGCATCAGCCTGACCAACGAGGGGGAGACGTATCTGGCGCAGTCGACGCAGATCCTGCACCAGATACGCGAGATGGAGGAATCGATTTCCAGCGGCCGCGCCGCGCCCAAGGGACTGCTGCGCGTGAACGCCACGCCAGGCTTCGGCCGTACCCGTATCGCGCCGATGGTCTCGCGCTTCGCGCACGCGTATCCTGAGGTGGAGGTGGAACTGCATCTGACCGACCGGCCTATCAGCTTGGTGGAGGAGGCCTACGATCTGGCGATCCGCTTCGGCGAACTGCCGGACACCCGCCTGACCGCGCGCAAGCTGATGTCGAACAAGCGGTTTTTGTGCGCGTCGCCGGCGTATCTGAAAAAAGCCGGCGAGCCGCAAACCCCGGCCGAACTGCACCAGCACCGCTGCATCCTGCACCGCCAAAACGACGACGTCTACGGCACCTGGAGGCTACAGAAAGGCAAAGCGGTGGAGCTGGTGAAGGTGCGCGGCGCGGTCTCGAGCAACGACGGCGACATCGTGATGAACTGGGCGCTGGACGGCCACGGAATCGTCCAGCGCTCCGAGTGGGATGTGGCGAAGTACCTCGAGAGCGGCCGCCTGAAGGAAATCATGAAGGACTACAGGCTGCCGGACGCGGATCTTTACCTGTACTACCTTAGCCGCAGCAACCTGCCGGCCAAAGTCCGCGCGTTCATCGACTTCCTCGTCGAGGAGTTCAGCCCCGCTTGACCGTGAACGAAGCCGCGATCAGAACGCGTAACGAATACCTGTGGCCACGCCCGACTGGTTCAGGCCCTGCCCTACCGTGCCGCCGACGTCGAGCGGGATCGCGGCCCGGCCGGAGTTGTTCATCCGTCCAAGCAGGCAGTAGACCGCCGTTCGCTTCGACAGGGAGTACGTCAGGCGCAGCGAGGCCAGGGTCGAGTCGCTGTCGCTACCCTTGACCGCCAACCGCGATAGCTGCGCATCCAGCGTGAACTTCGGCGTCAGCGGATAGCTGCCGCCCAGGTAGTACAAGTTCGATTCGAGGTCGTTGACGCGCGTGGCGGCCACCCGCTTGCGCGCGATGATGCCGCTGCCAAGGCGCAGCTTCCCGACCATCGCATAGCCGTTCAAAGTGATGCGGCGGTCGTTGCTGTCGCTGGTGGTCAGTCCCGCCGCCGCACCGGTGTTACCGTACATGATGTCGTAGCTGACAGTGGCGCCCAGGCGATCGTTGTCGTAGCCCAGCATGGCGGTCGCCTGGCGGCAGGCTTTCGCGTCGCCGGCCACCTCGCCGGGACAATTGGTGGCCGGCGGCCCGCCGGCGGCCGAGCCGTCGCGCCCGAAACTGTAGGTGGCGCCGGCCGTGAAATCGCCGAAATTACCGAGATAACCGATCGCATTGTCGCTGCGGGCGTTGGGAATGTAGGGATCGATGCTCCCCAGGCTGAACAGGTTGGGGCCCAGCACGTCCGACTTGGCGACCGCGATGGACGTCATGTTCACTTGCCGGCCGAGCGTCAGCGTGCCGTAGGCGCCCCTCAGGCCGACGGAGGCTTGGCGGCCGAACAGCCGGTCGCCCTGCCCCATCAATCCGTTGTCGACATGCAGGCCCGCCTCCAGCGTGAACACCGCCTGCAAGCCGCCGCCGAGGTCTTCGACGCCACGGAAACCGACCCGCGACGGCATGCTGCCAGTCAGCGTGGGCATCTTGGCGATGGCGTCGCCGGCCGCGTTGGCGTTGGTGGTGTAGACCACGCCGCTATCGAGCAAGCCATAGATATTCACGCTGCTTTGCGCCATCGCCCCGTGGGTGGAGAGGCTGCCGAAGCAGGCGAAGGCGCAAGCGTATGCTGTCTTGTTCATTACATCGTATCCAATATCGTTGGTGTGAGCCTCCTTGCACATTTCGCGACGAGTGGCGAAATAATTGTACAGTACAAACAATGACTTGGATACAAAACATGAACCTAGGATAACTCATATTATCCAAAAGACATCTTCGTGATTAGTCCGGCGACAAGGGTACCTTACACAACATTACGATTCTCATATACTTTCAACCCTGCATGCGACCGCCACGCATGCATGGCGGCGCTGGTGCATCCGCTAGTTTTTAGTGAACGAGAAGTCGTCGACATTGATCCAGTTGCCGGCGTTCGCCACCTGGTACATGCCGATGGTGGCCTTGCCGTTGGTGACCTGGATGTTGGGTATCGTGACCTGCGTCCAGTTCGGGATCGCCCTGTTGATGCTCGACACGAGCTCGGCGCCGCCGAAGTTTTTCACATAGACGCGGGCGATGCTCTGCCCGCCGCTGCTTTTCACCCAGGCGCTGAGCGTGTAGGTCCCGTTCGGCAGTCCCGTCAAATCCTGGTAGCGGCTGGCCGAGTACGCGGCGGTGTAATACTGCTCGGCGTTCCAGCGCCCGGTATGCCCGCGCAGCAAATTGTTATTCGGATCGGCGTCGGTCAGATTGGTCCACGTGGTCCAGCCGGCCAGCGCGTTCTGGCGCACCCGGTCCGCTTCGAAACTCGGATTAATGGCGTAGTTGTTGCCCGCGCCGACAGTCCACGTCCCCGTCGCCGCGTCCAGGTTGAACTGGCTCAGCGAATTGAAGCGCGGCGTGGCGCCGTTGAACGACAGCGGCACCCACTGGTTGTAGCCGATGCCGTTGCCGGCGAAATCGCCCCAGCGGTCGCCCGCATACAGCACCGTGCTGGCCGCGCTGCCGTTGACCTGAATGAAGAAGCCATTCTGCGACACATGCGAGAAGTCGCCCTGCGAACCGTCCAGCACGAATTCGGCCGTGTAGGGACCATTGATCGCGTTGGCGGAGCGGCAGTAGGTTTGCGACGCGTTCCATCCGTGCAAATCGGACGAGCAGAAGTAGTACACCCCGGCATGCTTGAACAAGGCGTTGCCCTCGCGGCCGGCGCTGTTCAGTGCGATATTGACGGCGGGCTCGATATACAACGAATCGGACGCGCGTATCCGCGCCACGTATGAGCGCGCGCGGCCGTTGGCGTTGCTGAAGATCAGATACGACGAGCCGTCGTCATCCGTGTAGATCGTCTGGTCGCCGGTGGCAGGCGTGACCACGTTGGTGATCTGCGGCTGGATGTGGTCGAACACGAAGGGGCCGACCGGCGTGCTGCTGGTGGCGAACAGCACGCCGCTGCCCAGCGTCGGCGACCAGATCTGCGAGAGCAGCACGTATTTATTGGTGTTCTTGTTGTAGACCACGCCCAGGCGGCCGATCCAGTTGCCCGATTCCCACGGCCCGCCGACCGGCCCGGTGGATGCGGCGTTGCCCTCGAACTTCCAGCTGGCGAGATCGGTCGATGAATAGACGGTAATCGCGTTGAAGCCGGTGTTGCTGTTGGAGGACACCGGATTGGCCGCGTACGTCACCGCCCCGTCGTATTTGACGCCGTACCAGTAATAAGTCGCGCCGACCTTGAGGATGCCGCCGCCCTGCGAATAGATCGGGTTGTTGTTGGTGTCACGCCAGAACGTATCGTTCTTGATCAGTTTGGGCGCGGCCTGCGCCGGTGAAATTAACATTGCCGCCACGGCGGCAACCGCCATGCAGCGGCCCATCAAAGCCAGAAAAGTCGTCATTGTCGTTCTCCAAGAAATAAAACAGTTCGAAATGCACGACCCGGCCACGCGGGCTTTGAACGCTCCTCGTTCAGTGCATTGACCGACTGTAATAGTTCGACAACGGGTTCCTGCTCAATCTTGTGATTTTTTGTCGATTGTCGCCAGCTCAATACCGCGCGAACGCGGCCGCGAACGCCTGCGCCGCGCCGGCCACGCGTGCCGCGCCCACGTCGAAGGTGCAATGACGCAGCGCGGGTGCCGGCGCCAGCTCCGCCTTGGCCAATGCCAGCTCGGCGCGCAAGGCGCTCTGCATGCCGTCCAACATCACCGCCGGCATGTCGAGCGCGGCGTTGTCGGTGTGGCCGGCGTCGAGCACGCTGGGCGCGAAGGCCATCGAGCGGGCTCCATGGCGAATCGCCTCGCGCATGGCGACGCGGGTGGCCTGGCGCAGCCGTTCCGCGTCCAGCGTGGCCGGATCGCCCAGCCCGATCACCAGCACCGCGCGCGGCGGCATGCCCGGCGGCGGCGACGCGATCAACATGGTTTCCATCGGCTGCGCGCGGAAGGCGCCGGCGGCGCGCATGCGGGTCAGGTGGCCGCCCAGCGCCTGGTCCAGTCCCAGCAGTCCGCCGGCAATGGGCGCGCCATCGACTTCGTGCTCGAACATGCAAGCGACGCTGAAGTCGACATCGGCATAGGCCGGCCCCCAGGCGACCACGTCGAAGACGACCCCATCGGTGGTGCCGATCGGCAAGCGTACGGGCGTGGAAGTTGCGGCGTGGTCGGTGGCGGTCATGGTTCGGTCTCGATATTGGCGAAAGGCCCGATCTTACCGCCGCGACGCACCGTACCGAACCCGCCAAAAGGCAGGGAAAACGGAAAAATCAGCCCTTGCGGACACCGGCGATTCGCCCTGCCGCGACCGGATTGTCACGCTGCGGCCGGCGTCCCGTCGGCGCAGGCGCCCGGCGCCAGGATCGCACTGGCGATCACCCCGAACAGGTGGTCCGCGCGGGCGGCCAGCGAGGGTTGATCGTTGAGCCATCCGAGCGCGCCGACCAGCGCGAACAGATCGGCGCCGTCGATGTCGGCACGCGCCTCGCCCTCGGCCTGCGCGCGCGCCAACAGCCGGGTGCCAGATGCCTTCATCGTCACGCACGAGGCGTGCAGCGCCGAATCCGGATCGTCAATGGCCGCCGTCATCGACGCGATCACACCGCGATGGTCATGGGCGATGGAGACGATCTCGCGCAACCACGCAACCAGCGCGGCGCCGGGCGAGTCAGAGGAATCGAGTTCTCCTGCCCGGACGGTCAGCCGATCGAAGATTTTTCCCAGCAGCGCGGCGAGCAGCGCTTCCCGCGTCGGAAAGTGACGGTAAAGCGTGCCGATGCCGACGCCGGCCCGGCGGGCGATATCGCGCATTGACGCCTCGGCGCCCTGCTCGGCGACGACCTCGCGTCCGACTTCAAGCAAGTGATCGTAATTTTTCTGAGCGTCAGCGCGCATGGTTCCCACTTGACAAACGGAGCAATGCTCCATATATTGTAAATAAGCGGAGCGATGCTCCGCATATAGGGAGCACTGTTCCGGTAACAACCCCTATTCTTGACGAAGGATTAAGCGATGTCAAATAACACGATGAAAGCGATTCGGCTGCACGCGTTCGGCGGCCCCGAGGTACTGCGCTACGAAGACGCACCGAAACCACAACTAAAAGCAGGCGAGCTGCTGGTTCGCGTCCACGCGGTAGGCATCAATCCGCCGGACTGGTACCTGCGCGACGGCTACCGCTCGTTGCCGCCTGAGTGGCAACCACCGGTGGCGCTGCCGGCCATTCCCGGCACCGACATCTCCGGCGTAGTCGAAGCGGTGGCGCCGGACGTGACTGGTTTCGCCATCGGTGACGAGGTGTTCGGCATGGTGCGCTTCCCAAGCTTCGGCGATAGCGCCGCGTATGCCGAGTACGTGGCCGCGCCTGAGTCGGACCTGGCGCGCAAGCCGGCCGGCATCGACCACGTTAGCGCAGCGGCGGCACCGATGGCCCTGCTGACGGCATGGCAGTTCCTGATCGCGCTGGGACACAACCATCCAAACCCGCTGCAACCGCAACGTCATGTCCCGGTACCGCTCGAAGGCAAAACGGTGCTGGTTAACGGCGCCGCCGGCGGCGTGGGCCATTTCGCGGTGCAGTTGGCGAAGTGGCGCGGCGCCCGCGTGATCGCGGTGGCCTCGGGCGGACATGAATCATTCCTGCGGGACTTGGGCGCCGACGAATTCATCGACTACACGAAAGTGAAACCAGAAGGCGCCGTGCAGGACGTCGACCTCGTGCTCGACACCGTCGGCGGTGCCGCCACGGGCCGCTTCCTGCGCACGCTCAAGCGCGGCGGCGCCTTGTATCCGGTGTACCCGCTGGGATACACCGGCGCCGACGAGGCGGCCAAGGCCGGCTTCACGGTGTCGACGACGCAAGTGCGCTCGAGCGGCGCGCAACTGGCCGAGCTGGCCACCCTGCTCGACGCCGCGGCCATCCGCGTGGCCATCGACAGCACCTTCCCGCTGGCCGAAGCACGCGCCGCGCACGAACGCGCAGCCAACGGGCACATCCGGGGCAAGATCGCACTGACGGTAGCCGCCGCATGAAGATCCTGCATGGCACGACGGCATGGTTCGACATGGTAGGGGCGCTGATGAAGGACGCCGCCGCGCAGGCGGCGCTGCCCGCCGACTTCAACGTCAGTTTGGTGGAGCGCTATACCGACGGGGTCCAGCTCGGCGCGGGGCTGGCGCAAGGACTGCGCTTCGAGATCGTCGGCGGCAAACCGTCTTTCCGGCTCGGGGCGGGACCAAACGAACAGGCGGACATCACTGTCGAGGTCACCGTGGCCGGCTCGCGCCAGCTCAACACCTTGCACGGCGCCGACCCGCGCTTTTCCGCCGCGCTGGCCAAGCTGCAAAGCACCGGTCAACTGAAAATCGATGGCGACCTGGCACGCCTCGGCGGATGGTTCGACGGCGTGCATGACCAGATCGTCCAGCGCACCCGATAGTACAACCTGGCGGCGGCCTCAGTCCCCGACCTTGATCACGATCTTGCCGAACGGGCCGCGCGCCAGGTGCTCGAAAGCCTGCACGGCGTCCTCGAACGCATATACCTTGTCGATGACGGGCTTGATGCCGTGCTGCTCCAGGAAAGGAATCATGCGGTCGAACGACGTGCGGGGCGCCACCGCGATGCCCCGGATCGTCGTTTGACGGAAAATCACCCGCATCAGCTGGAGTTGCGTGGTCTGGCCGGTGAGGAAGCCGACCTGCGCGATCACGCCGGCGGCCTTGGTCGCCCGCACCGACGCCAGAGTAAGGCATCGTTTTACCCTACCGTCAGAACACCTGGCGCGTCGGCCGCAGCACGATCTCATTGATGTCGACATCGGCCGGCTGCTCGATCGCGTAGGCGACCGCGCGCGCCACCGACGATGCGGGAATGGCTTGCTTGTAAAAGTCCATCACCGTTTCCGCCGCCGTGCCCGAGGTGCTGTGTTTCAGATCGCTGTCGACGGCGCCCGGCGCGATCGATGTCACGCGGATCTGGTCGCCCACTTCCTGGCGCAGTCCTTCGGTAATGGCCGAAACGGCGAACTTGGTGCCGGAATAAACCGTTCCGCCCGGCGCGAAGACCTTGATGCCGGCCACCGAGCTGAGGTTGATGATGTGGCCGCCCTGCTGCGCGAGGAAGCGTGGCAGCACGGCGGCGATGCCGTACAACGTCCCCTTGAGGTTGACGTCGATCATCGCGTCCCACTCGTCGGTATTGACCTCGGACATGGGCCGGATCGGCATCAGTCCCGCGTTGTTGATCAGCACGTCCAGCTTGCCGAAATCGGCGACTGCGGCTGCCACCACGGCCTCGACCTGTTGCTTGTCGGTGACGTCGAGGCTGTAGGCTTTGGCGGTGCCGCCAGCCGCTTCAATTTCAGCCACGACCTGGTCCAGCTTGTCCTTGCGGCGCGCGGCGATCGCCACTTTGGCGCCACGGCTCGCCAGCAGGCGCGCCACCTCGGCGCCGATGCCGGTGCTGCCGCCGGTGATCAGCACTACTTTGTTTGCGATATTGTCGTTCATGATTATTCCTTGTTGGTTGTGATGGAGGTTGTTTCGGCAAACGCCGGGTAGTCTGTGTAGCCCTGCTCCGCACCGCCGTACATCGTCGCCGGATCGACCGCGTTCAGCGGCCAGTCGTTGGCGATGCGCGCCGGCAGGTCCGGGTTGGCGATGAACGGCCGGCCGAACGCGATCAAATCAGCCAGTCCTGTTTCCAGCAAGCGCTCGCCGCGCTCGGCCGTGTAGCGACCGGCGTAGACGATGCGGCCGCTGAAGGCTTGCCGCACCTCGCGCCGAAATTGCTCGGGCAGGTCGGGCGCGTGGTCCCAGTCCGCCTCGGCGATCGACAGGTAGCCAACGCTGGCCTGCTCCAGCACCTTGATGGCCTCGATGTAGGTGGCGTGCGGATCGTCTTCGACGAAGCCGATATAGACGCGGTCCTCGTCGGTGCTGGTGAACAGTGGCGTGAAGCGCACGCCCATGCGTTCCGGCCCCACGACGGCAGCGACGGCATCCACGACTTCGCGCAGGAAGCGCAGGCGCTTCTCCAGCGAGCCGCCGTATTCGTCGGTGCGCGTGTTGGCGTGGCCGGAAATGAACTGGTTGACCAGGTAGCCGTTGGCGGCATGGATCTCGACGCCGTCGAAGCCTGCTTCGAGCGCATTACGCGCCGCCTGGGCGTACAACTTGACCAGCTCCGCGATCTCGGCCACGCTCAATTCGCGCGGCACGGAAGGCGCCACCAGCGTGCCGGCGCCGGGACCGGTTTCGATGAAGGCTTTAGCATTCAGCGCCGGCAAGGCGGACGGCGCGACAGGCGCGGCGCCACCGGGTTGCAGCGCCGTGTGCGAGACGCGTCCGACATGCCACAGCTGCGCGTAGATCACGCCGCCTTCGGCATGGACCGCGCGGGTCACCTTGCGCCAGCCGGCGATTTGCGCCGGGCTGTAGATGCCCGGCGTCCAGGCGTAACCCTGGCCGCGCGGCTCGATCTGCGTGCCCTCGCTGACCATGAAACCGGCGCTGGCGCGCTGGCTGTAGTACTGCGCCATCAGGTCGGTGGGAACGTCGCCGGGTTGGGCGGCGCGCTGGCGCGTCAGCGGCGGCAAGACGATGCGGTTGGCCAGCTGGTGGCGTCCCAATGTGACGGGTTCGAGGAGTTTTTTGTTATTCACTGTGTGCCTTTGATTGGATGTTGTTCGGTTACAGGCCGCCGAGGCTGACATATTTGAGATGGAGGTATTCGTCGATGCCCTGGGTCGCGCCTTCGCGGCCGATGCCGCTGTCCTTGACGCCGCCGAACGGCGCGACTTCGGTCGTCACCAGTCCTTCGTTGACGCCGACCATGCCGCTCTCCAGCGCACGCGACAGGCGGAATACCCGCGACAGGTTCTGGCTGTAGAAATAGGCGGCAAGGCCGAACGGAGCGGCATTGGCCGCGTCCACCGCTTCCTGTTCGTGCCCGAAGCGGAACAAGGCGGCCACAGGGCCGAAGGTCTCCTCGTGCGCGATCAGCATATCGGCAGTGGCATCCGCGATGACGGTCGGTTCGAAGAAGGTGCCGCCGAGCGCGTGGCGCCGGCCGCCGGACAGAATCCGTCCACCCTTGGCCACCGCGTCGGCGATATGCGCCTCGACCTTTGCAACCGCCGCCTCATTGATCAGCGGCCCCTGCTGGACGTCGGCGCTGAAACCGTTGCCGACCTTGAGCGCGGCGACCCTTTCAGTCAGCCGGCGCGCGAATTCGTCGTAGACGCCGTCCTGCACATAGAAGCGATTAACGCAGATGCAGGTTTGCCCGCTGTTGCGGAACTTGGCGGCGACGGCGCCGTCCACCGCGCGGTCGATGTCGGCGTCGTCGAAGACGATAAAGGGCGCGTTGCCGCCCAACTCCAGCGACAACTTCTTCATCGTCGCGGCCGATTGCTGGTACAGCAGTTTGCCGATCCGGGTCGAACCGGTGAAGGTAAGCTTGCGCACCCGCGCATCGGCCACCAGTTCGCCGCCGATGGCCGCCGCGTCGCCGGTGACGACGTTGACCACCCCGGCCGGCACCCCGGCCGCCTCGGCCAGCACGCCCCACAGCAAACCGCAATACGGCGTCAGCTCCGACGGCTTGACGACGATGGTGCAGCCGGCTGCGAGCGCCGGAGCGACTTTGCGCGCCAGCATGGAGAACGGGAAATTCCAGGGCGAGATGGCGCCCACCACGCCGACCGGTTCGCGCGTCACCAGGATCTGCCGGCCCTGCCACGGCGACGGGATGATCTCACCGTTGATGCGGCGCGCCTGCTCGGCGAACCACTGGATGTAATCGGCGCCGAGCTTGATTTCCGCGCGCGCCTCGGCCAGCGGCTTGCCCTGCTCCAGGGTCAGCATGGCCGCCAGATCGTCCAGATTGGCGCGCACCGTGGCGGCCATTTTCTGGAGCACATCGGCCCGTTCGTTGGCGGTGGTCATCGACCATGACGCAAACGCGGCGTGCGCGGCGTCGATGGCGCGCCGGGTGTCGGCCGCGCCCGACCAGGCGATCGAGCCGAGAGCCGTCCCGGTGGCGGGATCGTTGACGCCGTGGACGGCGCCGTCGGCGGCGGCGACCCATGCGCCGCCGATGAAGTTGGTCTCACGCAGCCAACCCGAGGACTTGATATGTTCCAGCATCGCATAACCTTTCTGTGTTCAAGAATGCTAGTAGACTAGTCGTCTAGTAAACCGTCAAAAAAAAAGCATTTCAACTGAAATGCCTTGTAACTGCCCCGCTCAAACAGGGGGTAAATGCAAAATCTGCTTTGTGGTCCGCAGTGCGGACTCGAACGGAGTTGTGTCCCGCACGATCTTCACCATCACGCTGGCGCCCAGCCACAGTTGATACAGGCTGCTCGCCGTATCCTGGACGTCGCCGTCGATGGACAGCGATCCCTCGGCCACGCCGGCTTCGATCGCGCCGGCCAGCCTGCCGACGATGCCTGCGGTGCCGCGTTTCATCGACAAGCGCATCGCCTCCGACAAGTCCGCCACTTCCGCGCCCAGCTTCACGGCCAGGCACTTGCCCTGGCAATCGTAGAACGATTGCGAGTTCTGCCACGCCTGCCAGTAATTCATCAGGCGCTGCGCCATCGTCAAACCGGACTGGCCGAGCGTGGCGTCCATGTCGGCCAGATAGTCCTCGAAGTACGCTTCGAGCATCGCCTCGCCAAACGCGTCCTTCGACCCGAAGTAATGGTAGAAGGAACCCTTGGGCACGCCGGCCGTGGCCAGGATCTCGTTCAGGCCGACGGCCGAAAAGCCCTTGCCCGCCATGATGCGCTGGCCGGTGGCCAGGATGTTCCCGCGAACATCGACGTTCTCTGAGGTGTGTGTTGTGCCCATGAACGTCACTATAACACAACTAGACCAGTCGTCTACAGTTTTTTTGGGCGGTAACGTACGCGGGGATGAGACGAACCATGATCCAATCGGCGAACACTCAAACAGGGAGGCGGTATGGCGAACGATTTGAAGGCGGGCGACAAGGTGCAGTGGAACTCGCCGCAGGGCGTGGTGCATGGCAAGGTCAAGAAGAAGCTGACCTCCCCCACCCACATCAAGGGGCACGAGGTGGCGGCGTCGAAGGAACATCCCGAGTATCTGGTTGTCAGCGACAAGACTGGCGCCGAAGCCGCGCACAAGGCGGAGGCGCTGAAAAAAGTATGATTTGCTTTCCTCGCCGGCTCAGCATGGTGCCATAATCTGGCACCATGGCGCTCTACACTGGATCTCTTTTACACCAAACAAGAGATTCCACCATGAGCACGATGAAACGACTTCAATATCACCAGTACGGCGGCCCGGAGCTGATGCGGCTTGAACACTTCGACCTGGGCGCTCCGGGCAAGGGAGAAGTGGCGATTCGGGTGCACTTCGCCGCCATCAACCCGATCGACTGGAAACTGCGCCAGGGCGTGATGAAGCTGATGACAGGACAAAAATTCCCGCGCGCCATGGGCTTCGACTTTTCGGGCATGGTCATCGCCGTGGGTCCGGACGTGACGCGTCTGCAGCCCGGCGACGCCGTGTTTGGCCTGGCACGCTTCAAGGAGAGCGGCGCGCTGGGCCAGGCGCTGATCACCAAGGAACTATTCGTGGCCAAAAAACCCGAGGACGTCTCCTTCGAGGACGCCGCCTGCCTCGGCACGCCTGGCATGACGGCCTGGGGCAGTTTGATGGACAAGGCCAAACTGGCCGCCGGCCAGCGCGTGTTCATCAACGGCTGCGCCGGCGCCGTGGGCGAAGCGGCCGTGCAGGTGGCGCGCATGCACGGCGCCACGGTGGCCGGCAGTTGCGGCGCGGCAGACATCGAGCGCATGCGCGCGCTCGGCGTGCAAACCGTGTACGACTACCGCACCATCGACCTGTCGGCGATCAGGGGGCGCTACGATGTCGTCATCGACACCGCCGAGAAATTGACCGTCGAGCAAGCGATGGGCCTGCTGAACAAAACCGGTGTCTTCCTGGACCTGCATCCGACGCCGGGAAAATTTATTCGCGCGCTGTTCAACCGCCGGCTCAAGCCCGTCGTCGGCGCGCCGCGGTTCGAGACGCTCGACAAGCTGGCGCGCGCCGCCAGCGAAGGCAAGCTCCGCCTGCCGATCGGCCGCGTTGTGCCGCTGGACGCGGCGGCCGACCTGATCACGCAGCTGGAGGCCGGTCTGAAAGCCGGCGGCAAATGCCTCGTTAAAATGGAGTAATCGTGTCACGCAGCGAAAGACTATTCGATCTCATGCAGGTTTTACGCCGCCATCGCGGCACGGTGGCCGGCGCCGTGCTGGCGCGCGAGGTCGGCATATCGATCCGCACCTTGCGGCGCGACATCGTGACCCTGCAAAGCATGGGGGCCGATATCGATGGCGAACCGGGCGTCGGCTACATCCTGCGGCCGGGATTTTTGCTGCCGCCGCTGTCGTTCACCGCTGAAGAAATCCAGGCGCTGGTGGCCGGCGCCCAATGGGTCAGCCGCCAGACCGACGACGGCCTGGCGCACGCCGTGCAAAACGCGCTGGCCAAGATCGACGCGGTGCTGCCGCCGGACATGCGGCGCGCCCTGAACGACAACACGCTGTATATCAGCCGCCAGCCGGACAATCCCGCCGGCCTCGACCTGGCCCGCGTGCGCGCGGCGATACGCGAGCAGCGCAAAATGCGCGTGCTCTACACCGGCGAGGACGGCAACGCATCGGAGCGCGTCATCTGGCCCATCATCCTCGGTTTCATCGACGCGCAACGCTTCATCGCCGCGTGGTGCGAGTCGCTGGGCGACTTCCACATGTTCCACGCCGCGCGCGTGGTGAAGGCGGAATTCCTGGACGAGCCCTACGAGGCCAGCCGCCGGCAACTGGTCAAGGAATGGCACACACGCGCCAAACTGCATTGCAACCGGTCCGATTGCGCCTGATGGCGCCGGCCGCCACGCCTACAGCGCGCCGCCCTGGTCGCGCAGCGCGCGCACGTCGCGCATCGGCGACAGCCCGAACACGCGGCTGTATTCCCGATTGAACTGGCTGGCGCTCTCGTAGCCCACCTCGAAGGCGGCGCTGGCGGCGTCCAGGCCGTCGATCAGCATGCGGCGGCGCGCCTCCTGCAAGCGCAGCTGCTTTTGATATTGCAGCGGGCTCATCGACGTCAGCCGGCGGAAATGGTAGTGCAAGGTCGACACGCCCATGCCGGCCAACGCCGCCAGGTTTTCCACCCGCAAGGCCTTGGTGAAGTTGGCGCGGACCCACGCCACCGCCTTGGCGGTACGGTGGCTGTGGTCGCCGTTGGTGGCGATCGCGCGCAGCCGGCTTCCCGCCTCGCTTTGCAACACACGGTAGATGATTTCCCGCTGCAGCAGTTCACCCAGGAAAGCCGCGTCGCGCGGCGCATGCAGCGCGTCGACCAGCCGGCCGAAAGCGCCGATGAGGTCGGCGGTCGCCTCGCCTGTCTCCATGCCGAAGGAATCGCTCCCCGTTCGTGCAGCGGCGGGCTCGGTGCCGGCGATCACCTCTGCCACCAACCGCATGTCCAGCGCCAGCCGCAGGCACATGTACGGCACCGCCTCGCTGGCCTCGATCACCTGGCTGGTGACCGGCAGTTCGATCGAGGTCAGCAAAAAACGCGAGCGGTCGTAGACGAAGGTGTTGGTCCCCAGATGCACCTGCTTGCGGCCCTGCACCACCAGCGCGATGCTGGGCGTGTAGGTGATCGGCAGCGGCTGCGTGGCGGCCGTATGGCGATACAGGGTCAGCGGCGAAATGACGGTGGGGTTTTCCATCGACGACGCGAACGGCGCGCACTTGCGCGCCAGCTCGTCGCAGAGCGCGTCGAGCGATTTTTCCACTGATGAGCCAGATGACAAAGTGAGCCTCCCTGTTTTCGTTTCGATGATACCGAGTGCGGGTGGCAACTGGCTAGCGGAACCTGCGCGACCAGAGTATCAGGCAATCAATCTAGAGGAACGGGATACCGTCGAGCCCGGCGAGCCGTCACACTGATCCCGACGCTCAAGGCCGCCCTGGCCACCGCACGCTGCACGATCCCCGCCGATGGCGGAAAGGCCACCTCATGAAATTCGATAAACCCGCCACCACCAACCCGATCGACCAGTTGCGCGTGGTCGGCAAGCCGGTCGACCGCGTCGAAGGCCTGCTCAAGGTCACCGGCACCGCCACCTACGCCTACGAGCAGCACGCGGCGGCGCCCGGCGCGGCCTACGGCTACGTGCTGGGCGCGGCGATCGCCAAGGGCCGCATCGACGGCATCGACACCGCCCGCGCCAAGGCCGCGCCGGGCGTGCTGGCGGTGGTCACCGCCGACAATGCCGGCAAGCTCGACAGGGGTGAATTCTATGCCGACCGCGCGCTGGCCGGTCCCGCCGTCGACCACTATCACCAGGCGGTCGCGCTGGTGGTGGCCGAGACCTTCGAGCAGGCGCGCGCGGCGGCCGGCTTGATCGATGTGCGCTACACGCGCAGTCCCGGCGCCTTCGACCTGGAGGCCGCGAAGGACGGCGCGCAGCCGCCGAAGCCGGGCAAGTTCATGCCGCCGGCGCAAACCGGCATCGGCGATTTCGCCGGCGCCTACGCCGGCGCGGCGGTCAAGCTCGACGCCACCTACACCACGCCCGACCAGGCCCACGCGATGATGGAGCCGCACGCCACCATCGCCGCTTGGGACGGCGACCAGCTGACGTTGTGGACCGCAATCCAGCAGGTCAACTGGGGCAGGCGCGACCTGGCCAAGACGCTCGGCATCGCCGTCGAAAATGTGCGTTTGGTGTCGCCGTACATCGGCGGCGGCTTCGGCGGCAAGGGCACGGTCTTGTGCGACGCCGTGCTGGCGTCGCTGGGCGCGCGCGCCGCCAAACGCCCGGTCAAGGTGACGCTGCAGCGTCCCCTCATGTTCAACAACGTCACCCACCGGCCGGCGACGATACAGCGCATCCGCATCGGCGCCACGGCGGCGGGCGACATCGTCGCCATCGGTCACGAGAGCTGGTCGGGCAATATCGCCGGCGGGCGTCCGGAAGCGGCCACCGCCCCCACCCGATTGCTGTACGCGGGCGCCAACCGCATGACGCAGCTCAAACTGGCGCAGCTGGACCTGGCCGAAGGCAGCGCCATGCGCGCGCCGGGCGAGGCGCCGGGCATGATGGCGCTGGAAATCGCCATGGATGAAATGGCCGAAAAGCTCAAGATCGACCCGGTTGAATTCAGGGTCCGCAACGATACGCAGGTCGATCCGGAAGACCCGAAACGTCCGTTCTCGCAGCGCCAGCTGATCGCCTGCCTGACCACCGGCGCGGAGCGTTTCGGCTGGAGCCGGCGCCCCGAGCATCCGGCCAGCCGGCGCGACGGCCGCTGGCTGATCGGCTACGGCGTGGCCGCCGCCATCCGGGGCGCGCCGGTCATGGCCTCGGGCGCGCGCGTGCGCCTGGACAAGCGCGGCGTGGTGACGGTGGAAACCGACATGACCGATATCGGCACCGGCAGCTACACCATCATCGCGCAGACCGCCGCCGAGATGATGGGCGTGGCGCTCGACCAGGTGGTGGTGCGCCTGGGCGACTCGCGCTTTCCGGAGTCGGCCGGTTCCGGCGGCCAGTGGGGCGCGGCCTCGTCGACGGCCGGCGTCTACGCAGCCTGCGTCCAGCTGCGGGAGGCGGTGGCCAGACAGTTCGGCTTCAACGTGGCCGACGCCACCTTCGCGCAAGGACAGGTCAAATGGGGCGGGCGCAGCGTGGCCTTGCAGTCGGCCGCGCGCGAACGCGATCTGGTGGGAGAGGACAAGATGGAGTACGGCGACCTGGCCAAGCGCTTCGCCCAGCAAACCTTTGGCGCGCACTTCACCGAGGTGGCGGTGGACGCGTACACCGGCGAGATCCGCATCCGGCGCATGCTGGCCGTATGCGCGGCGGGACGCATCATCAACCCGAAGACGGCACGCAGCCAGATCATCGGCGGCATGACGATGGGCGCCGGCGCCGCGCTGATGGAGGACATGGTGGTCGACAAGCGCGTCGGCTACTTCGTCAACCATGACCTGGCCGGCTACGAGGTGCCGGTGCACGCAGACATCCCGCACCTGGACGCCGTCTTCCTCGACGAAGCCGACGCCACCGCCGGCCCATTGAAGGCCAAAGGAGTGGGCGAACTGGGAATCAGCGGCGTGGCGGCGGCCATCGCCAACGCCGTGTACAACGCCACCGGGATACGGGTGCGGGAATATCCGATCACGCTGGACAAGTTGATCGGCGAGTTACCGAAGGTGGCGTAAAAGAGGGCTTAAAGCGCGGGCTACACGCCCTCGCCGGCCCGGCCGCGCATCTCCATGATGTCGCGCTTGGGCGATAGCCCGTAAAGGCGGCTGTACTCGCGGCTGAATTGCGACGGGCTTTCGTAACCCACCTTGTAGGCCGCGCTGGCCGCGTCCAGGTGCTCGTTGAGCATCAGGCGCTTGGCCTCGTTCAACCGGAGCCACTTCTGGTACTGCAAAGGACTCATGGCCGTGAGCTGCCGAAAATGCTGGTGGAACGTCGTCGCGCTCATCTGCACCCGCGCGGCCAGTTCCTCGACGCGCAGCGACTGCGTGAAATTCGATTTCAGCCAGTCGATCGCCTTGGTGATGCGGTGCCCCTGGCTGTCCACCGCCGTGATGCGCCGCAGGCGCGCAGCCTGGTCGCCCCGCAGCAGGCGGTAGTAAATCTCGCGCTGTATCAACGGCGCGATCACCGGAATGGCCTGCGGATCGTCCAACAGCGCCAGCAGCCTTTCGAGCGGCGCCAGGATATCGGTCGTCACCGCGCCGATGCCGACACCGCCGCCGGCGCTCGCCACATCCGGGGCCGGCAAGCCGCCCTGGGCGATCAGTTCCGCCAGCGCGCGCATATCGAGCTTCAACATCAGCCCCACGCAAGGCTGCTCCGCGCTGGCCGTCAGCACCTCCGATCCGCCGGGCAAATCGAGCGACGTCACCAGCAGCCGCGAACTGTCATATAAATATCCTTCGCCGCCGACCCACAATCGCTTGGCCCCCTGCGCGACGAACACGATGCACGGCTCGATCATGCAGACCGTCGGCGGCGCGACCTCGTCACGCCGGAAAAACCGCAGGTGCGGAATCGCCGTCTCGAAGTCTCCGGTGCCGCTTAGCCGGCTTTTAATCATGCGGGCCACCGCCTGTTGATGCGCGCCGCGCGGCGCCGCCATGTCGTCTGTCGATCTCATTTCCGCTCACTTCCTCCTGGTGTGGATTCTAGCTTCCGGGCCGGCCATTGCCTATCAAAACACCGGGTCAACGCTGGATCGGGCAAGAATTCCGGCGGAACGGGCTACCGATTGAACGCCCGGACACGGAAAATGTCCATCTGTTCAAACGCACCAAGGAGTCATACCATGCAAGTACAAGCCTACGGCGCCCACGCCGCCGACAAGCCGCTCGAATCGCTGGCCATCACCCGCCGCGCGCCGGGCGCCCACGACGTCCTGATCGACATCGCTTTTTGCGGCATCTGCCACTCGGACCTGCACCAGGTGCGTTCCGAATGGGCCGGCACCCAGTACCCATGCGTGCCGGGTCACGAGATCGTCGGCCGCGTGTCGGCGGTCGGCGCGCACGTCACCAGTCATCAGGTCGGCGACCTGGTCGGCGTCGGCTGCCTGGTCGACAGCTGCCAGCATTGCGCCGAGTGCGAAGACGGCCTGGAAAACTATTGCGACGGCATGGTCGGCACCTACAACTTCCCGACGCCGGACGCGCCGGGTTGGACTTTGGGCGGCTACTCGGAAAAAATCGTCGTGCACGAGCGCTTCGTGCTGAAGGTGCGCCATCCCGAGGAACAGTTGGCCGCCGTCGCGCCGCTGCTGTGCGCCGGCATCACCACCTATTCGCCGCTGCGCCACTGGAACGCCGGTCCCGGCAAGAAAATCGGTGTTATCGGCATCGGCGGCCTCGGCCACATGGGCATCAAGCTGGCCCACGCGATGGGCGCCCATGTGGTGGCCTTCACCACCTCCGACTCAAAACGCGAGGCGGCGATCCAGCTGGGCGCCGACGAAGTGGTGGTGTCGAAAAACGCGGATGAAATGGCGGCCCACGCCAAGAGCTTCGACTTCATCCTCAACACGGTGGCGGCGCCGCACGACCTCGACGCCCTGCTGGTGCTGCTCAAGCGCGACGGCACCATGGCCCTGGTGGGCGCGCCGGCGACGCCGCATCCGTCGCCCAACGTCTTCAATCTGATCATGAAGCGGCGCTCGATCGCCGGCTCGATGATCGGCGGCATCCCGGAAACCCAGGAGATGCTGGACTTCTGCGCCGAGCATGGCATCGTCGCCGACATCGAACTGGTGCGGGCCGACCAGATCAACGACGCCTACGAGCGTATGCTCAAGGGCGACGTCCGCTATCGCTTCGTGATCGATACCGCCACCCTGGCGGACTGATCCATAAATCCCTCCCGATTGGGAGGGTGTCCCGCCAATCTTTTAATCTTTTAAGCAATCTCTTGCGAAACGGGAATATGATGGCGTGGCCATCCCCTAACCGATCAGGAGTCCCCGCATGAGCAACGAGAATCACGCAGCAAAATGTCCATTCAGCCAGGCCACCGGCGCCGGCACCGCCAACGCCGACTGGTGGCCCGACCAGCTGCGCCTGGACCTGCTGCTGCAGCACTCGGCCAAGTCCGACCCGATGGGCGCGAATTTCGACTACGCCAAGGAATTCAGCAGCCTCGACCTGGCGGCCGTCAAGCAGGACCTGGCCGCGCTGATGACCGACTCGCAGGACTGGTGGCCGGCCGATTTCGGCCACTACGGCGGCCTGTTCATCCGCATGGCCTGGCACAGCGCCGGCACCTACCGCATCGGCGACGGTCGCGGCGGCGCGCGCCGTGGCCAGCAACGTTTCGCGCCGCTCAACAGCTGGCCCGACAACGTCAGCCTGGACAAGGCGCGCCGCCTGATCTGGCCGATTAAACAAAAATACGGCCGCAAGATCTCGTGGGCCGACCTGATGATTTTGACCGGCAACGTCGCGCTCGAAACGATGGGCTTCAAGACGCTCGGTTTCGGCGGCGGCCGGGTCGACACGTGGGAACCGGACCAGGACGTCTACTGGGGCCGCGAGACCACCTGGCTGGCCGGCGACGTGCGCTACGCCCACGGCAGCGACGGCGTGGCCAAGGCCGGCGGCGTGCTGGTGACCGACGACGACGCCGATGGCGACGTCCACAGCCGCAACCTAGAGAACCCGCTCGGCGCGGTGCAGATGGGCCTGATCTACGTGAATCCCGAAGGCCCGGACGGCAACCCCGATCCGGTGCTGGCCGCGCGCGACATCCGCGACACCTTCGCCCGCATGGCGATGAACGACGAGGAAACCGTGGCCCTGATCGCCGGCGGCCACAGCTTCGGCAAAACGCACGGCGCGGCCCCGGCCGACAACGTCGGCGCAGAACCGGAAGGCGCGGACATCGCCGCCCAGGGCTTCGGCTGGCACAACAAGTTCGGCACCGGCAACGCCGGCGACACCATCACCAGCGGCCTGGAAGTGACCTGGACCAAGACGCCGGCGCAGTGGAGCAACGACTTCTTCGAGCACCTGTTCGGCTTTGAATGGGAACTGACCAAGAGCCCGGCGGGCGCGCACCAGTGGGTCGCCAAGGGCGCCGAGGCGACCATCCCGCACGCGCACGATCCGTCGAAAAAACTGCTGCCGACGATGCTGACGACCGACCTGTCGCTGCGCTTCGATCCCGCCTACGAAAAAATCTCGCGCCGCTTCCTGGCCAACCCGGCCGAATTCGCCGACGCCTTCGCGCGCGCCTGGTTCAAGCTGACCCACCGCGACATAGGACCGAAGGCGCGCTACCTGGGACGGGAAGTGCCGGCCGAAGACTTCATCTGGCAGGACCCGGTGCCGGCGGTCGACCATCCGCTGGTCGACGCGCAGGACATCGCCGCGCTCAAGGCGCAGATCCTGGCCTCGGGCCTGACCGTGCCGGAGCTGGTATCGACGGCCTGGGCGTCCGCCTCGACCTATCGCGGCTCGGACCTGCGCGGCGGCTCGAACGGCGCGCGCGTGCGCCTGGCGCCGCAGAAGGACTGGCCAGTCAACCAACCGCAACAACTGGCCAAGGTGCTGGCCAAGCTTGACGGCATCCAAAGCGCGTTCAACGCCGGCGGCAAGCGCGTGTCGCTGGCCGATTTGATCGTGCTGGCCGGCGCGGCCGGCATCGAGCAGGCGGCCAAACAGGCCGGCGCCGCCGTGGTGGTGCCGTTCACGCCGGGCCGCACCGACGCCACGCAGGAGCAGACCGACGCCGAGTCGTTCGAAGCGATGGAGCCGTTCGCCGACGGCTTCCGCAACTTCCAGAAGGAGCGCTATGCGGTGCCGGCGGAGGCGATGCTGGTCGACCGCGCGCAGTTGCTGACCTTGACCGTGCCGGAACTGACCGCCCTGGTCGGCGGCCTGCGCGTGCTGGGCGCGAACGTGGACTCCTCCAGGCAGGGCGAGTTCACCACGCGCATCGGCACCTTGAGCAACGACTTCTTCGTCAATCTGCTCGACATGGCCACGGTGTGGGCGCCGACCTCGCGCGCGGCGGACGCCTTCGAGGGCCGCGACCGTAAAACCGGCGCCGTCAAGTGGAGCGCCAGCCGCGCCGACCTGGTGTTCGGGTCGAACGCGCAACTGCGCGCCGTCGCCGAAGTCTATGGCAGCGCCGACGGCCAGCAGCAGTTCATCGGCGATTTCGTGGCCGCCTGGACCAAGGTGATGAACCTGGGCACCGGCCTGGCCTGACCCCGCCGGAACCGGAGCGGCCGCGATACCTAAAACGCATCACGAAAATGGTATTGGCGGCCCCTCCGGTGCTTGCCTACACTGCCCGGGGTAACCAACCGAGGGAGTGTATTCATGAGTAATGAACGTTATGAGCGGGGCTTGGCCAAGCTCAAGGAGATCGATGGCTTGGCCGGTGAGAAAGTCATCGACAGCCTCAAGGACATCGCCCCCGATTTCGCCCGCCTGCTGATCGAGTTTCCGTTCGGCGACATCTATTCGCGCCCGGGCCTGGACCTGAAGGTGCGCGAGCTGGCCGTCGTCGCCGCCCTGACCGCGCTGGGCAACGCGGCGCCGCAGCTGAAGGTGCATATCCACGGCGCCCGCAACGTCGGCTGCACGCAGGACGAGATCGTCGAGATCATCATGCAGATGGCCGTCTACGCCGGCTTTCCCGCCGCGCTCAACGGCCTGTTCGCGGCCAAGGAAGTGTTCGCCGAAGAAGCCGCGTCATGAGAGATGTTTCTTACATTACAATTACCCATCCAAACTTTGTCACCTCTTTCCTATATGGCGCTGCGATTCAAGCTGAGACAGCTGGAGATGTTCCTCGCGCTGGCGGAGACGTTGAATTTCAGGGAAGCGGCCGTGCGCCTGCACATGACGCAGCCGCCGTTGAGCCGTCAAATCCAGGAACTGGAGACAGCGCTGGGGGCGCAATTGCTGCACCGCTGCAATCACGGCGTGACCCTGACCCAGGCCGGGGAAACGCTGGTGAAAGAGGCGTCCGAACTATTGCGCGCCTGCGAAAAAATGGCGCAGCGCTTCCACGCGGGGGTGGAAAAGCCGGAGGGACGTTTGGAGATCGGTCTGACAACGGTGGTCGATACGGAAAGGTTCACCCAGATACTGCCGCTGTTGCAGTCGGACATACCGAATCTGGAGATCGACTTCAAGCGGCAAACCTCGATGAAATCGGTGCGGGATATTCACCATAACCGGCTCGACGCCGCCGTCATTGGAATGCCGTCGAAAATCAGCGATTTGACCGTTCAGCACCTTTACCGCGATCGCTTTTGCGTGGCGCTGGCCAAAGGACACCGCCTGGCCAATAAAAAGGCGGTATCGCTGGCGGACTTGAATGAAGAGGTTTTATTTTGGTTCAGGCGCGAACTGAATGCCGGCTTTTACGACTATTGCGAAGAATTATTTAAAAAAATCCAATTCTCGCCGCAGCGCATTCCGGAGCCGGCCGATCACCATGTGCTGTTGAGTATGGTCGCCAATCACGGCGGTATCGGCCTAATCCCGCAATCGCTGAAAAAGATCCGCCATCGCGGCGTGGTGTTTCGGGAGTTGAAGGAAAACGACCTGCTGTTCATCGATATCGGCATCGCTTACAAGGCCGCGTCCGCCAATCCGATGCTGTTGTTACTTATACAGAAGCTGGTGGGATATTTCGGCAGCGAGGCCGCCACCGCCAAGGCCGGCGCTGTCGCCGGCTAGCGCCGCCGGTCAAGCCGCCGACAAGCTGCGCGCCAACCCCTGGTGCTCAAACGCCGCCACCACGAAATCGACGAATGCCCGCGTCTTGGCAGGTAATTGCGTGCGGCTGGGGTAATACAGCGAGATCATCCCCGCATCGACGTACCACGCCGGCAGCAGCCGCACCAGCGTGCCTTGCCGCAGCGCCTCCAGCACATCGGACATCGCCAGCACCGCCACGCCGACGCCCATGACCGCCGCCGCGCACACTGCCTGCGGATCGCTCAGCACCGCCAGCGGGCGCAATTCCAGCCCCGCCTCCTCCCCCGCGCCGTTACGCATGGTCCAGTCGCGCAAGCGGCCGCTTTGCAGGAAGCGCATGCCGATGGCGCCGGCATCGGCCAGCTCGCCCGGGTGGGACGGGACGGCGCGCCCGGCCAGCCACGACGGCGCGGCCACCGCCACCAGATGCGCCGGCGCCAGCGGGCGCGCCACCACGCCGGGATTGAGGGGGAAGCCGCCGCCGATGGCGGCATCGTAGCCCTCGCCGATCAGGTCGACCTGGCGGTTCTCCAGATGCCATTCCGGCCGTATGCCGGGATAGCGCGCCAGGAACGCCGGCAGCTGCGGCAGCACGTAACCGATGCCGAAGTTGGGCGCCAGGCTCAGCTTCAGAATGCCGGTCGGCGCCTGCTGTTCGGTCGAGACGTCGGCCAGCGCCGCTTGCAGGCCATCGAGGTTGGCGCCGATGCCGGTCAGCAGGCGCTCGCCGGCCTCGGTCAGGTGCAGCCGCCGCGTCGAGCGCTGGAACAGGCGCGCGCCCAGATTCTTTTCCAGCATGGCGACATTGCGGCTGACCGCCGCCGGCGTCAGGCCGAGCCGCCGCGCCGCTTCCGAAAAGCTGGCCGCTTCGGCCGCCCGCACAAAACATTCGAGATTGCTGAGAGTTTCCATATCCGAATCTTATACCAATACTTGAAGATATTTAAAGCTATTCAGCACTAATCAAAGGGGAATTAAAAGCGGATAGTAAACCCATCGACAAACCACTTGAAGGAAAACACCATGAACACCACCACCAACACCATCGTCTCCCGCCTGCCGCTGCAAGGCAAAGTCGCCATCGTCACCGGCGGTTCGCGCGGCATCGGCGCGGCCATCGTCAAACGCCTGGCCCGCGACGGCGCCAAGGTCGCCTTCAGCTATGCCGCCTCGCCGGACCGCGCCAACCAGGTGGTGGGCGAAGTCGAGGCGCTGGGCGGCCAGGCGCTGGCCATCCGCGCCGACCAGGCCAAGGGCAACGAGGTGTCCGCGATGGTCAAACAGGCGCACGCCCATTTCGGCCGCCTCGACATCCTGGTCAATTCGGCCGGCGTGTTCGTCACCGGCAAGGTGGACGATCCGGAGGCCGACCTGGCCGGCTTCGAGCGCCAGATCGACGTCAACGTCAAAGGCGTCACCGCCGCCGTGCGCGCCGCCGCGCCCTTGATGGCCGACGGCGGCCGGGTGGTCTCGATCGGCACCACCGGGGCCGATCGCATCGCCTTCCCAGGCGTGGCGGACTATGTCGCCTCGAAGGCGGCGGTGGCGGCCTACACCCGGGGCTGGGCGCGCGACCTCGGTGCGCGCCAGATCACCGTCAACGTGATCCAGCCAGGCGCCATCGACACCGAAATGAATCCGGATAGCGGCGCCTTCGCCGAGACGCTGAAAACCATGGCCGCACTGGGCCGCTATGGCCGGCCGGAAGAAATCGCCGCCGCCGTCGCGTTCCTGGCTGGCCCGGACGCCAGCTACATCACCGGCGCGACCCTGAACGTCGACGGCGGCCAGATCGCCTAAGGAGAAGAACATGAACACCAACCAAACCAACGGCCCGGTGCAGATCGCCGAAACCTTCTTTGCGCACTGGAGCGCCAACCGCATCGACGCGGCGCTGGCGATGTTGTCCGAGGACGTCCTGTACGACAATGTGCCGTTCCCCGACATCGTCGGCCGCGCCGGCGTCGAAGCCTTCCATCGCGGCTTCGGCATCGGCACCGACTTCCGGGTCGACTGGCAGGTGCGGCATATCGCGGCGACCGACAACGTCGTCCTCAACGAGCGGATCGACATCTTCCGCCACAAGAACGGCGGCGCCATCACCTTGCCGGTCATGGGCACGGTGACGGTCGAAAACGGCGAGATCACCGTTTGGCGCGACTACTTCGATCCGGCCGATTTCGAGCGCCAGCTAAAACACGCGATCGGGGAATGACGTTGAAATACGTCGGGGTTTATACGGGAGGCAGGCCTGGCAGAAGCTTGTCCAGCGTGACCGGATAATTCCTTACCCGCACGCCGGTGGCGTTGTAGACCGCGTTGGCGATCGCCGCGCCGACGCCGCACAGACCGAGCTCGCCGACGCCCTTGGCCTTCATCGGCGACGACAGCGGGTCGGTCTCGTCGAGGAAGATCACCTCCTGCTTGGGAATGTCGGCATGTACCGGCACCTCGTAGCCAGCCAGGTCGTGGTTGACGAAGAAACCGGCTCGCTTATCGACCACCAACTCCTCCATCAGCGCCGAACCCACACCCATCGTCATCGCGCCGATCACCTGGCTGCGCGCGGTCTTCGGATTGAGGATGCGGCCCGCCGCGCACACGGCCAGCATGCGGCGCACGCGTACCTCGCCGGTGGCCGCGTCCACGCCCACCTCGACGAAATGGGCGCCGAACGTCGATTGCTGGAATTTCTTATCCAGGTCGCCAAACTCCATGCTGTCCTCGGCGACGATCTCGCCGCTTTCCGCCGCCCGACCCAAGGGCGCGGAGCGCGCGCCGACGCGCACCTGGCCGTCGGCGAACAGCGCCTCGCCGGGGCCCAGGTCCAGGCGCTGGACCACCGCCTCGCGCAGCTTGACGCAAGCCGCGTAGACGCCGGAGGTCGAGCAGTTGGCGCCGAACTGGCCGCCGGAGCCGGACGACACCGGGAACGCCGAATCGCCAAGGCGCACGCTGACCTTGTCCATGCCCACGCCCAGCATCTCCGCCGCGGTCTGCGCGATGATGGTGTAGCTGCCGGTGCCGATGTCGGTCATGTCGCTTTCCACCGTCACTCGACCGTCTCGGTCGAGCCGAACGCGCGCGCCGGATTTCAACAACAGGTTGTTGCGGAACGCGGCCGCCACGCCCATGCCGACCAGCCAGCGGCCATCGCGCGTCTTGCCCGGTTGCGCCTGGCGGCTCTTCCAGCCGAAACGCTCGGCGCCGGTGCGCAAGCATTCGATCAAGCTGCGCTGCGAAAAGTGGCGGTCCTTCTTTTCCGGATCGACCTTGGTGTCGTTGATGATGCGGAAGCGCACCGGATCGATTTTCAGCTTCTCGGCCATTTCGTCCATCGCGATCTCCAGCGCCATCAGACCAGGCGCCTCGCCCGGCGCGCGCATGGCGTTGGCCTCGGGCAGATCGAGCAGCGCCAGGCGCGTGGCGAGCATGCGGTTGGCGCCGGCGTACAGCAGGCGGGTTTGCTGCACCGCGTCCTCCGGGCTGCCGCCGGGCAGGTTGCCGGTCCACGTCTCGTGGCCGATCGCGGTGATGGCGCCGTCGCGCGTCGCCCCGATGCGGATGCGCTGGATGGTCGATGCCCGGTGCGTGGTATTGTTGGCGATGAACGGGCGGCTCAGCGCCACCTTGACCGGCCGCTTGGCCGCGCGCGCGCCCAGCGCGGCCAGCACGGCGTCCGCGCGCAGGAACAACTTGCCGCCGAAGCCGCCGCCGATAAACGGCGACACCAGGCGCACCTTCTCCTTCGGGATCCCCAGCGTGGTGGCCAGGTCGGTGCGGGTCCAGTCGATCATCTGGTTCGAGGTCCACACGGTCAGTTGGTCGCCGTCCCACGCCGCGATCGACGCATACGGTTCCATCATCGCGTGCGTGTTGCCCGGCGTGGTGTATTCGGCGTCCAGACGCACCGGCGCGTCGGCGTAGGCGCCGGCGAAATCGCCGATGGCCGGCGGTGCGTCCTTGGTCAAGGTGGCGGAACCCTTGACGGCGGCCAGATCGTACTTCCCTTTTGTTTCGGCGTATTTGACCTTGACCAGCTGCGCGGCCGAGCGGGCCTGCTCGAAGCTCTCGGCCACCACCAGCCCGATGGCCTGGTGATAGTGCTCGATGTCCGGCCCGCCCAGCAGCTTGGCGGTATTGAAGTTGCCCTTGCCTAGCTTGCCCGCCGATTCGGCGGTGACGATGGCGATCACGCCGGGCGCGCGGCGCGCCTCGGCCAGGTCCATCGATTCGATGCGGCCCTTGGCGATGGCCGCGCCGACGACGCAGCCATAGGCGGCGTTGGGCGCGGCCTTGTGCTGCTCGTACGCGTAGGTGGCCGCGCCGGTGGTTTTGAGCGCGCCGTCGATGCGGTTGTGCGGGCGGCCGACGACCTTGAGCTGGTCGATCGGATTGGTGGTGGCGGCTTTATCGAATTTCATGGCATTACCCTTTCTTCGCGTCGGCCAGCATGGCGGCGAGCGTGCGTTGCACCAACGGGATCTTGAAGGCGTTTTCCTCGGTCGTGCGCGCGCCTTGCAGCAGGCGCCCGGCCACCGCGCCGGCGCCGCGCGGCAGCAAGCGGTCGGCCTCCTCCACCCGCCACGGCTTGTGGGCGACGCCGCCGACTGCCACCCGTCCGCTGCCGTCGCGCTGCACCACCAGCGCCACCGACACCAGCGCGAACGCATACGAGGCGCGGTCGCGTACCTTGTGGTACAGGTGCTGCCCGCCGAGCGGCTTGGGCAAGGTGACGGCGGTGATCAATTCCCCCGGCAGCAGCGCCGTTTCGATGTGCGGCGTGGTGCCGGGCAGGCGATGGAAGTCGGCGATCGGAATTGTGCGCACAGCGCCGCCCGGCCGCACCGTCTCGACCTGCGCGTCGAGCAGGCGCATGGCGATCGCCATATCGCTCGGGTGGGTGGCGATGCAGGCGTCGCTGGCGCCGATGATGGCGTGCGAGCGGCTAAAGCCGCCGATGGCGGAACAACCGCTGCCCGGGCGGCGTTTGTTGCATGCCTGGTTGGTGTCGTAAAAATAGGGGCAGCGGGTGCGCTGCAGCAGGTTGCCGGCGGTGGTGGCCTTGTTGCGCAACTGCGCCGAAGCCCCCGCCAGCAACGCGCGCGAGAGCACGCCGTAGTCGCGCCGCACCGTCGCGTCGGCCGCCAGCTCGGTGTTGCGCACCAGCGCGCCGATGCGCAGGCCGCCGTCGGCGGTCGGTTCGATCTTGTCGAGGCCGGGGCCGATGCCGTTGATGTCGACCAGATGCGCCGGCGTTTCGATCTCGAGCTTCATCAGGTCGAGCAGATTGGTGCCGCCGGCGATGAAGCGGGCGCCCGGCACGGTGGCCGCCGCGACGGCCGCCTCCACTGCCGTCGCGGCGCGCTGATAGGTGAAGACCTTCATGACGCACCTCCCACTTCGACGATGGCGTCGAGGATGTTGGCGTAGGCGCCGCAGCGGCAGATGTTGCCGCTCATGCGCTCGCGGATCTCGTCGGCGCTGAGCAGCGGATGCACGGTCAGCGACGGGCTGACATGGCTCGGGATGCCCTGCTTGATTTCGTCGAGCACGGCGATCGCGGAACAGATTTGTCCCGGCGTGCAGTAGCCGCACTGGTAGCCATCGTGCTTGATGAACGCCGCCTGCATCGGATGCAGCTTGTCCTGCTGGCCCACGCCTTCGATGGTGGTGACTTGCGCGCCCTCGTGCATCACCGCCAGGGTAAGGCAGGAGTTGATGCGGCGGCCATCGACCATCACCGTGCAGGCGCCGCACTGACCGTGATCGCAGCCCTTCTTGGTGCCGGTCAGGTGCAAGTGCTCGCGCAGCGCGTCGAGCAAAGTGGTGCGCGTGTCCAGGTTCAGCGTATGCGGCTTGCCGTTGACGCGCAACGACACCTTTGTGATGAAGGGAGCGTTACTGAAATCGGTGGCCGCGCGCTCCTGGGCATGCGCCAGGGGCACGGCCACCGCCGTCGCCGACATCGCGCCGGCGATCAATAGCTCGCGCCGGGTTATCTTGATCTCGCTGGAATTGTCCATGGGGTTCCGATCTGTCTTTGTTCAGGTGAATAAGCGTGGAGAAATACGTGGCGGCGCTAATCGGCCAGCTCGATTCTTACATTGAGGTCGCCCGCGCGCTTGAACGCGACCAAGCCGCTATCGATGCGTCCCAGCGGGATCAGTCCCGGCGAGTAGGCGAAATCCTTGTAGTAGAAGGCCAGGTTGCCCCAGGGCGCGTAGTAGGCGATGGTTCCCACCGTCGGCGTGGCGCCGGCCGGCGCACCCGCGGTTGATAATTTTCGATCCAGGTAGACGATTTTCTCGGTGCTGGCATAGTCGCCGAGCGTCAGCGTCAGCGGCAACCTGGAGATGAAGTCGCGTGTGGTCGGGTTGTCCACCAGGGTCGCGACGACGACCTGCCCGTCCACGGTCATCCTGATTTTTTGGGCATGCGCGGCGCGGCCCGCCATAAGAGCCATAGTCATGGTTATCGAAGAAAAGAATAGGGTGTGCGATCGCATCAGGCATTCCCGCGTGGTTTCAGACGTCCGCCATTGCCGACAATGATCGACGAAGCCGCGAGCATCGCGGCGCCGCCGATCAGGGTGGCCATGATCGACAGGTGGTCCAGCAGCACGCCGCCAAGCGCGGCGCCGAGCATGATCGCCAGCTGAATCGCCGCGACCAGCAGGCCGCCGCCGCTCTCCGGCTCGTCGGCGATGCCCTTGCTCAGCCAGGTCGACCACGCCACCGGAATGGCCGCGTTCAGCGCGCCCCAGGCGATCAGCGCGATCCCCACCGCCCACAACACATGGCCGACGGCCAGCAGCGCCAGCGTGACGGCGCCCAGCGCCAACGGCAGCCAGCGCAGCAAGCCATACAGGTGGCTGCCCAGCATCACCGTCGCGGCGTAGGTGCCGAGAAAACCGGCCGCGCCCAGACCGAGCAACAGCATCGACAGCTGCGGCACCGTCACGCCCGTGTAGGCCTCCAGGAAGGGTCGCAGGTAGGTGAACGTGGCGAAGGCGCCGGCGAACGACAGCATCACCCCGGCCATGCCGAACGCCACGTTCGGGCGCTTGAGCAGGCCGAGGACCCTGCGGACCGGATTGGCGGCCTGCGGCGGCATGGACGGCAAGCTGATCCACTGCCACACCAGGTTGGCGACGACGAACGGCGTCAACGCCCAGAACGTGCCGCGCCAGCCGATGATGGCGCCAAAATAGCTGCCGATGGGCGCGGCGAACGCCGCCGCGACGGCGTTACCCGTGTACATCAAGCCGAGTGCCTTGGGAATTGACTCGGCTGGAACCAGGCGCATCACCGTGGCCGTGGCCAGCGCCCAGAATCCGCCCACGGTGATGCCCAACAGGGAGCGCGCCACCATCAGCACGGCGAAGTTCGGCGCGCAGGCGATCAGCACCAGCGAGGCGAGCATCACGCCGGTCAGCGCCATGAGCACGTGGCGGCGGTCGAAGTGGCTGGCGATCGAAGGAATAAGCAGGCTGGTCACCACCGCGAACAGGCCGGAGATCGAAATCGCCTGGCCGGCCATGCCTTGCGTGGCGCCCAGGTCGCTGGCGATGGGCGTCAGCAGGCTGACGGGCATGAACTCGGAGGCGATCAGCAGCGCCACGCACATGGCCATGGCGCCGACCGCGCTCCAGGCGGGCTGGCCGGTGAAAGTCTGCTTCGGTAGGGAGCTGCTGGCGATGTTCATAGTTCTTGTCCTTCCAAACCCAATCGGGCATGGTAGCGGCATTGACGGCCCCGCGCGCCATGCGGTTTTGCTAGGGTTTATGCAGGAAAATCATCAATCGCGCCACTCCGGCCGACGTCGTGCAACTGCTAGAATGCAAGATCACCCCACCCGGAAGCGACCCCATGGCCCGCGAAAACATCAACGACATTCTTGTGTTTCTCGAGGTGGCGCGCGAGCGCAGTTTCACGCGCGCGGCCGCCAAACTGGGCATGTCGCAGTCGGGGCTGAGCCACATCGTGCGCGGGCTGGAGGCGCGCATGGGCGTGCAACTGCTGGCGCGCACCACCCGCAGCGTCGCCCCGACCGAGGCCGGCGAACGGCTGATGGAGACCGTGGCGCCGCGCTTCGCCGAGATCGAGGCGGAGATCGCCGCCATCAGCGACCTGGGTGGCAGTCCGGCGGGCCTGATCCGCATCACCGCGATTGACCACATCATCGACAGCGTGCTGTGGCCGCGCGTGGCCCACCTGCTGCCGCAATACCCGGACCTGCGCATCGAGATCAACTCCGACTACCGGATGCACGACATCGTGGCAGAGCGATTCGACATCGGCGTGCGCTGGGGCGACCAGGTGGAGCAGGACATGATCGCCGTGCGCCTGACGGCCGACGCGCCGATGGCGATCGTCGGATCGCCGGACTACTTCAAGCGCCGCGCGATACCCACCTCGCCGCAGGAGCTGTTACAGCACAACTGCATCACCTTGCGGCTGTCGTCCAACGGCGGCGTGTACGCCTGGGAGCTGTGCGACGGCGACAAACCGATCGAAGTAAAGGTCGGCGGCCAGGCCACCTTCAACAGCGCGTATCAAATGCTCAACGCGGCGGTGAGCGGCGTCGGCCTGGCGTTTGTGACGGCGGAAATCGCCGGGCCATACATCAGGGACGGACGGCTGGTCAGCGTGATGCAGGAGTGGTGCCGGCCGTTTCCGGGTTTGCACGCCTACTATCTGTCGAGACGCCATCCATCGCGCGCCTTCACGCTGGTCATCGACGCGCTGCGCTACCAGGGTTAAGTGAACGACGGATCACGCATTGGCGGATTACGCTGCGCTAATCCGCCCTACGTGGATCCTCCTTTATTTCAGCTACCAGGGCCCTGCCACGGCGACACGTAGGGCGGATTAGGCGGAACGCCGTAATCCGCCGTGTTAGCGCCGCCGGTGACTCCGCTATTCAGGTGAAGCGTAAAGAAGTTGGCCAGCTTATTGAACGGAATCAGCTTGGTCCGGTCATACGGATGACGCAGCAGATTAATCCAGAGGCATATCGGCTTCGGGATAAAGGTTTGGGAAAAGTATGCAGAGCGCGTCCAACGGCAGACCGAAACGCACCGGCCCGTAGGGGGAGTCGCTGACGATCAAGCCGTCGGAAAGTAGCTTCGAGAGCAGTGAGCGGGCGTTGCGCTCCCCCAGGCCGGTCATCTGTGCGAACTCGCCCCGGGAGACCGGCCCAAGCGCAAAAACATGACAGAGCGGAAGGATAGCTTCGCGCCTGATGCGCTTATCCAGTGCGGATCGCAGCGTGACCAGTGCCTCGATCCGCTGCTTTATTCCGTCGAGGGCGAGCATCTTGGCCATGAACGAAACCTGGTCCTCACAAATCCCAAGGAAGTACTGCACCCATTCCAGCAAACCCAGTGCGCTGAGATTTCCGCGCCCATCCAACGCGCCCATTCGTGGAGAGTCCGCATTATGCAGCGCTGCGTAATAAGCTTTGGTCGATCTGGCGAAACCGCGGCTCGGTGACCACAGGCCTGCGGAGAGCTCCCACAGCGCGCAGTGCGTTTGCAGCCGAGCCGCACGTCCATTTCCGTCCAAAAAAGGGTGGACCCAGGCCACGCGATGATGGGCACATGCCGCGCTGATCAGAACACCGTCCCAACTCCGCGATGATCCGTACACGTCGTCCAGCCTCTTTAGAAACGCCGACAGCGATGCCGCAGTGGGGGCGACGTGCATCCCCACCGTTACCTCGCGATCGCGGACCTGTCCAGGGATGATCAGCCCGCCTTCGTCGGAGAGCCGGTCATCCGCTTTCAGCCGTTGGTATATCGCGCGATGGCATCGATCAGAAATGCCGATGTCAACGCCGGGGTGTGCTTATCCGGTCCTTCCAATTCTTTTTCGGCATCAATGTGGGCGATGGCAATGCGCTGCAAGCGCGCCTCCGCAGGCCTATTTGAAAAGTCGTTTCGCAGGGCTCTTTCGATATTGCCGGGATGGGTACTCTGCCCCTCGATGCGATTGCTGTAAAACGAATTCATTTGCCTGACGAGCTCGCGCAATGATGCCCTTGTCGTTTCATGCACAGCCGATGTCAGCCTGACGGAAGACATCACGACGCGCTCGCCCAGAGGAGCAACCTCCTCCAGTTGGCGAGTGCTGAGCAACAGAGGCTCGAACTGATGTGGCGAATGGTACATTTCTGCCGCTTTTTTTGCCGCTTTAGTTTTACTGCAACCCTTTGATTATAGAAGTAATTTTAGAATTTTCCACTATTTTTTTAAATTTTTTCTGCCGCTTTTTTGCCGCGTCATTTTTTCGTGGTTTTAGCGGATCGCCACCGGATTGACGTTGACCTGCGTCGAGCCGACATACAGCGGCTGGCCCAGCACGAACATGAATTCCCAAGCCTGGTCGCGCACCAGGGCGCGGCTGTCGATCAGCTCCAGATTGTAGATGCCGCGCTTGGCCAGCATGAACTGGTTGACGGGGAACTCTTCTCCGCTCTTGTTCGGATACACCTCCGACGCCCACGTATCGCCGCCGAAGGCGACGATGCCCTGGTCGGCCAGCCACTGCGCCGCCTTCATGCCGATGCCCGGTTCCGTTTCGAGGAACTGCTTGTTGTCCTTGCCGATCAGTTCCAGCCAGCCGGTGTTGAACAGCACGACATCGCCCTTGCGCAAGGTGATGCCCTGCCGCTTGAGCACCGCCTGCAGGTCGGCCACGGTGAACTCGGTGCCGCCGGGGACGATCTCCTTGCCGTAGTGCTTGGTCATGTCCAGCACCACGCCGCGCGTGACCATCGGTGGCACCTTCTCGACGCCGAGCTTCTTGACGCCTTCGACGGTGACGAAGTCCGCCGCGCGGTTCCCGTTGTAGTAGACGTTGTCGATGCCGATGTGGCCAATGCCGTTGAGCTGCGTGCCGACGCCGGTCCAGGCCACCGCCAGCTCGTCGTTGAAGGTGAACTTGTTCGGTCCCATCGTCAAGCCGGCCTGCTCGCCCGGCTGGATGTTGTAGAGCTTGAAGCTGCGGTGGCGGAAGGCCGGCAAGTCTTTGCTGACCGGTACCGCCAGCGGATAGGTCTTGCCGGTTTTGACCAGCGTCGCGGCCTGGCGCACCACTTCCGGCGTCAGCAGGTTGGCGGCGCCGATTTCGTCCTTGGGGCCGTAGGCGGAGGGATACCAGTCGGCTGCGGTAGCGGCGCTTGCCGCCAGCGTGACGGCGGCGGCGAGTGCGATGTGTTTGAGGTCATTCATGGACGTTTCCTTTAAGAGGTGTTTGGAGCGAAACCGGTCGACTTAGTCCCAGGCTGGCGCCAGGCCATCGGGGCTGACTTCACGGCCATTGCGTTCCAGTGCGGCGATGCGCGCCAGGTCGTCGTCGGTCAGGCGCAGATCGCGCGCCAGGAGATTGCTCGCCAGGTTCTCCCGCTTGGTCGACGACGGGATCACCGAATAGCCCTGGCCCAGCGCCCACGCCAGCGCGACCTGCGCCGGCGTGGCGCCGTGACGTTGCGCGATGTCGTCGATGACAGGGTCTTTCAGCACCTTGCCGTAAGCGAGCGTCATGTACGAGGTGACGTGGATGCCCTGCTCCTGGAGGAAAGCGGTCAGCTGCCGGCTTTGCAGGTAGGGGCTCAACTCGATCTGGTTGGTGGCGATCGCCTCCTTTCCCACCGCCGCGATGGCCTCGCGGGTCAGCGCGATGTTGAAGTTGGAGATGCCGATTTGCCCCGTCAGACCTTGCGCCCTGGCCTCGGCCAGCGCTTGCATCGTTTCCGCCAGCGGCACGCCGTTGCCGGGCGCGGGCCAGTGGATCAAGGTCAGGTCGACATGGTCCGTGCGCAGCTTGGCGAGACTGTCCTTCAGGCTCGGAATCAGTTTGTCGGCTGCGTAGTTCGCGGTCCAGATCTTGGTGGTGACGAACAGCTGGTCGCGCGCGACGCCGGACTCCTCGATCGCTTGCCCGACATCGGCTTCGTTGCCGTAGATTTGCGCGGTGTCGATGGCGCGATACCCTACCTCAAGGGCGCTGCGCACCGAATCGACGGCAACCCGGCCCTGCAGGCGGAAAGTGCCGACGCCGAAAGATGGAATACTCATGTGGATCTCCTTGCGTGATAAATCGAAGACCCGAGTGTGCGCGCTTTATTCTCCTGAAAAAAGCCGCTAATCCGTGAAAGATATTTGATAATATGTAAAATATGAAAACGACACTCGATGAAATGCAGCTGTTCCTGGCCGTGGTGGACAATGGGTCGATCACGGCCGCCGCGGAGCAGTTGGGCCAGACCACCTCCGCCGCCAGCCGCACGCTCGGCAGGCTGGAGGAAAAGCTGCAAACCACCTTGCTGCGGCGGACCACGCGGCGCATGGAGCTGACCGAGGAGGGGTCGGCCTACCTGGACCGGGTGCGCGAGATCGTAGCATCGGTGGAGGCGACCGAGGAGCAGATGTCGGTGCGGCGCGATACGCCGGCCGGGCTGCTGCGCGTGGATGCGGCGTCGCCGTTCATGCTGCACGTGGTGGTGCCGCTGGTGCGCGGCTACCGCGAGCGCTATCCGCAGGTGGAATTGGAATTCAACAGCAACGAAGGCATCATCGATCTGCTGGAGCGGCGCACGGATGTCGCCATCCGCATCGGCGCGCTCAAGAACTCGACCTTGCATGCGACGCCGATCGGCAGCAGCAGGATACGGGTGCTGGCCACGCCGGACTATCTGGCGGCGCATGGCACGCCGAGGAAGGTGTCCGACTTGGCGCGCCATGCGCTGCTGGGGTTCAACCAGCCCGAGTCGCTGAACGACTGGCCGCTGCTGGACCACAACGGACAGCAGCTCCACATCGAGCCAACCATCCGCTCGTCGAGCGGCGAGACCTTGCGGCAGCTGGCGCTCGAGGGCGCGGGCATCGTCTGCCTGTCCGACTTCATGACGCGCGAGGACCGAAAAACCAAGCGGTTCAAGCAGGTGTTGGCGCAGCAGACCTTCGAGGTCCGCCAACCGATCAACGCGGTCTACTACCGCAATACCGCCCTGTCGTCGCGCATCAAGTCCTTCGTCGACTACCTGAAGCGCGCCTTGGGCGGCGGCTTCGAGTAGATCACTTCCCTGTAGCGAACAGGTTTTTGTACGCCGAGGGCTGCGAACGCCAATACTGCTTGGGCGCCTTGACCTGCGCGCCAAGCGTGGCGGCCGCGTGCCACGGCCAGCGCGGGTCGTAAAGGATGCCGCGCGCCAGCGCCACCAGATCGGCGCTGCCGTCGCGGATCGCCGTCTCGGCCTGTTCCGGCGTGGTGATCATGCCGACCCCGATGACCGGCACCTCGACGTGGCGCTTGATCTCCTGCGCGAACGGCAGCTGGTAGCCCGGCCCCACGTCGATTTTCTGCTGCGCCGACAAGCCGCCGCTGGACACGTGCACATAGGCGCTGCCGCGTGCCGCCAGCGCCTTGGAAAAGGCCACGCTTTGCTCGACATCCCATCCGCCCTCGACCCAGTCGGTGGCGGAGATGCGCACGCCGACCGGCTTATCGGCCGGGAAGGCGGCGCGCACGGCGTCGAACACCTCCAGCGGGAAGCGCATGCGGTTCTCCAGCGAGCCGCCGTATTGATCGGTGCGCTGATTCGACAGCGGCGACAGGAACTGGTGCAGCAGATAGCCGTGGGCGGCGTGCACCTCGACCATGTCCAGGCCCAGGCGGGCGGCGCGGCGCGCGGTCTGCGCGAACGCTTCGCGCACGCGCGCCAGGCCGGCGTCGTCCAGCGCCACGGGTGGACGGTCCGTGGCCGCGTACGGCACCGCGGACGGCGCCTCGGTGGTCCATCCGCCCGCGTCCGCCGTCACTTGCCCGCCGCCGTCCCACGGCGCGGCGCAGGACGCCTTGCGTCCGGCATGCCCGAGCTGCATGCCGACCGGCATGTCCGAGTGCCTGCGGACCGCCTGGAGAACGCGGGCCAGCGCCTGCTCGTTATCGTCGGAATACAAGCCCAGATCGGCCGGCGAAATGCGCGCCTCGGCCGAGACGGCGGTCGCTTCGAGGATCAGCAGGCCGGCGCCGGACAGCGCCAGATTGCCCAAATGAATCAGATGCCAGTCGGTGGCGCTGCCCTGCTCGGCCGAATACTGGCACATCGGCGCAATGACGATGCGGTTGGCCAGCTCCAGCGGCCCGATCTTGATAGGAGAAAAGAGTTTGCTCACGCCGTGCCCTTCGGTAGTGGAGAATCCCTCGATTATGTCATGACTGAAAATTTCATCTTCAACCGACCGAGCCGAACGACTTCCGGAACGCCGGCCTGAGAAGGGAAGCATCTTGTAGAATCGTGCAATCGGAAAGCGGGGCCCCACTCTCCGATTCAATGTTTTAAACCCCGGCGTTTAAGCCGCTTTCGCCGACGAGGCCGCGCGCGACTTGCGGCGCTTCATCCAGCCGATCATGCCCAGCCCGCCGAGCATCATCGCGTAGGTCGATGGCTCCGGCACGGCGCTGACGGAGATGTTGTCGACCGCGACGTCATAATCCGTGAAACCGTACATATAGCCGGGAACGTAGGTGGTGAAGACCAGCTCGTCGACGCTGGACAGCACGTCGGCGAAGCTGCGGCCCGGCGGCAGGCCGGGACCGGCGGCATCGTCGGAGGAGCCATAACCACCCCAGCCGGTCGGCAAAGCGGTCGATGTCGTATCACCGATAGTTACAGACAGGTGCTGCCAGCCCTTGGTGTAGTCGATGGCGCCCAGGTCGTACCAAACGCTGGTGTAAGGCATGCCCTGCGGAGTGTTGCCGTAGTCGCGCAGTTCGACAACCATGTTGCGCGAGACTTCCTGTCCAAAGTAACGGATCGAGTTGGCGATGACGTCGAGGCCGATGGTGACGCTACCAAGTTTGCCGTAATCGCCCAGGTAGGACTGGTTGGTACTGTTACTGAAGCTGATACCGAAGTTTTCCATCACGGTGTGCAAGGCCGGCGCGCCATTCCCCAGGTTGGGGTTGATGCCGGAACCGCCGTTGCCGTCCATCGGCTGCATGCCTTCCCACCCTTGTGCCCCATTGGAGAAATCGACGAACGAGGAGCTTGGGGCGGCCATCGCCAGGCCGCCGACCAGCGACAACGTCAATGCCATCATTGCTTTATTCAAAGTCATGAGTCTTCCTTTATCAGACAGTTAGAGAGATAGCGCTAACACCACACCCACTTTTCCGGTGACCGACGGTTGGCCGGACGCCGGGCTGGAAGCACGTCAGAATTAACGTTTTCTTAAGTGGGTGTGAGGTCGATTCTGTTGTTGGCGACCTCGACTGTCAAAGCTTGCACGAAACTATTTTGTAAGGGAAATGTAACCAAGTTTCTGTGAACATAAGTGACATTCCATAGAGAAACTGTAACAAAAAGTTTCAATAAGCGGTTAAAAGTATCTACTTAGCTATGAGGAAATATTTGCCGCGGCGAGCAAATTTGTCCGATTGGAAAAACTGAAAATGACACATTTTGTCGCTGACTGACTATCTTCAAGAATGTTTCTATTTCGCTACAATCTGGCTTAACGCTCTGCGCGGTGAATTTGGAGGATCAGGCAAGGTACAGAGACGATCCGATATGTTCGAGACGTGCCTGTTTCCGCATACTGACTCCATCGCATCTCAACCAAAAGGAGCAGAAAATGAATAACCCATCGAAAAAAGTCGTCCTCATCACCGGCGCCAGCAGCGGCATCGGCGAAGCGACCGCCAGGCATTTGGCGGCCCAGGGAATGCACGTGGTGCTGGGCGCGCGCCGCACCGATCGCCTGGAGGCATTGGCTGTCGAGATCGGCTCGGCGGGCGGCTTGGCCAGCGTGTGTGCGCTCGACGTGACCAATCAGGAAAGCATGCAGCGCTTTGTCGACGCCGCCGTCGACCGCCACGGCCGTGTCGATGTGATCATTAACAACGCCGGCGTGATGCCGCTGTCGAAGCTGGAGGCGCTCAAGGTCGACGAATGGAACCGCATGATCGACGTGAACATTCGCGGCGTGTTGCACGGCATCGCGGCCACCCTGCCGCTGATGCAGAAACAGCGCAGCGGCCAAATCATCAACCTGGCGTCGATCGGCGCCTACACGGTGAGCCCGACGGCGGCCGTCTACTGCGCCACCAAGTTCGCGGTGGCGGCGATTTCCGAGGGACTGCGGCAGGAGGTGGGCGGCGACATCCGCGTGACGGTGGTGTCGCCGGGCGTGGTGGAGTCCGAACTGGCCGAGTCGATCTCCGACGCCGGCGGGCGCGAGGAAATGCGCGCCTTCCGCCAGGTCTCGATCAAGCCGGAGGCGATCGCCCGCGCGATCCAGTTCGCCATCGACCAGCCGGCCGACGTCGACGTGAGCGAGATCATCGTGCGGCCGACGGCCAGCATGTTCTAAAGCCGGGCTGCTAGATCTTCAGCTGGTTGACGAACCATCTGCCGGCGGGGCCGGGCGGGAACTCCTTCATGTGCAGCGCGTGCATGGAGAAACCCGCCCCGACGGCGGGCTGGCCCTCCAGGCGGATCTCGACCAGCTTGCCGTCGCGCAGCTCCTCCTCCACCATGTGCAGCGGCATATAGCCCCAGCCCAGTCCCGCCCGCAGGAAGGCGTGCTTGGCGCCCAGGTCGCCAAGGCGCCAGGTCTTGGACGACATCACTCCGAAGTTACGTCCCGCCGTCAGGCTGGAGCGGTCCGTCAGCACCAGTTGCACTTGTTCGGCGGCGACCGCGCGCGGTATCGGCCCCTTGGTGGCCGCCAGCGGATGGCCGGGTGCGACCACGCAGACGGCCGCCACGCTGAGCAGGAATTCCGACGCGCAGCCATCCGGGATGTCCGGCAAGCTGCCGATGACCGCCACCCGGCAGTTGCCGTCCAGCAGAGGCTGCAGCACCGCGCCCAACGCTTCCACATACAGCCGCAGCGGCGTGCCGGGAAAGGCTTGATGAAACGCCTGCACGGCGGCCGTCAGCGTCTCGATCGGAAACATCACATCCACCGCCACCACCAGTTCCGGCTCCAGCCCCTCGGCCAGGGTCCGCCCGCGCCTTGAAGGCGTCCATGCTGTCGACCGCCTGCCGCGCCTGCGACAGCAGCGCCCGGCCCGCCTCCGTCAATTGCGGATAGCGGCCGGTGCGCTCGAACAGCGGGAAGCCGACCTGCTGCTCCAGATTGGCAAGGGTGGTGCTGACCACCGACTGCGCCCGGCGCAGCTTGCGGCCGGCGGCCGAAAAACTCCCCTCCTCCGCTGCGGCGATAAAGGTCCGCAGCTGGTCCAGCGACATGGCGTCCAGCATGTATCTACTCCTTGGATACTACACATCTAATTATATAGGCTTCTCAGATGGATCGGCGATATCTATGATTCATCCCATGCACTGACATGTGCCGCAAACAAAACAAGGAGCCGTACCATGAACCAGTCAACTCAACGCACTTTGATTCACCGCACCGCCGGCCGCAGCCGCGGCGGCATCACCCGCCTGGTGAGCCCTGGCGATGTCGGCCAGCTGATCAAGCCCTTCGTCTTCCTCGACCTGTTCCATATGGAAGCGACGAGCGGCCACATGATGGGCATGCACCCGCATTCGGGCATCGCCACCGTCACGGTGGTCATGGACGGCGCCATCCAGTACCGCGAAACCACTGGCAGCGAAGGCCAGTTGACGGCCGGCGGTGTCGAATGGATGAACGCCGGCGGCGGCGTCTGGCACGACGGCGGCCCGGTGGCCGGCGCCAGCGTGACCGGTTTCCAGCTGTGGCTCGCACTGCCGGCCGAAGATGAAAACGGCCCGGCACACAGCCAGTACCTGGCGCCCGAGCAGGTGCAAAGCGTGGGGCCGGCGCGCGTGATCATCGGCAGCTATGGTGGCGCCGTCAGCGCCATCCGGCCGCGCGCCTCGATCAATTATCTGCATGTGAAATTGGCCGATGGCGAGCGCTGGACCTACACGCCGCCCGCCGGCCATGACGTGGCCTGGGCATCGGTCGCCAGCGGCGCGCTGCGCACCGGCCGCACCACGATCGGCAAGGAGGTCGCGGTGTTCGCCGAAGGGAACGAGACGATTGATTTCGTCGCCGAAGGCGCCACCGAATTCGTCCTCGGTTCGGCCGTGAAGCACCCGTATGACCTGGTGACCGGTTACTACTCGGTGCACACCAGCGAGGCCGCTCTGGCCAAGGGCGAGAACGAAATTGAACGTATCGGCGCGCAGCTGCGCTCCGCGAAATTAATGTAAGCCGTGCAGTAAAAACTTAATTAAACCTCGAAAGGAATTACCATGAACACCATCAATCCAAACACCTCCGCCATTCCTGTCATCGGCCGCGTACTGCTGGCGGCGATCTTTATCCTGAGCGGCTTCGGCAAGCTGGCCGCGCCCGCCGCGACGATGGGTTACATCGCTTCGACCGGCCTCCCGTTCGCGCCGCTGGCACTGGCGATCGCCATCGGCGTTGAACTGGGCGGCGGCCTGCTGCTGGTCCTGGGTGTCAAGACGCGCCTTGTGGCGGCGGGGCTGGCGGTGTTCTCGATCGTCACCGGCCTGGCCTTCCACAACGCGGTGGGCGACCAGAATCAAATGATCCATCTGCTGAAAAACTTCGCGATGGCCGGTGGTTTGCTGCAAGTGGTGGCGTTCGGCGCCGGCGCGTATAGCTTCGATAACCGGTCGAAGGCGCTGGTCCCTGCGACCCGCTAAGCCTTGATGAATAATGCCTGCAACTCACCATACGGCATCGCCTTGTCCATCAAAGGACCGGCGGTGCCGGTGGCCAGAAAACCCTTCGCCATGTCGGCGGCAACGGCCCACAAGGCCTGCGGTATGCCGGAACCGGCACTCAAGCGGCACACACCCAGCTGATGCAATTCGTCGGCGGACGGCACGCCCGGCCAGTCCATCACATTCACCGGCAGCCCTGCGCGTGCAACGACGGCCTTGATCTCGTCGGCCTTGCAGATACCCGGCACGAACAGACCATCCGCACCAGCGGCCTTATAGATCGCGGCGCGCTTCAACACCTCCACCACACGCTCCCCTTCCGGCGCCAGCCCTTTCAGATACACGTCGGTACGGGTATTGATGAAGAGTTCCTTGCCCGACGCCGCAAGCAGCTTCTTGATCGCGACGATCTTCGCGGCCAGCGCCTCCGGCGTGCCGTGGCCATCCTCCAGATTGATGCCCGCCACACCGGCATGGGCCAGCTTCATCACATTTTGCGCCACGGTGTTCGCATCATCCGAGTAGCCGTTTTCCAGGTCGACCGACAACGGCACCGTCAGCACGCGCGCCATGTTGATGGCGACGGCAATGGCCACGTCGGCCGGCATGTTGTCGCCATCGGCGTAACCCGCGGCCCATGCCACACCGGCGCTGGTGGTGGCGATGGCCGGCGCGCCGAGGCTCTCGAACAAGCGCGCACTGCCAGCATCCCAGGCGTTGGGCAGGTGCAGCAGCTGGCTACCGTCGTGCAGTTTCTTGAAATCGTTCATGGTCGCTCCGTTAAAAAAGACTGGCTTGTAAGGTGGTCAGGCTGGAAAAACTGTCCTTCATCGGCAGCAGGATCGAATCGGCGATCGGCTGCAACTGCTTGGTCAGATAATGGTCGTAGTCGATATTCGAGCGCATCGCCTCAAGCGGCTCGGGTCCGCCGGTGGTCATCACGTAGCTGATCCAGCCGCCGTTCTGATAACGCAGCGGGCGCCGATGCGACTCGTTGTATTCATCGGCCAGGCGCGCGGCGCGCACCTGCGGGGGCACGTTGACCTTGTACTCGTCCAGCCGGTGGCGCAGTCGCTTGCGGTACACCAGCAGCTCGTCGAAATCACCCGACACCGTCTTGCGCGCGTAGTCGCGCACGAAGTCCTGATAAGGCTCGTCCTTGAAGATGCGCAGGAACAGCCCTTTCTGGAACTGCTGCGCCAACGGCGTCCAGTCGCTGCGCGCCACTTCGAGGCCGCGGTAAATCACTTCTTCCTCGCCCTTGGCGTTGACCGTCAGCCCGGCGTAGCGCTTCTTGCTGCCCATTTCCGTGCCGCGTATCGTCGGCATGAAAAACTTCTGGAAGTGCGTGTCGAACTCGATCTCGAGATGGCATTCCAGGCCATGCTTATCCTTCAACATGCTGCGCCACCAGGCATTGATCTTGTTCGCAAGCTGCTGGCCGATGTCCAGCGCGTCGGCGTTCTTGTACTCTTTTTTAAGCCAGATGAAGATCGAATCGGTGTCGCCGTAGATGACGTCGTAGCCTTCCGCCTCGACCAGCTCGCGGGTCTGTTTCATCATCTGGTGTCCGCGCAAGGTGACAGAGGAAACCAGGCGAGGATTGAAGAAACGGCATTCGGTCGCGCCCAGCACGCCGCAGAAGGAATTCATCAGCAGCTTGAGCGCCTGCGACAGCGGCTCGTTCTTGGCCCGCTTGGCGGCGTCGCGCTGCTTCCAGATTTGCGTGGTGATCTCGGGCAGGCAGTGCTTCTCGCGCGAGAACACGGTGCCGTTCACGCCCTCCACGATCGTCGCCGGATCTTCGGCGATCTCGCCCTCGATCAGGCCGACCGGATCGACCAGGAAGGTACGGATGATCGACGGGTACAGGCTTTTATAGTCCAGCACCACCACCGAGTCGTACAGGCCAGGTTTGGAATCCATGACGAAACCGCCCGGCGACGCGCCGCCGGAGATATCGCCCACGCTCGGCGCCACATAGCCTTCGCGGTGCATGCGCGGCAAATAGTGGTGGCCGAAGGCGGCGATCGAGCCGCCCAGATGATCGGCCTGCAAACCGGTCACCGTCGCGCGCTCGATCATGAAGGCCAGCAGATTGGCTTTGTCGAAGATGCGCGTGACCAGTTCGCAGTCCTTCAGGTTGTAATGGGCCAGTGCCGGCTTGTCTTCCTGGAAGCGGCGTTCGATTTCCGCCATCTTGTCGTAGACGTCGCCGATGTCCTTGCCCTCGCCCAGCATCGCCTGCGACACATTCTCCAGGCTAAACGAGGGGAACATCCACGACGCCGCCTTGAGCGCGTCGATGCCATCGAGGACGACGCGGCCGACCACCGGCGCGAACATGTATCCCTGCTTGCCGGGATGCTCGCGCCATTCGATGGTCTTGCCCTCGCGGCCCAGGGTCAGCGCGATCTTGTGCTTGTCGGCGTTCTTCTGCAGCACGCGCAGGTCGAACTGCACCACGTTCCAGCCCACCAGCACATCGGGGTCGTGGCGCGCCATCCAGGCGTTGAGCCTTTCGATCAGCTGGCGCGGCGTGGCGCAGTATTCCAGATCGAAGTCGATGCCGGCTGGCGCCTCGGCGGGCGGCGCGCCTAGCATGTACACCTGGCGCTGGCCGCAGCCTTCGAGCGCGATCGAATACAGGTCCTCGTAGGCACTGGTTTCGATATCGAGCGATACCATCTTGAGCTTGGGGCGGTAGTCGGGAGCGGGTTTGAGTTTGCAATCGCGGATGGTGGCACCGTCGACGCGGCCGCCCTCCACCTGCACGCCGGCCGTGATAAAGCGCTCCATCAGATAGCGCTCGGGCGGGCGGATATCGGCCTCGTACATCTTGATGCCGTGGTCGCGCAGCGTGCGCTCCAGCGCCGTCAGTTGTTTGTAGCGGGACGAGTAGACGCCGAGGACCGGCTCCTGCTCGAAGGTCTTGAGCTTTAGCTCGCGCAGCTCGATGCCATCCGACTTGTCCAGCAGCGCCTCGATGGCCGAGCGCTCCCGCGCCTCGGCGAAGGCCACCGAGGTCTGCATCGTCAGGCGGATTTTCCTGGGGCCGTCGTCGGTCGCCAGCCAAAACTCGATCTCCGTCCCATTGGGCGCGTCGCGCCAATGGCGGGTCAGGATAAATCCTTGCTGTGAAGGTGGATCTGCGGGGGTAGGCATACTTAATTATACTGTATGCTCATACAGTCAACATCAGACGATACGATCGTGATTTAGCGGTACGTCACGGCGTCGGGCCGCCCGGGTTGCTCAAGGTGCGAATAATTGTTCAGATAACTCAGACCGAATTCGCCCGGACGGTGCAGCAGCCGGGTGACGGCGCAATTGGCCACCTTCCACGTCATCTCCATCACCTGAAAATCCTGAAACCCCAGCACATGCTGGATCACCGTGGCGATCACGCCGCTGGAGGTGAAAACGATGGTGGTCCGCTTGCTGTCCGGCGTATCGAGCCGCTCCAGCGCGGACACCACGCGGCGGCGGAAATCCGGCCAGGCTTCGACGTATTGGTCGTCGTGCCACCCCGTCATCCAGCGTTGCATGGCACCCCGGAACAACTGCTCCGCCGCCCGCTGCGGGTCGGCTGAACGGGACAGCAATTGCTGGAAGGCGGCGGGATCGGCGAATTCCGGACAATGCCGCAGCATCACCTCATGATGATCGAATTCGGCGAAGCCCGCGTCGGTCAGGCAGTCGGCGCCCTCCACCTGCGGCTTGGTGAGCTGCGCCATGCAGGCGTCGGCGGTCTGGTGGTGCCGCGCCATGCCGCCGGTGATCATCCGGTGGAACGGCTGCGCGCTTTTGGCGAACCACTTTCCCAGCAGGCGCGCCTGCTCGTAGCCCATGTCCGACAGCTGATCGTAGTTGGCGCTGCCGAAGGACGCTTGTCCGCTGCGCACCAGGTAAATTTGTCCCATATATTCTTGGAGTCCTAGTTCAAGAGTGCTGTCAGCAGCCCGCGTTGCCGCCGGCGGCGAGCGCGCGCACGGCCTTGGAGATATCGGCACCGATGCGCACGACGGCGCGGCGATGGCCCGCCACCAGCGCATCGTTGCCCGGGCCGACGTCCTCGTTGGCGACGCTGCGGCAGGTGAGCACCTTGGTGCCGCCCACCAGCCGTACGCTCCACACCGCGTCGATCAGCGCGTACTTGCCGGGCGCCGATTCGAAGCGCTGCACGTTGGTGCTGATGCGGTAGACCGGCGTGCCGTCCGGCGAGGGCGTACGGAACACGTCGATGGTACCCAGCTCGCCGGAAATCGCAAGCGATAGCGCCTGGCCGATCTCCGCGGCCGGCGGCGAAGCCCAGCGGTCGTACTCCAGCAGATCGATGCTGCCGGCGCCCGTCGTGACCACCATCTGGTTGCGCGCGACCTGCTGCGGCACCGTCACCGCCGGCACTTCGATGTAGTAGCCGGCGGACGGCGTGTCAGCCTTCTGCGTCACGCCCATGCCGTTACTGAGACTGTAGAAATGCTCGGGCGGCGTGCTGGCGCAGCCGGCCAACGCCAGCGCCAGCGCCGCCGCCGATATCGCCAGGGCCGACCGAGTCAGGCGGGTGCATCGATTGATCATCTGCGTCATTTCTTCTCTCCCAGTTTATCCTGCTTGCTGCCTTTGCCGCGCAACAGCGATTCCGGATGGCGTTCCAGATAGTCCGACAAGGCGTTCAGCGATTGCATCGTCTGCGTCAGCTGCTGCAAGGCCTCGCGCAAATCGGACTGCACCGGCGAGTCCTTTTGCAATATCTGGTCGGCGGTGCTGAAGGTCTTGCGCGCCGCGCCCAGGGTATCCTTCATCTCCGGCACCACCTGCGCATCGAGCTGCTTGAGCAGCACGTTGGCGCTCTTCAGCGTATCGCGCAGATTGACGCCGATCTCGTCGAACGGCACCTTATCGAGCTTGCGCGCGACGCTGGCGAGCTGCGTTTGCAGTTCGTCCAGGCTGTTCGGGACCGTCGGCAATTCCACCGTCTCCTTGCTCATATCCAGCTTGACCGGCGCTGCGTTCGGGAAGAAGTCCAGCGCCACGTACAACTGGCCGGTCAGCAGATTGCCGGTGCGTAGCTGGCCGCGCAAGCCGCGCGCCACCATCCGCTCCAGCACCTGCGAGCCGGCGCTATTGCGCTGATCCTCGTCGACGGACTTCTGGAAGGCGCGCCCCAGGCGGGCCGGGTACATATCCACCGTCACCGGCATGCGGAACGACTTCTTGACCGGATCGAACTCCACGCCCACCGACCGCACCTCGCCCAGCACAATGCCGCGGAAGTCCACCGTGGCGCCCTGCGACAGGCCGCGCAGCGACTGGTCGAAGTACAGCACCGTGGTGATCGGCGCGCCATCGGGCTCGCGCAGCGCGCTGGCCTGGTCGGCCGCCAGCAGGAATTCGCTGCCGGTCGGCGCGGCGGCGGCGGGCTTTTGCCCGTTCATGCTCTCGAAGGCGATGCCGCCGACCAGCAAGGCCGCCAGCGACTGCGTGTTGACCTTGAAGCCGTTCGAATCGAGCCGCACGTCGACGCCGCTGGCATGCCACCAGCGCGTGCCCTTGCCGACGTACTGGTCGTAGGGCGACTTGACGAACACCTTCATGTTGATGCCGCGCCCCTTCGCCTCCAGATCGTAGGCCGCGACCTGCCCGACCGGGATGCGGCGATAGAAGATCGGCGAGCCGACGTCGATCGAACCGAGGGTCTCGCCGTGCAGCGTGAAATAGCTGCCCTTCTCGTCGAACGCCACTTGCGGCGCCTGTTCAAGGCCGGTGAATTCACTCTTGGTCTCCTCCGATTTGCCGGCGTCGACGCCGATGTAGGACCCTGACAGCAGGGTATTGAGTCCTGACACGCCGCTGGCGCCAATGCGCGGGCGCACCACCCAGTAACGGGTATCGATGGCGGTAAAGCGCGACGCCTCCTTGCTCATGTCGATGGTGACCAGCACCTTGGTCAGATCGGGCGCCAGCGAAATCGACTTCACCAGGCCGATGTCCACATCCTTGAACTTGACCTTGGTCTTGCCGGGCTCCAGACCGTCACCGCTGCGGAAGCTCACCGTCACGGTGGGTCCCCGGTCGATGAAGGACTTGACCACCAGGCCGGCGCCGATCAACGCCGCCAGCAAGGGAATCAGCCATACCAGCGAAGGCAGCCAGCTGCTGGCCTTCTCCACATGGGGCTCGTGCAGCGGCGGCTGGCCGCCTTCGTTTTCAGGCATGTTTTTCTCCATTTGAATCGGTTGCATCCCATATCAGGCGCGGGTCGAACTGCATCGACGCCAACATCGTCAGCACCACCACCGCGCAAAACGCCAGCGCGCCGGGTCCGGCGGTGATCACCGCCAGCGTCTGGAAGCGCACCAGCGCCACCGTCAGCGTGATGACGAAAATATCGAGCATCGACCAGCGGCCGACGAATTCCACGATCCGGTACAGCACCGTGCGTTGCTGCGGGCGCCAGCGCGAGCGGGTCTGCGCCGTCAGCGCCAGCAGCGACAGCGCGGCCAATTTCAGCACCGGCACCACGATACTGGCGATGAAAATTATGATCGCCAGCGCCTGCGAGCCGCTGTTCCAGAACAGCATGACGCCGCTGATGATCGTATCGTCTTCTTTGCCGAACAGCGAGTCGGTGTACATCACCGGCAGCAGCATGGCGGGGATGTACAGAATCGTGGCCGCCAGCAGAAAAGCCCACGTGCGACCGACGCTGTCGGGACGGCGCCGGTGCAGCGCCGCGCCGCAACGCTCGCAGCGCTGATGGCGCGCCTTGCGCGGCACCGACGCCACCAGGCCGCAGCTGTGACAGGCCTCGAGGTGGGCGCCGCCGGGCGCCGCCTTGTAATGGAATTGACGTTGCGACGCGCGCGGGCCGCCGGGACCCGGCAAATGCTCGCCGATATTCCAAAGGTGCTTGGGATCGAAGGAGACCACGATGGCCAGCATCAACGTCAGCGCGCCAAAGGCGAACAGGCCCGGTTGCAGCAAAACCTGCGCGAGGCTGGTCATCTTGACGATGGTGATCAGGATACCGATCATCAGCACCTCGGTCATGCCCCAGCGCCGGGCCGCGCCGATGGCGCGCAGCAGATGGTCGAAGCCGGGAGGACGGCGGCGGGCACGCAGCGCCATCGTCACATAGAAAAGCGCCCCCAGCTCCACTGCCGGCAGCAGCATTGTAAACAGGAACACCACCGCCGCCACCAGCTGCATTTGCTCATGCCAAAGCACGCGGATGGAACCGAGCAAAGTCGCGCTGGTGCTATAGCCGCCGATTTGCAGTTCGACGATGGGGAAAAACTGCGCGATCAGGAAGGTGACGATGGCGCCGAGGGTGATGGCGGCCATGCGGTTGGGGTCCGAATGGATGCCGCGATAGAGAACGGAGCCGCAGCGCACGCAGCGCGCCTTTTCGCGCGGCCGCACGGGGCGGTACTGGTGCAGCACCCCGCAGTCATGGCAACTGATTAACTCGTATCGCAGCACAGGCTAGCCGTATGGACAATAATTTCCATATCATACGGCAATCTTGATTGCACCTGCCGTGCGCTACACCACACCCCAGCTCCGGGGTCAGGTCCACCATTTCTACACGACCTGGGCGCTAAGGCCAACTACCGTCGCGGCCGTGTAGCATTGGTGGACCTGACCCCGGAGTTTAGCCAAGGAAATCGAGCAGGGTTGCGGCGACCACCTTGGTGGCTTTGCGCAGGTCTTCGAGGTTGAGGCGCTCGTCCGCCTTCTTGGCGTTCGATTCGGGAACCGTGCGCGGTCCGGCGCCGTACAGCACCGCCGGGATACCGTGTTCGCCGTACAGGCGCGCGTCCGCGTACAGCGGCGTGCCTTGCGCCGGAATCAGCTCCCCGATATAGGTTTGGGCGTTTTGCTGCAGGCTGGCGACCAGCTTTTCGGTTCCCGGCTGCTCGCGCAGCGCGTGTGACAGCAGCAGGCGCTTGACTTCCAGGCTGATGCCGGGAATGCCGCGCACCGCGTTTTCGATCATCGCGCGCACCTGCGCCTCGACCTCCGCCGGCTCCTCTTCCGGAATCATGCGACGGTCCATCTTCAGCACCACCTTGCCCGGTACGACGTTGGTGTTGGTGCCGCCGTCGATGCGGCCCACCAGCATCGTCGGCGAGTCGATACCGGCGATCTTGGACTTGATCTTCTTTAGCTCCGGCAGCTGGTCGTAGATGGCATTCAGGATTTTCGTCGCCGCCTGCAGCGCGTCGTGGCCCGTTTCCGGCATCGCACCGTGGCCGGATTTGCCGTTGACCGTGATCTCCAGTTGCAGGCAGGCGTTGTGCGCGGTGACGATGTTGTAGCTGAAGCCCGCCGCGATGACGTAATCGGGCTTGGTCAGCTTTTGCTCCAGCAGCCATCCAGGGCCGAGCAGGCCGCCGAATTCCTCGTCGTAGGTGAAATGCAGTTCCAGGCCACCCTTGAGCGGTACGCCCAGCGCTTCCAGCGCGCGGGTGGCGAAGATGTAGGTGGCGAAGTCGCACTTGGAGACGGCGGCCGCGCGCCCGTAGATATAGCCGTTTTCCACCACGCCGCCGTAGGGCGGATAGGTCCAGTTGTCGCCCGGCGGGACCACGTCGCCGTGCGCGTTCAGCGCCACCGTCGGACCGCCCGCCTGGTACGGCCGGCGGACGATCAGGTTGGTGATCGTCTCCATGCCGTAGTCGCGCACCACCTGTTGCGGCACCGCGTGCTTCTCGGCGCTCCAGCCATAGGCCTTGACCAGATCAGCCACCATGTCCGCGTGCGGCGCGTTGTTGCCGGGCGGCGTATCGGTCGGCACGCGCAATAACTGCTGCAAAACGCCGACCTCCTCGTCGAAGTGGTCATCGATCCATTTGGCCAGTTGCTCCTTGGTGCCGTTCATAGTCGCTTCCTTTATTTTGCGCCGGCTTCGTACCAGGCGGCGATTTGCGCCCGTTCCGCATCGGTCATTTGGGTCAGGTTCGCCAACGGCATGGCTTTGAGCTGGACCGTCTGCTTGTAGATTTTCTCGGCATTCTGATGGATTTCGGCGTCGTTCTCAAGCATCACCCCCAAAGGCGCCGCCGCGAAGCCGGGTTGCGTCGGCCGTTCGGCATGGCACGAGGCGCAGCGGTGCGCGATGATGGCCTTCACTTTGGCGAATTCCGCCGCCGGATCGGCCGCCGGCGCCACCGCCACCGGACGGGCCGGAGCGATCGCCACGGCCACTGCCACCAGCAGCGCGACGCCGATCACCGGATAGCGCCACTCGACGCGGCCCTTGTGGCGCAGATTGAAGAAGTGGCGAATGAAGACGCCAGCCGCCATGATAAACGCCAGCACCAGCCACGCATGCTCGTGACGATAAGTCATCGCGTAATGGTTACTGATCATGATGAACAGCACCGGCAACGTGAAGTAGTTATTGTGGACGCTGCGCTGCTTGGCCTTCTGACCATGGACAGGATCGGGCATGCGGCCGGCCGACATGGCCTCGACCATCTTGCGCTGGCCCGGGATGATCAGCATCAGCACATTGCCGACCATGATGGTGCCGATCAGCGCGCCGACGTGGATGTAGGCGGCACGCCCGCTCAGCACATGCGTCAACCCATAGGCCGCCGCCACGATCAGCACAAATACCACGATGCCGAACCACAGGTCATGCTTGCCCAGCGGGGAGCGGCACAGCAGGTCGTACACCGTCCAGCCGACGACCAGGGTGCCGACGCCGATGCCGATCGCCTGCAGGCTGCTGATGTCCGCCACGGATTTATCGATCATCATCGCCTGGGCGTTGAAGTAGTAGGCGATGGTCAGCAGCGCGATACCGGACAGCCAGGTCGAATAGGCTTCCCATTTGAACCAGTGCAGTTCCTTCGGCAGCTCCGCCGGGGCGACCAGGTATTTTTGCGGGTTATAGAAGCCGCCGCCGTGCACCGCCCACAGTTCGCCCGAGACGCCCTTCTTCGCCAGCTCGGAACCCGGCGCGGGCGGACGGATCGAGTTATCCAGCCAGACGAAGTAGAACGAGGCGCCGATCCAGGCGATGCCGGTGATGACGTGCAGCCAGCGGACGATCAGGTTCAGCCACTCAAGGCCGTACGGGATCAGATAGGCGAATAATTCCATGGATTCTTTCCGGTCGAGGATGTGGCTAAGTTACAGAAGATAAACGGATTTGATACCGGCCACATGAAGATTAGAGTATATTAAACATATCGATTTTCGTATAAACCTTCAATTCAAGCGCTTATAGTTCATGGCCGCCCTGCCGCAACACCTGGACCTCCACCTGATCCGCATCCTCTACCTGCTGCTGGTGGAAAAAAACGTCTCCCGCGTCGCCCTCAAACTGAATCAGCCGCAGCCCTCGATCTCGGCCTCGCTGCGCAAGCTGCGCGAGCTGACCGGAGATCCGCTGCTGGTGCGCGGCGCGCGCGGCATGGTGCCCACCCAGCACGGCGAAAGCCTGCTGATCCCGGCCAAGCGCATTCTCGACGAAACCGAAAACCTGTTCCTCAAGAAGTCGCCCTTCGTCCCGCAGGAGGAGGCGCGCACCTTCCACATCGCCGCGCCGGATTACCTGGACAGCCAGTTCCTGCCCAACCTGGTGGCGCTGCTGCGACGCGGTTCGCCCAACAGCCGCGTGAAAATCCACAGCCTGGGGCCTGGTGTCGACTACGTGCGCCTGCTCTCCGACGGCGACATGGACCTGGTCATCGCCAACTGGGACGAGCCGCCCGAGCACCTGCACATGTCCAAGCTGTTCGAAGACCCGATCATCTGCGTGATGCGCGCCGACTGCCCGTACGCGCTGCGCACCGCCAGCGACGCCATGACGCTCAACGAGTACCTGGCCCTGCCTCACGTGGCGCCGACCCAGATCCTGCCCGGATACCACGGCGTCATCGACGACTATCTGGAACGCCAGGATTTGCAGCGCAACGTTGTCGTCGAATCGGCCTACTTCGGCCTGATCCCCTACATGCTGACCCAGACAGACCTGGTGCTGACCACCGGCCGCCAGTTCGTCCGCTACTACGAAAAACAGATGGCGCTGAAAACCTATACGGTGCCGGTCAAGTTCCCGGCGATGCGCTTCTACCAGCTGTGGCACGAACGCGTGCACCAGGCGCCCGAGCACAAATGGCTGCGCGAGCAGGTAGCCGCCGCCGCCAAGGCGCTGATCCAGAAGTAAGCCACGCGAAGTACGCCGTACGATATACATCTTACGGCATACCGCGTATATCGCGCGAGCGCCGACGCGGTTATGATAAGGGTTCGATACCGGATACCACGCCATGACCACACTCTCCGATTTAAACAGCTGCGACGTCGCTACCTTCGTCGAGCACCTGCGCGGCATCTATGAGCACTCGCCCTGGATACCGCAGCGGGCGGCGGCGCAACGTCCCTTCGCCAACGCCACCGCGCTGAAGCTGGCGTTACAGGACGTGGTCAGCGCCGCCACCCTGGACGAGCAACTGGGTTTGATCCGCGAACACCCGGAACTGGCCGGCAAAGCCGCAGTCGCCGGCCAGCTGACCGCCGAATCGACCAGCGAACAGGCCAGGTCCGGGCTGCACCTGTGCAGCGCCGAGGAATTCGCCACGCTGCACCGGCTCAACGCCGACTACAACGCCAAATTCGGCTTCCCGTTCATCCTGGCGGTCAAAGGACCGGACGGACAGGGGCTGACGCGGCGCCACATCATCGCCACCTTCACGCGCCGTTTGAAGAACCAGCGCGCCGACGAAATCGCCGAGTGCCTGCGGCAGATCAAGCGCATCGCCGAGATCCGCCTGAACGACCTGCTGGGAGTGACCCTGGACTTCGGCCCGGCGATCATGCAGTGGTCCGAGATCATCGGCGCCTGGAGCGACGCGGACAACGGGGGCGACGCGGACTTCGACCTGACTTGCGCCTATATGACGCCGGCGCATCGCCGCACCGCCGCGCAACTGGCGGAATGGATGCGCGAAGCCGGCATGGAGGCGCATATCGACAACGTCGGCAATGTGGTCGGCGTGTACCGCTCCGACGTTCCGGGCGCCAAAACGCTGATGACCGGCTCGCACTACGACACGGTGCGCAATGGCGGCAAATACGATGGCCGGCTCGGCATCCTTCTGCCGATCGCCATCGTGCGCCATCTGCACCAGCGCGGCGAGAAGCTGCCTTACCACTTCGAGATCGTCGGTTTCGCCGAGGAGGAAGGGGTGCGTTTCAAGAGCACTTTCCTGGGCAGTAACGCGGTGACCGGTCGTTTCGATCTGTCGCTGCTGGACCAGACCGACGCCGACGGCATCGCGATGCGCGACGCGCTGCTGGCGGCCGGCCATGACGTGTCGCGCATTCCCGCGATCGCGCGCGATCCGGCGCAGTTGCTTGGCTTTGTCGAAGTGCATATCGAGCAGGGGCCGGTGCTGCTGGGACGGGATCTGGCGCTGGGCGTGGTGACGGCCATCGCCGGCAGCTCGCGTTACCTCGTCGAGCTGACCGGATTGGCCAGCCACGCCGGCACCACGCCGATGACGATGCGTAAGGACGCTGCCGCAGCGGCGGCGGAGATCGTGCTGCTGGTGGAGCGGCGTTGCGGGCAAGGTGTGGCGTTGGTTGGAACCGTTGGGCAGTTGCAGGTGCCGGGTGGTTCGGTCAACGTGGTGCCTGGGGCGTGCAAATTGTCGCTGGACATCCGCGCGGCCGACGACGCGGTTAGGCAGGCGGCCGTCAAGGATGTATTGGATGGCATCGCGCAGATTTGCGCGCGGAGGCAGGTGGAATTCAGTTTGCAGCGGATCGTCGATGCGGCGGCGGCGCCGTGTGCACCGAGGTTGATGGACCAGTTGGGGGCGGCGATCGAGCGGGCGGGTTTGCC